>CAZBAX010000037.1:0-60105 GCA_964489725.1 uncultured Anaerolinea sp. | reverse complement strand
TTCGTGTTACGGATTTACGTTCAATTTAGTTCGCACAAGATCCAACATCTGCAACGCTGTCAGGTTCCTCCACGGCCAGGCAGACTTCATGCGCTGGCGGTCATCGAAGAAGTTGCGCGCAAACGTCAGATGGAAATTGTCTGAGCTAAGCCCGTGGTTAGGTAACGGCTGGACGGCCGCCCAGAAGTTCCAAAGTGGGATTTCATAGTCATAAGCGATCTGTGCAACGGTGGCGTTGATGAGGTGGTCCCCTTCCAGATTATCGGCTTTGGTAGCGATGATCGGCAGCGCGCCGGTTTCGATGATACGGTCGAGCACGCGGCGCATGTACTTGTCATATTCCTCGGCAGGTTTCTCAGACCACCACGTCTCCATGCTGACGATCACAATGGACGGTCTCCAGGTGCGCAGTTCGCAATCGAGCGGCGACTCGTTCTTGTTACATGATTTTGGGTCAGACCGCAGCGGAGAGAGCACGGCGGCAGCATTGAAGCCTCCCTTTACGGCTAGACTGGTGCGCGAGAACGATCCGCTGTAGTAATCGATCGTCGGCTGGAGGTGGGAATACTCTGGGCCCAGGTTGTATTCACCAGGGTTGTCGAAAACCGACATGAAATACGAAGAGACATTCTGGCAGTCGCCGATCACTGAGAAGTGAGTTGGGTCGTTGCCCAGATAGATGCCATATTCATAGATCGCCCGGGCGCGCTCACTGATATCAGCAGGTACGGCGGGCATATCTTTCCAGGCATTCGCGGGGAGCAGGTCTTTGCGGGCAGGCGTCGCGATCGGCGCGGGAGTGGCCGTGGACGATTCAGGCAGATCCACTGCTTCGGTAACGGAAACAACTTCCGGCGTGGGGAGAACCGGTTCTTCCATCACAATGGATTCAGTGGTTGGTATGGGGACTGGTCCTGACGAACAGGCAACCAGAAAAGTTATCGCAAACAGGACGATAAGAAATCGACGCATAGATTACTCCTGCACAGCAAGGCGCATGGCTTCAAGTACCTGCAACGCGGTCAGGTTGCGGACTGCCCAGGCACCTTGCAGTGTTTCGGGTTTGTTGAAGAAGTTGGATCGGAATGTAAGATGCGCGCCATCCTCCTGCAAGCCGTGACCGGGCAGCGGTTGGACAGCCGCCCAGAAATTCCAGACCGGCAGGTGGTAGTGCGCGGCAAGGCTGGCAATGGTCAGGTTGATGCTTTCGTCGCCTTCGAGATTATCGGCTTTGGTCACAAGGATCGGGACGATGCCCTGCGCCAGGGTGTATTCGATAATCTCGCGCATCTTGGGTTCGAACTGCTCGCCTTTGTGTACGTCATTCGTGCCGAGCGCTATGATCGCAAACGCAGGGTTGTGGACGCGATACTCGCAGCCAAGCGGTGTTTCAGCATTTTCACAGGCTTTGGGGTCGGCCCACAGCGGAGTCAACACTGTTGTCGCTGTGGCGCCGCGCAGCGCGGCATAACTTGCATACCCCAGCGATGGGTTGAAATGATCGATCGTTTCCCGAAGGCTTTGATAGGGACCCAGATCGTAAAAGCGGTCATCTTTGGCGAAGTCTTTCAGGAACCAATCCGACGAGCTTTCGCAGTCGCCCACGATCGACACAACACGCGGGTCGCGTCCCATTTCCTGTCCGCGGGCATACACGTCCAGCATGGCTGAACTTAATGTAGGAACGACCGGCCATGTTTTCCAACTGCTGGCATCCGCTGGCGCCAGAGTCGGCTGCAGTGTACTGGTGGAGACGACACTGGTTGGCTCCTGGCTCTCGATGGTTGCAGTAACGACTGGTGCTTCTTTTGTCGCCACGGCTGTAGGCGCGGGCGTGGATGGTGTCGAACAGGCAGATAGCAGGATAATAAGAATAAAGAGGTAAGTAGATAGCTTTTGTCGCACGGTTTATTTACAAGCTTCCTGAATTGCGCCGGCCACTTCATTGGTAAGCAAGGACTCTCCATACGGAGTTAAGTGAACGCCACTATTGGTAAATTCATTGATGGGAACCAGATCCCATACGTCGAGATAGGTCCAGCCGTTTGCAGCGCTGCGTTCGCTCAATAAGCGGCGGTACTCGTCATAGGCCCAGCGCGGGTAAAAGAAATTATAGCGGATGTCGCTGTTGGCTCCATTACTGACCAGGATCGGTTCATTGACGAGGATCGTTGGAACATTCGCCGCCGACATACCTGCATCCAGGATTTCGAACGCAAGCACATCCTGCAGTGATACATCCTGAGTCATCTCGTGGAATGTGTCGTCGGCTTCCAGGTCGATCTGGGCACGCTCATAATTTTCTGGATAGTACTGGTCGACTCCCGTGGCTGCCCACATCGCGCCGTAGATCTGCAGGCGGATGAGATCGGCAACCGCCCGTCTGCGACTCACGAGGGTCTGTTCCCAATTCGACGGCGTGTTCAGAGCCGGATCGTTCGGGTCCAGGCTGAGGTTGTACCTGGCAATTACTTCACGGATGGCGTCGGGGTTATTCATCACCAGCGGAGAACTCAATTGCTTATCAGCTGGCAGCGATTCGAGCGTCATAAGCCAAACCACCATATCGGGTTGATACTGCAATGCCCGATCGAGGATGAGCAATTCCTGGGCAAGCGAGATGTAAGGAAAACCAAGATTGTAGGCCCGAACACGTCTGCCACAGGCAGGGATATTCCCTGCGTTCAACTGACCGGCCAACGTCTGTTCAGGTGTCAATAGCGTACCCCAAATCGATGAGTCACCGATGAGCACGACACGATATTCATCCGCGGTTTTTGGTGCGCCATCGAGAACGTGAGAGGCAAACATCGCTTCGAGATCGAACAAGCTCACGTTATACGCCTCCGGTCTTTCGCCAAAGGGAAATCGTTCGCGCCCCGGGAAGACGGTGTTGTATAAGCTGAATTTTCCCAACGGTACATCCTGGATCAGGAGGAATGCAAAATTGAACAACACAAATAAGAGTGCTGCTTTAAGAAGAATTCCAAGAAGACGAGGTTTGTTTTCCATAATTGTTTCTACCGCGCTGAGCGGAGTGAGCCGATGAGGCGAACGTAGACGAAGCGCGGTTTTTCGGTGTAATCTCCGCTTCGTCTGCGAGCGGGAGAAACATCCGCTCTCCGCTCCGCGCGGAAAACCCTAGATTCCAAATAACTTTTCAAGCACCCTCACTGACAGCGCCGGCTCACTCAGTGCGAAGAACACCCATCCCAACGCGACGAAGTGGAAGGTGAGCAATACGCCGCCAACCTGCAGCGCAAATTTTACACGTGGATCTTCCGTGACGAAGCGTGTCTTTGCAAAATCACTCCAGCGGTTCTGAATGAAAAGTCCCAGTCCATGCCAGAGACCCCACAAGATGAAGTTGACCGTCACGCCATGCCACAGTCCGATGATAAGCATCGTCACAAGCTGACCGAACAGGATCATGGCCCACGCCGGAAGGGACTTGTACCCGCGGATCCAGCGATTGAACGGATTGAAAAAGTACGAGCGGATCCACTGGGTCAACGTCATGTGCCAGCTGCTCCAGAACTGGGTCAGGTTGGGTTTGAGATACGGCGCCGCAAAGTTCTCAGGAAGTTTGATTCCAACCAGACGCGCAATGCCAATGGCAATATCGGTATAGCCGCTGAAGTCGAAATAGATCTGGAATGTATACGCGTACAGCACGATCCACATCCAGCCCGTGCTGCGGACCTGTGCCGCCAGTGCATCGTTGAGCGCGATCAGCGCCAGTGTATCGGCGATCACGAACTTCTTGAACAACCCAAGGACGAGCCTTTGTGCGGCCGATAACGTCTCATCCTGGCTAAGCCTGAATTCCTGGCGCAGGTCCTGTGCAAAACGCTCGACGCGGTCAATGGGACCCGCAGCCAGCGCCGGGAAAAATACAATGTATGAGCCAAATTCTGCGAGCGATAGTGCAGGGAGTCGTCCTGTTTGCCGGTCGCGCAGCACATGGATCAAGCGGAACGCAATATAGGAAAACCCCAGCCAGCGCAGGTCTGTAGGAAGAGCATTCTCGATGGGACGGTTTGTCAGCGTACGAAAGAAGATGCTTGTTTGTAACGAGAGAGTTGGAGATTTGAGAAGCAGGAGGATCGCGATCAGCAGGAGAATCGCCGCCGAAAGCGTCCATGCAAAGCGACCGAAAAACCATGTAAGGGCATATGTGGCCAGTGTGATGGCAATCAGAAATGCCAGAAATAGAATAAAGCGCGGCGTAGACGACGAAAGGATTGGTTGTGGAAAAATATAGCGGGAGAGATCGATAAATGTGATTACCGCAACGATGATGGCCAGGGCGATCCAGTTCTCTCGTGATTTCCATGCACCTACAGGCGCAGTCATCGACCACGTCAGGATCACAAATGCCAGCGTCAACGATGGCAGCCAGAAGTCAAAGGAGCGTAATGGGATCGCTGGCTGAAACCAGTAGACCGCGAAGACGCTTAGCGCAAGCAGCAGATACGTCCGCCAGGCGCCGCGCGTCAGTGCGCCGACCAGTAATGCGGCTGCGATGGAAGCGGCAATTTCGATGAGTCCCATAGAGTACTGTAAATAAGATTCTAAACACCAAGGACCCTAGCGACTCAAAGGAAAGACCTTTGTGTCCTTCGCGTTTAAGCTGAATTTCAGCGCGTCCCGCACACCAGCCAATCGCCATCCTGCTGCTCGACCTGATAGGTGCGCACGGAGAGGTCGAGCTCCTGATCTTCGTCGTTATAAGTGGCGATGATATTGCCGGTGCAATCCACAAGGGCAGTGTCGCCATCGCTGCCGGTTTGGGTGCAGGCGGCGTTATCCAGCCGCACCTCAACGGCCTGGAACGAATCGAGTTCGATAAGTGCATCGTCCTCCCAATCTCCGCATACCAGAGTTGGTAGAAGATTCTCATCCTTGGCAACCAGGGCATTGAGATATGCCTCGACCGCCTGTGCTGGCGCATCGCTGTTGGAAGAAGAGCAGGCTGTGATCAACGTTGCCATGATGGCAACCAGCAGGAATAGCAAGAGTTTACGCATGAAGCCTCCGAGGGATTTCAGGACAGGGATTATAAATGATTTTATACACGGTTGGTCGAGTAGAGCAGTCCGCGCTGAGCGGAGGGCAGAGCGTCTTTTGCGAAGCCCGCAGTCGAAGCGTCCGCTCGTACCGAGACCAACAGTTGCAAATGTGCATTAACTTGTACCATGTGGTCTCGACACCTGCACTGCACCGTACGCACGATTTGCTTGGCAAATCGGGCGCAAGTGTATGCGGCGCGATTACGCGCCATTACTCAACCACCGAATTATCCGCGCACAAAATAGATGATCGAAATGACCACACCGATAACAATTACGGTCCAGCGCAACGTGGATGGTTTGATTCGCCCGGCAAGACGCCCGCCCAGAATCCCGCCGATCAACGCGCCGACCGCCATCACCAGCGCAGCCGTCCAAAGGACCTGACCCGAAAACAGGAAGAAGATCGCCGCGGCCACATTGACGCTGAATGCGACTGCCTGCTTCAACGCGTTGAGACGCGTCAGCGAATCTTCGAGCGTGATCCCTAAAGCGGACAACACGATCACGCTCAAGCCTGCGCCGAAGTACCCACCGTAGACCGATGCCAGGCCCACGGGTAGCCACGTCCACCTTGCCAGATTCGTGCTGTGATGTTCTCCCATCCGCCGCGTCAACCACGCCCGGACAGGATCCTGGATGCCCAGCAGCACACACGCCAGCAGGATTAAATATGGCACGAGGTCGCGGAACAGCCTTTCGCCGCTGAGCAGCAATAGATATCCGCCCAGCACTCCACCTATGATACTCGCTGGGACAACCAGCCACAGTCTGTGTGTTTGTGTTTTGAGATCATTCCACTGCGCCAGCGTCCCACCGAAATAGCCGGGACACAGCGCGACCGTGTTGGTCACATTTGCGGCCACCGCAGGGACGCCCAGAAATGTGAGCATGGGGAATGTGATCAAGGTCCCGCCGCCGGCCAGCGCATTAACGGCACCCGCAGCCAGTGCGGCAAGCGCGGCCAGAAGATAGTCGATTCCATTGAGCATATTGCGCGATTCCTTGAATGGATTTTGCAGGGCAAGTATAGCATCCTGCAAAAGGAAAAACTGTATAATTTCAGTAAATCACGATTCTCATGTCACTCTGAGTGAGCGTTCGTTGCGAACGAAGAGTCTCGGCGCAAATTACGGGAGATTCTTCGTCGCCAGAAGAACGTTGGCTCCTCAGAATGACAAACCTGTGATTTACTGAATTTAGAGACTCCCACATCATAGAGGGGCAATGGATCAAACAAAGAAGAAGCGCAAGAACAAAATCATAAAGTCATCGCCTGTGTCATCGGACACGTATAACCCGGCTGACTATGATGACAATATCAAGTACTTAATTGGCTGGCCAGGCTATCGAACATCAAATAACAAATCTGGTTTGGGATATATCGAGACACAGGCAGAGTGGGGCCACATGCAAGGTTCGATGATTCGCTGGATGATCACTGGAAAGTTCAAGACTCGTAACCCCTTTTATCTTTTCTTCATAACCTTATTTGAACTTTTCAGTTCAACCCCGATTCTGTTGCTGTTTTTGCCTGAGGGAAGACTGGCGCTTTTTCGGTTTCCTCACATTTTTCTTCCAGCAACACTCATAGGAATACTACTGCTTATAAACGTAATCTTAAGCCTACTCAGATGTGAAAAAGGGGAAAGTATAACGGGCGATTAAGGGTAATGATCAACGTTCAGGTAGTGGCTTTCCTGCCTGCGTTGACGATAGATTGCACAATCGGCTTGACTCACCTTTTTCAGAAGCGTATAATCCCAGCTATTCAGGAGTAGTACGCAATCGACTCTCTGACAGAAAAGAAGGCCAGTGGCTGGGAGCCTTCGCAGAAAAAGATTGCTGAAGTCGCCTGATGTCCTTGCCGAAGAAAACCAGTGTTCAGTAATCAGTGGTCAGTAGAACGGCACGGGGTTGCCCGTTATAGCATAAGCTGATGTTTGTCAGCTACGAGTGCGCCATAAAACGGCGAATTGAGGTGGTACCACGGCACGCCTGTCGTCCTCATGTGGGACGAGGCGTGTTTTACTTTAAGAATGTCATTGCGAGCCATCCTTCGTCTACGCCGCCAACGAACGGCGGCTCCGCTCAGGACGGCTCGCAATGACATGAGGACAAAATATGACATTTCCACAATTGACCGATGAACTGATGCGACTATATTCACAGCGCAACTATGCGGAAGCACTGGAATTGGTAGAACAGAACGCCGATCAGTTTCCCGTGCAGCGTGCGCGTACAACATTCTGGAGAATGTGCCTGCTTAGCCTGAGCGGCCGCCCGAACGACATGCTCGCCCTGTTCAGGCACGGGCTGGATTCCGGTCTGTGGTGGGCGGGGCAGCAATTCGTCGTCGAAACCGATTTTGACCCTGTGCGTGAATTGCCGGAGTTCAAGCAATTAGTAGAAGAGTCGAATCGCAAGAGCATCGAGATGCAGGATCAGATCCAGCCGGATCGTGCATTACTTTTGCCAGATGACACATCAGGAGAATTGCCATTCCTGATCGCGTTGCACGGACGGAATGGAAACAAAGACCAGGATCTCGAATACTGGGATGTTGCCCGTCGACGCGGCTGGCTGGTACTTGCGCCGCAATCAAGGCAGGCACTGTTTGAAGGTGCTTATTGCTGGGATGACCGTGAACAAGGACTCAACGATATTCTCTTTCATGTGGAAGAGATCATGCAGACTCACAACGTCGACCGCCAGCGTGTGGTCATTGCCGGCTTCTCGCAAGGCAGTGGGATGGCTATCTACACAGCATTGAATGGTGAGGCCAACGCGCGCGGATTTATTGGTATCGGTACCTGGTGGCAGGATCCGGCTGAGCTGGCAATTCAAAGAAGGGATCTGCGAGGCTATTTTGTCACCGGTGAAAAAGACCATACCCTGGATCGAGCCAGAGAGATCCAGAATGTGCTGAAACAAAATGACATTCCCTTTACCGAGGAAGTACACCCCGATCTGGGACATGCCTTCCCGGCTGATTTCGAGAGAGCGTTCGACCAGGCAATTGATTTCATTTTCAAGGAGCACGAATGACGAAACAGGAATTACCGAAAACGTACGATTTCAAATCAACCGAGCCGCGTATTTATGCGATGTGGGAAGCCGGTGGTTACTTCAAGCCGCACAACGATCCCAGCCAGCCTGACTTCGACCTGAATGTGGAACCATTTGTCATTGCCATCCCGCCTCCGAACGTGACCGGCGAGCTGCACATTGGTCATGCCATGTTTGTCAGCGTCGAAGACCTGATGATCCGCTATCACCGCATGAAGGGCTATTCCACACTCTGGATTCCCGGTTCTGATCACGCCGGCATCGCCACGCAGCTCATGGTGGAACGCGACCTGCTCAAGAACGAGGAAGTGACGCGCGAAGAAATCGGACGCGAGGAATTTCTCAAACGTACATGGGAATGGAAGCACAAATACGGTGGCATTATCCAGAACCAGATCCGCCGCATCGGCGCCTCGTGTGACTGGAGCCGCGAGCGCTTCACTCTGGATGAAGGCCTGAGTCGGGCAGTCCGAGAGGCGTTTGTACACCTCTACGAAAAGGGGCTCATCTATCGCGGCCCCCGTTTGATCAACTGGTCACCCGGCTTGAAGACCGCCGTCTCCGATCTCGAAGTGGAATATAGCGAGGAGCAAGCGCGCCTGTATTACTTCAAATATATGCTGGCTCGTACGGACGGGCAGCTGCCCGTCCCTGCAACGGATGAATTCATCCCTGTTGCGACGATTCGCCCGGAAACCATCCTTGGCGATACAGCCGTAGCAGTTCATCCTGACGATGAGCGCTACAAGAAATTCATCGGTAAAGCGGTCATCGTGCCGATCCTGAATCGCGAGATTCCTGTGATTGCCGATGAATACGTGAGCATGGAATTCGGCACCGGCGCGCTCAAGATCACGCCCGGTCATGACCCGAACGACTATGCCATCGCGCAGCGCCATGGCCTGCCGATCATCTCGATGCTCGACAAGGAAGCAAAGGTCAACGAAAACGGCGGCCCCTATAAAGGTCAGGATCGATTCGACGCCCGCAAGAATCTCTGGGCAGATATGAAGAAGGACGGCCTCGTCATTAAGGAAGAGCCGTACACCACGACCATCCCACGCTCGCAGCGCGGCGGTGAGATCGTCGAGCCGATGATCTCTGAGCAGTGGTTTGTGACGATTGCGCCTTTGGCAAAAGCTGCCCTTGATGCCGTTAAAGACGGTCGCATCAAGATCGTGCCAGAACGTTTCGAGAAGATCTATTACAACTGGATGGACGCTTCGCGTATCAAGGATTGGTGCATCAGCCGCCAGTTGTGGTGGGGACACCGCATCCCGGTCTGGTATTGTCCAAATGGGCATATGACCGTAGCGCGCGAAGATCCAACTGAGTGCGCGACCTGTGGCTCGAAAGCCATCCGTCAGGATGAGGATGTGCTCGATACCTGGTTCTCGTCTGGCTTGTGGCCGTTCTCTACATTGGGCTGGCCGGAAGAAACGCCCGATTACAAATACTTCTATCCCACCTCGTATATGGAGACGGGCTACGACATTCTGTTCTTCTGGGTGGCGCGCATGATCATGAGCGGACTCGAATACACAGGCAAGATTCCCTTCCACACCGTGTACCTGCATGGACTCGTGCGCGATGAGCATGGGCGCAAGATGTCAAAGACCACCGGCAATGTGATCGACCCGCTCACCGTGATGGATGACCTGGGCACAGATGCATTGCGTTTCACGCTTCTGGTGGGTTCCACGCCGGGCAACGATACGAATGTCGGCTTGAAGAAAGTGGAAGCGAATCGCAACTTCGCCAATAAATTGTGGAATGCGGGAAGGTTTGTGATCAATGCGGTGTCCGCCCTCACCCCTTCGCCCCTCCTCCACTCCGCTCCGCTCCGGGAGCCATGGTCCCGCTGGGAGAGGGGTTGGGGTGAGGGCGAATACACCCTCGCCGACTCCTGGATTTGGGCCAAACTCCAGGGACTGGTCCGCGATGTGGAACGGCAATTCCAGAATTTCCAGTATGGCCAGGCCGGCCAACAGATCTATGACTTCATCTGGAACGACTTTGCCGATTGGTACGTGGAAATTGCCAAGCAGGAACTATCCGCAGGTGGTGAACGTGCCGCTCGCGCTGCTGATACACTGGCGCGCGTATTCGACATGTCGCTGCGTTTACTGCATCCCTTCACGCCGTTCGTGACCGAAGAGATCTGGGGTCACTTACGCAATGCATTGCAGAATTCGCCTTTGCATGATGTGTGCTCAGACTGGCCGCAAGCATTGATCGTCGCCAGGTGGCCCGAACAACGCGAACCGGAAGGCTGGGAAGGTGCCAAGATCGCCGGCTTCGAGTTGATCCAGGAGATCGTGCGCGCCATCCGCAATCTGCGCGCAGAAAAGAATGTGGCCCCCAGTAAACGCATCCCCGCCCAAATCGCGGCGGGATCGAAGACCAGTCTCATTCAGGAACACTCTTATGTGATCGCCTCGCTGGCTGGTTTACATGAGTCCGAGTTGACTATTGTTGAGTTGTTGAACCAGAAACCAGCCGATGCTGCCGCCCTTGTGGTGGGATCGGTGGAAATTTATTTACCACTTTCAGGTATGGTTGACCTTGCCGAAGAGCAGTCCCGGCTCGAAAAGGAATTGAAGGAAGCGGAGTCTCATATCACGAGACTGGAGAAGCTTCTATCCGGCGACTTTGCGAATAAGGCCCCCGCCGCCCTGGTCCAAAAGGAGCGCGATAAGCTGGAAGCATATAAAGACACCGCGCAGAAGATCAAAGTACAGCTGCAGTAAATAAAACAAGGAACTCCGGGATTTTGGCCTGCCTCCCTTTGGGGCAAAACCTCGGAGTTCTTTGCACGAACCTATTCATTGGAGGAGATATGCAGACGACTCAATACAGACCCTGCCCTAACTGTGGAAACACGAACGTGGAGAAAGTCAGGTTCACGTGGTGGGGAGGCGCGCTTGGTCCATCGATGTTCACACACGTGAAGTGCAATAACTGAGGCACACAGTTTAATGGTAAGACCGGCAAGTCGAACCAGACCAATATCCTGATGTATTTCCTGGCAAGCTTTCTCCTGGCCTTTTGCGTCTGCGGCGGGTTCGCATTCCTGAGTTACTTTTTGAATCGATAAATATACTACCCACGGTCTGGTTCACGAATATTCGCAGCACTGAAAAACTGACAGACCTATACTCTGTCAGTTTTTTGATATGACAAAATTTATCAAAAAACCGATATTCGTCAATTGACTAGTCTCTCTGTAAGCGATAATTTTATAGGCGCAACAAAATTATTTTACGGAGAAACAACCATGTCCATGAAAATCCAGGAAGACTGCATCGCCTGCGGCGCATGCGTACCCGAATGCCCAACCGAATCCATCAGCGAAGGCGATGGTATTCTCTACGTGATCGACCAGGCTACCTGCGTCGAGTGCGTGGGTCATGCTGATGCACCCAAGTGCGTCGGTGTCTGCCCGGTCGATTGCATCGTCAAAGCATAGTTACACATCATACGAAGTGCCCGTGACCGCAAATTTCATAATTTGCGCCGGGCAGGGTATAATTGTGCCAACCAAATAAAAACCTTCGGGGCAGGGTGACATGGCGCTATAGCGCCATGAATTCCCGATCGGTGGTATAGCCCACGAGTGCTCGACCTGGCTTGGCCAGTCGGCACATGATCCGGTGCAACTCCGGGGCCGACAGTTATAGTCTGGATAAAAGAAGGATACAGGCTCTACGCGAGTCTGATTCGATTTACCGCGCAGGCGGTATGACAGAGGTCCCCGAAAACGCAACTTGTTTTCGGGACTTTTTTCGCCTCAGACGAAGCTTTGGCCTGATTCCGCGCCCCGTAGATGATTTCTGCGAGGCGCTTTTTCTCGCCCTCACCCCTAGCCCCTCTCCCGCAGGGAGAGGGGGACAAACGATGAAACGACTGACTCCCATCCTCCTTTCCACATTTGCCTTCCTGGCTGCCTGGTATCTTTTCACGCGTTATGGAAGCATTCCTGAATTTATTCTTCCCTCTCCCATAAGCGTCTGGACTCGATTCCTGCGGTCGGTCGGCGATGGAAGCCTGCCTTATCACACAGGGATCACACTCCTTGAAATCGTGCTGGGCTTGCTGGCCGGTGTGACGTTCGCCACGGTGGTCGGATATGTGCTCGCAAAATCCCGCTCGCTGGAACGAGTGTTATCGCCGTACCTCGTGGCAAGCCAGGCGATCCCTGTTGTGGCGATCGCACCGCTGCTGGTCATTTGGCTGGGAGATGGGATCCTCTCCAAGGTGGTCATCTGCGCCTTGATCGTGTTCTTTCCAGTTTTGGTAAATACGATCGTTGGTGTGCGCGCTGTACCGGTCTCGCTCTATGATCTGATGAATTCACTCCACGCCAGCCGGGCGCAGATATTATGGAAGGTGGAGGTGCCCGCCTCGCTTCCCATTTTTCTGGGCGGGCTGCGCATCGGCGCGACGCTTTCGGTGATCGGCGCGATCGTGGGTGAACTCGTCAGCGCTGAACAGGGATTGGGATTCCTGCTGCAGTTGGGTGATTTTCAATACGATACCGCCATGGTCTTTGTGGCTGTGTTCATGCTGGTGGCGCTGGCGTTGTTGTTGTATGGAATTGTGACGATGTTGGAAAAGAGATTTTTGAAATGGCAAAATACTCCGCGCTGAGCGGAGGCGCTGTGCTTTTCAGCGCTGTAGTCGAAGCGTGGGTTTTCAAGTTACGCCCGCTTCGTCTGCGGGTCGACGATCACGACCCTCCGCTACCCATTCGGGTACGATGTCAGCGCGGAAGATACTATAAGGAGATTTCTATGTTTCGCAAAGTAGTATTGATCATGCTCGGGATGGCGATCGCTTTATCGGCGTGCTCCAGCCCGGGGTCCACCAACGAAGCCGGCACGCTTACGAAGATCCGCCTGCCGATGGGATACATCCCCAATATCCAGTATGCGCCGTTCTATGTGGCCGTCGAAAAAGGATATTTCAAAGAGGCAGGCATTGAGATCGAGTTCGATTACAAGTTCGAGACCGATGGTGTTGCCCTGGTTGGCGCAGGGGAACTGCCGTTCGCGGTTGTTTCGGGGGAACAGGTATTGCTGGCGCGCGCAAAAGGAGTACCTGTCACGTATGTCGCGGCCTGGTATCAGCAATATCCTGTTTCCGTTGTTGCCAAAAGTGAAGCGGGCGTTCTCGTGCCGCAGGATTTGAAGGGGAAAAAGATCGGGCTGCCAGGATTGTTCGGCGCGAATTATATCGGTCTGCGGGCGCTGCTCAATGCGGGCAAGTTATCGGAAGCCGATGTTACACTGGACGCGATCGGTTTCAATCAGGTGGAACTGGTGGCGGCCGGTACACAGGATATCATCGTTGGGTACGCCGCGAATGAGCCGATCCAGTTGCGGGCGCAGGGAATTGCTGTGACCGAGATACGCGTGGCAGATTATGCCGAGCTTGCGGCGAACGGGTTGCTGGCTAGTGAGAAGGTCATCGCAGAAAACCCCGAACTGGTGCAGGCATTCGTTAGCGCGTTTCTAAAGAGCTTGAACGATACCATCGCGAATCCTGATGAGGCGTTTCAGATGAGTCAGGCACACATCCCGAATTTTGCCGAGCTGGATGCCGATGTGCAGAGACAGGTGCTGTTGACGTCCATTGAGCAGTGGAAAACAGACCGACCCGGTTATTCGAATCCACAAGCCTGGGAGAATATGCAGGCGGTGCTGCTCGACATGGGCTTGATTTCAGAGGCGATGGATCTAAACAAGGCTTTCACGAACGAGTTCATTCCGTAAAGGTTTGCCACAGAGACACGGAGACTCAGAGATTCTTTTTTTCTCCGCGTCTCCGTGTCTCTGTGGCTGATAAAGCATGAGTTTCACTCCCATTCTTACTATCCGTGATCTGACTGCCGTATTCCCCAACGAAAACGGTGGACTGCATGCGCTCGATCAGATTACCTTCGATGTGCGCCCGCGCGAATTTGTCTGTGTGCTGGGTCCATCTGGTTCGGGGAAGACGACTCTGCTGCGCATCCTGGCCGGACTCATCCAACCGGCCTCTGGCTCGTTCAAATTTGGGCACGGCGAACAACCCAGCATTGGCATGGTATTTCAACAGTCGAACCTCATGCCCTGGCGCACGGTCGTTGAGAACATCAGGCTGCCTCTCGAAGTCAAGCAAATGGATGACACGTCGGCACGCTCCAAAGTGGAGGAGATGGTCGAGCTGGTGGGATTGCAGGGATTCGAAGACTCATTGCCACGCGATCTTTCCGGCGGGATGGCGCAGCGCGTGGCGATCGCGCGGGCACTCATCCACGACCCAGACCTGCTCCTGCTCGATGAGCCTTTCGCCTCCCTCGATGCGATGACCCGCGAACGCATGTGGACAGAACTCTCACGGATCTGGCACATGCGGCAGAAGACCGTCATCATGGTGACGCATTCGATCAACGAGTCGTTGTTTTTGGCAGATCGAGTTCTCGTATTAACCCAGCGCCCTGGCAAAATAAAAATGGACGTGACAGTTGACCTGCCGCGTCCACGCACGGACGATATCCGTTATACGCCTCCTTTTGGAAAGCTGGCCAGGAAATTGCGCGAGGCGATAGAATGACCACGTAGGGTTGGGCAGCTGCCCAACCCTACGTGGTTTATCAGGGCGCAACCCAGACTACAAACGTTAACTCTGATTTTCTATACCGCCCTGTGATCTCCCAGCATCCCAGGGTTGGGAAATCAACGCCGGTCAACATGGCATCTCCGATGTCGGCTGCGAATGCGTTCGTAGCTCCGTATGTTTTCAGCGGGGGAGCCTCGGCATCCAGCCTGCGCCCCGTCACCTCCAGAGCTGGTTCGAGTTCATCTTTCAGGACATACAGATCGCTCCACCACATGATCTTCTGTGTGTATCCTTCCGGGTTATCGGGCAGAGCGGACCAGACTCCAGTGGCGTCCAGGGCAGTCCACAAGTTGTCAGTGCCATACCAGAACATACTCTCCCATGGTGCGTCTGCTGAGTAGGGTTTGGGGGCTTTGAAAGATTCTTGTTTCTTTGCTGTCGTAACGGGACAGTCTGCTGGAGGGTTGGAGGATACTTCTTCAACCGGTGTAGTTGCGGCCGCCTGTGGCAGGCTGCTTGGCGTTGCTTGCTCCTGCAAGGATTGGGCCGCCGAAGCGCAGCCGGCCAGAAGTGAGACCAGCAGCACAAATAAAAGGGAAGTAGGTAGTCTTTGCATAGTCACCATCCGATTCAAGATCTATACACCACTCCCTTAAGGATGGTTCCATGAATAAAAAAACGGCTTTCGCCGTCTTTTATGCTGCCTTTATCGGTTGCTTCAACCCCTCCAACAAGATTTGAGTTGCCCTCGCTACTTCATCGACCGCTCTTTCGAATGCCTCCTCATTGACCTTTGAAGGCTTGCGATAGCCGCTCACTTTTCGCACGAACTGCAATGCCGCGGCGCGGATCTCCTCGTCTGTCACGGGGATTTCTGCGTTGCGTAACGTTTTTATGCTTCGGCACATGTTTTCTCCTATTCGTTAACCGTTCTTCGCAGTCGTACAAAAGGCTGAGAGTCGGTAGTGGAATCCATCAGCTTCTCGTTGTGACTGCACTTTTGCAAAACATTCCGCTTTGAAGCGTTCCAAAGCCTCGGGGCTGAGTTTCTCCAACCCGGCGCGCCCCGAGATCGACCATTCCACATTCCACCATTCTTCTTCGTCGTGATAGACCATATCCAATTCTTTTGTGCTGATCTGGATCTCTCCAAAGCCAGCCTCGGAAAACCATTTTTGTATGATTTCAGGTTTATCGAGACTTTGCGATCCCAACTTGACGACCGCCTGGTACTTCGTTCGCAGGTCTTCGAACCAATCCCAGCGGGAGTCGTCCTCTGCCCAGGTGGTGACTGCCAGCCGGCCGTTCGGTCTGAGGACGCGGCGAAATTCGGAGAGAGCCTGTTCGAGGTGCGGAAAAAACTGCAGAGAAAAGCCGCACAGGACAACGTCGAAGAAAGAAGCGGGAAAGTCCAGATTCTCGGCGTCCATTTGATGAGCCTCGGCTTGCAGGAGTCCGCGTTTTTGAATTTCCAACTGGGTTTCATCTGCCATGCCCTGTGCAAGATCAATGCCAATGACTTTGCCACGCGCGCCCACACGTTGCGCGGCAGGGAATAACACCGCGCCGCGCCCGCAGGCAACATCCAACACTTTCGAGCCAGTGGGGATTTGCGCCGTATCCACGAGCCATTGACCGAAAATCGGAAAATAACGAATGCGTTCATAGCTGGAAGCGCTTCTGGTGAAGACACCCTGTAAGGTATCTTTCTTGGTTTGCGGATCAGGGCTCATGTTACGCTCCTAACTGAAACGACTGCCTCTTCTCGCCTTCCTTGTATGGTCGCAGTGCAAATGCGGACCACAGGTCATTGACCGAGACGAGGTTGATGAATTTCAGATCGATATTGTGGATCGCCTCCCAGCCTTTGTCGCGGGTGAGGTCGGTTTGAATTTTGGAGCTGCCCTTGGGGAACGAAAGCCACAAGATGGAATCTGGTTTCAGGGCGGCGGCAGCTTTAGGGGCGAATGACGCAAGCTCCTTTTTGTTTTTCGCGAAGACCTGGATCCAGTCGAACTTGCCGTTGAGTTTCTGTGAAATATCGGAATCGTGTTTCAGTTCGTCCAGGTAATTTTCGGGCGCGTTGATCGCGGCGGCGCGAGCGCCAGGTTTCAACTTCAATTTTTTGACGAGATTAGATTCAGGCATGTTTTCTCCTTATTTCTAATATCGAAAGTGATTTCCATGAATCGTAACACCATCCAGCCAAGCCTGATCGTTCTCATCGGAGAGATCCATGAACATGTCGATGTGGCCGAGCGATGAAAACCCGGCTCGATAAAAGCATTGGATGGCTTCAACATTTCTTGCGACAGGACGGATGCTGAGAAAGCTCGCACCGCGTCCTTTTGCTTCGACTTTGAGCTTCGCGAGCAGTAGTGTGCCGACTCCCTGCGATCGAAGTGCGGAACCGATGACGATCGGCTCGACCTGAGCATCGTCTTCGTCGATCAACAAGCCGGCCATCCCCACGACGAGTCCATCCTGTTCCACGACCCATATTCCAGCGAGATCGGTCCTTTTCAAATAACGTTCAAAAGCAATACCTGGATCTTCGCCTCCAATGGACGGGTCGAAATAAATGTCCCGGTGGCGCTGCGTCAACTCCTCCCATAATTTCCTGCAGCTTTCGAAATCCTGTTCCTGATATTCGCGAATGATATTCATATTACTTCGCCCATACCCGCTAAACTTTTCCAAATTTATCAATCGACAAACTCAGCCTGGCAAACAAATCAGAACCACTGAGTCACGGAGACACTGAGAAAAAGCAATTGTAAAAACTCCGTGTCTCGGCATCTCTCCCTGACACCTTCCCGTCAGGGACAGGTGCGTGGTTCAGCAGCTACGAGTTCGGCAAATCCAACAATAAAACTTCCGCCAGCATTCGTGAATTGACGTTGCGTTCCATTTTCTCCAGCGCTGCTTCCAACCCACTGACCACGCGGCGCGCGGACGATAGATCCATGCGACTGGCAACGTCTTCGATCTCCAGGTTGCGGTCCACGTTGACGAGGGGAGTCTCCGCCTGGGCGGTGCGCAGCATGACGTCGCGCCAGTAGGAGAGCCAGATCAGAATTGCTTGCCTCATCGAATCCTTGTCTTTGGATAATTTCTCGGCGTAGGAAAATTTTTCGACGCGCGAAGCAGACATTAACGTCTGAAGATCGTTTAGTCGCTCTTCGCGCAGCCCAAGCATCGACTCACTCTCGAGCAGACGGCGTGCGTACCCAAACCTGCCGCCCGAGATGTGCGCGATCAATTTAGATTGGCTGGTCTCAAAGCCTTTGCTTTCCAATGCCTGCTGCACTTCGTCCACATTTAGTGGGCGAAGCCGCAATACTTCGCAGCGTGAAACAATTGTGGGCAGGAGCTGTTCAGGATTATCAGCAGTCAGGACCAGCACCGCGTACGAGGGCGCTTCTTCCAGCGTCTTCAATAACGCGTTTGCGGCAGAATCATTGGCTTCGTGAAATCTTAGGAACAACGCGACGCGGTACTTCGATTGATATGGTTTATAGGTCAACATCTTACGCGTTTCACGGATCTGATCGACCTTGAGCGTGCCACCCTCATTATCGGCCTGGATAATGGTCAAATCGACGTGCTGCATGGACGCGATCTGTTTGCAGTCACGGCATTCGCCACACGGGATGGCAGGCTCGATGGGAGTTTGGCAGTTCAAAGCCTGGGCGAAGCGCAATGCCAGGGTACGGCGGCCCAGTCCGGGAGGTCCCGCGAAAAGATACGCATGGCGCGTGGTCCCGTGCATGACATGTTTCTTCAACATGTCTACGGCCCATTCGTGTCCGATCAGGTTCCAGTTGTTGTTCATTAGTAATCAGTGTTCAGTGTTCAGTAATCAGTAATCAGTAATCAGTGGTCAGCCTTTACCCGAGCGCAGGCGCAGGTACGATTCGTAACGCTCTGGATGGATTTTACCTTCACTCAGCGCGGCACGCACGGCACAGCCGGGCTCATGGATGTGTGTGCAATCGCTGAATTGACAATGCGGCACAAGATCGCGCAGCTCCGGGAAGTAGGCGTCGATTTCCTCAGGCTCTGTATCCCATAACGCCAGCGACTTCCAGCCAGGTGTATCGGCCACATATCCGCCGCCCTCGAGCGGGAACATCTGGCGCGTCACGGTCGTGTGTTTGCCTTTCTTCATCGCCTTGCTGATCTCGTTCACAGCCAGCCCAAGACCGGGTTGAATCGAGTTCAACAGACTGGATTTTCCCACACCGCTCGGCCCGGCGAGCGCGCTGATCTTGTTGGTCAAAATGTTTTCCAGTTCCTCAAGTCCCGCATTTAGTTTCGTAGACGTATACAGCACGCGATAGCCGATGGATTCATAGACGCCAAATGATTTCCTTGGATCCTCCACAAGATCGATTTTGTTTGCCACGATCACGGGTGGGACGTTTTGCTTTTCCGCGATAACCAGATACCGGTCGAGCATTTTTAATTTTGGATGTGGATGCGCGCAGGCAAAGACGAATATAGCCTGATCGGGATTTGCCAACAGCACCTGTTGATATTCACCCTGCGGCCGCGGGTCCAGCCGGACGATGGCCCGCTCCCGTTCTTCGACCTCTTCGATCACCCCGGCCCCATCCGTCAACACAGTAATACGGACACGGTCCCCGATGGCGGCGATGTCGCCGGTGGCGCGCCCCTGTTTGAGCTTGCCGCGCAGTTGACAAACAGTAAAGCCCTGCCCCGTTTCTACGGTAAAGAAACCGGACTGGGCTTTGATGATCAAACCTGTTTGTGTTGATTCACTCACAAAATTATTATACCCATACTGCTCCTGCCGCCGTCCTTCGCGAAGCACACTCGTGGGGTGCGGCGGCGTCACCTGGAAATCCATCGCCGACGATGGCGATGGGAGCGTTCTACGGTTCCGGTGTGTCGGTCGGGCCGATCGGGCTGGCTGTCAGCGTGGGTCCAAAGATGGTTTCTTCGAACCACAGTTTCGATTGCGGCGCGCCGAAGTAATATGACTCAACCACACGTTTGAAAATTGGTGCAGCATAGTCGGAGCCTTCGCCTTCATTCTCCACGATGACCGCGATGGCGATATCAGGCAGACCTGTGGATTCGCCGGCCAGAGTATATCCCGCAAACCACGCATGAGGCAGGCCGGAGCCTGATTCAGCCGTGCCCGTCTTGCCTGCCACAGGTATCGAAAGCCCGCGCATACGGAAGTTAGCGGTACCGCGCGAATCGGACACCACCCATCTCATAGCCTCGTTGATAACGTCCATACGGAAAGGCTGGATCGGAAGCACGCCCTGCGCCTCTGGCTTGAACATCACGATCGGGTCGCCGCCCTCGACCGGCTCGATCCTTTCCACGAGCTGCGGCCGAAACAACGTGCCGCCGTTCCCGAGCGCGGCGATGAAACGCGCCACCTGCAGCGGAGTGACCTGTACAGTTCCCTGACCGATGGACTGGTTGACCACTTCGACCGGGTCATTATTGGTATCGAGAATTTGCCCGGCTTCCTCAGGAATTTCAATGCCGGTCTTCTGTCCCAGGCCAAAGGCCCGCGCCATGTTGGCGATATCGTTCGGGCGGTTGTTTTGATAGAGGGTGTATCCGATCTCCCAGAAGAAGGGATTGCAGGAACGCATCAGGCCTTGTGGCAGTGTCAACAAGCCGGAGGGCGTACTATCAGATGTATTGCATTCCCTGCCGGTGGCCAATCTGTCCTGACAGTGTTGCCAGGTCCAGTCATACCGGATCTGGTCGGGCAGCTTCGTCCATTCGTATTGGCAGTCGTATGTTCTTTCGGGGGTGAAGAGTCCACTTTCCATACCGGCGGCCATGGTGATGATCTTGAACACCGAACCCAGCGGATACTGTCCCTGTGTGGCGCGGTTGAGGAGAGGCGAGTTCTGGCTCAAAGCTGCATATTGGGCGCCGCCGTTCGGATTCTGGGCGGCGAACATATTCGAGTCAAATCCCGGCGAAGATGCCATCGCCAGGACGCGACCACTATCGCGCTCCAGGACCACCACGGCACCGGTGAACCCTCGCAGGGCTTTCTCGGCATTTTTCTGCAATTCACGATCGATCGTGAGATAGACTGCATCGGCGGCCTTGGGCGCGCTCTCGCCGACGCGTGTGATGATCGCGCCATCGTTCGGATTCACAACATACAACGTGCCGCCGTGCTGACCCGCCAGATAATCCTCAGCCCACGCCTCGATCCCGAGCGAGCCGATGCGCTCGCTGCCCTGGTAGCCGAGACGGCGATACTGCTCGAGATTTTCTTCACTGATAAAACTAGTGAAACCAACAATGTGCGAGCCAACGCCCTGCTCGAAATAATAGCGGTCATTATAGGGAGTCCATTGCAGCCCGGCGGGCCAGATCGAGCGGATGCGGGCTGACTCCTCCTCAGAGGCTTCACACAATGGAATCGGAAATGACGCCGGCGTGTTGAAGATCTCTGCTGCAAGATCGTCAATGCTGTTCCCGCACAAACTGCGCACTTCCGAGAGCAGCGTGCCGATACTTTCATCGGTCACATTGCCGGGGATAATGCTGAATGCATACACGTCCGATTGCGCGGCGAGGACATCGCCATCGCGGTCGTAGATATTTCCGCGCGAGGGAATTTGATAATCCATGCGCAGGACGTTACCGCCAGAGAGTTCGGGAAGGATGAGACTATCGTCCCAGTTTAATTTCCATTCGTTGTTTTCGAGCGCGAACTTGGCAACGATGTCGCGTTCGATGTCACCGACGAGTGCGGTGTGATAGTTCACATGAAATGAAATTTCCGCCGAATACGGATTCACCAGCGAGGATAGGATCTGATAATCGAACGATCCGGCGCTCATTTCGTTCAAGGCATCGCGGTTGCGCCTGGCAAAGTCTTCCAGCGTGACCGTATCCAGTGAGACTTTGCTGAGCATGGAGTACATCTTGTTGTAATCGTCCGTTTTGAAGGCGTCGAGATAGGCGGATAATGCCGCGTCGGCACTTGGAGCGGAATTTACTGTAACGATCGGTTGAGGCAGCGGCGTATCGGTGGGAAATAACGAAACACCATTTCCACCAGAACTACAACTACTCAAAAGAGTCAGAAGGAGGAGGATGTTGAACGAACGAAGAAATTTCATATAGTACCTTTCGCTAAACATTCGTCATTGCGAGCGGAGCGAAGCAATCTCCCGTTAAACGAAGAAAATATATTGAGTTGAGGAATCCGTTTAAGTGGAGATTGCTTCGTCGTGGCGCAGGGCGCCGCTCCTCGCAACGACATACTATCCATTCAATATCTTTTCATACACCGGACATCGATATTCCAACAACTGCTGACAACCCATCGGTACATCTGCGTTTGTATCAATGCCCATCTTGCGCAACATGCGAGTGACATGGCACAATGGAAGTCCCATCACGCTGGCATAGCAGCCACTCATACTCGCAACAGGATGGAATTCGGGATGTTGGATCGCGTACGCGCCGGCTTTATCGAGCGGGTCACCGGTGGCAACGTAGGCACGGATCTCGTCGTCGGAGTAGTCGCGTATGGGCACGTCGGTGACGCATAGATCCTTGAGGAGCAGTCCATCGCTCATTCGAAGCAAGGCAACCCCGGTGTAGACCTGATGTGTGCGCCCGCGTAAACGCGTCAGCATCGCGACGGCTTCGGCGTCATCCGCCGGTTTACCAAGAATATCCATTCCATCCACAACGGTTGTGTCGGAGCCAAGAACGATCTGGTCAGCATCCGCCTGAATGGCGCGGGCCTTTTTTTCAGCAAGCCTTAAGACGTAATCGGACGGTGTTTCGTTCTCAAGCTGACTCTCGTCCACGTCGGCAGCAGAAACCATGAATGGCAAATCTGTAAGAGCAAGAAGTTGGCGGCGGCGCGGTGAGTTGGATGCAAGGATCATTGTGGGCTTTTCGGTCACGGGGAAAGATTCTAACATACCCAACCCCCTCCGCCCTCCGGGCACCTCCCCCAAATTCGACATGATAGGTTTGCATGACAATCTGGATTTTGGTGTCGAAGTTGGGGGAGGACGGGTGGGGGCGGGGTCGGTGGTACAATGACAAAAATTGTCTGGTCATGGAGGCGCGTGTGAAGGAACTCGAAGAACGTATTTTGCGCGATGGCAAGGTGTTGGGCGGGGGAATTTTGAAAGTGGATAGTTTCGTGAATCATCAAGTTGACCCTTTATTAATGGATGCCTGCGGACGAGAGTTCGCCCGGCTTTTCGCTTCGGTCGGCGCGACGAAGATCCTGACGGCCGAGATCTCGGGCATTGCTCCCGCCGTGACGACCGCCATTCATCTCGGCCTGCCGGTGGTGTATGCGCGCAAGCACAAGCCCATCACGATGCCCGATCAGGTATATCTGACTCTTGCTCCTTCGCATACAAAGGGACGCATGGTGGAGCTGATCGTTTCGCCCGAATACCTGGCCAACGGGGAAAAAGTATTGATCATCGACGATTTCCTCGCCAGCGGACAAACCATCCTTGGGTTGATCCGTCTTGCCGAGGCTTCCGGCTCGAAGGTCGTTGGGGTTGGCGCTTTGATCGAGAAGCTCTTCGAAGGCGGACGCGACGTCCTGAGTCCGCTGGGCATTCCTGTCCATTCGCTGGCGTGCATCACTTCAATGGATGATGACAAGGTTGTGTTTGGGCAGATGTAATTACCAATTACGAATTACAGTTTACAGGCCTTTGATTTGTAATTCGTAAGTAGTAATTGGTAAGTAGTCATTGCGATGCTTCGCAAACTCTTTTGGTTTCTTGCTCCGCTGGTTCGATGGATATTTGCTCATATGAGTTTTGTGTTTCCCGTTCAACGATTGCGCGAGACGAATACATTGATGGCATTCCATCATCCCAAGCCTTCATACAAATTCCACGTGCTGCTTGTGCCAAAGAAGGCTGTTGCATCGTTGAAGGAATTTGATTCGCACGATTCCGAGTTCCTGGTTGATTTGTATTCCACCGTCCAAAGTATCGTGGATGCATTCCAGCTTTCGGCGTATCGGCTGATCGTCAATGGCGGGGACTATCAGGATTTTCCACAATTGCATTTTCATTTGATCTCGGATGTTGAGGGCAAATGGTTGAAGGCTTAGTTCTACTTTCTACTTTCCACTTTCCACGGCCATAAGGAATTCTCATGGACTCGATCGCCATCCTCGATTTTGGTTCTCAATATGCGCAGATCATTGCGCGGCGGATTCGTGAAGCGCAGGTCTATTGCGAGTTGTTTCCCTGGGATGCGCCGATGGAAAAGATCCTGTCCATCGCGCCGAAGGGATTCATCCTCTCCGGCGGGCCGAACTCGGTGTATGAAGAAAATGCGCCGTACGTTCAGGAGTTCATCTTCAAGATCGGTTTACCGATTTTGGGAATTTGCTATGGGATGCAAGCCATGACCCATGCGTTGGGCGGTGAGGTGGCTCCGTCTACAACTCGCGAATATGGATATGCCCAGATCGAGCCCGCAACATCCAATTCCCTGGTCTCCCATCTTTCGCAGGTGTGGATGTCGCATGGTGATCGCATCACGCGCCTGCCGGAGGGATTCATTCCCCTGGCGCGCAGTGGCAACAGTCCCTTTGCGGCGATGGGAGATATGAAGCGCAGATATTTTGGCGTGCAGTTTCACCCGGAAGTGCACCACACACCGAACGGCGAAAAATTACTGAAACACTTTGCCGTTGAGATTTGCGGAGTCAAACCGAATTGGAATCCCAGTTCGATCATCGACGAAGCTGTCGAACGCATCCGCAGGCAGGTGGGACACGAACGCGTTTTGGCCGCGGTTTCTGGCGGTGTCGATTCGTCGGTGGCGGCGGCTCTGGTCCACAGGGCAATCGGCGATCAACTGGTGGCTGTGTTCGTAGATACGGGGTTGCTGCGCCAGGGAGAAGGCGAGCAGGTGGCTGCAGCGTTTCGGAACGGATTGCATTCCGAACTGATCACAGTGGAGGCAAGTGATGAGTTCTTTTCTGCATTGGATGGAGTGACGGAGCCTGAGCAAAAGAGAAGGATCGTCGGCGAAAAATTCATCCGTGTCTTTGAAGCGCAGGCGAAGCAGGTAGGGCAGCCAAAGTTCCTGGTGCAGGGCACGATCTATCCAGACGTGGTGGAATCGTCTGCGCCGGATCGCAACAAAGCAGATAAGATCAAAACGCATCACAATGTGGGCGGGCTGCCGAAGGATATGCAATTTGAGCTGATCGAGCCGTTGCGCTATTTGTTCAAGGACGAGGTGCGGGCCGTGGGGGAAGCGCTCGGGCTGCCGGAAAAGCTGGTGTGGCGGCAACCGTTCCCGGGTCCCGGCCTGACCGTGCGTTGTCTCGGGGAGGTGACGCGCGAGCGCGTGTCCCGTTTGCGGGCGGCGGATGCCATCCTGATCGACGAGTTATCCAGAGCGGGGTATTTGGGGAAGCGGTCCAAAACGTCGCAGGCGTTCGTGGTGCTGCTGCCCGTACGGTCGGTGGGGGTGATGGGTGACCAGCGCACCTACCAGGAAGCCGCTGCGATCCGCGCCGTAACCACCGACGATTTCATGACCGCCGATTGGGCCCGCCTGCCCGATACGCTGCTGGCCAAAATTTCGAGCCGCATCGTGAATGAAGTTGCTGGAATCAATCGGGTCGTGTATGATATTACCAGCAAGCCGCCTGCGACCATCGAATGGGAATGAGCGAATTTTGGGCTCTCCTGCTCACGGCGGGAAATGCTCCAAACACAAAGGGCACGAAGTACACAAAGGGGTAGAAAAGGCACTTAATCAGCAATTTTCCTTCGTGACCGTAGTGTCCTTTGTGTTAAAAACTGGGTTTTCCCGTTAGAACGGTAGTCCCGATTTTCGTTTTGAGATTGTAGAGTGAGGAGGAACAGTGAAGATTGACATTGGGGACGTGATCGGCCGCTCCTGGCAAATTTCATGGAAGCACAAATCGCTGTGGATCATCGGCGCTGCGATGGTGTTTGGAGGTGTTCTCTTTGCCCCGGTCTTCCTCATTCCAATAATCGCCGAAACCATGAATGAAAGCCTTGATGATAGTCTCATATTGCTTCTGTCCTTTGGAGGTGGGATCTTATCTCTTGTAATTATTTATCCTATTGAAGTGCTGCTCGACGTTGCTCTCACACTAGGCATACTACGTGCCGATCGTGCAGAGGAACGACGGTCGTTTACAGAATTGATTCGCGAGAGCTATGCATTCTTCTGGCGTTGTTTAGGCGTCACAACTTTATTCGTCGGCGGGATGATGCTGTTTTATCTTGCTGTTTTCGCAGTCATGATGCTGCTCTCGTTTCTTACATTTGGGCTCGGCATGATGTGCATGTGGCCGCTGACCTTCCTGCAATATCCGCTTATGCTAGTCTGGTATGTCTGTATGCAGCAGGCGCTGACGGCGGTCATCGTAGATGACATGACGGTCATGGATGCCACAAAACATAGCTGGCAGTTGTTCAGGAACAATATATTTTTGTATGTGATTGTCGGCCTCGTGTTTTATCTCGGTGTCAGCACGCTCTCCAGTTTCATCATGATGCCGTTTATGTTCCCGTTCTTTTTCCTGCCCATGGCCATGATGGAATCGGCTGAGTTTGGAAGTATTCTGCTGATCCTCGGCGGGTTTTTTGCGGTCGCACTGTTCCCCTTCTTTTGCCTGTTCCAGGGTGGGCTGACGACACTGATGAAATCGGGCTGGGTCATCACCTATCTGCGACTTTCACGATCCAGCAATATGCCGCTGTTAACCCCTCAAGAAGTTCCCGCATAACAAGGAGAAAACATGAATTTCAATTTTGGCGAAGTCCTCACTCGTGCCTGGCAGATCGTCTGGAAGCACAGGGTACTGTGGATCTTTGGCTTCCTGGCAAGCTGCGGCCGGGGCGGCTCGAATTTCAATTCGGGGAGCAATAGCGGCGGAGATGGCGGCTTTGGCAATGGCCCTACGGATCTTCCGCCTCAGCTCGAAAGCTTCCTGAATTGGATCGTGAACAACGTGAACCTGTTTGTTGTGCTCGTCATTACGCTGGCGTGTATCATTGCGCTGATCAGCATCTTTCTTGGAACCATTGGCCGCATCGGCTTGATCCGCGGCACAGCGGATGCAGAGGGCGGGGCGGAGAGCCTGATCTTTGGTCAGCTCTTCAGCGAGAGCACGCCGTATTTCTGGCGCGTGTTCGGGCTGTCTCTCCTGGCGGGGCTTCCATTCTTCATCGTGATCCTCGGCGCTATCTTTCTGGGTGCTATGTTCGCCATCGGTGCGAGCCAGGGAAGCGACGCCTCTGCCATAGGAATGATGGGAATGTTGCCGATCTTCCTCGGCTGTTTCTGCCTGCTCATCCCGATTGGATGGGTGATCAACCTGATCGTTCGTCAGTCTGAGCGCTCGATTGTGCTGGAGGACGCGCCCGTATTGCCTTCTCTGAGCCGCGGTTGGGATATCTTCCGCAATAACCTTGGCCCGATCATTGTGATGGCGATCATCCTGGCGGTCATTACGCTGGTGGTTGGTTTCGTAATCGCCATCCCGATCCTGATCACTGTCGTTCCGGCCGCCATCGCGTTCGCAGCAGGCGATGGACAGAACTGGAACCCGCTTCTTTTTGCATTGATCTGCATCTGTTTGTATGCCCCGGTTTCCTGGCTGTTGAATGGCATTGCGATCGCTTATGCTGAATCTGCATGGACGCTAACCTATATGCGCCTGACGCGCAAACCTGACAGCAATGATATGATGACCCCGCCCAGTGAAACACCTCCGCGCATGGATGACCCCGACAAGACCATGATCTCCGCCTCGAATGCGTAGAACGCTCTCGTTTCTTCTGAGCTTGAGCCTGTTCGCTGCGACCCAAACCGTCGCGCAGGCCCAGACCGCTGCCTATGCAGAGCTCACTGCCATCGAGGCGCAGGGATTCCCCACGATCAGCGCGCTTGTGGATGTGTTCGACGCGAGCGGCCAATTCATCGCCGACCTGGAGCCGTCGGCTATTACAGTGTATGAGGACGGCGAGTCGCGCGAAGTGGATGCACTGCACGAGTCCGCGGTGCCGGTGCAGATCGTGGTGGGCATCAACCCTGGTCCGCCACTGGCCGTACGCGATGGGACCGGGGCAGCACGCTTCACACGCATTGTGGAAGCGCTCGGGATGTGGGCCGATTCCCAGCCCACCAACTCGCAGGATGACCTGAGCCTTGTTTCGTTATCCGGTTCGCTGATCAGCCATGCTGCGGCAAAAGACTGGTTCGTGAGCTTGAATTCCTTCAAGCCAGATTTCCGCACGACCACCCCAAATCTACAATCCCTGACCATTGCCCTGGATACGGTGAATTCACCGACCCTGCAAGCCGGCATGAAGCGCGCTGTGTTGTTCATCACGCCTCACATGGATGAACCAAACATCGACAATACGATCGCGCCGCTCATCCAGCACGCCATCGACACAAAGGTGCGCGTCTTCGTGTGGTTCGTGGCCAATGAGACGCAGTTCAATTCGCCGAGCGCCAATGCGTTTCGGATGCTGGCGCAGCAAACGAACGGCGCCTTCTTCGCATTTTCAGGCAAGGAGCCATTCCCGGACCCAAACTCCTATTTTGACCCGCTGCGTCATATCTATTCACTGACGTACACATCCATGCTTCGCTCTGGCGGCGACCATACGATCGGTCTGGATGTCGACACCCCGCACGGCAAGATCCCCGCCGTGGATAAGTCGTTCACTGTAGATGTCCAACCACCTGACCCGATCTTCATCTCGCCGTCCCTGCAGATCACGCGCCAACCCCCGGCGACCGATCCGTATTCTGAGGAGCTGACCCCATCGCAACAGCAGATCGAGATCATCATTGAATTTCCCGATAAACATCCGCGCGACTTGAAACGTACCACTCTCTATGTGGATGGCCAGGCGGTGGACCAAAATATTTCTGCGCCCTTTGAACGATTCACATGGAACCTGAATGAGTATGCAACCAGCGGAACGCATGAGCTTGTGGTGGAGGTGGAGGATGTGCTTGGTTTGAAAAAATCGAGCATGGGGATTCCCGTCAGCATTACGGTGATCCAGCCGCAGCGCGGTATTCGTGCTCTATTTGGCCGCTATAGCTCCTACATCATCCTCGGCGCCATTGGCCTGGCGGGGATCCTGTTGCTGGGCATTCTGCTGCGAGGCCGCACGAATATCGTCCTGTTCCGCAAACGAAAACAGGCCCGCCAGCGTTTTGAAGACCCGCTCACGCAGCCTGTCCCGGTGACGATGGAACCGCCCACCTCGGCAACCAAAAAATCGAAAACCCAGCCGCGTAAGAAAGTGGAGATTCTGCAAAAGCCAGCGCGAATTTCGGACGCACCTGCCTATCTCATCCGCCTGACGAACGGCGGCGAACCGGCCAGCGGTGTGCCGATTCCGCTTGCCGAAAAGGATATGACGTTTGGCACAGACCCGGTACAATCGAAGCATGTGCTGGATGACCCATCCATCTCACCGCTTCACGCACGCATTAAACAAACGGATGACGGATACTTTCTCATCTACGATCATGGCTCGATCGCAGGGACGTGGGTGAATTACGAACCGATCACGCGCGAAGGTCTGCGCCTGGCGCACGGAGACAGGATTCACTTTGGGCAGATGGCCTATCGTTTTGATCTGAGCCAGCCTCCGGCTGCGCCCGAGCCGAAGGTCGTCACGAAGAAATAGATCCAGTTTATGATCCGTATACAGCGCGCTCACCTGAATGTCGAAGCACAAACGCACCCGGGCATGACGGGCAAGAATAACGAGGACCGTTATGCTGTTGCGTCGTTTGTGATCGATGAAGACAACCGTATGCCTGTGCTGTTCTCCGTGCTGGCAGATGGTATCGGCGGGCATCGCGCCGGTGAAGTGGCCGCGGAACTGGCGGTCAATCACATCATGCAGGTGGTGGCTGACAGCGATACACGCAATATCCGTAAGACCATCGAAGAGGCAGTTACCGAAGCGAGTGATGCCATCGCCGCGCACTCGGCATCGAATGAAAGCCTTAAGGGCATGGGCGCCACGTGTGCGATTGCATGGATCATCGGCGATAAGCTGTACACTGCCTATGTAGGCGACTCGCGTATCTATTTGATGCGCGGCGGGCGCATCCAGCAGTTGACGGTGGACCACTCGTGGGTGCAGGAAGCGATCGAGAAAGGATTGCTCACACCCGAGATGGCGCGTGAGCATCCCAATGTGCATGTCATCCGCCGTTATCTTGGTTCGCCCGAGGCGCCCGATCCCGATTTCCGACTGAGGTTTTTCGATGGTGAGGGCGATCACCAGGCAGAGGCAAACCAGGGCGTGCAGCTCCAGCCTGACGATGTATTGCTCTTATGCAGCGATGGACTCACCGACCTCGTGTGGAACGATGAGATTCTGGAAACCGTGCGCACGCGCTCCAGTTTGAAGGAGGCGGCCAAAGCGCTGGTGGATCTTGCCAATGCGCGCGGTGGACATGACAATACCACCATCGTTTTGATCTCGGTCCCGGCCGATTTCAAGCTCTTGGTTAAAAAAAACACTAAAATTCCAGCCTGGCTTCCATGGGTCATCGGAGGCATAGCAGGACTGCTCTTCGTTTTGCTTGCCGCCTCAGTTCTGGCCTTCGGCCTGCTGAGGCAGTTCACGGCGACATCAACGCCCACACCGACTCCCACCGCCACATGGACGGCGACACCGTCGCCCACAAGTACTCCCATGTCAACGAGTACACCTGCGCCCACACTGGTTCTGCCCATCGCGCCGACGTACACTTCCTGGCCGACGAATACATCAATTCCGTAATTCTGTTTCGTCATGGCGAGGAGTGGCGCCCAGTAGCCACGGCGACGCTTCGCTCCGCTCGCAACGACATGTTACAAAGGAGTTCTTATGACAGTAAAACATTCCACCGATGTCGAAGCGAAAAATGTCGCTGCCGGAAAAGACACCACCATTCAGGTCCTGATCTCGTCGCAGGAGGGCCCGAACTTCGCGCTGCGCAAATTCTCGATGCAAACAGGCGGCGGAATGCCGCGCCACACAAATACTGTCGAACACGAGCAATACGTCCTGCGCGGCGAAGCGACCATCACCATCGGCGATGAAACACATCATGTCAGGGCAGGTGATGTCGTGTACATCCCGGCCGGCGCGATCCATTCGTATGAGAATACCGGTTCGGAACCGTTTGAATTCCTGTGTATCATCCCCAATAAGGAAGATAAGATCACGATTATGGAAGAGGCGTGTTAATGGAATAACGATGTAGGGGACGGCAGCTGCCGTCCCCTACATCGTTATTTTCTATAATGGTTGTTTCGCCGGGATCCCTGGCTTGCGCGGATATTTGGGTGGCGTCGCCGCGATCTTATCGACCAGGATCAAATAACGATCGTCTGCCACACCGGGCAAATGAACGGGGATCAATTGTTTCAACTTCCCTCCTAGTACTTTCATCGCATATTCAGCGGACTGCGCCTCAGCGGGTCCACTTTCGCCTTTTTGGGCGAGGACTGCTCCGCCGAGCTTTACCAATGGAATCAGATACTCACTGAGTACATTCAGGTTTGCCACTGCACGCGCCACGGCCCAATCGTATTTTTCGCGATGAATGCCATCTTGCCCCAGGTCTTCTGCGCGGGATTGAATCACATCCACATTATCCAGCCCGAGCACACGGACGATATGCTGGCAGAACAGCGCCTTCTTGCCGACGGATTCGACCAGAGTCAGTTTCATCGCGGGGAATATGATTTTGAGCGGAATCCCCGGGAACCCCGCGCCGGTGCCTACGTCGATGAGATGCTGGGGAACAGTGGATTTCCATGCCAGCACGCAGGAGAGTGAATCGAGGAAATGTTTTGTGCGTATGGATTCGACGTCGCGTATGGCGGTCAGATTGAACTTTTGATTCCACTCCAGCAATTCTTTTTCGAAGGTCGTGAATGACATCACCTGCCGCCCGGTAATGTGAAGATTGAATAATGCCTGGGCGTCCTGAACAAGTTTTTCCATGATCGGGAATTATAAATGAGTCAGCTGCTAAAACCCTGTTTTGAACCACTGAGACACTCCCGAAAGAGCATCGGGACGATGTGAGTCACGGAGCTTTTCTACTCTTAGTGTCTCACCTGCACTGCAGCACAGCTGCCCCAGGCGCAGGTGCCGGGGAACGCACGATTTGCCAAGCAAATCGGGCGCACGTGTCGTGTCTCCGTGGTTAGGTTTTGACTCCTCCCTGCTTACATTTTTCGATCGAGTTGTAAAGAAAAAGACCTGAAAGGTTTCAGCCTCTCAGGTCTTACTTTCCACTTTCTACTTCTCCCTTTTTGCTTCTTACTCTCTTAACCCTTCGGTTCTTCCATTACCTCAGCGCCCGCAGGGGACTTTCGAAATCTGCGGAAGATCGCGCGTCCACCGAGGAAGACCAGGTAGAGAGGGATGGCGATCAGGATCAGGCTCGGGACGACCGAGATCACAAAGTAGATCAGGAATTCAGCAAAGTTCTGCGCAAAGCGGATCAAATCTTCGACCGCATCTTTGGCTGCACCTGCAGGTGTCCACGGCCCGATCTGGATGGGCTGGGTCCCTGCTTCGGCGATCAGGCGCACGCTGATGGACGAAAGAGCAGCAGATTCTTCATAGTACTTGATCTGTCCCTTGAGCTGTTCGATCTGGGTTTGGATAGATTCCAATTGCAGGTAAATGGCGAGCACATCGTCTGCCGTTTCTGCTTTTTCGAGGATCTTCAGCAATTGAGCTTCGGCGGCCTGTTTGGCTTTGAGCTGAGACTGCAGATCGACGTAGATATTCGTGACATCCTGACCTGAGCGGTTTTCATAATCGATGTCCACTGCGCCCTGTTTGATCTTGTCGAGTGCTTCATCGAGGCGTTGCGATGGAACACGGATCATAATACTCGCCTCAGGCACTTCTGTGCCCATATTTGTAAATGATTGATAGATGTTCGAAGATACAACGAATCCGCCCATTTCACTGGCCAGCTTGCTGATCTCTGCCATGCGTGTCTTCGGGTCCGTTACCACGATCGCAAGATCGGCGTTTTCGATGACCATGCGTTCCTGGGTCTGCGCCTGGGCGGCAGAATTGTCCATTTCTTCGTTCTTGATGGCGTCGGAACCGTAGAAATCAACAGCTGGTTCCACAGGTGCTTCTGCGGCAGGCGCGCCGCCGCCGTATCCAAAACTGCGGTCTGAAAGAAGATAAGTCCCATCGGGCGCGACGGCACCCTGCATTTGAAACATTGAGGTCACTACTGTTCCCAGCAGCAGGAAAACGACGAGGACCGAAATGATGATGATAATTGGGCGTTTCATGGTTTCTACTCCTTCACGTATGTACGATGATTTCATCCGAAGGACGATGACTACAATGTAAATGTTCCCCCACTTCGTTCGTTGCCAATTACCAATTACTAATTACGAAATACAGGAACATGAATCGTAATCGGTAATTCGTAATTGTGGCATCTACCAGCCTTCCGCGATCCGCACGGCGTGCTTTTCCGGCAACCCTGCTTCACGAATGCGCTGCTGCACTTCGGGGATGTTGTAGGCCACACGCCGCGGTTCCCAGGTCTTAGCGGTGCTGTCGTAGATGGCATAGGCGGCGCGCGGGTCACGGTCGCGCGGCTGGCCCACCGAACCGGGGTTGGCGATCATGCGCGGTTCGAGCTTAAGCGGCTCGTTGACCTTGAGCGGCTTGAGATTGACGCGGTCTGACCGTTCGTCCAGCTGGAATATACACTGTAAATGCGAATGCCCCACAAAGCACCAGGGCGTGGTGAAATGATCGAAGTTCAAACGGGCCGAGAGCGTGTTCAAGATATATTCCCAGACCGAATCGCGCGGGCTTCCATGCACAAGGCTTGCATCTTCACGGACTTTTAAGTTCCATGGGATCGAACGCAGGAAATCCATATTGTCGGCGCTCAGAACGCGTTCATGATATTCAAGCGTGCGGCGTGCATCGCCGTTGAATGCTTCGAAAGGGATCTTGCCGATCACTGCCACATCGTGATTGCCCAGGATACAGGTGAGATTGGGGATCTCACGCACCTGCTCCAGCACCGCGTTGGGGTCAGGGCCATATCCCACCAGATCGCCCAGGCACCAGGTCTCATCCACGTGCCCCACGTCGTTGAGTACCGCCTCCAGAGCTGTATAGTTCGCATGGATGTCTGAGAGTACAAGAATACGCATGATTACTCCAGCAGCGCCGCAAGTCGGGCGATGATCGTCTCGGCCACTTCGGTCTTGCTGATGAGTGGCAGCGATTCTTTGCGACCGTCTGCAAATAATAGTGTAACGCGGTTGGTTTCGACTGCAAAGCCTGCGTCTCCGGCAGAGATATCGTTCGCGGCGATGAAGTCCAACCCCTTGGATTTTAACTTAACTGTGGCATTTTCCAGCAGGTCTCGGGATTCAGCAGCAAACCCCACGATGACAAGCGGACGCTCCCGCTGCGCGCTGAGCCGCTGGCTGGATACCGATTTCAAAATATCTTCCGTCCCTTCGAGCTCGATCTGCGGAACCCCGCTTTCCTTCTTGATCTTATCCTGCGCCTGATGCTTTGGGCGGAAGTCGGCTACTGCGGCTGCCATGATGAGCGCGTGGCTGTCTTGTGCTTCCTGCAACACGCAATCCAGCATTTGCTTTGCGGTTTCCACGCCGATCACCTGCGCGCCCACGGGAGGAGTCAAGGCAGTGGGCGTGGTGATCAATGTGACCTGCGCGCCGGCGTCCAGTGCGGCCTGGGCGAGGGCATAACCCTGTCTGCCAGACGATCGATTGGTCAGCACACGGACCGGGTCGAGAGGCTCCTGAGTCCCTCCGGCGGTGACGATCACTTTTTTAGCGGCCAACGGCCCCGCCTGCGCGAGAGCGAGACGGGCGTAACCGAGGATCTCCACTGGCTCGGCCATGCGTCCCGGCCCGGTGAGTCCCGATGCGAGATGTCCCTCCGCCGGTCCGACGATGATCGCGCCGCGCTTTCGGAGCGTATCCAGATTCTCCTGTGTGGCGGGATGATCGAACATGCCGCCGTCCATGGCGGGTGCAATGAGCAATGGAGAGTTGGCTGCCAATGCAGTAACTGCAAGCAGAGAGTCCGCCTGTCCATGCGCGAGTTTTGCCATCGTGTTCGCCGTGCATGGAGCGATGATGAGCAAATCGACGGTATGGCCCAAACCGACGTGTAACACATGCGCTTCGTTACCCCATAGATCTGCATCGACGAACGCCCGGCGGCCCGTCACCGATTGGAAGGTTAGCGGGGTAATGAATTTTTCAGCGGAACGGGAGAGGATGACATCCACCTGTGCGCCCGCCTGCGTCAGCCTGGATGCAAGGTCGGCGGCTTTGTAGGCGGCAATGGACCCGGTGACCCCTAGGAGAATACGCTTGTTTGTAAGCACGGACATGCGCTGATTATACTTCTTATAGAAAAAAGCCTTGCGAAGGTTCGAGACCTTCGTAGGCTCTACTCAGGAGCAAGGCTAGTGAAATGTTACTTCGTATCTCTGCATAACATCCCCTTCATATTCGAACTTTGCCGAGAAAAATTCGCCGCTTTCGAGCCAGGGCAAAAAGATGTGATCGCTCTCCCATAGATTCAAGCTGGTGAGGGTCTCATCGGGGATCCACTCCAAATTCCCTTCAGCTGACTCGACCATCTCTCCGCTGAATTCCGTCGCCGTGAAGACGAACACGTACCAATCGTTCCCTTTGAAGTTGGGGAACATCAAGAGGCCATGCAAATGCGGATCCTGGATAAGGAGACCCGCTTCCTCCTGGACCTCGCGCCGTACGCACTCTTCCGGCGTTTCCCCCGCCTCGAATTTACCCCCGAGCCCGTTCCATTTGCCTTCGTGGATGTCATTGGGCTTTTTAATTCGATGGAGCATCAATGTGCATCCATTATGTTTGATGTAGCAAAGGGTAGCCAGGATCATGGAAGCGATGATACCACTCGATTACAATGGAAAGATATGCTTCTAGAAATGTTGAAATCAAAAGCAATGGAACGTGGACTGCTCAAGGCGGAGGATGAGATCGATCTTGAAAGAGCGTTTAGCCTTGTCCGAGATATGCCGTACGTGCGTGCCAGTTCGCGTGATCCGGAGACCATCATCCGTGAATGGCGCGGCACATGTTCGGGAAAACATTACCTGCTAAAGAAACTCTTTGCCGAACTGGGTTATTCTTCACGCGTGATGGCTTGTACGACAGTCACATATATCGACCCTAAAAAAACAATTGGAAACCTGCGCAGATTGTTGCAAAGGACCAATGGTCGTTTTGTGGATGTACACAATTATGTGGTCATCGAATTGCCTGAGAAAGAGATGATCGTGGATGCCACCTGGCCTCTTGCTACCCAGGGCATGAACACCGTTGTCAATGAACGTTTTGTGTTGGGAGTGGATCAACGAATCGCCTGTGAGCCGATCAAAACCTTTATCGTCCCTGAAGACCGCAACTCACAGGAATTCAAAGATGAAATATTGAAAGCCAGTTTTTCTCCAGAGGAGCTGGCACACAGGGAGGAGTTCATCAGAGAACTGGGGATCGTAACCAATAGTCGATGGGTCAGGTTTTTGGTGTGGTTGCAGAAGACATTCGCAAAGCGATAACAGAATGTTTAGCGCGGGAACATCTCCTCCAACCCGCGCCAGATATCGTCGCGCCAGGCCGTGAAGTTGTGACCGGCGATGAATTCGCGGTAGGTCACGTTGTATCCCTGTTCCTGTAGCAGCGCATGCATGGTTTGGTTATCTCCGAGCAGAATGTCCAACTGACCGACATCCATCCAGATACGGATATCTTTTGCCTGGCCGTGTTTCACCAGGTCGACAGGGGCGAAGTCGCGACTTTCGATGGTGAACGCTCCCGATTGGCTGAGCACCTTGCCGAACACATCGGGCATGCGCAAGGCGGTGTAGATCGCCATAGTCCCGCCCAGTGACGCGCCGAGCACGCCGTACGCGCCGGGGTGTTCTTCAATGTCAAGTAAATTCAGTTTCTCCTTTGCCAGCGGCAAAATGATTTGATCGAGCCACAGCAGCGTCCCATCGGAGCAGGCATATTCCACATTGCGCCAGCGACCGGCGCTGGGGAGGAACGCCATCCCAATCGGCGTGATGCGCTGATCTGCGATCAGGTTGTCGACAACTGTGGTGAGTTTGGCGCGCTGCATGTACTCCTGCCCATCATAGACGATCAACAGCGGAACGGGTTCATGGAATGGCGGGCGATAGAGATAGATGTCGCGTTCGTAATCGTCGCGCAGCCACTTTGTCTCCACGCTGTGCCTCGTCAACGCGCCCACGGGAATATCGCCGCGGCGGATGGCGAACGGTGAGGGCATGTTCTCAGGCATGTAGAAGTAGTTGTTCCGTCCGCCGACGCCGTTACTGACCGTCCGTTTGTTGAGCGGGTCGATGAATTTCTGCTGTGTGACGGAGTCGTAGAGGGCATATTCGATGTAGGCGTCGCGGGGTAACGACAAGGTGCAGAACCAGACCGATTTAGCGGTAGCAGCCTGCAGCCCTGTCCTGAGCGGAGACGAAGAGCTGGGGGAGAGGCGTTTGAACGGGCGCGGGGAATCGTCCCAGCCGTTCCAGTCGCTTATCAGTTTCGGCGCATGATCCCCTTCCCAGAAGAAGGTCACTTCATTCCCATCGATGATCGGATTGCCGTTTTTCTTTGCGTGTTGGATCGTCGAGTTGGGTCCTGTCATTTACTAAATGTGCCCATCAATTCGGCCTGCGCCAGGACGTGACCGTTCACTTCGCGCAATACATCTTCCTTCGTCGCGCCGGGCAGCAGACCAATCTGTATATCGAGAGCGTAGAGCTTGAAGTAATAACGGTGTGTGCCACTCGGCGGGCAGGGCCCATCATAACCAATGTTACCCGACGAGTTTTTGCCAACGAAAATGCCGCTGGTGTTGGCCACGTTTTTTCCTGTTACGGGCAAGTCTTCTTCAAGACCGCGCCGGTCAACCGGAATGTTGGATAACACCCAGTGCACCCACGTCCCCATGGGTGCGTCGGGATCTTCCATGATCAGAGCAAAAGACTGTGTACCGACGGGTGGGTCGCTCCATGTGAGCCCAGGAGAAATGTTGCGCCCAATGCAGGAATATTTTGCAGGAATGGATTGTCCATTTGAAAATGCGTTGCTTTTGAGTTCAAAAGACATATCTGCCTCCGATACATTTTGATCCTGCTGTGTGGAAGGGTCTTCTGCGTCTCGATCAAATGCCATCATCACCATCGATCCAAGCAAAATGGATAGGCAGAGGAACACGCCAAGTAAAAAAACAAAGTTGGCAGCCAATCGCGGCCGTTTCATTTTACTTCCGGCTTCATGGCAGAACGTTCGACTCCTGCGAATTGCATAATGAAATCAGCGCCGTAGGCGAGCGATGGAGTTTGAAAACCCATTTTGTAGTCATCATTCAAGATGTGCTTCATGATCTCAACAGTAGTCAACGCCGTACAAGTATATCCCTCGGGGGAGATCAATTTTGAAACGGCACGTCCCCCATTTTGGTCAGTGACCTCGCCGATAAAGATGACAAAACCCTTTTTTCTTTTTTCTTCGCTGGGTCCAGGCGGTGTGAAGGTGTTGACGAGAAGTTTGAGAATATTCTTTGCAGGGCGGTTATACAACAACGGACCGATCACGCGCATCGCTTTCAATGTACTGATATAACTTGTTGGGAATGCAAAATACGTTTCGATATTGGGGATGCCCGTGCTGTAATAGGCGGTGCTGACATCTCCCCAGCCGATGGAGACGGTCTGCACCGGACCTCTTCCAAAGTCCTGCTCACGGATGTGCGCGCCGGGCGGAATCTGCACCAGGTTCCCGTCATGACGGATCATCCCGCCCCGATGCATATTCTCGATCCCCGACTTTGCCGTGCCGCGTGAGACTCCCGCCCCGACACCGCGAATGTAGAGTCGCAGCTGTGTGGCTGAGGGTAGTCTGTTCTTTAGATACGCGGCGAGACAATCTGACGGCACCACGTCGAATCCGGCTCCCGGCAGCAGCATAATGCCTGCGTCTTTGGCTTGTGAATCCATCTTTGCTAACGCTTCAAAGCCAGCGATCTCTCCGCTGATGTCTACATAGTGACGTTTTGTGCGCAAACAAGCCTCTGCCATTTGACGGAACGTATGTACGAACGGACCGGCGCAGTGCAGCACCGCGTCCACTTCGCGCAGGGCGGAATCCAGTTTCGATGTTTCCTCCAATGCGAAGGTGCGATAGTCAAGATTGTATTTGCGCGCCTGTGTACTCAATTGCTTTTCATCGCGCCCGGCAAGGATGGGACGCAATCCATGCTGGGTGGCGAGCTCAACGATAAGTTGACCTGTATATCCGTAGGAGCCGTAGACGAGGAAATTTTTCATGTCACTAATAACGATTGTAGGGGCGGGCAGCTGCCCGCCCCTACAATCGTTATCCTATAACTGTTTTACAAAATGAACCAGCCGGTCTACTTCTTCATATCCCATTTTCAAATGGGCCTGGATGCTATCGTGATTATCCAGCCATGTATCGGAAGCCATCTCGGTGACGCCTTTTTCACGCGCCCATTGTTCCGCTGTATAGATCAATTGGCGCCCGAGTTTTTGGCCGCGCACGTGGGGGTCCACGTACCAGGCTTCGATGTAGCCCACCGGCGACGTGTCGCAGCCTTCGGCATAATTGTGCAGTCCCGCTTCCAGAAAGGCGACCAATTGCCCGTCGGCGCTGCAGGCGAGAAAAACAGCTTTGTCTTCATCTGCCAGTTTGGCGTCCAGGTCGAGGCTCAGATACTCTGCCGGAGCATCGGACCACAGTCCCTGCCTCATGCGCAGCCACTCGGGTTTATCCTCCGGCGTGGCGCGTCGGATCGTGAAGCTCATGCGAGTTCCTCCATACACATCCATAAAAGCCTTGCGAAGGTTTAGTATGCTTCCTGCGCCGTCCTCGGCGCAGCATTTACCTGGAGAAGCGCCGCCGGGGACGGCGGCTTGAGCTCCTTATCACAACCTTCGCAAACTGCATGGATCCAATAAAAAAAACCCTGAGTTGACCTCAGGGCCTGCCGCTTGGCTCACGCCTGTTTCACAGGTGTAACTAAGTTTTCCAACTGCATTTGCAGTTGAAATGCAGATCCCGAGTTTACACACGTATGCGGCACTTCGTAATTGTAAACTACTCCTCTTCGGCTTCTTCTCCGCCTTCGCCCTTCCGTTTCGACAGACGATGGTCGAGCATCAGCACGGCTGTGCCGCGCTCCTCGATCATACGAAGTTTGGCAACGAGTTCCTGGGCGTTCTTTTCCTCTTCGACCTGTTCGCTGATGAACCACTGCAGCATCACCTGGGCGGCATAATCTTTTTCTTTGAGAGCGACCTCATACAGGTTGTGGATGGATGCTGTAACCCTGGCCTCATGCTCCGCCACCTGCTCGGCCACTTCGAGATTCGATTTCCAGTCGGTCGCGGGCGCATCGATGCCCTTAAGCTGAACGCGTCCACCGGCATCCAAAATGTAATTGTAAAACTTCATGGCGTGCCCGTGCTCTTCATCGGCTTGCAGGCGCATCCAGTGGCCAAAGCCGGTCAGGTTCTTATCTTCGAAATATGCCGCCATCGAAAGATAGAGATACGATGAAAAAAATTCCTTGTTGATCTGTTCGTTCATGGCATCTTGCATTGCTTTTCCGATCATGGGAGACTCCTCTGGTTGATTAGATGGATTTGAGAAAACGAAGGATGAGATACAGCGCGGCGCTCAGCCCGACGATCCACAGTAAAACGATGATCGCTGCCCCGATTGTACCAACGCTTCGGTCAACGCTCGGAGCTGCTGCGGTTGCCCGAGCCTCAGCCAACACCTCCGCCGGGATCAAACGGACTGCCAGCCACAGCCCACCCGGTGTAATGATCAGATCATCGAGATAACCAATCACGGGAATGAAATCAGGGATCAAATCGATTGGGCTGAACGTATGCGCCACGACGAAAAAGACGAGTGCCTTCGCATACCATGGCGTGCGCGGGTCCTTTGCAGCGAGATAGACTGCAAGAGCTTCGTTCTTCAATGCCCGTGCGCGCCGCTGGAGTCGCGTGAGTAGTGAATCACTCACCGTAAACGAACAGGTCGCTGATCGATTCGCGGTTGAAGTTGTGCCGGATGGCATCTGCAAACACCTGCGCAACCGAAAGCACCTTGAGCTTGGGGTGCATCCTCTCCGGCGGGATGTAGACCGTATCGGTCGTGACAATTTCTGTGATCTGCGGGATGGCGGCTAAACGCTCGAGCCCGCCCTGTGTGAAGAGTCCGTGTGTGCATACGACGAGAATATCCTCCACGCCTTCCTCGACCAGCACACGACTCAACTCATGGATCGAACCGCCGGTGGCGATCTCATCGTCATAGATCAGGGCCCGCTTATGTCCCTTGACCTGGTTGCCCACCAATCCGCTGATGACCACTTTGGTATCCGAGATGCGTTCCTTGTTCCCGGCGGCGACCGGCAGACTCATCGTCCTGGCGAAGCGGGCGGCCGATTTGGCCTGTCCCATATCGGGCGCCACGATGATCGCGCCGGTCAAGTCACGTGTGGACAGATATTCCTTGAAGACCGGGCGGCTGCTCAAATGGTCGGTGGGCGTCGCAAAGAATCCGTGTACCTGCGGCGAATGGAACATCATGCTCATCACGTGTGTAGCGCCAGCCGTTTTGAGCAGGTCTGCCACGAGACGGGCAGTGATCGAGATGCGCGGCGTATCCTTTTTATCTGAGCGACCGAACGAAAAATAGGGAATAATGGCATGGATTTCTGCTGCCGCCGCGCCGCGCGCAATATCGAGCATCATCAATAATTCCACCAGATGATCATTGACCGGCTGCGACAGCGACTGTACGATGTAGACACGGCGATAACGTACACTGGCACCGAGTTGGATGTAGAGATCGTCGTTGCTGAAACGGGAGACACGCGTATCGTCCAGGGGCACACCCAGTTTGGCGGCGATGTTCATGGCCAATTGGGGATTGGAATTTCCGCTAAAAATGCGGACCTGGTCGGCGGGGATCTTGTTATCGTTCATGGCACCTCACTTTGATGGTCTGTACCGCACTCGGTCACACACCTGCCCTGGTACCGTCCGCCAGGGCAGGTGTGTGACCGTGGGTATTATATATTGGCAGGTCCCCATCTTACACTGAGTTCATGAGAAATGTAAGAAATTTTCATCCTTGTTTCGTGCGATAAGAAACCCTTTTATGCCAGGAATAGAATCGCCACGCCGGCAATCGCCAGGACCGTTCCAAGCACGGCCGGCCAGCCAACCTTTTCCTTGAAGACGAAGTGACTGACAGGCAAAAGGATCACCGGCGTGAGTGCCATCAGGGTACTGGCTACACCGATCGCTGCGTGCTGCACTGCAAACAGCGAGGCAGAAACTCCCAGCACAGGACCGACAAATGCCCCCAGCGCGAGCAAGCCAATGACGCCGGGTTTGTGTCGCAATTCCTGAAGTGTGCTGCCTGCCTGTCTTTCCAGCACTGTCCAAATCCAGATGCAAATGGCTGCCGCCAGCATACGGATCGCATTTGCCTGGAACGGGGAAAACTCTCCCAGCATGCCCTGTTTGGAAAGGACAAGTCCGGCAGCCTGCCCCAGCGCCGCCAGCACGCCAAAGATCACCCCGCGGCGGGTATGACCATGGGGGGTGTTGGGCGGCTCTTCGTGTGAGAGCACCACCCACGTAATGCCTGCCAGCGTCAAAACCATTCCGGCGATCTGCATCATGGTTAGCGTCTCATCGAACAACATCCAGGCCATGATCGAACCAAAGATGGGGGCGAGTCCCAACAGCAGTAGGGTTCCCACCCGGGCGCCCAGCGAGATAAAGGACTGGAACAGGAATGCATCGCCCAGAGCCAGCCCAATGACCCCAGACAGACCGAGCCAGATCCAGCGCGAAGCATCGGCAGAGAACGGTAATGGCTCCCGAAAAAGCGCCGCATTCAGCATCATCAGATAGACCAGGGCGAAGATGAGTCGTACCCGGTTGGTCACCTGCGAGCCAACAGAGCGCCCGGTCGATGTAAAGATCAATGCCGTCATGGCGAAGAAACAGGCCGTTGCCAGCGCGGCAATTTCACCGATGAAATTCATATTGCAAATATTCCTTTAAGTTTTATTTTGGATCTAAAGCCCGGAGTTTTGGAATCCAGCGCGGAACCTCTTTGACGTATTCCTCATATACCGCGCCAAACATTTTATGCAGGACCGGCTCCTCAAAGAACACGATCAAGATATGATAGGCAATGATGAAAAACAGAAAATAGGGGAGCAATAATGTGGAGCCGAACCACAGGATCGTTCCCAGCTGGATTAGTAATGAACCCAGATAGATCGGGTTGCGCAGATAACGATACGGACCCGTGACAAGTAATGTTTTGGGAGGGTCAAGATGCGCAGGTGTACCGAGTCCCCGGCGGATGATAACGATCGAGCAGTACAAGATGAGCAGCGTGCCGGTGAGCCAAAGTGGTATGCCCAGCCAACGAACTATATCGGTATTTACTACTCCCGGGTCGTGTGAGGCAAGCTGCCAGGGAAAATAATAGGTGAAAAATCCATGCATGCTTCCCATGTACAGCAAGGTCTTGATGGCGTTCATGTTCGCGTTTGCAAACGCTCCACGAGCAACACGCTGACCAGATACCAGATCAATATGTCCAATATCAGATATAGGTTGTTGAACTCAAAACAAACCTCACCCAGCGGACATGGTCCCCATGCCAGATAGTATTGGAAAGGAAATCCCCACGGAAATGTATCCGAAATGCGGGAGATGGTATACATGCGCCAGAGATAACTGGTGGCAAGGAATAGGGCCGCCGCAAGCAGGATCTTCCAGAAGTTCGGTTTCAGAAATCTGAACACGTTATTTTGTTATCCGTGGAATCCAGCGCGGCACGCGCCTGCAATAGTCCTCATAGGCTGCACCGAATGTTCGTTTCAATGTGGGTTCTTCGTAAAGGGTTACAAAGGTGTGAAAGGCGAGCAAGACCAGCGCGCCATATATCAGCAGGTTCCAATAGCCAAACCATAAAAAATACCCCAGGATCATCGCCAGGATACCCACATACATCGGGTTGCGAACATAACGATAAAACCCCACCGCGACCAGTTCCCTGGGTGGAGCGACCGGCGCGGGCGTGCCGCGTCCTTCCCGCAGGAAATTCCAAAAGCTCCACAGGATCATACTCCCACCGATGGACCAAAGCGGAAATGCCAGATAAGCAAAGAGTCCTGTCTGGGTTTGTGACCCCCAGCGCAAGAGTCCCAGCGGGATGTATCCCGCGATCATGCCGGGCGCGAGGATGAGGAAGAGCAGCGATCCGAGTGCGGTCACGGCAGAGATTGGTTTAGCGGAGTCCGGACCGTTCATCCAGTTTCCTGAGCATGTCTTCCAGGACAGACCTTAACACCTGCGAAAACAATCGCTTGCGTTCCGGGCGGCTCAGTAAGATCCTCGGATTTTCCGAGGCCATCACGTTCTCAAAGGCGTTCTGTACCGCCTGGAAAATCTGGTCGTTAACATCGCTGGCTTGAACTTTTTGCGTGATTCTCTTTTTCAAATCGACATAGGACGAGAAACCAGGGTTTTGCTGGGAACCAAAAGGATTTAACATATAAAGCTCGCTTTCTATCAGGTCAAAAAGAAACTTATTCCGATGTATCTGTTCTTGTCAGCATGTAAATGAGTATGCCAAGTGAACTCAGGAACCAAAGCCCTGCGACGATAATGACTGTGTTGCGCGGGATAGTCAGCCCTGAAATATCGATGGGAAAAAAGCCGAACACAGCCAATAATATGGCTGCTGAAACCAGCACTTCGATCGCGCTGACGATGATGATAATGCTGCGTTTGTTTTGAGAGTTGTTGGGATCCATGTGTACTGTCCTGTACAACCTTGCGAAGGTTCGATCCTTCGTCTTCGCTCAGAATATACCTTCGCAAGGTTGTTGTTTAACTCTTCAACCACTTCAATAATTTATCTTTCGTCCAGCAATTGATGACATCCTTCGCTTCGACCCAGGCGCGGCGAGCGGTGGCGACTCCGTAAGGCAGCATGTCGAAATCGCCTTCGGAGTGCGAGTCGGTGTTGATGCTAAGGGGGATGCCCAGCTCCCTGGCGCGGCGCGCATACACATCGTCCAGGTCGAGGCGGGCGGGATGAGCGTTGATCTCCATCGCCACACCGGATTCGGCTGCTGCCGCGAGCACCGCTTCCATGTCAAGGTCCGCCCCTTCCCGATCTGGGATCAGGCGTCCCGTGGGATGACCGATGATGTCCACATAGGGATTGCGGATGGCCCTGATGACGCGCTCGGTGACCTTCTCGCGCGGCTGGCGCAGCGACGTGTGCATCGATGCCAATACCAGATCGAGCGTGGCCAGAAACTCATCGGGGTAATCGAGCGAGCCATCGGCTTTGATCTCCACTTCGCTGGCATGCAGAACCGTGATTTTGTCGCCGAGCTTTTTTTGGATCTGTTTGATCTCGGCGGCCTGTTTTTTATGGTCCTCCATTTTCAGACCCTGCGTCACGCCGAGACTTGCGGAATGGTCGGTGAACGCAATGACCTTGATGCCGCGCTTGGCGGCCGCCTGCGCCATTTCGAGCATGCTCAGCTTGCCATCGCTCCAGGTGGAATGGGTTTGCAGATCGGCTTTGATATTCTTGACTTCGATCAGTTTCGGGAGCTTGTTCGCTTTTGCAGCCTGGATCTCACCGCGGTCTTCGCGCAGCTCGGGAGGAATCCACGGCAAGCCGAGTGTTTTATAGACTTCCTCTTCTGTTGCACAAAAGATCTCGTCGTCGCTCTTGAGCTTTGCAAACGAATGTTCTGATAGCGATAGCCCTTTTGCGAGAGCGATTTCACGCAAACGGACGTTGTGATCCTTCGAACCGGTGCCGTACACCAGCGCTGTACCGAATTGCTGAGGTGGAAGCACCCATACCTGGGCGCGCACGCCGTCATTGAACTCGATACTCGATTTGGTTGGACCTTTTCCCAGCACACGATTGACGCGCGGCAGCTTGATGAACGCCTCCATCACGGCGGGCGAATCTTTTGCCGCGACCAGAATATCCAGGTCGCCGACTGTGGAACGCATCCTGCGCAGACTCCCGGCGGGCTGCGCGTCGACGACTCCCTTTACGCTCATGAGCTGCTCGATAATTTCCATTGCCAGCGGATAGGCGTGCCCAAGTGGAATCCGTGTGGACCGCCGCCCAAGCGAGGCAATGCCTTCGAGAATCGCAGCTTCCGATTTTGACCCCATGCCCGGCAGGTCGCGCAGCTTCCCTTCTTTGGCCGCAGCCTCCAGTTCTGCCAGAGTTGTGATGCCGAAGGTCTTCCAGATCATGGCGATCTTCTTGGGTCCCAGTGACTGTACGGGCAGCCAGGTGGCCAAATCGGGCGTCACTTCCTTTTTGAGTTTTTCGAGGAACTCCAGCTTGCCGGTGGACAGCAGCTCATCGATCTTTTCGGCGATTGCCTTTCCGACACCGGGGATGTCTTCGAGTTTCCCCTCTTTCCAATATTCGCCTGCCTCACGTCCGAGCCCCATTAGAGACTCGGATGCTTTGCGATAGGCAAGCGTTTTGTAGATTATTTCCCCTTTGATCTCCAGTAAATTCGCGATGAGTGTGAACGTGTCTGCCAGCTGACGGTTGTTCATCATAACAATAATCCTTTCGCTAGCCTGAATTATACGTCAATGAATGGGAGTGGTCACGCCATGCGCGGCACCAGGCCATGGTTTTCTCAAAGTCTAGATTTTTTCAACGCGAATTGCGCAAATCGGCGAATGACGCGAAAAAAGCCTGAAAATTCGTCATTTCGCGTCATTCGCGTTCTAAAGCTTTGGTTTTGTCAAGCGACTTTGAGAGACCATAGGCACGAGGCAGCGGCAGTTCGTGACATTCTGCCCACAGGATGAATCCTCGGCAGAAAATGGAAGTTCGAAGATCAATCGATGAAGAACCTCAAACAGGTTCGTTGGCTGGGACATTCAACGATTTCAGGTGTCGCATTTCGGGCCAGACGCGCGCTACGATCAATACGACAACGATGGTCGCGATGCCGCCTGTGACCACCGCCAGCACCGGGCCCAAAAGTGCCGCGGCGACCCCCGATTCGAAACTTCCCAGTTCATTCGAGATCCCGATAAAAATGCTGTTGACCGAGGAGATGCGGCCACGCATTGCATCCGGCGTATATGTCAGCAGCAGGGTGCCGCGGATGACGACGCTGATATTATCCAACCCACCGAGCAATGCCAGCATTGCAACCGACAGGATGAAGGATGTGGAAAGGCCGAACACGACCGTGACAAACCCAAAGCCGGTGACGGCCAGCAGCAGCGTCCGCCCTGCGTTTTGCATGGGTGGCAGATGTGCGATCAGCAATGCCATCAATGTCGCACCCACAGCTGGAGCGGCGCGCATGACGCCCAACCCTTCGGCGCCGACCTTCAATATATCGGTCGCATAGATGGGAAGCAACGCCACCGCGCCGCCGAACAACACCGCGAACATGTCCAGCGTGATGGCAGCCAGGATCACCTTTGTATCGTGCATGAATCGAAAGCCTTCTGTTAGAGACTTCCAGGTGGGAGACTTCTCTGCGAGCGGAAGCTGCCTGCCGCGGATCATCGTCAGCATGATGCAGAATGTGAACAGGGCAAACGCATCGACGACGTAGATAAATGTCACAGACTTGAAGAAGCCAATTAAAAGGCCGGCCAGCGCGGGGCCGGCAATCGAAGCGAAGTGCCAGACCGACGTGTTCCACGTCGCGGCGTTACCAAACAATTCAGGTGGGACCGTCTCTGGCAGGAGCGTCGAAGCAGCCGGGTCGTTAAAGGCGCGCGCGATCCCGATAATCAACAGCAGCGTATAAATTAGATACAAAGGTCCGCGGGTATACGAGAGCCAGCCTAAACCGAGCGCGCACAGCGCGAAAGTTATTTCAGAGATCAACACAATGCGTTTGCGGTTGTATTGGTCCGCGATGTGCCCGGCAGGCAGCGAAAGCAAAAGGACAGGGATGACCTGCACCAGGCCCACCATGCCGAGCACAAACGGTTCATGGGTGCGCAGCCATAGCTCCCAACCGATGGCGAACGAAAGCATTTCGTTGCCGAAGGATGTAATGAAGCGACCTGTAACCAGGAATCGAAAATCGCGATGACGCAGGGCTGCGTATGGATCGTGGCGTGGTGTCGTTTGCAATGGTTCACCTTTTTTTGAGCTAGGCTATGTATGATACCATTCCCGCATGGACCATAAGGATCATGTCAATTTACTGCGACCTGCGAATTTAGCTCAAGGCGGCGCGTGGGCGGACCTCGGCTCAGGCAACGGCGCATTCACGCTGGCCCTGCGCGAACTCGTTGGACCTGAGGCTTCGATTTACGCGGTAGATAAAGATCGAAGAGCATTGGGAGAACTGGAGAATTTGCACCGCGCCCGCTTCGGACCGAGCCCACGCCTGATCCCGTTAAATCAGGATTTCTCCCGCCTCAGCGACAGCCCCGCCCTCGACGGTGTGGTGATGGCCAACTCACTGCATTTCTTCAAAGACAAAGAGAAGATTCTGCGTCACGTGCATGGACTCCTGAAGCCCCATGGCATTTTGCTGCTCGTCGAATACAACGTGGACTCGGGGAACATGTGGGTGCCGCATCCACTTTCATTTGAAACATTCCAGGCTCTTGCGCCGCGTGCAGGGTTCAGCGAGCCGCGCTTGCTGGCCAAAGCCCCTTCGCGATTCCTGCGCGAGTTTTTTTCGGCTGCGGCATATCGGCTCGATTCGTAGTCCGCTGACTACAAAAACCATAAACCACAGAGATACTCCCGAAAGAGCATGGGGATAATGTGACACACGGAGTTTCTTAATTCTCAGTGTCTCAATGTCTCCGTGGTTCAAAATCCGTGATGCCCGGCTCAGCATGACATGATTCTGGAAATCTACCGCCGCTTGAAGAACTGTACTTCCTTCTCATGCTTCTTTGCAGGAAATGGACCATCATCTGTCAACCTGCCGCCGAGGGATATTTAAAAAATCGTAACAACGCTCGAACTTACTTCACCGTCAGCCACACGCCCAGCATGACAACCGCCAGCCCGATTGCGCGGGTCAGGTCGAGAGGGCGGCCGATCGAACCGAGCAGCGCGTAGTGATCGAACAGGGTGCTCACCAAAAGTTGACCCGCAACTACTGCGATGATCGCGGCAGCAACGCCCACGCGCGGGATCATATAACTGATCGCACCGATGACCACCAGCCCAAATACTCCAGCAATGAGCGTGTACCAGGGCAGTTGCCTCCATTGTGCAAGTTTTCCACCACCTGTAACTAACAACGGGAACAAAGCGATCAATGCGCCGCCTACGTGGACGATAAACACACTTTCGAAAACCCCGAGCCGCTGGCTGATCATGCTCGCCAGCGGACCTTGCAGTCCCACCGCGATCCCACCTGCCAGCCCGATAAGAATGATGAGGATGGTCGATTCCATTTTGGTTTCCTTTGTAGGTTTGATCTGGGCATACATTATAGCCACAGAGAGCACAGAGCGCTCTGAGAACTTTCTCAAAGATCTCCCACGGCACTTGCGCCCGTGGCAAGTGTGTGTGCTCCGTGGCTGAGACATTCAATGATAAACTTGATGGGGATTGGAGAGAATCATGCCCAGGAAGACCCAAACGTCATCGTTCGGTGTTTCGCGGCGCGAAGCCCATGATGCGTCCGATTTCTACTCGCGCAATCTTTATCAATTGAATTCATCGAGTGAACCCTCCGATGTAAGCTCCGATCCTATTCAGATCGATGGATGGTCAGACCGCATTTATAATGCGTCGTCCGAATCGATGCCCGTCCCCGATAACAGTGTGGGGCTGGCATTCACCTCCCCGCCCTATAATGTAGGTAAGGACTATGATGAAGACATGTCGCTGGAGGGTTATCTCGAACTGATCCAGCGTGTGGGCAGGGAAGTGTACCGCGTCCTCAAGCCCGGCGGACGCTTCATCGTCAATGTCGCCAATCTGGGACGCAAGCCTTACATCCCCTTGCACGCTTTCTTCTATCAGATCCATTCACAGATTGGTTTTTTGCCGATGGGTGAGATCATCTGGCAAAAGGGACGCGGCGCGAACGGCAGCTGTGCCTGGGGAAGCTGGCGCAGCGCACGCGCCCCGCGTCTGCGTGACCTGCACGAATACCTGCTGGTCTTTGCCAAGGGAGCGTTCACCCGCCCAGACAAGGGCAGCTCGAGCCTCTCTGCCGAAGAGTTCACCGAAGCGACATTGTCGGTTTGGGAGATCATGCCGGTCTCTGCCAAAAAAGTGGGACACCCCGCGCCTTTCCCCGTTGAATTGGCCAGCCGCGTCATCAAGCTCTACTCCTACGTGGACGATGTGGTCCTCGATCCCTTTATCGGTTCGGGCACAACCGCCGTCGCTGCCAAACAGCATGGACGTCATTACGTAGGATTTGACATTTCGCCTGAGTATTGCAGGCTCGCCGAGGAACGCATTGCCAATGCAACGAGGGTGGATGCAGGGACGGAATAAATCAAAACCTCCGAAGATTTTGCCTTCGGAGGTTTTCATTACTCGCTGCTATCACAATCTTCCATTGCCATATTGACCGAATTTTCAGCATGATGCTGCTTTTGATTGTTCACATACTCCACAACGGATTGCAATGCCTTCTCTGAAAAGCTAAAGACCCCATATTCGGTCTGCCAGGCAAATGCTTTGTTCGGGACGAATATTTCATTTGCACGATGCGAACTGGCGCCTTTGAGTCGTCCAATGACCGTGGCAACAGCTATTTTTGGCGGGATGGAAATTACAACATGTGCATGATCCATCATCCCATTGATCGCATGAGGGATGCACTCCAACGCCGTCGCTTTGCCCCACATGTAGCCATATAGCTCCTCCTCCCATGCCGGTTCGATCAACGGCAACCGATATTTCGTACTCCATATCACGTGATAGAAGAGTCTCCAATATGGCATGATGTTACTCCTGCGACGATGATGGATGGATCATAGTGTTGGCATGGTTGAAAATCGAAAACGTCGCTTTGCAACTTTGTCCGCGACGGAATTGTATTCGCATGGGAATTGTATCCGCATGGGAATTGTATCCGCATGGGGATGAATCCCCATGCTCCACGCGGAAGGACGGTTAACCGTCCTTGAGAGCCCGATGGTTTACCATCGGGCGGGCATGATTGTTTAAATGATAACGCCCTCAAGCGCGGACGATGGCTCTCAGGGCCAAAAACGTTTACATGCGACATCCATTTACAATTCCATCCGCATGGGGATGAATCCCGCATGGGCATCCCACAAGGGGATGATATAAATGCCACGTGCTCCCAGCGGAAGGGCGGTTAACCGCCCTTCCGCGATGAGCCCGATGGTTTACCATCGGGCGGGCAATGGAATGCGAGAACACAATGAGCACAACGAGATCGAATCACGGCCTCAACCGATAGAACCGGAAGAAGAAATGCTCGATCGGCAGGACCTCCACATCTCTGAAACCTGCCTCGTGCGCGTACTGTTTTAGCGTATCGGTCCGCATCACCGTGCCGGTGCCGGCCGCGTTCTCATCGGTCATGCCCACGGGCAGGCAATGCAAAATGCTCCAGCCATACATCATCCATTCCACGTCGTTGCCTTTGGGTGTGAATACGTCGCCGACGCGTTCATCGACGATCAGTACGGTGCCATCCAGTTTGGCGAGACGCCGCATGGTCTGCAGCGCGCCGACCGGGTTGTTCATATCGTGGACACATTCGAAGGCGGTCACCAGGTCGTACTGACCTGCCAGCGATGGGTCGCCCGCGTCGCGTACCTGAAAATGGACTCGTTCCGTCAGCCCGTTTTGCATTGCGTTTTTCTGAGCGCGTTCGATGGACGGCGCGTCGAGATCGAGTCCATCCACATGGATGCCTGGATAGCCGCGCGCCATCCCCAGGCTGGACCACCCATAACCGCAGCCGATATCTGCCACCCGCGCCGGCGGATCGGACTGCAGCCGGGCATGGACGTCCGTTATGGCGGGCAGCCACTCATTTGGAAGCTGATTCCAAAAGGCGGGATAGTTGATCGCAGCCTGTCCTTCCCGCAGGTCGGTTCCGTATTCGTCAAAGGCAACGCCTCCACCGTGACGATAGGCGTCCAGAACGGCGGGCAGAGGCCGGACCGCACCTGCCAGCAGCTGAGCCAGCGGGACCATGTAGTTCAGGCTGCCGCAGTCGATCAACGGTTCCACATGTCCCGCCGGGATCGAGAAGCGACGCGCCTGCATTCCATGGTTTTCATCGTCCAGCTCTAAAATGCCTGCCACGGTCTGCTGTTCGAGCCATTCACGAATGTAGCGTTCATGGGTCTGAGTCCGTTGGGCCAGTTCTCGCGAAGTGGCCGGCCCACCCTCCGCCAGCGCCCGGTATAGCCCAAGCCTGTCGCCGATGTAGATGGAAAAGAGACTGAACGTCCCCGCTGCGAATTGGAGAAAACGCTCGATGAACGCGTCCCTCTGGCTGGTAACGGAATCAGTTGACATGAGAACCTCCTGTACCTCTAAAGCGAAAAGAAATAGACTTATCCATTATAGGGGTTTGTCGTTCGAAATCAACCGTTCTGCCAAACGCCAACGCGAAATTCCCGCTTGTATTCGCTCACCGGAGGTTGTATAGTGATGATGGACTGTGCATTAATGATCAAGACAGGAGGATACAATGGCAGGACCTATTTACAAGATGTGGCGTGTTTCCGGCAAGGAAGCCTGGTACCAGCTTTCCAAAGCCGAACAGGACGCACTGTTTGCCAGGCTGGACGAAGCCCGGAAAAGCGTTGGCGGGAAAACATTGCTGACGTGCGACTCCAGCTGGGCGTCTGAGCACTGGCTGTTCTGGGGTATGGAGGAATTCCCCAGCATCGAAGCCGAACAGGAATTTGCCCGCAGCCTGGTGGAACTGAACTGGTTCCGTTATGTGGAGTCGGACATCCTGCTCGGAACCACCATGCCAGCCGACGCGGCATAAGACGTTCTCTTCATAAATCCCAAACTAAAAATATCCCCAGGCGGACTGTATCTTTCGGCGCCGCGCTGTTTTGCGCGCTGACTATTCATGTACAGGCTCTGTTATCAAATTTCATCCGTAGGGTGACGAATCCATGTGCTCCAGGATAATCACTGCAACCCGGCACGGAGGCAGCACGTATATTAATGGATACAACTTATCCGTAAAGGACTAGCACATGCACAAACATAAACGATCTCGGCATGGACCCAAAATGTATAGCCATTGGAACCCGTTTGGCGGTTTCTTCTGGTTGTTCCTGCTCGCCTTCTTCTTCATGGGAGACGGACGCTGGTGGCCCGGAATCCTGGTCGTGATCGGGCTGTGCATGGTATTCGGGTCACTGTTTCGAGACGAAGCTCCTCAGCGCCCCAGGGATCTGCCTCCAGTACAGACGCCCGTGGCGCCTCCCGCTCCTGCCGCCCCAACTGTGACCGTGGCCGCTGCCCCCGTCGAACCGGCACACCGCGCCGACCTGCTGCCCGCGACCTGCCAGCAATGCGGAGGTCCCGTCCGTGCGCAGGATGTGAGATGGACCGGGAAGCAGTCGGCGACGTGTGCGTATTGCGGTTCGACACTGCCGATGAAGAAAGGATAGTCCGCCGAACTACTAGTGACGAAAAAACACAGTGTAGCCCAGTGTTTTTTCGTCACCAATTCGCCAGTTTTTCAAGGGGTATAATTGTCTTAAGAGGTAAGCCATGACCGAACTAGAGCAAACCATTATGACTGAGATTTCCACCCTGCCAGAGACGCGACTTCCCGACGTGCTGGCATTTATCCGTTATCTGAAACTCAGCATTCCCAAAGAACAGAAAGAACTAGAAGAACGCTTTGACGAAGCGTTGAAATTCATTCGCACACGCGCCAGGGAAATGAACATCACAGATAAGGACATCGAAGCAGAAATCCGAGCGATGCGTGAAGGGAAATGACTCGGGTTATCCTTGACACGAATATTTTCCTCTCTGCTGTTTTAGGCGGCAGACTTGGGGTGATCATTGACGAATGGAAGGCGGGCAAATTCAAACTGATCATGACCGACTCCATCGCACGTGAATATCTTGATGTGATCAATCGTCCGAAATTCAAGATTCCACTACCTGAAATCGTTGCTGTCTCTGATTATCTTTTACAACTCGGAGAATTCGTCACGCCGACCGAAGAGATTCATATTATCCTCGCCGAGCCCGCCGATGATAAATTTCTTGAAGCCGCACTAGCGGGAAAAGTGGACTTCATCGTCAGTGGTGATAATCACCTCATCGAACTGAGGTCTTTCAGGGAAATTCCGATTATTACAGGACGGGAATTTATTTCCTGGCTGGAAAAACAATAATTGTCAACAAAACTCCGAGGTCGCATGGCTTCGGAGAATTTTTTACCTAGCACGCCTACCGCGCCGACTTGTTGCCCGCGACCTACCCACAATGTGGATGTCCCGTCCGTGCGCATGAGTTGAGATGGACCGGGAAGCAGCCGGCGGCGTGTGCGTATTATGGTTCTGTGTTGCAAATGAAGAAAACATAGACCATCGAATCAAGCCATACGTATATTGCCTTCGCGTTGGAGCCCAATCGAATACTTTATCGATGCTATAATTATTTTATGGACGCTAACTTCGATATCAAGCTGTACCGTGAGCGCTGGAAAGCCGTGGAGGAATTCGAACGAGAAGAGCTGCGTTCGCTCTCCATGGAATCACGTCTGCAACAGATGATTACGATCTGGCGTATGGCGGTTGGACTTGGTTTTTCATTTGAACCCGATACTAGTGAAACAGAGGTCTTTGCGCGCTGGGCAAAACTCAAAGAGGGGAAATGACCGTCCCGGAGCCGCTTAAAACATTTGTGGAGCCACTGACAGCTTTGCAACGCCTGCTTGACCGTTTTAGTGCTCAGGGAGTAATCATCGGTGGGATTGCCACAGGCTTTTTAGGGAAGCCAAGATTTACAGTCGATTTGGACGCCATGTTCTTGGCCTCCATCAAGGATGTTCCCCGCATTTTGGAAATGGCAAAAGACGAAGGCATTGAACCACGCACAGATCAGATCATGGAGTTTGCCAGGAAAAGCCGTGTATTGCTTTTGAGACATTCATCGAGCGGCGCAAGCATTGACATTTCCCTGGGAGTACTGCCATTTGAAGAGGAAGTGGTGGCGCGCAGTCAGGTCTATGATGCAGGCGTGCTTTCAGTGAGACTGCCTACGCCGGAAGATCTGATCGTCATGAAGGCAATCGCGCATCGCCCCAAAGACCTGATCGATATTCAATCAGTCATCGACTCTCACCCCGATCTGGACATTGATCGTATCAAACATTGGGTCACATCTTTTGCGACGGTTTTGGAAACTCCAAGCCTGTGGACTGATATCGAAGGCATGTTCAAATAAGAACTCGGAAGTTTGATTCTTCCGAGTTCTTGATTCGAGCGTTTACCTCTAATTGTTGTGTCCACTAAAATGGGGGAAGACCAAGGTGTTTTTATTCATAAGCATTTCGTTCTTCCCGTTGAATAAATACGGCTTGAACATTGCTGCCTTCCTCAAGCTCATGCCTGCCATAATACCACTCACTACGCGCGTCTTTTTTGATATGCACGATCTGTACATTTATTACATCATCCACGCCACCTTCATAACCCTTGACTACTACATCGAGTTCAGAAGGCATTTGAGATAACAGATTGAGCAGCTCTTTTACTTTCATGATCGAAATTCTCCAAAGACAAGTTTTTGGGAAACAGCTTTTACTTCAGTGAAATGATAACATGCTCGGCTTGTGCGCAATAATCCAAACCCCTCTCCCGTCTACCACTCCGCTCCGCTTCGGGTACGATGTCCCCTAAAGGGGAGAAGCCAGATCCAGACCACCATCAAACTGAATCTTCCCTTGGAAAATCTTCATAATCATCTTTCAACAAGCTCCCTTCCCATCATCCTGAGCGGAGCGACCGCTTTTGGAAGCGAAGACGAAGGAGGGAAGGGCGGGGGGATAGGTCGCAATCGGCGGTGTGTGCGTATTGTGGCTCGGCCCTGTTGATGCAGACAGAATAGTTTGCCAGATCACCACAAAAAAACACTGGACTGTTCAGCCCAGTGTTCGCTCACTTTATTCTTCCAGTCTAATCGGCAGATAGAGGCTTGCCTAACAAGGTCATCCCATATTTCTCAAATAACGGTCCCAACACTTTGGGGTCCGGCGGACCGCTCCGGCTGATCGGGCCAAATTCTTCGTAGAACTTATGCCCGCCGCCTGGGGTGTAGACCACGATGACCTCTCCAGGCTCGTCGGTCAGATTCAGAAAGGCGTGTGGCACTTTCGACGGCAGATAGGCAAAACCGCCCGGCTCGCAGGTGAAGGTCTCCTCACCGATGCGGATCTTGTATCGACCTTTCAATACGTGGATCGTCTCTTCCTGATAGTGATGCACATGCAGCGGGGGACCGCCATGCGGTGCGACCTGGACAATAAAATAATCAAACGCACCACCGGTATCTTCGCCCGTGACTTTGAAGATCAGATCGCGACCAGGTCCCGATTGGAGCCTTAAACCTTCGCCTTCAGCCAGTACTACATAATTATTCGCCATCGTAGTTGTCATAGCTTGTCTCCTTTCTGATATAATGCTTATTATAAGAAGGCTAACTATATTTGTCAAGAGGCTAATTATTAGATGGCTAATCAAAAAATCATTCAACTCCCTTCTGACTTCAACAAACGTTATCCCGGCGCCAGCTCGAAAGCCACGGAGACCGCGATGAATCTCGTCCGCACATCTGACATGTTGGTCAAGCATATCGCGGATCTGGTCCAGCCGTTTGACCTCACCCCTTCATCAGGTTTGGTATTGGGAATTCTGGCGGACCTTGGGGAACCGCTGCCGCCGAACAAGATCGCGGAGCGACTGATCATCAGCCGGGCTTCGGTCACGAGCCTTCTGGACTCACTGGAGCGCCGCGGATATGTGCGCAGAGTGCCTCACTCCACCGACCGGCGAATGCTGCTCATCGAGCTGACCGACGCGGGCCGCCAGGTGGCCCATGACTTCCGGTCGCTGGTCCATCAACATCAAAAGGCATGGATGGCAGTGCTGAGCGAGCAGGAGCAAACCCAGCTCATAGATCTTCTTCATCGGATCCAGATCGCACTCAATGACTCTCCTTAATTCGGTACAATAAAAACACTGGACTATTTAGCCCAGTGTTTTTACTTGCTGCATGAAAACCAGTTTTACAAGACTTCCTGTACCGCCAGTTTACTGGCTGCTACTTTAGCATGTATATCTAAGACCGAATCGTAATCCCAGAATTTCACAAATGGTTTTATAGAACTAAAGGCATAGAAAGACATTTTGCTTTCAAACTCTGCCTTTCGCTTAGTATCCGCCACGATATAAAATTTTGTTCTGAAATCCTGTAATTCTACGAATTTCAACAGAGAGTTATGAATATCGGTTGAATGCTCAATTTCAAATACTGCATTTGGAAACCTTCTATCGTTGAACCAAGTAACATCAATGGTTTTGGCTCTTCGCAAAACATCGGGATATGTGAATTCATAAAATTCTGAAACCGTTGTGACATTTCCTAGTTTTTGCTCGGCGAAAGGTTTATTTCTATCTTGAGCAGGAACATACGTTTGAAAACCATGCAGATTTCCAATTTCTGCAACCAAGCCCTGATAAAAGTAATGGGAATATTCTCTTTCTTTTGTCTTGGACTCTTCCCCCGAAAACAGACGAAGAACTCTTTCTTTTTCTGAAGTTAATGCCCAAAGCCCAGGACGGATTTTGAAAAACTCATCATATTGCTGAACAATTCTTCTGATGGTTGCAAAGGGAGTCTTAGTTCCCCATGTACTTCCGGGAATTTTTGGGGCAGCCTGATACAACTGACCGAGCGTTGCATACCCGCCATTTTGTTTCATTGCCAGAAGAACTGCTTCATGTTGTTTCATGGTGTATCTCCCAATCAACTTCTAGCTCTATTCCCATTTCAAACAGCAATGTTTTTTGACACTAGGTTGTCAGCATCAGAGAAATTTAAGTACCATTGGTAAACGTTCCGGTAGTTTAGAAAAGCTACTTTTTCAGAAAGCTTGCTTGATCTAAATGTTGGCCGATTCACCTCACGTCCAAACTTACCTTCTCTATCTTCATTCGCCACAATGTTGAAGTTGTCAACCCCAGATATGGAAAGAAGAACGTCATTAAATCGTAAGAGTCCTGAATAAACAGGAGTTGAATGTTCAACCTCAAAAAAGCTAACAGGTTTATTTACATCAAACCAGATTACATCAATTTCGCTTAATATGTTGCCAATCTCACTTCCAAAGTGGGGTAGAGTTGCAAGTAAATTAATGTCTGTAATTGTGGAGCTTTGAATAGCTTCTCTGTCACTTTGTGGATACCAAATTTTGTATCCTTTTTTCCACCCGATAGAGCCCAGAAGTGACTGCACCATACTATGTGATAGATCGGGCAATTGCAAATCGATATTTGAGAAACCGTAGAGCGCCTTCAGTCCGTAATAGGCATCAACATTGAATTTCCCTACACGGGCAACATAAAATTCTGTACCTGTCTTTTTAAAATATAACTGTACTTTATACTGGCCATCAAGGCTGGGTGGCAATTGCGTAATATAAGTTTCGAAAAGATTGAAAGGTAAAAGAATAGGAGACTTATTTTCACTCCATACAAAACAAATAAACGATTGCTTTCCCTGCAACAAATCTATATCTGGTTTTCGTAGTCCGTAAAAGGCAGTGGCATAGCTACCTTTTTTAAACAATCTCGAATAACGGAAATAGATGAGCACTCCTGTTGATGGAATTTCATATAGGGAGTTTCCAGTTCCTATTTTTCTCAAATTGCCAAAATCTTCTTTGATTTTCTCAACAATATCTTGAATAAAAATATTCGGCATGATTATTTCCTTTGATGCAACATTGGCGCACACATTCGTTTGTATAAAATGTCATTCTCCACAACCCTCTGCATTCATCAGAACCCCAACTCCTTCCAGAACTGCTCATCATATCTCCTCGGCTCCCCTACGGGCGGGCAAGTCAGCATAGGGACATCCCAGCCAAACTGCAGCACTTCAACTTTCCGTCAATTTACTTCCTGGCGTACTTTCCTCGATTTTCTGCAACCCGCTCGGCTCTTTTTTCAGGAATAAGATTGATCAGCGAGCGTAAGGCATGGTTTACGCTGTCTGAATCAGGAAAATAAGCCTTCACGTCTGGGTCAAGGAGTACCGCGTTTTCCTTTGGAACAAAATCACGCACAGTGACTGTGCCATCTTCATTCAAAACGCGGACGGAATACCCCTTTTGCATCGCTTTGGCGTATTTTCCACGCACGCCTTTTTTACCTTCCAGATTGTATTCGGGTAACATATCGTCGGTCTGGGATTTAGTTGTTTTCTTCTTCATATCGTTTTCTTTCAGCTTGAGTTGCTTTTCTGCAACTGATAATACGGATGACGATTACTTCATTCGTTTTTTCAAGTTCCGTATGCACGGCAAGGAGAACTCGGTTCTTTTCAGAGCGTCCAATGCTGATAAAACGCTCTTCTTTGTTGGAGTGGAAATCATCCACAAAGGTGACTATGAACGGGTCTGCAAATATAGTGCTCGCCTCGTCAAAACTGATCTTGTGCTTCTCGAGATTTATACGGGCTTTAATTTCATCCCACTCAAAAACCGTTTTCATATTGAAATTATACTCACTTGTTCGCTATTGTCTCTTTTGCAATGACCGACTATCAAAAACCTAGTTCCTTCGCCGTCAAACTACGACGGGACAGGCAAATTTTGCTCCTTGCTCCTCTTCGTGCTTTCACAGAAATCCTTCCAAAACTGCTCATCGCGCATGTTGGCTAAGGCTTTGATTTTCGCTTTCTCGCTCCAGCAATAGCAGACTGAATATCCTTTTTCTTCAACCCTGCTCTCTTTGCTTGCTTACGTGCCTCTTGAATAAGAGAGTCAAATTCAAGAAGTTCAGAAATCGTGCCGTCCGGATTCAAAATTCGGACGGAATATCCCTTTTCTAGCAGTTTGTCGGAGTAAAAGAAGATCTGAAGAATTGGTACACTTGAGCAATG
>CAZBAX010000036.1:0-61968 GCA_964489725.1 uncultured Anaerolinea sp. | reverse complement strand
GGGTGTATCATCCTTGCGGGGCTCCTTTGGTTTGGTTTCGGTTAGCACCTAACCTGGTACCAAAGTTGCCCCTTTTGTCAATCAAACCTGTGATTTACTGAATTTACTTCTTTTCTTCGCACAGCATAAAGGGGAAATGCTTTCCCGTGAGTTGATTCTGGAGCGCGTATGGGGCTGGGACTACATTGGCGACACGCGTACCGTAGATGTTCACGTACGCTGGCTCCGGCAGAAGATTGAGGAAAGCCCAAGAGAGCCGAAACGAATTGTTACCTTTCGCGGAGGCGGTTACCGGTTTGATGGCTAATGCGATGTGGCGCAGCAATTACGCATGCGGGTGTTGAGAGCGCTGCATCAACCATTGCTGTATATCCACAGTATCTTCAACGGAAGACGGTTTCACGCGAGCATAGGTTCCATCCGCTTTCATAATCCGAGCGCGGGTGTTATCTCGCAGGTAGGTCTCGAAGAGCTCCTGCCGAATGTATCGTATGTGTTCTGGACTCTCCAGCGGAAAAAGGACCTCCACGCGATGATCCTGGTTTCGCCGCATGAGATCTGCACTGCCCATATAGATTTCTTCCTTCCCATCGTTGTGGAAATAGTAAATACGACTATGTTCCAGATACTGGCCAACAATGCTCACAACGCGGATGTTTTCGCTCAGTCCCTGTAGACCGGGCCGTAGACAACACATCCCTCGAATCAGTAAATCAATTTTCACACCTGCGCAGGATGCCTCATAAAGCAGCTCGATAAGCTGAGGATCCACAATTGCATTTGCTTTGAAGATCAGATGTGTCAACTTTCCTGTTCTGGCATGTTCCATTTCGCGGCGTATCAAGGACTCCAAACCACTGCGAAGGTTAATCGGTGCCACTAACAGCTTTCTAAAAGTCTCTATAGTTGAATAACCAGTCAGGTAGTTAAACAGATCGGTAATGTCCGACCCCATGGCATCATCACAGGTAAACATGCCCATGTCTTCATAAATATGGGCGGTTACTGCATTGTAGTTCCCGGTGCCAAGGTGCAGATACCGGCGGATGCCTTCACCTTCTTTGCGCACCACCAGCGTCACTTTGCAGTGTGTTTTTAAACCCACAAGCCCATACACCACGTGGACACCCATCTGCTCAAGCATTTTCGCCCAGCCGATGTTGCTTTCTTCGTCGAAACGTGCCTTGAGTTCGACAAGCACAGCAACTTGCTTGCCTCGTTCGCTGGCCTCGAGGAGTGCCTCCACGACAGGCGCATTCTTCCCAACACGATACAGGGTCTGCTTGATCGCCAACACGTCTGGATCGCGCGCGGCTGCCTTCAAAAAATCGACAACTGGATTAAATGAGTCGTACGGGTGATGTAACAGGATGTTACCGTCCCGGATGGCTTCAAAAATATCGCCAGGCATCGTTGCGTTTTCCAGAGACTTGGGCACGTGGGGCTGGTATACAGGGAATTTTAGGTCATGCCGTTCCACCTGGCTATAGATCTGCCATAAGCTACTCAATCCTAAAGGCGCCGGCAAGATGTATACGTCATTTGGCCGCACTTCCAGATTCTCGATCAGAAGATCGCGAACATAAGCTGGCATGTCTCCATTAATCTCAACCTGTACAACAGAACCAAACTTACGTTTGCGAATGCTCTGCTGCATGGTCTCGAGAAGATCGTCTGCCTCGATCTCCTGGATTTCCACGTCGGCATCACGGATAATGCGGAATGGGTACGCAGCCACTACATCCATTCCTGGAAAGAGATGAGAGAGATTTGCGGCAATTACTTCTTCCAGCCAAACGAAATAGTGGTGGTGAGGGATTGTCCCATCGTTTCGCACCCCACCGGAGGAACGTTTCAGGGGAATGAGACGCGGTAGGGTATCCGGCACCTTGAGACGGGCAAATTTTTCAGGCCCTTTTTGATCGCGAACCACAATCGCCAGATTCAAGCTGAGATTGGAAATATGGGGAAACGGATGACCCGGATCAAGCGCCAAAGGGGTGAGAACTGGATACACAATTTCGTGAAAGTACTCGTTCACTTTCGCGAGCCTCGTCTCACTCAACTGGGCATAATCCGTGAAATGTACTCCCGTCTTCTCCAGCTTTGGTCTTATTTTTCTGTGGAATGCATGGAGAGTCTTTCCATACAATTCCAGTGATACTTTGCGAGTCGCTGCCAGTACTTCTGGTGGAGTTAATCCATCGGGGGAGACTTGGAGGATATGAGCCTCGACCTGTTTACGGATCCCGGATACGCGGACCATGAAGAACTCGTCCATGTTCGAGCCGAAGATGGCAAGAAACTTTAAGCGCTCCAGCAGCGGATTGCTGTCATCCAGCGCTTCGTCCAGGACGCGACGTTGAAACTCCAACAGGCTCAATTCACGATTAATGAACGGGCTGGAACTGGATGGATTGGAGACTGCAGACATAAATAATTCTAGGACAGCTTTGAAAGGATCTTGGGCGTCAGCAGCCACTCCAAGATGGCTTTACGTTCGACATGCAGATCATCAGCAGAAAGACAACAGACGCTCCCATTTTTGAAGTTGACGGAGATCTCGGAGTTTCCTGCAGTCAGCGTGCCCACCAGTGCGCTCAAGGATGGTTCATGCCCCACCAGAATCAGTTCATCGACGGAGTATTTTTCATTAATTTCCCCAATCAACGCATCAGAATTTCCAGTCGGAACCAGGAAATCACTGAAGGCAAGTTCACCCTTGTATTTCAATCGCTTGGTAAGGATCTCTGCCGTTTGTGCTGCGCGCTCAAAGGGGCTAGATAGGATCAAGTCAGGTTGCACACCTAATTCCTGGAGGGCAGAGGCGATCTTGCGCATTTTCTCGCGTCCTTTCTCGCTTAAAGGGCGCTGGCTGTCATCTTCGTATTCGGGCATTCCAGGATCCACTGCATTACTATGACGGATCAAGTAGAGTTTCATTGAGGGTTCTCCCAGGGAAAAGGTTGGTTGGACGCCGCGCGCCAAAAACTGTGCACTTGATTCACTTCCCCTGCAAAGGCTTCGATGGCTTCCGCGAGGCGGCGATCAGAATAACGGTGAACGGCTTCGAGATCGGAAAGGGATGCCTTCTCGGAAAAGTCTTGCAGAGTCTGGCGAAAAACTTCTGCATCCTGTACTTCTCCCAGCAGTGACTGATAATCCTGCATCGATTTCAAATTGGTTTCCGGAAAGCGCGCCAGGAGCGGATGAATAATTTCCAGCATGTACCGGAATGTTTTGAATGCGATTCGCAAGCGATGAATTGTCGATGGACGGTGGAGGTCCACAGTAGAGAGCCTTTGCTGTGTCACTAGAAAGGAATCATCCACTGCTTGCATAATTTTTGCTTCCAGATTGGCGTGTGATTCCGTTTCAATCGAGTCATGTATTTTGTGGAAACGTCTGGATAGCTCTTTGGAACTCAATTTGGTAACCCGTTTTCGGACATTACGTCGCAGCTTGTCTTCCTGATGCTACAAGCGTCTCTGAAACGCTAGTAGGTCAGGCAGTTCCTGAATCGTTTCGGATATTTCTGCCAGGATGACCTGGATATCGCGCAGTTCATCAAACTCATCTACCTGCTCCTTCAACATTCGAATTATCTTTTGCAGGCGGGGACGCGGTTCAATAGCATGAAGCAATCGGGTCATTGCCACCAGCCGGCGCGCCGCCACACGCAGATCATGGACTGCCTCGTTCGAGAATTCCTCACGACAGCGTTTTAGTTCAGACCGGTATGTTCGCCAGGCTTTTTTCACTCCATCCAGCAAAAGTTGAACAGCGATTGGGTTCGATGAATTTGAATCTAGCATAGTGGCTTCAATCTACCTGGAGCTGTACTCCAAAAACATCTTCGAAGAAATCTTTCCGTTTTGCCACGGCCCATTGGGTCAGCATTGTGTCGGCGGGACCCACCGCTTGAATGCGCCAGCCTGATTTCGCTTCAGCCAATCTCACATCAACTACCAGGTCATCGTGGCTGACATCGAGCGAATCCGCGAGACGAAGTAACGCCGTTAGTTTATTCACAATATTTCGGTCCTGTGAAGAAAGCGAGCGAAAATTGCTATCGTCGGTGGAAGGAGAGTGCTTGCGATGATAGAGAACCAGGTTTGCCACCAAAGCTTGCTCACGGGCTGTCAAGCCAATAAGATTACTGGCTGTTAGCAGATAAAATGCGTGTTTTTCATGATCAATAGCGTTGATGAAATGACCGATATCGTGCAGCAGTGCCGCAATCTCAAGTACCAATAAAGACTCAGCATCCAGCTGGTGTAGAGCTTGGGACTGCTCAAACAGGCGTCTGGCAAGTTTGGCCGTCAGCCTGGCGTGCTTTTCGTCGAACTTGTATTTTCGCCCCATGTGCAGCCCAGACTCCCATGCTTGTTCACGCCGATGCGGTTGTGGACGCTGTGAAAGTTCATCCGCGATCTCCAAAAGGATGCCATCCTTCAAGCCGACGTTGGAAATAGGATTTGTTTGACACCGGCTTCCCGGGCGATCATGTGCAGCACAATCGAGGCTGGTAGTATCACATCGGCTCGATCCGGGCGAAGCTTCCACTTTTGAATCCGCTGTTCGTAAGTCAGGCAACTCAGACGCTTGATTAATTCCTGCAACTCATCTAATGTGACCAGACGATCGCTTTTTTCCTTGAACAACTTTTGGCGCAGTTTGCCGATCTCTTCCACATTTCCGCCCGTGCCTACACAGAACTGGATCTTTTCACGGCGAAGATCCTGTTCGATCCGATGCCTGGCAGCTTCCGCATACTCCCGCACCCATTTGCTGAATGTTTTCGGATCGCCACCATTCAAATTCAATTTCTCCAGCAGACGAACCGTGCCCAACCCATAGCTCTCGGTGGAGATAATGTTTTCGCCAGTGGAGGTCGTGACTTCAATGCTGCCACCACCGATGTCGATCAGCAGGGAGCGCTTGTCCTTGAGAGTCAAAGAATTGGTCACAGCACGATGAATAAGCCGCGCCTCTTCCTCTCCATCGATCAATTCCAGGGGGATGCCGCTGCTTTTCGATATCTGCTCGACGAGCTGGTCATGATTGGCAGCCTCTCGTGCGGCGCTCGTCGCCACGGCCCGAAGCTTCTGGACATTGTACTTTTCCGCCATGTTCCGGAATCGGAGGAACGCTTCCTCCGCCTGTTGGATAGTTTTCTGCTCGAGATAGCCTTTGCTAAAAACATCCTGCCCTAAGCGAACAGGCAAACGAATATTCTCCAACACATGGACCTGCCAGGATTCATCTACCTGACCAATCACCATGCGCATCCCATTTGACCCGGCGTCCATGGCAGCTATGGCGGACATATTGTGTGATGGCTATGCCACCGCGATAGCTTCCGGATGTCGTTCACCGGTTACGATGAACATAACGCGTTCACAGATATTGGTGGCGCGATCTCCGAGCCGTTCCAGGTTGTGAGCAACCCAAATCACATAATTCGCCCGATCCATATTGCGCGGATCATTGATCACGCTCTGTATGGCATTTGTATACAGGCCGTTATAGCAGGCATCGATGATGTCATCATCGGCAACGACCAACCTGGCAGATTCAACATCTTCCTCGGCGTAGGTAGTCATGGAACGGTGCAGCATATCCACAGCTTTCTCGGCCATCGTGTAGATCTCACGCAGCAACAAAGGCATACTCAATCCTTCTGCACGCAGGTTGATGGTTGCGATCCCTTTTGCATAATCCCCCATACGCTCCAACTCGGTGCAGACATCGAGGCTCGCAGCGAGTGTCCGCAGGTCGCGGGCGATCGGCTGCTGGGTAGCCATCAGGACCATGATGGAGGTTTCGATCTCATAGCGCCGTCGGTTGATCTTAAGATCATCCTTGAGTATCTGACGGGAACTTTGCAGATCGTTGTCCTTAAGCGCCTGGACCGACGCCATCACAGCATTTTCCACCATACTGGCGAGGATAAGCACTTCGTCTTTGACCTCCTGAATTTCCTGACTGTATATTTTTCGCATTCTACTCGTCCATTCTTGCTACTTTTGTCGAGACACCAGTCTTTAATAATGACAGTCTATACGGCATTTTCAAATCTATCACGAAACATTTAACGCCCTACGAAAACAATGTTAACGATTGGTAAAGGAAGTTCACTTTCATTGAAAATTGTGAAGTCATTCTGAGCGCGAGAGGATTTCACGCCACGCCAGTGTTTGAAAGCGTTAACAAAGCCTTAAAGCGTTCTTGATATGTCCTTAAATAAGTTCCGCTACACTTGTAGAGTATTAAAAGAATTTTAAGGGATTGGCAGACTTACATACTCACACAATTTTTCGTTATGTCGGACTTTCGTTTACCCGCTTTGCGAATGCAAACTAGTTAGGTACTCATGGCAGAAACAATCATTATTACGGTTTTGATCCTGTTCATTACAGCGATCTTCAGCGGAGACTAAAGACATGGAAACAATTCTGGTATTGATGATCGGCAGTCTAGTGACTGTAATTGCAGTGGACAGGGTGCAGAAGCGCCGCAAATTTTTGAAGGAAAATAAGTAGGGATGACAATACCTTCGCCAAAAATGAGGTGAAAAAGTAGGGCTTTTCGGGTACAGTTGTGTTTCTCACAACCCAACCTACGCAGAAAAGCCCATGCCAGAGATTGTAGCACTTTTACAAACCATTGCGCCTCTTTTATCAAAAACGGCAGTTCGCCAAATGAGCCAGGTCCTCTATGGAATGCTGGTGGCAAGCGGCAGGATCACGATGCTGGGTCTTTCGCGCTGGACAGAACGAGGTGGCAGTTACCGCACCCTCCAGCGGTTTTACTACACCGAACTACCCTGGAAAGCCATCCACTGGCTGCTCTTCCGATTGAAATTCTTAGAACCCGAAGACGAGTACCTCATTGCCGGAGATGAAGTAGTGGCGAGCAAAGCAGGCAAAGCAACCTATGGGCTGGATCGGTTTTTCTCCGGCATTCAGCAACGGGTGATTTCTGGTTTGTCGTTTTTCACCTTCTCCCTGGTGAATGTACAGGAAGAACGCTCCTATCCGTTGCAAGTCACACAAGTTGTCCGGAGCGCCGAGGAAAAAGATGCCAGGAAAGCTAAAGCAGAAGCAAAAAAGGCCGCAAAAGCAACGGCAGAGAAGCGCAAGCCCGGCCGACCGAAGGGGAGTAAGAACAAGGTCAAGCAGGAAGTTGTCTTGAGCCCCGAGCTGTTGCGTATCCAAGCTGCCCTCAAAAGCCTGCTGGAGACGGTTGGAACCTTTCTGTCACTCACCTACGTCGTGCTGGATGGGCATTTTGGCAATTATCCGAGTGCTTTTATGATCAGAGCGGCGAACCTGCACCTGATTTCTAAAATGCGCAGCGATGTTGCCCTGTATCCGGCGTTTGATGGCAACTACTCAGGCAAAGGGCGTCCGGCCAAGTATGGCAAAAAGCTGGATGTACGTCATCTCGACAATGATAAATACTTGAAGGCGACCACGACCGAGAAAAAGATCCTGACACAAATCTACCAGGGCACCTTCTACAACAAGGAATTCACTTTTCCCCTGAATGTGGTTGTCATCCTAAAAACCAACTTGCTCACCAACGCTCAGGCGCATGTGATTTTGTTCAGCACTAACCTGGAGCAGAATTATGAAAAGATTATCAAGTACTACAGCCTGCGCTTTCAGATCGAGTTCAACTTCCGCGATGCCAAGCAATATTGGGGTCTGGAAGATTTTATGAACGTCAAGGAAACAGCCGTGACCAATGCAACCAACTTGTCCTTGTTTATGGTCAATTTCAGTTATGCCCTGTTGCAGCCCATCCGAGCGCATCATCCGGATTACAGCGTTTTGGATTTGAAGTCACAGTATCGTGGCCGGCACTACGCCCGTGAGACAATAAAAATGCTTCCGCAAAAACCTGATGCCATTTTATTGGCAGACATTTTCCAGCAAATCGCACAGTTAGGTGCCGTTCACCCAGTTTTTCAGCCTCCTACTTCACTGTAGTTGGCGAAGGTATTGTTAGGGAATCAACTAAAGTAGCTGCATTCTTCCTTAGCTCAACATCAACTTTGGACGATATTGCAGCGCCTCCGCCAGATGTGCGGACTGGACTTCTTCACGTCCCGCCAGATCGGCAATCGTACGCGCCAGCTTTAGGATGCGGTGATAGGCGCGCGCTGATAAGTTAAGCTGCGTCATTGCCGCCCGCATCAGGCTCTGATCCTCATCCTGTAACCGGCAAAACTGCCGAATCTCGTCGATTCGCATGTCGGCGTTGCAGATAACGTCAGGGGATTTGTAATTGGTAAATCGTAATTGTTGAATGTTTCGGGCTGCGACCGTTCCGTGAAGGTTTTTTCTTGCGCGGATCAGCCATGAACTCAGATTATGGTAGAACATGTATTCTAAGGCTAAGAAATTTTAAGGTCAGCAATGAATCCGCAATATATCCACAGTAGGAGTTATCGGTCAATGGTGGGTAGATTATTGTATCAGCCACCAATTTTCGTTTTTCCGGCAAAGTGCTATCACAAAGGTCATCATGATAGCACTTGTGATAGCACCTTAACAACTATTGATTATCGAGATCTATGAACTATATATACAGTGGTAACAGATCCAAATAGCGAGAACAATCATTATACGGAAGTACATTTCTCTTGTGTAAATGTCGATTTTCGAAAGCCACTAACTTTACGTGCCGCCCACCTCATGCGCCATAACGACAAGAAACTTTCTTCAAAAGCAGTGAATAACCTGTGTATCAGTGTGACTTGGTTTTTCACATGGGTAAGCCGAGAATTCGATCTAAGCAACTTCATGAAAAAGCACTCCACGGCCGCGCGTGTCTGAAGACCTGGCCGTTGAGCCGCTCAAGAAGGAGCCAACAGCAAAGTTTCAACAGAGGCTGACCACGTGTAGCATATTTATTGGTACCTACCTATTGATCATTTCCAGAAAATGCTTAACTACGTTAGGATCGAAATGGGTGCCTGAAAGCGATCTGATATGTTCAATCACTTTCTCTTTTGGCCATGCAGGGCGATAGGGGCGGTCAGAACAAAGGGCATCCCACACATCTATGACCGCGAAGAACCGAGCGACGAGAGGGATCTCTTCTCCCCTCAGACCGCGTGGGTAGCCTGTCCCGTCCCATTTCTCGTGGTGACAGTAGGGAATATCAAGCGCCTCCTGCAAGTATTGGATCGGGGAAAGCAGCTGATAGGCAAACTCAGGGTGTTTGCGCATGATCACCCATTCTTCCTCTGTCAGCTTATCAGGCTTGAGCAAAATGTGGTCTGGCACACCCATCTTGCCAATATCGTGCAGGAGCGCCCCACGCCGGATGTGGACCAGCTCCGACTTAGGAAATCCCATTCGTTTTGCCAATTGGAGGGTCATCTCGGTCACGCGTTGCGTATGACCTTCCGTTTCCTTATCCCGCAGATCCAGTGCGGCTGACCATCCCTCGATGGTCGCATTATAAGCCTGCGTGAGGCGGTAATTCGACCGTAACATGTTATCAAACAAAGTAGCATTATCAATCCCAATGGCAGCTTGACCTGCTAGTGTATGCAGAAAATCGAGCCATTCCTCATCGGGCTCCAGGGGACTACGGTGAAACACCTCCAGCACCCCTTTGATATCCTTTCTTGCAATCAATGGCACGGCGTAATAACTAACAAAGGCCTCGACCTGCAATGCCCTCATCAGCCGGGGATTATCCTGCTGTTCCATGAGATTTGGTATATGGATTGTACGACCTTCCGAGGCTGCACGACCTGCATACCCTTCACCAAAGCGCAGAGGTTTTGCCTGCTCAAACACGTTAGTTTGAAAGCCGCGTCCTACGGAATATTCCAGTGTAGCCGAATCCGATTGCACTCGCCAGATCGCCGCGGCATCCACGTGCAATTGTTCAATGACCTGCGTTAAGAGGGTACTCATGCTCAAGTGCAAGCCGAAGCTGGAACTGATCGCCTTGTCAATTTCCCGTAACGCGGTCAGATATTGTAAACGGCGCTGCGTCTGTTCCTGAAGCAATGTGCGGTGAATGGCGACTGCAGTCTGATCCGCAATCCCTTGCGCCAGCTTAAGCTTGGCGGGGGTGAACGCCTCACGCTGCTCACTGCGCGCTTCGCTCAACATCAATAAGCCCAAGCCATGATTTAACTTGGACTGACGATCGTGGCTACGGAGTGGGATGAGGCAAATTGTGTGCGCAAAATCAAGCAGGAGCGCCGCACGTTCCTCCCCGCTCAATTGTGGATCGTTCTCATGCAAAATCATGGGGTCATCTTGCGACATGGCGCGTTGACATTGAGGCAGGCCCGCAATCGGAAAATCGCGACCGACGAATAGGTCATACTCCAGAGCACGAATGGGATAGGCAGCCCGTATTCTCAACTTGTCGCCTTCCCAAAGTGCAATTCGAGCAAAGGTGGTATGCACACTCTCGACTGCAGGAGCAATGATCAACTCAAAGATCTGCTGAAGATCATCCGCCTCTGCCAAGTCACGAGACAGTTTATAGAGTGTCGCAAGTTCACTCGTACGTGTCCGAATCTCCGCCTCTGCCTTCTTGCGTTCAGTGATGTCAATGAGCGTGGTCAATGCACATGTCTCACCGTTGATTTCGACCCGTTCCATTGAAAAAAGAACATCCCGCGATTCGCCGATGCGGGTATTGACCGACGCATCCACATTTCGGATCGCGCCTTCCGATTTCAATCGGTCTTGAATCTTTTGTCGTCCTTCCGCGTTTGTCAGGCCCAACTCGATTGATGTACGGCCAAGCGCTTGTTCGCGAGTATACCCAAACAGTTCCGTCCATCCGTCGTTGACTTCAATGATTGTGCCATCCTGTACGCGGGTAATCGAAATAGCAGTAGGGCTTGAACGAAAGGCGCTGGCGAAACGTTCTTCAGATTGCCGCAACGCCTCTTCTGCATACTTACGCCTAGTCTCTATTTCTATTATGTCTAGCGCGAACGAAATATCCTGTCCCATTTCTTCAAGCAGGTTATGCTGTTCCTCGTCCGTGAAAAAATCCGCATCGGTTGCATACAGGTTCAACAATCCAGATAACTCTCCCTTCAATCGGAATGGAACTGCCGCAGCAGAGTGGAAACCGCCCTCCGTAGCTACTTCGCGCCAATGCTGCATAGTAGGGTCTGTCTGAATGTTTCTACTGTAAGCAATTTGCCATTTCTTTATGGCTGAACTTGTGATGCCATGCTTGAATGGCGCCTGGTTGATATTCATGTCCTGAAAAGGGAGGTAAGATTGTGCAGCTCCATGAACGGCCCGCGGCGTTACCTGCCCCGTTTCAAGATCTACCAATCCGATCCACGCCAGTCCAAACTTGCCATATTCTACGGCTACCTTGCAGATCGTTTGAAACAATTCACTTTGATCTCTGACGCGCACAATCGTATTATTCACCTGACTCAACGTTGCGTACAGGCGAGTAAGATGCTGGATGCGTAATTCCGCTTTTTTACGCTCGGTAACATCATTCGCAATGACCAGTCGCGCTGGCCGGCCCATCCACTCCACAGAATGAGATGAGATTTCGACATCGATCAAGGTGCCATCTTTTTTGCGATGTTTCCACGGGCCAGATGTTTCCATTGTGCCACGTGCCGCGGACAGATTCGCCTGCAGGACAGGCAACTCTTCCGGCGGACGAATCTCTTTGATCGTCATAGACAGAAACTCATCCCGTCCGTATCCATAATGGGTAATGGCAGCATCGTTGACGGCCAGAAACTTCAGTGTTTCCAGGTCATACACCCACATGGGCATTGGATTGCTCTCAAACAGGAGTCGATAATGTTCCTCCGACTCCCGCAATGCCTGCTCTGCCTTGACACGCTCTGTCACATCGCGCGCCATACCGCGCACAATTGGCTCTTCTACGCCTTCTGTTCGAAGCGTGTTCCAATATTCCCAGACTCGTTTTTCACCCTGTTTTGTGAGAACGTTCATCGTTCCTTCGGCGAAGCCACGCTTCCGTAATTGGTACAGGTAGACATGAAACAGCTTTAGAGACTCGGGCGCAAGAAAATCACGAAGGTTCGTCCCCACCAGGGAAGCACTGGAGTAACCCAGAAGCTTTGCTGCAAACGGGTTGACTGACAAAATATGACCTTCAAGATCATGGGTGCATATCAGATCCTGGCTGTGTTCTACGAGGTCACGATAGCGATCTTCACTCGCCCGTAACGAATCTTCTGCCAGTTTGCGCTCCGTCACATCGCGGTAGTTGATCACCAGCGCTCGGACAGCAGGTTCATCTAATAGGTTGGTGATCACCCCCTCCATCCAACGCCATGAGCCATTCTGGTGTCGAAGGCGGAACAACCCTTCTCGATGAGCACCAGGCTCTTCGACGACCTGTTCGAGCAGTTGGCTGGCTGCGGCCCGGTCATCAGGATGCAACAGCTCAAACATGTTATAGCCTATTAGAGATCCGGGTGGGTATCCGAGTGGTCTTTGAGTAGTGGGGCTCTCATAAATAAGGTTGCCTTCGGCGTTCACCAGGGAGACTTCTTCCAGACTGTTTTCCACAAGTGCCCGGAAGCGTCTTTCATTTTTCCCTAATTCTGCTGCGATCTGCATCCGCTCCATTCGGCTTGCACCTACAAGCAGGCTGAGAGTCGAGATCACCAGCCGAAGTAATTGGCGCTCAGCAATTTCTACTTGGCTTAAATGCGATGACGGGAAGGCTAGGGTAATTCCAAAGTTGAGGATCAAAATGCCGAGCGTAACACCCTTAAGCCCATGTTCGAGAGCCATCCAGATCAGAGGAATGGCAATCAGGTATTCCAGATTGAGGGGTTGTAGAGCTGACACTCCAAAGCCGAGGTAAAGTGCGATAAGAAGCGTAAGAATATGCCAACCCATGTTCTTCGGTGCAGGTGGAAATCTGATGCCTCTTCGCAACAGGTCCAGATTTCCATCCGAAAATTGCTTCACCCATGGCATAACATACATCAACAGGAATGGCGTAATCACCAAAATACCGACTGTCTCCCGAATCCCCCACGTGAATGATTCAATAACTTTCTCTGCAAAAGAGAGTGATTCCTTCGATGTGTCACCAAAGATAGCGATGACCGACAAAATCCCGGCGACGATGAGGGCGGAAATTATTAAATAGAGGACATCCCGCATGTTTCTCAACTGTGGATCAAAGTGTAGACGGCGATGCAGGAAGACGGAGACCATCCCATAGATCAGCGCTACCAATACCGCCCAAACAAAGATCGACTCAAGAGGCAGGGCAACGTTGTGGATGAAAAGGCTGCTGATCAGCGAGGTGATTGCCAGGGCGGGCGCGTATTTCCATCCCAACCCTAAAAGAAGAGCAAAGCTCACGCCAGCAGGCGGATACCATGTGACAACATGGTATGAAGTCTGGTTTCTACGCGTGAGTACAGCTAATAGAACAAAGAGGAATATGTAGGCGATGAGAATCAGCGTGACGCGCAGAACCTTCTGTATTTTGATGTAAGAAGAACTTCCTTGGGGATTGCGCTTTTCAATCAGGGCCATGGCTTAACAATAAAATGTAGTCCATGCAGTTGACTGCACTGACACATTTCAGGTGCGTGCCTATTAAGCGACACCCATCAGAATCAAAGCGAGGCTTGTGCTGACTTCTATAGTTAGCCCGGCCTGGTAAGATGTCTTGTGTTGATGAAAAAAATCAGTATCCATACAGGTTCCTAATTTGTTCAACGAACTGAGTTATTCCCCTCTTTTTATTCTTGTTGTCTGTATTTGCGTTTAGAAGTTTTTCATTATGCGCCATCTGCTTCGACACATATCCCTAAAACTGGATTCAATTAGTCCGATTTCTTTAAATATAACCACTCTGATGAAGAAAGACAAGAGATACGGAAGCGCCACTAGGTGTCTAAAATGTCAAAAGCGTTACAAACATCTAAGCGAGCAGATCATATAACTTGTATAAATGCTCATTTTCAAAAGGAACAGGTCCAGTATAAGATTTGTAATTTTTTTCGACATGTTGAATTCTCAAGAAGTGCCACAGCAATGTTGCATTGAGTACGTGCTTGGGTGCAATAGCTCTTTGGGGCCGTTAGTTGAAAATTTCCAGAAAAGTTCAAGCCGTTTCTTCGCCACCGACGATGATGACTTTGACTGCCAGCGGCACTGCCAAGATTGCTCGCAGTCGTAGGCTATTGGTACCAGCCGCCAGTCCTACTTACGAAAACGTTTCTCAGTGCACAGTCGATAGGGACAGAATGAGCAAGCCAGATGCAGCGGCCTCTCCCGGCGTCGAGGGACAATAAATGGCCGTAAAATACTCAGCTTAACAACATAAGGAACACCAGCCCCAGAACTACATGGATTCGATTGACAATTTTCGGTCCATCTTGCTGCGTGGCCTTTGTGAAAAGCAGGGATATCCCGCTCTAGGCAACCGATGTCGCTAATGCAGACAGTTCGCCAATGAAATTCAATGTTTCCTCAATTCTGCCTAGAGTTGATTCCATCGCTATTCTATCAATAAGACATTTCGTCGGTTACCGAAGGATCGGCATGATCAGGTGGCTACTACACTTATGAAAATTAATCTTCAGTTGCCTTCTATACGCACGATGCAGCCGAAGCTATGAATCATGCGCTGGGGATGTACTTGCGAGAAGATGTTTTACAGTTTATCGAACGCTAGAAGTACAGTGTGACCCCTGACATTGGTGGTATAACGAAAATTGTGTAAATTGAAAGGGAGTCTTGGTATCCTTGCAGGTGACAAAACCGAAAAGGAAAAGCCATGACTCCCAAAACCGATCATAAGCAAATCGAGAGCGAAAATCAAGAGGCGTTGCGAGACTTGTTGCAGGAAAAGATGAAACTAGCGATCCGGTACACGTTGATCCAGGCGCTGGAAGAAGAAGTGGAAGCCTATATCCAGGCTGCGCCCTATGAGCGTACTCAGAATCGGCAAGATCATCGCAATGGGACCTACCCGCGCAGTCTGGGAACCTCGCTGGGCGAAATCGAAGACCTGCCGGTGCCGCGGACGCGCAAGGGCTTTGCGAGCCAGTTATTTGATCGCTATCGCAGGCGGCAAGCGGAACTGGACGAAAGCATCTGCCAAATGTTCGTACAAGGGGTGAGCACCGCAAAAGTGGGAACGATTGTGGAAAGCCTGAGCGGCTCTCATCCGAGTCCATCTACCGTTTCGCGGATCTTTCACACCCTGGAGGAAGAGTTTGCGACCTGGAAAAAACGTCCCTTGCAAGCGCATTATCTGTATGTGATCGCCGATGGAACGTATTTCAGCGTGATCTATGACGGTCAGGGTCAGAAAATGCCGATTTTGGCGCTCATCGGAATTGATTTCACAGGCAAACGGGAGGTGCTGGGCTTCAGCACCGGGGACCGGGAAAACCAGCAGGCGTGGGAAGCCTTGCTGACGGATTTGCAAGAGCGCGGTCTGCAGACCGTGGACTTGTGGATCACCGATGGCGGCAAGGCGATGATCCAGGCCATTGAGAACAAGGTTCTGAATGCGAAACGCCAGCGCTGTGTACGACACAAAATGGAAAATGTGTTGGGCTATATCCCCACCGAGCAGCAGCAGCAGGTTTACCCGGAATTGCGAGCCATTTTCTATCAGGACCATTTGGAAAAAGCTCAACAAACCGCTGCCGCTTTTCTGCTCAAGTATGAGCAGACCTATCCCACCGCTTGCGACTGCCTCCGGCGCGATTTGCCCGAATGCCTCACCTTTTATCAATTCCCCCAAAAACACTGGAGGTTCATCCGCACATCCAATGCCATTGAACGTCTCTTTCAAGAAGTCAAAAAGCGTAGCCATAAAATGGCCGCCGCGTTCCGCAATGAAAACAGTTGCCTGTTGTTATTCTATGCGGTCGTTCGTAGTCTCCATTTGAGAAATATCGCTGTCCCTGCCACTGAAACCAAGCCACCTCAAATTTTACACAACTCTTGACATACCACCCTGACATTTGAAAAACCGAGCCCTCCAATCATAGCTCGGTGGGCGAACAAACAAAAATGGTAATCACTGGATCTTGGCCAGGATAAGTTCAGTCAAGCCGCAGGCGTATGCGAAGTCAAAAAGAATGAAAAGAGAAACAGACTCCCGAGTTCTTAAATTGTTCGGAAGTCCGTTTTACAAGCATCAAACATGAAATGCAGCTACCTGATGTGAGACCTTCGGTCAAAACGCCGGGTGGGGTCACAGACCTCGCCCCGATTGAGTGAGTTAAGGAGAAGCCATCCAACCAATCGGCCGTAAATCGCCAATCAGTGATGTTATATCAAATGCCTGTCCATTTTCAACATCCACCAGTACTGTTTTGATTGGAGGATTGCTATCATCTCTGATAATAAGATATCGACTGTCTAAGGACCAAATTGGAGGCGGAGCATAGGACGATGCCCCTGAAAGACAACTGTTCGTAACATGTTTTGTAGTTGTGTCCAGAATAGCCAAACGTAGCCCGGGACATGGACTTGGGGTCAGATCAATCCAAAATGCCAGCTTTTGACTGTCTGGTGACCAATTAGCGGCAGACCCAATCTCGCTAGAGGAAAAATAATCTCCAAAATGAGTTAGTTGCTCTACCTTTCCTTCTCGGCTTATACGATACCATTCTTCTATTGCCTGTCCGTTCTTAATGGCATTGATGACAGCCACTGCAAATTGTGTCGCATTTGGTGACCAGAGGGGATAGCTTCCAAATCCTCCCGATTGATCTTCGACTTTTGCGAGAACAACTTTGGAAAGCCGATCCCACAGCACAAGGTAATTGTGCTCTCCACTCTTGGTTGGAAAAATAACCAGCTCAAGTGATGTGTCGTAAACTACATCACTGTAATTAAAACTCAATGCTCCTATAGGTCCATCCGAAAGCGTTAATTCAGGATAATCCGAAGGTATTTCAAGATTCGCTCCGGTGAATGGATTGACAACTACCATCGGGTAGGCTGGGTGTTTTTGAAACCTTTGTATATCGGGTGGGTTGCGAAAGTTGTTAAATATCAAGTGTTGATTATTCAGCCAAACATAATCACCAAAGTTAAGCCAAACTGGATCCCTAGGGACCTTTTTCTGTTGTTGCCCATCAGTGGACTGGACAACCAACCAATTTCCTGCTCCTGTGGGAGATTGGCCGAAGTCTTGTTCGTAAGCGATCCATTGTCCATCAGGAGAGGTTGCGAGGCAAAATATCTCGTCGGCGATCCCTGGGATGGTTTCGGTCTTCACTTCAGGTGTGAATCGCAAAAGTTGTATTGTTGAATCACTGCATATGGCTAACGCCCCCACTGGTTTTGTGGCCGCAGATACATCGGAAGCAACTTCGAAAGGCTGGAATTTCACTATATTCTCAGGTGCAGATGGCGCGGCAGTTGGGAGCGGAACTGGTGTGGGTGAGGGCACAAAAGTAGCTGGCAGTTCAGCTGTGCTCAGAATTGCTGTTTCCGTCGGGCCTTCGCTTGTTGCGGTGGAAATACCGTTAAAGGAACTACAGCCTGCGAGAAGAGAAAATCCTATGATGAGCCCGAAATTGAGGCAAAGATTTAATCTAGTTTGATTGATTAGAACAGAGTTCATAATAATCCTTCTATGGTCGGTTCCAATATTTTCTCTGAGAAAGAGTAACAATCGTGGCCGTATTTCCTCCTCCTCTTCTAATATAGAATTGCCATTCCGCAAGACCTTCAGCACTGTTCCAGTTTTCCGGTCTAAGAAGTCTTACGGCCTCATTATAATGTCCATACATGCTTATATTTCCCCAATCAATAGGAGCCGTATAGACGAAGCTTTGCCCGGAAGGAGACCGGATATCTGGAACCCATTCTCGAAAGCCAATCCCTGCCTGAGTATCCCCTGCTCTCCATGTTCCGGGAGGATTAAGAAAGGCGGATTCAAAATTTGTTGTTCCCCAATGGGGCCGGAATTGCCACTTGGCTGCAATAGTAGTTCCTGTATCTGTCGGATTCAATTGCAAAGAGACTCGCTCCGGTATTTCAAGTAACTTTTTTTCTCCAACAAAGGCAAACATATCATAAGCCGATCGACTATCACCTTGACAATTCTCCCATGCATAACAGTGGGCGTAGAAGTTTCTTACCACCGTCTCTTGCTGTATAGACTCCTTTACATCAGCAAACCCGCCAATACTGTTGAACTCCATTCTGAGTAATAGGCCAGCAAACGCCTGCGGAGAAAGATTCCCGGGTTGATGTCCATTCCACCAACCGCTATTACCTCGTAATGCAAGATATGTCTGACAAGCACGGCGTGATTTGGGGTCCGCTAGTTGCTCACAGAATAGTGGTGAGTATGGTGTTGTTGCCTCCCCACAATCATCTTTGCCTTCCGCTACCCAATCACGAAGACATTGAGCAGGATCGTCTGCTTCCAAACAATCAGAAGGATAATGTCCCGTTGGATCGGTGAGATTGACAGGATTTGCTTCCGTATACATCCAGCGATTGAGGGATAACGGTCTGTTGTAATCACCACTCCATGTATCCCGCGTCAGGAAGCGTCCCATGCTCGGAGCATACATTCTTGCCCGCAAGTAAACCAAGTCGTTTGAAGTGAACTCCCCGGTATATCCATACGCAGATTGGGAAGTGCCGTAAGATTGCGTTGTTACCCCATACGGATCATACGCACTGGCATAGGTAATCTCCCCACTCTGGTCGGTGAGTTGGCGCACTGATCCGAGAGCATCGCCGAGGAAGTATTCGGAGGCAGAGTTCACCTGTGCAATACGATCCACGCCGTAAATGTAGTGGTTCGTGCCATCACTCAATGCCTGGGTCAAGCCGGTGTTGAGGTCCATTGTGAAGGTAGTTGTATTTCCATCCACGGTTTCCTGCAACCGGTCATTTAGCCCATTGTATGCATAACTGATCTCTGCGGTTTCATTGGAGTAGGACTTCAGCCGGTTGGCGGCATCATATTCATAATGATTCGCGCCATAATCGGTCAGGTTGCCATTATCGTCCCATACATATTCCAGGTTGTTCACATATATCAGGCGGTTGGACTCGTCATAATCGTAGGAACTATTGATCAACAATTCGCCGAGCATGGTTTCTTGTGTTTTACGATTACCAACTGCATCATAGGTATAGTGATAGTAATCATCCGTCGAATAATTAGCGTTCGTCAGGCGGTTGAGAGGGTCGTAGATGTAATTGATGGTGATCGGTCCAGCAGGAGGTGCCTGGTAGTTCACCGTTACAGTTGCTGCATTGGATGTAACGGTCTGCGTTCCATCGGAGGCAGTGGCGGTCGCAGAATTGGTGACGGAACCTGTAGTCACATCCCCCGTGACCGTGGTATATGATCCTACACAGGTGGTCGATCCTCCCACTGCCAATGGGCTTTGTGCGGCAGAACAATCCACAGATGCAACTCTATCATCGGAAACCGTATAGGGTCCGCTGAGGGGTACGGTACCGAGGTTGGTGAGGGTATATGTGTAAGAGATATTTTGTCCCGCGCCTATAAAGGATGTCGGGTTCGGTGTGATCTGCAGTCCGAGTTCACCGGTTGTCGGCATGGTGTATTCGATATGCAGGTAGGGAACGCCGTATTGGTGTGCATGCTCGAAGGATTTGGCTGCTCGTCTACCACTGCCCGATATAATGATAGCCAGCGCATTGCCCGAAGCCCAGCCGGGACGATCAACCACTTCCTGCACAACCGACGCCAGGTTCGGTGTACGCTGATCGGGACCGCTATGATCCTCAGTCCACGAAGGGATGGAATTCCAGGGAACCGAGGCACTGGTCGTCGGTCTTGACGAGATATTATGAGCAGCAGAGGTAAATGTCCCAGCGTTGTCGCTGGCTTCCGCCCGGATACTGAGCGATGTCGCAGCAGAATCGTTTTCAGCTGTCGTAAACTGGATTTCAGCATTTTGAATGACGGCGCCCGTTGGGATGTTCACATCCGTGAAGCGTAACCCAACCTGCTGGAGGACGCCATTTTTATCATTTACGATGTCGAGTAATGTGTTCGTGAGCGACATGACGCCATTGCTGGCTTGTTCTTCCGCATCATCACTGCCCACCATGATCGGAATATCCAGATGTATGACCGTTTGTTCCGGGGGCGCACCCAGTGCATCGACTTTTACGATGAACACATCGCTCCTGTTCGTTTCCGTATTGATCCGGTCATAGGCATCGAGTGTTGTGGGGAAGTCTGTGGAATACGACTTTCCAATGACATAAACGTTATTGGCACTATCAAGCGCAACAGCCGTAGCATCGTCATCCCGAGATCCACCCAGGTAGGTGCTGTAGGCGAGCGATTGCCCATCTGGTTCGATGACGCTCAGGAAAGCGTCCATACAGGGCACACTGCTACATGCATCCCCGCCTCTCGCAGACTGGATCGAATCGTAGGTGGGGAAATCATCAGAGCGTGTATAACCAACCACGTAGGCGCGTCCAGAGGGATCCACATCAATCCCTGTGCCTTCATCATGGTGACTACCACCCAAGTAGGTGCTGTATACCAGCGTATTTGTCGCAATATTCAGCTTGGTGACGAAGGCTTCATAACAATTGGTGGCACAGATCCCTGAATGCGAAAGGTATTGCAATGGATCTCGCAGGGGAAATCGAGGAGATACAGTACGGCCGGTGAGATAGAGATTTCCCTCGCTGTCTCTGGCAAGCGCCCAACCCGAGTCAATACCGTTTGTACCCAAATAGGTACTGTAGATCAACGATGCATCGCCGGTCAGTGATGGATCAACCTCAGAGAGGATCACATCCTGATTGCCTGCGCGTAAAGGCTGAAGTGCATTTCGAGTGGGATATCCATCCGCATCGCTATATCCGGTCAGGTAAATTCTTCCGGCGGAATCCAGGGTCAACCCATACGCTTTGTCGCGACCGCTGCCACCCAGATATGTGCTGTACAAGATAGCGCTTGAACCAGGCAGGTCGGGATCGATCTTTGTGACCGTCACATCATAGCACGGTGAGGAAACGGTGCAGGTTCCGCCGCCGAATGTGTTGTCATAGGCATTGGCAGTCGGGAAATTGCTGGAGGCGCTCGAACCCACCACGATAATATTTCCGTCTCCGTCCAGAGCAAGGCCGCCCAGCTCTTCGCGTCCCGTCCCGCCAAGATACGTGCTGTAGTCGATCGCACTGCCATCGCTGTTTAGGATCAGGATGACCATATCCTGGCAGAGCATCTCTGGAGAACATGTACTATCACTGTACGTGCTAATTCCCGATACGATGGGGAAGTTCACAGATTGGGTGACGGCACCCACAACGATACGCCCCTGCGAGTCGAGGGTGATGCTGCTCCCGTAATCGTGAGCCGAGCCGCCCAAACAAGTGCTGTATAGCAGGGTGCTGCCATCTGCGCTGATCTTTGAGATGATAATGTCATTTCCGCCCGCTCCGCCTGCCTGGAGGGGATCGACCGTCGGGAAAGCGCCACACATGCTATACCCCATAATGTAGGCGTTGCCATCGGAATCGGTTGTGATCGCGGTCCCCACATCCGTTCCTGCCTGTCCCAGGTATGTGCTGTATGTGAGCGTGGGATCGATGATTAGCGGCAGGGAAGGGTCATACCCTTGCGGGAAGGCAAAACGGATATCACCGTTGCGTGCAACCACGTATTGAACATCTACAGCCACGCGCTGTCCATCCTGCTCCTGCCAGGCAACAGGTGCATGTTCAACCAGTGTGATCTCGGTCTGATCTTCGGTGTCAGCTGGTAGTGTGATACGAAGGCTGCCATCCGTATCCAGAGTTACATCTGCACGTTTATATTTCCATTGGATGCGCGAGGGGTCCGCTCCTGGGTCCACAATAAAAGTGCTCTTGAGGTCTTGTTCCGGTGTGCCTTCATACTGTAGATCGATACCCGGATAAAGATCTCGATAGACAATGCCTCTGTAGGTCGGAGTATTCGCCATCCAGGATTCCCTGCGGGTGTCGATCATGAAGTTGGCAACGCCTGGTAATAAGCCCACTCCCGCCACAATGGGATTGTTTTCCGCATGCTTGTATTCGATCCGGACGATTTTCGAATTATCGACAACAGAGAATCTCGGTTCACTGCTGTCTTCGGGTCTGATCGTCATATCCGCCAAAACCAGCACGACCTGAGACGGCGTAAAGTAGACACTGCCTCCGCGGCTATTGGTCTGGAATTTGACGTTTCGATGGAACTGTCCCACGTTTGGAATGAAGCTCAAAGGCAGACGGCCAAAACTCAACTCTTGCGCGCGGGTCGTGCTCAGGTTAGTTTGTGGCGCGGGAGGCTGATAGGCGGCAAAGCTGTCTATCCCCGTTAGATCTGTCTTCGTATCCTGAGGCTGTATATTCTCACTGGCCAAAACTCCTGTGGGGATTGAAGCCATCTGGGGGTTTTGTAGATTCTCAATTACTTGTTCTCGATTGCCATCATCATAGTATTGGTATTGATAGGAAGCGAGTGTCATCGCGCCATTCGCATGAGTGATGTCTTTCAGCCAACCGTTATCAAAATAGTTATAGATCGTATCGACCCCGTTCGGACGAGCAATCGTCTTAACCTGTCCGGTAGCGTAATAGTCGTACTGAACAGAATCTGCTAACCCTGTACCTGAAACCTCCGAGAGCTGGTTGAGATTGTTGTAATCATAGTTTACGACCTGGTCGTTGTAGCTCAAGACAGTGCGATTCCCCAGCGGGTCGTACTCATAGGAAATGCCTGTCCCAAACGGATCGGTGATCAGATACGGAAGATCGATATTGGTATAGTCCCATAAAGTGGTACCCGTCTCATCGGTCATCGAAAGACGGCGGCCCAATGCATCATAGGTGAAGGTAACATCTATATCATCAGAAGTTGGATAATTAATCTTTTCGAGACGATTCATCTCATCATAGACGTAGATGATGTCCTCGTTGGTTGCCTGGTGATTTGGGTCGCGGAGCGAGGTGCGATTCCCGATGGCATTATAGCCATGGGAGTTCGTAAGCCCTGCTGCATCTGTTTCGGTTTCCAGTTGTCCAAGGGCTGTGTAGGTAAAAAGTGTGGAATGCTGCTCGCCGTCCAGAATGCTCAAACGGTTGCCGGCTGCGTCGTATGTGTATTCTGTGCGGACGTTTGTCTCGTCATCTGCATTAACACCTACCAGGTAATTCTCTTCCACTATCTGCAGGCGATTGAGTCCATCATATGTAAACTTCGTGGACACATCTTCTGCATCGGTCATGAACGTCCTGTTTCCATTGGCGTCGTATTGGTAGCTGGTCGGATGGAGGAGCGGGTCTACTACGGTTGTCAACCGCCCCAGATTGTCGTACTCATAGTCGGTTTTTTCTCCCATTTCATCCAACACGTAATCCACAACCCCTGTACCCAGGTAGATGGTATCTGTTCGGACGTTGGCGGACGGGCTTGGCGGATCCAGACGTTCCGGAGGATAAAGCGATGAAATGTCATATCCGAAGAGGTTTCTCACAACTGTTACTGGTCGTCCAAGCGCGTCATAATAGGTACGTGTGACAACATCCTGTGTGTCCGTGACTGCGATTTGGTTTCCAGACACGTCATAGGTATATGTGGTCACGAGATTGAATTGATCTTGCGTCACCGGATCTTTGTAATTTTGGACCTCTCCAGACAGGTAGTTCTGTGTGGTCGTCAACACGCGTCCAAGATTATCATACTCTGTGCGCGTAATGCGGTCCAGTGTATCGGTGATCGTAGTTTGCCTCCCCAGGGCATCATAGGCATATTCTGTAACAATATTGCGCTGGTTCTCGTCGTTTTTTGGCTCTCCACCATTCAAATAGTTGGCTGTCACCTTTACCAATTGACCAAGTTCATTATATTCGTACTTAGTGTCTCGTCCCATCGGGTCTTTTATCGTGTCCCGACGTCCATCTGTATCATAGGCAATATCGGTGCGGACATTTTGATCTGTACTGCCGTCCCCGCGAGCGGGTGGATTTGCATAAATATCGCCGATCAGATTTTGAACGATGGTGGATGGACGGCTTGCCTCATCGTAATAGGTACGCGTGACCAAACCGGTCGGATCGACGGTCGCGATGACGTTTCCCGCCTCGTCATAATAGGTAAAGGAACAGATATTTGCTTCCGTTCCACAATCTTCTCCGGGGTCGGGCAGCGTTTGGTCGGTGTACGATTTCCCTGTTAAATTCTGTACAACCGCAATCGGGCGATTCAACGAGTCATAATAGGTGCGAGTAGTTACATTTTTTGGATCGACAGTTGCAATCACATTTCCATTCGCATCGTAATGAGTATCGGTGCGAATGTTCGAACTCGTTCCACGATCTGGAGCAGCGGGTATTGTGATGTCCTGACCCGTCAAGTGTTGGACGACAGATTTGGGTCGATTCAACTCATCATAGTACGTGCGAGTGATGATCCCAAGCGTGTCTTTAATGGCGATCAAATTGCTATTGTCATCGTAGAAATTCTCGGTGCGCACATTCAGATCGGGGAAGGCAGGATCGTATGATGGTGCATCCAGGATACTCCCATACAGATCTGTTCCAGACCAATTCTGGATCACCAGCTTCGGGCGGTTGGCGTCATCATAGTAGGTACGGGTAATCACGCCTGCCGTATCGCGCGTGACGATCACATTGCCCGCGTTATCATACTCCGTATCGTTGCGAATGTTCCAATCCGAGTGAGCAGCATCATAGGCAGGGACATTGGCAAGCGGGGTATTGACCGCTGCGGTCACCTCAGCGTCGGATGTTGCCGGTGCGCCGATCACCAGATTCTGCACCAGTGTGACCGGACGATTGGCTGCGTCATAGTAGGTCCTCGTGATCGTCCGATAGGTATCGATCACCGCGATCTGGTTATTCCGCTCATCATAGCGGAATTCGGTGACAATGTTGTATTTGTTCTCGTCGTTCTGCGGGCGCGAGTCGACAAAGTTGTGGGTCGTTTTCAATAACTGACCGGCCGCATCATATTCATTCAGGGTCACCACGTCATTCGGGTCTGTGGTTTTGGTCAATCGGCCCAATGGGTCATATTCATAGCTGGTGGTCAAAGCGCCATCTGTGCCATATCCGGATGTGATGCTTTCGGTTTGCCCAAAGGATGTGTAAGTGTAGAAGGTCTGGTTACCTAAGGCATCCGTCACGAACTTTACTTTTCCAACAGAAGCCCCACTGGAAGGTGGGTAATACTCATAGTCCGTGCCAATGTATGTCGCACCACCATCAAACGATAAGGGATACTCGATCCGCGTAGGCAGCGTGGGGAAATTCGTATCCGCGTAGAAATATTTGGTCTCATACTCCAGTGGATCGATAATAATTTCAGGCTGGTTAGAAGAGTTATACGAAATAAATGTTTCGTCACCCGCTGCATCCTTGATGTAGTTGAGGTTTGCACCGTCCGCACTCCAAATCAGCTCGGTAACATTTGTATTCGCATCCGTAATCGTTTTAGGGCGGAAGTTTTCGTTGTACTCTTTGCTAAATGTTCCGCCGGCCCCATCTTCGTCACCTCTCAAGGTAAGGCGATTATCGTATGTGTGGGTCTCTACTTTCTCGAGAGCATCGGTGATCGTTGTTGTGCCATCGGTGTTATATGTAAGCTCGCCAATCAAGGTATCAAAGGCATTGTACTGTCGAACAGCGCGGCCATCCTCATATTCTGTGCGTTCTATAGTATGACCTAGTGGGTCTTTTACGCGTGTTAGAAGGTGATCTTCATACTCATATTGCCAGATTTCACCCATCACATCCGTCATGGATATCAAGTCCCCAGTTTCATCATCGTAATCAAACGAAATACTGCGTTCAGCGTGATCCTCAATGACTTCGATCCGGCCATTGTCATAGGTTATCTTCAGATAACGCGCTCCGCCATCAGCGCTGACGCGCTCCAAGAGTCCACTCGTGTTGTAAGTGTATTGCCATGTGTTTCCAATCGAATCCGACCATGTTTGCAATTTTCCATCTGCATCAAATACATAAACGGATTGATCTGGATAGGTAAGCACATATTCGTTGTCGTCGAAAACCAAATTTCCTACCACGCCCGGGGTGGGAACGAAGATTCCATTTCCAACATCCGCAAACCGATACTGATTCGCCGTATGCGCCTTAAATAGGATATACCCTTGCTCACCGCCAGGGTCATCGGAGAAGATCAGGTGTAGGTCGAGGTTGTGTGTCCAGCCAAATCCCAGCGCGGAAGAGTATAGGTCAGTCGCCAGCGAGGAATACGAACGGAAGAAACTCAACTCCTTCGCGGCGGTTGGCACACTCATATCTTCTGTTTGATAGAACAAGCCGCCAGTGCGGGTATTAATGGGGCCAAACTTTATTCCTTGCGAATTCCCTTGAGCAGCTTGAATGCACTCGTCAGCTATATTACAACCGCTGAGTACTGAGGCGGTGTGCACTGTGGTCCCATATATACCAAATTTGGCGACCAACACATCCGAATTAATCGCTGGATAAGTCGTAATGCTCCCTGCAATAAAGGCAGAACCATCAGCGTCAAGTGCGATTCCGCTCCCATGTTCGCTTGTGTCCTCATCGCTTGCCCCAAAAAAAGTTGAGTACACCAAGGATGACCCGCCAGCAGCAAATTTTGTTAAAAAGGCATCGGCACGGGCATTTTTGCTTGTATCGAATGCCCATGGTGTCACCGGAAAGTCGACAGAATGAGTAGATCCAGTTACATAGAAATTACCGTCTGCATCCAGGGAAATGATGCTACCCGCCTCCGTCGAGAGCCCGCCCAGGAAGGAAGAATATAGGAGCTGAGATCCGTCAGCACTAATAATGGACACGAAAGCATCACTCGATGAAATCTGGTTGTCAATTGCATCTGCGGTAATTGGAAAATCTGATGAAGTGGTGTCCCCGACGACATAGATGTTGCTTTCGCTGTCCAGTGCAATCCCATGAACGGATTCGTAAAAACCACTAATTGCACTCCCGCCTAAGAAGGTCGAGTAAAGTAATTGGCTGAGGCTGGGGTTAAACTTTGCAACAAAGCCATCGCTCCATCCACCGTTGTAGGTTGTATCGTATGCACCGGCAGTTGTTGGAAAACCAATCGGCCCGGCTAAAGGGGAGGGGGCGTCAGTTCTTCCAACCACATATACATTTCCATTCTCATCAACCGCAATATCTTCCCCCCATTCTTCTGCGTTTGGATCATCCTCCGTACCGAAGAACGTGGAATACGCCAATTGCCCACTTGCATTAAAATAGGAAACAAAAGCGGTCAGGCTACCATTGAAGGTGGTGTCATATGCGCCACCCGTTACTGGAAACTCGCCAGTGTAATCGTACGTAGAACCTATGATATATGCACCGCCATCAGCATCCAGAGCTATTCCACTGCCGCCATCATCCGCATTACGACCTAAATATGTGGAGTAAATGAGCTGGTCGCCCCCAGCGTTAACTTTGGTAAGAAATGCATTTCCGAAGTCAAACTGTTCATAGGTCGTGTCAAAAGCACCTGGAGTTGTGGGAAAATCATCGTACGCAACTCCCGTAAGATACGCAACCCCAGCCGAGTCGACAGCTATAGCGGATCCACGACCAGGCCCAATGATTGTCGAATATGCTAAGGTTCCCACCTCATCAAACTTAGATACAAATACCTGATATATTCCACTGCTTGGGATTGTATTGAACGCGCCCGGAGTAGTTGGAAAGTCTGGTGAAGTTGTATAGCCAACAACGTAGGCCTGGCCGATAGCGTCCACAGCAATATCCGCCGCCGAATCGCCTTCACTTCCGTGCAAGATTGTTATGTACTCCGTCGACTCATTAAATAGCGGTGAAGGCTGCCACGATGCCAAATGCATGGTACCTTGAATAGGATCTGACGCGTTGGTTGTCAATTGCAAAACAATATCATCTCCATCAACATAGGCATTTGTTGCCATCCCTTTTTCGCCGAACTGAGGTAATGGCAGGAGGATATTTCCAATCTCAGTTTTGACCAAAACTCCATTTTCATGTAATACAACAGATTGTCCGCCTTCCACTCGCAGCCTCAATTCCTTCAGGGTCGACTTTTCCGGAGAATTTTCAACAAGCTCCCACGAGAACGCCCCATTGGTTCCTGTCAAAGCAAGGTCGTAGCCAGGATATATACTCTGAAAATTCAAGCCATCCCACCCAGGCACATCGTCCTTCGGCGAATTGTCACTGTTTAGATATGAAATATTCGCTGTTATAGGAGAAATACCGGAGATGTGCGTTTGGTCGTTGGCTCCGACAAAAGTTAATCTTAAATTGATACCTTTGATGATTTTCCCCGCTTCGAATAAAGACAAGGCCGGATCCGTTGGAAATTCATCCTGCACAGTTTGAGGGTTGCCCGTAGAGACGTCCTGTGTAGTTTCCTCGATAATTGTAAGCCACAAGGCGTCTCTGGTGACAAATAGAGTTTGATTCCCCGCCCGGGATTGGAACATAGCACGCTCATCGAATTGGCCTACATTCTCAATAAACTGAAGGGAGCTTTTATATGTGACCGGCAGTCGCGATTCTGTATCTGCATCTGCAGATATAGGAGGTCGTTGTCCCTTGCGCGGTTCCGGCTGTGCAAAGATTGGAGGTTGAAAATGTACCCATTCTGCGATTCTTGTCCCCGATTTTGACTTGTTTTCCTTCTGATTCTCACCCGGCGATTGCACGCCACAACTGGAAATAACGAGAGATATCAATACAAGAAGATTCAGGAACTTTCCTATTTGCAGTTTCTTGAAGACATTAGTGTTTCGATGCTTAGCCATGACCTTATTTCCCTTCAATGCTATTGATTTTGTGCTCGGTCTCTATAGCCCGATCCAGCTGCATGAAGTTATTGCCGGACAGGCAATAGAGCTTGCGCGCTGAACTTATATCCGCAATCGTTATAGTGAGTATTCAATTGTTATTTTGGACTCTTGCTCATAGAGGCTAGTTCCTGCTCAATAATTGAGTCCGAAACATTCCGCCGCTCTACTAGAATTTTTTTGCTGGGATTTTTTTTGTACTCTGTGAAACCCCCAGCGAGAAGAATTTGGCTTATTCTTCCTACTGTTTTGATCACATCATAATGAAAACAGACTCGTGAAACTACCAAATTCTTCGATGATTTAGATGTTACATTTATCCTAAGATATTCGTTTCTACTGAGGTCGTGTTCTGGTGGATTCTCCCTTCTAGAAGCTCTTATACAACTAGCGCCGATATTACCCCCAGAAACATTCTCCCGTCAAGCGGCAAAAGGTTACAGCTTATGTAAATATGAATTTTCGAAAGTAATGGGTGGGCACGATCTAAGCAGCTTGGTCACTGAGGTGTAGATATAGACGATCCTTAGCCGCGGCATAAATCTCGCCTATCGTAACTTATACCCGTATGCCAGATTTATACCGCGCCAAGCAGATCTTTGTGGTTCTTTAACGTCTATTTTGATGATATTCACAGCTATTATGCCTCAAAATTCTAAGGGTGGTGAAGGACCGCCGGAAATTAATCCTTGGTCAACAATTTACGAGAGGCTATGGGTATTTTGGGAACAATTGCGCGGCCTGCTGTTAAGACTGGCTGTTCTATTGCCTGTCCCAATCTGAATCGGACGTTCCTTGGTCCAATAATGCACCAAACGCGCCATGGGCCGCATGAAGACCAGTACCCGCGCCGTTCGATGAAATAGATCTTCAAGTGGCATGGAAAGTGGCCTAATCTTGGCAGGTAGCTATTTCTTCTAGCCTTATCCGGCACTCTCCAGCCCTTCTACTTTCCCTCGGAGTATGTTGCAAACACCAAGAGACTCCAGGTGGAATTCCAGTTTATGCAGATCAAGTGAGAACCTTTAACTATACCAATCGCGTTCCATGGATCGTTGTAGGTTGTGGCGCTGGTTATAGTTCCAGGCAGAGGAACGCTTAAATTGGAAGATACTGGATGGTGGCAGCTTTTTCCCGGGAAGAATCCTTGCTAGTGTGGCTGTCAATGTATCCGGGTCATCGTCGAAATCGCCATGTTGATCCGCTTTTGAAGAGGTGAAGGACTGAATCCCTTGTGCAGGAGTTAGCATCCAGTCCGCATATGGAGTGGTGAACAATTCTCTCAAGGTATCATCTTGATCGATGGATTTGTTCAGCCCGAGCAGTGGTTCACCGATGGTCTCCTCCAGTGCATTCGAGACCAGATAAAGCAAGGACTTGTTGTAGATCCTGGCAACATTATCGCATTGTTCAGCTTCATCGGTCAGCGTGAAGAGCGAAAAGTGCTCGACACGTCGCTCTTGAATCGCAGGAAGATATGTTTCTTTAAACTCAGCCGTGCGGATGGCAGGCGCCCAAAGCGTGCAGGAAGTAATATTTTTTCCAAGGCCGTTGGCTTTTTCCTCTATCACCAGCGAGTTATTTGCCGAGTGGTAGCGCATTGTGATCGGTCCGTTCCCCGTGAAATACTGTATCAGCGGTGCGTGAAAGATACATCCGGCACTGTGCCCGATCACATGGACTTCCACCTCACCTGGATAATCATTCATCAATTGTGCCAGCTGGTCCAACACGAAGCGTGCCCCGCCGTCCTTCTTGGCGGTTGCGAGCCACGCATTTTCCTTCATCTCATCCCACAAGCCGCGCAGGCGCAGGCCTCTGACGATGACTTCCAACGTGTCATCCAGGCGGTCGAGCATGAAATCGAGCGTAGCATCCAGGAAACCCTCGGGCCGGCGCTTGCGGGAAGCGTCCTGCAACATATTCGTGAGCGTATTCCAAAGATCGGTATGCCAGATGAATGCCAGCGGGTAGACCTCGGCCTGCATAAACGCAGATCGGTATTCTGCCACTCGTTGCAAAAACCCAGTCTCGCCTACTAGTCCACCGTGTGCATAAAGCAGAATGCGCCGTTTCTCCCAGCCGTTCGTGATCTGTGGAACATCTTCTTTGAAGATTCTCTTGATTTCCTCCTGTGAAGTGCCATAGATGCCTCGATCACTCAGCAAACCATCATTGCGCAGGCTGACAATGTGAGGCCGTAATTCATCATAGGAGTAAGATGTGGATGGATTTGCTCCCGGGGAATTGCTGATGGCTGTGGTTGTTTCGGCCAACCGGTTCACGGGTGCACCTAACCGTGCCACCCATACATCCAACCCATTTGCCAGCCAATCGTCGTAGGAAATATGCGCAAACCCACCCATGCCCCAGTTGGCAGACCATGAATTTTGGATCCAGAAACCCTTGTGATCGTACGCCACAATGGCAAAGGCATGCGAGCCTCGACGCTCGTACTCAGGAGAATTGGATTGATATTCGATTATTCCCGTATCTCTATTGGGTTGCTTCCAACCACTATGGATATCGGCTGTGGCATACAGAATGCGAACTTCTGCCAAAGCAGTGTGCATGCTAATTAGGTTCTTGTGGTTGACGCGATAATATGCACCCAACGGACGTTTACGCGCGTCATCAGCGCGATCGCGATTGAGAGTCAGATCTATCCCACCTGGTATATAGTGCCAGCATTCGTCTGCGCAAACACCATGCTTGTGCCAGCCCTTCATCGCTCCCCGCGCGCTCGAGCCGGAATATTTGTCACCGGGCCATTCATCATACTTCTTTGCCATTTCATAAAACATGCGCGGACTGACTTGCGTGGTATCCTTGGTCACTTTCCGAGTGCGCAAAAGGAAATTGGCAACCGTTGCCAGACCAAAGCCTGTGCAGGCGCCTTCGTTACCTTGGGTAAGAATGGGGACACCCACGCTCTTATACTCTTCCAGGTCGATAGATGTAGGTACTTCCACTAGAGGGGGGTTGTACATCTGGTCACGAAAATCGAGCGTGTCTCGACGAGCATCGAATCTGAAGCTGTCGAAGTCAAATTTGATCGTAAGTTCTGCCGGTACTGTCATGGCTAATTCTCCTTGTGGTTCCTTGCCTCTGTTTGGGTTGCATAAGAAAATATCGCCGCGTTTGTAGGATGTTCATTTGGTCCTTAATTTCCCTTATGGTATTTGTGAGTTCACGACTCGGTGTGCCTTGGTTGGGCAATGTAATTGATCCATTGTTCTAAAACAATATTCACAGCTAAAACGCCTGGCGGAGGCGTTACAACATCGTCCGAAGCTGATGTTAAGCTGATCCCACAGAGACGAGGGGGGATAGTCTCGGTGAGGTCGAAGGTCCACACCCAGCGAGCTTGCCGATGGGACCTGCATCGAACCATAGTATTAGATTGTTTCGATGTCAAAGCTACGCTTCATACTGCGGTCCCATATAACGGCGCTCTCCTGCCAGCCTGAACCGTTTCCGTTATTCCACTCCATCGTGATGGTCCAGCTATTGCGTTCCGCAAGAATTTCCGTACCTACTACTCGCAGGTATTTTCCGTTACCGACTCGGTGTCTGTGATGAGAAAACGGTGCTCAAAGCCAGCATTTTTTGCTTTAACTCTTACATGCCACATACCGTGAAATGCTTCTGGCATTGCTTCGTTCCTTTCTCAAGCCTTTTAGCCCGGCCTGCTTACCGTAATTTCACACATATTTTTCGTGGATTTCTTTGGGCGTTAAGCTGCCCTTTACTCCATCTGGTTTATTTGCCAAATCTATTCCCGTTAAAGATCTGGCGAGAACGTATATACCCGGTAGCAGCGGATGACTTGCACGCCGCTGCTACCTATTGTTTATTTGATTTGCGATTTTTCGAAATTCGAGTCTGCCCGCTATGAATTGGTATACCTCGCAGGATTCATTTGGATTGTGATCTTGTGAGATATTGACTTGTTGCCTGATCATGTGTAATAAGCGGACGCCACACACTCAAGATTGCTTCGACCGGAAGCATCTCAATACTCACATTCTGTGAGCGAGGCTCACACTGCCTGCAGCGTTTCTCGATCCCGGGTTGAGAGAGCTGGATGCAGGTGAATAATTCCCGGCCTCTGGCGTCAATGGCGCTGATGCAAAGCTCGCAGTCGACGCTTTGGCCCATATCCGTCTCAAGTGTCAGGCGGCGGCCTTGAAGCTTATAGTCGAGTTCTCCACTGCTGGATTTGATCACTCCTTCCCCTTCCTGGATCACCTCGCCGCACAAACACCATTGGTAATCGATCGGGAACGCCATTAATTTCGGCCAGGCTTCGAATACGCCGCGCCAACGAACGGGAGCGGACCGGCAAAAGTAGCAATCTTGCGTGATGTACTCATTCACTTCGCCGCGTTCCAGCACAGACCAGCGCGCTGCAATGTCGAGCTGTGGGATTGGTGTGTCGTATGTCACCCATTCCAGGTGGAGCGCGCCGGCCTCGTAGATCGATCGCCATGCCCTCACTTTTGCGTAGCGGCCGTCTGATGTTCGCACTCCGAACACAATGTCGTTACTCCCAAAGAAAGGAAATGACACCGGTAAGGAAAAAGGGATCAGCGCTACGGGGATGGTAGACCCGGTGAGCGGCATGCTGGATATTTGCACAGGTGTCAGGGCGTTGAAGGAGACACCCGTGACCGTCAGCCCGACCGCGCCGTTGACCGAGATACCACTCGACGGATTCCAGATCAGATCCACACCAGGGCTGACGACTGCGCGGATCGCTCCAGTGTCGAGATCGAGCGTGAAGCCGGCGGGTGAGGATGTCCTCCCTTGACTCTTGACCGGCACCGAAAGTGACCGAATGATGGTTCCGCGAAGTTCTAGGTCATCCAGGATAAGACTTGTCATGGTGAGACCTCCTCCGATCGGTCCCAAAGGGAGGCTGGGTATGCTACCTAACGAACTGCCAATACCGCTTGATATCAGATTGTTGGCGATGCCTTCCGCCACCGCTTCGACGATTGCCAGAACAATGGCCGCGATGATAACTCCAATAATTCCACCAAATAGACCGCCGAGCCCCAGAGACAACAGAATTACCCACCACTCCAGATCGACATCCGTATCCACCGAAGGCGTGGAAGCGGTAACAGTGATGGCGCCGCCAGACAAGGCAATATCAATGAAGAAGGTGAAATTAGAGACCGCCGACCAACCTGTATCCGAAGCGGTCGCCTGACCATTTACGCGTATCCGGTTTCCCTCTACGAAAGCTTCCAGGCGGGTGAGTGTGCCCTGACCGCCGGGTGCGGGAATATTGTGATTCAAGCGCAGCGGTGTGTCAAAATCAGAGACGAATGCGCCAAGTGCTGCTGCCACGCGAGGGCGCATTACGCTTCCCAGGAGCCAGAAGTTGCTCATCATGATCAGAGACTGGCTGCCTGCGGGTATGAAACTGGTCGTAACTCCATTGATATTGCCGCCAGAGTCATTTGCCATTCGTACACCGAAGGTAATGCAGTCACGATCCGTTGCCGCTGTGTCGTTCACCGTGGTGACGTCCATATCGAAGATCGTGGTGGGATCCATATCGTCTGCCACCGGGATCGGTGGTGTGAGGTCGATACGGTTGATCTGGCTCTGAAGTTGTTGAAGAACAACACCAGCCATCATCGTCTGTGCCTGTGCCAGCGTAAGTCCCGCAGCCCCCAGGGCGGGTGCCAGAATGGCCTGGGAAGCACTATCGAAGGCCACTGTAACATCTGCGCCGTTGTCGAAGTCCAGTGTCGCAAGCTGGTTTGAGCCTTGCGTCATCATCTCGATGCTGTCAACAATCGTAATTGTTCCACCAAGCGGGGCGAGGGTGGCGGGCACCGGTGCCGTGATCTGCAATTGCGAGTTCATAAATTGAACTGTCAGTCCCATCCGGGGTCGAGGACGATCCAGGTCCGCCACTGGAGTATTGAAATTCAAGTTTGCGGTCCCAGTAATACCCCCGGTGTTAACTGGCACGCTGATGGAGGATGGAAACACATTACCAGCAAGAAAAGCCGTCGCAAGCTGGTTGTTAAGCTCACTTTCAGAGACCTGAACGAGCATATCGAAACCGGAAGTTCGATCTTGTGCCATGTCGAATTACTCCTTTTCCTTGGGTTAGCAATCGTTATTCTCTTTGTGCTTATCTTTCAATGTCGGTCCAGGTTTCAGACCACCAACTCTACCTTTGGGATGTGCCGTCGCCGACAGATCCACCACCCGCACTCCAGGAGCGATCACACTCGCCTCTCTGACTCCGCTATAGGTTCTTTCGAGTGCTTTTTGCTCTGCGCGCGTCAGATCGATACCCGCTCTAAGCATCGCCTGGACTGGCTGCACCAGGAACAGTTGTGCGTTGCCTGCGTCTCGGGCTAGCCACTCGATCACCTTTTTGTTGGCGTCCCTGAACTTATCAAGAAGGCTTGCCGGTAAGGGGACCGGCTGGGCATCCCGCCTCGGTGCACCTTGACGCGGCTGGCAGCCGAGAACATCCACGTCCAGGCGAATATCACGCGCCGGAACAAAGCGGATGTTGATATTGGTGTCGTAGCCTTGTGGCACTCTGCCTAGAATCATTTCACTCCTATCGCTCAACCGAGACGCAACCAATGGATCGTTTTGGGTTGGCTTTTCTTCTGTTGGCTTGTTCATGATTAATTTGTCTCCTTTCAATTCTAAAAGTTTGGTCAATATTGAATCGAGGCATGAGTCCCTCAATATTTTTAAATATATTGCTCTTCCTTTTGGTTTCTTCCCATGATGGAATTCCTGCTTTTTTCTTCCTCTGATGTTATAAACGTCAGAAAAACGAAAATTCCTATATGCGCTACAATTTACTAAAATTGGGTGATTACCGTAATACGAAAATTGATACAAACCGAAAGACATGCAGGAAGAAATCTCCTTTGGAGTCTGGCTGCGTAAAGAACGCCGCGCATTGGACCTAAGCCGGCAATCATTCGCGAGCCAAGTTGCTTGCGTGGAAGTGACCCTGCGCCGGATCGAGGCCATTCTACAAACAATGGATTGTGTCCCGGTTGATCTACGGGGCCTCGTTTCAGCGCTGATGTCCGAGGGGGCCCTGCTCTTTCATCGGCGCTTCCACGCTCTGATTCCTATAAACAAAAGATTTTTTTATTTTCCAGTATGAAACATGCAAGAAACAGACGAAGCTAAAATGAGCTTCGTCTGTTTGAGAGCGGGTCTCATGGCAAAATTCTTTTACCAGCGATCCAATAAGCTTTACTGAAGCACTATAGGTGGAGTAGAACTGAATGTCGGCGTAAACGTTGCCGTGATGGCAGGTCGCGCTGGATCACAGGAACCTGCTCGACTGGTAAATGGCTGGCTAACAGTCACATTCTGAAAGGTATCTGTTGCGACAAAGTTGTAGTAGGCGATATCCAATATTGTGTACTGCTGTGAGATTGGATCCGAACCATAATAGATGCTTCCATCTTGACCCATAACGATCTGCCCTATTAAGAAATTCTGCTCTGTAAAGAACTGGGCGACGACCGAAAGAACACCTTGCTCGTCGTACACATACACGGAAAGGAAAACATCTATTGGCGGCTTGCACGCCAAAATATCTGCAATTCTAAAATCGGTTGGTGTGTTCGGCAGTGGCGTAAATGTATCCGTTACGATCACCGGTAGCCGCGGCACGTATAGGCGTTGGCCTGTGTAGATGCGAGTGTCCAGCAAACAGTTTGCTGTCATCAGTTGGTACACAGACGTACCTGTTAGGTCCGAAAGATCAGAAAATGTGTCGCCGCTTTGTACAATATAGACTGACCACCAATACCAGGGCGCACACGTAGTTGCAGTTGGCGATGCAGTAGCTGTGGACGTAGGGGTACCTGTGTCTGTTGGCGTAAAGGTAGATGTAAATGTCGCAGTCGATGTCGGTGTTTGAGTCGGCTCTTCGGTAGGTCGCAAAGTGGTCGAAGGCAGGATTCCCTGGGTCGCGGTTGGCGCGAAGAACGTCATCGTCGCAGGATGAATCGTTTGAGTGTCTGTGAACGTGGCAGCAGCGACAGACGCAGACACTTCAAACACTGCTCCCACGATAATCAGGTTCACCACCGTGGCAGCAACTAGAACCGTCGCGATGATTCGACGTGGCGTGATTTCACAACAGAGCTTCCTTACCTTCTTCATGAAATACTACTCCTCAACCTTGGGCAGCGGATCTCCATCACAGTAGTCAAAGATGCCACGCTTGGACAGATCGATGTCTCTTTCTGCCTGTGCACGTCTGTGTAAGGCGTTCAAGGTCCGAACCGCGCCCCAAATGAAGATGGCCATGAACAACCCGATGTAGACGAAAAATGCCACCCGCAGGACTTCCTGTCCCAGATCGATCCGATCGACGGCGATATTGATGACTGCCTCGACGGCCGTCACGGTCGTCAGGGATGCGGCGACGAATGCGGCCGTCTCACCCAGATCACGGTTCGCACGATTCAGGCGATCAGTGGCCCGTGTAAGATTCTGCCGGGAGGTCCGGCAGGCACGTATGTTGTCTTTTGGCTTGAGGCTTTCGGCCCGTTGAAATCTTTCAGCGAACCGTTCCGCATGATTGGATCGAAATTGATTTGTTTGTTCCATCTCAACCTCTCTTGGATTTTTTTATTACTGTTGCTCATCGCGGGCCGACGGTGCGGCAATTGCGATCAGGATCAGGCTCACCATCAGCAACAGGAGCGGAATCGAAATCCTGGTATTCACAGCTGCCACCAGGAGGGGAAGCGTCAGAAGTAGAAATAAAGTTTTGCGGAACATGGCGTTAACCTCCTTTCGTTGTGGAGAGCCATCCATGTTCCTGAGTGGAGAGTAGAAAGAACAAGCCCCGGACATGCTTGGCCAGGGCTGAAAAACGCAGTCTATCTATGGATCTCGATGACTATCAGTTCAGAGGCGAGGGAGCCAGCAGCCCCGCCAAACCGCCGACCGCGGCCGACCCCAAAGCAATGAGAAGTTCCGGCGTCGGACGGTCCTGAACCGCTAATACGATCCCGCCGATGAGGCTGGCGAGAACACTCAGCCCGAGGGTAATGACTACGATACGATATAGCCAAATATCGTTTTTGTATTGTGGTTTCATGGTAGCTCCTTTCCAATTCCTGCTTTTGCCTTCAATCTTATAAACGAAGCTTTTTTGATTTTTCAAGCACCGACAGAAAGCCAAAGCCCTGCGTCGATGCGCAGGGCCTGGCGAAATATCAAACGGTGTTTCTGGCACACGACAGATGCTTTAGAACTGTTCCACTCCCAGAACGTCCTCATCATGATCCGTTCTTCGCATTTCCGCATCATACAACTCCGTGATGGCATCCTCTGTACGGGATCGTCGAGCCGGGTTGCTGCGAACGAGATTGCTGAGTGCCACTGCTGTTACGCCGCTGATGATCGGTGTGGCAAAGGATGTTCCAGCCCACCAGGCCCAGCCATATTCGTTCTTCTGCTGCTTGCCAGCCGCATCGTTCGGGAACGGGCCAATATAGACACCCAGTATTCCATTCCCGACGCCTTCTTCGCCGCCCAAGGTTGTGATCCCTTTTCTGGGAGGTCGATCGGCCAGGTTCGAGTAATTGGCATTCCGAACACGCCTCCCGTCTGGAGGAATGTTTTTAGACAAGGCGCCCACACCAAAGACACGATCAAAGGCTGCTGGATATAGCGCCAACGGCCGCCCCTTCCCCTGCTGAGCATTATTCCCGGCTGCGGCAATGACACGTGATTCGAGAGTGTAGACCAGATCACATATCCATTCAAAGGGTCTGGACTGGCGATCGAACCATGAGTCGCACGTACACAACATTGGTTTGCGAACGATCCAGTTGAACAACGATGCGACCAACTGCGCCAGCCACCATGGCTTCTGGCTCAGGATCTTCTGCCCCAGTCTATAGGGATCATTGGGTTGTAAATGTTTCTTATCCAGAGGCAGGTTCATGGTCAGGCTTAAATTGACTACAAGATTCCGCCCCTGGAAATCATGGGTGACCTGTTCCAGGGCGCGGGCAATGCTGCGCAGGTCGCCCAGGCCATATTTATTCAGAACCTGATATAGATGAAGCTCGGCTTGTGGCGCGATGGAATTAATGATACCGGCTACGAAGAGACCATGATCGGTCATATCATAATCATGGCCGTGTATCATCGTGCCTGGCAAATACCGATCGACGGTGGCATCAGGGTGTATGGTAAGACATCCACTTGTACCGAGTAAAGACTTGATAAGAGGATGCGGGGTTTTATCGGGTGCTATCTCACGCACCCAGGTGCTGTAAATGTTTTCTTTTTGATCGGCTGGATACGATGTGTCGAGAATGGCAACCACTACATCCGATCCTCCTGTGGACTGGGAAACATCTGCAACATTTTGAGGCAACGCAGGCACTTTATAAGGTGTCAGCTTAATACGATGTTTACCGATGTCATCTTTTCTGGCTGGTGATGGCCTGCCACCCGGTCCGCCGGTACCTCCAGGTTCCGGGCCGCCGCTCATGAGCCAGTTCGGTGTAATCACTTCCAAATGTATCGGAGCATCTCCGCGTTTTTCATCCAGCTCCAAGATCAAATCAAGCAACTCTTTTGATGCTTCTGCAAGTTGCTGCTCCTGGTCTGGCTCTATTGGCAATTGAGGCCAGCGCTCACTGGTGACATTCGCAAAAACCAGGCTGAACGGGGGGGGAACGCGAACCGGTGGCGATACATAAGATGCGCCCTGTTCCGGTGACAACTTCTCGTGCCCAGACTCATCCACAGCAGGTTTGAGACCTGAACCCTTCTTGATACTTGCAGATTTCAGATACAAAACAGGCATTTGAACGGGATTGAAATCGAAAACACCGTCGTTCATGACATTGTCGCTGACCGAGACATTTATCCCCTGCGGGGATGCGATGTCATTTGCCCAGGCGATCAATTTTTGGATTGCTTCCGACGAATTATTCAGGTTCCCATGCGCATGAAACATGAGCTGCCCAGGCTGAAAGTAAAGAATCGATTTTTCGGACATGGCTTCCTCCTTATAGATATCCTAGCTGACCCTGGAAAGCGGTCGCGCGTCCCCGATCAGTTGAAACGCACCCCACAGGGCAGGGTGCAATTGCCGATCCTGCTTTAGAAAGGATAATTGGGCTTCACGCAGAGCCGCAGCTTTCGAATTGCCTGCGTGCAGATTGCCATACAAGTTTTCCATGAATGTTACGGTCGAGGAATCGGCGACTTGCCACAGGCTTAGGATAAGCGCACCCGCGCCCGCATACAGGAGTCCGCGCCCAATTCCGATCAACTCCTCATCCGCTGCCACATTTGCCCGGCCTGTTTCACAGGCACTTAAAGTTACGAGTTCATAACTAAGGTCCTGCTGGAGCAGGTCGTCGACATACAACTGCCCATCGGCCAGTTCCAGGTACGACAGGTCGGGCTGGTCCGGGCGATGCTGACCATGCGCAGCGATGTGCAAAATCTGTGTTGGTCTCATTTGCAGCACTGCACGGGAAGCAGCTTCCTCTGCAAGGTGTGTGCCGCCAAAAAGATTTTGTACGGTCTGCGCCTCTGTTTTTGTATGTACCAACCGACCTTCCCATGAATGGGATAGGATGAGTGCGCCGCGGTCGCGTTTCAATTCCGGGCGGGTCACCAAACTGGCCGCCGGCATCACCACCACCTCAAAGCGCTCGATCAAATATGTAGAGCCATCGAACAACAGATGGAAAGGCAGATAATGCAACGCGCCATATGGCACGATAGTTAAGCGTCGCTGTCCATATTGTTGAAGGTTCAGAGGTTCGAGAAGCAGTGAGTACAAACGTTGCAAGATCCGCTGAGCCAAGAAGGTTAATTTGCCGGCAGATGAAGGTGAGTCAAGTCTCAGTGCAGTACTGATATTGGATTGCAGTTGAGCAAGCAATTGATTCAGTACATCGACTCTCATCGGCAGGCGCTGAACGCTACAGGTCTGATCGCTCACCACGAATGCCCATACATAATTGCCATCATTGTAGAATTCAATGACCAGGGTCTGATCTGTTATCGAAGCTTGAATTTCTGAGAGGAGTGGGAGGGCTGATCGGTGGACAGTATTGCTTGCATTGGTCAGGAGATAAAGCTGTTCTGTAATCGTCCGCATACGACGTTCGCGGGTCAGCACCTCAGCCAGCGCCTGCTCCGGTAATACGGCACTCGAGCGATCAAGCTCTCTAGGTGGGTGATAGGCAAGCCGGTAGAACACCTGATGCTCGGCCCGCAGACGGTTCAGTTCATCGATCAGCGCCTGGCTTTTCGGTTCTTCCTGGGCCCAGCGAAATTGTTCACGGTTTGAGATATAGCTTAGCAATACCTGTGACTTGGCCTGTTCGAGCGCATCAAAGGCACAGTTTGGCTGCTCAAGGCGGAGATAGAGTCCTATCATCTCGCGCCAGGCATCGCCCTTGTTTTCCAGGAAGCCGGCCCGCAGCGTGATCGTCAACCCACGTTGCACCCGGTTCACGGTGGCGGCTGCGGCCTGGTAACACCGTATCGCCCGCATGAATGAAGATCGGGCATCGGCGATTCGACCCAGCAGCAGATAAGCGGTATAGCGCAGCGCTGGCACTTTGCACACCTGCGCAACGCGTAAGGCATGTGTGCCGCGCAGGGAGGCCGAATCCAGATCTCCCTGGGCTAATGCCACCTGTCCCATCACGATGCATGCTGACGCGTAATGAATTTGCTGTCCATGTGACTCAAAATAGATTGCCGCTGTGTGTGCTTCCTGGTGAGCCATATCGAAATCACCCTGTCGCAGAGCGATTTGACCCTGCCACAACTTCGCGGTCATGGTCCAGGTAGTGGCGCCCAATGAATTAAAGATCGGAGCCGCTTCATCCAGTGCCGATTGCGCAGCTGCAAAATTCCCTAACTCTGCTTCTGCGTTCGCCAGGTGCAGAAGGGTTTTCGCCGTGTCATAGCTGGCGCTTAGGTTTCTATAATCATTCATGACCTGTTGCGCCAGGTCGCGCGCCTCGCCATATCGATTGAGATATAGGTAACATTCCGCCAGATCTCGTTTGACGGATTCTTCTTCCAATGGAAATTGGTCGACACCACGCTCCAGAATGCCATGCAGCAAGCGAAGAGCCAGGCGATATTGCCCCTGGGCCTGTGCGATGTAAGCAATATTGAGTTCTATGGTTACGATATTGCGGGTCTCATTGCGAGCAAGGTATATCGAACGAGCCCTTTCGTAATAGACCAGCGCCTCCGGATAATTCCCCAACGCCCCGTAGACGAACCCGATATTCATGTACAACATTCCAAGATGAGGCTGAGCGGCTTCCCCGATGTTCCCGGCAGTCGCAAGGGCAGATTGATATAACTGCAGGGCCTGCTGCTGATCGCCAAGCTGTGTGAATATATAGGCAGTGTTGATCTCCAGGCGCATGAGCATCTCCTGTTCGTCATGCGCGGAGAATATCCTGCCTGCCTCTTCAACATCTCCCAATGTCTCCGATACGCGATTCAGCCGCAAGCCAAGCCAGAGGCGTCCGATACGGGTACGTGCCCAGCCGACCTCATGACCGGCAGCTTGGTACAACGCGCCCGCCTGCTCCAGCACGGTCCAGGCTTCCTGTAGATTCCCCAAAAATTTCAGGGCATCGCCGCGCGCCATTAAACCCAACGCTTCCTGGGATCCGTCGTTTCGCGCGCGACCGATGGCAATGATCCGCTCAGCATACTCCAGGGAGAAATTTGGATCAATGGACCAGTATCGGTCCGCTTCTCGTTTGAGCACTTCCACCACTTCAGCCGCCGACTCACCAGTCAAAGGAATAAGTAGCAAATCTGGCGAAATTTCATTCGCCAGCCAGGTTTCCAACAAAGTTTCCTTTTCCAGAGAGTGATCCATAATTCTCTTTCAGGTACTGATAAAAATTGCTTCCGTTTGAATAACCGTGCCATCCGGAGATGTAATTGTCATCTGAAGTGGACCCGGATCCACATTGTCAAATTTGAACGCGCCCAGATCATCGATCGAAGAGTACATGGGCGTTAGATAAGCCTGCTTGAGTTCCACTGTCGCGCCGGTCCACTGATCCTGATCGTCAGCAGCCATTTGTCCCAGGATGGATGTTTCGCCATGCAGTCCTTGCTGCAAATCCAGGCTGATCACAACACCCTCCGTCTCGAAGATCGGCAAAGGTTTGGTCGCACCCCGAAGTGCCGGTGAAGCCTGCGAGTATCCAGTTTGTGTTCCACCGCTGACCAGGCGGGCAAAAAGTATTCTTGCGGCGTCCAGAACATCGCTGCGTGGTGTGAGTTCGCTCAGAAATTCCTCCAACCGGGAGATTTCATGTATACAATGCGGACACTCGCGCAGGTGTTGTGCAACAACCAGCCTTTGAGGAGCCGTTAAAGTGCGGAGATGATACTCTCCCAGTTCCATGGGAGTGGGACAGGTAATTCGATAGAGTTCAGTGGTTAAGCGCTTTTGGTAGCGCTGCAAGTTGTCTGCTCTTAGTCTGCAGTGCGGACATATATCAATGTGATGAGCAGTTTCCTGACTGGTTTGAGGATCATCCAGATACGCCAACAGTTGTGTATCATCCAGTTCCGGGGGCAAAACGCAGTTCGTAGACACGTAGTTAACTCCTATGACCGTTCCCTACCCCTGTCCAATCCTGCCAGCCGGATAAACTTGAGAACATTTGATTTCCTATGAGAATAAACGCAAGTCTGGCTGGTTTTCAATCATCCATGCCCATCAGTTTCCGAAACTCAGAATCGCGGCCCAAGCGAGTGATCACGTTCTGTTTGATGCGATAGATCTCATCGATGTCGCTGAAATCACCCGGAAAATGATGGATGAGTTCCTGAGGTTTCAGGTCAAGGATGAACGAGCCATGCATGACCAGGTGTTCCTTCTTATCGTGCAGACGGGCAGATAGGAGATCCCAGAGCGTTTGCCTCTCGGACCGATTCGCTGCCTGTTCCTCGGGAGTTGGCTCGCCTGCCTTCTCCTCGTCAGAGATTTCCTCCCATGCAGACAGGTTGGCATAGTCGACCTTTCGCGTAAAATCGACGATCACACTATGCACGCATAATTTTAGGTAGCGTAAGAGCGAACCAAGATCTGAAAATTTCCCAAACTTCTCGGCTGTAATCGTGCTTGAAATCTTGCTGAATGCCTTGCTGACAAAATCCTGGGCTTCCTCACCGCTGGCTGCAAAGCCATAGTGCTGGGTGACCCAGCTCGTTACCAGTGCATCATACTGGGTACAGATGAAATTCCAAGCATCATCGCTTTTCTCCTGGATGGCGCGTCGAAAAAGTTCAAAGCAATATTGTGTATCGTGAATCTGGCGCTTGAAATAGAGATTGGTCTCCTGCGCACAGTTCGCGGCAAGAGCTTCCACGGTCATCTGTTGTAAACGGATCTCGTGAGACATAAAGGCCCTCAGCCATCGAACTTGTGGCGGGGTCACCCTGCTATATTGATATGATAATGTAACCCGGCTTAAAGAAAAGCGATACGCTTTGTCTAAATATTGTACTGCTCCCCTGAACGTTTTTCAACCAGTATTTGGAAACGTTCGCGAACCAGGAGTGGTGGGCGAAAAAGAAAAAGAGAGGGACAAACAAAGGATGTGAAGTGACATAGGTATTAAGCAATCGAACTGGCAGCCAGGATCAAACCTGCTTGCATGCCGGCCCAGGAGCAGAACGAGAGTGCGAACGGAGCGACTGACGACCCAGGATTTGTTTCCAGAGGGCATACAAGGTTTGGCTACCATCTGGTGGTGGGATGTCGATCAGTTGCTGAATGTCGTCAAGCACGCAGAGCCATTCCCTGAGAACAGTGTTGCGTCATCCCTTGAATGTTTTCCCAACCCAGTGACGGACATGGAACTGACAGACTGGATGTCTGAGTTGGAGTTTTTCTGCAACGATCTTGTAGTTGAACCAGTCGTCAGTGAGCGATGTAGGTTGGATCTGATCGGCTGTGCCGGACCGATGGCGAAGCCCCGTTCGTCGATCAGTGGAGGCAACATCCGAGATGTATTTGTCAGCTGTCTCATGCGCATCGGTGAACACTACAGTAGCCCGGTGATCGAAGCGGGTTGTTGTCCCTAACATATTATCTGCTCTCCCTTTTCGTGCTTCAGCATCCAAATGGTGCAAAAGTTGAGACATCATGTGTGACATCGACATTTGCATCGGGGAAATCCGCCAGTTCTGCAGGTTACCATATGAAAGTCAAAGCCTTATGCGGGCGCCGAAGAGCCGGCTCCGTATGTTCTGGCGCCAAACTGAGCTAATTCATCTTAACCAAATTCACCTGGATGGCAACACCCCCAACGATTTGTCGGGTCGCTGAGTGTCGCTGCACGAAATGAAGTTTTATAGATCGATCCAGCTTTGCCTGTTCCGGGATGAAAACTTTGAGTCCAACTACTTTCTGTGTGAACGGCGGGAGTTCCACAGCCACGCGGGCCCTTTTGCCTTGCGGGAAACTGGCTTCCCAGCTATCCGGAAAGCGGCGCAGTACCAGATCCGGCGTGTCGGATGTCATGATGCGTCCGGCGTCTGTGCCGAGATGACCGGGAATGTGGCCTCCACACTCGAGCCTGATCTGGGGAGGGAGCATCTTAGCCCCGGAAAAACGGGGTTCGAATTTTTTGACCTTTGCCCGGGCCAAGCTGAAGAACTCTTTCGACCGGTGAACGAGACTGACTTCCAGGTCCTCAGCCGTTTCCGGCTTCCAGACCTCGAGAGTGAATCTGGGACGAGGCTCCAGACGCCAGTTCGCGATCACAATGGGCAGGATGATGAAGGTATTCGGCAGCATATCCACAACCGACAGGTTTTTCTGCGCGAGGTTGTTGTGTTCCCAGACGTGCCGGCTGGCGACCGCGTGGTCCCCCCGGGCAATCACCGAGGCCAACAGGCAGCTGTGCGCGCCCGGCGGGGGAACAAGTGCGCGCGGCCAAGCGCGCACTGACGATGCGGGTAGCGCCAGCTGCCAGGTCGAATTCAGCGCTGGCTGTCATACTCGGAAGGAAGTCCGATGGATAGGTAAATTCTGTGCCTGCAAAGCCCCTGGAATGGAATGTCACGACGAAATGTTCGGCGTTCCCGGCACTCGATTTGTTCCGCACCCGTGCATAGAACCAATTATCCTGTCCGTACTCCGGTGACTGGTGGGTCGTGCCTCCGTCGTCCGCGTTACGGATCCACAGATCAGGAGAATCCCAGAACGTTCCGCTCCACAGATCGGCACCGCTATGCGCGGGATCATCTTTGATCCAAAGATCGGGTGCGGGCGCAGGATCGGCAAGCCCATACACGAAACGATGAAAAGCATCGACGATCTGAGTATTTCCACTTCTGCTCAACAAGAACTCTTCGATCATCTGACTGGAGACCGGCTGTCCGTGGTAAAGCTGATATAGATCGCCCATGAGAGCATTGAGGTTTCCAGCGCCAATGAGCGACGTGATTCCCCTCCAGAACCTCGAACCATCACTGTATGAGTTGGATGGAGTGTTGCGCTGCCAGGGATCACGGGAACAGAGCAGGACAGACGGATCGGAAAAATCAAAGGGAATGGCATCATCCGCGCCGCCATCATGAAAAACCGTGAATCCTTCGTCCCACCAGCCATCGGCTTGCGAAGAGGGTTTGATGCCTCTTGCATACCAGCTGTGAAAGGTTTCATGCAGCAGCGCGGACGTGGATGTCGTCGTCCCTCCCTCATACTCCATACCACCGGCGCCGTTGAAGAAAGCGACAATCCGGTTCTCGTGCAGATAGGGACCATAGTTGTTTTCGTTATCGGTTAGCAGCGTCTTGATATTGTTGATCTCTGTCCCCAGGTTCACCGTGCTTGAGGTGAGCCTCCATGCTTCGATCGTGACGATCTTTCCAGACACTGGCAACACAACCGTATCTGTCTGCTGAATCAGCGCGGCAGAGTCCCTCACTTCCAACATCGGGGAAAGGGCAGTGAAACGCTCAGGGAAGATGATTCGCCAGTGATTAAATCCCAGGCTGGACAGCGAGCCATTAGTGATCACGGAATGGGCGGCCAGCGTGTTGGTTATCCTGAGCTCCAGGCTGATGCTGTACTGATCGAAGATCAGGTTTGCTGGAAACCATGCCTCTGCATAACGGGCCCTGTTCAGATCCGAGAGCCCGAACACAAATCTAAGCCTTGGGCCTGGCGACCAGTCCAGGGCTGGTAGATAACTCCCGCCCAACTGCGAAGCGGGCATTGCAAGATTGTATTGGACTCTCAACGTGTGTACCGAGCCAGCCGCCTGCACCGCTTCGACGACGCGCAGGTCAGTGAACGGGCCGGTTCCAAAGTTGTGATGGACGAGCTGGGACACGGGAAGGAGCACGCCATCGAGCCATGCCTGGGTGATCTCCTGCCGGAGGTCAAAGATCGGGTTGCCCGCGGTCGGACCAACCGTGTAGGTGATGGTCGCGTCGGCTACCGCGGTCTGCGTGTTCCCATCAAATGTGAAAGACGCCTCGATCGAAGCGATGTCAATCGGCACGGCCAGCAGGCCGTCCACGGTCTTAGATGGTGGCCCAAGATGGAAATTTGTACTCATCGCAAAGCCTTTCTTGATTGAGGCTGCGCGGTCGAGGACCTTCTGGCAATCGACCGCGCAACGTTCATACCTTGATCAAATCTAGTTGCAGTCGCAATCGTTATCCAGCTCGATGTCAAGCGAGACCTTCTTCACACACACCTTCTTCACCTTCTTGTTGCCGGTTACTTTGAGGCAGCCGAGAAGATCCTGCGCTACCGTGTCACAATCCTTTCCGGTTGGCTGTCTGCCTCCCGAGGGGGCACTCAAATCGGGATCCACATAGTAGGACATACCTCCCAGGAGTAGACCGTTAGCAAGCAGGCTGACGGTGATCATTCGGTCTGTCGTGCCTGCAATGTCTGCCCGGGTAAATTCTGCGCCTTTCTTGATGCTTAGCTGAATCCTGCGTTTTTCACCTGCCTTGAGCGTGAATTTGTTGTCAGAGAGCCCGTCAAACTGTAACTGCCAGCCGCGTGCGGCGAGGATAGGTGGCATCTCGACACGCAGCTCCATAACAGCACGTCGGTTGAGGTTATTGCCTGCCATGAAGAACGCTCCGTTGAGAGCCGCTATGAAAGCTTCACTGCCACCTCCACCCGGAATGACGCTGACATTGCGCTGTCCCACGTTGTTATCGTTCGGCACCAGCCGCCATTCCTGGATGGTCTCCGTTCCAGTGAAATTGTCGATATTGCTTGGATCTCCCGCGACCGAAGCGATCATAAGCACGCAATCGTGTCCATACGCATTGATATTGGGTTCCCATTCGAAAGGACCGACGGTCGCTTCCGCAGTGTTGTTCGGGGCAATGCTCGCAATCGTCCGGCCGCCGAGGGGGCTCATCTCGACGAAATCGTTCGGCCACGTCAACCCGGCGCCGGGAAGTGTGTGAAATGCCCGAACGGTCACATTATTGGCCGTTGACGTACCGCGATTCTTGATCTTTCCATACATATAGTTGGTCTGCCCGTCGATGGCGTTCTGATGTCCGGTCATGCCATCGGCCGCATTGCGGTTCCACATGGATTGGTTGTGCCAGTGAACTGCCTGGAACTGGTATTCCCCGGCGCGTCCATCGTCGATATAGACATCCACCGCCGGGGGAGCTCCTGCTGTTGTGAATGGCGGCACTGCAGTTGCGGGCTGGTAGCTGCCTTGCTTCTCGAATGCCCAGCGGATGACCTTGTTGTACGCGCCGCCGGAGAGTCCCTCCGACGTCCAGTTTTCGAGGTCAGCTTCTTGCATTTCTTCGCACCACGCCTGAGCTCCGCGCCCGGGCACATTTGTCATTGTGATGGGATCAAAGTTACTCGGATTTGTTCCAGACGTTAGATTTCCGGTGGTTCTGAGAATGAGATAGGTCATGACTCGAGCTGCGAATTTGCGTCTGTTTACATCTTCTGAATCGCCGCCAATCGATCGATAGATTCGGAAATGACAGGTCGCGAGGATCTGTTCCGAGCGATACCCGGCGCTACCAGCTCCCGTTCCAGGATCCTGTGCACCACCCCATGCCCAGCCGGAAGCAACATCTCGGTCGAATCGTCGTTCGGTTGTAAATGGTCGAAATGGAGCGTACCGAAAGCGTTCCGAAACGGTGCGAAGGTTTGATTCTGGATCGTTTTGTATGGCGGCCAAACCGTCTCCATGGCTATGTGCGAAGCCTAGACTTCCACTGCCAACATGATCTCCAAGAACGCCGTGGCCGCCCATCTCGTGCCAGTGAACGTACGGGTCGACTGCCCGGCAAAGCGGGTTGGTGGTATCGCTCAGATCGCCCAGACAAAAACCCAGGAAATCGGTACCTCCTGTCCCGTTTGGCTGCCAGAAGGCATTGATTTCCTCGCCATTCGCAACGAAGGCGCTGGCCCGATGATCGACCGGAATTGGAAAATCCGTGTTGTTGAAATAGTCCTCGACATCAAAGCCGAGGTCTGCGATCGTCCTAAAAAGTTCGGTCTGGTGGTAGTAAGCGTTGACGGCGCCAAAATTGTTGGTGCGAGGCGGATAATCGAAATCTGTTCCGGAGGACTCGACAGGAGCAGCAATATTCGGCGGGTCCTCTTCTTGAACGACAACGTACAAACCGCGCAGGCTTTGATTCCCACCGGATGGGGCGTTGAGATCATGCAACGTCTCATCGAAGTCATGATCGTCAAGAACCGCATTTGGTTGATCCGCGGTGATCGTGAGGTTACCACTCGAAACCATTGGATCTCGTTTGAAAACAAGTCCGTTGACAGCGCAAGTCATGCACTCGATGTAAAGAATCGAATCCGTTTCGATTTCTACCAGAATCAACCATACCAGTCCATTAAATCCTCCCAGGTTGGATGTCAAGATGATCTCGGCAACAAGATAAGACTGGCCGGCATTGATCTGTTCAGGAACCGGAGGAAGTTTTGGGATCGGGATCTCCTGCTCTTCGCCCTGTGTTTCCCCGATGTCTGTTCTATCCGATGGCGCTGGACTGCCAGCGTAGCGCCTGCCCGGGTCATACTTATAGATAAAGAACTTTCCGCTCAACAGCCGGGTTTCATCCTGTGCCTGGGCAACCTTTGCCCTCCGCGATTTTCCCGCGGCTCGAGGAGCTTTCACTCCGATCAAATTGCGTACAACCGCGGCAGTTTCGTCAGTACCTGCCTGCTCACCCAGGCCGGCATCCATTGCCGCTTTGCGGGCTGCAGCCTGCCGGAAGAGCGCCTTATAGCGCTCGATGGATTCCGCATCTGGCAGCTTTCCATAGATGTTGTCTTCGCTGTTGTTGGTCGAACCCACCACCCGGTTGGGATTTTGCTTGATCTTGACCGAAAGCCCCCTGCGCCAGATCGGCGTATTCAAAAAGGTCTGGTAAAAACCGACGGTCGTGGAATCGAACAGGTGCTTCTCTTCGTCCAACTGGTATTCCAGGCCTTGCTCGCGCGGGTCGTAAAACGATACTTTTTTACTTAAGCCGCGCAACTGTTCTTTCGGGATCTGAAGAGTTTCCGACCATTCGTTTAGATACGATTCCGCGGAAACCCTGGGGATATTTTCCTCACTCTCCCAGAATTCCTGGCTGTGGCGGATATGCCGCACCTTACCCTGTTCGTCGAGGGATATGTGGGCTTTCCGGTCAGGGTTGTAAATGGTTTTCATGGCTAATACTCCTTTTCCGTTAGTGAACCCTAGAATTTTGTCGGCAATTACTTTATCGGTTCGGCCTTATGTACCAATTGGAGGATCTGTTTTTCTTAAGGCGTCAAATCCAATAATGTTGCCATTTTCTCCGTCTGAAGCTATAAACGTCCGAAATGCGAGTTTTCGTGTATGCGCTACAATTTACTAAAATTGGGTAATTGCCGTAATACGAAAACTGATACAAACAGAACGACATGCTATAGGCATTAAGAAAAAGAATCAGAAAATAGCACTTTGAAAAAAGAAAGGGACGCCATATCCTTAAGCAAAAGGCTGACGACCGAGTGCAGAAGGAAACGTCCCACGTTTACAACAACCTTCCGGCAGGAGACTGTCAAGGGCATGAAAGAAGAGTTGGAGAAGGCCTATAGACGCGACGATAAACAAGCGGTGCGGCGCTTGTCTGGTATTAATCATGATAGGGAAGTGGCTGAGTTTGGCCAGCATTCTGGCGCTGTGGAATGTATCAGTTCCAACGGTCTACAGCTGGCTGAACGAGTTTGTACGAGAGCGCTGGGAAAGTCTGAGGTATGAAAAAGCGCCGGGACGTCCGCCGCGCTTGACAAAATCACAGAAGCGGAAGCTGGTCGAAACGCCACATTGTGACGGATCGTTCGGTCTACTGCTCATCGTTTTGGTTCATAGTGCCAGGTATCTCATCTTCTCCATAAAGCGTTCCTTCGTGCGGTTGGCGATACGGATATAGACTTCCCGTTTCCGCTTCCAGAAACTGAACCCCAGAAATTTCGCCTTCGTGGCTTTCTCCACTTTGCTCTTCTTCGGGTTGACCTTCAACTTCAACTTTCTCTCCAGAAACCGCTTCACGCCTTCCAATACCCGCTCTCCGGATCGTTGCGTCCTGACATAGATGTTGCAGTCATCCGCATAACGAACAAACTTGTGTCCCCGCTTCTCCAGTTCCCTGTCCAGATCGTCCAGCATGATGTTGGATAGCAATGGTGACAGCGGACCACCTTGCGGTGTCCCTTCTTCCGTCTCCATCACCACCCCATTCACCATCACGCCGCTGTTCAGGTACGCTCGGATCAGCTTCAGCACTCGTTTGTCTTTCACCACTCGCGCAACCCTCGCCATTAGCATATCGTGATTCACCCTGTCGAAGAATTTCTCGATGTCGATGTCCACGACCCATTCGTTGCCTTCTGCGATGTAGGCTCGGGCTTGCTGTACGGCTTGATGAGCACTCCGTGCGGGTCGAAACCCGTAGCTGTGCTTGCTGAACACCGCTTCAAACATCGGTGTCAGCACCTGTGCGATGGCTTGTTGGATGAGCCGGTCTAGCACTGTGGGTATCCCCAGTTGCCTCACCCCGCCCTCTGGCTTGGGTATCTCTACCCGCCGTACAGGGCTTGGTCGGTACGTCCCGCTTTCAAGAGCTGCTCGCACTTCCAACCAATGCTCCCTCAAGTAGCTACGCAGTTCACTCACTTCCATGCCATCGATCCCTGCTGCTCCTTTATTGCTCTCTACTCGCTTTAGTGCGGTCTGCATGTTCTCTCTTGTGAACACCGCTTCCCACACGCCTACGTCGGATTTTCCATTGTCTCGTGCCGGAGATGGCTCGACGCTCCGTTCCAGTCCCGCAGGTTTCACCTGCTTCGTTGGCTCGGTAGTCCCTCTATCCGAAGGTTTCGGTCTTCTTCGTTCATCCCACGAACTGCTCACTGTACTCATCCTTCTCACTGTTCAGCCCTTCCCGAAAAAAAACGGTACTATGGCTTCTGCTGACTCCTGTCATCTCAACCTGCCCTCTCAAGCAAGCTTACTTTCCAGCATGATGACAGGTCTCCCCGGGTAAGAACGTTGACTTTCCCTGCACCCTTGCCCAATTTACTGCTTCGGCTCTTGGTTGCATTGGGCTTCGTTGTATGTTGCCAACTCACCCTGCCTCACAGCCTCTCATTGGGTTCGTGTTCCTCAAGTCACAGGTTTGCTTCCGGCTTCCTTCAGACCTCACCTCACGATGACGCCCTTGCCTTCCGCTAATGATTGCTGCAACCAAGCCTCATAAGAGTCTTTCACTCTCTAGCCAACACCCATGCCGGGCGCACAACGAAAACACCCCTATAGGAAGGGGTGTTGGCTTGATTCTTGATGGTTTAGTTTCTATTTGGTAGGCATAAATTGCGCGGGTCGAAATTTATAGCCATATACAATCAGTCCACTCGACACTCATGATGATAGGTTATGCAAATCCAAATTTTCAAAAGTAATGGGTGTGTACTGTCTGAACCAGCAGTCACTTTTCAGTGACCATTTTAGTGCTGCGATGTGAATTCTAAGCTCCATTTAGGTAAATATCCGGATAACGGGCGTCTATATGATGCTAGGTTATGCAAATCCGAATTAGCAGCAGTAAACGAGAGAAATCGTTCTGATTCCGAATCCTCGATCTTGATACCTAGATACCAAGAGATTCAAATTATCTCCGTCCGTCTTGCATCTTATAGAAGTAGAACCATTTATGTGGCCACGGGCAATGTGGTACTTACGGGGATGGTGAACTATAGACTCTGGAAAGGGTTGTATAATTCATCTTAACTATGTCCATGACAGCGCTAGATCTTTCCCCCGAAGCACTGAAGAAATACCACCCTTTGGACGCCGTGCGGCGACGCAGAGAAAAGCAGAGCGCGGAGATCGCAAGCCGCCGCGAGCGCGCAATCATGGTTGCCCATAAGGCGGCCAAACTTCTTAAGGACCAATTCGGTGCAAACGAAGTGATTTTGTTCGGCTCCTTGGTTCTACGCGTAGGATTTACGCGTTGGTCTGATATCGATCTGGCATCGCGCGGCATCTCGTCTGAGAATTATCTAACCGCAATGGATACTGTATTACACTTGGATCCGGAATTCAAAATTGATCTCATAGAGCTCGAGACTTGTCCGCCTGCACTGCTTAAGAGTATTGAAGAAGAGGGCAGACCGCTATGAAGGATGAAGAACTTTTAGGGCTGGCCAAGCGTATTCATCTGGAATTAGAAGAAATCCAACGAGTGTTAGGACGCATCGAAGAAGGCTGGGAACGCTCGCGTCGCTCAAACGACGATTACTACCTCGATGGCGTTGCGCTGAATCTGCATGGTTATTACTCCGGGTTTGAACGCATTTTCACACGTATCGCTGAAACTATCGATGGGGAACTACCGCGTGGAGAGGATTGGCATCGGTTATTGCTGAATCAGATGCAGTCTGAGGTTCCAGGTATACGTCCGGCTGTTATATCGACCGAATCCGGAAACTTTCTGGATAATCTGCGCAAATTTCGTCATATCGTTCGAAACGTGTATACTCATCATATTGATCCCGTTCGACTGGGGCGGCTTGTCGAAGATTCTTCGAAGAGTTTTGTGCAACTCCATGCGGAATTATCCGCCTTTGCTAGCTTTCTCGAACGGTAACAAGGGGCTCTCAAAGGGGCGTGAGAGAGTCGTTTATGAAAACCCAAATTTTCAGCAGTAACAGGGCTGGTAGAGAGACCAAGCTTCTTTGACTGATTTCAACTTGGATAAATGCTCTGCATAAGGTATTTGGAGTAACTGTGCCGCTCGCTGTTTCGCTACTTCGGGTCTGCGATCATAACGAGCTGTAGTCTGGATATTCGAATGGCCTGCCATTTTTGCAACGATAGCAATATCAACTCCTGCGCCCAGCAATCTGCTAACGAAGGTTCTCCGTAGATCATGCGGAGTGAATGGCTTTACGCCGGACCTCTCAGCTCGAACCTTTAGCAAATAATAGATCGATTGCGGTGAGAGTCTGCGCCCATGGCGCAGAGTTCCACCTCTCTTCACGGGAACGAAAAGCGGACCAGCATCCTCTCCACGAAGTTCGGGCCAAGTCATCAGTGCTGCAAGCGCACCATCTCCAAGATAAGCAAAACGCTGTTTCGACCGCTTGCCGCGAATCACAAACTTTGCGCCTTCTGGGTTGTAATCCTCCAGATTCAATTTGGTTATTTCTTCCCGCCGAAGGCCGGCACCAAACAAAATCGAAATGATGGCTGCGTCGCGAATTCCAATCGGGCTTCCAGCTTCTATGCAGTTCTGGATAAGAGAGGCGATCTCATCTGCGAGGAGTTCTCTACCTGCTGGCAGTGTTTCTCCAATAATAGGCGATAAGCGCGCGGCGCGGTGGTAATCTTCAGCCGACATCTCACCAAGCAACCAGGTCTGTTCGAGCACACCGCGCAAAGCAGATAAGATACGATTGGCCGTAGCAGGAGCGTATCTATCAAGCAAATGACCGCGTACCGCTGCCGTATGCTGGTAGCGGATTGCCGCCCAGTTGAGAGTGAGACAATCGGCAGTTCCGCTCGTAAGCAGCGATGCTACCATGTCGAGGGCCTGCTTTTGAGGTCTGCGGCTGCTTTGCTTTAATTGAGCAAGATATACTGCGGCTGGACAGCGATCTAGCGGAATTGATTTTGTTATTAAGAGAGTGTTAGGCGCGCTAAGTACATGAGTTGTATTAATTTCTGTATCTAACTCGCCTCTCTTCATCTAATCGGTATCCAATTTCAAAACCGGGGAATAATAGCCTAAGGTCATCATTTTTTCCAGGACCGTCTGCGCTTCAGTATCAGATACTAACCTGCGCTTGACGCAAGTTCGTAATATTCCAATTGTCCCCATAAGCGGGATACTGTAGTGCTGGGCGGCGCGTCTGGCAGGTTTATCATCGGTGGCTATGATGCAACCACGGTTAATGGCTACTGCCAGGCAGCTACTCTCTCCAAGGCCTAGTCTCTTGAATCGAACAGTTGCTATATTCTCTTCCTCAGGAGTGAGTGTCAGAATACTTAGCTGATGCCAGGCAAGTGGCGGCAGAGCTGCAGCACTTGTTCCTCTCTTATATTCACGTAGAGCATCTTCCGTTGTACAAACCTGATCCCCCCACAAATCAGTCATCACTTGCGTAAGTCCTACTCGAGCGAAGTTGGTTAGGACGGTGGTGTCAAGTAGAACTAACCATATTATTTCCTCCGAATTGAAGCCTCAATCACTCTTAGCTCTTCTTCGAGCTCTTCAGCCGATTCCGGCCCCATACGAAGTGGGACACCTGCGCGTCCTAGGCGGATCATAAGTTCAGGGGTGCTCATTCCCAATAGTTCTGCGGAACGTCCTATACTTTGATGTTCCGCAAGGTAGTGACCGACCACCATTTCAAACCGCGCTTGATCGGTGCCCAGGGATCCCAGTAAGGACTCCGTAACTTCGAGGTCCTGCTCGTATTCCTTCGGGAAGCTAAAATAATGGATCGCCGCGCGCTGCAACTGAAAATCAACGATGTCTACTATGACCACTTCAGGTTGCCCGTGGTTCTCTACAAGAACGGTATAACCGCGTTGGGCTTCTCGAATAGCCCTATGCGGGCTACGAGCTAAATCGGTTTTGCTTATCCTCTGTTCGTAGTTCATCAGATCCTCCTCTGTAAAATATGTATTTTACATATTTTACAGAGCAACTGCAGTTTTGTCAATCCGAATCATTGTTGTATACTTAATTTGCTGTTGGATACCCTCCAAAAGCAAAAAAGCGTTTAGATCGCTGATCCTGCCTCGCGAAAAGTAGCCTTTTGGCTGCCTGCCCCCTTCTGTTGAAGGATCGGGCTAGCGAGGCAGGTTATTTTGTATGGGTACTGCCTCGCGAAAATGCTAATTTTCAAAAGCAAAACGGCCATTTGAGGGCAGGCCATCAAACTTCGATGATGGTTTGCCTACATAATTCCAATTTAAGTCACCTGCACTAAGACTTGAACCTTAACCCTTTTGTTCTATAACAAAAAGATCCATGGAATCCGTTTAAGTCTGTTGTGTCTAATCTGTCCAGTAAGTACATGAAGCTAATCTTATCAGTCCATAGCATCCACTCTATCCACCGACACTGCACCAGCTGATTTGGGGAATACAAAAATAAAGTCCCAGATATGCCATATCTGGGACTTTATCGGACATCTGCCCCTATATTTGCTCCTTGCCGAGGACTTGAACCTCGAACCTCGCGATGGAAAAAATACCATCTTTCTGTGTAAATGGCGTCCAATCCGTCCATTTACTCTACAAAATTGGGCAGTTTTCGTCTATTCTATCCAATGAATCCATAATTTCTATCCCAACTGCACCCAAACTGCACCCAAAACAGGAAGGGCGACTCAAATTCGAAGTTCATTCCTTGGTTATCGAATACCCTCCACTTCAGTAATTTGAATTTGTATAATCCAAATTACTGAAGTGGAGAACCTGATAGGTTTCGCGGGGAGACGCCCAATTGCATCTCTAAGTAGGATCAAGAGTGTGAGAGGATAGACGATGGCGGGCATCCGGCATGCCGGAAAGAAGGTTTCGTCAAACACCAAACTTTGGTTCCTCAATCGTGGAAAGTCGTGATACTTTCAAGTATATTACTTGAAAGTATCACGACTTTCTTGTGAAATGATTTAGCAACAACTCATTGAGTAAAATCAAGCGTTCAATCACGCACTGTTTACCAATTGAGAACCGCATATCAAACCCGTCGTGGATAATTTTGAATTTGGATGTACAATCGCATTGACTTAGATAATGGCTTGCCTTATCTTGCAGTTCATATACAAAGACTACTGATCCCTCTTTGTTTTGATTTCTCAACCAGGAATTCAGAGGCGCCACGGTGGACAAATCATTTCTGCACAAAATGCAAAAAAGGGCGTTTGACAGCTTGTTTGGACGGGATCCTCGTGATCGTGTTAGAAATCCGGGTAATGAGATTTATGAGCTGCTGGACAAAGCCCATCTCGCTTTTGGTTCTCGCCATACCGAGGAGGCACGTCAATTATGCGAACGTGCTCTTTTCCTGAGCCGCCGATATGGTAACTTCTTGGGTGAAGCCTTCAGTTTGCGCCAATTGTCCCCTATCTATAGTGCAATGGGCCGCTATAATCAGGCAAAGAAATGTGCGAGCCGTGCCTTGGACATTACCCACCAGTTGGATGAACCAACTCCGGCTTTGCAATCTGATGCCTTAATAAGTATCGCAATTGCTTGTAGGGAAATGGGGCAATTGGAGGAGGCGCTCCATTGTTTACAGGACGCAATGGAACTGCTTGATAATCTTCGAGTTAATCTAATCGATGACGAAGACATCAAAGCTTGGAATGCAGATAAAGCAACCGTATGGCGGGCCATCGGTAGAATCCGTTTGTATCAGGCTGATTACGAAGGGGCCATTGCTGTTCTTAGCCAATCTTTAGAGATATCTTCGCGTACAAACAGCCGGCGAGGAACCCTTGAGGCTTCCTTGGACCAAGCCTTCGCTTACCTGCTCAATGGAGAGAGTGGAAGAGCCATGATGATGCTGCAGCTCCATGTTACAGGCACTTACCAAGATATGGGTAAAGTCGAACTGGAGAGCTTGTTGCAAGGATTGGATCAGAGACTAAGCACTTATGAAGACTATCATAAACATGCGTACTTCATTTACAACATCTTGCGGGCAATAATTGCAAGCTACATTGGTGAAACAGATAAAACATATAAATCTGTATCTATGGAGTACTTCGATAATGCTTGGAATTTACTGGAGCAGGCTAGGAGAAACTTGTCTGGTCATAGATCACGCATTTCTTTCATGGGGATTTGGGCGGTTATGTTCCGTGCGACAGTGACTTTATCCGTCCATCAAGAATCCTACAGCAGGGCTTTTGAGTGGATGGAACGTGTCAGATCTCGTACTTTCATAGACAGGTTGGGAATTCTCGATCAGTACAAGGTGTCCACCGGTCTCGGATTCCTTGAAGATCGGTGGACGGTTAACCCTGTTTCTTATCAGGATCTAGGAGTGTTGTTGACCCTTTGAATAGCCATTTCATATTCTGGGTGAGCCGGAGGTTGGTATGTCAATTCTCGATTTGTTTTCGCCAAAGTCGCAGCAGCTGCGTCTATTCAGAATGGAAATTTATGGAGAAGCCAATACGCTGATTCAGTCTCTGGGTATCGATCCCTATGAAGAACTACGCATGCTCTTGACAACCGAAGGAACTAACTTAGGGCATATGCAGCCTACTGGCGACGGCAGTAATATATTTACGCCTCGCCAAATTTTTCCGCTGTTATCAGCCCTCATGGAATATCCAGCAACCGTTTCAGCTGTTATGATAACAGAGCAGATACAACTTGTTGCCAAACAGCTCATGCTTCCTAAAAGCTTGGGCAATGACTTGATGATGTCTCTAGAGGGAATCAGAGCATTTGCGCCGGAACGTATCGAGCAAGCTGCAGACATCTTGGCTGTTTCTATTGTTTTGATGCCTTTTGTGAGGCTTGCACGTACAACCTTTAGAGAGATTGGTCAACCATATACACCCGCTTGGTTGTCACCCAGGGATTTTCATCAACTGGATAAGGCTGGGTTTGTTAGGGAACCTATGGAAAAAGCAGAAAATGGAAGAGTACGGCTTCTACAGGATGTTGAGTTACGCAATTTGGTTAAGGAAAAGTTAATGGCCCGAAATCCAGAAGCAGCTCAAGTCATTGTTAACTAACACGTGGTAAACCTAATGAAAGAACCTCCTTCTGTTACAAAATGCGAGAGTCAGCATGGCAGATCGAGATCTGATAATTGCCCATTCGAAGGTGAAGTGGGAAGACTTTTAGTGGCTACGGGCCGACATATTGATGCTAGGAGAATTGGTTGATGAAACTGAGAGGCTCCGTTGGAGTACCGAGGTTGCACGAATGAATACTCAACTGATTGTAATATGGGATTTACTATCCAAATCATCGGAAGAGTATATTGACCTTCGCCGAGGCTTACCGCTAAAAACTTCAGCTATTAGAAAACGATACACCTTGCTTTCTTACTAGAGAAGATTGCCCATGGATACCGAGCTGCCATCCGATGAGAGCCCGTATCAGAAAGAGGCATTCCTTGGATTACTGTACCAGCAGCATGGCGAGTGGGCCGGGGCAAAAGATCACTGGTTGCAGGCTCTCTCCTTGGCAAAGGAACAGGGAAATGATGTGGGTGTTGCACAGGCTTCGTGCAATCTCGGCTTAATATTGGAGAAGCTTGGAGAGATAGAGAAAGCCAATCAATATCTCCAGAGCGCGCTAAAAATCTATCAGCAGCGCAACGATCCTGGCGGAGAAGCCATTACTCTCAACAATCTCGGACTCTTACATAAGGGACAGGGCAAAATGAAGGCAGCCTTGGATGACTTTGAGCAGGCGCAATTCCTGCTTAGCAGCCACGAGAACCTGCAGGTTGAGGCCTCCGTTTTGGGGAACATTGGCGGGATCTACCATATGCAAGGTGATCTTGCTCAGGCAGCGTCATACTATGCACGCGCATTAGAACTGTATGAAACAGTAGACGATACTTCCAACAGGGCCACCACCTTGCTAAATATGGGCACCTTGGAGCATACCCGCGGGCACAGTTCCGAAGCGCTGGAGAAATACAGAAGGGCATTGGCGGATTTCACTGAGATCGGAGACAAACAAGGTCGCATAGAAGCGATGGGAAATCTTGGAGGGATACTCAGCGACTTGGGAGATCACGAATCGGCGCTGCACTACTATGAGCAGGCGCTCAGCCTATCTCGAGAAACCTCGGATCGGCGGTCTGAGGCGATCAACCTAATGCGGCTGGGCCAACTCTATCAAGAAATAGGTCAGCCGGAGCTTGCCCTCGATAATTTACAGACAGCTTTGGAAATCCAGCAACAATCAGGATACCCAAGAGATCTTGCAGAGACCTGGTCAAGCCTGGGGTCAAATTATCAAGATCGAGGAGAGCTGGTCCGTGCCTTTGAAGCTTATCAGCAGGCGTTGATCCTGCACGAATCCTTATCAATGCAAGAAGGCTGGGCCAGGGAGTTAAACGGACTGGGATTGATCTACCAGACATGGGGACAAATGGAGCGAGCAGAAGCTCTCCTGCGTATGGCGCTCGCAATTAATCAGACGAATGGATTTCCTCGGGCCGCATTACTTAACTGGGGAAATCTTGGTTTACTCTTTTTGGAAGAAGGAAAGCTGGCAAAGGCGCTGGAGGCCTGCAGCCATACCTTAAGGATGGCTCAGGATATAGGATTCCGCCTTGCCGAAGCTCATCAACTCAACAATATTGGCTTGATCTATCAGCAACTTAATGACTGGCAAAGCTCACTGGACAATTTTGAAAATGCTCTTCAAATTTATCGAGAGATTGGCTTTCGCCAGGGAGAGGCGGCATGCCTAGGAAATCTGGCGATCCTTCACCATCGTCTGGGAAATATAGAGGCGGCTCTTTCCTACAATAAAGAAGCGCTCAAAATTGACGAGGAAATCGGATACAAGCAGGGTCAGGGAGAAGACCTGAGCATGATGGGAATGCTCTATCATGATCAAGGGGATTTTGATCAAGCAATGTCTTTCCACAGGGCCTCACTGGCTGTAAGTCGAGATCTTGGGTATTTACAGGGTGAGTGTATGGACTTGAGCAACCTAGCGACGGTTCTGCGCGTAAACGGAAAATTAACGGAAGCCTTGCAGGTTCAGAATCAAGCGTTGACCTTGATTCGCTCCCTAGGTAATCTTGACCTCGAATGGGTGATCCGCTCTGGAAGGGGGGCTATTTACGAGGCGCTGAACAACCCGCAGCAAGCAAAAGACGATTACGAGGCTGCGCTTGCCTGCATCGAATCAGTACGCGCCAGTCTTTCCGAGGAGATCCACCGCATCGGGATGATGGGCTTAGATCAACTATATATTTATCGGCGACTGGTCTTGATCCTGCACCGCACTTTCCAAGATTCCATAGAAATGTTTCAGGTCGTTGAGCGCGCCCGGGCCCGCACACTATTGGAACAGCTTTCCACTACAGAGGTTGATTTATCTACCAAAGTTTCCGCAGCAAGGCTTGAGGAGGAATATCAGCTTTTGAAACAACTAAGAAGCGCTTCCGCAGATCAACGCCAGGAGGGTATAAGCATCGAAGAGCGCAGAAAACTCACACAGACAGTAGAAGTCATCCGAATGAACTTGAATTCTGTCTTCGATCAGATGGAACTGGAGGATCCAGATTATGTGGCACTCCGGCGAGGCCAGCCAGCTAGTTTTGATGATATTCGTGCGCAATTGCAGGTGTCTTCCTTATGATGGTAGTCCAAGCCAGTTCAGAAATCGATGCCGATCATGAACGAAGTGTGCGCGCGATGCTCAAGCCATGCGACGCAAATGGTGGAAGCACGGCAAAGCTACCATTCAGATCATGAAAGTCTAATATAGCTAGGTCCGAACCGACAGCACATGCCTGACCCAAAAAAGTTCGGAAGCACCGAC
>CAZBAX010000035.1:0-62953 GCA_964489725.1 uncultured Anaerolinea sp. | reverse complement strand
ATTGTATTAAACTTTTGCCATTTTGAGGAGAGTTCACTACCCTTTTTGCAGTGCACTCACGGATTATCACCGATTTTGAATTAATCGCTTGTGAGTGAGCCAAACAAAAGACCGACCCTTGGAATTGGGTCGGTCTTTTGTGTAATTAGTGAAATCCGTGGCTAAAAGCTTGAAAGATTAAATTCGGGGTGCGTCATGTTTGATTTTAGTGATGATGCCCACCCTGGTGGACGTGTCCGTGCTCGAGCTCTTCGTTTGTTGGTTCCCGCAACTCAACGATCTTCACGTTAAAGTGCAATTCATCCCCGGCGAGTGGATGATTGAAATTCAACGTCACAGTATCACCTTCGATGCCATCGATACGCGCATAACGTGATTGACCCTGGTCATCACGCACCGATAACTCCAGTCCCTCTTCCACCGGCATATCCTGCGGGAATTCGCCGCGCGGCACATCCATGTAGGCTTCGTCATCATACTCGCCATACCCATCGGCGGCCTGGACCACAACGTCCTTGCTCTCGCCGACCTTCATTCCGATCATCTCGCGTTCCAGTCCTGAGATAATATTGCCGTGACCAACAAGAAACTGCAATGGCTCCTGACCCTTGGAAGAATCGATCTCTTCCCCATCCACCTGCAAGGTATATTCCATCGAAACAACCATGTCTTTTTGAACTGAATCTGTACTCATTCGATATCCTTTCACAACCCACCAGCGTAAATATGGGACACTGGCGAGTCTGCACATTTTACCTGCTTTTCATCTCAGATACCGACGCCGACAATAAATATTCTGTAAGAACTGCCAACAGCATAACCCACTATGGCTTGGTCATTATCGCCTGACAAACCCAACAATGTCATGCTCCCGAACTACTTGCGCTCGGTGCAAGTGTCTCTACCACGGCGGGCCCGAGACCCTTCGGTCGTGGCGCCTTGGCGCCACTCCCTCAGGGTGACATGAAATGGATTTCGAGAAAGCCATGCATAACCCACTCCTCACGATTGACTCTGTAATAAATCGGAGTAGAATACGTCATGCCTGTATTGATGAACAATTGAATACCGATTTTGTGTAGAGCCGTTGACTTGCGTAGGTCAACGTTTTTATTGTCAACACTAAGAGGAGAGTGTTTATGAGCAGAGCAACCCGGTATTTTGTTTCGGCCATTGTGATCGTGATCCTGGCCTTCGGATCCATGGCAATGGCCCCTGCCGCTCGTTCAGATGCTTCGGTGCATTTGAAGAGCGGCTCTTTTGTCCCCGCGCAGAGTCAATTTGCCGCGGGCAGTCAGAAGTATTATGTCGTCCAGTTTGCAGGTCCTGTCCAGCAGGAATGGAAGGATGCCATTAGTGCTCAGGGCGCAGAGATCCTGGAATACATCCCAGACTTTGCGTTCAAGGTCCGCATGAACCCATCCATTGCCAACCGGGTACAACGCCTACACTTTGTCAGTGCGGCGGTTCCCTTCCAACCCGAATTCAAGCTTGGCAAAGACGTAAAGCAGGGCAGTGAGACCAACGTCTACCTGGTCCGCATTGAAAAGGGATCGAACGTTGGGGAAGTCCGTTCACTGGTCGCACGAACCGGCGCTGAAGTGTTGAGCCAGGAGGACGATATCCTGATCGTCTCCGCATCGAGCGCCTTTGTCGACGCGATCGCAGCCGTGGATGACGTGGCCTCGATCAATCTGTTTCGCCTGAATGAAGCACTGAGCAACGGCAGCGCTCCTGCCACGAATGATACGGGAGCAAATATCATCGGCGCGCTGGTCGCAAATTCGCGCGGCTATGACGGCTCGACTCAGACCGTTGCCGTTTCCGATACCGGCATCGGTGGTGGAACGACAACAACCGCGCATCCCGACATCCCCGGCAGCCGCGTCACATCGGTCTTCAATTGGCCCGGTGCGGCTGGCGGATGTTTCCAATCTGTTACCAACGATGGATCGATCGATGTAGATTCCGGGCACGGCACCCATACTGCCGCATCCATCTTAAGCGCTGGTGATCCCGGCGGCATCGGACGCGGCATGGCGCCCGCGGCGCACCTGGTGTTTCAATCCACGGAGAACTGGGCCACGATCACCGCGTTTTGCCAAATCGTTGGCGGCTATCCACCCAACGGCTATTTTTTGACCGGCCTTCCCAGCAACCTCGGCACCATGTACCAGCAGGCCTATGATGCTGGCGCCCGCATCCACTCCAATTCGTGGGGCGCAGCGTTGGCCGGCGACTACACCGTGGACAGCGCCAACACGGATTCCTTCATCTGGTCGCATCGCGACATGGTCATCACGTTCTCGGCCGGCAACGAGGGGACCGATGCCAATTCCAACGGCGTGGTGGATAACGACTCGATCGGCTCACCCGCCACCGCCAAGAACGTCATCACGGTGGGCGCCAGTGAGAATCACCGCGCCGATAACTATCCATGCGATACCAGCCTGACCTATACATCGGCCGATGCCTACCAGTCTGGGCAGACCTGTAACAGTATGGGTGGAAATCAGGCGAGCTTTCTGGGCACGTACGGGCAGCGCTGGGGCGCAGACTTCCCCGCCAACCCGATCGCCAGCGACCTGAGCGCGGGCAATGCCGAGCAAATGGCTGGATTCTCGAGCCGCGGTCCCACCGACGATACCCGCATCAAGCCTGACGTGGTCGCCCCCGGCACGTGGATCCTCTCGGGCTTTTCGCAACTGTACCAACAGGGGTACGGTGATCCGGTCAACCCACAGAATGGCGTCAATCAGTGGGATGGTTGGGGCATGCCGTATAACGGCGAGTACAAATATATGGGTGGCACGTCCATGTCGAATCCGATTGCGGCCGGCGGCGCGACTGTAATCAAAGACTATTACAACAAGGCTCATTCCATCAACGCCACCGCAGCCCTCGTGAAGGCGACGATGATCAATTCCGCCGTGGACATTCTCGACGAGAACAACGACGGCGTCAACGACAACGACTTTCCGATTCCCAATGTGCATGAGGGCTGGGGACGCGTCAACCTCGACGGCGCCACCGATGGCACGATCCAATTCGTCGACGAAGGCGCCGGGCTCAGCACGGGTGGAAATGCCAATTTCCAGGTGACTTCCACCGGCGGCCCGCTCAAAGTCACTGTAGTGTGGACCGACTTCGCCTCCACCGATACAGCTACTGTCAACTTGGTCAATGACCTCGATGTGACCGTTTCGGGTCCTAGCGGCACCTTCCGCGGCAACGTCTTCTCTGGCGGCTGGAGCGCTACCGGTGGTTCTGCCGATCGTCGCAACAACGTGGAGAATGTCTACATCCAAAACGCAGTGGCCGGCACATACACCATAACGATCAATGGCTTCAACGTCCCGAACGGTCCGCAGACGTTTGCCCTGGTCGTGGATGGCGGTACGCTCGGCACCGGTCCGACACCGACACCGGGTCCGACGAACACGCCAACCAACACGCCCACCGCGACCTTTACCCCAACGCCGACCAATACCCCGTCTCCTGTTACCAGCACCGGCTACCTGGCTCCAACATCCCATGCCGCGCAGACATCCAGCGCTGGAGATAACAACGGTTTCCAGACCAACCCGACCAATGCCTTCAACGATAACAGCGTCTTCGCCGTAGACACGAACAGCGGCACAGGCACCAGCACATCCTGTACCAATAACGGTAAGGACAAACATCATTTCATTGATTACAATATCAACCTGCCTGGCACTGCTGTCATACAAGGCATTCAGGTCCGATTGGATGCACGCGCCGATGCAACCGGTGGTTCCCCCAGGATCTGCGTGCAAATTTCGTGGAATGGCGGCTCAAGCTGGACAACCGCCAAGCAGACAACCAATCTCACCACATCGGAAGTGACCTACACGCTGGGCTCCCCAAGCGACACCTGGGGACGCACCTGGGCAGTGGGCAACTTCAGCAATGCCAACTTCCGCATCCGTGTGATCAACGTGGCCAGCAATACCTCGCGCGATTTCTCACTCGATTACATCGCCGTCAACGTGACGTATCTGCCATAGGCTTCCCGAAGCACAACGAAACGAGGGATGCGCGCATAGCACATCCCTCGTTTGATTTGATTTCGTCGATCGGAGACGGATGCGCGCAGGCAGGCATTTCATGAACCTGTTTCCGTCGGCATTCCCCGGCAGCGCCTCGGCGTCATACGCCAGGTGAAAGTGATAGCAGAAAAAATCCTGATGCGATTGCCCTGGTGTAACCCGGCAGTGACTGTAAGCTTGTAACAAACCGAGGTGAAATCCGTCCATTCTATACCAAATTAGTCAGGTAAATACCCGCTTCGTGAACAGACGTTGGCTTGCGTAGGTCAACGCTTTTATTGTCAACACCAGAGGAGAGTGTGTATGAGCAAAGCAGCACGGTATTTCGTTTCTGCCATTGTTATTTTAGTGTTGGCCCTTGGGTCAATGGCAATGACACCCGCCGCCCGTTCAGATGCTTCGGTGCATTTGAAGAGCGGCTCTTTTGTCCCCGCGCAAGGTCCATCTGCCGCGGGGAGTCAGAAGTATTACATCGTCCAGTTTGCGGGGCCTATCCAGCAGGAATGGAAGGACGCGATCAATGCAGAGGGCGCAGAGATCCTGGAATACATCCCCGACTTTGCGTTCAAGGTCCGCATGAACCCGGCCATTGCCCGACGGGTGGAGCGGTTAGGTTCAGTAAGTGGAGTGATTCCCTTCCAGTCACAGTTCAAGCTTGGCAAGGATTTGAAGCAGGATGGCGAAACCAACGTCTACCTGGTCCGCATTGAAAAAGGCTCGAACTTTGGGCAGGTCCGTTCACTCCTTGCACAGACGGGCGCCCAGGTGCTCAGCGCAGAAGGTGACATGCTCGTCATCGCAGCGAGTGGTTCCTCTGTGAACGCCATCGCGGCTCTCGATGATGTCGCCTCGATCAATAATTTTCATCTGAATGAAACACTAAGTAATGGCAGCGCTCCGGCCACGAACGATACAAGCGCCGATATCATCGGGGCGTTGATCTCCAATTCGCGCGGCTACGACGGCTCCACGCAAATCGCTGCTGTTTCAGACACCGGTATCGGCGGAGGGACCACAACGACGGCGCATCCCGATATTCCAGGCAGCCGTGTGGTTGCTGTGTTTAACTGGCCGGGCGCAGCCGGCGGTTGTTTCCAGACCGTGACGGATGATGGATCGATCGACGTCGATTCCGGCCATGGCACGCACACAGCCAGCTCTGTGCTGAGCGCTGGCGATCCCGGCGGAATCGGTCGCGGCATCGCCCCGGCAGCACGGCTAGTCTTCCAATCCACAGAGAACTGGGCAACCATCACGTCGCTCTGTCAGGTCGTTGGCGGCTATCCACCCAACGGATATTTCCTGACCGGCATTCCAACCAATCTGGGCACAATGTATCAACAGGCCTATAACGTGGGAGCGCGCATCCACTCCAATTCGTGGGGCTCGGCAGTGGCCGGCGACTACACAGTTAATAGCGCCAACACCGATACCTTCATCTGGAACAATCGCGACATGGTCATCACCTTCTCGGCCGGCAATGAAGGCACCGATGCCAATTCCAACGGCGTCGTGGACAACGACTCGATTGGCTCACCCGCCACTGCCAAGAACGTGATCACGGTCGGCGCCAGTGAGAATGCGCGCTCGGACAACTTCCCATGCGATACCAGCCTGACGTACACATCGCACGATGCCTACCAAACCGGGCAGACCTGCAACACCATGGGCGGAACACAGTCCAGCTTCCTGGGCACGTACGGGCAGCGCTGGGGTGCAGACTTCCCCGCCAACCCGATCGCAGGTGATGTAACCGCTGGCAACTCCGAGCAAATGGCAGGCTTCTCGAGCCGCGGTCCTACAGACGATACCCGCATCAAGCCGGATGTCGTGGCCCCCGGCACATGGGTCCTCTCTGGCTTTTCCAGTCTATATCAGGAAGGCTACGGCGATCCGGTCAACCCACAGAATGGCGTGAACCAGTGGGATGGCTGGGGTATGCCGTATAACGGCGAATACAAATACATGGGCGGCACATCCATGTCGAACCCGATCGCGGCTGGTGGCGCGACCGTGATTAAGGATTATTACAACAAGGCGCATTCCATCAACGCCACGGCCGCGCTCGTGAAGGCCACCATCATCAATTCCGCGGTCGACATTTTGGATGAGAACAACGACGGCGCGAATGATAATGACTTCCCGATCCCGAACGTGCATGAAGGTTGGGGACGCGTCAACCTCGACGGCGCCACCGATGGCACGATCCAATTCGTCGACGAAGGCACGGGAATCAGCACCGGCGGATCGCAGGTCTTCAACGTCACCAGCACCGGCGGACCTCTGAAAGTGACCGTGGTGTGGACCGACTTTGCCTCGACCGACACGGCTGCCATTAACCTCGTCAACGATCTCGACCTAACGGTCAGTGGACCGAGCGGCACCTTCCGCGGCAACGTCTTCTCAGGCGGCTGGAGTGCCACCGGTGGTTCGGCCGATCGCCGTAACAACGTGGAGAATGTCTATATTCAAAATGCAGCGGCTGGCACCTACACGGTGACCATCAATGGCTTCAACATCCCGAGCGGTCCGCAGAAGTTCGCCCTGGTAGTAGATGGTGGAACACTGGGCACAGGGCCAACACCCACCACCAGCCCCACTAATACGGCTGGTCCTGGTCCTACAAATACACCTACCAATACGGTTGTCCCCACCAATACACCCAAGAACCAGCAGCCGACGCGTACACCCACCAGCACGCGTACGCCCACTGGCCTGCCCGCCAACACAAATACACCTACCCATACTCCAACTCATACAAACACACCTACCATCACCAACACGCCTGGCTCCTCGAGCAGCACAGGTCCGCTTGGGCCTGGTTCACAGGCGGCTGTCACAACGAGCGCAGGTGATAATAATGGATTTGAGAGCAGCCCAACCAATGCCTTGAACAACAACAGTGTGTTCGCAGCCGATACCGACAGTGGATCGAATAAGACCTTATCCTGCACGAACGTGGGCAAGGACCGGCATGACTTCTTCGATTACAACATCAACCTGCCAGGAACAGCCACGATCCAGGGCATCCAGGTTCAGCTCGACGCGCGTACAGACGCCACAGCGGGTACACCGAGTATCTGCGTCCAGCTTTCATGGGATGGTGGCGCCACCTGGACAGCGCCGAAACAGACGACTACTCTGACAACATCAGAGGTCACGTACACATTAGGCAGCCCCAGCGACACCTGGGGACGCACCTGGGCAGTTGGCAACTTTAGTAACGCCAACTTCCGTGTGCGTGTGATCAACGTCGCCGGCAACGCAGGCCGCGATTTCTTCCTGGACTACCTAACCGTCAACGTGACGTACGTACCGTAATTCCTCGCTGAAGTACCAGAAGCAACAGAAGATGGATGTCTGATAAGCGCATCCATCTTTTGATTCTTCTCCAACACTCCCTGACGACTGATTACTGACCACTATTTGCTATTTACTGCGTACTGCATCCCAATCCCCGGACACCTTTTTACTTCTTACCTTTTACTTCTTACCTTTTACTTTTCACACTCCACTTCTTTCTTTTCACTTCCTCCTTCCTCCCTTACAATACCCCCATGCACTCCGATCTTTGCCTGCCCTGGTACTGGGAATATGACGTCGACTTCGTCCATTTTGTAGAATGTGCCTGCCAGGAACAGGAGCTTACTCTCTGGCAGGTCACACCTGATACCCTGCTCGAGTCGGTAACCGCGTTGTACACAGGCGAGCGCACGTTCAATACCCTGCTCGACCGTTCACAGGGTGAAAACCGCTTCCTTCCTATTGATCGCTGGGCAAAGGAATACCACAAGAAACGGATCAATCCAATCGAAGTTTCGCTGTGGTCCGAAGACAAGGCCACCATGCACCTGGAGTTGATCACAGCAGGTATCAACACACCGCATACCATTCTCCTGGCTCCCTTTCTTGAACAGCCTGTCCTGCCGCCACTCGATCTAACGCCGCTCGGCAATCAATTCGTGATCAAGCCATCGAATGAAGGTGGCGGCGAAGGAGTCATTCTTGGCGCGTTCTCTCTTGAGCAGGTACTCCGCGCACGCATGGAATTCCCGGAGCAAAAATACCTGCTTCAATCTACCGTCATCCCGCGTACCATCCAGGGACGGCCGGCCTGGTTCCGCGTGTTTTACGCGGTCGGCAATACATACCCGTGCTGGTGGCATCCGTTCACGCATGTGTATGCGCCTGTTACGTCATCGGAAGAACATCGCTACGAGCTTGGCCGGCTGCATGAGATCACACGGCAGATCGCATCCCTCTGCAAACTGGATTGGTTCACCACCGAAATCGCCCTGACCCTCGAAGACTTCGTCGTCGTCGATTATGTAAACGATCAGATCGACACCCGCATCCAATCCAAAGCCGTCGACGGCGCACCGGACGAAGTGATAAAAAGTGTGGCACAAGAGTTGGTAAAGCTAGCGAAGGATAACGCCTAGCGAGAAGAAGGCGGAAAGCAGCAGGCGGATAATGATGCTCAAAGTACACCAAAAATAAAGGAGTCCAAAATGGCCGAATACCAGCAACTCAAAGGACATCGCGATCTGAAGGTCTATCAACTGGCGTACAAACTTGCCATGGACATTTATACTGCCAGCAGGTCTTTCCCCAAAGAAGAGAAATATTCTCTTACCGACCAAATCTGCCGTTCGTCCAGAAGTGTTGCGGCCAATATCGCCGAGGGATTTCGCAAGCGGCAATATCCAAAAATGTTCCTAAGCAAACTCGCCGATGCTGATGGGGAAGCCGCGGAAACCCAGGTTTGGCTCGATTTTGCCCGCGATTGCCAATACATGTCTCCCAAGCTCCATGGTGAACTGCTCAAAGGTTACGAAGAGGTTGGCAGCATGCTGGGCGCTATGATGTCTATGCCAGAAAAATTCATGCCCCGCAACCTCCGCCGCGAATAGGTCACACCATCTCCCTGCGCAATCTGCTTTCCCACTTTCTACTTTCCACCGTCTGCCTTCCGCCTTCTGCCTTCCGCTTTCCGCCTTCTGTACTCAACCCTCCCTACTCACAAGGAGCCCCCCATGAACAAACCCCGCGCCCGCGACCTCCGCATCCCCTTCGAAGGCACACCCGCGACATGTAATACCATCACCGATGTTCCAGGTGTCACCGTGGGATATGCCACAATAATCGAAGGTGAATCGGCGCGGACCGGTGTAACCATCATCCATCCACGCGGCAAGGCGAACCACGAACCCGTCTTCGCCGGGACATTTGCATTCAACGGCAACGGTGAAATGACCGGCGCAGCCTGGGTCGAAGAGGGCGGCATGTTGGAAGGTCCCATTGGAATTACGAACACGCATTCCGTTGGCGTGGTACGCGATACGATCATCGACTGGCAGGCCCGCAACGGTGCGATCTACCAACGGTGGTCCTGCCCGGTGGTGACAGAAACTGCCGATGGCTGGCTCAACGATATGAACGGATTCTATGTCAAGCCGGAACATGTGTGGCACGCGCTCGACAACGCCGCCGATGGGCACATTGCCGAAGGTAACGTTGGCGGCGGGACCGGGATGCTCTGTTATGAATACAAAGGCGGAACGGGAACATCGTCGCGCAAACTTCCAGAAAAAATGGGCGGCTGGACCGTTGGCGTACTTGTCCAATCGAACTTTGGGAGACGTTACCAACTCACAGTAGCCGGCGTTCCCGCAGGCCAACATCTGAGGGAGGATGCACCATTTTCCAGCGGTGAAAATCCATTCAAACAGGACGATGGCTCTCTGATCATCATTATCGCTACCGATGCTCCCTTACTGCCTCATCAGTTGAAACGTCTGGCAAAACGCGCTTCGCTCGGTATGGCGCGTACTGGCTCTCTGGGCGGCAACGGCAGCGGCGATATTTTCCTGGCCTTCTCAACGGCCAGCCCCGGCATCAGTGGCGAGGTCACAGGGAATATCAGCTATGTCCACAACGATCATATTGACCCGCTTCTGTTCGCGTCTGCTTATGCTTCAGAGGAAGCCATCATTAATTCCATGATCGCTGCCGAAGATATGACCGGCCATAACGGCGTATCGATCAAGGCATTGCCGCACGATCAACTGGTCGCTGTGATGAAGGAATATAAACGAATATGAATTCGAGCCTTGCGAAGGTGGTCCCTTGGAAATTTCAGGTCTGGCCCGGAACATTCGCAAGGCTTTTACAGGTCGCTGCTGAGCAAATGCATCTCGTACGAATGCTCTGAACCACTGAGCCACAGAGACACTGAGGAAAATCAGTCAGAAAACTCCGTGACTCGGTGTCTCCGGGGTTTAATAATCTGCAACTTTTCCTCTCGACCTGCGCTATACTTTTCATACTACTTTATCTCGAGGAGTCAGCATGACGTCCATACTTGAAGTGAATAACCTCGTCAAGAAATATGGCGACTTCACGGCCGTTAAAGGTATTTCCTTCGATATCAAAGAAGGCGAAATCTTCAGCCTGCTGGGGCCAAACGGTGCAGGCAAAACAACCACCATATCGATGCTTTCCACCTTATACACACCCACCTCCGGCGATGCCACCATCGGCGGACATTCCATCACGAAGAACCCCATGGCGGTCAAGCAGGTGATCGGCGTGGTGCCGCAGGATCTGGCTCTGTATGATGATCTCACTGCGCACGAAAATCTCCTTTTCTGGGGACAAATGTATGGATTGAGTGGTAAGCCGCTCAACAGCCGCATCGACGAAGTGCTCGAACAGATCGGTTTGGTGGAGAAAGCCAAAGACCGCGTCAAAACCTATTCGGGGGGGATGAAGCGCCGCGTCAACATCGGCATCGGCCTGCTTCACAAGCCGCGCCTGCTTTTCATGGATGAACCCACTGTTGGCATCGATCCGCAGTCACGGCGTGCGATCCTGGATACGGTCAAGGATCTCAATAAACAGGGCATGACCGTACTATATACAACACATTACATGGAGGAGGCGCAGGAACTCTCTGACCGTGTTGGCATCATCGATCACGGTGATTTGATCGCGCTGGGTACGCAAAAGGAACTCACCCAGCAGGTCGGCGAAACTGAAACGCTGATCCTGCACATTGGTGAAAATGATGATGCACAAGCGCTTGCAACATCATTGGATGGCGTGCAGGACGTGCTGGAAGCCAGCGCTGGTGATCATCAGGTTTCGGTGATTGCTCATGAAGCGGAGGAGATCCTGGCAGCCGTCGTCACCAAAGCCAATGAACGCGGCATCAAGATCCGCTCGATCGATATCCGCGAGCCGAATTTGGAAGCGGTGTTCCTGCACTTAACGGGCAGGGCGTTGAGAGATTAGAAAGTGGAAAGTGGATCGATTTCCACTCACCACTTTCCACTTTCTATAGAGTGTTAAGATGCGCAAATCATTCCTCATCGGTCTCAAAGATCTCAAACTCATGTTCCGCGACCGCGCCGCGCTGGTATTCATGCTGCTCGCGCCGTTCCTTCTCACCCTCGGCATGGGATTTGTCAGCGGCCGCTTTAGCGGTAATTCGGGCGGGCTTTCGGATATTCCGGTCATTATCGTCAACCTGGATAACGAGCAACTGGGCGACTCCCTGGCGGACGTCTTCTCTTCGGAGGATCTGGCCGAGTTAATGGAGCCGAGCGCCTCGTCCGACCCCGAAGCGGCCCGCCGTTTAATTGACGATGACCAGGCTGCGGCCGCGGTCATCATCCCGGAAGGGTTCACGCGCAGCATTATTCCTGCTGAGGGTGCGGTATTGGATGAAAGTTTCGTCCAGCCTGCGATCGTGAAGATCGAAGTGTATGCAAATCCATCGCGCCCGACCAGCGCTGGCGTTGTCAAAGCGATCGTGGATGAGTTCATGGCCCGCGTCGAAGAGGGACGGACGGCCGGCATGACATCCATCGCACAACTCATGCAGGCCGGTCTCGTCGACCCACAGAATGCGGAGAGCGAAGCGCGTACCTTGTTCGAAACAGTGGATGAAACAGAATCGACTGCCATCACGCTCAAGAGGAATACCGAGGGCGCACAAGCTGTGGAGTTTGATCTGCTTGCCTACTTTGCGCCAGGTATGGCATTAATGTTCCTGATGTATACGGTCTCGTACGGTGGTCGTTCCATTCTGGCCGAACGTTCCGAGGGAACACTGCCGCGCCTGCTCACATCGCCAACGTCTCTGGCGCAGTTTTTGGGCGGCAAGGTGATGGGAGTGTTCTTTACCGGCGCTGCACAGGTGGGCATTCTGATCATCGCTACGACAATATTGTTCGGGGTGCAATGGGGCGATCCGCTGGGCATCGCGGTCCTGATCCTGGCCGCGGTCTTCGCAGCCACGGGTTGGGGCATGCTCATCACGGCTTTTGCGCGTACGCCCGGCCAGGTGGCGAGCATTGGCTCTGCGGTGATGCTGATCTTCGCCATCCTGGGAGGCAGCTTTATCAATCTCAATCAAATGCCACCGTTTTTCGAAACCATCAGCAAGATCACTCCCAACGCCTGGGGAATGGACGGTTTCACAACGCTCGCCCTGGGGGGCACGTTAAAGAATTTGGGCGAGCCCATCCTGGCATTGGCAGTCATGGGACTTGTACTGTTCGGCATTTCAGTCGTACTATTTAGCCGAAATGGGATTATGAAAAAATAATTGTGTTAGTCATGTAGGGTATGGCAGCCGCCGTACCCTACATGACCAACTCAGGAATCAATTATGAAAAAGATTATTGCCATCGCCTGGAAAGACGCAATCATACGCTTTTCAAGTTCATCAGAGCTGTTATTCTTTATCATCCTGCCGCTGGTGTTTACATTCCTGCTTGCCGGAGGCACGCCATCCGGAGATGATGACCCGCGCATTGAGTTGCTGGTGGTGGATGAAGCTAATACTGCCATTTCAAAACAAATCATTGGAGAATTGGAGAATTCCATGGCGGTGCGGCCAGATGTCCTCTTGCGCGAAGAGGCGCAGAGCCAATTCGATGATCGTCGCGCCGACGCTGTGTTTTTCATCCCGGCCGGGTTGGATCTCGCCGCGCTGCAACGTGGTTCTGCACAGGTGGAGTTATTGCAGCAACCCAACAATTTGAACGCCACCGTCGCCGAGCGTGCCATATCCACTGCCATCCGCCGCGTGAGCAGCGCCATTTCAGCAGCTCAGAATGCGGTCAGCCAAAGAGAGTCCAGGCAGCCATTCGGATCTGATGCGGAGAAGCAGGCGTATTTCGAAAGCTCGCTGACACTGGCACAGACGATCCAAAGCGAGGCGCCTGAGCGCGTCACCGTGATCGAGGGCAACACTGAGGACCGCGTCGACTATGACCCGCGCGCCAACACATCTGCCGGGCAGTTGATCACGTGGGTATTCATTCCCTTATTCGCCATCTCTGCCTTGTTTGCCGCGGAACGTCAGCAGGGCACTCTGCGACGGTTGTTGACTACGCCATCGCGCAAAGCAACCTTCCTGCTTGGCACCATCTCTGGCCAGGTTGTGATCGCTTTGATCCAGATGTTGCTGCTGGTGGGTTTTGGGATCTTCGTCATGAAACTTGGCTGGGGACGCGAGCCGCTGGCGTTGTTCATCATCCTGATGGCGTCCGCGTTGGCGGCGGCAGCGTTTGGCACCACCCTGGGGACATTCATCAAGACTGAAAGTCAGGCAGGTGGGATCAGTACGATGTTTGGCATGGTCTTCGCACTCCTGGGCGGATGCTGGTATCCGCTGGAGTTGTTCCCACCCGCGGTACAGTATGCTGTCAAGATCCTGCCGACTACCTGGGCCATGCAGGGAATGCTCGATCTGGTGCTGCGCGGCAAAGGCCTGGTCGATATCCTGCCCGAAGCCGCGGTCTTATTGGGCTTCGCCGCGCTCTTCTTCAGCGTGGGCGTGCTGCGGTTTCGGTATGAGTAACGTGAAATAGATAATAAAGAATACGATCGATCCAGTGACCAGGGAAACCAGGCTGTAGACCGGGTCAAGCACTTGAACAGTAAATAGTGATGGGCTGGGCAATGCTGTGACCGTGTAGTTCGCAAACAAGGCCGCAAACAGATTATTCGCGGCGTGCATGCCGAGGGCAAGCTCCATGCCATTATCCTGGATCGTCAGAAGGGCAAAGACAAAACCGACGACGAAGTATCCCAACCCGACCAGGAGGAAATCAGCGGCCATCTCCGGGTTGGCTGTATGCGGCAGAAAAAACAGCAGGCCGTTGAGGAATGCCAGCGCCCACTTATTCTTTAAGCGCAGCCCCATCCATTGCAGCAGATAACCGCGGAAAAAAACCTCCTCTGCAGATGTTTGAATCGGAATGATAACCAAAGCCAGGATGGCAAAGACCAGCAGCGTGACGGGCTGAAAGGTAAGCACATAACGACCAGGATACAGGAGCGACTCAACAAGGGCGATCAGGCACCCGATCACGAACCAGATCCCTGCCCCAGCCAATATCCTTCCCCAGCGGATGCGTGACTCGCCGGTGATCAGAGTCCGCAATGGACGGGCATGGATAAATCGCACCGCAAGCAGAGTGGCCAGAATAAATGGAATAAAGGAAGACATGGTGACCAGGAACTCGACCAGCAAAGGTATTCCTGTAAAACCGGTCGCCGTCACATCTGTGGCAGTGTTCCCATCCATCTGCACGTAGGCGATCAGAAAGAAAACCGGCAACGATCCCACGATCAACCACGTGGCAAGGATCGCTGGAAATGAAATGATATACCGCCACCAGTCGTTTTTCCCTGTGCGCGCGACTTCCAGATAATTGCTCATCGAAAATCTCCTGTACGTATACAAGCTATGGACAGGAATTCTACTCGAAGTCATCTGCGCGGAACACAAGAGGCGGAAGGCAGATCAAACTGCCTTCCGCCTTTTACTTTCTGATGTCAACCTGTTACGAGAAGTATCTTGGCGCATCGTCCATGCCAATGTCCAATGAACCGGCTGGGGTGCAGGCGTGAATGAAGAACGGCGCGAGAAAAGCGGCGGGAAGGGATTCCGTCTGAGAAATTTATTGCTCTCTTTTCATTGAGAACATCTTCCCGGCAACCAACAGGTATCCCATGGTCAATGTTGCAAAGCCAATGCGAATGTTGATCGGATGCAACTCCCCCAAAAAAGCCACGATGAGTAAACCGGTAAAACATATCATGGAAGCAAGTCGCATCAATCCTTTGGCTCTGAAAAGTGCAATATTGAAAAGAATATGCCCTAAAAATAGAAAATCCCCCAGGTCATAAAAGAAAAGGGATACCCATGGATTCTCACGCATAAAATCAATGATGCTTACCCCATCCTGTAAGGCAATGGAATGGTCGATCTGTGCAAGAACGGCAAAGTCGATCGCATATTGTCCAGCCAGCGCAAGGGAACCGGTAACGATCATACACAATGCAAATTGACTCACGCGTAACGAAACTTGCTGTGTATGCCTGAACAAAAGTACGGCGGAAAACGGCTGAAGGAATACCCCCAACAAAAGCCAGCGATGTCCAACGTCCCATGCAGCAGGTTGGGCCGTGATACGATCCAGCAAGTCGCCGGGGGCAGTTGCCGCCGGGTATAACATCACCCAGCCAACCATCATGATAAGAAATGAACTGATGAAAAAAGTCGCCTTAACCAGACGTGGCATTGCGGATTTCATGTTGAGAACTCCTTATTAGTCTGATCAAGGCGAATAAATACATCTAATCCGTTACCAGGAATGTCTTGGCATATCGTCCATGCCAGTGACCAATAAAACGACCGAGATGCATGGTGATCGTCCATAAGAGGAAGCCCAGCAGCAGGAATAACGGCGTCGACCAGGCAGGAACGTAGTAGCGCATCAAGCCAATCGTGATGATCGGAAAATCAGTGATTGATTGGACAATCGGTGCAGCCATGAATGCAATTGATACCGAGAATAGCGTAACGATCAGAGTAAAGTAAATCACACCAAGCGGCATTTGCAGCAAAAAATAAACAAGCGACAACCAGATGTGCGTATCGGTGAGATTCGTTTTGAGCCGTTCAAACCAACTAATTCCCTTTTGGGAAAATAAAGGCCGCCTCGGCATACGAACACCCAGTAATCCTTCGACAATGCGGCCTTCGAGCAGTGCTAATCCACGCAGGGACACAGTAAAAAAGACCGCAAATAACAGCCCGAAAACGAAGATGGCAAAGGACAAGGAGAGGGATACGCCAGTCACGACCCAGGTGAAATATACAACTCCTGTGATCATGGAGATTAACATATACAGCAACGCGCCCCACGCCTTCGGATCATCGTACACACCGAAAAAGCTCCTCAACATGGATTGCTGTTGAGCAGGTGCCTTCTGCGCCAGGCTGGGAAACGTGCGCCGCTCCACTTCCTTATAGGCGGATGCTGTTTCTTCGGGCGATCCGTATTGTTCAATAACCTGATTCAGCGCTTCCTCTTCGGGCATTTCGGGCTGATTCTCACGCATGGTCATCAACGCGGTTCTGAGATGTTCCTCCGCATCTGACAAGGCATCCTGAAGGGTCGCGGCGTCGCTGCCATTGAGTTCGTTTTTCAATTGATCCAAATAATCTTCCACAGATTTGATCATGTCATCCTCCTTTGATGGCCCGGTCTACGAACGACTTCATTTGCTTCCAAACGCCCTTCCAGACCACGAGTGTTTCGCGTCCATCGGCTGTGATCTGATAATAACGCCGCGGTGGACCCGAGACCGACGGCTCCACTTTGCTTTCAAGCAATCCGTTATTTTCCAGGGAATGCAATACAGGATATAAGGCGCCCTGTTTCATGAACGTCGCATCGCCGCTGTAGTCTTCCAATAGTCTGGCGATCTGGTATCCATACATGGGCTCGCTGTTCTTCTCCAGCACGCTCAGCAATACCAGTGACGCGATCCCGGCATTCATTTCCTTTTGGAATTTTCGGGTGAGACTGGATGCATCGACCACAGGACCTCCTCCGCTATACTTAATTCGTTACTATTCATAATTTGATAATAGTACTAAATTAGGAATATGTCAAGTTTTAAAGGGAAACTCCCAGCAAAACAGCTCATGCCGCGCATCCACGCTCTTGCAGGGTCTCCGACCCTGCAATTTCCGGTGAAACACGGTGGTCTGAGACCACCTCCGAGCAAGTAGTGAGTGACACGCTTACGCCGCCGTCCCCGGCGCGGGAACATCAATAGAGAACAAAACTCCCGCCTTTCGGCGGGAGATCAGCTTATTCGACGGGCCGTAATGCAGGTTGTGGTCGATCGCGCGGTGTGGAAAAGAATCCCGGCGGCAGGTTGACGGGCGTCAATTGGGTTCCATTTTCGATATCGTCCAATGACATGTAGTACAGCTCAATGGTGGCGCTGCCGGCGCTCTGGTATGCAAATAATATGAACTTGCCGTCCGGGCTCCAGCGCGCATCCCGATAACAACATGTGCCCTCGATCGGGTTGAGTTTTCTCGATTCGCGCGTCTCGACATTATAGAGATACAGGTTGCCAAACCCATCATTGCGGATCGAATCGTTCACCAGGAACATATTCTTCCCATCCCAGTCATAGCTGGCGATACGCCTGCTGCTCTCCTTTTCAAAGTCGATTCGGCCGCCGGGAATCTTATCGAGGCGGACCAACCCTACCGTATCACAGTTGGGAATGTCGACATTGACCAGAAAGATCTGGTCTGAACTGACAAGCTTGGTATCGATCACACGGATCGCAAGCTGCGTGCCGTCGTTCGACCACAGCACCTCACGGAATGGATACTGGTTGTAATAGCAGTTTTCCTCCAATTCGATCAGGTTGAATCGGGTAGTGACCTGCTTCAAGGTATCGATATCAAACGGAATGATATTCAAGGTACGCTGGACGCTGATGGCAACATACTTCCCATCGCGTGAAACGTGGAAATCCTCCAACAGTTCGTTCGGCGGGAAACAAACAATTTCCTCTGTCATCCTGGTTGCACTATCCAGCTTGTAAGCGCAGTTACGTGAGACATAGATCAGCAAACCATTGGGAATCCAGTGCAGGTTCGATTTGGCTGAATTATCGGTCCGCACGAGTGTTAATGCAGTTCCATCCGGGTTCATCAAGTAAATGTCGTTACCCGACAGCAGCGCGATCTGGTCTGCGCTTCCAAAGGGAGGGACGACCGTGGGTTCAACGAGCACGATCGTTGCGGTGACGGTCGGCATCTCTGTTGGCACCGAGGTGGATGTTGCGCTGGGAGCAATCAGCGGGGCTGCACTGGTGGACGTCCCTGTCGGCGGTTGCAGGAACGGCAACTGCCCGCGCAGTCCAAGGAACCCGGCTACAGCCAGCAATGCAAACAGGCCCGCGGCAACCAGGCCCACCCGTCGCGAGGAACGGGGCGCCCCTTGCCTGCCGATCAAGGTTGTAGAGGAGGGCAGCGTCCGCTCTTCGCCGAACGCAAGCTTGGTCAACGCTCGCGCCATATCCACTGCGCTTTCATAGCGGTCGTTGCGGTTCTTTGCCATCGATTTTTTAATAATGGCATCCACTTCGGCGGGCAGCTCGGGGTTGGACAATAAGATCTCGGGGACAGGCTCGGAGACGTGCTTCACCAGCACGCCCATCGCATCCACTGCCTGGTAGGGTTGTTCCCCGGTGAGCATCTCATACATGATCACACCCAGGCCATAGATGTCGGTACGGTGATCGACCGGCATGCTTTGCGATTGTTCGGGGCTGATGTATTCAGGCGTGCCGATAAAACCATTGCCGCTATTGGTGCGGAAGGTATCGGCGATCAGTTTCGCGAGGCTGAAGTCTGTAATATAGGGATTGTTATGATTATCGAAGAGAATATTGTCAGGCGTGAGGTCACGGTGGACGATGCCTTTTTGATGGGCATATTCCAAACCCAGGGACACACGTTCGATGATGTCGGCGGTTTCCTGAAGGGAGAGTTTTCGATTCGCGATCCAGCGGCGCAGTGACCCGCCTGACATGTAACGCATCACATAATAAGGCTGGCCGTTCTCCTCGCCCACGTCATAGACCGGCACGATCGCGGGATGTTCGAGCGAGGCGATCATTTTTAGTTCGCGCTTGAAGCGCGCCAGGATCTTAAGGTTACGCATCAGCTCGAGCGGCAGTACTTTGATCGCCACCTCGCGATTAAAGCTTGGATCGAAAGCACGATACACGGCTCCGACCTCACCACTGCCCAGCTCCTCTTTGATGACGTATCGCCCGATTCTATCCGGATGCATATGCCAAGTATATCAAAACAGAGACATTCCGAAGCATGAGTTAGTACTATGCGCATGGTTGGTCAAGCACCACAGCTCCGCGCTACTTCAGGATCTTGTTCCGATCTGCTGACTACACATGTTATCTCAAAGACTCCCGGCTTCCGTCACACCTGCACTGCAACGCGCCTGTCCTGACGGACGGCACCGTGCTGGCGCACGGCGTCAGTATGTGAGGAAACGCAGTGAGGCACATGTGTTGCGAGCAGAGCGAAGCGTCGCCGTGGCGACACAATCTCATGCAATATTTCTTCTTTAGCTACCATAAGTGAGATTGCTTCGTCGGGCGCACTGCGTCTTCGCTCGTTGTCACTCGCTCTGCTCAGCGCGAGCCCTCCTCGCAAAGACGGCAAATGGTCTTATCTCTCCAGAACCAGACAGTCCCGCTGTGAGGCGGGACTGTCTCTTGTACTCCTGGAAACGCTGTGAGACTACGGGTTTTGTATCTCAGCAGCGCGCAGCGTGTTCTTCATCAACATGGCGATGGTCATGGGACCCACGCCGCCGGGGACGGGTGTGATAAAACCGGCCACTTCCTTCGCTTCGGCAAAGCAGACATCGCCCACCAGGCGTTGCCCGCTCTTTTTGGTGGCATCGGGCACGGCATTGATCCCTACGTCGATCACTGCCGCTCCGGGCTTGATCCAGTCACCGCGCACCATTTCGGTTCTGCCGATCGCGGCGATCACGATGTCTGCCTGACGCACTGTACCAGGCAGATCCTTTGTGCGCGAGTGGCAGACGGTGACGGTGGCGTTTTTGCCGATCAATAATAAGGCTGCGGGCATGCCGACGATGTTGGAACGTCCCAGCACAACCGCATTCGCGCCTTCGATCCTCACGCCCGATTTCTCGAGCAGATAAATGCACCCATACGGCGTACACGGGACGAACAGCGGATCGCGTCCCTTCTGCGCCAGGCGGCCGATGTTCAGTGGCGAAAATCCGTCCACATCTTTTTCGATGTTGATCAGGGAAAGGACACGCTCTTCATCGATGTGTGAAGGCATCGGCAATTGCACAAGGATCCCGCTTACGGCCGGGTCGGCGTTGAGACAACTGACCAGATCCTCCACCTGTGCCTGGCTGGCATTGGCGGGCAGATGTTCACTGATCGAACCCATCCCCAGCTCCTGGCAGGCCTTGCCCTTCGATGCAACATAGGCAGCCGAATCGGGGCGGTCCCCTACGAGTACGGTGGCTAAGGTTGGTTTCTGTTTACCGGCCGCCGTACGCTGCGCAACCGCCGCGGCCACTTCCTCGCGCACCTGTTGTGCGATCAGTTTGCCATCAATGACTTGAGCCGTCATAGTCGTCTCCTTTGTTCGATCGATTCATTGTACGGCCCCGCTGTGATTTCAAAAAGTGACACTTATCACGACATTAGGAAGTCACGATTTTGGAGTGCATGATGGGCCGCCCGACTCCAAATCTATTTCTTCTTTTTCTTCACCGGTTTGGGCTTCTTCTTCAGCTTCGAGGAAATATTCCTGACCATATCACTGTTTGCAACAGAGTTATAGGTCGTCGACGAAACTTTGGATGCGATCGCAATCGCATCCTTCACATTGCTCGAAATTTTAGAGATCAGATACGAAGCCTTCTCCGCCGCGGCATCCGCTTTCTGCTTGCGGATATTATCGGTGAGATGAACCGAATCCACCTTCTGGCTCGCCTTGCGACGCCGCGTGGTCACTTTGGCAAGACGCTGATAGAACGTCTCTGACGGCAACGCGCCATCACGCACATCCTCCGCCTGCACGGTCTGGATTCCGAGAAACAATTCCGTGCCATCGAGCCGAAGCGGAAAAATAGGTTTGCCTTTTGATTTGGCAACCACAAGCTCTTCGGGCACCCATTGCGATTTCTTGGCGTTACGCGACATGATCAGAATATAAGCATCACAGTCTTTAATGGCTGCATGTAAACGGTCGGGCCAGTAGGTACCTGCCTGTAATGACTGCATATCCAGCCATGGGTTAAATCCCTCACGCCGCAGAGCATTGATCAATTTCTCGGCGTAGACGATATCTTTCTTACTGTATGAAATAAAGATGTGTCCCATGCTTCACCTGATGTTACCCTTTATTCCGTCAGCGGTGATCTCCGTCAATACCACGGTATCCAATTCGTTCCAGCGCGGCGCGGCTGCGAACGCCTTCACGCGCAGATAATTTCCCGTCAAGCCTTCCATCTGCCAGCCCCATTCCCCCATTTCAGACGTGGACTCCCATAACACCGACATGGTCCTGCCCACAAATTTCTGACGATACGCTCTTTCCGACTCATCCAACGCCTCGCGCAGGATGTGATTGCGCTTCTTTCGCAGCTCGGGCCGCACCTGACCCTTCATCTTTGCCGCCCCTGTGCCGGGACGGGACGAGTATGTGAAGACATGCCCGCCGGCGAAGTCCATCTCTTTGACGAAGTCCAGCGACTCGGCGAATTCCTCTTCGGTCTCACCGGGGAAGCCAGCGATGATATCGGTAGTAATAGCGACATCGGGCATCACATCGCGTGCCGCAGCCACCAATTTGCGAAACGACTCGGGCGTGGTCTTGCGCGCCATCCGCCGCAGCGTGGATGCAGATCCACTTTGCAGAGGCAGGTGCAGGTGCGGCATGAGGCGTCCTGAACCTGACGAAGGAGCCCACAGCGAGAAGAAATCCGCGTCGAGGTCCCACGGCTCCAGGGAGGAAAGCCGTAAGCGCGGTGTGTCGGTTTCACGAAGAATTGCCTGAATTAGATCACGCAAATGAGCGCCAAAACTTGCCTTGAGCGAAGTCGAAAAATCCTGTCCCCATGAGCCAAGGTGCACACCGGTGAGAACGATCTCATTTGTGCCGCCATCCAATGCGGCTTGAACATCAACGATTACATCTGCCACCGAACGGCTGCGACTCTCACCGCGCGCCAGCGTGGTCACGCAGAACGTGCAGTGGTTATCACAGCCATCCTGTACTTTGATGAAGGCGCGCGTGCGGCGGTGGAGTCCGGGCAGTGGCTGGCGCGAGATAGGTTCAAGGTCAAACGTTTGGAGGTTTAGCGTACTGGCGACAAGATCATCTTTTTGAGCGTTCGGTACAACCTGGAGGACGTTTGGCAGCGACGCGGCGGCGTGCGGCTGGAGTGATGCCCAACATCCGGTGACGATGATCTCATTGACACCGGCCCGCCCGATCTGACGGATCTTGCTGCGCGATACCGAAGCAGCATCGTTGGTCACAGCGCAGGTATTGACCACGGCCAGCGCGGCCGATTCAGGTGAAGCGACGATTTCATGTCCCGCGCTACGGAATTGCCGCGCCATCGTTTCGATCTCAGATTGATTAAGCCGACAACCAATGGTATCGAGGTAGATCTTCATATTACCTATGCTCCCGACGCCGTCCTCGGCGTCGGCCGTGCGCCGAGGACGGCGCACAGAGCGTGGTTACGGTTGTATCACCATAAAATGATCGTACAGAACATCCACGCCTGCTTCTGAGAATGCGCCGGTGAGCAGGCCCACATCGCCGCTGGGGAAGTCGATATCCTGCACAGAGGCGACCTGTGCGTAATTGATGTAGAAGGTGAGGCTGTTCCCTATGCAATCGGCGCGCAGGTGATTGACCGCGTCCTGTTGGATGGACTCGCTTGCCTGCATTTCGGTCTGTCCGAGCAGCAGCGTTTGCCCGCCGATGAATTTGCCGATCGCATAAAAGCCATCGTTACTGATGACGAAAAAATAATAGTCGCCGTTCTGATAGCGGCACATCAGGCCCATGCGGTTCTCGGTGGGACCATCCAATCGGAACACGTCGACTTCCACGCGTACATCTGTGTAGTTCTTTTCAGGTGTGGCCCACAGGTTATACCCCGGACTCTGTACCAACATGCGATAACCGCCGCTATCGTAATCCATGATGCCATTGTCGTTGGCGATACGATCCCAGCCGGTTTTGTTGTCGTCGAATTCCTCCTGGTAGAGAGTTTCGCCTGAGGCAGATGGAGGGATAGTGGGAATGGCAGGGGAAGAACAGGAGGAAAGTAAGAGCGTGAAAAGTAAAGAAGTAAGAAGTGAGAAGTGGAATGTGGAAAGTCGGAGCGTCATAGAGGGATTTTATCAGATATGCTCCGCGCTGAGCGGACACTGAGCAGAGGCGAAGTGGTAGACGAAGCGCAGTTCGATCATAGGCTTTCAAACTACTTTGAACCGTTCACTCAGCATGCGTTCTCCATCACCCTCTCGGGCTGTCTCCTTCGATGATGCTACGCAAGGAGATGGGACTCATGGGAAATATTGATTCAGAATCGTCTGTGCATCGGTGTTGCCAAGGTCACGGGCTGTGATGAAGTGCGATTGCGCCAGAACGCGGTCATTCTTTTCGAGATACAACATTCCCAGATGCAGATGCGCCAGGGCATTGTTGGGATCCAGTTCGATGGCCCGAACCAGCATCCGTTCCGATTCTTCGTAACGGGCATCGAGCAGCAGCAGCCAGCCTAGCATTTCCACAGAAGCGCTGTTCTCCGAATCGAGTACTACAGCCTGCTGCGCAGCAGGAATTCCCACGTCTCGAACGTTCACATTGTTCTGGGCACAGAAGATCGCCAGCATACGCCAGTATTCGGCGTTTTCAGGAACCAGCGCGGTCGCGGCCTGATAGGCCTGCATGGCGCTGATCAGATCTCCCAGCTTCGAATACGTCTCGCCCATCGAGACCTGCCAGGCCGGATTCGTGTTGTCGAGTGCAGCGGCTGCCTGGAACTCAGCGAGCGCGGCGCGGAAATTTCCGTTTCGCTGGAAGTGAAGTCCGCGTAATCCGCGCACAGTGGACGATTTTGGATCCAGCGCGTACGCCCGATCGAGTTCCACGCTTCCATCCCCCGCCGATTGCTGCTTCGACTCGCCGAGCCACGCCCACGCCTCGGCATTTTCCTCGTCTGCTTCGACCGCGGATTCGAACGCGGCCTGGGCCAGTTCCCACTCGTGCACGAGGCCAAGCCCGCGGCCGACGAGCACGAAGCGGGCCGAGGCGGAGTCATTTAACGAGGCCAGATTCAAAGCGGAGCGCAAGGTCTCGACCGCGGGATCAAACTGAGGGTCCAGTTGAGAGGCGCTGATCAATTCTGTGAGCGCAGCGCTTGGGTCGCTGAGAGTCAGGAGTAGTCCCAGCCGGTAGTGCGCTGAGGCGTCCTCCTGGTGGATCGCAACATAGCGCTGAAGATAATCAGCCGCTTTGGAATACTCGCGGTTCTCCTGATACGTTTGCGCGAGCCGTGAATACAAGCTGTCAGATGAATTCTGCTGAGCGACGCCCTGTTCCCAGATCTGGGCAGCACGTACGTGATCATCCTGCAAATAGTGCACGTCGCCCCAGGCCACCCAACCATCGGCGGAAAGCGCGTTGCGATGGAACGCCTTTTGATAGGCAACATCCGCCTTTGCGTACTCCTTCGCATGGTAGTAGGCGTGACCCGCAAGTTCGTAGGCATCGCCGCGCCAGGGAAGGCGCTGTGCAGCGTTCCAATAGTGTTTGGCAATTTCTATATAGGAATCGGAAATCGATGCGGCGCGCAATTCAGAATACCCTGAAGCAATGACAGGGACAACGATCGCCAGCGCGAGGAGGACGACGACCAGGACGACGCGCACAAGGTTATGCTGCATATAGCATTATTATATAATGCCCCCGGTACAAACTGCCCTGCCACGGCCCCAGGGCAGGTGTGATCGTGCAGGGTATAGCCTTCATGAAATCAGCAGTTTTCTCTTCCGAACGCTTACTCAGCGAGCAGGGTGGATGCAGTTGTGATCAGGCAGGATCAATGTGGTATACGGTGAATGAACTGTCTTATTGCGCGACTTCGATATAGTCCAGGTTGACTGGCCCCGCACCCGTATGAGTGATGATTGCATAGTGCGTTCCAGAGTCCAGGTAGGCTGAAAACCATATGCTGCCAACCTGTTGGTTCATCGTCTCTTCCTCACCATCGATACTTACTGTGAACTCCCCGGCGTCATCGCTGCTCTGATATCCCAACATCAATTGGAGTCCCGTGAAGCGAAAAGCCACGTAGTCGCCCACCGCCTCTGACACAACCACGGTCTCCTGATAGGCATATGAATTTTCCTCCACGTTCCAAATGCCGATGTACGTGAATCCCAGATTACGATCATCATATCTTCCTGGCGTCAGCGGTTCGGCATTGCCGAGTATTGGCTCCGGTGTCATTGTCGCTGTGGGTATGCGTGGATCCGCTGTCGTGCCAGCGTTTTGTGTAGTGCTACTGCTTTGCACAGTGTTACCGTTTTGTACGGTCGCGACAAGGAAGGGCGTTGTTTCTGTGCCTTGAGTTGTAATAGTCGTACTATTGGAAGTCTCATTCGGAACAATACGGAATTCAGCTGTTGCGGAGGCAGGCGTGAGAATCGGAATTTGTGTTTCGGTCGCAAGAAATTGATACTTGAAGGCTGTGGGCGTGCGCGTGGGAACAAACTCGGCGTTCTGTTCAGGCAGGAATGCCAACGCCAGGATCGCACAAAGACCAAGTGCAGAAAAAATTCCAATCAGGAGCGGGGGAATTAGAGAATGGTTACGAATGGGTCGAGTATCCTCTATAGAGGCAAATGGGAGCGCTCAAAGGTTGTTAAGATAAAGTGCGACCTGTTTGAACCACTGAGACACTGCCCCCTGAAGGGGGATAACCCTGGCACCACCCGCCAGGGCAGGTGTAAAGGCATGGAGTTTTTTTGCAGCTTTTTCCACCTGCACCCACCGTGATAGCGATTGAGCGCCATCATGCGGTGTCAGTGATTCCGTGTCTCAGTGGTTAGGCTTTGTATTTCGTAATTAAGCCATACAAGGCAGTCAACACTACACGGCTCACTACGGAGAATAGTATAACACCCGAATGGCTTTGGGTTCGGCCCATATAGGTCAGCGCCAGGAGACTCCCCATGCCAAATCAGCGAAGTTCCATATTCGCATTGATTTGTAACATAGCGAAAGCTTATTTTTGCGACAGATTTCAGCAAGTGGAATATAATCACAAGCATCATGGGCGCCTCCCTCAGTCAAATTTTTTCGCTTCTCACGACTCCACAGGGAAGTTTGGTCTATCATCTGATCCTGGTCTTTTCCATCGGCAGTGCACTACAAGCCGCGTACCTGCACTGGCGATCGAGTGAGTTTCCACAGGCGCGCCGCACCATGCTGGGATTGGGATTGCTCCTCACTGCACAGATCGGCTTGTTCCTGGTCAGCGCGTTGGGCACGCAGGGATTTCTAAACCTGCCGCTCTTCCTGCCTCCCCTGGATAGGGCGGTCACGCTCTTCTCACTGGTGTGGTTCATCTGGTTATGGGCGTTCCCGGAACCCAGCCGCGCTGCCGACGCGGGAACGTGGCTGTTGAGCCTGCTCGCCGCCGCGGGACTGGGACTGAGCCTTGTTGCGTATACAACGATCCCTTCCACGCAGCCGTACAACCAGACGATTTTCGATGGATATTGGCAATTGGCCAGCATTGCGTTCTCGGTCTTCGGTTTGCTCATCCTGCTCCTGCGCCGCCCGAATGGCTGGGGAAACGGCATAGCAGTGTTATTGCTAAGCCTTGCCGGTCATCTGCTGCACATGATCTTTGGGCGCGCAGAAGGTGACTTCCCCGGTGCAGTGCGGCTGATGCACCTGGCAGCCTATCCCATTTTGATGATGCTGCCGCAGCGCTTCCCGGCGCCCTCGAACCCGGTGACCTCGGTCAAACAGCAGGATGTGCCGGTGGCTGGCGAGCGCCGCCGTTACAGTACCGACCCCAAAACATTCCATGCCCTTCTCGCACTGGCAGGCGAATCGCAGGCCGATAAAGTGAGCCAGGCCATCACACGCGCCATCGCACAGACGATGCTGGCTGACCTGTGCTTTCTCATCTACCTGACCGACAACAATAACCAGATGCAGATCGCAAGCGGATACGACCTGATCCGTGAAGAGAACCTCGAAGGCGGGAGCATGAACAAGAATCTGATTCCCATGCTCACCAACGCCCTGCAGCGCGGACGTCCACTGCGGCTGCCGTCGAGCAGCACCTCCGCCGATATCAAAGGCTTGAGCGACCTGCTGGGGCTCGCCAACCCCGGTCACTTGATGAGTGTGCCGATCGTTACGCCGGAAAAAGACCCCATCGGCGGCGTTCTGTTATTGTCTCCCTACTCGAATCGCTTGTGGAGCGCCGAAGATCAGGCATTCCTTGCCAATATCGCCATATCCCTGGTTCCCATCATCCAGCGCGGGCAGAAGATGACCTCGCTCGAACAGAAGGGCCAGGAGATACGCCAGGCCCTGGATGTGGCCCAGGTGCGCATCGCCGACCTTGACCGGCGAAACGAGGAGTTGCTCAGGCAAATGGACGCGGTCAGAGCCGATGCTCAGGAAGGGCTCGCCCAGGCTGAGCATCTGGCTGCCGTGACAACCATGCTCGAGGAAACCCAGAAAGCCCTCGATAAGATCAAACAGGAAAATGAAGACCTGCGCGCTCGCAAGGATGTCAAAGGTGTGAGGGGCAAGCCGACCACTGACACCACCCAAATGGAAAGCGAGCTGCGGCTGACGCTCGAACAAGTGGCCCATCTGCAAAACCAGCTTGCAGAAGCCAACATGCGCATCATCGAAGCAGAAAAGGGCGCCAGCAGTGTACGCTCCACTGAACAGGCAGAGGTGGTGGCATCGATCTCACAGGAATTACGCCAGCCGATGTCGTCCATTGTTGGTTACACCGATCTGCTGCTGGGTGAATCGGTGGGAATCCTGGGCGCATTGCAGCGCAAGTTCGTGGAACGCGTCAAATCTTCTACCGAGCGTATTGGCAGCCTGATCGATGACCTCATCCAGGTCACCACGCTCGAAACCGGCCTCAACGAACTCAAGCCTGAGCCTGTGGATCTGAATCTCATCATCGACAATGCCATGTCGTACACAAGCAGCCAGGTGCGCGAAAAGAATATTTCCATGCATCTCGACCTGCCGAAGAATGTGGCGCCGATCCATGCCGACCGTGAGGCCCTGCAGCAGATTTTGATCCACCTCCTGCAAAACGCGGGATCCGCCTCCCCCGTAGAGGGAACCGTTCGTCTCAAGGTCCAGACGCAAAATGAGGATAGTAAGGAATTCGTCCTCATCCAGGTCAGCGACACCGGTGGAGGCATCCCGGCGGAAGATATCAATCGTGTATTTACCCGGCTCTATCGCGCAGACAATGTCCTGATCCAGGGCGTGGGCGATACCGGCGTTGGACTCTCGATTGCAAAAACATTGACCGAAGCACAAAAGGGGCGTATCTGGGTCGAAAGTCAGATGGGAACCGGCTCCACCTTTAGCGTGCTGCTGCCCATCGCAAGGAAAACAGCGGAGAAATAATGAAAAACCTACGGCAATTGGGCGGCGGCGTCATCATCGCTCTCATTTCCGTACTCCTGGTGATCGGCGGGATTTCGCTCGCCCTCGCCGAGACGCTGCCCTCTCAGGCAACGCCTACCCCTATCCCTCCAACGATCTCGTTGGATTTTCCCACGGCAACATTTACAGCCGCGTCGATCGTAACAGAAACGCCGTCCTCCACGATGACAGCAACCACCATCAGCATCACCGATACGCTCATCCCCACAAACACACTCTTTGTGCCAACTTCCTGCACCACCCCTGCCGGATGGCAGCGCATCATTACGTCATCAGGCGACACGATGTATTCCCTTGCGCAACGGTATAGAACAACGGCGGAAAATCTAAGCGTTGCAAACTGTCTATCTTCTTTCGATGTTCCGGCTGGCTTCGCCTTATATGTTCCGCCAGTTCCAACTGTGACCGTCATTCCATGCGGCCCGCCTGCCGGTTATGTGAGAAGACATGTTGTGCAGCCGGGTGATAATCTATATCGCATCGCACTTTCGTATGGCATTACCTACCCACAACTGCAACGCGCCAACTGCATGGGGTCATCGACCACGATCTATGCGGGGCAGGTCCTATGGGTCCCCAACGTATCCACACGTACACCTGTTCCGGGTGTAACGATCATCCCGGATTTTCCAACTGCCACCGCTACGCAGACATTCATTCCGACCGAAACAAGCGTACCTCCAAGCGCGACATTTACATCCAGCCCTACCACGGCGCCCACCTTCACAGCATCCAACACACCTCCCAGCCCGGCAGCAGAATAACGCATGAAGAAAACACTACAGGTCATTTTACTGGCGGGATTCCTACTCGCCGGATGCGGGACTCTCGCGCCTGGGCCGGCTCAATCGTCTTTGCCGTTCGTCCTGGTGACGGCCGCGCCGAATGCGACTCCCACGATGACGCCGTTCCAGCCGATTCCGTGGACGCCGACCGGCACGCTTCCTCCCACGCCTACAGTTGACCCCGCTGCTCTGACGGCCACTCCACTGGCAGGGACTCCCACCGAACTCCCGACCATCGACCCGAACATGCTCCAAAACACGGTTGTAGCGATGTCAACGATCGACCCATCGGGGAGTCAGGTGCTTAACAATGGGCAGGAGACCGTCAACTTTTTGCTGATCGGCTCCGACCGCCGGCCCGGTGGCAGCTTCCGCACCGACACGATGGTGATCGCCATCCTGCGCCCAAATGAGGGACAGGTGTCGCTGATCTCGATACCGCGTGATCTATGGGTGTATATCCCTGAGTGGGATAATCAGCGCATCAATACCGCTTATCAACATGGGGTCTCGGTGGGCTATCCCGGCGGCGGGGCAGGCTTGTTGAAAGATACGATCCTCTATAACCTTGGCATCCGCATCGATCATACGGCCATGGTGGAATTCGATGGCTTCCGTCAGATCGTCGATACCCTCGGCGGCGTGGATGTCCCCGTTTCGTGCGCCTACACCGATTGGAAGATCATCGATCCAAGCTTTGACCCTCAGAATGAAAACAACTGGTTCCTATATACGACTGGTCCCGGTCTCGTTCACATGGATGGTGATCTGGCGTTATGGTACGCGCGCTCGCGGCAAAAGTCCAGCGACTTCGACCGCGGGCGCAGGCAGCAGGAAGTACTGCGTGCTTTATTCACACAGGCTTTACAGGCGGGAACGTTGACTCGAATTCCTGAGTTGTATAACAATCTGAAAGACTCCGTCGAAACCGATCTCAATCTCGCCGATTTGTTGCAGCTTTCCCTCTACGCGCCCAAGATGACCAGCGCCGATATTCGCAGTTACTACATCCGCCCGCCCTACGTCAGCTCATGGATCACAGATGCTGGCGCGTACGTCCTGCTTCCCAACGAAGACCTGTTGCGGGGGATGTTAACCGAAGCGATGTCTGCTTCGACAACTACAGTGCAACGACAAACAGTGAAGATCGATGTGATGAACGGCACATCCATCGCCGGCTATGAAACATTGGCGGCAACCCGTCTCAACTATGCTGGCTACGAGACCACCATCATCCCCTCCGACCGGCAGGATTATGCCTACTCCGTGTTGATCGATAAAACCGCTACACAAGACCGCGCCCAAAGCGATCACATTCTCAATGTGCTCGGCATGTCGGCGGGAAGTTTGATTCCTACTGCGGATCCGAACAGCACATCTCATTATCTATTGATATTGGGATACGATTACCAACCGTGCTTTAAGCCGGAGAATATGGGGCAGTAAGCAGTCTCCTGACTACCTTTCGTAAACAAAATGCCATTCGAGATGAATGGCATTTTGTTTCATTCAAGTTTTTTTGCAGCTACATCGGCATCATCGGATCCATAAGCTTCAGATTGCGCCGCGACCTGTTACCTATCTCTGGAAATAGCCATCTGATAGTGTTTTCAGGAACGCCACAATATAACTTCGATCTCGGCACATGAAGTGATTCAACGTGGCAAGGTTCTGGTTTACCTCGGGCGCCGGGAAGGTCATGCCTCCACACATACCGCCACCTCCCATGCCGCCTCCACCCATCCCACCGCCCATTCCACCCATCATGCCGCGCGAGATATAAAAGCGGACGACATCGTCAAGTGACTTGAAGTAGCCATTGTGTCCGTAGGCTTTTACAAAATTTGCTGAAGGACGCTTATCCACATTTCTCAACGTTGGAACTTTCATCTTGCCCATGTGCATGGATGCATTCGGATCTTGCACGCTCTCGAGATAGCCGCCCAATCCCAAATCGATCCACGCCATGCCCTCAGGGTTGTAGGCGATATTGTTATAGAATGGGTTCTCAGGGTTTTTGGGTACACCGATGTTGTCATAACCATAGTCCGTGAAGAGCGGGTAGCCTTTTGAACCGGGCTGCAGGGAGTGGCACGAAGCGCAGTTCGCGGACATCGGGTCATTGAACATGGCCAGACCATAAAGTTCGGTGTCGGTTAAACCCAGCCGGCGGTATGTTGTGTAGTTGCGGGTTGTAATCTTTGTAACATCGATGCGCCGCGATTTGGCTCTATCCCAGAACTGGTCGAATTTCGAGCTGTACGGATTTACCTCCCACGAACGCTCATAAGCGGCTATGGATATTCCGATCTGATCGTATACCACGTCTGCATTCGCACAATCAAGCGCGCCCCAGACCTGCATATACAAAGCCGTATATGTTCCCTCGCTGACGTTATCGCACAACTCTTCCGCCGAGCTGAGCGCCATCTCCAGCGGATTCAGGAACGGTCCCTTTGCCTGTTCTGCCAGCGGATCGCCAAGGATCTCTCCGGTTGCGCGTCCATCCCAGAACATCCCGCCTGCCCAGGCCCCTGACCCGGAATCAAAGCTTAACAGGCCGCTTTCACCAGCGTACGCGGCAGCAGGCGGTTTGCGGTTACCAAAGAGAGCGGGGTCGCTCCCCGGGTAGACCGCGCCGTGGGCATTGATGGCTGAGTCTGGACCGGTGTATCCAACAGACGGGTCATGACACGTGGCACATGACTGGTTCCCATTCTTTGAAAGGTTTTCATCGAAGAACAGGAATTTCCCCAGCATTTCCATGTTCGAAAGCGGGGGGACTGCCAGCGCGCGGCTGGTTTGTGTGAAGACGAAGGTTGTCAGCAGGATACCTGCACTTACAACCAGGGAGAGTAGAAATCTTGTATTTTTATTCATGGTGATCCTTTTCTTTTAGCGCCAGCGTTCCGGCTATCGAGATAACTGTGTCAGGGAAAACATCAGATCAGAACGATATCGGGTATAGATCAGTTTTTTTGCACCTCCGGTTATGCTGTTATCCTTTTGAATTGCATGAAGCGGACAGATCGAACACAACAGACCGTACAACAGGAATTGTCAGTCCGTAATTTAATAATTACACTCTACTATTACATTTAGTTCCGTTCGAAACAAGAGTAATAACTTCCTAAATTCTCAGGCGATGCACCGCGTAGAAAATACGTAATGGTCCACGGCGTATCTGGCTTCCTTTTTCCTTCTGAATTGTGATGATCTGCCATGCCGCGGGCTGGAGCTTTGGAACATCAAGGGAACAGGCGTATCAACTTCTGCACGTAAAGAAATACCACCAGCTTCCTGGTGGTATTTCGGTGATTTCTGATGGTCAAAGATACTGGCAGAAGCAGCTCATTCGCTGCAATTTCAAACCATCTTACATCGGGGCATCAGGGTCCGGTGGACCAATCCGATAGGGTCTCATCATCTCATTGTCCTCATGTTCGACAATGTGACAATGCCAGACGAACTGGCCCGGGGTACCGAACTTCGCCTTGATGCGAGTCACCTCTCCGGGGTAGGCAATGACCGTATCCTTGAAGCCGGTCTCCCATGCTTCGGGGGGCCGCGGGTCGCCAGCGAACTGAACGGGCGGCGCGGTCTCGCCCTCCGCATTGACCACCAGTGCCTGTCTGTTCACGACTTCGAATACCACCTCATGGATATGCATGGGATGAGCATCGGCGGTAAAGTTGTAGAATTCCCACACCTCCGTATCGCCCGCCATCGGGTTTTCGGAGACGGGCTCCATCCACATCTGGTGCACCGGCATGCCATCAGCATCGACATGTCCCAGCATGGCTGCGGCTGGTCCATCATGATGCATCGACATCATCTCGATCAATCCCAGCGGACGCGTTGTCACCGGCGCAGGGAGAGGCTCGATCGCCGGCAGTTGCAGGAACCGCGGCGGTGTGCTAAGGTCCCGCCTTCTGCCAGACATTACGTGGAATTCCATGATCTGACCGGTACCAGCCTGGTCTGCCGCTGCGAAATCGGTGCCGGGCACTCCTCCACCAAAAGGCTCGTCGGGGCCAATATTGCCCAACACATAATTGCCTGCCGGCACATTGGTAAAGTCGACGATCACATCTGCGCGCTCTGCCAGACCCATCAGCAATCGGTTGCCATGATCGGCCGTGATATTGACTGGCGCGGTCAGGAAGCCGCCCTCGTTGCCAATCTGCCAGACTTCCACGCCCGGGATCTGAGTGAAGTCCAGGATCAGGAAGCGCGACTGGCAGCCGTTGAGGAAGCGGAAGCGATAGCGCACTTTATCCACATCCAGATATGGCCAGGTATTGCCGTTCACCATCATCATGTTTCCGAAGAACTCGGGGTTCCAGATGGGTGAAAGATCTGAGTTCGGGATGTACTCGCCGATATAGCCGTCGAAGAATGTGCGCGTATCAGGGTAGAACAGTGAGCCATCCGTGTTGAACGAACGGTCCTGGATGGCGATGGGGATCTCGCGGTAATTTCGCATGACGGACGGGAACAGCTGTTCCCACTCTCTGGGCGCTGGCCCTGGCAGGACAGCCAGTCGGCCGGTTCGTCGGTCGCGCACAGCGAGGTCGCCATCGCGACCTCCGCGCAGGATGTAGAACCCCGCTGGTCCGGCATATACATTGAGGCGCGTCATGCCCATTGCGTGGTCATGGTACCAGATCGTCGAAGCCCGGTTGTGGTTCGGATACCGGAATGTCGCAAAACCGGGTCCCCACGCCGCGCCGTAGCGGGACTGGGCTTTGCCAGCGAAGTAGTCGTACCAGGTGCCTTCGGTGGCATAACCATCCGGGATATTAGCGGCATCGGGCAGGTACCAGGACTCGGCATAACCATCGCTTTCATCGCCGACGCCGACAGCGCCATGCACGTGCGATACGATCGGAACCGGGCCAGTGTATGGGCCGGGTGTTTCACTGAAAGCAGGACGTGTATCGCGGCCGTCCATTCCACCGGGCGGGTTGGCCCAGTGCAGCGTCTGATCGACAGGCAGCAGGTGGGGCAGATAGTTGCCATCCGCATCTTTGAGATCGTTAATCCACTTGATCTCCACTGGGCGGTTGGCATGGGCCTCGATGGTCAGCGAAGGCGCGTTGTGCAGCAGCAATCCCTGTGGATTGGCAGATCTGACCGCGCCATAGCCCCAGACGGTGGTTGCAGGCAATTCTGGCGGCAGGATCTGCTGCGTGATCTGCTTCATCGAGATCTCATAGTAGTCAACGTTCCGGGTGATCCGGGCACGCGGCATGACGGGCGGGATCAGCAACGGTGTTACGAATTTTGAAACTGAGTTAGGGTCCAGTGTCCCGCCAGGAATGGCAGCTCTGACACGTGGAATGAATTTGCCATGTGACGCGGCATATAAGGAAAGTATGCCTGCGCCGCTGAGCTTTAGAAACTCTCGTCTGTTTATCATTGCTTGCTCCTTTCGACAAGATCCAGATGCCCTAATCCTGGTGCAAGTCGAGGTTACTCTACCATTCACGGTCACACACCTGCCCTGGCGGGTGTGTGACCGGGGCATTCGATGTACTCTGCTTTTGAAACTGTGCCGGGAGCAGCTTGTGTTTCTCGTCCCGGCGCGCTCTTCATTTCATGTGTTCCGGCGTCAGCTGCGCAGCTGACGCCGGAATCTATTGGGGTTAAGGTGTTACGATCGGGAAGGGGGTAAGCAGCACCCAGACGGATACACCGTACTGGTTCTCGGCCCTGATCCGGTAGTAGAATGTTGCGCCGCGCGGCAGGCCCGCATTGCTCCATGCTGTGGTATTCGCGCCACGGTTGATGGTGAGCACGTCTGTTGTGAAGTTCGCATCGGTCGCGCGCTGGATCACGAAGCGGGATTCGTTGTTGGACAGGTCAGTCCAGCTCAGATTAACTCTGGCCTGTGTGGCGCCAGCGGGTTGGGTTGTTGCAGTAAAGCCGCCGGGGGCTGCCGGCGCCGGGAGCAGGCTGGCGTTTGCAGTGTTGGATGGCAGAGAGCCACTCCCTTGATTGAAGGTGATCACATAGTAGCTGTATGTCGTTGCAGCTTGCACCGCATAGTCGAAGTATGTGACGGAACCTACACCAGCTCTGGGCGCAAGCGTGGTGAGCAGTGAGAACGCACCGCCATTTTCGCTGCGGAACACCCAGAAACCAGTTTCGGAGGCGCCACCGTTCTGGTTATCACGGAAGATCAGGCGGATGCGCGGGGCACTGGGCGGTAACCCACCTTGCACGGTCAACACCAGGTTACTCGGACCGAGCGGTCGCTGAGGGATGCTGAGGGTGGCAATGTTCGAAGCAAGCGAGTTGCCAGCGCTGTTGAACGCAAACACGCGGTAACGATAGGTGGTATTGACCAACGTGGTGGTGTCTGTGAATGTTGTAACATCCGCAGCTACATCCGTCAAAGGAGCAAAGTTCGTACAGGTTGCGCCGGCACAGCGTTGGACGGTGAAGCCAGACTCGGTCACAGCATTGTCAGTCCATTGCAGTTGAATCTGTGGACCGAACACCAGCATTGCTGCCAGATCGCTCGGAGCAGCTGGGGGGTCAGGAGGTATGACAGGCTGTACATCCACAATTTCGGAAACTGACTGTACTGTCTTTGCCGGGTATGCGCCGCCGTAACCAACCGTATTCTTCGCCACGACCCGATATTGATAGGCCGTGTTCAGGGCAACCGTTGCGTCAGCGAACGTGCGGACGCCTGTTGTGTTCGCCTGGTCCAGCGGTGAGGGATCAGCGCCTACTTCGACCCAGGTACCCGAACCGGTTTCGGTCCGCTCGATCGCGTAGGATGTTTCAGCGATCGAATTGTCATTCCAGCTCAGATTGACGGTCAAGTCTCCACCAGCCAGGCTGGTTGTGGCAGCCAGACCATTGGGTTTGACCGGTGGCATTGCCAGTGACACGGGCCTCATCATATCCATTTCTTCATGGCTCAGGATATGGCAGTGATAGACGTATTCCCAACCGAAATTGACCAGTTGATTCACGATTCGTGCGGTCGGGTTACCTTGCACATCGACGTTGTTGAACATGGCAGTGGAGCCGGCAGGCATCATCGGGTTGAGCATACGGACCGCATTGGGCAGCTCCCACGGCAATTCAGGGATGATGGGCCGCAGGGCAACGATCGTATCCTCCAGAGGAGCCACACGTACCGTGTCCTTCCAGCCTAACTCGTTCGCCTCAGTTGCGATGATAATGTTGTCCCAGGTTACCCTGTTCACCAGCTGCACATCGTACAAGTGGAAGTGGATCGGATGAGTATCGACGCCATTGTGAGTAATGCGCCAGATCTGTGTTCCGTCACTTGCTGTGGAAATAGGCGTGATCTTGACGTCGCTCACCGGGAGTCCGTTCGCGTCGTAGGTGACATTGGCTCTCGGCAGGTTCGTTCCGTCGATGATCTCGGTTGCCGGGTTCACGAACGGATAGAGCGTTACATTCTGATTCCCTGGTGTTGGCGGCTGTGCCTCGACGCCCAGGTTTGCCGTCATCCTTCCGAACTCGTCGAATGTGGATGCGTTGGTCTCGTCATGGATGGCCTTGGGCTCGAGGCGCATGGTCATCTTAACGTTGGGGGAGCTCAGCGTATTGAAGCCGAAGTTGGTAGTGTCGTTCACACGCACGAGTCCATCACAGCGCTGGAGTGTGCTGCCGGGAGCATTACAGTTGCTGCTGGCGGCGAAACTTGTTCCATACGCCGAGTTGTAGGCGGCTTGACCAACGATGATCGGGTGCTGCCCAGACTCGAATACGCCGGTGCGGCTGGCATTATGCCTGAATGCAGATTGAAGTCTGGTCAGGTTGAAGGCTGGGGCTGGGGTACCCGCGATCGTCACTTGCATGATGGTGCGCGTATTTGGCCCGTAGCCAGGCAGAACGCCCGGAGCGCCATTGGGAGAAAGGTCGGGGGCGCCTGTGTAGTAGTCGTATGTTGGGACGCGGGCTGGGAATGCGGCCGGGGCGTCGTTGTACAGGATGAGTGTCTTACCGGCGAACTGCGAGAAGTCGACAACTACGTCGGCTCTTTCTGCCGGAGCAAGAAGCAGCGAGTGTTTGTCCACGTTACCCACGTCGAAGCGGGTTGGGTCCGTGATCCATGTAGTTGGCTGTTGGCCATCGATCACCACAGGCGCAGGCAGGAAACCGCCTTCGGTACCGATCTGGATCCAGTCTGGACCTCGGGTGGCAGCGCTCTGCACCGGGTTGGGGGAAACGGTCGGGTCGGTTTGAGCGGCTTCCAGTTCAACCGGGTTCAAAGCGACCTCGGTCAGGCCGTTCCCCTGGGTCGGGTCGGCAACGTACCACTGAAAGTTGAAGAAGCGATCGTTCGCAGCGTTCAGGATGCGGAAGCGGTACGACTTCGGTTCCAGTGTTACTTTCGGATACGCGACACCGTTCACGATCGGCGTATCGTTGAATTGCTCCATGCCGGCCGAGATATTCGGGGTGCCGGGGATCAGCTCTGGCTCACAGAATGGATCTGTGTCATACTGCCAGGTGGCAGGAACGTCCAGGTTGCAGGCGGGATCGTAATAGGGATTGGCAATCGGCCCATAGACCGTGTTTGCAGCCGGCGGCCAGAACCAGGGCCCGTACATCCAGCGTCCGTAGGCGCTCATGCCGCCGGGATCGCCAGGGTTTTGGGCAGGCATGTATACATGGTGATACCAGAAGCTGCCTTTGGTGCCCCAGCGGGCGGTATCCCAGGTGGGATCCTGCAAGGCAAGCTGAGCCGCATCCGGGACAAACGTTTTGTCCTGGACAATTAGCGGAGTACCCAGGCCAAGGCCTTCCAGTGCGCCGCCAGCTCCGATCAGCCTTTGTTCGGTTTCGTCGGTAATCACATAACCGGCAGCTTCACCGGCGTACACGTTCAAGCGGGTGATGCCCCAGGCATGGTCGTGGTAGAACAGCAAGCGCGCGCTCTGTTGATTTGTATAGTAGAAGGTCAGGCAGCCATCGTCAGCCGCATCGCAGCCAGCCGCACTCATGTCGGGAACGTTCGCTACACTGACGCCTTGCGGCCAGTCGGTCATTTCTCCAGCGGGTGTGGTCCACTGGTGAGCGGTACCGTCGGAGATCCACGGTGTAATACCGCCATGCAGGTGCAGGGTGGCGCGGTTATCTTTGAAACAGCCCATGCCCTTCGGATACTCACCACAGGGCGGGTTGCGGACATCATCTGTGACGGTGCCCATATTCATCGGCTCCATCATTTCCATGGGTCCCATTCCAGAACCCATCATCGTGGAATCGACAGGCAGGAACAGGTCGCCGTTGGCGCCCGTCGGCAGCAAGTTGCGGAAGACGATCCGAACCGGTTTGTTCTTGGTGGCCGCGATGATCGGTCCCAAGTACTGCGGCGGAGTCACACCAAAATAACCAGTATCCTGGAAGGTACCGTCGAGCAGTTCATTTTGGAGTGGGACATGTTGGCTGATGTCGGCGTTAGCGGGGGTCTCGAGCTGTACATAGCCGCGGACCATCGTAGGTGGCAGGTCAGATGAGAAAGAGGTCCGATATTGGATCAGACCGATCACATACTCATCGGCCTCAACGCCGTTGTAATTCTTGGGTTCTGCCACTGCCACAGGGATGTACTTGCCAGTCATCGGGCAATCTGGCGGGACGCACAGCCCAGGCAGATCGTCGATGAACTTGCGCATGCCAACGGTCAGGTAGCCGGTGCCAGGGTTGTTGACTGTGATGCCGGTCACTGTGCCGAAATCCACAAGTGCTGTGGCGGAGGCGCCAGTGCCAGTGCCCGTTGCATCGCTGAAGGTGACCAGCGGGGAAGACATGTAGCCTGAACCGAACGAATCCATGCTGACTGAAGTCACTTTGAGGGTAGTCGTGGCTGTGGCCAGCGATCCACCCGGGTTCAAGCCAATTGGGTCGAACAACGTGCCATTGTGGATGGCCACACCCGGAGCTGTCAGATAGCCAGAGCCGGGATCATCCACGACGATCGCAGTGATGGTGCCGTTCGTATCCATGCCGTCGAAACCGTCAGCTGCCATCGTGGCTACGTGGGCTTTGGCGATGACGCCATCTGGTGCATCGGGAAGGTCGAAGTCAACTGTGGGCATGGTATAGCCCCAGCCGCCATCGGGAATCGCGACCGCATCGACGCCGCCATAGGCGGTCCCTGTAGCCTGCACCACCGGCGGAACTGCGCTTGGGTCAAGTACCTGTGCAGCGATGGAGTAAATTCGGTCCTGTGAATAGATCGGGTAATTGGGGTCGCCGGCTGCCACAGAGATGTTCGAGCCCTGCGTGGGCGCCACGGGTGCGGGGTAGCTGAGGATGTCTACGCCACCTCCCACATCGACCGGGATTCCCTGTCCGTAGAAGGCAAGCACATCACCGGTTGTTACGGCAATGCCAGGGTTTACTGGAATTGAAACAATATCGCCGATAGGGTCAACTGCGACTGGGACCGTTAGCTCGCCGCTATCCCACATCACGTTGTACTCACTCGCGATCCCCGTGGGATGTAGAATGTACGCGTGAAACAGGTTTCCGGCAGACGGGTTGGGGCTTGAACCCGCTGTGGCCTGGTTGAAATATTGGATTTCCTGCACAACGCCGTTCGCGGGCATTGCAGCCGGGATCACTACGAAGACCGGAGCAAGGACGCCCGGCGTGGTTGCGTAGTCGGTGGCATGCGTACGCGCGATCAATGGGTTACCAACGGAGACAACCGTTCCGGGTCCGCCACCACCCGAGAAGCTGACCTGGGGGGAGGTATAGCCTGCTCCTGGAGCGCCTATCGAAATGGAACTGACAACACCAGACGTGTTGACCGTGGCTGTCGCGGTCGCGTCGCCATTCCCGCCGCCGATCACAACACTGGCGGTTGTATAGCCGCTGCCAGGCGAAGTAACCTGGATCGATGCAATGGCTTGCGTCATTGGGTCAACCAAGGCCACCGCTGTCGCGCCGGTGCCATCGCCCTGAATTTCGACTGTGGCATTTGGCGATGTGAAGGGGCTGTTTGCCCAGTTAGGCCACGGCCCAAAATAGTGTGGGACCGTTGATGCGTCCATGGGGCCGGCCGGCATGGCCGTGGCTCGAATGCTTCCCCCAAAGATGAATGATGTCATTAACATCAATGTCAGAAACAAGTTGAAATACTTACGTTTGAACATTTTATTCTCCTTCGTTAATCGTAGAGCCCGTGATGTCGGAGTCGATCGTCCAGATCGATCTTGCAACCCAAACAAGCAATGTCGTTCGTCTTAAACCTCCTCTTAATGAATCGTGAGAATACACTGATGGCAATTTTTCGTACTGGCAGCATTGGTCAATTGCGTCCAAATCGATTTGAGCTTTTTCGTTTCGCGCATTTCGATAATGTCTTGCGAATTCGATTGATGAATTTCATGAAGTAAATGTTCAATATCCCTCTGAACATCCTCCTGGGTCAATTCCCGCATTCCGAAGAGATCTGTTGCATCGCTGACGACGATGGAACGGTGGTATCGCTGATACCAGTGCGGTAGAGCAATTCGACGAAGCCAGTTGAAGTGGTTTGCAGACAGCGCTTCCATGGAACCAAGCATTGCCTCCATGAGCCATCCACGGATTTCGTTTTCACAGACCGAATCCAGAACATCCTCGACAGCGGGGACATCCTGAGTGAGGTTGGTCTTGATCTCCGGATAAATCGATTGGACTATTTCCTGGAACAAGCACCGGCCTTCCGGATTGGCCAATAGCCGGCTGCGGAATACACACAAAGCATGCGGGTCCAGCCTGGGGCTGGGAGTGGCTAAATGGACCGCGTAGCGCAGATCCATACGTTGCTGGATCGACGCAGCCAGTTCAACATCGGTCAATTTTTCGACGTACTGAATGATGGTCAGCAGGCTCAGCAGCAGGGCACTGTCACCTCCCAGTTGCATAGCAATCATTCGCGGATCAAATTTCAAGAGCAGCTCGTTCAGTCGGTCACCGAGCCGCAGGTAAACATTGCCTCTTCCATAGAGCGTGCGTGCCGCCCGGACGGTACTGGCAGGAATTAACGGAAAGCAAGCAGAATCCTTGTCCATTTCTCTTCAAGCTTACCGATTCGGCTGGATCTGCAACAGCGCAATAATTCGCTATTTTTTTGATCAGTTTGACAGGAAAAAGTACGCATCGCAGGTAGTTTTCGCGGCCCAGAATCAAAAAAGCGCGTAGTAAATACGCGCTCTTTTTCTGCCGAAGAGAGTTGGTCTAGAGCGTTTCCCGGTTTTTCAGTAAACCATGTTTCTCTGCATACTCAACCAATTCCACGCGGCTATGTAATCCTAGTTTTCCTGCAATGTTGGCGCGGTGTCCTTCTACAGTACGCGGGCTGAGGCTTAGCTGTCCGGCGATCTGCCGGTTTGTATATCCCTTTGCGAGCAATTGCAGGACTTCGATTTCGCGCAGTGTGAGGGTATCCACACTGGTTCCAGCTGGTACTGCATCATTGGCTGGTTCATTAAACAACAGACGAGTCATCGTTGGATGGACATATAAATCTCCCCGCGCTACGACGCGGATGGCATGAATGAGATCTTCAGGGGCAGCCCGCTTTACGATATAGCCAGCGGCGCCCGCCCGGATGACTTCCTTTAACAGGCTCTCGTCCTCGTGAACTGTCAAAATCAGGATGCTCATGCCGGGCTCACGCTGCAGCAGTTGGCGGGTGGCTTCGATTCCTCCAACGTTTGGCATACTAAGGTCCATTAGAACAACATCGGGTTTCAACTCCAACGCTTTCGCCACAGCATCTCCACCGTCTGAAGACTCCGCAACAACTGTCATATCCGGAAAGCCTTCCAGAAGTGCGCGCAGCCCCGCACGGATCACCCCATGATCATCTGCTAAAAGTATTCGAATGGACATAGGGGATCTCCACCAACAAAGTTGTTCCAACCCGCGGAGTGCTGTCTACCAGCAATCTGCCGCCCAGCATTTCGGCTCGCTCCTGCATGCCGATCAACCCCAAATGACCTGATTCTCGAGTCTTTTGCATATCAATTCCTATTCCATCGTCTTCGACGATGATGACGACCTCCTCATGCCGCCACTCAAGGATGATATCTACATGTGTCGCTTCTGCATGTCGGATTACATTCGTTAGCGATTCCTGAACGATTCGATAAATGGTGGTTTCCATCTCATCAGACATGACGATTGGCCGCTCTGCACCCATGGTTTTGAAATGCGTAATGATTCCAGCGCGCTGCTGGATCGATTGGATAAGACCCGTCAGCGCATCGACCAACCCCAAATGATCCAGACTTGCCGGGCGCAAATTCACGGCAAGGTGATGCAGGCTCTCCAACGTCTCATCGGCAAGCGATTTGAGGTGTTCGACATGCGCCAGCAGCTGATGATGCCCGGCGGCTTTTTGCTCGATGACTTGTAATCCTATCTTCAAGGACGTCAACGACTGACTGGTTTCATCGTGTAACTCGCGCGCAATATATTTGCGTTCATTCTCCTGGATTTCCACCAGATGCCTGGAAAGCTGCTGTAGTCGTTCGCGCCCGGAGCGCACCTGCTCAAACAACCAGGCGTTTTGCAAAGCAACGACCGCCTGCTTGATCACCGCCTCCAGCAGCTGGATCTGGTTTCGCGAGAAGGAATTGGGAGTCGCCTGGGCGACCACTACAATACCAAGGATCTTTCCCATGGATTCCAACGGTATTCCCAGCCAGCAATTCATAGACTCAAGTGTGAGGGGAGGATGCCACTCGGAGATTTCGCGCGAATCTGGAATATAGGTGTTCTCGTATTTTGCAAAGTACGATCGAATAATGGGCTCACTCAGCATGTCGATGGGCTGATCGAGTAAAGATTCACGCAACGCCTGCCTGTCGTCGCCTGCTCGAACCGCTCGGATGCGATAACGCTCTTCCCCTTCGCTCAGGATGACAAAAGCCACATCGCTTGGCAGGACAAACTGCACATAGTCGAGAATCGTTTCCATCACCATCTGAATATCAAGTGTTTGGGCAAGGTCTACACTCGCAGAACTTAGAATTTCGGCAGCTTTGCGGTTCTGTTGTTCGGTTTCATAGCGCCGGGCATTTTGGATCGCCACTGCAGCCGGTGCAGCGAATGCTCGCAGGTTCTTTTCCATATCCTCGTGGAATGCATGGGCCTGGTCGCTGGTCAAATTGATGATGCCAATCACCTCACCGTTATAAATTAAGGGCGCTCCAAGATAAGACCGAATCCATGCCATGCCGAAATAGGTGTCCCAGCCACTTTCCATTAATGTATCCGGGATCAGGACTGTAGATTTCGTTTCACAAATCCTCTCCCAGGTGGAAAATTGCTGAAGTTTGAGATTATCATTCTCATACAGGGTTCTTGTTTCAGAACGACCTTCAAATCCCCATTGCCGTACAACACTGGCGGTATCTGCCTCGATCAGGACGATATCGGCTACAAGATATGGGATTGTCCGCCTGGTCTGTTCAAAGATATGATCGAGCACTGCGTGCAGTTCGAGGCTCATATTCAAAACTACGGAGGATTCGATCAGCCCTTCGGCAAGAAACCGCTGCTGGCGTTCAGAAGCGGTTAGCGTTCTTAACTCGCGGTTCGAGTCTTCCAATTGTGAGTGGATCAGCTTGCGTTCTGTGACGTCCTGCTTAATGGAAATAAAATGTGTCAGTTCCCCTTCTTCATTGCGCACCGGAGTAATGGTTTGTTCCTCTATATATAGGTTGCCATCTTTACGGCGATTGGTTGTTTCACCCTGCCACACCCTGCCAGACAACACGGTCTCCCACATTTGCCGATAAAAACGCTGGTCATGCCTGCCTGAACTGAACAAGCGCGTACTTTGACCGATCAACTCACAGTCCGGATACCCACTGATCTGCGTGATTGCCGGATTCGTCCAGAGAATGGTGCCTTTGGGGTCGGTGATGAGGATGCCGTTCGCCGCGGCTTCCATGGCCGCAGTCTGGATGCGGAGTTGTCGTTCGATCTCCTTCCGTTCCATGATCTCATTGGATAATTCCCGGTTCGCGGCAGCCAGTTCCTCCGTCCGTTCGCGGACACGTAACTCCAGTTCGGCGTGGGCGAGGCGCAGCGCTTCCTCGGCCTTCTTGCGCTCTGTAATATCATGGACCATTCCGACAGAACGGATGATTTTGCCCGCATCATCTCTGAAGTGTTCACATTTTTCGTGTACAACCCGGATCTCACCAGTCGACCGTTTGACCACCCGATGCTCGATTTCGTAACTATTCTTGCCGTCACGGATCGATCCGAGATATGCTTCGTTCAGTGCGTCACGATCATTCGGATGAATAGCTTCAAGAAAAGCATCATAGCTGGCGTCAAATTCCTGCGGTTTAAGACCGAAGATCCGATAGACTTCATCAGACCATATCAATTGATTTGTCAAAAGATCGAGTTCCCAACTGCCCAGATGAGCAATCTCCTGGGCACGTGCAAGTCGCTGCTCGCTTTGCTGAAGGGCCTGCTCTGCGCGACGCCGTACATTGATCTCATCCTCCAGCTCGGAATTGGCAATTCTCAATTCTTCTGTGCGGTCCTGCACGCGCACTTCCAATTGATCATGCGCGATGCGGAGTTTCTCCTCTGCATGCTTACGCTCGGTAACATCATGCATGATTTTCAGTTTAGAGAAACTACCATCAGAGTCGATCAGAGGAGTATCCAGGACCTCATAGGTTCTGCCCGTCCTGGAAGATACCCATTCCCAATGAACGCTTCTTCCTGCAAAGACAGCTGGATTCTTGCACCAATTGCACGCTTCATTCGAATCTTGAAAGTAGGAGTAACACTTTTGTCCGCCTACAAGTCCAAATTCGCGTTCGATCACTGGATTCACATATTCCACATCAAATTGCTGGTTTACAATGTAAATACCGTCAGGCATCGTGTCCAGGATGGATCGCAGCCGGGCACGTTCTGATTCCAGTTTTGTCTCAGCATCCTGGAGTTTTTCAATCTGTCGGATCAATGGGCGAAACGAGAACCAATACAGGATTGGGAAGATCAGCACGACCATCATCCCGGCATCGATGAACGTCATTAGAATATAGGAATGTGGAGGCAGGAGGTACACCACCAGCATCGCAAAAACTTCGGCGAAGAAAATGCTCGAGATAATGATGAGGAACAGACGCCAGGGTGAAAGATGTCCAAAACGATTGACGTTCCGATCCGGAACGGATGGCTGGCTAAAGGGGATTGCTTGATTCTGTTTTTGCATGTCCTCACCTGACTTTGACACAATAGCGTAACAATTCCGAAAAAAATGATGGATACTCTACCGATTCTTGCAAAGAATATCGAAAATATCAACTAACAAAAGTCATCAGTTTTTAGAAAAACTTCGGCATTCTGTGCGAATGCTGTTACACAAGCATTTCGCAGCAAGAAATATCGTCATCATCTACAGAGCTTGCACCACGATACGGTTTGACCCGGCAGCAGCCAGGCTCGCAAAGCGTTGGTGAATTCCAGACGTCCCTTACAGTCACGGCGGTTCAGAGCCCTATGCGAAATTTCACTGCGAAAGCATGGAAAAAGTTGGGAAGGACAGTTGACATCCCCCTCATTTTTCGCTAAACTATACGAAAGAGAGACAGGAGATCTCATGCCTGACAAACAACTAACTTCTCACATTACGGCGCAAACTTCGCTTGCCTCGGCAATTACCTCCTGGCAGGCATACCTTGCAAGCCAGGGTCGCTCGCCGAATACGATCAAAGCGTTCCTATCCGATGTACGGCTCCTCACCACCTTCCTCCCCGAAGACGTGGCGCTAGGCAAGATCACAACAAAGGACCTCAACCGCTATTTCGAGTGGATGGAAAAAGAGCGCGACGTTCCCTGCAGCCCAAAGACACTGGCACGCCGTATTACAGCTACCAAGTCGCTGTTCCGCTGGCTGCACACCTACGGCGTTCTCATGGTCGACCCGGCTGAAAAAGTGGCCCAGCGCTCAGCGATCAGCCCGCTTCCTACAGTGTTGACGCCCGAGGAATATGACGCCGTGCTGCTGGCCGCCGACCGCCACCGCCGCGCCCCAAAACCGGATGCGCGTCCCTATGCGCTCGTCTATCTGCTGCTGACCACGGCCATCAAAAAGAGCGAGACGCTGGGGATCGAGTTGGAACACATCGATCTCGAAGCGCCAGATGGACCGATCGTCTTCATCAAATATGCAACCCCCGCGAATCGTTACAAAGAGAGAAAGCTGCCTCTGTCCGAAGATTGGATTCCCGCCTACCAGGAATACCTCGTTCAATACCAGCCGACTGAGAAACTCTTCCCCTGGTCGCCGCGGCGTCTTGAATATCTGCTCGAGGATATTGGCAATGAAGCCGGGTTGACAAAACATCTCTCGTTCGACATGTGCCGCTGGACCTGCGCTCTCAATGATTTCCGCGCAGGAGTGGAGCCCGATGCAATTCGCCAGAAGCTGGGGGTCTCCAAAATCCAATGGCGCGAGTTGTTTATTAAATTGAAACAATTGAATGAAGGCAAGTAAATGACGATGTAGGGTCGGGCGGCTGCCCGACCCTACATCGTTAACTTCTCGTCATCGAAAAATACAATGCCTGGCGCGTCGATTCGGTTAACCGGAACGAATGTGCCGGACGATAGCCCGGAACCCAAACGACCTTCTCCCCCATGCATAGCAGCGGCCAGCGACCGCGCGCCCGCTGCGGTAACTTGACGTTGATAAAGAAATCTGAGATCTTCATCTCGTGACCGTCCATGCCCAGCGGCTCAAAGCGGTCACCCTCCTGACGCACGCGCAGTTCCAGGGCGTCCGAAATCCCCTTCGCATCCAGCCACACCTGGAACGGGTCATCATTGGACTTCGCTTGTTCCATCGCCAGCGAGGCAATATTCCAACGTTCACAGTTAAGCCGCCAGCCGCCGGAGAGTGTTACCGAACCGGGAACCTTGAGCGCAATCGTATTGCCATCATCGGGCATTTGCGGCCAGCGTTCGATGGGCAGGGTCGCATCCCCGGCAACAACATAGATCAATAATCCCTCGCGAAGCAAATGCAAATCATTGGGCAGGTTTAGCCGCGAGCGTTGTTGTGAATCGGCGATGAATTTTGCGCACCGCTCCAGGGTGGAGTAGTTGATATCCATGTCTTCAGGGTGGAGACGCTCGATCGCACGCCGGACCAGGTTCCGTTGGAGCCCGACCGGCTGCTTGTTCAACGCGGACGAGTCGAAGGCAATGAACTCCATGTTTTCCTGGACAACGCAGTCCTTCCAGGCATCATCCAGAACATGCGTCAGGATCTCATAGTCGCCTGCCAGCGAACGCGACGTGCGCCACAGCACTTCACGAAAACGCGGGTTATAAGATTCAAGGGTGGGGATCAACAGATGACGGAGACGGTTACGGAAGAAATCGAGCGAGGCATTGCTCGGATCGTGGCGCGGGCGGAATCCATTCGCCGCGCAATAGACAACCGTCTCTTCGCGCCACACATCCAATAGCGGACGAACAACCGGAATTTCAGGATCGAACATATGAATGATCGTTCGATAGTTCATGCCTTTAAGCCCGGCCAACCCGGCGCCGCGCAGAAAGTGCATCAACACCGTTTCCACCTGGTCATCGGCGGTGTGTCCCACCGTCACGGCCTGCGCCTTGAACCGCCTTGCCTGCGCCATCAGAAAACGATAACGCATGATGCGCGCCGCCTCTTCGATGGAAAGCTTCTCAGCATCTGCAAATGCCCGCACATCGCCGCTCTCGATCACAGATGCGATATTCAGACGCGCCGCGGTTTGCTCCACCACGTTCGCGTCGGCGTCGGCGTCGGGACGCAGCTTGTGGTTGAAGTGTGCCACGATGACGCGATACCTCGCCTTATGCAGGATGCTCATCAGGCAAAGGCTATCGGGACCGCCGGATATACCTGCGATCACGGGCAGGTCGCGGTTAAGCCCACACTGTTCGAGAAGTACGGTTTGGATGGTATCGAGCATATAAGAACGGTTCGTCATTGCGAGGAGCGAACGGTAGTGAGTGACAACACTTGCGCCCGATTTGCTTGGCAAATCGTGCGTTCGTTGCAGTGCAGGTGAGCAATCTCCGATTATCGTGATTGAATCTATTTCACAGATGCATTCCCGTTAACTTGAGATTGCTTCGTCGTGGCGCCCGGGCGCCACTCCTCGCAATGACATGATTAGATTTGATACAACTCCACCAGAACGCCTCCGGTGCTTTCAGGGTGGATGAATGCATACTTCTTTCCATCCACGGCAGTACGCGGTTCTTCATTGATCAGGCGGATACCCAGCGATTTCAACTGTGCCAGCATGGCTTCGATGTCATCCACTTCCAGGCACAGGTGATGCATACCGGGCCCGCGTTTGGCAAGATACCTGGCGATCCCTGAATCGTCGGTGGTCGGTTTTACCAGTTCCACTTCAGACCCGGGCAGCGGCAAAAAAGCGACCTGCGACTTTTCAGCAGGTACATCGCGCAGTTCATGTAATTCGATCCCCAGGGCATCGCGCCAGAAGGCGAGCGCCTTTTCCATATCGTCCACAACGACGGCGACATGATTAATTTGCTTTACGGTGGGCATAATTTTCTCCAGAAGTCGGTGATTGTCACCGTGATGTTCGTGTTGATTATAGCCGCTTCCTGGTATACAATTCAGCGTGGATGTAACATCACCATGCTGAATCTTCCCATTAATGTTCGACGCGTCGTCGCGATGATCGGTATTCTCGTACTGGTCTTCGTTGTGCTTGAATTCAATCGGCGGCTTGAAGAACTGCAGATGCTCAATGAGCAGAACGAACTGATCCATGCCCAGGTGACGCAGGCCGTTCAGACCCGCGCCGCGCTGGAGACGCAGGTCGCCTTTGCAGGTTCCAATGCCGCAGTCGAGCAGTGGGCGCGCACCGACGGACACTACATTCAGGATGGCGATCTGCCCGTTGTTCCGCTCGGGCAGCCTGGCGCGGCGCCCATCGAGGCCAGCACACCCGTCCCCACACCGACGCCCATGCAAAACTGGGAGGTCTGGTGGAACCTTTTCTTTGGCGAATAATTCGTCTTCATGCGATCGCCAACGCGTTCCTCCATCCAGCTTTCCGAACGACTTAAGCTATTTCCCGATTCGACGACGCTCCAGAGTGGTTCTCTTTTCATCGCGGGACATGATCTCGCCTCGCTCGCAGCCGATCACGGGACGCCGCTATATATTTACGATCGCGCCACTCTAAACGCCTCCGCCAACTCCTACACCGACGCGTTATCCACCTACTACCGGGCCCGTTCGCATATCACCTACGCGGGCAAAGCCTTCCTCTGCAAAGCCATCGCCGCATGGACTCAGGAACATGATTTTTACATCGATTGTACGGGCGAAGGAGAAATCGCCATCGCTGAGGCGGCAGACGTAAAACGCGAGCATATCCTTGTGCATGGGGTCAACAAATCGGAAGCAGACATACGATCAGCGCTGCAACACGCGGGGACCATTGTGATTGATAATCTCACAGAACTCCATCGTATCCAATTACTACTTACCAATTACAGCGCAGCGCCTCCCAACCTTTGGCTTCGTCTCCTCCCCGGACTCGCGGTTCATACCCATCACGTCTCTACACAGACCGGCCAACACGACAGCAAGTTTGGCATGACGCGTGAAGAGTTGGTGCAAGCGGCGCAAATATGCAAATCAGCAAATTTGCCCCTTAGAGGGATCCACTTCCACCAGGGCTCCAATTTTCGCGACCCCGAGCCGCTGATCCTTGCTATTGAGATGGCACTGGATCTAGCAAAAGAGATCGGTTTCAGCGGTGAGTGGCACTTTTGTCCCGGCGGCGGATGGGCAGTGGCGTATCACGAAGATGAATTGCCCAATCCGTCGATTGAAAGTTATGTGCGCGGCATCGCGGAGTCTGTGATCGAAGGCTGCCAGCAGCGTGGACTCCAGCTTCCACATTTGCATCTCGAGCCGGGGCGAAGTCTTGTGGCGCGGGCAGGGGTTGCCATCTATCGCGTGGGCGCGGTGAAGGAGCGCGGCGCAAAGACCTGGTTGCTCGTCGACGGCGGTATGGCCGATAACCAGCGCTTCGCACTCTACGGGGCGCGATATTCCTGTTTGCCGGTATCAGGCTCCGGCTTGGAAAGCGAAGCGTGGAACGTATCGATTGGCGGCCCATACTGTGAGTCGGGAGATATCCTGATCGAAAATCTACTCATGCCCGAAGTCCATGAGGGAGATTTGATCGCCATCCCGGTCGCAGGTGCGTATCATCTCAGTATGGCATCCAATTACAATGGGGCGCGGCGTCCGGCTGTACTAGTGTTGGAAGAGGGAAAAGCAGATGCTATCCTGCGACGCGAGACGATCGATGATTTGTTGAGGAGAGAATTGAAATAACCAGGACCCCTTCCACCAAATGGAATGGAAATCTTACGGTTATAATCCTCCCAGCACGAGCACCCCATCTTAGAGATATGAAATGGCCCATAAACTCCGCTTGTATTTGCCGCTGATCAAATCACTGCAAACAGGGCTGCTGCTTGCCACAGGTATTGCAGGCTATCTAAGCTCTCGTCCGCCGTTTGATGTTTCGATCCTGTTGGGCCTGATCGCTACTCTTTTCCTGGCCATCAGCGGAAGCACGATCATGAACATGTGGTACGACCGCGACATCGATGCAAAGATGAAACGCACCCATATGCGCCCAGCCGCGTCGGGTCAGTTGAGTCACATAGAAGTGTTTACTGTTGGCATGACCATCTCGATCCTCGGGGTTGGCGGCGCCGCAGTGATCGACCCCTTGTATGGAATGGTGGTCTTTGCAGGCTGGTTCTTCGACGTGATCGTGTACACGGTCTGGCTAAAGCGTCGCACCTGTTGGAGTATTCTATGGGGAGGCATTTCTGGCGCGATGCCGATCCTCTCGGGGCGCGCGTTGGCGGCCGGGGAAATCGAGTTGATCGGAATCCTGCTCGCGCTGGCGATCCTGTTTTGGATTCCCACGCACACGCTGACCTACTCCATGAAGTTCCGCAATGATTACAAGAATGCCGGCGTCCCCACCTTCCCTGAGACGTATGGCGAGCGGTTCACGCGCGCCACAATTGCTTTTTCCTCCGTTCTCGCGGCCATCGCCATCACCTGGGTATCCATTCTGATCGGATTGCATGCCGGGTTATTGAGTCTCATCGCGGTTCTAACAGCGGTTATGTTGATCCTGGCGTTTGCCACCCTGCGCATCCATACGGACAAAATGAACTTCATGTTGTTCCGCTATGCATCGCTGTATATGTTAAGTGCGATGATCATTTTATCGATTCAGGGATTGATGTGAATTCCGCATATTTACAGGATCTAATGGAGTACGAAAGGAGGCAGCCATGCCAGTTCGAGGTGGAAGATCAGGAGGAAGGTCTGGAGGGTTTCGACCGAGGGCAAGCACGCCTCGCAGCAGTTCCAGTGGATCGCGCGGCTTCCGAGTCAACTTCGGGAGTCGTGCAGCACGCTCCTCCACCAGCAGCCCGGACACAGGTCCGTCCACGTCAACATCGAATCCCACGAACCTGCGTCCGATCTATCGTCCGCGCCTGTTCGGCTCGAACGGATTCGGCATTGCATGGAAGGCGGTCGCCATCATTATCGGGCTTTTCGTCCTGGGCGGATGCGCCTGTGTCGGGCTGGGGTTGCTTCTCCAGGCTATGGGATACGGTTCCTGACTCCTGACGGACAGGCACTAATCTCAAAAGTGCGACACGTACTCAATTGCTCCGAACATCATCCACGCACTGGTCGATCCTGACTTCAGGGGCTTCTGTAAATTCAGCACGACATTTGTTGAACGAGATTTTCCTACACTATCAGAAATGAACGGGAGGACGGGATGTCTGCATTAGCAAACTCAAACGCTCGAAGCATCGTTGTCATGCACGGGGACCAGACTGGTGAAGAATTACTGCTGGAGTCACTCCGTGTTCTCGTGCCGGATGTGATCGGCCTGGATCTTAGCTTTCAGCATTATGATCTCAGCCTGGCGAACCGTCGCGCCACAAAGAACGCCGTAGTCAAAGAAGCCGCGGATGCCATGATCCAAAGTGGGCTGGGGATGAAAGCCGCCACGATCACGCCGCCTGATCCACAGGACGTCGGCAGCCCGAATGCTTTGTTGCGCGAGTACATCAATGGAACTGTGATCCTGCGCACAGGCCGGCGTTTGCCGCGCGTCCGTCCAGTAGGTGGGGTGCACGATCCGATCTCCATCGTCCGCATGGCAGTAGACGATGCCTATGGCGCAAAAGAATGGCGTGAGACCACACCCAATGGCGATGAGATTGCGTATCGCACATCGAAGATCAGCCGGAGCGTGTGTCGCAGCGTAGCGGAGTTCTCCTTCCTGCAGGCGGAGCGCACGAATGCCCGTGTCTTTGGCGGACCGAAGTACACGGTCAGCCCCACATACGAGGGCATGTTCAAAGAGGAAATGGATGCGGCGGCGGCGCGGCACCCCAACGTGCAATATGATCCGCAATTGATCGACGCCACCCTGGCATTACTGCTCAAGAGCGGCGGTGAAGCCCTGGTCATCCCCACTCTCAACCGCGATGGCGACATACTCTCGGATATGGTCCTGCAAATGTTCGGCAGCATCGCAGGTTCTGAAAGCCAGGTACTGGCATTCGACGAAACATCGCAGATTAAGGTTGTCTTTACCGAAGCACCGCACGGCACCGCGCCCGCCCTGGAGGGCAAGAACATCGCCAATCCTATGGCAATGATCCTGGCGGGTGGTGCGATCCTCTCGTATCTCAAAACTCCACTTGCAGATAAAGCATCGCGTGCCATTTATGAATCCGTTTTCGAAGCTGTCCATGCCGGGCAGGTCACCACAGACCTCAGCGGACGTCTCTCCACCACTGAGTTCACCGATGAGGTCATCCAGCGCGTCAAGACCAAGCTGGAGGTGTGGAAGGGATTGCGGAGTTAGAGACCGTGGAAAATTTGATGATTAGGCACAGACCTACGTATTGTGATTTCACCGGTTTGCCTTGCGCCCAAGCCATCTGAACGTTGCCATCGATTTGGGCCGCGTGCAAATTCGCAGTGCTCTACATCCATCCCTTCCTTTTCAATCGTTCGATCAGCGCCGTACGTTTCTTGTAACGTTCGCCCAACTCGCGCACACGGGTCATGAAATTCGCCTGTGTTCCCTGGAATTCGGACAATTGCTGAAGTTTGCTCAACAAGGTTGTGGCAGTATCGTAGTTTCTGGCAGCGGAACCAAGTTGTACAAGATTCTCTATTTCCTGCCAGGTCTGCGCTTCACGTTTTGCCAGTTCCTGCATTTCGGCAATATGCTTTTTGCGTTTTTCTTCTGCCTGACGGCGCGACTCAGCCTGACGCAATTCTTCCGCTGTCTTGAACAATTCGCCAACGGTGCGCTGTTGAGTTGCCACCGTCGGCGTAGGTTTTTCAAACGAAAGCAGTTTCTTGCGCAATGCCGTGATCGCTCCCGGCTCCGCATGGACAATTTTGAGCAGGAATTCATCACATTCCTGGCGGGTGAGGCGGGAAATCAACGGGGCCAAGTCCGCCTGTTGTAACGGAGTCAGGTCCGGGCTTCCTTCAGAAGCGGCAGAGATCAGAAACGGATCGATCTCAAAAAAGTTGGCAAAAGCTTTGAGCGGCGGAGTCAGTTGTTGTAGTCCCGCAGGCAGAGGAGGTTCTCGATCGTAGAATAAGCTGTCGGGGTCATCCTCGTCTTCATCGTAATCATCGGGCTCGAGACTCATCGCTTTGAGCCAGGCCAGGTACAAGGCACGGAAATCGCCCTGCGCGATATCATCACGCAGGCGCGCCAGCGTGGAAAGCAGGCCGCGTTCATCGACCCACTCCTCATAGCCACCGTCTTCATTCAGCTCGATTTCCAGTATTTGGACGTTGCCGATGTCTTTGATACGGATGTGATCCTCGTCGGTGTAGGGCTCGATCGTCCTGACATCCAGGAGCCCGCCGGGGAAGCGGAATGCCAAATGGCGAGTACCCCAATTGGTGACGTAGAGATGGGCATCGAAGTATTTCGCCAGCACCTGGATGGGATCATGTTTGAAATCGCCCCAGTTGTATGTGACAATGGCCTGGCTGGGTGTGACATCAATGTGACTGGAAAGCCCGTTCACCGCCGTTTGCTCGGCGGCGGTCAGCGGTCGTTCAAGGGTTTGCCATTCGTAATATTGATATTCGCTCATGGTTGCCTTTCTTTGATGATAAACTTTATACACAGTATAGGCGAGATCAGTCCGAGAAAGAGGCCCAACTCTCACAAGCCGAAACAAAAAAGTTTGAACCACTGAGACACCGAGTTACGGAGTTTTTAATTCTCAGTGTCTCCGTGTCTCAGTGGTTAGCCGCTCTTCGAAATTCCTGTCGAAGATCCCGCATCAGCGGGGCACAAAAGGAATTTCACTCGTAAGGTATTCATGAACACCTCTCCCTCAGAATTTCTGCAAAGACTCGTACTGACGTATTCCGGCGAATTGCCAAATGTTTTGAAATCCGCGTTGGAAATGAAAACATCACTGGCATGATCATTTCGCGTGCTGCAGATTAATGATGCAACGGGCATCAGTTAAGATCTATCATGAAGAGCCGATAGAGGCAAAGATGGCATTACCCAAAATCACAGAAAGCATGATCCGCGCAGGGGCAAGCCCGGAAAGTTTTCGGCGCGGCGAGGAGTATTATCGAGATGAGGCAATTTCGAATGCCGCCATTCAAGGCACTCTGTTGAGCGGGGATTGCGCCGGCACCTATGCACCCTATTACCGGGTACAAGTGGAACTGGATGAAGCGGGTATCGCGAACGCATCCTGCACCTGCCTCTACGAATATGGCGGCTACTGCAAACACACTGTCGCCGTGTTGCTTGCTTATTTGCATCATCCAAAATCATTCGCCGCGCGCAAGGCGCCCGCAGAACTCCTGACCGACCTCGATCATAACGATCTCATCGCAATTCTGACCAAACTGATTCAGGAACAACCCGATCTATATGATCGAATCGAAGCCATGACATCCGTTCCTTCGAAAACCAAAAAGAAGCGTAGGAAAAAAGTGGACATCGACGTCTACCGCCGTCACATCCTGAGCATCGTCCACAGCCTGGATGGAATGCGAATGTCGGAGGCGTATTGGCATGTAGGCGGACTGGCAACTCAATTGCGCGAAGTACAAGGATCGGCAATGAAATTCTTGGATGCCGACGATGCCGAGACGGCGCTTGAGATCCTGCTCGGCTTACTGGAAGAAGGCAGCCGGGCTCTTGAATTCATTGACGACTCAAACGGCGAGCTGGGCGGCTTCGTGGGCGAACTGGGCACATCGTTAGCAGAAGCAATTTTGAGCATGGAACTCAGCCAGGTCGAACGGGATAGGCTGGTCCGCAGGCTGGAAAAGTTGATTGATTATGCCAGCGATTACGGGATGGAAGGCAACCTGGATATTGCCGTTCAAGCCGCAAAATTTGGCTGGGAGAATGCCCCCAAAGGGATGGAACCCGTTCGGAGAACAGTGCCAAAATTCGAAGATGACGAAGAACCGGACGATTGGGATGAAGATGAAGACGGGGACGAGGAAGATGAATTTGAGTTTCGCACATTGGGTTTGCCTTTCACGCGTGGTTTTGATGACCTCACCGAAGCCAAGCTGAATGTACTGGAACGACAAGGTCGCACCGAAGAGTACCTTGCCCTCTGCAAAAAGGAAGGACGTCATCTACGTTATGCCCTCAAGTTGTGCGATCTCAAGCAAACGGTGGATGCCGTGAAATACGCCAAAAAGAATCTGACCACACCCGAAGAGTCCCTGCAAGTCGCCCGCCGCTTGCGAGAGTCGCGCCGGGTAGCTGAGGCAATTGAGATCGGTGAGCACGGACTGAAGCTGGACGGGCCAAAGGCAGGTCTGGGCGAATGGTTGGGGCCTGTCGAAGAGGCACAGGGACGCACAAAACAGGCGTTAGCAGCCTGGTTGGCTGCATTTGGTGAGCATCCATCACTGGAAACCTATAAAACGATTAAGCGCTTGTCCGAATCTGGTTGGCGACGATTGCGCCCCGAGGTAATGGCAAACCTTCGCAAATCATATGACAAGCAGGTTCTAGCAGATGTGTTTCTGCTTGAAGAGGAATGGGATGAGGCAATTAAAGTGGCTGAACGTCGTGACGTGTGGTATCCCGTTGTGGAAACCGTGGCCGATGGAGTCATGCAGCATCGTCCGGAATGGGTTGCCCAAATCAGTTTGAAACACGCAGAACGCTTAATGGCTGAGGCCAAAAGCAAGAATTATCCAATTGCTGCATCCTGGCTTAAACGCGCGAAACAAGCTTACAAGCTTCTGGCGAAAATGGATGAATGGAAGGAGTATTTGGAAGAAACCAAAGAGAAGTACAAGCGCAGGCCGGCTCTCCAAAATCAACTCGCACGACTATAGTTAAGGTTTGGCATCTTGCCAGATTTTTGCCCTTGAATTATTATACACGGCATGAATAACATTTCAAACACTGCCACATACCGCGAACGGTGGATCACACCCCTCTTGCAGAGTGCCATCAAAGACCACCCCGTGATCGTCCTGACGGGTGCACGGCAGGTCGGCAAAAGCACCCTACTCCTGAATGCTGAACCGTTTCGCAATTGGCGTTTTCATACCCTGGATGATTTCGATGTGTTGGAACAGGCGCATTCGAATCCGGAATCCCTTTGGGCCGGAACAAATCAGGTAATTTTGGATGAAGTCCAAAAAGCGCCGGAAATCCTGCTTGCCATTAAGAAGACAGTCGACCGAAACCCTGGCAGGTATCAGTTTGTATTGTCTGGTTCCGCCAATTTACTATTGATGAAGCAGGTCAGTGAGAGTCTGGCTGGGCGCGCAATCTACTTTGTACTTGATCCAATGTCAATTGGGGAAATGCACAATCGATCCAATCCAGAAGTGTTGGCGCATCTCCTGAATGGCGAATTCCCTGAGGAAAGTTCCTTGAGAGAGGATCTTCCCGATCCGACCGAGTTCATTCTTCGTGGATTTATGCCGCCGCTTCTCACACTGGATTCGTCCGAGGCATGGACTAGATGGTGGGAAGGATACGTGGCAACTTATTTGGAGCGTGACCTGAGACAGATAGCTCAGATTGACGCCCTGTTGGATTTTCGCCGCGTGATGGAACTGGCGGCTTTGCGCTCTGCCCAGCTGATCAATCAGTCTGAGATTTCCCGTGATGCCAGGCTATCCCAACCTACCACCCACAGATATCTAAACCTGTTGGAGACCACGCACCTGTTTGAACGGTTGCCTGCGTACACCGCCAGCCGCACGACCCGCTTATTGAAGTCGCCCAAGGCATTTTTCAATGACCCGGCGTTGGCAGTTTTCCTATCCGGCTACTTCGAATTAGATGATCTCCGCAAAGCGCGCGAATATGGCTCCTATTTCGAGACGTTTATTTATCATCACTTAAGAATCCTGACCCGCTTAATGACCCCTTCCGCCCGCCTGTATTTTTGGAGGACACTCGATGGCAACGAGGTTGACTTTGTTCTAGAATATGGCAGACGGCTGCTTGCCGTGGAAGTGAAACGCGCCGATACCCTTGGATATCGTGACGCTGCAGGGCTTCGGTTATTTCTGGAAACGCACCCCAAGGCATCTGCTGGTTTGATTGTATATAGCGGAAAGGCGATTCGACGATTGGATGAGAAAATCGTTGCAATTCCGTGGTCCCTTCTGACGGGATAATGATTCGACCAAAACCGATAAATAATCCTGCTGGGAAAGTGTGATACGCCCCTGGTCTTGCGATTTTAAAGAATACATGGTGACCTCCTTCGTCTAGAGACCACCATATATAAGAAGAGTGCCCCACTTATTTTTGTAGTGCCGAGGGGGAGATTTGGACTCCCGACCAAGGGCTTATGAGTTAGATTCTCTTTGCGCTTCTAAAACTGCCAGCACATATGGGATAAACAACTCAATAGCGGGTTACTTAACTATATATGGCGGTATTTTTGAATGATTATCACTTTGATAATCCCCTGCACATCAAAATGCAGGTATCTGAATGTTATATCAGAGCATGATTTCCGTCAAGTTTTGAGAAATGTTTGAGATGCAAAACTATATAGTTTGGAACATGTCTAGATTTGTCGTGTGCTTTTCGAGCAAGCACTGACTACTGTTTGTTTCATTAAGGCATTCATCACTCTTTGGGACTATTGCACCCGTCTTGTTTAACAGAATCAATTTTTATCAAGCCCGATTTCCGCTTGGCCTGATACGGGTTGAATTCGAGCAAGGATCTGAAGTAACGCTGTATTAGATCAATTAATTTACAAGTTCTCAAATCAACACGGTTGATTTTTCTACTTCCAATTCGTACTAAACTAGGAAGCTTGTCTCATGGGTTACATCGCAAAAGAAAATTTTCACGGATAGTTGTCCGTCCATGTCCCTAAGAATCATTGAGGCGAAATCTTGTCACGCTGCAGTCACGACTTTGCTACATTCATGTCACAAAAATTATTAGTCTTACTGCAATAATATCGACATCAACCAACATAAGGATAAGAAATGACTAGAACCGTTAAGAAATACTCCCAACCGAGAGGACCACCACCAGCCTTTCCAGGTCCATAAGCTTAAATAATCAGGCAATCCATAAAGTAGACACAGCAAATCTAGAGAAATCATTATTGCTGAGAAAGGGTAGGTACTGACTCTCATTTGGATACACGTAAATCGTAGCATTATTAAAGACAAAGCGGCAGCGCTGACTGCCGCTTTGTCCTGTTAATATCCACACGAGATTGCTTATTGCACTCCCAAACTATCCAGTTCCACGTTAAACCATGCAGACATTTTGGGGTGTAGATCGGCAAGGGATTTTGTTACCAATTGATTGCCATCTTTAAAGGATACTGAGGACTGTGCCCAAGCATCTCTAAACCTCTCGCACCATTCTCTTCTTCGCTCAGGATCCAGCAATCTAATTCTTTCCCAGAGGTGTGGGCGATGCTTGCGATAACATCCCACACCATATCCAGGACTACCAGCTAAAGCTACAAATGCCTCTATATATTTGTCAAGCGCCAAAGAATAATCTTCGCCCAGGGAATAGGTATACGCTGCTTCCACCAATGTGTATAAGGTCTTGAAAACAGAAAAAGTGTAGATCTTAAACTCTTTCTGTTCCTGAAGAGCAAGACCATCGCGATACTGTCGTATGTATCCTTCAACTCTAGCACGTTCCTCAGGCTCAATTTTCCCGAACTCTTTCATCAAGACGCTGGTTCGGTCATCTGCCAAGAATGCGATTTCTCTAAGGCACTCCAGCTCTTCAGCAGGGTCACTGTTATTTCGTGCATACCCCAGGGCCCTCCTCAACGTATTGTACACTTCATCAAGAAGGTGCAGTTGTGCTGCCGAATCAGCCAATCTCCACACCCGGTCATGTAATAGTCTTGCCAGCCGTCGAGTTGCAGTTGCACGCACTTCGGACAACCCGTTTTCATCCACTAGTCTAATGCTGTGAACAATATCTTGGTACGCACGTCCGTCATATTCCTGTGTGGCAACAACTCGGTTGCTTCTTGAGGCCAATACAGCAATCTGTCGATATGCATCGCCTCGTTGATGAAGCGCAATCGCAAGCCAATGATTTGGATTGGTCTCCTTAAATATCTCGACGGCTTCGGAATAATCGATAGAGGCAGCATCGAAACTTTCCAGGTAGCGCGCTAAATCACCGGATGAATTAAAGGTTAACCCTAGTCTCCACCTTGCATCATTGATTTTCTCCTCAATAGCTTTCACATTTTGATTTCTAGAATGTGTTTTTTGGAGATCTTCCTGTTCTTTTAGGAGCGAATCGAGGAGGCTGGATCTCTCAGCACGCGCTTTAGAAATGTAGACGTCAGCATTATCATAATCACCCATTAACAGATAGGTATAGCCCAAGTCATTATAAATGGTTCCGATTCGCGTCCTAATATCGATGCCCATCTCAGCACTTCTAGCGGTTTTTAATGCTTCATGATAATGTGAAATTGCTATTGGCAGATTGTGAACCTTGGTGTATGTAAAACCGATCTCATACTGAATACGTGCCAACAAAACCTTATCATCTTTGCACAACGCGGCTGCCTCTTTCAGAAGTTCAAACGACTTTTCCGGCTCAGTTTGCCATGTAGAATTGTGCTGTTCAATAAGCGCATCAATTTGTAACTTCGGGTTGTTAAGTTTCTGCGCAACTTCTGCAGCATTCGCCCAATACTGTTGAGCCTCGATCAATCGATGCACTTGCTGGGACATCCTTCCCAGAATACTAAAGATTTCAGATTGATCCTCGAGCCTCGGGAATCTGCACACTACTTCAGGCAAAACTTCGTTTATGACCAGCCGGTTCAAAGCATCCGACTTTTGATTCGCAAAGTCTGTCAACAAAGACTTCGCTAATTGGTAATCCTTTTCTCCTTGTAGGGTATTTTTGTACAAACTACCTAGATTCAAAACATAGGCCAGCTTTTCTGCCTGCAATTGGTCCTTCAACTTCTTGTTGGAAATGATGGCACCTTCATACCACTTCAGTATGTCTGAATTAAGCTCGATTGCCACGCCATGCCACCGTGAGAAATTGTTCTCAACCATATCACGGAACGCATCATGCAATGCCAGGCTGTCATCCGATACGCGATATTTTACAAACGGATGATTCTTAATTGCTGCTTTCAATGTTGAATAATCAGAAATACCAGGGTAATTCGATTTTCGATAATCAAACACATCCTTATCATATCGATATTTTAGGTACGCAATCTCACGCAAAACCTTGTTGTATGGATCTTCCTCTCGTGAAAAGAGCTGAATGATCCTATGCTCTAGATCTACCCTAGTAAAGTTCTTAGCACCTTCTGACGGGACCAACTCCTGATCCAAGTAAAATGCGATTAGATCCAAAAGTAGTGGCATTCCTTCCGCGGCTTCAATTGCCAAAAGCTCCTGGTTGCCAAGCTCTAAATCGGGAAATTTCCGCTTGAAGTAGTCAAGGGCTTCATCTTGAGTATAGGGGGTTAGTTGCAACTCATCAACATCAATACCCAGATCCAGATCGTTCGGACGTCCGGCAAAGACAATCAGGTAACCTGCATTTGCCACCTCTGGTAAGAACTGAGACAAGAACCATCTTCCCACCGGACGATTGAAAGCCACTTCGAAAGTATCAAATATCAACAGGGTATTTGATATAACCTCCGCAGGTACTTTTCTCAATTCGTCGAAAAATGCAGGCTCAGCTTCATACTGCAAAGCGGTCATTCTTCCAGTTGTTTTATGATCCTTCTCCGCGAGGTCATAATCCTGATACTGCTTATCCAGGCCAAGAAAGCCGCTAAAAAAATCGAGGCCGATCCTGCTCACGATGTTTCGCCTTAACCCAACCATGCTATGATTTTCTATGTCGTAAAAATCAATTACCTCCCTTTGGGCATCATCATAACTAGCAAGCTTCTTATATTCGCGAATGTACTCCCATAACAATTTGGTTTTACCAACGCCGCCATCAGCATACACGTATTGAACACTGCCCGTTCCAAGTTTTTGTAGCTTCATCAGACGATTGAATCGTTCCGCTGCGTCTCTTCGCGGAATATATTCGTACGCATAGCCTGACTGCTTTCTGCTGTCAATCATTTTTCCCTTACCTTTCAACCGAAACAGCGGTCGATTCTTCGAAGTCGTTACAGACATTGATTAGAGCATGAATTTGATTTTCATTTAGAAACCAACGAAATTCACTTCCCAACAATTGCTCTTTTATTCGTTTTACCAACATCGAGGATCTGTTGTTATCCTTTAGCGTTTCCAGGTTGAAACGCAAAATGGTTTCTAATTTATCGACTTCCATTAATTGATCATGCAGTTCCAAATTAGGTTGTTGATACTCGCCAAGAGCTTTCTCGTTAAACCAAGCACCTGCTTGGTGGTAAATCACATCGGCCAATAATACAATATCTCCTTTTGAAACCTGCTCCTTGAACCATTGAAATGCAAGGTTGTGTACGGCCAAGACTCTTTGAGGATCAGATGCCTTCGCATACTCATACATCAATGAATGTATATCTTCGACCACGACATAACCTGTTTCGTCAGCACGATGTTCTATTAAGGTTGTTTCCAAGAGCTGAATCAACAGGGTTGTTCCAAGGTGGGCTTCAACATTCTCAGGGATATGCAATGGAAGATTTTTCACCAGATAGGCCAATAATTCCGTATCGAATAGCCTACATACCGCCACGACTTTCAAGATATCAAGGTGCTCGCGGGCCTTTGGTGCTCGCTCCAACACGGCATTTTCAACCACCTTATGTATCAA
>CAZBAX010000034.1:0-63014 GCA_964489725.1 uncultured Anaerolinea sp. | reverse complement strand
ACGGGGGAATGCTTGAGTTGACGGAATTTTTTGTTTCACCGGATCAACAATCGGCTGGGGTGGGACGCGAATTGCTCGCACGCGCCTTCCCCTTTGGAAATGAGCGTTATCGTATGATCGCCGCTACGCTCGATGAGCGTGCGCTGTATCGTTATATGAAGGCAGGCGTGTATGCGCGCTTCCCGATCAAATATTTCTACCGCCAGGCAGAAAAGGTCGAAATCGCGACCGATCTCAGGATTGAAACGATGGATCATGCGCTTCATCTGAAGGATATAAACCAGATCGATAAACAAATCCTCGAGCATACGCGCGAAGCCATCCATCGCTGGCTCATTACCAGCCGGGCTGGAGTTGTATATATGCGTGATGGAAACATCGTCGGTTATGGGTATGTGGGAAGCAACGGCGGTCCGTTTGCTTTGCTGGACGAAAACGATTTCCCGGCCGTGCTGGCTCACGCCGAAAGCACCGTTGCAGAGAACGGCGAAGAATTCGGCGTGGAGACGCCCATGATCAACCGTGCCGCGATCGGTTATTTTCTCGAGCGCAAATACAAAATCGATTCGTTCACGGCCCTATTCATGAGCAATGTGCCGTTTGGCAGGCTTGAAAACTACCTGTGCTTCAGCCCGGTCTTCTTCATGTGACAGTTCTGTAACAAAGCTTCTTGCGGGGAACTTTCGCGAAATTTGCATCGTCCATCAGCAAGCACAACAATGGAGGTGCAACATGAAAATCACGACCAACTCAATTCTTTTATTCTTCGGCATTATCGGTTTCACGATCATGGCTTGTCTGCCGATCTCTCTCTTTGCCATGCCATTGCTCGGGCCGAAAGTGCCATCAGACGTGGACTCTGCTGCCACGCTGCAGGCAATCGTGACGCAAACGATGGCTGCCTCCACGCAGAACGCACCCTCACCAACGCCGACTCTTTACTTCCCTGTTTCGACGGCCGTCCCGGCGACCAGTACTTCTGTACCACCCACGCAGGTTCCATCTACGGCTACCGCGGTAACGTATTGTGACTGGGTCATGTTCGTCAAGGATGTGACCATCCCCGACGGCACAGAGCTGGGGCCCGGTGAAATCTTCATCAAGACCTGGCGCTTGCAGAACCGCGGCACCTGCACCTGGACATCCGATTACATGCTGGTGTTCACGAGCGGTGACCCCATGGGCGGCACCACAGCACTCCGCCTGCCTGGCAGGGTTGCCCCCGGGCAAACTGTGGATGTGTCTGTCACGTTGACGGCGCCCAATTCACCGGGACGTCAGGTTGGCTACTGGATGCTGCGGAACCCATCTGGTCAGTTGTTTGGCTACGGCCACAACGCACAGAAAGCCTTCTATGTGGACATCCAGGTGTCAAGAGACGTTCTGCCTCACGGAGAAGTTTCAGGCAGCCTGTGTTATCCCAGCGAGTTCAACCCACCTATGACGCTGTACTTCGAGAACGCTGACAGCGGTGAAAGAATTCAATTCTCTATCGTTGAAAACCAGAATGTGTACAGAGTCCTGATCCCCAATGGAACATACTATGCCTATGCCTGGGCGCCCGGCTACAGTCTGGAAGGTGCATATACTCACTCCAATGGACTGATGAAGACCTTCACGATAAGCGGTGGAGAGCTCACAGAAAACATCCATCTCTGCGATTGGAGCCCACATCCACACGGACGAGGCAACTAAGCAATACGAAAACGCGACCGATTACAGGTCGCGTTTTTGATTCTATCGGGTTTCTGCAAAATCAAATCTTTTTCCGCTAATCCTCGCGAATTGATTAGCGCAGATTAGCGTGGATTAGCGGACTAAATTCACGCCTTCGGTAAATCATACTCTAAAGGCAGTCATCGCTCGAGCGTGTAAAGAATGGTCTCCATCTCCTGCGGCGTCAATCCACCATGATGACCGTAAAAGCGCTGCTCGAACTTGTCCTTCTCATACCACCACACAGACTCGTATCGATATGGCAGGATGACCAGATTGCCTACACGCTCACGGAGACGCGAGGAAACTTGCGGCCCGAAATACCCGTCCTTCATCAAATATTCGGTTTTTACCACATCTGCCTTCCCCTCCAGCCGCGGCGTGAGAAAGGCTTGCGCGTCATCCACTAAATCGTCTTTCACATGCAAAAACATATCACGCGCAGACCCGGCCGGCACGAGCAATTGTCGATAGCGATTAGTCTTCAGGAAACGCTCAACTCCCGAAAAACGCATATCCCGGTTCAAAAAGACCGTCGTCTGCGGATCCACTTCCACCTGTCCATGGTCGGCTGTCATCAGGAACAGGACTCGTTTCTTCGTGTTGAAAATTCGCTCGAAGTAATGTTCCATGATGAGCAGGAATGTTTCGATCTCGGCTTCCATTTGTGGTGAGGTTGGCCCGTATTCGTGACAGATCGAATCGAGCTTATCAAAATACAGATGAATGTATGTAGGCTTGGTCTGCTTCTCCAGCAACAAATTCAGGTTGACCAGCGCTTCAGAGAACGTCTTGAAGGCATACTGCTCGAGTCCCGCCATGATCACACTGGAAAATGTGGACGGGGTGTATTCCCGCATCCCAAATAAATATGAATCAACGCCTCTCTTTTTCAGTGCAGGGTAGAAAACTCCACGCGGGTACAGGGAAGCCGGTTTAACACCAATGGACTTCAAGGTATCCCTCTCCTTTGTGCCGGCCAGCGAAAATAGCAACGGCGCGATGATCTGGTCGATCTGTGGCTCGTAGTAAAACCATTCATACACACCACTCTGTCCAACTGGCAAACCGGTGTGAATCGTCGTGATATGGGCTGCAGTGGTCGACGGAAATTGCGATGTTAACTTTTCGATCTTTCCCTGCCGCGCCAATCGTTTGAGAAATGGCGCATCCTGAAAACGCTCAAAGAAACGCCAGCCAAAGCCGTCGATTAAAAACAGAACGACAGCATCATAGTTTCCAGATGCGAAGGCACTTTCGATTCGTGCCGGAATACCGGCGAAACCGCCTTCATCGTAGCGTGGTTTGACGAACGTTTCATTCATACGATCCATTATACATTTTCAAATACATCAGACTGCCCTCTCCAATTCGGAAAGGGCAGTTTTATTTCACCATAAATTACCACTTACTAACCACTGACTACTGACTACTGCTCACTGATTACTGATCCCCCATCATCATCCTGGCCGCGCGTCTCCCGATCTCCACCGCAAAATTTGTACCGCGGTCCCACGGGTAGACCTGGCTCATCGACGCAAAATACAATCCTTCGATCGGCGTTTGGATGGCCGGGATATTCTTCGAATGATTCACCAGCGGCACGGGCTGGGCATAGTTGGTCTTGTTCACCCAGATCTTCTTCACCCACTCCATTGAAAACTCCGCGTTGAATTTTTTGAGCGCCGGGGCAAACCGCTCCAGCAATTGCTCATCGCTCATTGAAAAATACTCGTGACCCACTTCCAGATAATCACCTGCGTACACAATATGATCGCCGCCGAAATGTTCTTTGGACACAAAGTTGGTATGCTCCACCAGCGCCAGCATCGGGTAGCCCTCTTCCTTCGGCAGGTTGAACCAGTAATAGCCTTCCTTCGAAAGCTGATGTTTGAGCGACAGCACCATCACCACCGCGCCCATCGACTTTAGCTCCAGCAATCCTTTCAGATAATTTTCGGGAAGATCGGGACTAAACTTTGCCATTAAATTGGGAGACGTGGTGACGAGGACTTTATCGAACGATTCGACTTTGCCATCGCTCCGCACCGACAACGCAGCCTGGTCCCGTTTAATCGACTCGACTCTCGCTCCCAGCCGGATCTCGACACCCATACCGCGCAGTTTATCTGCGAACATCGTAGCGAAATTCTGGAATCCTCCTTCGAACGTGCCCAGGCGCGTCGTGCGTGCTTTGATGCGAGCCCACATCCAGGCCATGTTGACATCCCGGTAGAACGGACCGAACTTCCCGATCAGCAGCGGCTTCCACATTTTTTCATAGACGTTTTTGCCGGCCCACTTCATCATCCATGTGTCGGCGGTCACTTTTTCAAGAGCCTTCCAGTTGTTCGTTAAGCGGAGGAACAACCCGATGAAGCCAAAGCGAATTTTGTCGAGACCAAAGCCAAGCCCCGGAAAGCGAAGCGCATTAAGGATCGAATCGAACGGATAGAATTTTCCCTTGTGATACATCACCGTCAACGGGCGCGGGAAGATGACCTTTTCACTCCAGCCCAGTTCTTCGATCAGCCCCAGCATGGACGCATCCGATTGGAACCAGTGGTGATAGAACTTCTCCACTGACCAGTCCCAGTGCGGCTCCTTGAAGCCGGAAGCCAACCCGCCTACAAAATCAGCGGATTCATAAATGACGACCTCATGGCCTGCCTTTTTTAAATCATAGGCGGCAGCCATGCCGCCGAATCCCGCCCCTATTATTGCTATTTTCATTGACACTCCGTTTATATGTCGTTGCAAGGAGTGGCACTTATAGCGCCACGACGAAGCACTCTCCTGGTTAATGAGGAGATTGTGTCGGCATGGCGCCATGCCGACACTTCGCTCCGTCCCGAAGGGACAACAACATGGTTGTTATTTATTTATTTCTCTGCTCGATCTTTTCCGCGAGGGCCTTGAGCTTGCCCCACTTCTGGCGGACCACGTAGATCATGGCAAGCGTTTGCAGCCAGCGCGATTCGCACCTGGGATTCTGAGCCAACTGCTCGAAGACATCCATGGCCTGGTCGTCGGTGCGCCTGTTCTTCGAATACTCCACTGCTAATTGTACGAGATACGCCTCGCGCTGCTTTTGCAACTGGTCGGTCTGTGCCAGTTTTTTCTGCGTTTGTTCCACATGCTTATGGACGTGGACCACTGCCGATTCCAGTTCATCTATCGTGAACGGTTTGATCAGATATTCCTGCACGCCGATCGAGATGGCCGTGCGCAGGGTGGCTGTGTCTTTTTCTGCAGAGATAATGATACAGCCGATGTCGGGATAGATTTTGTTGATCTCGCGGTAAGCCGTCAAACCGTCCATTTCGGGCATGTTGATATCGAGCAGCACAATGTCAGGATGATGCTCCTTCGCAAGTTGAAGCGCTTGAATACCGTTCGATGCGATCGCGACCACTTCCACATCGTCAATGGTGGCCAGCATCAGGCGCGTGTTCCGGCGCGTTTCCTGAACATCGTCTGCGATGAGTACCCTCAATTTTCTGCGCGGGGTTCCCTCGGTCGACATCATAGTACGATCTTTCGCTCCAACGGATTACAGAGTACCGGAAAATTTCCTACACATCAGGTTTGAATTTCAGCCTGCGGATTCATGTATGAAGTCTGGTTACGCATGTAGTGCATGCGTGCAATAAGTGGTACAGGCATCCAATCACCTGTTTGCGCCAAGTATACCTTCCCGAGTCGTATGGAATGCTTGCATTTTCGTGAGATGCAGCTCTCACGGATTCACGGCCTAGCCTTCACTCGTTTCGGTTCGCAGTGCGTCGCTCCAGCGGATTCCTTCGCGCGCCAGGAAGTAAGCGCCCAGCAGGGTGATCGGCAGCCACAGCGCGACATGCAGCACAAGCGTATAGCCCGCGGCTGTGGCCTGGTCCACCCCGTAGGCGGTCAGTACCGCGATACCGGGTGCATCGAACGTGCCAATGTAGCCCGGCGCAGACGGAATCGTCGTTGCCAGGTTGACGATCCCGTTCATGAGCATGAGCGCGAAGAACGAAACGCTGAAATTGAAGGCATGCATCACAAACCAGTATTTCCCGGTTTCCAGCAGCCAAATGATGACAGATGTGAAGAATACCATCAACACATTGAACGGCGAGCGCAGGGAGGCCAGCCCATCCAGGAATTTGTTCATGATATTAATGATCTTCAGGTGTAAACGTTTCGGCAGGAAATGTTCGATCGCCCACAAGCCGACTTTGGCTGTCCGCTGAGGGAACATGGCTGCCAGCAAAAACACCGCCAGCGCACCGAGAAAGACTCCCGTACCGATGACCGCCACTTGCTGGATATTCCCAACGAAACCCGAGCTGCCCGTCAACTTGGCAAGCTCAGACAAGTTGACAAAGACAAACGCCAGCATCACCACACCATCGAAGATGCGCTCGACAATGATCGTGGCCAGCGACGCCGAGACGGACACGCCTTCCTTACGCTTGAGGATCACCGCACGCAACACCTCTCCCGCACGGGCCGGGTACACATTGTTGCCCATGTATCCGATCGCTGTGACCGGAAACATGGCACTGGTGGGAATCTTCTTGATCGGTCCCAGCAGGTAATGCCACCTCCACGCCCGTACCCACACGCCCACAAAATACACGCCGATGCCAGGCAGGAGCCAGATGTAATTCGCCTGTTTCACCGCACCCCAGAATTCTTCCAGATGTAAACCGCGTAACGCAAGCCAGATGAATATGATGCTGATCAGCACCCCAAGCCACAATTGCCATTTTTTCATGGGAGGGATTTTATCATGTGGGGTAAACCATGTAGCGGCGGGCAGCTACCCGCCGCTACATGGTTATGCCAGATATAATCATTTTATGTTCATCAATCATCCCGCGCCTGATTTCGAACTCGCCGACATCCAGGGCAATCTTCACAGACTGAGTGACTATCGCGGCCGGATCGTGATCGTCAACTTCTGGTCGGCGGAATGCCCGCATTCGGAGCGCGCCGATCGCTCGACCATGGCTTGTCTCGTGCAGTGGGGCGCGGACGTGGAGCTGTTGTCTATCGCCGCGAATCGAAGCGAGTCGACCCAAATGCTGGAAGAGGCTGCTAACACGCGCCGCCTGCCGCGGGTCCTGGTCGATGCGGAGCACGTCGTCGCCGACATGTATCAAGCCCAGACGACTCCACATGTCTTTGTCGTGGACCGCGAGGGAATCCTGCGCTATCGCGGCGCGGTGGACGATGTCACATTCCGGCACAGGCAGGCAACTCGCTTCTTTTTGGAGGAGGCGGTTGAGGCGCTGTTGGACGGTCGACTGCCGGAGATGCAGGAAACACCCGCATATGGATGTACCATCGTGCGTGAAATTTGATAGAATCAAAACGTGATCCCAACATCCGCTCGAATCGAGTTTCTTAAAAAGATCCATCTCTTTCATGGCTTGACGGATGATGAATTCGCGGCACTCGCAGAAGAATTGGATGAATTCCCCGTCGCACAAGGGGAGGTCATTTTCAAGCAGGATACGGGGGCAGATGCCTTCTATTTGATCCATGGGGGAAGCGTCCGGATTGTGCGCAAGGTGGAGAAAAAAGAGAACGTCCTGGCGACGCTGGTGAAGTACGATTATTTCGGCGAACTGGCACTCACAATGAAGCGCAAGCGTTCTGCCACGGCGACTGCGGTCGCGGACACAACCTTGCTCAAGCTTTCGCGCGCCGATTTTGAAAAGTTATATAAACGCGCGCCTCAGATCAAGACCAATCTTTTACTTGCCGTGCGCAGCCGTCAATTGGCTCGCAAGTTGAACTTCAGATGGCTGCGTCCCGACGAGGTGATCTATTTTTTGGCGCGCAAGCATACCATCGCCTTATGGCAGAAACTGGTCTGGCCGATTTTTGGTTTGATCGTGCCAATTGGTCTTTTTTACATGTGGTGGTTCATGATCCCCTTGTCGATCGTGGCGATTCTCGCGGGCGTGAGCGTGTTTGCGATCGCAGCCTGGATCGGCTGGCTATGGATCGACTGGAGCAATGATTATTACATCGTCACCAATCAGCGCGTGGTCTCGCTGGAAAAAATCGTTGGCGTGTACGACAGCCGCGAGGAGTCGCCGATCAGTACGATCCTTTCAGTAGGTGTGGAGGCGAATCCCATCGGCAAGGTATTGGACTACGGAAATGTGATCGTACGAACCTTCGTGGGAAGGATCAATTTTACCGACGTCGATCATCCCATCGAAGCATCAAAGATGGTAGAGGAGTATTGGAACCGTACGAAGGAATACGCCGCGGGCGTCGAAAAAGAGGCGATGAAAAATGCCATCCGCAAGCGGTTGGGTTTACCTCTTGCGAAGACGGAACGCGGCTTTGGAGAACCCGGGCCCGGTGTAAAGTCTGCCATTACTCCTCCGAAACCAGGCGCGGGACTGTCTACTCTCATGAAATTCATTGGAGCAGATCTATTCAAGCTCCGTTTTGAGTTGGGAGATAATGTGATCTATCGCAAGCACTGGATCGTTCTGATCATGGAGGGATGGGTACCGTTCTTTTCCATGTTTGGCTGCATTATGCTGTTCATTGTCCGCCTGGTTCAACTGGCATATGATCCGGCTGATTCATTTATTACGCGGGAAGGCGGTTTCGCGATGGATAGCTGGGCAGGACTGTTCCTGGCTGCGGCTCTGCCTTTTTCGGTTTGGTTCGGTTACCGGGTATTGGATTGGAGCAACGACAAATTTGAAGTCACGAACGACCAGATCATCGATATCGACCGCAAACCATTTGGTACCGAGACGCGCAACGCCGCGCCCCTGGAAGGAATCCTGAGCACGTTCTATGAACGAAAAGGCCTGCTCGGAAATATTTTCAACTATGGCACCGTCTATATTTCGGTCGGTGGCAGTAAACTGGCCTTTGAAAACGTCATGGACCCGGCCGGTGTGCAATCGGATATCGACCGGCGCCGCATGGCACGCAATGCAAGAAAAAGAGAAGGCGAGATCGCTGCCGAACGCGAGCGTATGGCTGAGTGGCTGGCAACGTATCACAGGAATGCACAGATCTTCCGCGATGAAGAGGAAGGTAAGAAGAAATAAAGTACAATCGCCCTCACCCCAGCCCTCTCCCGCTTCGACTACGCTTTGCTCCGCTCAGCGCGAACGGGAGAGGGGGCTTATAGAAGGCAAATTAAGAGAATGACTCTCCGTAAAATCGTAACTCTCCCAGAACCTGTATTGCGCCGCAAAGCACGCGCAGTCACTACATTCGATAAAAATCTTCAGACCCTGATCGACGATATGGTGGAAACCATGCGCGAGGCCCCGGGTGTGGGCCTTGCCGCGCCGCAGATCGGCCTCTCGGAACGCCTGATCGTGGTCGAATATCATGAGAAGCCGGAAGATGAAGACAAGGAAGACGCGCCTAAAAAAGTATGGGCGGTTTTGAATCCTGAGATCGTCAAAGCCTCCGAGGAGATGGTGATGGGCGTGGAAGGCTGTCTCTCCATCCCAAATCTTGTTGGTGAAGTGGAGCGGCACCTGGCCGTACACGTCAGGGGACTTAACCGTCACGGCAAGCCGATGAAGATCAAAGCAGAAGGATGGCTGGCGCGTATCTTCCAGCATGAGATCGACCACCTGAACGGCGTGATGTTCACCGACCGCGCCACGCGCGTCTGGCAGCCGTCGCAGGAAGTGGAAGAGGAACAGGAATTTTAGAGAAGAAAGCCTTGCGAAGGTTGACTCAAGTAATGTAGGGCGCTCGCTAAAAACCTTCGCAAGGTTATTAGCCGAGTGATGCGAAATGAACCTGCGACGATTAAACTCATCCGATCTGCCCCACCTGCGCCAATTCTGGATCGAACATTGGGGCGGCGAAGAGATGATCAGCCGCGGTAATGTGTATCGCCCGGAGCAGCTTGAAGGATTTGTTGTCGAAGATGGCGATGAATGGATTGGGCTCCTAACGTTCCTGATCAGCAATGAAGAGTGTGAAGTCACATCGTTAGATAGTTTGCGTGAAGGTCAGGGCATCGGATCGGCGTTGATCGTCAAGACCATTGAAGAATCACGTGCAAGGAACTGCAGGCGGCTCTTTTTGATCACGACCAACGACAATTTGAACGCATTGGGCTTCTACCAGAAACGCGGCTTTGAGATTGTCACCGTCTATCGAGGCGCGGTCAATGAATCCAGAAAGAGAAAACCGGGCATTCCGTTGATCGGATTCAACAATATCCCATTGCGGGATGAGATCGAATTGGAAATGTCGTTGCGAGTGGCGCTGTAAGCGCCACGAAGCAATCTCCCACTTAACGGAAAGCTCTATCGAATTCAGGAGATTGCTTCCCGCAGGTCGCAATGACATAAGCGAATATGTACCTCAAACACCTCTCCCTCACCAACTTTCGCAACTTTGCCCGCCTGGATGTCGACATCCCCCGGCGGGTTGTGCTGTTGGTGGGCAACAATGCGCAGGGCAAGACCAGTGTATTGGAAGCCATTTATTTCCTGGCTGCATTTACTTCATTTCAAACCCATGCCGATCGGCAGATCGTAAATTTTAATGAGGCCAAAAATAACGCACTAACGGTCACACGCCTGGTCGCAGACTATCAGCGCGGCAACGGCAAACATCGTCTCGAAGTGCGCCTGATTCTCGAACCGGTGGGAGTATTGAACGGCCAGCGTCTGCGCAAGGAAGTGTTGCTCGACGGCGTGAAGAAACACATGAGTGATGTGGTCGGTCATTTCAATGCAGTCATCTTCGTGCCGCAGATGTCTCAGATCGTTGAAGGTGCGCCCGAGGACAGGCGTCGCTATTTGAATTTGGCTCTAGCCCAATCCACGCAGATGTATGCGCGCGTGCTGAGCGAATACAACCAGGCACTCACGCAGCGCAACGCTCTTCTCAAGTCGTTATGGGAGCGCGGCGGGAACGCGGACCAGCTTGACGTGTGGGATGAGACCCTGGCGCGGCTCGGCGCGCAGATCATCCTGTGGCGCATCGAAGCCGTACAGCAGATCGCACGGCTCGCCTCACGCGTCCATCACGAGCTCACTCATGGATCCGAGATCCTGCGCCTCTCGTATGAGCCCGCCTTCGACCCTCTGCCAAAACCGAACGGACAACTGGGGCTCAAGATGAACACTGTCGTCGATCGCTCAGGAGTAGACTTGAGTGACATCCAGGATGGATTCCGCGATCGGCTGCGGGACCTGCGTAAGGAAGAAATCAATCGCGGCGTGACGACAATTGGTCCACACCGCGACGAGTTGCGTTTTCTGGCTAACGATATCGATCTGGGAAATTACGGTTCACGCGGACAAGTGCGCACGACACTGCTCGCACTGAAACTCGCCGAGGTCAACTGGATGAAGGAACGCACTGGCGAATGGCCGGTCATCCTGCTTGATGAAGTGATGGCAGAACTTGACCTGCAGCGCCGCGCTGATTTGTTGAAATACATCGGCGAGACCGAACAGGTGCTGTTCACTACTACCGATCTGAATCTTTTCACAGCAGAATTTGCCGAGAAAGCGGAGGTGTGGAAGGTGGAAAATGGTAGAGTGGAGATGCAATCATCGCGCTGAGCGGAGGACATGCTCGTCTGCCCGTAGACGAAGCGCGGGTTACTTGTAAACTTTATGTAACCAGTGAAGCGCGCTTCGTTTTCGTTCCTCGAAGAGCATTCGTCACTCCGCTACCCTACGGGCACGACACTCCCCAGCACTTGCGCCCGGGGCAAGTGTGCACCGCGCTGCGGATGCAGTGCAGGTGTGTCAGCGCGAGAAGAAACACTATGCCCCTCTCAGACCCTTTCCTTCGATCCATCCTGGAAAAAATTGACTCACCAGGTGTCATCGGTGTTGGCATCGTTGGCAGCTACGCGCGTGAGCAGGAAGGTCAATACAGCGATGTAGATCTGGACATTTACGCGCGTGTATTGCCTGAAAACAAATATGATCGCTACTCTCTGCGCTATTGGGAAGGCAAACTTGTCAGCCTTAAATACGCGTTGCTGCAAGACGAATATTCTGCACTGACCGACCCGCGCCGCGCGATCTGGGCGGTGCCGGGTGTACGCGGGATGAGAATCTTGCTCGACAAAGATGGTTCGTTGGCTACGCTGCAAAACGCGGCGCACGAATTCGATTGGTCGCCATTGCAGCCATTGGCGAATGAATTTGCTGGGGAAGAGATCATGGGCAGCGCAGAGGAAGTGCATAAGATCCTGAATGGGCTGGCTCGTGCACACGAGTCTACCGTGCTGTATGCCACCTGGGGGCTGGTGAAGAACATGCTTGAAGCAGTAGCTGTCCAGCGCGGCATCATGATCGTCAGCGAAAACCGTTACTTCGATCTGATCCAGGATTCAGTGGGACGCGACTCACAATGGACAGCCGCCTTCCGTACCGCCTGGGGGTTGGGTGACGGTTCTTCCCAATATCGCGCGCGAGGCATTGCGGCGTTGAAGCTGTATTACCTCAGCGCAGAAATGTTCGATGCGCATATCCCGGAAAAGCACCGCGCAGTTGTGAATAGAGCTTTACAGTTGATCCAGGAGGCTGGCCACCCATGACGTCACTTACTTCACTTGCCAATCGTGCTCTCAAAATCCACGAACGGTTGCTTGCATTTTATGGCGAACCGATCTGGAGAAACCCACTGCCAGCCATCGATGAATTGGTTTCGACCATCCTTTCGCAAAACACGAACGACATCAATCGCGACCGGGCCTTCCATGCGTTGCGCGCCAAATTCGGGACGTGGGAGGACGTGCGCGATGCTGATGTGATGGATGTTATCAATGCGATCCGCCCGGCGGGACTCGCCAATCAAAAGGGACCGCGCATTCAGCAGGTGTTGAAATCGATCACCGAAGAGCGTGGGAATCTCGATTTGTCGTTTCTTGCCGACCTTACTGTGGATGAAGCCAAAGCCTGGCTAACAAAGTTCAACGGTGTTGGTCCGAAGACGGCTGCTATTGTGCTGTGCTTTTCACTGAACAAAGCAGCCTTCCCCGTGGACACACATGTCTACCGCGTCACCGGCCGCATCGGACTCCGCCCCGAAAAGATGACCGTGGAACAGGCCCATCCTCACCTGGAGAGTCTCTTCCCACCTGAAACCTATTACGCCGCGCACTTGAATATCATCCGCCTGGGGCGCGAGATCTGCACGGCTCGCAGACCATTTTGTGAGAAGTGCCCAATTGTCAAACTATGTGACTTTGGAAAAATAGCAATGTCGTTGCGAGGAGTGGCGGCCTAAGCGCCACTCCTCGCAACGACATGTAGTTATCGGTTATCCCCATCCCCTCTGATCTTGCCTCTATCCAATCGATCGTATAACTTGGTGATATTGTATTCCGCGATCTCGTCGAGAGTTAGATTCAATTCGGTCGCGACCTGAGCAATGTACCACAACACGTCGCCCAGTTCGGCTTTAAGAGCCTCGCGTGTTTCCTCGTTGATCTGACCGTCCTTGTCGCGGAACACCTTCTTGATCTTACCCGCCACTTCGCCTGCCTCATTCACCAATCCCAGGGTTGGATAAATTACAGCATGCCCGATAGCAGGATAGTTAGCGGTCTTGCGTGATTTGGTTTGATACTCGTTGAAATTCATATTCTCTCTTTAATCGAGGAGATTATTATCCAAAATTGTTATGTCCACAGGATAGCCCAGTAGAGATGCGGTCTTGATGAATTTCTGCAATTCACCTGTGTCTGTACTTTTTCGAAGTGGAAATTTACGCCTGTCATTATTCAGGACCACTTCAAAATAGAATCGTTTTCGAAAACCATCAATGACAAACCAGGCTCCAATTGGTAAGAGAAAAAGGCTCAATAAGTCTTCCAGATAGATGAGTCTGTGAACCACTATTTCGAGTAGGAAGTTCAGGAAAAAGTAAAGTCCTAATCCGACAACAAAGATTCCAAAAACAATTTCAGCGATAGGTCGTTCTGATTGAAAACCGTGTTTTAGAGTGATTTTCTGGATATCCCTTTTTGCGATGAACAATATTTTACTCTGCCCACTAAGCAAGTTTATGCCTTCGGCATCGAATACAATGTCTTGAAATCGTACGCGATTTATTTGATTGGGATTCTCCATTGCCAATCTCCGCTCAACCCATTTGATGAACCAGGCGTTTCCACCACTCATCCTTTTCCCCCGGTACGAAGGGAGTGTAGATCGTCAGCCGATCCGCAATTCCGTTATAGCGATTCTGCAATGCATCCGCCAGACTGGTTTCATCTGTCACCAAACAGAACTCATTCAACATCTCATCTGTAATCAGCATTGGCATTTCTGCCCATTCGCCTTTCGTTGCATGTGACGAGAGCTTCTCGGCTACACCCGTCCATCCGTGCAAATCCATCACCGGGCGATACGAAGGCGTGGAGGCATAAAACGAGACCTGTGCCCGTGCAAAATTCATCTCTTCAGGAGTGGTTGCCATAAATGCCGTGATCGAAACAGCCACATCTTTCCTCGTCCGTCCTTCCTTTGTTGCGCCCTCCGCAATGGCTGGAAGAATGATCTCATTCAGATATTTCAAACTATGGAATGGATGTACATGGAATCCTTCACACAGTTCACCGGCCAGTTTGGCTAAGCCGGTATTGACGCCTGCGATGTAAATGGGGATTTCTCCCTCACCCCAGCCCTCTCCCTGAGGGCGAGGGGGAGGCTGGAAGAAGGGTGACATCAGGGTGATCTTGTAGTATTCGCCGCGAAAGTTCAGCTTCGTCCCGTTCTGCCAGCAATCCCAGAGGGCGCGAATGACTTCGATCTGCTCGCGCAGCTTCTTCACCGGCGACTCGGGCCACTGCTGGCCGAATCGCCGTTCGATGTGCGCCTTGACCTGCGTGCCGAGCCCGAGAATGAAGCGCCCGTCGGACTGAGCCGCCAGGTCCCAGGCGGTGTAGGCGATGTTCGCGGGAGAACGCGCAAAGGAAACGGCGATGGCTGTCCCTGCGCGCAGACGCGTGGTATGTTCCGCGATCAACGCGCACGGCAGGAAGGGATCATGCTGAGTTTCCTGGGTCCAGAGCGCGTCGAATCCGATTTCTTCAGCGGCTTGTGCGATGGCGGGCACATCTTTCAATCCAACGGGAGGTAATGCAGCGTCGAGTTTCATGATACTCTCTTAAACACAAAGGGCACGAAGGACTCAAAGGATTTGAAAAGAAAGCCTTGGTGTACTTTGTGTCCTTCGTGTTTAGGCACTTAGCAAGTACGCCATGGTCCAATTCGTCGTGGCGTTCAGTCCATCCATGTGAGCGCGTTCGTAGTTGTGCGACGCGTCGATGCCGGGACCGATCAACGCCAGCGCCACGTCACCGCCGGCGCGCCAGAACGCCTCTCCATCTGAGCCATAAAATGGGTAAACATCTGTCTTATAGGGAATGCCATACTCGTCAGCGAGAGCACGCAGCTTTTGATTCAGTCCCTCATGATACACGCCTCCGCTGTCTTTGATGCACAATGTTGAGTGGAACTCGTCGGACTCCTGTCCCCTGCCCACGACCGCCATGTCGACCACAACCAGCTCGGCTACATCCGATGGGATGCCTGCCGCCGCGCCGTGACCGACCTCTTCATAGTTCGAGATATGGAAGTAGACAGTTCGGGCCGGGCTAAGTCCTGCATCCGTCATGGACTTGATCGCAGAGACGAGATTTGCCACGCAGGCCTTGTCATCGAGGAACCGTGAGCGGATGAATCCATTGGTCACTTCGACGCGCGGATCGAACGCCACGCAATCACCAATATTGATCCCCAACTCACGCGTCTCCTTCTCCGACGTGGTACGCGCATCCAGGCGGACTTCCATGTGATCGTCGTCACGCGGAGTTTTGCTGCCATCCGCGCCGTAGATGTGTCCAGATGCCGTGTCGATCAAAACCGAGCCCCGTATCTTTTCGCCTTTCGACGTGAAGATCCATACACCTTCGGTTTCCACCGTGGGCCACTGGATTCCTCCCACGCGGCTCAACTTGAGTCGTCCATTGGGCTTGATTTCCTTCACAACGGCGCCAAGCGTATCGACATGGGCGGTCAATGCGACGGGAGTAAGCTCACCTTTCACGTTCCATTTCGCTACCAGCGCGCCTTTGCGCGTTCTGGATAGTTCCAATTGTTTGTACCGCGATAATTCTTTTTCTACAAAAGCGACGGCGGGTTCGGCAAATCCGGTTGGAGAGTGAACGTTCAACAACTTGACGAGAAATTCAACAAAATACTCTGTGTTGATTTGTGGCAATGATTCCATCGGGTCTCCAGGTTCATGCTTCAAGCATTAATTTGTTCGAACATTGAAATCTTCTCTCTCCAATCCTGCGGAATGGAAACGGTCTTTTCTTCCCTGTAATCGTACGCAACCACCACAACTTCCCCTTTTGCCAATTCCCTGCCTGTATCGGCATCGACCACATTCTGCTCCCACGTCATCGACTTGTTCCCCAGTTTCGAAACATGCACTCCTACTTTGATGTTCTGCCCGTAATACACCGGCGCGAGATACGTGATGTGGACGTCTGCCAGGATGATGCCAAGTTCCATAAAGGATTGGTCTGTCGTGAATATTCCAAGCTGAATCCAATAGGCAAGGCGCGCCTGTTCGAAATACGTCAGAAATTTTGCGTTGTTGACATGCCCCTGCGGATCCAAGTCCGCATACCGGACTTCGATGGCGTGATAAAAATGAAAATCGCTCATAGAGAGCGATTATAGTCTGCCAGTCGCCGTGTTGAAAGGAAGCAACCGAGCTTTTGAGGGAATGGAATTCGGGTTTCAACGCTTGGTCGAATATTGGCTGGCATTCTCCTGGACTTGTTTAAGTTTCATAACAAGTTTTAGGGCTTCATTAACAGCTTTGTCATTGGGAAATGCCTTAGCGACTTCCGGCTCCAGTAACACAAGGTTGGTCCCGGCTTGGTAGCGAGCCGCGTATTTACCGCGTACCCCGCCTTTGAGCAGGGCTTTCATATCATATGCAGGGCGTAATTCATCTTTTCGGTCAGTTTGCTTCTTCATATTCTTTTCGCTCCGCTTTTGTCAATTCGCGAGCACTAATAATTCGGACTTTCTCTCCTCGATCGGTATGAGATACCAGTATTAATCTGCGATGGTTAGACCAACCGATCGTAATAAAACGATCTTCCTCGCCGGAATGATCCGGATCAGGGACTGTGATGGCCATCTCATCACCAAAGATGGTGCCTGCTTCGGTAAATGAAACACCATGCTTTTTCAGATTTGTTTCTGCTTTGTGTGGGTCCCACTCAAATTCCATTAGCGATCATCCTGACGGTAACTATACATCAGTTTGTGGTGACGAGCAACTGGCAGAATTAAGATACTTCAGCGCCGCGAAATCATCTGTTGGTAAAGCAACCGATGAAACTAATGACAGAATCTCGCCAACCCCTCACTATCCTTGACAGCAATTCTCCCTTCTGCATCTGTATCGATCAGTCCTCGTTCCTTGAACAACACCATTGTTTGATTGACGCGCTTTCGCGACGCGCCGACCAGATCGGCAATATCGCTTTGGGTCAACAGGATGCGGATCTGAGTCGCGCCATTTTTCTCACGTCCATATTTTTCGGCGAACGCCAGCAGTTGACGCGCCACGCGTCCATGGACATCGAGAGTTGCAAGAGCCTGGATCAATTGATCGGAGAGTCGCACTCGCGCCGACAAGATCTTCACGAGATTCCGCGCAAGCGGTGGGAAATTATCGAGCATATAGCTAAATGAAAGTTTATCCATCCACAGCAACAGGCTATTTTCCAATGTCACGGCACTGGCAGAACGACCAACACTGTCGATCAGGCTCATCTCACCGAGCAGATCACCCGCGCCCAGGATCGCAATGATGACATCGCGTCCGCCCTGCTCCACGTGGATCTTCACCGTCCCATGCAGGATGACGTACACGGCTTCACCAGGTTGCTCGATGGTCATCACATTACGCCCTGCTTCGAAGACCCGGCGATGAGCATGTTGGGCGACCCAGTCTAATTGTGTGGGAGTCATGCCGGCGAACAGGTCGATGTCCGCGAGCAGGTTGCGTGTGCTGTCTTTTTGCGGTAGTGTATCAGTCATGGTGCGCATATTTTACATCTCTTCTCGCGCTCGCGACCAAGCGCGTCGGGACGATGTGAGCGGAGTGACCGAAGGGAACGTAGTCGAAGCGCTGGATAAGGTGATCTCGAATCCTTCATAGGCAGCCTGTACATTAGCAAATTTCTCCTTCGCGGAATTCTCCATGCCGGCAATCGTCGCGTCAGAGTAGGCTGGGTCATGATGGAACAGGATCAACTCTCCGACCCGCGCCGAGGCGGCCACTTCACAAGCCATTGTCACGGTCGAGTGTCCGTATCCCTGCGTGGCTGGGAATCCCGCCAGCAGTCCCCAATAGTGCTCATCCGAATACTGCGCGTCGTGGATCAGCACATCTGCATCTTTGGCGAAGGCAACCAGGCGTTTATCGGTGCCGACGTAGCCCTCGGTATCTGTCGCATACACAATGGACTTGCCGCGCCAGGCGATGCGATAGGCGAACACACCGCCGGGATGCGCATACGACTTATGGATGCGGATGATAACCGGATCATCGCCCAGGCCACTACTTGATTCCGCCACACGGACTCCCGCCTCATCCCAAACGATGACCTGCGACTCGCGCACCGCCTGGATATTCTTCGTCGATGCCATATCGCGCAGGCTGACCGGAAACGTTTCGGACGATTGGTTATGTTCCAACACATTCTTGAGTGACTCGTGTGTGCCATCAGGCCCGAAGATATGCAGTTTGGCGCTTGGTATGTACGCCGGGGTAAAAAATGGAAAACCCTGGGTGTGATCGTGATGGAGGTGACTGAACAACAGCACAATTTCGCTAGCACGCTTTGTTCTTGCTAATTCATGTCCCAACGGGATAATGCCCGTGCCTGCATCGAAGAGGATCGTGCGCTCACCTGCACGAATTTCGACAGATGCCGTATTCCCTCCATATTTCACCGTGCCCTCCCCCGGCGCAGGATAACTCCCACGCACGCCCCAGAATTTGATTCTCAGTTCATCAGACATTCCACACCTCCGTGTTTTGCTGTTATGTGATTTTTACAATCATCATGGCATTGACTTCGTACGCCTTTATTATCCTCATCGCTGAAAATAGCTCAAGGAAAGTTTTCGCACAGAGGGTGGGAACTATTTCACAAGATCATATAACGCTCACGCCGCCGTCCCCGGCGGCGCTATCCAGGTTAATCCTGCGCCGCCCCTGGCGGGATGCTTCGCGAAGGACGGCATAGGGAGCGAAGCAAGAATTAGAAAATTTGTGCTATACTTTCCGAATCCTACCGTTTGTCGCATTATTCACCAAACTTCAAAGGTGAGCGTGTAGGCTGGAATTCAAATGTAAAGTTTAGGAAACTATGTGGCACTCCGTGAACGCAGTGGTGAGAAACTATGTCGACCATCCGCTCCTCTGACATTGGAAGTTACCTGTACTGTCGCCGCGCCTGGTGGTATCACAAACAGGGAATTAAATCGGAAAACCAGGCAGAACTCGCAGCCGGGACCGAACTCCACCACAGGCATGGACGACAGGTGCTGGCATCCACGTTGAACCGCACAGTGGGATTGATCCTGCTGATGGTCGCGCTCGTCATCCTCGTCGCATATTGCGCAGCGCAAGTTCTCTAATTCTCCAATGCTCTACGTAGCTCTCGTTATTTTTCTTATCGCCGTGATCTTCTTCTGGCAGTCGGACCGTCAGCGAAAAGCCGCCGGCCTTCCGGGAGGACGCGTCATCTACACCGATACGCGTAGTTGGGGCAAATTGGAGAAGCCACTCTTCCACCAGGGGCTTGGATTGACCGGCAAACCCGATTACCTCATCCAGCAAAACGGACAGATCATCCCCGTCGAAGTGAAAACGGGCCGGGCGCCCGAAGCGCCTTACGATTCGCATATCTTTCAACTGGCATCCTATTGTTTGCTTGTCGATAAGGTGTATGGCAAACGTCCGCCCTATGGCATCATCCACTACAACGACCGCGACTTCGCCATCGATTACACCCAGGAGCTGGAATCAAAACTGCTCGATATTCTCGCCGACATGAAACGTGACGATCACAAACAGGAAGTACCACGTTCCCATGACCAGGCATCGCGGTGCGCGCGTTGTGGATTTCGAAAGGTGTGTGAGCAACGTCTGGTGTGAGAAAGTAGATAGGTGAATGTCGCCACGACGCCACGGCGACGCAGGTACACACGTAAACAAGTTGAATCCTGCGAGGTACCTTTCTACCTATGTACTTGTATCCCTGTGTACGTTAAAACATGTATACCTTATAATTGCCTGACGATGTCTGAAACCTTCCTCCCTCGGCGACCCGTCGTTGCAGCATACCCAAAAATGCCGCAAGCCTTCGCGGAAGTGGAAGCGATGGCAGCCTATTTCAAGGAAAAGGGGATCGAAGCGCCGCATGGCTCGCTCTACGATGAAAACCTGCGCAAGCGCGTTCGCAGCGGAGAATTCGATCTGCTCATTGTGGCAGGCGGTGATGGGAGCGTTCTGCGGGCCGGCAATCTTTGTGCTCGCAGCAAGGTCCCGATCCTGGGTGTGAACCTGGGAAAGCTCGGGTTCCTGCTGCAAGTGGAACGCGATGACTGGCGCGAGCACTTTGACAAGTTATTGAACGGCGAAGCCTGGATCGAAAACCGCATGATGCTGCATGCCGAGCATTTTCGTTCCGGTGAGATGCTGGCAAGCTGGGATGCGCTCAATGAAGTCGTCGTCGGACGCGGGCATTTGCTGCGCCCTGTACGGCTCTCTGCCTCGGTGGATGGAGGTCATCTGACGAGTTATGTCGCGGATGGATTGATCGCCTCCACAGCGACCGGCTCCACGGCGTACGCTCTCGCGGCGGGCGGGCCGATTCTGCCGCCGGAACTCAGAAATATTCTGCTCGTCCCGATTGCTCCTCATCTCTCCGTGGACCGGGCAGTTGTATTATCGGAAGGCGCCGCTGTAAGCATCCACGTGAATGGTGATAATGCCGTCTTAAGCATTGACGGACAGGCATCGATCACGTTGATGGAGGATGACCGCATCGAGGTTCGCGCGGCCGAAGTTACCACACAGTTTGTGCGCTTTGGAGACCCTGGTTATTTTTATCGAAATCTGACCGCGCATATGAATGAGAACTCGTTAGGATTACCACGATAGTTCGGCGCTCAGCGGAAGGCTTGTGATTTTCCAAGCCTGTAGTCGAAGCACAATATCCATCAATAATCTGCGTTTCGACTACCACTTCGTCTCGCGATCGCTCGCTCAGTGTCCGCTCAACGCGGATAAGGATTTTAGGATTGTCACGATGACCGAACAAACCACTACAACGCTCTATTGCTACGTTCATCCCAATCGAGAAACGTCACTGCGATGTAATAACTGTGAACGTCCCATCTGTGCCCAGTGCGCGGTGCGGACTCCCACCGGCTATCGCTGCCGGGAATGTGTGAAAGGACAACAAAAGGTCTTCAACACATCGGAATGGTACGACTATATCCTCGGCTTTATCGTGGCTGCAATCCTGTCGAGTGTCGCCTCCTTTCTCGTCACACTGATCGGCGGGATCGGGTTCTTCGGCTGGTTCCTCATTGCAGCCGGCGCACCCACAGCGGCCGTTGTCATTGCCGAAGGTGTGCGGCTCGCCACGGGCAAGCGGCGCTCACGTCCCCTGTTCATCACTGTGACAGTTGCCGTCGTATTGGGCGCCTTGCCGATCATCATGTTTCAACTGCTTTTCACGTTCGACCTGTTTGGTATCGTATTTCAAATCATCTACCTTGTCATCGCAGTTCCGGTTATTTACTCCCGACTTTCTGGAATCCAATTGTTCAGATAACCTTTACACAAACTAACAATATATGCTAACCGAACTCAGAATCCATAATTTTGCCATCATCGATACACTCGACCTTCGTTTTGGTCCCGGCCTGATCATCCTGACGGGTGAAACCGGCGCGGGCAAGTCCATTATTCTGGATGCCGTGGTCATGCTGATCGGCGGCAAGGCAGACACGACCTACGTGCGCGTCGATTCAGATGCCGCCTTCGTCGAGGGTGTATTCCACCTCAAAGGTCCAGAAAAAGAGGCGGTGCACTTCATCCTGCAACGCGAAGAACTCATGGACGATCCTGATTATGTAGTGCTGACGCGCGAAGTGCGCAAGGAGGGACGCAGCATTGCACGCGTCAATGGGCGGACTGTCAGTGTTTCCATTTTGAAGGAGATTGGCTCCATCCTGGTGGACATCCACGGGCAGGCCGAACATCTCTCGCTACTCGATCCTCGCGCCCACCTCGGCCTGCTGGACCGTTATGCAGAGGTGGCCCGCCCCCTCAGCGATTACCGTCAAACCTATCACGCATTGTTGAATTTGCGACGCGAGTTGAACGACCTGCGCAAGGCACAGCAGGACTCAGAACGCCGTGTTGAGATGCTCACCTATCAAGCGGAGGAAGTCGAGGCCGCGCGTTTGAAACCCGGCGAAGATGAAGAACTGCGCAAGGAACGTGACCGCTTAGCAAATGCAGAATCGTTGGCGCAGAATGCACAGGAAGCGCTGGCTGTTCTCGAGGAGGGCTCGCCCGAAACTCCCGCTGCCACCGATCTGATCGGGCAGGCCGCACAAGCGCTGGCTGCACTTGCAAAGATCGACTCGGCGCAAAGTGAGATGTCGAACCAGGCTGAGATTTTGCTCGATACGATCTCCGATCTCATTCACAATCTGCGCGATTATCTCGAAGAGATCGAGTTCAACCCGAAGAAGCTGGACGAAGTGGAGGAGCGGCTCGATCTGATCCACTCGTTGACGCGCAAGTATGGCGGCAGTATTCCTGCCGTGATCGCTTACGGAACCGAAGCGCGCAAGCAGCTCGAAATGATCACCACAGCCTCCGACCGCATTCAGGATCTCGAGATGCAGGAAGCCAAATTGCTGGAGAAACTCGCAAGCCAGGGAAATCTACTGAGCGAGAAGCGCAAGACTGCGGCCGTGACGATGGGTACTGGCATCGAAACCGAACTCGATGACCTGCGCATGGCAGAAGCCAGGTTCAACGTGGACTTTCAGCGCAAGCCCGATCCGAACGGCGCGCCGGTACAGAACGGCACCCGCGTGGCTTTCGACCAGAATGGTTTCGACCGCGTCGAATTCATGATCGCCCCCAACCCCGGCGAGGGACTCAAGCCGCTGGCAAAGATCGCCTCGGGTGGTGAAACATCGCGGCTGATGCTGGGGTTGAAAAATGTGCTCGCACAAGCCGATGAAGTCCCTTCTTTAATCTTCGACGAGATCGACCAGGGCATCGGCGGGCGTGTAGGTATGGTGGTCGGGCAGAAACTTTGGAATCTCTCGCGCTCGCATCAGGTATTTTGTGTCACGCATCTCCCGCAACTGGCGGCATTTGGTGACGAACATTATCAGGTGCAGAAGCTGATCCAGGGAAATCGCACACTCACCCGTGTCGAACGTCTCGATGGCGAACCACGTTTGCTGGAGCTCTCGCAGATGCTTGGCGAAGTGGGCGAAGGGACGTTAAGGTCCGCGCATGAATTGATGCAGGTCGCGAGGCAAATGATCAAAGGGAAATAGGTTGGTTGCGTGGAGAACCAAAAAACAGTAAGATAGTAGAAGGTGATCTTATGCCATCCAACATCCAAGAATTGCTACGTGAACTAAAACAAGAACTCACCCGTATTTATGGTGAACGCCTAAAAGGTGTTTATCTCTATGGATCCTATGCACGCGGAGATAATCAACCTTGGTCGGATGTGGACATTATGATCGTGCTGGATTCATATCGACGATATGGGGATGAAATTAAGCGTACAAGCGAGTTGAATGCGAAACTTTCTCTGGACTATGATCTTTCTGTGAGTCGTTTATTCATGACGGAAGAACGCTGGAGACATGAGGACAGTCCTCTGCTGCGAAATATCCGCGCCCAGGGGCAACCTGCATGAAAGATCATACAAAGAAATTATTGGATAAATCTCTGAATGTTCTCGAAGCCGCTGAAGTTTTGTTAACCAGTGGAATGATTGATGTTGCTGCTGGAAGAGCTTACTATTCTATGATGTATACGGCGGAAGCCCTGCTGTTTGAGGTAAAGGATCTGTCATTCAACAAGCATGGTGATATCCATGCCTCCTACGGATTATATTTTGCAAAAACAAAGGCTTTCGATCCCAAATTTCGCCGCTGGCTATTGGATGCCAGGGCTTTAACAAAGTCCAACGTTATGTCACTCTGAGGGAGCGTAAGTTGCGACTGAAGAGTCTCTCTCACCGTGTTCGAGATGCTTCGCTCCGCTCAGCATGACATTTCAGGGGTCTGTCCAGCGACTTTGTTAAAGCCGTGTATTGGATGCTTTTGACCAGCGTATTGTTGGGGATTATGATGTAAACTCGAGCATCGACGAGGGAATGGTTTCTGAGATGATCCAGCAGGCACGAGAATTTCTCGATGCAGCAAATATGTATTTGAAGAAAGAGTAGAGCATATAATCTTCACCATAGAGACACGAAGACACGGAGTTTTCTTCATTTCTCAGTCTCACATCGTCCCGATGCTTTTTCGGGAGTGTCTCCGTGGTTCAATAAAATAAAGAGCTCAGGAAAATCCTGCGCTCTTTGATTCCAGATATAGACTCGGCAATTCACCGGGTAAATCAATTATGCCGGACCAGCCGCAGCCGGAGCAGCTTTGCTCCCCTCTATGGACTGCAGCGCCAGGAATTGCTCGCCAAACTTCTTGATCTTTTCCATCTCCAGATCATACTGGCTGAAATGGACTTCCTCCTCGTCCACGAGAGCCTCAAATACTTTTTTAGTCCCTGCATCTGCGTTCGCAGAGCATTCGTTGGCCCATTTGTTGTAATCACGAATACTGGAGTCTTCCATGCCGCGTGCTTTTTCCAGCATTGTCTTTACATCGTGAATCTTCTCCACGGCGCTGGAAGCCACCATTTCCACGTCGCCGCGCAGGAACAGGATACGTTCGGCACAGCGTTCCACATGTCCCATTTCCTGAATGGCGGTGCGCAGAAAGAGCGCGGAGAGCGGCGCATATCCCTGGTCTGCACAGTGGAAATGAAAATACATGTATTGATGGACAGCAGACATTTCGTCTGCCACGGCTTCATTCAATAGCTCAATACTTTTCTCATACATGATTGAGATCCTTTCTGTTGTGAATTTGTCAGATCTGATTCTAACGAAAAAGAGGAAAACTTCACCTGACAGAGCACATTTTTATGGGGTGGAGAAAGACATGAGCTTAATCCCGGGCTCAAGGACTTTTCAGGGCAATTCCCAGGGGAAACGGAAACGCGGCTTCTAACCCCGAAAAGTATCAACCTGGTTGAAACCAGTTCTTTCAGAGCAGGAAATGTAGTCTCATACGGGTGGCTGGATTTTATCGATGACAAACTTTATATTTGCCGTAAATCATCTTATCCATGCAAAGGAATTTAGCGATGCTGCAAATGGAAACACCATTCAAACCGGGAATGACGCAGGCAGAACGGCTTGCCGCCATTCGTGAAGCGTTCCATACGGACCCCTCACAAATGACGTTAATGCTTGCCTATCAAATGCGAATCCCGGAAGTCGAGATCCTGCAGGCGCTGGATGGCGACACAGCGCAGGAACTTGATTATTCGCGCTGGGAGGAGATCGTCCGCGCCTTCGAAGCGCTCGGCAATGTACATGTGATTGTTTCCAACGGCGCGGCCACCATCGAAGTCCATGGGCAGTTCGGAAAGTTCACCAACGCCCAGGGCTTCCTCAACATCCGCACGAAATCGCTGGACATGCATATCCGCGCTTGGGAACTGGCATCGGTGTTCGCCTTCCGCAAGCCCAGTCACCTGGATGGACACGAGTCGTTGAGCTTCCAATTCTTTGACAAACGTGGGAATTCGGCGTTCAAGGTCTTTCTCAATTTTGGCGGCAGGGACCCCTCGCCTGCATTGGTGGAGGCCTACGAATCCCTGATCCAACAATTCAGAAAGTAGAAATCCTTAGCTTTCTCTAGTAGAAACCTAGGCGAATCTACATTGAAAATAATCTGTTTCCACCTACAATAGCGTTATCAGAGTGAGGGCGTATCAAACGCCCTTCCCACTTTTAAACAGGTGACCATGTTTTTCAAACGTGTCCAGCTTGCACTTCTTCATACAGCGGTTGCGATGACGCTGGTACCTCTGACGGGTACGCTCAACCGCGTCATGATCTTCGATTTTGGCTTGTCGAAGACCATCTTTACGTTGTTAGCAATTTTTCCCTACATCTTCTCACCCATCCAGGTCGCGATCGGTTCGTTTGCAGATCGTCATCCGATTCTTGGCTACAGGCGAACGCCTCACATATTGCTCGGATTGATCCTGTGCGCGGCCGGCCTCGGCATTTCTTCCTTTATGGTTTCGGTCATTCAACAAAACTTCACGCTTGGAATCCTGATCGGGTTGTTGGCGTTCTTTCTTTGGGGCATGGGATATCACTTCTCAGCCGTCTCGTATTTCTCACTCGCCTCTGAAATATCAGGCGAAAAGGGGCGCGGCACCACGATCGCGATCATGTTCTTCATGATGGTGCTGGGAATCATCGCCGCCTCGCAGACGGTCGGCCGAATGGCCACCGAGGCGACATTCGAATCGTTGTCGCGCGCTTTCTGGGTGATCGCCGCCTCCGCCCTGACGCTGGGGCTATTCGGCCTCATCAAGCTTGAGCCCCGCTTCCAGGATTCCCCGTCCGATGCGCTGGCGACGACGCACACGTTGCGCGAAATGTACACGACGATCACGTCCAACCCGATTGCCCGTATCTTTTTCGTCTACCTGTTGTTGTTATTGGCCGCGATCCTGGGGCAGGATGTGCTGCTCGAACCGTTTGGCGCACAGGCCTTCGGCATGAGCATTTCTGAGACGTCCCGCATCGTTTCCTACAGCCAGGGTTTGACCCTGGTGGCTTTCTTCGTGGCAGGCTTCATGGAAGGGCGTGTCGATAAGAAGAAGATCGCCCAAATGGGAAATGTCTTTGCAATTCTGGGTTTCCTGCTAATCATGGCAAGTGGAATCGCGCGTAGTGTGGGTATCTTCTATCCCGGTATTATGATGTTGGGATTCGGTACCGGCATAGCCACGGTTGCGAATTTGTCGCTGATGTATAACCTGACCGTTCGCGAGGAAGTGGGTCTGTACATCGGCGCCTGGGGCTTTTCGAACGGGCTTTCGCGACTCATAGGTTTACTCATGGCAGGCGTCGTAGCCGATCTGGCCACCCGAATCACCGGCGACGAGTTGAGCGGCTACCTGCTGGTATTTGGCAGCGAGGCGTTGATGATGTTCATCGCTGCGATCATGCTCCATCGCATCGACGTCCAGGCGTTTCAAAAGAAAGTCAACGAACCATCCTTTTCTGATAAAGTTGCAGTAATAGCAGACTAACAAACATGGCGAATATGAACACGGCTGCCTTTTCCATCAATAAATCGAATGGTCTCTCGGAGCAGGATCAAGAGAGAGGTGAAGTTTGCATTGCAAATATCAGTCCCTTCGAGCGACGCAAGCGGTTGAAGTTTGCGATCCGCCAGTTCTTTGTAACATTGGCAATTCTTGGTGTATTAATCGTCCTCGGGCTGCATCCGCTCTGGCGACTGCCATTGTTTTTCCTGTTCTCAGCAGCGACCACCAGCTACTTTCAGGTACTTGATAAGACCTGAGTATCTCTTGCATCGCGCGGCGCGCGAAAATTTGGTGAAGAAGAGGAACAAATCAAGGATGAGGCTGAATTGAAGCAGGTCCGTCGACAGGCGCAGCGCGTGATCCTTAAAGGAGTGCTCGCGGCAATTCCATTAACTTTGCTTGCATACTTTCTACCTTTCTAGTTCGTGGTATCACAGCCTTGCGAAGGATGAAAATGAGTTTGGTATAACCCTCGCGCGGTGGCGCCATGGCGCCATGCCCGTGGCAAGTATGCACAATAGATTTTTCCAGAGGCGTGCACATGACAGATGAATGGCTTTCCCTGAGCGATGCAGCAAAACTTTTGGGTGTACATCCCAGCACCGTGCGGCTTTGGTCCGATAAGGGTGTCTTACCTACCCACCGCACATCCGGCGGGCACCGCCGTTATCGCCGCGATGAAGTCATCCTATGGTCCAACACGGCCCGTGAAGTACGCGCTGAACCAGAGGGCGTGATGCACATGGCGATGAAGAACGTCCGGATGCAGATCGGGGAGTCGAATCTTGAAAACGAAGCCTGGTACCAGAAGTTGGACGAGAACGCCCGCAGACAATACCGCGAAAGCGCCCGCTCCCTGGCCCAGGGATTAATGACCTATCTCGCGTCTGAAAATGGCGATGATTCAGAAGCCCATGCCATTGGGTATGAATATGCATCGCGGGCTCGCCGCTACGGTCTCAGTGAAGTGGATGCAACCCGGGCTCTTCTTTTCTTCAGGAACGCCCTGATCGAATCGGTGATGAAAGTGTATCGCGAAGCAAATATTCATTCCGGCAGAGTGTGGGAGGAAATGCTCCACAAAATGCACACCTTTACCGACCTGATCCTGCTCAGCCTGCTGGAGACGTATCACAAACTGGAAAGCGTCAATCATTAGATAACATTAATTTGCTACCGTACATCTTCACCGCGAAGCCCGCAAAGTGCGCTAAGAAAACCTTTAAATCTTTGCGTTCTTCGCGCTCTTAGCGGTAAAAATGGCGTGATGTACGGTAGAGAAAACATTAATAAAAGCTGGTCACTTTCGGGTGACTGGCTATTTATTTAACGCTATAATGAATTCATGATATTAGACTTACCTCTGATCCTCGAAACCAGACGAAATCACGCGGTTGAACACGCAACACTCCACATCCTTGCCCGCAAATTCAAGAATCAATCCATGGGCGGACATTCCAACCCGACCGGCTTCTTCCTGATGGGCAATTTCACGAAACAGGACATCCAGGAAGCCGCGGATGAGGCCATGCAGCGACTGCGCGCCGGTGAAAGCGGACTGGCCATCCACGAAGGGTGCGGCACCAATATCGCAACATCCACGCTTCTGCCTGCGACGCTGGCCTTCCTTCCCATGTCGCGGGCGCGCTCCAACTTTTGGCGTTTCTTCCTGATCCCGTTTGCGATCATGCTCGCAGTTGGAGGCTATTTCCTCAGCAAGCCGCTGGGACCCTGGCTCCAGAAACACGTCACGACCGAAGCTGAGCTGGGAAGCATGCGCATCATCGATATTGTCCGTGTGCGGACTGGGCTTCATCGTGTAATTACGAAGTGATTCAAACACTAAGGACACGAAGGACACAAAGTTTTTAAGGCTTCCAACCTTAGTGCTCTTGGTGTCCTTTGTGTTTAAAAGCATTATGGCCAACGTTTACTTTCTCTACGGCAATGACGAATTCGCCATCTCGCGCAGGCTCAAGGAATTTGAGTCTGACTTTACCGACCCCACCAGCGCAGACATGAACACAGCCCGCCTCGACGCGCGCACGACCAGCGAGAACGACTTCAACAACGCTGTCAATGCCATGCCGTTCCTGGCCAAAAGGCGTTTGGTGTTACTTGCGAATCCTTCGGCGAAATATAACAATCTGGCCTTGCGGAAGAAGTTTTTCGAGTTCATCGAAAAGATGCAGGATACCACGCGGCTCGTCATGCATGAGTCTGTAGACCCGCGCGATGCAGAAAAGCACTGGCTGGTGAAATGGGCGGAGAAACATGAAAAGCTGATCCAGGTTCGGGCGTTCATGCTGCCGCGCTTGAAGGATATGACCGGCTGGATCGTCAACGAGACCAAAAATCAGGATGGCAGGATCGAACCGCGCGCTGCCGAGATGCTGAAGGATATGGTCGGCGTGGATACGCGCCAGGCAGGCATGGAGATCGCAAAACTGCTGGCTTACGTCAATTGGGCGCGCCCCGTAACCAGCTCGGATGTGGAAGCGGTCTGTATCGTCACATCCCAGCAATCGGTGTTCGACTTTGTCGATGCGCTGGCGAACGGCAATGGCAAATCGGCGCAGCATCTTTTACATCGCCTGCTGGAGAACGAAGATCCATTTTCAGTTTGGGGCATGGTTGTGAGGCAGTTCCGCTTATTGATCCAGGCCCGCGAGATTTTGGATGGTCGCGGCAACAAAGATGATGTGACACGCGCATTAGGTGTGCATCCATTTGTGGCCGAAAAGACAACCCAGCAGGCAGCACGATTTTCCATGGAAGTATTGGAACGAATTTATCATCAGATGCTGGAGATCGATGAGGGGGTAAAAACCGGCCGGGTCACGCTCGACCTGTCGCTGGATACGCTGGTCGTCGAGTTAACCCGTTAGCTTGTAAGAAACAACTCCCTCACATCATCCTATTGACAGAAATATACATACGCGATAGTATGTAAAATATGAAGCGAACGAAGGAAGAGGCAGCCGTCACGCGAGCGGCTGTACTAAAAGCCGCCTTGTCGGTATTTAGTTCAAAAGGTTATGATGCCTCAACATTGGAAGATGTGTCTGCTGCCGCCAGGGTCACGCGTGGAGCCATTTACTGGCACTTCAAAAGCAAAGCCGACCTGTATAACACGCTCATCGAAGAGGTATCTGCCCGAGGCAATATGGTCGTACAGAGCGCAGTTGCCGAAGGCGGTGCCCTGCTCGAAATTCTGAGGCGGATCTTCGTCAGACAATGCACATTAATCGAAGATGACCGGGAGGCGCGTGCGATCATGGAGCTTGTGCTGTTCAAAACAGGTCTGCATCCCGATTTGAAAGCTGGGCGAAAGAAGCAGATCGACGAAGGGAATGCCCTGGTCGCAGGCATCGCCGATGCAATGCGAATGGGAGTTTCACAGGGAATTCTTCGTGACGATATTGACCCCACCGATATGGCGCGTGCCTTTTTGGCGTTTGAAAATGGCGCCATTCAGCAGTGGCTTGCTTCGCCGAAGTCCTTCTCGCTCAAAACCAGTGCCGAGTCTTTTGCAGATATCCTGATCGCAGGGTTGCGAAAGTAAGTTAATTTTTTTTATCCATTTTACATACAATTGTGTATGTAAAATGAAAAAGGAGACAAAATGAATACCAAAACCCTCATTACCCGTACGACAGTCACATTTGTGACTCTGGCAATTGCCGGAATTCTTATGGCAGTGAGCGCCAAAACCATGCCGAATACCACTGACCAGCTCGTCCTGGTCGCGGTTGGTTCCGCCCTATTCGGAGCGGCCCTGAGCTTTTTCCTGGTCAGGATCTTTTCACTGGCAGAGAAGTAGTAACGAAATAGTTCCGAGCCTCCTCGAAAGGAGGCTCGGAACATGGAAGGCGTCTTGTGTAAATTCAGGCGCCGCGCTTATTCAACCCCGCTTTTTCATAGATCGCATCGATCACGCGCATGTTGCCAATGGCATCGGCGGGATGAGTATTGAGTTGGACTTCGCCGCGGATCGCCTGGATGAAGGCCCGTAATTGCAGTGTATACGAATTTTCGCCGCGCACCCGCTCGCGGATCGTTCCTGATTTTCCATGCACTGTTAATAAATTGAACACATGCGGCTGAAATGGACTGATGACACGCAGCGTTCCGGCGTCGCCCTTTACGCGCAGCACCGAACGGAACAGTTTGGGTGAAAGCATGCCGCATTCCAACTGGGCCGTTCGACCATCGGCAAAGGACAGGTCGGCTGTCATATTGTGATCCACCTGCGGCCCGAAGAGACGCGCCTTTGCCCTTTCGACCGTCGGTTCAGCATCTGCAAGATAACGGATCAAACTGACGGGGTAACAGCCACAATCCATGAGCGCGCCGCCTGCCAGGTCATAATTGAAGCGGATGTTGTTCGGAGCTGGCAGCAGGAAACAGAACTGCGCGTCGATGTGTTGGACATTTCCCAACTCCCCGCTTTTCACGATCTGCTTCACACGTTCTGTCGATGGGAAGTATCGATACGCAAATGCTTCACTGAGAACGAGTCCCGTTTCGCGCGCCGCCTTTGCCATTTCCTCCGCTTCGGCTGCATTCGAAGCGATCGGCTTTTCACACAAGACATGTTTGCCCGCCTTCAGGGCACGGATCGTCCACTCGGCATGCAGGCTATTGGGCAGAGGGTTGTAGATCGCGTCGATATCCGGGTCGGCAAGCAGGGCGGCATACGTTTGATGGACTCGCGGAATGTGATGTCTCTTCGCGAAACGATAAGCTCGCTTCGGGTCACGCGCCGCGATCGCCAGCAGCTGCGCTTCGCGGACTGTACGGGCCGGATTTGTAAGCGCCATGGGAACAATGGCGGCGGCACCCAGAATTCCAATTCGGATGGGAGAAAACGAAGTCATCCATCCAGTTTACTGCGAGTTTGTTCGGATCACAACGAGCTTTTCCACACCTGGCCATCCTGAAATTTGATGGACTGCATCAAGGGATGTTGTTCACAGCTTCGACGATTAATTGGGTTATTTCTTTTGGCTCAACCAGCATGTGAAAGTGACCCGCCTGAAGTTGATAGGTGGGCCAGCCGGCCTGACGTGCCTGGCTCACGTCCCACTCATACGAATCACTGAATTGGATATAGACACACGGCGCGTCCGGCCAACCATCGAATACAGGGATGGGTTCTGTGAAGAAATCCAATCCACGCGGCTGGAGTTCAGCAACTGTTTGCCTGCGCAGCGAGTCGTCCGGGATGATCGCTTGTAAATCGTCAAAACTCCAGGTGGGAAATCGTTCACCGCTCTCTAATACTTTCTGAAATTCGTTCGCCCAGTCCGCATCTTCCAGGCTCATGAGGTTCAGGCGGGTAGCACCATTCACTGGAATACCTGCATCTACGAATACATAGGCATTCACAGGATTGGGAATGGGTTGCCGTATCGCAGGAAGTAAAGGCCCCGCGCCGCTGTGCGCGATCCAGTTTATTGGGATATCGGGGGAAATATTCGTCAGTGCTTTTGAAACAGATTCGACGTGTTGTTTCCAAAAAGGTTTCGTTGAATTCGATGAATCGTTCAGAGTCGGAGCAAGTACTTCTAGTCCACATTTCTGCATTTGGTCCGCGACCAGCCTCCAGGTGAGTCCCCCAACCAGCGGACTATGAATCAACACGTAGATCGTCTGGCTATTCATTCCATCCCAACGCGGCGCAATACATCACCGCCATAAATGCATCGGGCCGTTCACCCCATTCCTGTACCCAGGTGATCATTTCCTCCAGTTCCTCCCGGGTGGCCCAACCCTGGCTCGTTATCAGATTCAATAACGTAGGATCATTCAATTGCCTGCTCATCACGAACGCCATGCGGCGGGTTTCCTCCAATCTGCCGTAATGCTCAGCAGCGACTGCAAACCCTTCTGTTCGAGCGAACCCTGCCTGGAGGAGAAGACCGCGCAAATGAGGTGAATAAAATGGGCTGCCACCATTGAACAATATCACCTTTGTCATCAGGTCCACAATTTTGTGGGGAGTGGGATGGTCAGGAGAAATTCGGATCGTGGACATATCATCATCCGAGATGGCGACGATGCCGTCTGGCTTAAGTACACGCCGTAATTCCCTGATGGCGCCCAGCGGATCACTCAGGTGATAGAGCAAAGTATGCGCCAGAGCGACGTCGAACGAGGCCGAGCTGAAACGCAATTGATAGACATTTTGCTGTTCAAAGGAGACGTTGGTCAGGCCGCGTTTTTCGGCGTTGGACCGTGCGATTTGCAGCTGTCCCTCGTCCATATCGGCCCCGATCACCTTGCCAGGAGCGACAAGTTCTGCGATATCCAATGTAATGGACCCTACGCCACAGCCGCAGTCCAAAACATGGAAGCCTTGTTTTAAGTGTGGAAGGAGAAACCCAACCCAATCTTTTGCACGGCGTACACCCACATAGGTCTGCTGCGCCTCAGCGTTGTTCAAGGTATAAAATTCCTTACGCTCCGGGTCTTCCATCGTTTACCTCTAAAGAATTTACAATAGGAATTCAGAGAGCCGCTCTAAAATAATGTTTCCTGCCGCGGCTCATCTGCCTCGCCGGGACCTTTCCAGCCATATTTCTTCAGATCCACTTTATCTTTCACGAAGATGACACCCTCTTCTTCGAGAAGGATGCGCTGTCTCTCTGCACCTTCGCGCTCGCTGATCTTGCCCTGTGAGTTGATGACACGCTGCCACGGCACATCATCTGGGCAGGCCGCCATGGCACCTCCCACCCAGCGTGGGCTGAAAGCTTTGTACGATTCGAACTCCACGCCAACGGGAGGGGGGATCATCAGGGCGATCTGTCCGTAGCTGGCGACCTTGCCGCGCGGAATCTGGCGGACGAGGTTCCAGACTTGCTCGTAATAGGCTTGTTGGTTGGGGGGAGATGAAAATCTCATGGTGATTGGTAAATGGTAATTGGATGGTTGGAGACTGGAGAATTAGAGATTGACGAATTCGCCGCCGGTGATGGTCTTCTCAGTTAATTGACGCGATGAGTCGAAGTTTAATTCCACCTCGATCTGCTGGAAGCAGCGGTTTGCTCCGATCAGGCCTTTGCGGACGATGTAGCCGTCACCTTCATCATTAAGGCTCAGGTCGTTATCCATGTCGACGCGGCCTTCGATGACTTCACCACAACGCCTGCACTTTACGTGGAAAACGTAATATCGTTTTTCCGATTTGGCAGATTCACCACCACCGAAGAGATTTTTGAGGAAGCCCATGTGAGTCCTTTCTTACCAGAAAACTATGGAATGCCTAATTCCTTCCGGTCGCGGTTTATATCCTTTTGCTGCCGGAGCAATCCTTCTATGATAATGGCGAAGGCAACCATACCCCATATGGCCTGTATCAACATTGAAGGTACGAAAAACATATGAATGGCTCCTGCGTATGCAAGGAGCGGCCAAATGGAAAATACCAAAAGGTTCGCTTTCAGTCTTTTGACGATTTCGGGAGAGGCAGGTTCCCAGGCACCTGTCTTTGATAGCAAAAAATTGTGTAACCAATTACAAGTCGCTGAGATTGCAAGGCTTAGAGACCAACCTGCTGGATTAGCTACTAATAGGCATGTAATTGCCAGGACAAAATTACCCAGGAATTGCGTAAGAATGGTGGGAATATCAATTGTCCATTTTAGTATTAGGCTTTGCCAGGACGATAATGCCCAGATAAGCGTAATAATCAACAAGGTATCTATGAGGAATATGGACAGATACCAGCGCCCAGCCTGCAATTGCTCCCACAAATTGTCCACTTGTGTCAACAAGGCGGCGACTTGCAAGCCACCCATGATTGACCATAAAGTGACTTGCGCGCCGCGCTGGAAATTGACATCTTCCGTTCCGCGTTTTGACCACAAACTAGTCGGTTTCTCTCCCGCCGCGACGAACGAATGGTTTTCAGACTTAAATACCTTTTTTCTCCTTGTTGGCATGATAACCTCCTTTGGTTACCATTTTCAACACTCCAAGTGTTCTCTCGCTTCGCGATAGTTCATTAAGGATCATTCTTTCAGGATATTTTCAATCCTATCCAATTCCTCATCGCTGAACTTCAAATTATTTAGCGCGCCAAGGCTGTCTTGCAGCTGTTTGACGCTGCTGGCACCGATCAGGGAGGATGTCACCGCGGGTTTGCGCAGAGTCCAGGCGATGGCCATTTGGGCCAGGGTTTGTCCACGTTGTTGAGCAATTTCGTTCAGCTTTTGGACTTTAGGCAAGTTAGTGTTCACCTGGTCGGGAGTAAGCCAGACGCGTTCGGTTTTGCTGGCACGCGCGCCAGAGGGTATACCGTTCAGGTAACGGTCGGTCAACTGTCCCTGCGCGAGAGGCGAGAAGACGATGCAGCCGATGCCCTCTTCGACCAGCACATCCAATAGCCCGTTCTCGATCCAGCGGTCGAACATATTGTACGAAGGTTGATGGATGAGACAGGGAGTCCCCAGGTCACGCAGGATCTCAGCGGCGCGGCGTGTCATATCGGGATTATAGGAGGAGATGCCGACATACAGCGCCTTGCCCTGGCGGACGGCCGAGTCGAGCGCGCCCATCGTCTCTTCGAGAGGCGTTTCCGGGTCGAAGCGGTGACTGTAGAAGATGTCCACATAGTCCAGCCCCATACGCTTGAGAGAGGCGTCGAGGCTGGCGAGCAAATATTTGCGCGAACCCCATTCCCCATACGGGCCCGGCCACATATCGTAACCGGCCTTGGTGGAGATGATCAGCTCGTCGCGGTAGGGGTGGAAATCCTGTTTGTAGAGTTGACCAAAGGTTTCCTCCGCCGAACCGGGAGGCGGACCGTAGTTATTAGCAAGGTCAAAATGGGTGACACCGAGATCGAAGGCGCGGCGGGCAATGGCGCGACCGTTTTCGATATTGTCGCGTCCGCCGAAGTTGTACCACCAGCCGAGAGAGATGGCAGGCAGCTTGAGTCCGCTGCGGCCGACGCGGTTGTAGGGTATAGAGTCATAACGAGTGTCTGAGGCGAGGTAGGGCATAGCTGTTCCTTTTATTTTGTATCACAATAGAGTCATAGTGGTCTGAAATGGACTAAACGATATTCTTTTGAAACCTTATCCAGTTGTTCGTCGTTCAACTTTTTGGGGTTGACCCCAAGCAACGGACCGGCAAATCCTGAAGCGATGATCACCTGTCGCATCAGGAACAATCGCTTTGGCGAGTCGGATATTTCTTCTGCACAAAAGACCTTCTTTCCATCTGGCAACCACAATTCCACTTTGGGATCAACAAGTATATTGCGATACCAGTCGGAGGTCGCACCGAAGCCGGCTGTACAGTAGATCTCGCCATCGACGATGGCGTAATTGACCGGTGTGAGATACTCCTTTCCGCTTTTACGCCCACGGTGTTTGATGACCAGGATGCGGCCAAACCCCGCCGGCCAACTATTGATCGCTTTGCCCCATCCCAGCTTCCACATCCAAACCATGAAACGATTCCCGGCATGGAACACTTTTCGCAAGGTGTTCATCTGCTCTGGGGTAAAGTTTGCAACGTCCATGTTCCCTCCCGAATTTCACAACGCTATTTGAATATCAGTTTAAACCGTTCACACACCAGCGGCATATCCTCCGAAAACTCCCTGCCTATCTTTGGCAGCACGCGTGAGAAGAAACTACGATGTGCTGCGCGCCAATAGTCCAGGGATAAATCTCCCTCCCCTTCTGAGCGGGCGAACTCTGCATCGACTTCATTATATTTTCGAACTGTAATTTCCGTTGCTTCCACAACACAGAGCGGCTCACCGCGACCATCCAATACGATAGTGATCAAGCCGGAACTCGGAATGGGGTTTTCTTCGGCTTCCCATTCCCAGAGCGCTGAACAGGTTCCGGTTTTGACTCCCTGTGATATCAACGCGCCCAGCTCATCTGCCATTTCGGGTCCGTCACCCCAGCCTTCGGCAACGTAGGACTTTGAATGATAGGGAGAGTCGGATGGCAAGGTGGATAGAAATGTTTGCCAGTAGGCTTGGATTGATTCCTGGGTCATGATTAAAAGTTCTTCGTGGTAGGGTCGGGCAGCTGTCCGACCCTACCACGAAGCCATATTAAAATTTCCAACTCTTCAACACATCCATCGTCTTATAGCTGGTCATATCCAGGTGCAGCGGTGTGATCGAGACACATCCTGAACGAAGCGCGCCGAAGTCGGTGCCGGGTTCATCCACGCCGGTGGGATACTCACCGCCGATCCAATAATACGGTTTGCCGCGAGGATCGAGCCGGGATTCGAGTGCATCTCGATAGACGCGCAATCCCATACGTGTGATGGTGTATCCGTTAAGTTCATTTTCCCTCAGATACGGAACGTTCACATTCAGCACCACGCCCTTAGGCAAACCATCGGCGATGACCTGCTCGGCGACGCGGCGCGCCACGATCGCAGCTGTAGAATAATCCAGCGGACCTGTATGTCCCTCGGGCGAATCGAGCGAAACGGCGATGCCCATCACCCCCGCGATGACCGCTTCCATGGCAGCGGTGACTGTGCCAGAATAGGTGACGTCATGCCCAATATTGGCGTTGGGATTAATTCCTGAAACGACCATGTCGATCTGCTCCTCCACAAGTCCCAGCAGCGGAAGGGCGACACAATCCGATGGCGCGCCATCCGACGTGAACGCCGCAGTCCCATCTGCAAGCAACGTTTCGCGCACGCGTAACGGACGTTCCATGGTTTTGACATGTCCCGAAGCCGACCAGTTACGGTCCGGCGCGAAGATGGTCACGTTGCCAAGTTTGCGCATCTCCTGCGCGAGAGCGAGAAGTCCGGGCGCCTGGACGCCGTCGTCATTGGTTACGAGAATATGCATTTTCGATTTCCGATTTTGGATGTGTGATTTCACATGTCGTTGCGAGGAGCACTTCGACAGGCTCAGTGTAGACTCCGCGACGAAGCGTCGCGTGGCAGAGCTTGTCCCGCGAGGCGGGGTGGCGACGCAATCTCCTGTTAACAGAAGGTTGCTTCGTGGCGCCTCTGCGCCACTCGCAACGACATATATTAGTGATTATAACGCGCCTGTATAATACTCCTCATGCGCCACAAACATGTTACTTTTCGCCTTTTACTTCTCACTTCTTTCTTCTTACTCTCCTGTACATCCACTCCTCAACCTCCACCACCCTCCACCACGTCTCTCATCCTCTATCGCTTCGACCCTCCCGCGTTCGTCGAATTCTCTGGGGATTTTCAGCAAATCAGAGAAATTCCTTTTTCCATCCCGCCCAGCTGCGGGTTACTGGATATTTTTTCCGCGCCGGTTGGTGCGTATCTACTCATCGAATTAAGTTGTCCCAACGGGCAGACGGTTCTCTTCCTGGACACTTCGATTTCGCTCAGTGCAGGCTCTTTAACTGATTCCGTTACCCAGCCCATCACCGATTCGGACGCGCACTTCCTGGCGTGGACAGCTGACGGCAAGTCCGCGTATCTTAGGGTGGATTCACTTGGCAGCCCGCGCGTGGTCCGCGTGGATACTGAGAAGAAGAATGAGCCAATCCCGATCACAGAATTTACATACGATCTGGCAGCCAGCCCGGTCGCTTCTGATTTCACGTTCACGTTCTCCCGCGGCATGGGGCAGGGAAGCGAACTATGGCTGGCGAAACGCGATGGAAAGATCGTCGAACAGTTATTTGCCGATCCATTCCATTACATCTCCTTCGCGCGCTATTCACCAGATGCAAGGCAAATTGTGTTCATCAAGATCCCCGATACCTCGACCCCGTTTACCGTAGGCGAATTGTGGGTAATGGACGCGGATGGATCCGATGCGCGCAAGCTTGCAGATGTAGACGCAGGTCATGGCTACGCGGCCAACTGGTCACCCGATGGGACCAGGATCGCTTTTGTGGTGCGCGAAAACCCACAGGATGGTAATGCGAATCAATCGGTTGAATCCTTGATCAGCAATATCTATATCATCGACGTGGAAAGTGGCGTATTGACTCAGATCACAAGCTTCGAAGAGGGACACGCCGAGACTCCGCACTGGTCGGTAAACGGGAACACTTTGGCGTTCAACGCAGTCATAAATGGTAGAATGACTGTATCCACGGTGGACATCAGAACAGGGGAGATGCGCTCTCTCATAACGGGATCAGCCTGCTGCCCCGCGTGGATCCGAAAGTGAGTATTGATGATTCGACGAATCATATTGATCCTGCTGATCACTCTAATCATTACGTCCTGTGGCGGTGCAGCAGCTACAGAAGCTCCGGCTGCCACCGAAGAACCGGCCGCGACCGAAGCTGCTACCGAGGCGCCGGCGGAGTCTACTGAATCATTTGCAGGCGAACTTTTTACAGCCACAAGACGTCCCGTCAGCCAAACTCCAGCCCCCACGCAAACGCCCGCTGTTACGCAGACCGAAACACCTTTGCCAACATTGGAACTGCCCACCGAAATCGTCAATGCACCTGCGCTTATGGTCTGGGATGGCGTGCCCACCTATCTCGGTGACTCAACGCCGGGGTTTGGTTTTCGTGTCACGTATGATCCTGATCTGTGGGCGGTCACCACAGACCAGTTTGGCTTTGCATCGCTCGCCCATCGCGAGATCGCGGGCTGTGTGATCTCGGTCACGGCCGGGCGCGGATTGCCACCCAGCATCTCGGTGGAACATGAGATGCTGCGGACCGATACCCTCACGTTTGATGTGGGGACGGCATTCGAGAACGGCGTGAAAAAATTTGTCACCTACACCGGCGGGGATGGAAACATCATCACCGCCTTCGAAGTTTCATTTGTGGAGGAAAGCGAAGCCTGCATCGCGGACGCGGTGATCGTTCTTACTACGCTGCGCTCTGTTCCCGCATCGCAGGCCACACCTACGGCGACGCCATGATGTAAAATCGTGAGCAGGAAAAGCCTTGCCAAGCTTGTTCCAGGATTTCGTATATAGAGATACATAACCTTCGCACCCCGTTCGCCTCACCAAAAGGCGAAAGACGCGAACGGGGTCGCAAGGTTTAATCATAAGGGAATTTTGTGACGCGAGTATCCAAGAACGTTTTCACTGCCGTTATTCTTTGCGTATTCTTCCTCAGCGTACGCGGCGCAGCCGCCGAATATGCCGGCTCGCCGGCAGCACAGACCGTTGCGCCGTTTTTATATCCTCCGTATCCAGGGTTCGCGTCACAGGAATCCATCTTCGATCATTCCACACCCAACTATACATTCGACAACCGCGTGGTTGCGTTTACTGGCGACGTGGCGAATAAGAATTGCCCGGTCCCGGCGCCCCCCGGAACACCGCCGCCGCAGGCAGGTGTATGTAACGCAGGCAGTGGCGGATACTGGTCCTACAGCCTTGGGGACTGGATGTATTACGACGGTCACGATGGTGTGGATTATGGCATCTCGTACCGCCCCGTCTACGCCGCTGCAGATGCAGACCAGATCATGTATGCCGGCTGGTGGGATCCTCAGAATCACAGCATCAATCTTGGCATCTACGTTCGCCTGCATCATCCCAACGGCTACAACACCTATTATGGACACATGAGTTCCGTTGCCGTACAGGCATGTTCCACGATCGGGTGTGCCTCTGTGCCGCATGGTGAATTTCTCGGCATCAGCGGCACGACCGGCAATTCCTCTGGCCCGCATTTGCATTTACTTGTGCGCAATCCCGCCAATAAATCGGTGGATCCTTACGGATGGCGAGGCAGCGGCGCAGATCCCTGGGTGAACAATCAGCCCGAATCGCTATGGGTGGCCTACCCGGCGCTTCAATATTACGGAGCCGAAATTTACCCGTCTGGCCCGGCCTTATCGTATCCACCCATCGCCGGGACCGGGCTCGTCGTCGACGATGGCGCCGCGAACTACACTGAGACGCCGCTTGACTGCTGGAACGATATCGCGAACAGGGGCTCCACCGGCGGCATCATCCGCTATTCCCGGGCACGGACGAGCGCGCCCACATGCGCGGCGCAGTGGTTCCTGCCAGCGGGCGCAAACGATGGTTTTTATTCCGTGTATGTGCGTATTCCAACGGTGCGCGCTACCACAGAAGGCGCGGTGTATACCGTCAGCCACGCAGGTGAGTTGGATACGGTCGTCGTAAATCAGGCGGTATTCCCCAACATGTATTACGTCACCGATGGATGGTTATACATTGGCAAATACAGATTCAATGGCGATGGTGACGAATACATCCAGCTTACGAATCGGACACAGGATGATCCGGCCACCGTTACCGAGTTGTTTGTCGGCGCGGATGCGGTTCGCTTCGTCTTCCAGGGAGATACGCCGCCCACGCCGCTCACACCCGTCACCGCTACGTCGACACGTACGCCCAGCATCACGCCATCACCAACCATTACGCGTACACCGACGAATACACCTACGCCATCGAATACGCCAACACCCACCCTTACGCGTACACCTACGGCGACCAGCACTGCGACTTCGACGCGCACTCCCACCCGCACGTTCACGCCCTCGCGTACACCGACATCGACACATACGCCAACGTTAACGCGGACTCCTACACCCACGCGGACCGCGACCTTCACGCGCACACCGTCGCGCACACCAACGCCCACCTTCACGCGGACGCCCACTCGAACTCCAACTGCTACGCGCACGCCTACGGTCACGCGCACTCCCACATTTACGCGTACACCGACTCCCACGCGAACACCGACCTTCACGCGCACATCGACACCTACACGTACAGCGACCTTTACTCGAACAGCCACACGCACCCCTACGGCGACACGTACACCTACCTTCACGCGTACGCCAACCCGCACCGCCACGCCCACTCCAACGCGGACACCCACCCACACCCCCACCTCGACCCGCACAAGGGTGCCAACCGCCACACCTCAATATACATTGGTGAACGTGTATTTCGTCAGCAAGTTTCGATATGAGAATAATCTGCCGCCCTTCGAACGGATGGGCCAACGCTGGGTGCCTTCGAGTAACGTCATTGCTGGAGTGCTCGATGAATACTTCGAAGGTCCAGGGTCCACCGAGCGCTTTTCCTTTGGCTGGATCGCCATCTATGACGGATTCACCGGCTACAGCAGACTGGAGATCGCCAATGGCATCGCCCGCGTCTATCTAACCGGCACATGCACACCTGCAAGCACATCGTATGATATTGGAGATCTTCTGACCTACAATCTCAAGCAATTCTCCGAAATCCAGTTCGTCAAGATCTACGACGAGAATGGCGTTACGAGCGACCCATTTGGGTTGAACGATTCGGTTCCCGCTTGTCTGCAATAAAGCTGACCTTTCCTGTTCAGGAGGATCGCAACGAATAAAAACACCAGCAAATGGATATTTCATGAAGTCCTCCTGTCTGGTTGCAATGTATTCCAGGACATACAAAACCATATAGAATAGCACTAAAGGACTGTTGCAAAGCACGCAACGGAACACTAGGATTCGGGTTAGGAGGAATACATGCCACGCCGATTTTGGATTCTGTTTCTCGTTGTTTTTACGGTGTCGTGCAATTTTCCCGGATCACAACCTACTGCTACGCCTCTGCCCACGTCGACACCTGGGCCCGTTATCTCGACCATCACCTTCCCGATAACCGGTGGCACCGAGTCCACGTCCACAGAGGCGCCTCTTCCCACGCCGACTGCAACATCTACGCCTTCGATCACCCTTGCATCGCCGCGCGAACAACCGGTCAACTGCCGGTTTGGGCCCGATATTTCCTATGCGGTCATCGGTGCGCTGAACCCCGGCAGGCAGGCGGAGGTGATCGGCAAGAATATCGACATCACCTGGCTCTTCGTACGAAACCCCAGTGACCCATCTACATCCTGCTGGCTGTCCATCGACTTCATCAACGTGAGTGGCAATGTGGACCTGCTCCCAGTGGTGGGGCCGCCTGAGATACGGGTCACCCAGATCGAGGTTCGCGTTGAACCGGCTGCCATGAATGTAGGCTGTGAGTCGTTCCCGCAGAGCGTACTGATCAGCGCAGAGATCACGACGAACGGACCATCTGTCGTCATCTGGCAATGGGAATCGAACGTAGGGCGGATATCCGATGAAAAGCAGGTGCTCTTCGAGTCGGGCGGAACCAAGACCGTACAGGACTACTACGTGGTGGATCGGGTTGCAGACTACTCGATCCAGGTCAGGACCACCCTGCCGAATGCGGCCGTGGGCGAGGCTAACTTCAGGATGATCTGCACACCATAACACACAGCAGATGTCCGCTCGCATGGGCGGACTTTTTTTTTGAGAGTCTGTAAGGTTTGGTACAGCGACTTGATATATAATCATTTTGCTGCTGTTCTCCCCCGTCACTTTTCCTCGTATATGAGCTTGTATATTTCCAGTACACGATGCGGCACTTTGTAGCAAAGGAGGCTGTATGAAGCAAATCGCAGTCATCATGATCAGCCTGGTGCTTGCAGCCTGTATGCCCATCGCGGCTACCCAGACCTCCGTTCCACACGACAAGCTTGCCGAGATCCAGGCCCGCGGAACATTGGTGATCGCCACAGATGCCAGCTACACGCCGCAATCGAGGTTGATCGAAGGCTCGAAACAACGGAACGGAACGAAATGTGAGCCAACCCAATACTCCGCCAGCCAATTCGAAGGATTCGATGTGGCGGTTGCGATAGAGATCGCCGCCTCTCTGGGAGTGGAACCCTGCTTCGTTACGCCGCCCTGGAGTCAACTGGTAGCGGGCCATTGGGGTGATAATTGGGACATCCATGTTGGCTCGGTCGCAATTACCTTCGATCGCATGAAGGACCTGTACTTTACCCAACCCTACTATGCCACGCCAACCGTTCTGCTCATCCATGCCGAGAATACAACTTTTCACAAGGCCGAGGATCTTTCAGGAAAACGGATCGGCGCCTGCGTGGCTTGTACATTCGAAACATATTTGAACGGCACGTTGAAGATGCCCGGGGCAGACATCGAGTATCGTATCCGCGATGCCCAAATCGTCGCCTATGAAAACGAGGACCCTGCGATCGATGACCTGTCGCTGGGGGATGGTGTAGAGCTCGATGCCGTGATGACCATCTTGCCGAAGGCCCGGGCCGCCATCGCCGCCGGTAAACCGCTTCAGCTTTTGGATCGACCTCTGATCTTTGCCTATGCTTCTGTGACTCTCGATCGTTCTGCCAGACGTTCCAATTTGAGTTTGTGGAATGCGCTCAATACGATTGTCCAGGACCTGCATGGCAGCGGCAGGCTTTCCGAATTATCCCTGCAATACCAGGGAGAGGATCTAACGCAGGAAGCCGCGTCGTATGACATCACTGTCTTGAATCAATTTCCCTAACATGTTGCGCCTCGTTTCCAAGCATAAGGGCCTGAGCATACAAAACCGTCTGTTCCTGTATTACACGGTCTTTGCGCTTCTGACCGTGCTGCCGATCATTTACTTTTCCTACACATACGCCGTCCGGTCGCTGCGAGACACCGTCGATGACAAACTCGCGACGGTCGCCACCTTAAAGATCGACAGCCTGAATCAATGGCTGGATGAACAACAGGGAAACGCAATATTTCTGGGCAGCCTGCCTGAGCTGCGGGCACTGGCCGGCAGGCTACTCGGTGAAGATTCCACGACGCTGGAAAAAGCGCAGGCACGGGCCGAACTGCAGGAACTTCTGGTGATCATCGTGCAGCGCATGGATGATTTTCAGGATATCCAGATCGTCGATACACGGGGGAACATCGCTGTATCCATCCTGGAAGGGAATATCGGCAAATCACAGGCAAACCAGCCATTTTTCCTCGAAGGCATCAGCAAAACTTTCACGCAACCATTTTATAAATCACCGTTGCTTGATCAAACCACCATTACAGTTGCCACGCCATTATTCGATTCCACGCAAAGACGGGTTGGCGTGCTCGCACTTCATTTCAATTTGAAGCGTGTCGATGACATCTTCCGTGAAGAAACGGGCACGAACCAGGCCATCCAAAGTTATCTGTTTAACGCCGATCACACGCCGCTTACGGATGACCCATTGCTGCTCAGCAATCTGCGCAACTCTCAGTCGCTTGCCAATGTAGCCGCACTGCGCGACCAGGCCGGGAGTGTAAGTTATGTGAATCATATGGGGACACGGGTGATCGGTAAATACGTGTGGCTGAAAGAACAAAACATCGCGCTGCTGGTGGAAATCGATGAACGGCAGGCCCTTTGGCCGGCCCGGCAAATGACACTCCAGATCGCTGGAAGCGGACTCCTGGTGTATGTCATCCTTGTTCTGCTCGTCTTTATTATGGCCCGCCAGATCACGGCTCCATTGCGAGCGCTGGGAGAGACGGTCTCTCACATTTCGGCGGGCCACCTGGATGCCGCCGCCCCGGTTCAATCGGATGATGAGGTGGGCGCGCTGGCCCAGGCATTCAACGCCATGACCGACAAGCTCCGCCAGACCCTTGCCGGTTTACAGTCAGAGCTCAGAGAACGCAAACAGGCGCAGGAGGAACTTCTGCAATTCCGAAAGGTGATGGACGAATCCAATGACGCCATCTACATGATCGACCCGCAGACCAGCCGCTATATCGACTTCAACAAACGGGCATACGAATCACTTGGATACAACGGCGAAGAACTGGGCCAATTGGGCGTCATCGACATCGCCGTAGATGTGAATACGATCGAAGACTGGCACAAGAGGGGCAGCCTGGTACACGAAAAAGATGAACTGATCTTCGAAACAGTGTTCCGCCGCAAAGACGGATCCCAATTCCCCGTGGAAGTAAGCGCCCGAATGCTGGACTACGGGCAGTCCCCGCTACTCCTTGAGTCGGTCCGTGATATCTCTGAGCGCAAACGTGCAGAAGCAGCCCTGCGCGAGAGTGAAGAACGTTTTCGCAAAGTATTCCAGGCGAGTCCCGTGGCGATCTGTATCACCACCCTGCAGGAAGGACGCCTGCTCGATGCGAACTATGCGTATTGGGATCTCACGGGCTATCATCCCCATCATTCGATCGGGCGTAACGCAGCAGAGTTGAACATGTGGGACATTCCAGAAGCGCGCCTGGAATTTGTCAACAATCTGCGACAGCGTAAATCGCTCTTCAATGCCGACGACTCGTTTTATCACACAGATGGCAGCTTGAAACATGTGATCTCCTTCTACGAACTGATCCAGATCAACAATGAGGACTGCATCCTGGCCATGTTCTATGACATGAGCACCCAGAAAAAGACGATGCACGCCCTGCAGCAGAGTGAGGCGCGCATTCGCGCCCTGCTGAATGCATTCCCCGATATGATCATGGAACTCAGTATCGACGGGATGATCGTCAACGTCGCTCCGCCCAAAGGCTATGAAATAGCCATGCCGCCGGAAAAGTTGATTGGCAGGCACATTCGTGAGGTGTTCACCGAATCTGTGGTGGCGCAAACCAGCTTTGCGATTGCAAGGGCATTTGCAAGCGACCAGATGAATATGTTCGAATTTGAAATGCAAATGGGAGGCGTTGCGCGGGTCCTGGAATCCCGGCTTGTGTCCAGCTCAGCATCCACGGTGCTAATGCTGGTGCGCGACATCACCCAACGCAAATGGATCGAGGCGGAACGCGAAACCTTGATCCGTGAACTCGAAGACAAGAGTGAGGAATCGGAGACCTTGCGTCAAAGCCTGGAAAGCATAGTCAGCACGTTGGAGTTTAGCGAGATCATCCAGCGTATCCTGGAGCAAATCCAACGGGTGATCCCGTTTGACACAGCCTCCATTTGGAGGGTGGAAGGCAATCAGCAGTTCATCATCAGCGGAGTCAATCTTCCCCCTGAGATCGAGATCCCGGGCACGATCCTGATCGCCGACGAAGGCAATTCTGCTTTTCCAATCCTGAACGGCAGCGTACCCTACATTCTAAGTAACCACGTGCAACAGGAACTCTCTGATTTTCAGATGGAACCACATACCTACGTGCAATCGTGGCTGGCGATCCCTTTGAAGACGCGCGGAAAGGTCCTCGGCCTGATCGCACTGGATGGCAAACAGGAAAACCAATTCACTGAGCATCATGCCGCGCTGGCCGTCACGTTTGCGAACCAGGTGGCGATCGCCCTGGAAAATTCGAGCCTGTTTTCCAACCTGCAGATGGAATTGGAACACCGCAAGGAACTGATCGCCGAGCTCGAGAATAAGAATGCAGAAGCAGAAACGCTTCGCGAAAGCGCAGCGATTGTCGTGGCCACCCTTGAAAAAGGTGAAACCATCGAACGTATTTTGGAGCAATTGGAACGTGTCGTTCCGTACGATAGCGCTTCGGTTCAGCTCCTGAACAATAATATATTGGAAATCGTCAGCATGCGCGGCTTTGCCATCCAGGAAGCTGACGTAGCGCAGTACAGGTTCGAGCTGACAGAACAGGAGCCGGCCTATCCCCTGCTGTACGGCGATGCGCCCTATGTCCTGGTCGACGACATTCAACTCACAGTCACAGCGTTTACCGAGCCGGCACACAATCGTATTCATTCATGGCTGGCTGTGCCTCTGCAGGCAAAAGGGAATAAACTTGGTATCATCGCCCTCGACGGTTATCGAGTTGGACAGTTTCAGGAGCGACATGCCCAGCTGGCAGTCACCTATGCCAACCAGGTGGCCATTGCCCTGGAGAACGCCCGCCTCTTTTCGGACCTGCAGTCAGAACTCGGCGCCCGAAAGGATCTCATCACCGAACTGGAAAGCAAGAACGCCGAGCTTGAGAGGTTCACCTATACAGTCTCTCATGATCTCAAATCGCCGCTGTTCACGATCCGCGGTTTTTTGGGCTACCTGGAACAGGATGCCCTCTCAGGAAATACGGAACGACTTCATGCCGATGTTCAGCGCATCATCGACGCCACCGATAAGATGCAACGCCTCTTGAACGAATTATTGGAGCTTTCACGCATCGGCCGACTTCAGAACGAATACGCGTCCTTCCCATTTGAGGAAGTCGTACGCGAAGCAGCCGAGCTGGTGCATCGACATCTCAGCGAACGCGGCATTCGCGTGGAAATTGAGCCAAACCTGCCGGTCATCTCTGGGGATCGTGTGCGGCTGTTGGAGGTGATGCAAAATCTCCTTGATAATGGAGCGAAATTTATGGGCGGGCAGCAATCTCCACGCATTGAGGTTGGCCAGGCAGGGGTGGACACCGAGCACGGCCATCCCATTTTCTATGTGCGTGACAACGGAATCGGAATCGCGCCCGAACACTTTGACAGGGTGTTTGGCCTGTTCAACAAACTTGACCCGCGTACCGATGGCACCGGGATAGGGCTTGCATTGGTAAAGAGAATTATCGAAGTACACGGCGGACGGATCTGGGTGCAGAGTGAGTTGGGGAAAGGTTCGACATTTTTGTTTACACTACCCAACGATCGAGGCAGAAATGGAAAATAAACCCTTCGATCCAACATTACCGGAAGACAGCGCGAATGAAATGGCATTGTTATATCAACTGGGAATCGCGCTGGCATCTGGCAGAGACTTGTATACGACGCTCCTCACCCTATATACCGAGAGCCTAAAGCTGATTCAGGTAGATTCACTATATGTGGCCATTTACGATGAGACCAGGGATATGGTGGATTTCCCCATTTTTTTCGAGCTTGGCGTACCGATCACCTACCCATCCCGGAAATTAAGCGAAATACCCGGACTCACCGGCGCAGTGATCCGCAGCGGCAGGACTCTTTACCTGCCAAACTTGTTTCTGGATGAAATCATGCAGCTGTATCAACCGGTCGATGATAACAGCCGGCCGCTTCTGCACACATACCTTGGAATCCCACTACAAGTGAACCAGAAGATCATTGGCGTGTTATCGGTACAAAGCATGCGTGTCGATGCGTATACAACCGAGCAGATCCAGTTGATGGAAAATGTTGGCATCCAGGCCTCACTTGCCATCGACAAGGCCCGCCTGCTCGACCAGTTAAAGCAGGAACTGGAGGAACGCAAAACCATGGAGCTGGATCTGCGCCAGCGCGAGTCGATTCTGGAAGCAGTCACTTTCGCGGCCGAACAGTTCCTGAAAACATCCGATTGGCGGCTTAATATTGACAAGGTGCTTGAACGCCTAGGTACCACCATTCACGTCTCACATGCCTATTTATTCGAGGATCATATCGACAGAGACGGTGAACCGGTGACATCCATGCGCTTTGAATGGGCGGCTCCCGGCTGCAGGAGCTACATAAACGATCCGGAATACCAGAGCTCGAAGCTTTATGAGGAAGGCTATGAGGAGCAGGTGGAAGCCCTGCGGAGGGGTGAGGTGCGAGTGGGAACTTCGCAAACCTTCAGCCCCATCGAAAAACAGAATATGGCATTGTCTGGTATTAAGGCAATTCTGGAAGTGCCGATTTTCGTAAATCAGAAGGACTGGGGGGCCATTGGTTTTGACGATTTTGAGCAGGACCGCCAGTGGACCCATGCAGAGATCGATGCATTAAAGGTTGCCGCAGGAATTCTCAGCGCGGCGATCCAGCGTGAACGAGCAGATTCTGCGCTTCAGGAGTCGGAACGCATCTACCGTCAGGCAATCGAAGCGGCAGATGCAGTTCCCTATTATTATGATTACGTGAGCAATAGCTATGTCTTTATAGGAGAAGGGATCAGAAACATGACGGGCTACGGGCCCGAGCAGCTCACCCCTGCAGTTTGGTCCAAAATTATCGAGGAAACGGTCACACTGAATAAGACCAGCGAGTTTGCGATGGACGACGTTCCAGATACCGTAACCAGGCGCAAGGCCAGGGCCTGGAAACGGGATCAAAAAATCCGCACGAGCGATGGCCAGATCCGCTGGCTGACCGATCGCTCCATACAGTTGATCGACGAGAGAAATGCTGCATACGGCTCGATTGGGATTCTTCAGGATATTACGGACCGCAAGTTGACAGAAGAGGGCTTACGCAAACGTGAGTCAACAATGCAATCCATTACATTTGCTGCCGAGCAATTTTTGAAGTCATCCAACTGGAGGGAAACTATAGAGGGCGTGCTGGAGAGACTGGGAAAAGAATTCGACGCCAGCCACGCCTATCTGTTCGAACATCATCCAAATGCAGACGGGGTTGTGGTTTCATCCCTGACGTATGAGTGGACCGCGCCCGGTTGTGTGAGCGATCTTGAAAATCCCATTTATCAGGATTCGCATCAGCTCCGCAGCGGCGTGGGATCCAGCGATGACTATTTGAGCAGAGGGCAAATCTTCATCGGCAACACCTACAGTTTCCCGGAGGCAGAGAAGCAACGACTCGCACAACTTGGCGTTAAGGCGATGATCGAATTACCATTGATGGTGAAAGGCGAATGGTGGGGCACGATTGGAATCGATGATATGTTCACTGCCAGGGAGTGGACGACGGCCGAAATCGATGTACTCAAAGTTGCAGCCAGCATGCTGGGTGTCGCGATCAAGCGCCAGATGGACAAGGCCGCTCTGCAGCACGAGCTGGGACAACGTAAGGAGCTGATTGCAGAACTCGAATCCAAAAATGAGGAGCTGGAGCGTTTCACGTATACTGTTTCACACGATCTTAAATCTCCCCTGGTGACCATCAGCGGATTCCTGGGTTTTCTGGAGCAGGATGCCCTCTCGGGGCGCGTCGACCGGGTCAGGCAGGATAGCCGGCGTATACAGGAAGCTGTGCTCAAGATGCAAAAATTGCTCAGCGAACTGCTCGAACTCTCACGAATTGGCCGCATCATGAATCCGCCCGTGGTGGTGCCTTTGAACGACCTGATCCACGAGGCGATGGAGATCGTGCGCGGACGCCTGGATCAACATCACATTACGGTGCATGTACAGCCTGAGCTGCCATCCGTTTGTTGTGATCGGCCGCGCCTTCTGGAAGTGATGCAAAATCTGCTCGACAATGCCGCAAAGTACATGGGAGACCAACCCAGCCCCCTTGTTGAGATCGGACAGCGCGGCGAGGAGAATGGCGTCTGTGTTTTCTACGTCCGCGACAATGGGATCGGCATTGCCCCCGAACATCACGAGCGCGTCTTTGGATTGTTCAACAAACTGGATGCAAGAACCGAGGGCACGGGCGTGGGGCTGGCTCTGGTCAGACGCATCGTGGAAGTTCACGGCGGCAAGGTCTGGGTGGAAAGCGAGTTGGGCGCGGGGTGCATGTTCTGCTTCACGCTTCCACGCGCAGGGGCAGCCTGACCGGGCATACCCGAAGTTTGTTGGAAATACGCTCACACCGCCGGTGACTGTGGCGTTATCCGGGTAAATCCTGCGCCGAGGACGGCGCAGGATGCAAACCTACTTACGAACTTTTAGCGCGCCCGTATTCCTAAAGCTCTTCAGGATTCCGTTATATAATACTAGCGTCCCGGTGCGTCCGCGGACATGATCTCATCCTTGGAGGCTCAGCATGAAGAGGGCTGTCAGCATCAGCATTGGTTCATCGAAACGCAATAAGGCAGTCGACGTTACACTGCTCGGGGAAAAAGTCAGCATCGAACGGATTGGTACTGATGGTGATATGGAAGCCGCCGCCCTGAAATACAGGGAATTGGATGGTAATGTGGATGCCTTCGGCGTAGGCGGCGCCGATCTGGGCGCTCTGGTCGATGGAAAGTGGTTCCCGCTTTATTCTGTTCAACCGATGGTGCGCTTTGTAAAGAAAACACCTTTGGTGGACGGCGGGGGATTAAAGAACACGCTCGAGAACAAGGCTCCGGCATTCCTGGAGAAAAAGATCAGTGCTTATATTAATTCCCGCGGCCGCAAAGTGCTCGTTACTGTTGGTATGGATCGCTGGGGACTCTCGAAAAGTTTTGCTGAAGCCGGTTACGAAACCATCTTTGGCGATTTTATGTTTGGCCTTGATATACCCATTGCCCTTCACAAGATTAGTACCCTCAAAATCATGGGGAACCTGCTAATGCCAATCGTGGGACGCCTCCCATTCGAGTGGATCTACCCTACTGGCGAGAAACAGGAAAAACGTACGCCAAAATGGGGAAAGTACTATGATTGGGCAACCGTGATCGCCGGCGATTGCCATTACATCAAACGATTTATGCCTGATAAATTGCAGGGTAAAGTGATCGTCACGAATACCACCACACACGAAGATGTGGAAGCATTCCGCAAGGCGGGTGTGAAGTATCTCATCACCACCACACCGGTACTGGAAGGACGCTCCTTCGGCACCAACATGATGGAAGCGGCCCTGGTGGCGGTCTCCGGCAAGGGACGTCCGCTCACCTGGCCCGAGTTGACCGAAATGCTCGATATACTTGGTTTCGAGCCGCAATTGCAGGAACTTAACTAATGTCACAGCTGCACTGCAACGAACGCAGTGAGGCGCATGTGTTGCGAGCGTGAGCGAAGAAATCTCCTGATTACATGGGATTGCTTCGTCGTGAAACCCGCTCCTCGCAATGACATAAAAGGAGAATGTATGGATGCAATCATAATCGCAGGTGGAATCCCGCAGCCCCAGGATCCGCTTTATTCGTATTCAAACGGTAATTCCAAAGCCCTGATCGATGTGGCTGGCAAACCGATGATTCAATGGGTACTGGATGCGCTCGGCAATGCAAAGCTGGTCGATAATGTGATCATCGTCGGTCTGTCGCCGAAGTCTGATCTTTCCTGTCGCAAGCCTCATTACTATGTTTCGAACCAGGGACGCATGCTGGCCAACATTGTGGCCGGGGTTAACAAATCGCTGGAACTGAATAAGAAGACTCAACATGTGTTGATCGTTTCATCCGATATTCCAGCATTGAAGGCCGAACACGTGGACTGGCTCGTGGAAACCTCGATGCAGACGAATGACGATCTGTATTACGGTGTTTGTCCGCGTGATGTCATGGAAGCGCGGTTCCCCAATTCCAAACGCACTTATACTCACCTCAAAGATATGGATGTGTGCGGCGCCGATATGAACGTTACGCATGTACGGATGGCAACCGAGCATTTGGATATGTGGGAGTCGTTGATCGGTTCACGCAAGAGTCCCCTCCAGCAGGCTGGGATTATCGGGTTCGGTACGCTGTTTGCGCTCTTGACCAGGCGGCTGACACTGGAAGACGCGCTCGCACGTGTTTGCGACCGCATTGGCATCAAGGGACGCGCCATCGTCTGGCAGCACGCCGAACCTTGTATGGATGTCGACAAGCCGCACCAGCTCGAACTGTTGCGTACCGATCTTGCCGAACAGCAGCGCAAATCCCTTGCCAGAGAAAAGGCCGCGGCGCGCAGGGCCAAGGCAGCCGCTGCCAAACCCGCAACCACAGCCAGCAGGAGATCCGATGGCACGAAAGCGGCTGGCGCGTCGAAAGCCATCAAGTCCCGGTCGGGTCTTAAGGCGCCCACCAAATCCAAGACTCCATCCAAAGTCAAGATCAAGTGATGAACCTGCGCTCCATACTCGAACTGGATGCCCGACTTTCCAATCAGATGCGCGTGGCTGAAAAGCCAGGCGCATTGCGCGCTATAGCGGCCTTCCTTGCTCACTCCGGCGACTCCTGGTTCTGGGGCGCAGCCTTGCTCATCCTTTGGTTGTTCAGTGGGCCGCAGTGGCGGGAATGGCAAGTGGTGGAGTTGGCCGGCATCGGACTGCTAGCGGCTCTGGTATTGGGAATCAAATTCCTTGTCAGACGGAGGCGCCCTGAAGGCGAGTGGGGCCGCATTTACCGCAACACAGATCCGCACTCGTTCCCCTCCGGACATGCAGCGCGCGCCTTCCTCATCGCGGTAGTTGGCTCAGCACTGGGACCCGCCTGGCTAGGCATCATTTTATGGATATGGGCGCCATTGGTTGCCCTGGCGCGCGTGTCGATGGGCGTGCACTATGTTTCCGATATTGCCGCGGGCGCGGTTCTGGGAATAATTGTCGCCCTGGTTGGACTGCAGATCTACGAGCCGATCTTCGCTTGGTTTACAACGCTGCTGGGGTTTTCTTTCTGGTAATCCAGGTTGACCGTAACCAGGGTCATCTTTTAATGGCTTCCAGGTGTTCTTCAATATGCGCCAGATCACGTTCCACCCAGGACTGCAATGTAAATCCATCTCCCAGTGTTACATGGCGTGAGATGTGCGACCATGCTTCTATGGGCAGGCTGCGCAACCATGCAGCCAGATCGTAAACATTACTGCGCAGTTCCGCCAGAACATCACGCAACGGCTCCCCCGCAGAATAGTGTTCCGCCATATGGACATCGCCATCGAAGGTTTGAAATTCCGGGTTCGATTCGTTTGCAGTCCGGCGTGCCCGATAACTATAGACAAGTTTATCCACATCGCGCACATGCACGGCCACCCGGTGGAGATTCCACTCCCCTTCCGCCAGCGGCTCGTATGCATCACTCGCCGCGAGACAGGCCGAACAGAATTCCTCTGTAGCGGTCGCCAACCGATCGATCAGATGGGCGCGATATTCCAACAGTTCTTTCATCGTTCCTCTTGCTCCAGCAGAGCCACTATTGTTTCGACGATCGACTCCCGATCGCTTTCCACCGCATAAACACGGATGTTATAAGGACTCAACTCGCGCGCCGCCTGCCGGGTGAAGCCGCGCAAGCCGCTCATACTGGCGACGAACCCCGCCTCGCTGCTTTCATCACGAACTGATTCCGTTAAAAGATTAATGATCGCCCCCCCACCGTTGGCGCGCATCACACGTCCCACCGATTGGGTCATGAGGAACGCGCCGGTCAGGTTGACATCCAGGACGCGATGCCAGTCCCATTCATCCATCTCGAGCAGGGGGACGTGCGGTTCCACGGCAGCATGGTTGATCAAAATATCGATCTGCCCAAAATCATCTTCCACCTGATTGATGATCAGTTGTGCACCGAGTTTTTTCGCAACGTCCTCTACGTATGCTTTTGCGCGTCCGCCCTGTTGCGTAATCTGCGTTACGAGTTCATCCACGTTCACGGGTGAAATATCATTGGCCGCCACACAAGCGCCGCGCTGCGCAAAGGCTTCAGCCAGCAATCGCCCGCAGCCCCTGCCTGCCCCGGTGATCAGAACAACTTTGTCTGTAAATTCATTCACTGGATTGCTCACAGATGGGAATGCGTTCGCGGTTTTCATAGGCGTTCAACGGTAATCCCAAATAAGGCGACGGGTCAAGGGTATTGTCGATATCGAGTTCATTCTTGAACTGTCCACTGCCATCATCTTCAACGATGGAGAAATGCAGGTGCACGCCAACCGGGTTATCGGGGTTTCCGGAATAGTCTCCCTGATAGCCAAAGAATGTTCCATAATCGACCGGCACTTCATACGTTCCGGGCGGAAATTCCGCCGCGATCAGGGAATTGCCTGTTTCATCTGCCATGTGGGTGTAATAAAGCCAGATCTGCCTCTCGGGCTGCAATGGGTCCTCAGGCACGCGTACGATGACTGTGGATTTCCAATCGGGCAGGCGCGTTAAGTATCCCGGATACGCAGAGACAACGCGCGTGATGCCAATCTCGCTGCCGGCAAAAATATCGATCCCCTGATGACGGTGACCGGGACGAAACGAATCGCCCCATAGAAAGCCAACGAAGCCATCGGTCGGGAAATGAAACGGGGCAGAACCGCACTGGGAACCGGCCGCCAGCTTCCAGTCTGGGTGCGAAGCGGGGTTTCGGATCCAGGTACGAAATGCCAGCAGGCGGGCGCTACTGGGACGATAGAGAAAGAAGGCGGTCCCTGCGGCCGCGAGCAAGGCCACAAGAACAATGGAAAGGAGAACTGTTCGTTTTGGCATACGCTGGGATTATATACTTGAATGCAACTTCTGCCCTGGTCACACACCTGCCCCGGCGGTGCCAGGAAATTTCGTTTCTCACACGATACAAAGACGCGATTTGTGGCTGTGAGGGCATAACATTCGTTATTCGAGCCTATTTTCCAGAAACGAGTTCGGTTCAGTGACTTAGCATGTCGTTCATTCGCACCAACAAACGATGCTCCAAAAATATGAAAAGGTTACACCTGCTTGATTTTTTTCTCATAATTTATATAATATTAATCGAGATAATCCACTTTCTGCATTGACACCACAATGAAGAGGCAAACCCATCATACGAGGAGATGGGGACGCAATGTCATGGATCCCGCCTTGGCGGGCCCGTTTGACCGCCGAATAGATATATTCGGCGGTTTTAATTTGTAACGGAGGTCACGGAAGAGATACGTATAGCTATTCCATAATGTCGGATGAAGACTTTTTCAAGGCATATCGCTCATTTTCGTCAGTATGAGGAGAATAAATGAAATTTAGCAACGTTTCTTCTAGGTTTATGAGGAGCCTCATAAAATCGCGTATTGTGAATGTTGTGCTCGTGGTCAGTGTGCTAATGAGCACCGTTCTTATCGCATCCGCAGACGGTCCCGATGATACGCCAACCTTCCTGCCAGGAGCACGTCCTCAAATTGTAAATGAGGACAATCAAGAGGGCGAATCGGAGGTACTGGAGCGTGATGAAGCCTTTATGCTGGAGCGAACTGCCGGAGACGTTCCACTCGACAATCAGACGGCAGGAGTCTTGCGCGCCAAAGCGGCTGAGGAGGTTGTCCTTCTGCGTAAGGAGGCTCCACCGTCTGGCGGTCCGGCCACCTTCACCGGTGCATGGGGCGGGTTGGGCCCGAATCCCATCGTCCAGATCACTCGCAGCGGTGGACCCTTCAGCGCGATGAGTGGGCGCATCGGCGCTCTGGCTATTCGCGCTGACGGCACGTGGATCCTCGGCGGAGCCCAGGGAGGCATCTGGGTCTACAACGACACAACCGGCAAATGGGAACCGAAGACAGGTCCCTTGGGAGACGACAACATACCTTCCTTGGCGATCGGGTCGCTGGCGGTTGCACCCTCGAACGACATGATCGTCTATGCCGGGACGGGTGAAGGCCATCTATCCGGCGACAGCTACTTCGGAAACGGCGTTCTAAAATCCACCGATGGTGGCAACACCTGGGCGCATGTCTCTGGAGATTATTTCGCGGGCGTGGCAATTGCCAAACTTGTTGTCCACCCAACGAATGCTAACATTCTTTACGCGGCAGTTTTACGCGGCCGCGGTGGGTCGCGGCGCACTTCACCGCCCAACCACTCGCAGTTCGGCATCTGGAAATCGACCAACGGCGGAGTCAGTTGGACGCTGCTTAAGGAAGCGCTGTCCGAATTCAACGGCGCCACTGACCTGGTGATCGACCCCCAGAACCCTAACATCCTGTATGCGACCTTCTGGAGTGATGGTATTTATAAGTCCATCAATGGCGGCAAGAAATGGACCCCGATCATGAATTTCGGCTTCCCTTCGCCGGATTTTGCTGCTTCTGCAACCCGATTCGCGATCGACCTCTCGCATCCATCTCCGGGCGGTCACGGCACGTTGTATGCTGGCTTCGACTGGATCGACGCCAACGGCTATCACCCCTCGCGCGTCTTCAAGTCCACCAACGGCGGCGCCAGTTGGACGATGCTGCCGGCCGGCACCAGCCCTGAGAACGTCGAAGACTACTGCGGCGGACAATGCTTCTACGATAACGTCATCGACGCTGCCCCTGACAACGAAAATGTGGTCTTCGCTGGCGGACAGTTTGATTATGGCATCGGCTCGGGTGGTATCTACCGCTCCGATGATGGCGGTATGACCTGGAAGAACCTCGGTTACGAACAACATCCAGACTTTCAAGCGATCGCCTTTGACCCGAGCAATTCGATGAACGTGATCATTGGTTCGGATGGAGGCGTGTGGTACAGCGAGGACCGCGGTGGCCGACCGAATGCTAGTGACCCACTCAGTGCGGTTACTTGGCAAAACCTGAACGGTACAGTTAATCCTGCCACTGCAGGTGTACTCTTCCGCACGGATCTCCAGATCACGCAATACACCTCGATTGCAATCGTTCCCCAGATCCCGAATCGTTTCTGGGGCGGGACGCAGGACAACGGCACGCTGCGTAAGTCGACCGCGTCGGGGAGCTGGTTCGACGTGGCCAACGGGGATGGCGGTCAGGTGCTCGTCGACCCGACCGTTGATGGCCCATGTGAATTTGGCGCGTTCAGCGGGAGCTGTTTTATCTACGGCACGTACTTCGGGATCTCACCCTATCGTATGGCCGACGGAGGCGCGTTCTTCCTCAATAACAATGCGATCACCGCCGGTATCGATTTAAGCGATCGCTCCGACTTTTATATCCCCATGGCAATGAATAAGCAACGCCCGGAGCAGCTCTTTCTGGGCACATACCGGCTGTACCGTACCGACAATGCCCGAGCGGAATCGGCTGGTGATGTGTTTTGGAACACCATCAGTGACGACTTGACGAGCGGCTGCACCGGCACTGCACCCAACGGAGCGCGTAACTGCACGATTTCGGCGATTGGCGTTGGCGGTGGACAGGCAGTGTACACGGGTTCGCTCGATGGGCTTGTATATCTATCGACCGATGCGCAGGTAAACGACAGTCCGAGTTGGACGCGGCTCGATGCCGGCCAGCTGCCGGCACGGCCGGTCACGCAGATCGCTGTTGACCGCTCGAATTATCGCATCGCGTATGTGTCGTACTCAAGCTACAATGACTCTACGCCAGGGCAGCCCGGGCACGTATTCCAGACACTGGATGGCGGCCAGACGTGGACAGACATCAGCGGCGACCTGCCCGATGTCCCTGTGAACTCGGTCATCCTTGACCCATCATTCCCGAACACCCTCTATGTTGGGACGGATGTGGGTCCATTCGTAACCTACGATGGCGGCGCTAGCTGGCACTTACTTGGCACTGGCTTCCCGATCGTGGCGATTTGGCAGCTCGATTTCGACTCATCGCACCGGCTAATGGCGGCTGGTACGCATGGGCGCGGGGCCTTTAGCCTCGCCGATACTGTCGCTGCCCCGGCCCTGGTCATTTCCAAAGTCGACGCGGGCATTCCGGTGGGCCCAGGCAGTGAATTGACATACACGATCACGGTCGAAAACGAAGGAAATGCCGTGGCCAGTGGAGTCGTCATAACCGACCCGGTACCGCCCAATACATCGTTTGTGTCAGCGTCGGATGGTGGCTCGGTCGTTAAGGGTAGGATCACCTGGCCAGCCGTAGACATCGCCCCAGGTTCCAGCATCACACGTACCTTCAGCCTCAATATCGCCGACGCTCTGAAAAACAATGTTGAGGCAATCATCAACGACGGGCTTCGGGCGGCTGCGTCTGGTGGTTTCTTTACGACCGGCTCACCCGTCGTCACGCCAATCGCAGAACCCTACGCAGTGAGCGTGACGCCAGAGACTCAAACGGATGGAGCCAGAGTCGGGGAGAGCGTGAATTACCTCGTCCATGTCACAAACCTGGGATTTAACACCGACAGTTATACTATGGCTTCATCTGGAGGTAGCTATCCAGTGTCCTTCTTCGACGCTACCTGCACCACCGCGCTTGTTACTACACCAAGCGTAACGCCCGGTGCAAGCGCTGACGTCTGCGTGAGGGTGGATGTGCCTGCGGGTGCGCCCAATGGCGAAATCAACACTGCAAGCGTAGTTGCCACCTCGGTCGGCGATCCATCCGTCAGCGACTCGGCAACAGTGAATACGATCGCGGTTGCCGTTGACACTCTGCTCGTCGACAACGACGGCGATATCCCAGACGTACAATCGTTCTACACGACCGCATTGACCACGGCGGGAATCTCATTCAGCACGTGGGATCTCGGCGCCGATCCGAATATTCCGTCGCACTACATGCAGTCCTTCACGAACATCGTATGGTTCACAGGGAATACTTATCCGGGTCCCCTCCTGCCTTATGAGAATGAGCTCGCGTCTTTCCTCGACAACGGTGGGCGTCTGTTCATGAGCGGGCAGGATATTCTCGACCAGGCGGCCGGAACGACTGCATTCGTCCACGATTACCTGCACATCGATTGGGACGGTTCTGAGACCCAAAATGATAGGGCGACCACCTCCGTTACGGATGTTGCCGGGACTCTCTCAGATGGACTCGGCACCGTGCCCCTGGATCACTCGGTCCTCGGTAATACATTCGAGGACCAGGTTACTCCGATCGCTCCGGCCATCGCAATCTTCAGGGATGACACTGCCGCGGACAACGGACTCAGCGTCGATACGGGGACGTACAAGGTAGTCTTCCTGGCGTTCCCACTGGAGGCTTACGGCACAGCGGCCCAGAAAGCAGACGTAGTGACGCGTGTGTTCAATTACTTTGGTCCTTAATTGAACGATTCGTCTACCTTTTATCGCTAAGCATTGAGCAGGGGCAGTTTCCTGCCCCTGCTCAACGTGCTCGAAATTCTCATTTCTTAAATTGATCCAAATAGGAGCAGCATCCTCATTGGAAAGGGCTGTCGCGCCTGGGGTGGGACGAGGCGTCACGGCTCTGGCAGCTTGCTGCGAATCAACTGTCGAATAAAATCCTTCGACAGCAATTCTTGCAAAGGAGGCAATGTACAACAAATCATTATTACTATGTTCAGCAACGATGGCGCCAAAAGTGTTTCGGCTTTTAAATTGGAGGAAAAATATGAAACTCAAAATGACATTTGCACTGATCATTGCGCTGGTCCTACTGACGGCGCTAATCGCGCCCGCAGGTGCGCGGCCGCCCCTGTTTGAGGGTGGCATGTCCACAAAGCGTACTGTCACACGCGACATTGTAGCCTCTGCCAAGAAGCAGCCCCCACCACCCTCACAAGTTGAATGCATCGTAACAAGCGGTGGAGCAAATACGAACCTCGACTGCGACGATCCGTTCCCGAACAATGAGCCCGATATCGAGGTGAATCCGGTCGCGCCCGGCCAGATGGTCGCCAGTTCGAACGATTACGGCTCCTGCTGTGACCAGTTCTATACCACACTCGACAACGCGGCTACCTGGACCACCGGGAATATGTCGCACGAAAATGCAGATGTGATCGGCAGCGACCCCGTCACCGTGTTTGACGTGAGGCATGGAAGGGTGATCCACGCCTCGCTAAACTACCGATTCAATGAAAACGGGGAAGCGTGTCGCGGCGATCTGGTCGCTTCTCTGTCGAGTGACGGCGGAATCACATGGGCTACCCCGGTAGTCGTCGATGCCGGAGTTGGCTGTGACCTGAGCAAGCGACAACTCTTCAATGACAAGGAGTGGATTGTCACCGATAACCACCCATCCTCGCCGTACTACGGCCGCACGTACCTCACCTGGACAAAGTTTGAGTCCGCGTATGGTTCATACGTTCGGTCGGCGATCTTTGAGTCCCACTCCGACGATGGCGGCAAGCACTGGACGCGAGCCAAGGAGATTTCTGGCTCGAACGCAGCACTGTGTACCTACCAGACAACAGGTCCAGCTGGTAGGTGCGATGAAAACCAGTTCTCTGTACCCACCGTCGGTCCCGATGGCAGCATTTATGTTGCGTTCGAGAACGGTCAAAACGAATCGCTGTGGGAACCAGGCGACGCCTTCGAAGACCAGTATCTGATGGTCAAGTCGACGAATGGCGGGCAGACGTGGTCGAGTCCCAGCTTCGTTGTCGGTCTCGAGGACGGCACGGCTGATTATCCGTTCAACGTCAATGGCCGCCAGACCCTGACAGGTTATCAGGTGCGAGTCAACTCAGCGGGAAATATCGTCGCGAGTCCCACCGATGGGACCCTGTATCTGGTCTTCAGCGATAATCGCAACGGAATACATAACTCAGCAGACCCCGTCACAAACACGGACGTGTTTCTGATGACTTCCTGGAATGGTGGAGACTCATGGAATGGACCGATCCAGGTCGACTCGGGTGCAGGCGATCAGTGGTTCCCGTGGGTAGAAGTGAACCCGACGAATGGCGAGATCGGCATCGTCTACCATGACCGCGGTGACTCGAATGGCCCCTTATACGACACCGCGCTCGTAGAGGGAACACCGGGCTCTCTCGTGAAGACCATCGTGAACACTGCACCCTCCGATCCCACCCAGTCCATTTTCTTCCAGGCAGAGGTGGAAGGCTGCGAGACGTGCGCAACGTTCCACGGCGACTATAACAACGTTTCCTACGGCGCAGACGGCGCGGCGAATATCGTCTGGACAGATATGCGTGATGTCGACCCCGATAGCGGACTGCACTTCCAGTTCATTTATTATGCTCAGCAATAGAGAGAATTAAGCTGCTGCCCAATATCGCGGCGAACAAAGCAGGTCGTTCCCCTGCTCCGAATCAAAAACATGCCTCATCTTTTGCGATGAGGCATGTTTTTGATCTGGGGCAGCGGAGAGACTCAAGGTTCCGTGGGAGTGCCCACAGCAGGCGGAGTTGGATTTGCGCAGTAATGAATATTGCCATGTACATCGACATGATATTCAAATTCATTCCCAGAATGCACCAAGATCATAAGATAACCCGGCGTCGGAATCTGAGCGTAAGCAATGCCAGGCTGCGGACATCCCAGGCTCGCATCGGACCAGAAAGTTTCTTTAGATTCTTTGACTTTGATTTGAGATGCCGGAACAGATAATCGTTGGGCCAAATCTGCCTTGGCCGATTCGGTCAGGGCAGATAGGCCCGGGTTCGTTGGAATCGATAACGGCGGGTCCCTGGGCATATCATCCTCTTGTTTTGGGATGCCAGGTGATGGAGTAGAAAGGGGTCCATTTTCGTTCGGAGTCGAAGGGGTCAACGCTGAAGGATCTTCTGTGTGCACTTGTAAAGCTCCACAACTGGCCGTAACGATCGAAAGCAGGCTAAGAACTGAAAACCAGAGTCTTCGCATGACAAAACCTTCTCTCTCATATTC
>CAZBAX010000033.1:0-63905 GCA_964489725.1 uncultured Anaerolinea sp. | reverse complement strand
ATTGCTCAAGTGTACCAATTCTTCAGATCTTCTTTTACTCCGACAAACTGCTAGGCTCTGCCATTATTCCTGGTTTTCAATTGCTCACTCAATCCCTCTTAATCAAACCTTCCTGCAACGTAAATCTAACGAGCGCAGCGCGTGTGCGCAAGCCAAGCTTCTCCATCCCACGTGCCCGATAGGTTTCCACTGTCTTTGCGCTCAAGCGGAGTTGTTCGGCGATCTCGGCGCTGGTGTGACCCAGCGCTACCATCTTGAGCACTTCCTGTTCACGGTCGCTCAAGCTGCCCCATGCGTTCTCTGTATCGCCCATCGGCGAATGCGGAAGCAGATCCTCCAGCAAAACCCGTGTCATGGAGGGGTGAACGTACATTTCACCGCGCAGTACCGCGCGCATGGCAGACAGTAACTCGGCATCGGCGGCCTTCTTGAGCACGTAACCGCTGGCGCCATGTTTCAATGCCTGCCTTAAATATTGCGGATCATCATGCATAGTGAGGATCAGTATTCGTGCAGATGGGGCCAGAGTCTGCAACATGGGAAGAGCATCCAGCCCACCCAGCGCTGGCATACTGAGATCCAGCAGTATCAGGTCTGGCGCGAGTTGTTCTGCCAGGGAAAGTGTCTCAGTGCCGCTTGAGGCTTCGCCAACAACCTGAAAGTCCTTTTGACTGTTCAGCAGAAGACGGAGCCCTGAACGCAGGATTGCATGATCATCGGCGAGAAGGACACGTGTGATCACGCTGCGGCTTTCTCTGGCTTGTTGAACACATCGCCGGCGGGCAAAGTGGACGATAACGGGATCTCGATAAATACGCTGGTTCCGTGGTTGGGAGATGACTCAATGGTCAGCTTGCCGTTTAAGAGTTCCGCCCGTTCACGCATGCCGAGAAGACCGAGATGACGTTCGCCATGATTCGTAGCAGCGTCAAAACCAATTCCATCGTCTTCGACAATTGTCAGAACGACATCACTCCGGCGTTCCACCAGGATACTGGCAGAGCGCGCATTGGCATGCCGCGCAATATTCGTCAGAGCTTCCTGCACGATGCGATAAATAGCCGTTTCAACATCACCGGGCAGGCGATCATCCAGATGAACGGCCACATCTACCGGGGTTTTGTAGCGCGTCTGCCATTCGGAAACCAGTCGCTCCAACGCTGCAGCCAGTCCAAGGTCATCTAAAACTCGCGGGCGCAGGCGCATAGACAAATCGTGAACCTCTTCCAACGTCTTGGATGCTACCTGACGCAGGTCAGTCGCTTTGGATTGCGCCGCGCATTGTACACAATGTGTCTCCATCATGCGCAAGCCGACCAGAAGTGAGGTCAAATTCTGCGACGTTGAATCGTGGAGCTCGCGGGCGATACGCCGCCGTTCATCCTCCTGAGTGGCGATCACCTTTTCAAGCAATTGGCGACGAAGGATTTCACGTTCTCTGCGAAGCTCGTCTGTGCGGGCAAGCTGTTCGGTCATCTGGTTGAATGCCTCAGCAAGATCACCGATCTCATCATTTGCCCAGCGAGGCACACGCGGCGAGAAATCACCCTGAGCTACAGCCTGTGTAGCGTGAGCAAGAGAAATGATCGGACGGGTCAGGATCCATGTCAGGAACACAGCCACAAGAATACCTGTAAGTGAAACCAGCAAGGTGGTTAGCAGAAGCTGCGCAGTGAGTGTGGATAAGGCCGCCTTCATCGAAGCATCTGAAATCCCGATGCGCGCCGTACCCACTTTCCCATCCAGGATCGGGACCGCTGTGTCCCATACAAGTCCTTCATCCGTCTGAACCAGGGCGGTTTTGTGATGTTCATTTGAATGGACGGGGTTGAGAGTGATCAGATCCAGCGGAAAACCGCCACCAAACGTATGTGCAATCACCTGTCCACGAGAGTCAACGAGAAATGCGTAACGAATGTTGGGATTGTTCGCAATGGTTTCTTCCAGCAGGTCATGAAGTCCCAATAGATCGTTTAGCAGAATTGGATCGGTGGAACGCGCTGCCAGGTCACGCGCCACGGAGATACTTTGTTCCTCCAGTTGCGCGGTCATGGTCGAGGTGAGTGCATAACGAGCCTGGATTGTAACGCCCGTACCAAGCAGAACCACCAATCCGAGCACGATCCCAAGGATTTTGGTGCGGACGCTGACCGCGCCTGCAAAATTCCATATACGCCGATAGAGCTTTTCCAGGTTCACTCTGTTTCAGGAATGGGGATCACCTTAAGAAGTTCGCGCACCCCATCATAAGCGCTGTCTTCAAGCAAAACAAAGCCCTCCACCCCGATGGACTCCAGGGCAGGTTTTGCCCGCGGGTCATTCGACATGTTGAGCAGCAACGACTGGAGCTCGAGTTTCACCTGCGGTCGCGCCAGTGGACTGACCACCACCGGCGGAATCCCAAAATCGGGAGAGCGATGGATCAATCGGACCCTGGAAGAAAGAGATGGGTCGCGTGCAATTGCGAAGTCATAGACGAGAGAGTCGACTGCTGCCCCGTCCGCCACGCCGCTTGCCACGGCTCGAATCGCTTCATCATGGCTATAGGTAAAGAATGTGCGGCGGAAAAAATTCTCCGGGGTCGACCCAAGCTGGTGAACAAGATATGTGGGGTAGACACGACCACTGAGCGAGATGGGATCTGTGAATGCGAAAACCTTGTCGCGCAAGTCGACCATTCCCTGCGCCGTACTGGACGCGGGCACGATCAAGACCGAGTTATAGGTGGTCTTGCCATCTACTTTGGGGGCAGCCAACAGCTCCATGCCGAACGTGTCATGTCCCTCCACGTACGCGCTGGTGCAAACAAAGGCCAAATCCACCTCACCGTGTTCGAGCAGATCATTGACTTCCAAGTATGTTCTGCGCTGCACGAGCTCAACCGGACGACCAAGTTTCTCTTCAATATAAGTCAGCAGCGGTGAGTAGGATTGCACGGTGCCCTCAGGAGAGATCACAGCTGCTACGGCGATGCGCAAAGGCACAGCGTCATGCCCGGCAGGAGTAGGCAGGGGCTGAAGGTTGTTCAAGTCGACATTTCCCGTCACTTCTGTCTGGGCCGCTGGTGAACATGAGACGAGAATAACGGTGAGCAGCAAAAGGATGATTCTTTTCATAGTGTTCTATTTCCTAGAATGTAGCAAATCGGACAATATATGTCCAGTGATGAATATCCTGGAATCGCTGCTGTCCTTGTGGAGGTCAGAGTGATCTGGTCAGGCGGGGCGCTGATATCGATCTCGTCTCCTGTGGTGGAATAGACTGTGGGGAGACTCTTCTTATCCACCTGATACTGGCGGGAAGAGGGCGATCTCTGCCTGATCGGGAATCATCGCCTCATCGAACACATATTCCTGGTTGACGGAGATCAGCATGTGACCCATCAACCCCTGCAACGCGGGGTATTTTTCGATCAGGATCTTTTTGAAGGCTGCGACATCTGTTCGCGCGGGAATTTGCATTTCAACTGATCTGCTCCCAATTCGATCGCGCAAGGTTGCGAAGAATAATGTTTTTACATGGTTCATGTTATCCACCGATCTGGCTCATGCCGCGTTGTGCATCGGCAGGCATGGCTGCCAGCATGTTGTGATGTTGAGGTTTGTTCCGGATCGCCTGATAAAAATATTGCTCCAGCGCCTCGCCTGCACGCAGCGCTTCACGCACGGAGATCTCACCAGGAATGACGAGGCACGACCGAAGTTTCCCATCGGATGTGAGTCGCAGCCGATTACAGTTCTCGCAGAAATGCTCTCCCAACGGAGAAATGAAGCCAACGGTACCGAGCGCATTGGGGATGCGGAATGCTCGGGCCGGTCCATTCCCGCGTGGATAAGCAACCGGTTCGAGATTCAATTCTGACAGGTAGGCGCGCATCTCCTGCACCGAGACATATCTCTCGTCAGCGGCCGGGAACCCAATCCCCCAGTCCTGGGCGTTGCCGATCGGCATGACTTCTATGAAGCGTACGTGCCAGTCATTCTCGACCGTCAACCGGGCGAGGGCAGGCAGCTCGTCGTCGTTAAGACCGCGCACGATAACGGTATTCAGCTTGATCGGCGCGAGCTGCGCACGTTGGGCGGCTGCGATACCGCTCCAGACGCGATCGATCTCTCCCCCGCGCGTGATCCGCTTGAACTTGTCGCGGTGCAGAGTATCGAGGCTGATGTTGACACGGGTCAAACCAGCTTCGGCAAGGGGCCGCGCCAGTCGTTCGAGCAGCATGGCGTTCGTCGTAAGGCTCACTTCTTCTATGTTCGGTGTGGACGCAATACGACGCACGATCTCTACAACGTGGGGATGTACCAGCGGTTCACCACCTGTAAGGCGGATCCGAGTCACACCTCCCTGGGCGGCGACTCGTACCACTTGAATGATCTCATCTACGGTCAATTGATCGGCAGGTGGCTGCCATTGCAACCCCTCCTTTGGCATGCAATACACACAGCGCAGATTGCAGCGATCGGTAAGCGAAATACGAAGATAGGTGACGGCGCGTCCAAAGGGATCAGTGAAATTCTTTCGGTTCATGACAGAAAGCTCGCCCAATATGTGCCGGCTGCAATGACAAGGATGGTGCCGAGAACACGGCGAACAGCGGCGCCTGAGAATTTGACGGCTCCCAATTGGCTGCCAATGAGCGCGCCGATCAAACCGACTAAAAGCAGCGGCGCGCCGAACTCACCCAACGCAAAAGTGCCGCCGGCGACGCGTCCGATCAGCCCACTGATGGAGTTGATGGCAATAAAACCACCCGCGGCTGCAGCAGCCTGTTTGGAGTCACCCCACTGCATCAGGATAATGAGCGGTGAAAGGAAGATGCCGCCACCAATCCCGAGCATACCGGAAAGCAAACCGATCACTCCGCCGCTCAACAGCGCCAATGTCAACGGAATAGTCTGGGCGGTCCAGTCCGCTTTTTCTGTCAACGTGGGAACGAAAACCATGCGGACTGCGAGATATGTGAGAACCACATACAGCAGGGTGGCATAAGTCTGTTCGGAAATTTTGATTGTCGCTCCCAGGAATGCAGCCGGAATGGATGTGACCAGGAACGGTCCCAGCAAGCGCAAACGAAAATGCCCGGCGCGAAAGTAGCTTGCGAATGAGATAGACGATACAAAGATATTCAGAACCAGCGCCGTACTCGACATCACATTGGCGGGGATGTCGAATAGTTTCATCGCCAGCAGATAACCAGATGCACCGCCAAAGCCGGCGCTCGAATAAACTACTGCAATGAGGAACACTAAAACATAAAGCATGCTATTCAACTGTGTGTGAATGGAGTACCTGCGTGGGCATACAGACAGGCATTCGATAATAGGAGCTTCCTGCGCAAGCGCGACAGAGCGTAAGGCCGTCCTGCTTCACTTCGCGTTCATTCATGATCTCTTCACCACATGCATCGCAGTTGACGCGAACACCAGGTCGCGAGATGATGGATTCAATAGACGCAGTAAGATGGACTTCAGTGACCGAGAACATCTCATGGTCGGGCATAATCTGATATGCCTGCATCTGAGCGAAATAGTGTCGAGGTTCATCCGGCGCATATGCGTAGGCGCGCTCGCGAATCTCGACAGACGGTGCGACCCGTACTGCTCGACCCGTTTTCACATCTACAAATGTCGCAGCGACTTTTCCATAATCTTCCACTCGCAGTGTACGATGCCCCACTGTACATCCTGTTGCGGCACTCACGCCATCCGCAAAACAGCCATCCGTCTCGAGAATCACCAGCAGGCGCTTGGCTCCATTGTTTGCTTCCAGCCCCAGAGCTTTCATTCCAGCCAGTCCAACGCGTACCCCCAGAATCTGGCGTGGACAGAGATGACTATGCCCTGAGGCAGATTTTTCGAGCAGTGGTTGAATATTCATGGTGTATTTCCAAAATGAAAAGGCTGTCTCATGGAAAAGAGACAGCCTCTGGGCATGTACAGCCAGATCTCCTTTCCAAATCGGGAGACAGAGGCGTTTCCACGTCTGCCTGGACTATCGTGAGACAGTCAGTCCTGGCACCATGCAATATATGTTTAGGTGCGCAGGCTTCGGAGAGATATCCTCAGTATAGTATGTTTACAAATTCACGCGTAGTGACAAGTGTCACTGAACCGTCTCATCCTTTTCGCGCAAGCTTTGCTTGAAGACACGAATTCCAGAGCCAAGTTCACCGGCAATTTTTCCAATGCGTCCAACACCGAAGAGGAGAACAACCACTACCAATATAATGATCAGTTCAGTTTGACCAAGATGGAACATGTGAAATTCCTTTGTTTCTGTATTCCTCCCTCTCCCCGAGGGAAGAGGGAGGAACACTGAAAGGAGAAGTCTTAACTTATGCCTTTTCGACTCTTACGAGAGTATCGTAGAACACTGCTGATCCACCGACCGGGTCAAGGAGACAGGTATTGGTGACCACGGGATCGGTTCGCATTGCGGCGTTGGCGTGGAAGCCTTCGTAGCGGCGCTCATCGCCGGCAATCGTAGTGCCATCGATACTGATATCCTGGGCGCCGTACGCCCAATGTCCAAAGCCAAGAGCAAAGGCGATCACGCCCGGGCGCATGCCTTCAACTACTTTGACCTTGCCGACAATGTCGCGCTTATGACCGTTGCCAAAGTCCCACTCGCCTTTGGGATTGGAGGCAGAGCTGATCTTGACCTCATCGCCATCGCGCAATCCACGCTTTTTGGCATCCTGGCTGTTCATGAGCAGGAAGTTTTCGGGCAGGAGCGCCTTGAGCCAGTAATTACCCTGGGTGCGGCTCTTGGTCTGCGCGATCTCACGATAGGTAATGAGTTTCAGATCGTAACCATCCTTCTCATCGTCGAGCACATTGCCGTCGAAGCCCATGTACGGTTCAATATAGGTCGGAATTGGTGAGATGGACTTTCCGGTTCCTGCGTATTTGATACCGGTGTTCTTTTCAAGATACATGTTGATGAGCTTGCCATACTTGGTCCCGGTCGGGATAACGTAGGGTTCATCGAATGACCCCGTTCGAACGCCGTCACCGGGATAGCCTTTTTCGTACGCCTGGAAGCGTCCACCACGGGCCAGAACCGTAACTACACGCGGCCAGAGATCACCGGCGATCTTTTGCCAGCGTTCTACATCGAACACAGCCTTCGGAAGATGGGCGCGGGACTTGAGGAATAAGGCGATCTCTTCAGCGGAAGCTTCGGCCACTGCATCTTCCAATTCTGGTTTTTCGCCGTAAGCGAGATTCATGACCATGCGCATGTAGAGATCATCAGGGTGACTGTAGTCTACGCCTTCACCGAGTCCGTTGGGCCCAAAGTTTGACAGTTCCAGCTTTTCTGCGATCGCCATCAACATGGCTTCGAACTGCAGAGCCACCTCCTGACCATATACCTTCACCGTTCCGGTCAGAGGTGCAATTACAGGATTGCGAACCCCCTGTACCTTGAAGGTAATATTTGGGTGTGAACCGCCAAATTCCCAGCGTTCGAGATAGGAAACATCCGGGAAGATGTAATCAGCGTACATGCTTGTCTCACCAACGATGATGTCGTTAGCAACAAGGAGAGGGATTTTCTCCACGTCCTGCAGGATCTCGATCCATGTGTGGCCGCCCGGCAGGGAATATACCGGTGAACCCATGAACAGGAAGGCAGCCTTGATCGGGTAGGGGTACATATCACCCGCAGACGGGATGATCTCTTGATATACATCCGAAGACAATGGATACCAGTTTCGTTTAGCGGGATAATGCTTGTCTTCCGGCAAATCCATGTAGATGGTGGATTCTTCGTACTTCGCATCGTGACGAATGAGGCTCAAGCCAAACGGCGCCAACGCGCCGGGGTCAGCTTTGCTGAACAGGAATGGTCCTTCTGCCTTTGCACCTGACAAATCATAGGTGCTGGCATACACCTGACCACCGCGCCAGTCAAAGTTACCAATGAGAAGCGCAAGGTTATACCAGGAGATCACGTTATAGTAACCGTTGGTATGCTGGCTCACGCCGCGGTGAATATCCACACAGGCATTCTTGCCATGGGATGTGAATTCGAAGGCCAGGTCTTCCAGGTCCTTGGCACGCAAACCGGCAATCTCCGCCCATTCTTCGATGGTCTTGGTATTGGCGGACTCTTTCAGGATCTGCAGACCGCTCTTGACCGTGAACTCACCCACGGTTGCATTCTCCACGAACAGTTGCCCGGCGACGACGGCGCGCTCCGCATCGTTCGGGTCGAACATGACCGGGTTGCCATCCACATCCAGAACGAGGAAGGGGTCGGTGACGAACACGACAGGTTCGGTGCCATCGGTGGGGGTGGTCACATACGTAACAACTGTCTTGTCGTCTTTCTTTTCTTCCACCTTCTCCACCAGCTTCAATTCACTGCCGCGCAGGAACTTGCCCGGTTTCCCTTTTTCGAGGTCGATCTTGACGAGCCAGGAAGCGTTGCACCAGGTCGGTTCCTTGCCAGCAGCAGACGCCGCCTTGTTCGCATTCGAAAGATACTTCACGTCAAAGCGTTCATTGGCGATCACCCACTGGATCATGGCCAGAGCAATCGCGCCCTCGGAACCGGGCTTGTTGGGCAGCCACTTCCATGCCTTGCCGCCGATCTTGGAAAGGCGCGGGTCGATCACTGCGAATTTCAGATCACCACTTGCCAGGCGATCGGTAATGCGGGGCACGCGATTGGTCGGACCATAGTTACCTTCAAATGGAGACGAACCCACGAAGATTACGAAATCCGCTGAGGCGGTATCGCCCATCCAGTAGGCTTTCGCGCCGCCAGTGAACTTTGCTGTGGCAGCATCCCACTGGTCGCTCATCGACTTGCCGGAGAAATAGAGTGAGCCCTGGCATACAGTTGTGTGACCGTGGCGGTTGGTGGTTCCCAAACCAGAGCCAAAGAGACGGTGGGCAATATCCGAGCGACCACCCTTCTTGCGTCCCCAGAAGTATAGGATCTGGTTGTTCTTCGGTCCAAAGTCAGGATGATCGGGATCGATCATCTTGTCGAGGTCCGCTGCGAAATCCATCTTGAACTGCGCTACCAGTTCCTTTTTCTTCTCAAGGTCCTTTTCGGATCTGATCTTCCCGATGGCAGCGTTCATATCTTTCATGATCTTCGTGTCGGTCAGGGCACGAAGCGCACGCAATCCTTCCACCTCGCGATTGCCTTCGCCGGCAACATCCGCGAACAACTTGCCACCTTCGACGATCTCGGTAATCGCCTGATCGAACGGAACGGTGACCCATTTGTTCTCACCGCGCTTTCCTGCACGTTTAAGAACCTGGATAATGCGGAACGGATCATAGGCAGTCTGTAATCCGGCCTGGCCCTTGGGGCACAGCGGCGCATCGATCTTGCCCATTTCCGCAAGCGGCGTGTCATATGCCATGTGAGGAACCAGATTCCACGGGGAGTATGGATTGCCTTCGATCTTGACCGCAACGCCGTCGAGCAGTTTTACCTTGATGCCGCACTGTGTGTTGCACTGCTGGCAAACGGAATACACTTGATTGACGGGGTCGGTTAATTTATAAGCAGATCCATCTGCAGATTGCGCCAATGCTTTCTGAACCCTGGGCAGATTACCCAGGAAAGCTGCTGTTGCGCCGCCCGCACTTGCGATCTTTAGAAAGTCGCGGCGTGAGACCTTGCAGTTTGCAGGTTGTTTCGTGTCCATTATTTCACCTCAATCTTGGGCTTGTTGAAGACAGCCAGAAGTTCAGCGCCCAATACGAAAGCCAGAATTGCAGCGCCGAGCACACCCAAAGTAACTGACCACTCTAGGTTGCTGGGGAAGTAGAGAATGTTCAGGTGTGGTCCAAAGAATGCCTCAGGCAGACCATCCAGCATTTCTACGGACATGGCAGGGAACACGATATTGGCACGTGCCGCTGCAAACCCGACCAGGACCATGACGCCGATCGCGCCCGCCCATGTTCCATTGTGTGCCAGTTTTGGGATCATGTGCAGGATCAGAGGAATGACCGTGCCAATCGCAATTTGAATGACCCAGAAGGAGAACCAGTATCTCCCGAACAGGATTTCATTCAATGGCACCATCACATCCGGAACATTGCTGTACCAGGCCTGCGACAGATACGCCCACAAAATGTAGATCTTCGCCAGAGACAACGCGATGGCAACCCATCCCAGCCAGCGGAACAGGTGATAGCGTTGCTCTTCATCCTTGAAGTGCATGAACCAGCCGACGACGATCAGCATGATCGAAACGCCGGAAGCGAATGCAAAGATCGGGAACTGAACAGAGAGCAAGCCCACGCTCCAGTAGGGGCGGCTGGCATTCACGCCCAGCAGTGCGCCTACGCCGCCGCTCAGGAAGATCGACATGAAGAAGCCGATCCACAATACGACCTTGAAGAACGTACCGATCGGTTGATCTTCTTTCTGTCGGAACGCAAGCCAGAGTGACACGGCCACGATTCCCAGGAAGATCGTGTATCCCCAGACCATCTGCGCAAGCAGGGAGAGGAAATTAGGTCGCAGATACACATTGATGATGCGTTCCATGCGACCCAGGTCCATGCCGATGGAAGCCAGCGCGGCAGGCATGGTTATAAGCCCTGCCCACAGAGCAGCCTTACCCATACCTTTGAACATGGGCATTTTGAACAGGTATTCCATTGCTGCGATCATGTACGAGCCGGTTGCCACACCTGCCAGGAAGAGGTACATGGAAACCCACAGTCCCCACACGACATACGAACCATATCCAACTTCACGTTCACCCACAAAAAGACGAGTGTACAATCCGGAAATTCCCAGGATCAGAGCCACTGCGCCGACAGCGATGACAGCCCATTCGGTCCTGGTCAGGGCCTTGAGGGCAAAGCCTTTTTTGGCGGGCTTGACCTTTACTTCATTTTCTTTTGCAACAGCCATCTTATCCTCCACTACACCAGGTAATAGACACGCGGCTCGGTGCCAAGCTCTTCCTTGAGCCGGATGACATTCGGAAGATTGATCATTCCGGACACCACACTGTCCGGGTCGTTCGCATCACCATACAGGGTGGCTCTTCCAATACAAGTGGTTACACAGGCAGGCAGCTCGCCTTCATGGATACGGTGCAGACAGAAATGGCACTTGCGGGCGTTGCCAATTGGGGAAGCGTGTGCTGTACGCGGCCATTCCTTGCCATATTCATAACTGGCAGCCACTTCATAGCCTTCCGCGGTATCACGACCGACGATGACACCCTCTGCCACAGGCAGATCTTCTGTGTAGTTGTAGCCAAAATCGGAGGTGCGTGCACCATACGGACAGGCGACCAGGCAGGCGCGGCAGCCGATGCAATCTTCGTAGTCCACTACCACGACGCCTTCTGCATTCTTGTAGGTTGCGCTGACAGGGCAGACGGGTGTGCAGGGCGGATTGTCGCACTGCATGCAGGGTCGCGGAACGAAGGCGCGACTGACATTGGGATATGTGCCGCGTTCCTGTTCCAGAACGGGACGATAGACCACCCCGGGGGGAAGTTTGTTCTCCGCCACACATGCGATCGTGCAGGCGTGACATCCCACGCATTTGCGCAGGTCGATCACCATCACCCAGCGTCGATCTTCAGGCGCTTTTTCGAGAGCACGCTGAAGGTCTTCGTTCATGCGGACGAGAACATCTTTCGGTTCTTGAGCCATAGAGAAGCCTCCTTGAAATTGAATCGGAATCATTCCGATAATGCCTATACTATTTTCCACTCAAGATGCAAAACCTTGTAGCGGGGAAAGTCTGATAGTTTTCGTGGATATGTCGGGAAAACCCCTACGTTCACAGGATGTTTAGCACCGCCGGAAAATGACAATTGTTACATTCAAAAAGCTGAATATGTTGCTATCATATATTCGGGTTTACGAATATGAAAAAACAGTCCATCCCTCAAATTGCTGAACGAATCTCCCCGCTTTTATCTGCCATTGCTTCCCCACAACGCATTGCCATCCTGCTTGCCATCGGAAACGGCGAAGCCTGTGTCTGCCATTTGGAAGCCTCCCTGGGCTGGCGGCAGGCGTATATTTCCCAGCACCTGATGGCGCTTCGCAAAGCGGATATTTTGCAGGACCGACGCGACGGTCGCTATATCTTCTACCGATTAAAAGACACTTCTCTGCTGGACCTGATCACTGCTTCCGCGCGCCTCAGCGGACTCACCACTGAATCTGTTTCCGGCTTGATTAACAAGATGGTCGATCCTTCGTGTGAGTGTCCGCAATGTTCCCCCGTACTCATCCCCGCGGCGAGTCTTAACCCATGACCACCATTTCCCCTGCGTCTATCCAGCACTCGAATAAACGCATCTTCGCCGCGCTTGCAATCGTTGCCGTGGCCTGGCTGGCTGCCTATAACCTTATCCAACCCATTGCAGATTGGATATCCTATTCCGTGTTTGGACTTGCACGTGATTCGCGCTTCGGCGAATCGCTTGCCTTTTTCCTCTACGATGTTCCAAAGATCCTGCTTTTACTATCGGGCATGGTTTTTGCCATTTCGATCGTGCGCACGTTTTTCAGCCCCGAACGAACGCGTGCCCTGCTCGGAGGTAAGCGCGAAGGAGTTGGAAATGTCTTCGCCGCCCTGCTTGGCATCGTCACTCCATTTTGTTCCTGTTCCGCCGTGCCACTCTTCATCGGCTTTGTGGAATCAGGCATCCCGTTGGGAGTGACGTTCTCCTTCCTGATCGCCGCGCCGACCATCAATGAAGTTGCCATCATCCTTTTATTCGGACTTTTCGGGTGGAAAGTCGCCGGTCTTTACATTGCTTCGGGATTGACCGTCGCGATCGTTGCAGGCTTCATCATCGGCCGCATGAAAATGGAAAGGTACGTGGAAGATTTTGTCTGGCAGGTCAAAGGCGGAGGACAATCCTTCGAAGAACAATTGACCTGGGCCGGCCGCATCGAACGCGCCTGGTCCTCTGTCAAAGAGATCGTTGGCAAGGTCTGGTTGTATGTGGTCATTGGCATCGCTGTGGGTGCAGGGATTCATGGTTATGTGCCGGAGGACGCGCTGGCTTCCATTTTAGGGAAGCAGGCCTGGTGGTCTGTGCCTGTGGCGGTCCTCATTGGCATCCCGCTCTATTCCAATGCGGCGGGTATCGTGCCCATCGTCGGCGCATTGATCGAAAAGGGCGCGTCGGTTGGTACTGCACTGGCGTTCATGATGTCGGTCATTGGACTAAGCCTGCCCGAGGCGGTTATCTTGAAACGCGTGATCAAGCTGCCTCTGCTTGTTACTTTTTTTGGCGTGATCGCGGTGGCTATCATCCTGACGGGCTACGTGTTCAATTGGATCCTGTGAGCGGCATATTCCTGTCAATGTAATTCCGAGTGTGCTGATCAATGGACAACTGGTGAACCGGCGCGAGGTTCCCTGCATCGAAAACCTGCCGAAATGCTTGAAAACTGCCCCAGCAGCATCAATCTGTTATCAAAGGAAAAGAAACATGCTTACCATCAAAGTCCTTGGTTCCGGCTGTGCCAACTGCAAGCGCGTGGAACAGATCGCCCGCAAAGTGATCGAAGAATTGTCGCTGAAAGCGGAGATCGTAAAAGTGACTGACTACCCCGCCATCATGGCGTACAACATCCTGTCCACGCCGGGATTGGTCATCAACGAAAAAGTCGTTTCGGCGGGGCGCATCCCCAGCCCCGCGGAAGTTACCACCTGGGTGACGGACGCGCTTGAGCTCGCTCCGCGTTGAGTATAAGGAGATTTCTATGAAATGCTACATCTGTGATCATACCCCGCCTCCCGCCGCGATACGCTATGACGTTCCCGAGGCGAGCGGCATTTGCCAGGATTGTGGGATCGGCGTTTGCGCAAGTCACAGCTACAAGGATACGCAGCCCGGCTCGCCACTCTTGTGCATTGACTGCGCAAGTCTGCGAGGAATTTTCATCTCCGGTCCCCCGCACGGTTCATCAAAAAAGGTGAGATCCAGCTTCCGCCTGAAATCTATGCCAATCCGGCAGCCCGTTCTGGGCACACCTGCCTTGCCAGATCCCGCTTAGAATTATCATGTCACGGTGAGTAGTTTTCTCTGTGCTTACAGGTGACCTTGACGATTTTCGCGAAGTACGCAATGACATTGCACTTGAAATGACCAGGCTGCTCAACCAGTTTGGATCATCCTATTAATGTGGAGGTTTTTCATGTCTGAAGTTGCAGTACCCAAAGCGGCGGCGCAAAGCCTGAGCAAACAACTGTCTTTCCTTGACCGTTACCTGACCCTGTGGATTTTCCTGGCGATGGCAATTGGGGTTGGGATCGGTTTCCTTTTCCCCTTGGGAGTTGTTCGATTCAACAACGCGGTTTCGGTGGGAACAACCAACATTCCGATTGCGATCGGCTTGATCCTGATGATGTACCCGCCATTCACCAAAGTGAAATACGAGGAACTGGGGGATGTCTTCCGTAACAAGAAGGTGCTATCGCTCTCGCTCATTCAGAACTGGATCATTGGTCCGGTGCTGATGTTCGTCCTGGCGATCATCTTTTTGCGTGGTTATCCTGAGTATATCGCCGGCCTGATCATGATCGGTCTGGCACGCTGTATCGCCATGGTAATCGTCTGGAATGAACTGGCTCACGGCGACACAGAATATGCAGCCGGGTTAGTGGCATTCAACAGCATTTTTCAAGTGCTGTTCTACAGCGTGTATGCCTATATTTTTCTCACGGTTCTGCCCACCTGGTTTGGGCTGGAAGGTGTGGTGGTGAACATCACCATTGGGCAAATTGCGAAGAGTGTGTTCATCTACCTCGGCATTCCCTTCCTGGCTGGCTTCCTCACGCGCCTGATTCTCGTGCGCGCCAGGGGCAAGCAATGGTATTACAAAAATTTCGTTCCGCGCATCAGTCCACTGACGTTGCTGGCCCTGCTGTTCACAATTGTGGTGATGTTTTCACTTAAAGGCAACTTGATCGTACAGATCCCGATGGATGTTGTACGCATTGCCATTCCGTTATTGATCTACTTTGTCTTGATGTTCCTCGTCTCCTTCTGGATGGGACATCGCCTCGGTGCAGACTATTCCAAGACAACCACGCTGTCCTTCACAGCAGCCAGCAACAATTTTGAGCTTGCAATCGCAGTGGCGGTGGCAGTATTCGGTATCAGCAGCGGTGCAGCGTTCGCAGCGGTGATCGGTCCATTAGTGGAAGTTCCGGTGATGATCGGTCTGGTGAACGTGGCGTTCTGGTTGCAGAAGAAATGGTATCCCCAAACGGCGGCGGCTCCAACGATGGTTGCAGCAGCACAGGAAGTCTGCCCACCGGATGAAGTCTTAATCAAATAGTAAAACGTAGCAGACCCCAAAGGGACGCCTCGCGAAAACCTTTAGGGTCTGCTTTTGAGTCTGTTAAGCTGCACGAGACTGGGAATATCATCCAGATCCAGTTCGAAGCATTTCTGCATATTCATTTGGCATTTCAGTGCCCTCAATTGCCCGCGCAGTGCGCTCTATATCGTATGGAACGCGTCTAAAGGTAACCAGGAGATCGCGGTTATTCGCCTCCACGACTACATAACATGCCTGTGGGTTTCCATCCTTGGGTTTGCCAACGCTGCCTGCATTGACAACATGCCGTCCGCTGGGCAGAATTCGGTGATAGGGGATATGAGTGTGACCACAGACCAGCACATCTGCCTGAACCATGTCCAGCAGGCGCTCCAGGCTGGCATCGGGCCGGTTCTCGAACAAGTATTCATTGATCTTGCGCGGGCTGCCGTGTACAAGCTGGAGGCGCACTCCATCCAGCTCTATTGAAATTTGACCAGTTAACTGTCGCAGGAAAAGTTTGTTCTCGTCGGTCGTGTTCTGATTGGACCATGCAATGGAGCGCTTACCTAATTCTTCTGCCACTTTGGATGTGTATGCACAGCCGCAGTCATCACTGTTGTTCCCTACACCTTGATCATAATTCCCCATAAGTGTCGGAATATTTCGTTCCCGGATGGTCCGAATCACCTCGTTCGGAAACGTACCATAGCCGACCAGATCACCCAGACAGTAAAGCGGCGAGAGACTATTTGCATCGATGTCGGCAAGGACCGCCTCCAGAGCTGGCAGATTACCATGAATGTCTCCAAAAATCGTCACCTGGTTCATTTGATTTCCTTTAGCCTGCGTTCGATCATGAGTAGCAAATATTGGATACGGGTCGTCAATTGGCGCGCAGTATCTTCGAAGCCGCGCTCCTGGGTTTTCAGGCTGCCTTCGATGGCGGCTGGATCAGGGAAGCTCCAATGAATGTGCTCAGGTTCACCGGGAAAGATTGGGCATACCTCCCGTATCCGGTCACAGACCGTGATGACATAATCAAAGTCCTGTCCTAAATACTCATCCAGGTGTTTGGAACGGTGAATACGCAGATCGATCCCTCTCCCCGCCATGACCTTTATTGCCAGGGGATGAACACCGGCTGGCTCAGTGCCGGCGCTGAAAACCTCCAGTTTGTTATGACTCAATTCACGTAAAAGGCCTTCCGCCATTTGGGAACGAGCGCTGTTGTGTGTACATAGAAATAATACCCGGACCGGCGCTTCGGAAACAGTTTTCGTTTGAGGCTGCAGCGCAGAGAGAGGTTCACGCACGCCCGGATGCAATGCCTGGCCGGTCTCATGGTATAGCTGACGGAATTGATCTAGGTTCAAGCTGTAGTAGATATCCCTGGCATCCGCCGAACTGCGTCGCTCAGTCACCAATTGCTGAAGCCGGAGTCGTCTAAGATGGTAGGAAATCAGATTGTGCGGTTGCTTGATCTGTTTTACGAGTTCTTCGACCCGATGGTCGCTTCGAGATAAGGCCAGCAAAATTCGCCAGCGGATATCGTGTGCCAAAATTTTGAGAAACTGAAGGGGCAGAGTCTTTGTCTGCACTGCTCGCATATCTACCTCGTATAATATATTTCAAACTGTTTTGAAATATATTCCAAAATCATGAAATGTGCAAGAGGCAGACGAAGACACACTAAAACCGTGGGTATGTACCCGAAATATGTGCTCACGAGAAACTGTACCATTGGGTTCGGATTCTTGATTTCAAATCCCTGGAAAACATACGGCATGTAGCATGTGATATCGTGATTCCCTGGAAGTTTGATGCTTTCCTTCCTTGTACATTCTCAAATATGAAAGAACTCGCCCTTCAACCAGTTCATAAGCAATTTGGCGGCTGCGCCAGCAGAACGGACCATACGGCCATTTTCAACTATCAGGATTCGATGCAGCTACAGCTCAATGTGTCCTACAATTGAAGATCAGGATAGAACTCCATTGAATCCATGTAGAATCAATCGATGGAAGTAACAAGGACGATCTTCTATTTTGTTCCTGCGGGACTCGTTGAGGTTGTATGAGGGCATTTTTATTGTATTCTCTATCCTATGGGGTGGGGGATCGCTCGCAGAGTACCCGATAAATTGGATCGACTTGGCGGCGCCATTGCCTTGATAGGTGTGCTGTTCATGATGGATTGGCAAAAACAGCAATCATCCTTTTCCATCAGCAGTAAGACACTTTTTGCATATCCGTCTGAATTTTCCAAAATTGGGCCTTGACATTCCAGTTACTGGAAGGTGTAAAACAGGAGCATGACCATGTTCATTCAGCAACTCGCACAACTTTCCGGCGTACCCGCTAAGACCATTCGTTACTACGAATCGATCGGCTTGCTGCCAGAGCCAGAACGGGCGGAGAATAATTATCGTCAGTACACGCCGGAGGCAGCCGAGCGATTGCGTTTCATTGTGAGCGCCCGCAGCCTGGGATTCACGCTGGAAGATATCGGCCAATTTCTAGCCGCCCGGGATGCGGGGACTCTGCCATGCAAGCGCGTCCTTAATTCGTTCGATCAGCGAATTCTGGATATTGATCGGCGCATTGCGGACCTGCTCGCCTTGCGCGATACGCTGACCCGCATCCAACGGGTCGGCGCGGACCTGCCTGATGATAAGCAGTGCGATGAACAATGTGTCTGTTATCTTGCCGACTATGAAAAGGAGAGACTTTAATGTCAGACCATTGTGGAACTGTCACCGAAGATGGAAATGCTGTTTGCATTCCAGGATCATGCAGTTGTTCCTCGGAGAGCAAGAGTAGTGAGCCAATTCCTTTATCGCTGCCAACTATCAACGAAGGCATTCAAGCAGGAGCAGGGCAGATCGTCGCAATCGACAAAAATCAGGAGCCAGCCATGTGGAAGAAAATTAGAAGTGGGGTGATGTTTGGTATCGCATGCATTGCCAGCCCATGTTGTACGCCGATCATCATACCGATCGCGATCGCTCTTCTGGCAGGAACGCCTGTCGCGGTTTGGATGTCGGCGAACCTTGGTTGGGTCTATGGCGGACTCACCCTGCTCTCGATCATCAGCCTGGTATTGGGTGTTCGCTGGATGCGCCAGAAATCCGATTCCCGGCATTCTGTTGGCGCCAGGTTAAGAACAGGCAAGCAACACGTGCAAGAAATTACTCAGTGACAGGAGATAGATATGAATACCAACGTGACCGAAGATCTACCTATCGCTTGCGATGCGAGCGTTCTTACCCCTGAGGAGCGTGAACACTGGGTGCAAGATATTGCCCCAAAACTGTACCCACAGGTGCAGGAAATTCGGGAGTTACCCAATGGATGGGCCTGGCGACTGCCGAGCACCTCGGAGGTGTTGTTCCTCCTGGCTGAGGAAATGAACGTGGAGCGGCTTTGCTGCCCGTTCGTGACCTATACTCTGGAGATTCAGCCCAATCGAGGACCTTTCTGGCTGCGCATGACTGGCGGTGCAGGGGTGAAAACATTTTTGCGGTTGGCGTTTGAAACCACCAATCATTTCGATGCCGAGGTAGGTACAGCTGCCGGACTTGACATCCCTGCCGGCCCAGAAATGGATTCAGTCGAGACCGTGCTTGAGGCTGTTGATAAGCTGAACGAGCGCTATGCTAAGACGACAGGTTCCAGCTAAGCTGCAGAAACCGCCGAACAATGTTTTATAGGAAAAATTTGTGGTAGTCAAATATGTGTTGCACATAAATCCTTAACCACCGAGACACTCCCGAAAGAGCACCGGGACGATGTGAGTCACGGAGTTTTTAGTAGTTTTTCCACCTGCACCGACCGCAGGTGCGGTGCCAGTGTCTCCGTGTCTTAGTGGTTCAAAGAAGTGTTCAACCTGTGGCTGACCAGCAGATTTATAGGAAAAATTCAGATGAATACGAAATTAATAGACACACAACCACTTGCCTGTGACCTGACAGCGATCCCATCTGACAGGCGTGAAGAGCATGTCATTACTGCGCCGCAACTGTTTGCACTCGCGCAGGAAGTTCAGGAATTAACGAATGGATATGCCATCCGCTTTTCAAACGAGCCAGGCAGATTCACGGCAATCGCGAAGTTCATTGAAAATGAACGTTTATGTTGCCCCTTCTTCAGTTTTGGGTTAGACGTAGAACCGAACAGCGGACCGCTGTGGCTGCGCCTGACTGGCGGCGACGGCGTGAAGGAAATCCTGAAAACCACCCTGTTCGATAGTATTGAGGATAAAAGAGCCCTCAATAAACTGATCCAGACTGGTGGGGACACGCACCTGGATGAGGTTGTGGCTCAGACGCCGCTCCCTGTGCTGAAAGGCATTCTCAAGAGTCCCTCTGCTGAGTAGCCAGATGGATATCTATTACAGTTATGCCTGCCGCGAAAGTTACCTGGTGCATGCATGGCTCAAACACGTAAAGAAAAGTGGTCAATCCGTGGACATCGACTGGCGTCCTTTTGCGATCCAAATGGAAAATCCCAATGAGTATTGGGAGCAACCGTGGGAATCGGCTAACTCGGAATTGCGGGGCTTTATTGCCGCCGAAGCCGCCAGACGACAGGGAAGTGAATCCTTTTCCCGCTTTCATGATGCACTCGAACAACTTGTCCATGAGCAATTGCTGGAGCTGCGGGATGAAGTAACATTGCTTGGCGCGGCGCAGCAAGCAGGTCTGAACCTGGACAAATTTCAAACCGACTGGCATGATCCACAACTTGCTCAAGATGCCAGGCGCCAGCACCTGGAAGGCCTTGAAAAGTTGCATGTGTCAGGAACACCAAGTCTCGTTTTTCCAAACGGGCGCTCCATCCATGTCGAATTGAGTGAGGTACCCAAAGCAGCCGATTCGCTTGAATTGTTTCGAGTCATCGAGCTGCTTGCGATCAGACTGCCATATGTGAATCAATTCAAGCAAACTAACTAACAGGAATTTCATTCATGAAACAACAACCCGTTTTTTCCTGGCTTTGTCGCGCTTGGATGTGGATCGCTGCATGATGAACTTGCGGCGGCGGTCCGTCACTGCTTCCTCACAGAAATCGCAAGCCTTGATGAGCAGCTCAATTTCATCCTCTGAAATGGCTCCACGGGCGAGTCCTCTGGTACACGTGGGCGCGGAACACCTTTGACGGGATTATTGATTTGAAACTTCTGGCTTGCCCAGGTGAAAAACGAGGCTGCGCTGATATACAGGCTATAGACTGTTTTTGGAAAAAGCTTCTTGTCGTTATTCCCCGTGATGCGACGTGGAACATAATCCGTGCGTAGAAAATTCAGGTCCGCCAGAATGTGAGTTGTTTCCACGTGAGCTACATCCACATCCCACTGATGTTCGATCCAAAGCTTTCGATCGTGGTCATAGCCGGATACGGTGACAGGCGCCAAACCTTCAGCACTTTTATACTAAACGAATCCTACGGTCGCCTTGCTCAAGCGCAAGCCTGTAGATCGTCGTTTCATGGAAAATCTCCATTTTGGGAGACTCTCTGAATCAAAAACCGCCGGGCCTGCCTGTTTAGGATAGCCTGGCGGTCTTCGATTGTCACGTAGTAGCGGGGGCAGGACTTGAACCTGCGACCTTCGGGTTATGAGCCCGACGAGCTGCCACTGCTCCACCCCGCATCGTTTAGTTGAGCCCGCCGATAATACCATGCATGTATGATGCCGTCAAGCGATTTGAAAATTCGGTAACATATTTCTTATACTCAAATGTGCGCTCGTTTTTCTCCGATGAGCACTGCACTCAGTAACAGTGAAAGTCCTCGCTCGTTAAATTAATTCATGGAAATCGCGAGTCCGACTCATAAAAGTTGGGAAGGGCTTCAGGCAGCGGGGCAATGGATTAGACGAGAGGAGAGACAAGTGGCGACAGTTCGAAAGTCGAATGCGAAAAAACCTGCTGGAGGCAAAACTCCATCGCGACGCGAACCTGGTAGCCGCGGGCAAGGCGATTACTATCATGTGGAGGTCCGACCGGGCGACGGTTTCGTCACGTTTCGCACGCAGGATGTCGGCGACCCGGGTCATGTTCAACGCGTGGCGGGCAAACGCCAGAGCGGATCATGGTCCACCGTTAAGTGGCTGATCGACAAGGATGACGCCCACGTACGCGGGGGTGTCCTGGTGGGTGATACCAAAGATGCAAAGGATATCATCAAGCAGCTGGGCTCAAAACCTATCCACAAAAAGGGAGATATCTTCGAAGCAAAGCCGCGCAGAAATGCGGCGGAGCGCGCGGAACCAACCGCAGCCCAAAAAACGGCCCAGAGTCAAAGCATCAAAAAGACACAAGCAGCCAAAAGGAAACGAAAATAATATTCGCCCAGCGTGCCATGGGGAGCAATGGCCTTTCTGTTGCGCGCTGGGTCTCAAGTGATCGAGGGATCTTATGGGTATTATGAAGAACGCCGATGTAAATGTATGTTGTGAAGTTTGCGGAAAGATCGACGGCGCCTGGTTTGAAGTTCGATTGGGCGGAGTACGACACGTCTTCGATAGTTTCGAGTGTGCGATGAATGCCTTGTCGCCGCGATGTGGGTACTGCGGCTGCCGGATCCATGGTCATAGTATTGTGCTGGGCAGGAAGGTCTTTTGCAGTTATCAATGTGCAAATGATGACAATGTGCGGGAATATGAAAAACGCCTGATTCTGAGGCAACAGGCAAACTACTAAGACGATTCCCGCAAACTGAGTTTTCATACTGATACAACAGTGATCTCGTCTGTCGATCATGGTCATTTTGCGCGTCACGCACGGGCGCGGATCGTGTTAATTCCATTTATAATATACGACCACGCAATTACAAAAGGATGTGCACGTGACAAAACTCTTTTTTGCCACAGATATTCACGGCTCAGACATTTGCTGGACCAAGTTTCTCAACGCAGGAAAATTCTATGAGGCCGATGTGCTGATTCTAGGGGGCGACATGACAGGCAAAGCTGTGGTCCCCGTTGTACATCAGGGAGGCGAGACGCACAGGACCATTTTGCTTGAACAAGAGTTCGTTACTACTACTGAAGATGAACTGAAGGATATCGTCAAGCGCATTCGCAGCCGGGGCTATTATCCGTACATTACCAATCCGGATGAGATCAGCGAGCTCGATAAGGATCCCGGACGTGTTAACGGGATCTTCAAGCAGCAAGTTCTAAAAGTGGTCCAGCAGTGGATGGACCTGGCGGACAAAAAGCTGGACGGTACAGATTTGAAAGTCTACTGTTCGCCAGGGAACGACGACATGGAGGAAGTGGACGAAATTATCCGCTGCAGCAAGCGTGTGGTGCTGGTCGAAGGGCAGGTGACAGCTCTCGACTCGCACCATGAAATGATCGCTTCCGGCTGGTCGAACCGGACTCCCTGGAATACAGAACGTGAAGAGGACGAGGACCAGCTCAAGGTCCGGTATGAGGCGATGATATCCCAGCTCAAAGATCCGCGTAACGCGGTCTTCAATATCCACGTGCCTCCTTACAAATCCGGTCTGGATGAAGCTCCTGAACTGGACAAGGATTTGCGCCCGGTGCTGGCCGGTAATTCGATGATACCGGTCGGTTCTACGGCGCTGCGAGCGGCCATCGAAAAGGTGCAGCCGCTATTGAGCCTGCATGGTCACATTCACGAAGGCCGCGGCGCCATGCGAATCGGTAAGACACTTTGCATCAATCCCGGCTCCATGTATGAACAGGGGACCTTGTTGGGCGCCATCGTCAAATTGGGGAAGACTAAAGTCGAAAATTACGTCCTTACGACAGGATAACTCTCTCGACACTTTCGGGTTGTTAATCATGAATGATTGGCAATACGATCCATTTTCAACAGAGGAGAAGAGGTTATGAGCAATTTGTTTGTCCGTAAGGCGACTGGCATGGTGCGCTCCTGGTCAGTCTTCGACGCGTTCGTGTACGCGTTCTTTTCCATCAATGTTGTCACACTGGGATTTTTCAGTTTCAGCCAGATGTATTTTTTTGGCGGTGGAATGATCCCGGCGCTGATCGTCAGCGCGTTGTTCATCATCTTTGAGGTGGTCGTATACGCCTCATTGATCGCGGTGATGCCGCGTGCGGGCGGTGACTACGTCTGGCAGACGCGCATCTTCGGTGGTGGAATTGGTTTCATCCTCGCCATCACGGGCTGGTGGTTTACGCTTTGGTTGTGGACTCCCATCTACGGCGATATGCTGCGGCACTTTGTGATCACGCCGGTACTTGGGCTTTTGGGATTTCAGGATCTCGCGCTATGGTTTGCTACCAAGCAGGATGCTCTCTATCAGGGCACGCCCTTGTTCGTTAGTTCACTGCTCGCGCTCGCTTTCGTGGCAACCGTCATCTTCCTTGGCATGAAGACCTACGCCCGTATTCAAAAATTCTCCTTCTATGCCGGCATGTTGGGGCTGGCGATCATATTGGTTCTGTTATTCACCGGTTCCCCCGACACGTTCAAAACCAACTTCGAAACAAATGCAGCCGCCGTCTTCGGCAAAGGACCGGGCCTGTATGACGCGACCGTCCAGGCGGGGCTGGATGCGGGTGCTTCGACTCCGCTGGATGCCTGGGATTTCATGCCGGTCATGCTGACCCTGCCGTGGCTGGTGTTCTTTAACTTGTGGCCCAACTGGGGTGCGACCTTGTACGGCGAGGTGCGCGGAGCTACGGATTACAAACGCAATTTTGCAGGCATGGCATGGGCGCTTGGCGTCACCACACTACTGGGCATTGTCTTCTTCCTGGGAGTCTCGAGGGCAATGGGTTGGGACTTTTACGTTCAAGCCAATGCCGCCTGGTGGAACTACGCCTGGTACGGAGTAGAGTCGCCGCTGGGTGTCTGGCCCTATCCGGCTCTGCTGGCGTCGTTCCTCACCACCAGCCGCGCTCTGCAATTGATCGTGATCTTGTTGATGAGTTTCTGGTGGTTTGGCTGGGCCGGGACGTTGTTCCTCTCTTCTACGCGCGTGATCTTTGCGGCTGCCTTTGACCGCCTGCTCCCGGAATGGGCAGCCGACGTGAATGAACGCACGGGTACCCCGGTCAATGCGATGTTGTTGATGGTGATTCCGGCGGTACTGGTTTCGGGCTTGTATGCCTACAATGTAGGTGTGGCAGAGGATGGCACGGGTGGTTTCTACTCGATCACGCTGGCCGCCACGCAAGGCATTGCCATCATGTACTTCGGCACCGCGATTGCCGCGATCATACTTCCCTATAAGAAGAAGGAACTATTTGAAGCCTCGCCCATCGCGCAGATGAAAGTGGCAGGCATTCCGTTGATTTCCGTTGCCGGTTTTATTTTCGCTGCGTTTCTCGGCTTCCTGCTGGTCGAATGGATGTTCGATCCCTGGCTGAACACAGCCGGTGAAGGCCCAGGTTTGTATGGGATCAGTTTTAAGAACACGAATTCCATCATTTTCCTTGGGGCATGCTATGCAATTGCGACCGCGCTCTATTATGGTTTCAAAGCGCGGCGGAAGTCGGAAGGTATCGATCTCGACAAAGTGCAGGCTGAGATACCGGTGGAATAGCTAACATTTACCGGCTTATGCGATAAGAGGTAAAACACGAACAGGGACAGCCGCATCATGCACTGTCCCTGTTTTCTATTTCTAAAATCTTATCGCTGCCAGATGGATTGCGGGCGTGCCATCTCCGCGACGATGTCAAACGAGGATATTACGCCGAGAGGGAAGCTGTCAGGATCGTTGGTATCCAGGACGACCACGCGGTGGCGATGGTTCTGGATCATCAGATCGGCAGCTTCCTGCAGGCTTGCGTTGATATGAACGGTGAGAACATCTCGATTGATAATATCTTTAATAACAAGAGACTCAGCAATCTCATTGCCCGCCAGATGGACCAGGCTATGACCCGTAAGGATCCCCTGCAATTTGCCGCCGCCATCCACCACGATGATGGAACGCCAACCGGCTTGTGTCATTGTGCGCGCTGCTGAGACGACCGTATTATCCTCACGGCACACTAGAAAGGTCCGCGACATCACATCGCCTACAGTCGCGCGCCGCATGGGCTCCTGCGCGGCGATGCCCGCTACAAAATCAGAAGTGGAAATCACACCCACAGGTTTGCCGGCCTGTGTGACCAGGATGCGATGGATATGCTTTCGGTCCATTCGGGCCGCGGCTTCGTGAACGGGTGTATCGACCTCCACCGTTTCGATGGGCGAGGTCATCAGGTCGCGTGCAGTCAGCTTTCGCATGGCGTTGAGACTCTCCTCATCCACAGAGAGCCATTCGGCGGCCAGCAAGTCGAAATCAGAGATGATACCCAGCGGCTGGTCCGGCTCGTCAGCCACAACCAGCGCATGGATCTGGTGTTCATCCAGCAGGGCTGCCACCTTTCCAAGTGAGGCGCCTGGCGGGCATGTGATCAATCCTTTATGCATCAGATCGTGGATCGTTTGGGCCATGGCATATCTCCTGTTTGCTGTCCGAAGTGATACGATTGCTATTACAGTCTGCCTGACATCGATGTGAACCCGGGCCTTGTGATCGTTCGCGGAATGTTTCCAGATGTATACTTAATTTTGAGACAAGCGGTAGAATCGAAATAAATTCATACCAGGAATTTCAAAACGCATTTTTATATGCCAATTCTACCTGACATCCTCGATGAAATGAACCGGCTGGTCGAAGCCGCGCGCCTCAATTCAATGGTGCTGCGCGCCCTGGGTGGATTGGCTATCCGGGTGCGGAGCGGGGATTTCCAAAAGTACTTCGCGCGCGAATACCGGGATCTTGATTTTGTGGTGGCCGAGAACGACCGCAGAAAGATCGAGCCGTTCTTTCAAGAGATGGGATACGAAGCAAACCGGCGCTTCAACATTTTGAATGGCGGCAAGCGGCAGATCTATCTGGACCCGAACAGAGAAAGGCACGTGGATATCTTCGTTGGGAACTTCGAGATGTGTCACAAGCTGCCCATGGACGACCGACTCCATCTGGACCCGGTCACTGTTTCGCTGGCCGATTTGTTTTTATCGAAGGCCCAGATCGTGGAACTGAATCAAAAGGATGCCCTTGATATTGCTTCGCTGCTTCTGTTCAACGAAACCGGTAACGACGATAACGGCCGCATCAATCTGAGTCATATCGCCAGATTATGCAGCCAGGACTGGGGGTTGTACAAGACCACGTCGCTCAGTCTCCAGCGTGTGGCGCAAGCCGTCGGTGACGAGAAGCTCAATTTATCGGAAGCAGAACGCGGCTTGATCCTGAAGCGCCTGTCTGAGATCGAGCAGGCCTTTGTGCAGATGCCAAAGTCGCTGGCCTGGCAGATGCGCGATAAGGTGGGAACGCGCGTCCGCTGGTATGAGGAAGTGGAGGAGGTTGCTCGTTGACGACATCCCTGTGGATCGTAAGGCAGAAGTCGCCTGGCCATGTGCTGATTGGTCGGGCGATTCTATAAATCAGTGAACAGGCTGCCTGCCTGTTTACTTGTTTACCTGTGTACCCTCTACCGTCATAGAAGCGAGGTTATTGGTATGTCTACGATCGAACAAGTTACTGCCAAAATTCCGGACTGGAAAAAAAAGAAAATTTCAATCACACAGCTTTCTGGCGGGCTTACCAATTCCAATTACAAAGTGCAAGTAAACGGAATCCCGTATTTTGTGCGCGTGCCAGGTGCAGGCACGGAATTGCTGGCGATCAACCGTGAAAACGAGCATTACAATTCACAAGCCGCGCACGAGGCAGGTGTGGCCCCCAAAGTCCTGTATTATCTTCCAGACTCCTGTGCGATGGTGCTGGAATTCGTGAAGGCAAAAACCATGTCGAAAGAATCGCTGAGCAAAAAAGGTATGCCAGCGCGCATGGCACGGGCGATCAAAAAACTTCATCAGGGTCCGCGTTTCCTCACGGACTTCAATATGTTCCGCCTGACTGAGTATTATCTACAGATCTGCACTGAGCATGAAATCTCCATTCCTGATGGATATGCAGAACGCATGTCAATGGTCACGACGATCGAACAGGCCATGTCGGTAAAGCCGCTTCCCGCCGTTCCGTGCAACAATGACCTGCTGGCGGAAAATTATATGGATGATGGAAAGAAAATGTGGCTGATCGATTACGAATACAGCGGCAATAACGATCCTACCTTCGAGCTTGGCAATACATGCCAGGAAATGGAATTCTCGGATTCTCAAATCGAAGAGGTCTGCGCAGCTTACTTTGGGGATGCGACTCGTGACAAGATCGCGCGCATGAAACTCAACATGATCATGTCGGATGTTGGCTGGGGGTTATGGGCGGCGATCCAGGCGAACATCTCCACGATCGAGTTCGATTTCTGGGGCTGGGCCATCGAGCGCTGGGGCAGGGCAGTGGCAAAGATGGATTCGGATGCGTTTGGCCGCTGGCTGGTGGATGTGCAGGGATAATTCAACACAAATGCTCTGCGAGCTTATTCAGCACAGATCAGAAGGGGGAATTCAGACAACAATTGTAGCGATAGGTTTATAATCAAGAGTGAGGAGAGCGCGTGGCTCTCACACAATTCCCAAAGGAGAAGAGAAATGCGATCCCGAACGTTGTTCAATCTGTTTTCGTTGCTCGTGCTCTTGAGCCTGGTGTTGGCGGCCTGTGGAGGAGGCGCCACAGAAGCTCCCACCGAGGCAATGACCGAAGCGCCGACGGAGGTGATGACGGAGGCACCTACCGAGGCAATGACAGAAGCTCCAACCGAAGCGCCGGCAGGCGATATGGATGCCCTGATTGCGGCTGCACAGGCAGAAGGCACCCTGACCACAATCGCCTTGCCACATGACTGGTGTAACTATGGGGAGGCGATCGAAACCTTTAAGAGCAAGTATGGAATCGAAGTCAACGAACTAAATCCTGACGCCGGTTCGGGTGACGAGATCGAAGCCATTAAGGCCAATAAGGATAACCCGGGGCCGCAGGCTCCTGATGTGATCGATGTGGGCTTTGCCTTTGGACCCTCTTCGAAGGCAGAAGGCTTGATCCAGCCGTACATGGTCTCCACCTGGGATTCCATTCCTGCAGATGCCAAGGATGCCGAGGGCTACTGGTATGGTGACTACTACGGCGTGCTTTCATTCCTGGTCAACACCGATGTTCAACCCGAGGTGCCGCAGGATTGGGCTGACCTGCTTGACCCGAAGTACAACGGACAAATTGCACTCTCTGGTGACCCACGCACGTCCAATCAGGCGATCCAATCGGTGTTTGCAGCAGCACTCGCCAATGGAGGCTCTCTCGATAATGCTCAGCCTGGACTTGATTTCTTCGCAGACTTGAATGCGGCTGGTAATCTGGTCCCGCTGATCGCCAACAACGGTTTGGTGGCAACCGGCGAAACTGCCGTCCGTATCACCTGGGACTACAACGCCCTGGCTGCGATCGATTCCTTCGAAGGGAATCCTAAAGCAGAGGTTGTAGTTCCTGCTTCTGGTCGGTTTGCGGGCGTGTATGTCCAGGCAATCAGTGCGTATGCTCCTCATCCAAACGCCGCCAAGTTATGGATGGAATTCCTCTACTCGGATGAGGGACAGCTGATCTGGATGGAAGGCTACTGTCACCCAATCCGTGAGCAGGACATGCGCGATCGTGGCGTGATCCCACAGGCACTGCTCGACAAGCTGCCTGACGTGACCGGCGCGGTCTTCCCGACCGTCGAACAGCTCGATGCTGCCAAAGTGCTGATTACCGAGCAATGGGATGCAGCTGTCGGTGCAGACATTCAAGCCGCTCCATAAATACCAGTATCCTTTCTACATACGCGAGACCCTGCCCTTGGCAGGGTCTCGCCATAGCAAGAAGATCGTTTGAGGTAATTCATCATGGCTCAAACTTCACTTCCAATGACTGCTGCAAGAGCGACTTCGGTGCGAGCGCTGTCGAATCTAAAGAACTGGCTGGGGGTGTCGCCGTTCTTCCTGTTTGCTTTCCTTTTCATGATCCTGCCGTCGGTTTACCTGGTTCGTGGCAGTTTTCTAAACCAGGAAAATCAATTTACGATTCAAAACTATCTCGATCTGTTCACCACACCCGCCATTATCAATGCATACAAATTGAGCATTCAGGTCAGCGCTGTTACCGCGATTGGCGGCGGAATTTTTGGATTCCTGCTGGCGTATGCGATCACTGTCGGTGGATTACCACGATCTGTTCGTTCTGCTTTGATCACATTTTCCGGAGTTGCCTCCAATTTCGCTGGTGTGCCTCTGGCCTTTGCCTTTATTGCCACCCTCGGACGCAGAGGGTTTCTCACGCTCTTGCTGAAAGACAGCTTCGGACTTGATTTGTATCGGTCTGGTTTTGATTTATACAGTTTTGCTGGTCTCAGCGCGATCTACATGTTTTTCCAATTTCCACTCATGGTCCTGATCATGGTGCCAGCTCTGGATGGTCTTAAGCGTGAATGGCGAGAGGCTGCGGAGAATCTTGGCGCAACGATGCTGCAATATTGGACGCGCGTCGCATTGCCTATCTTGATGCCATCCATTCTGGGCGCGATGATCTTGTTGTTCGGGAATGCCTTCGGTGCATATGCCACAGCATACGCGCTCACGGGGGGAAGGCTGCCCATCGTCACGATCCAGATCGGGGCCCAGATCCGAGGCGATGTGCTGCACAATCCGGGCCTGGGTTATGCCATGGCGATGGGGATGGTGGTGATCATGGCAATATCCCTGGCTGGGTACTCATGGTTGCAAAAGGTGTCGGAAAGGTGGTTACGATGAATCGGGAGAAACGCAAATTTCCAATTTGGAGTTGGCTATGGCTCATCGTGGGCGCGATCTACTTCCTGGTACCGCTGTACGCCACGCTCCGGCACTCGCTCCGCATGGAACGCGATGTAATTGGATTCAAAGCCTATGAGCGCGCATTTGCCGATAATGATTTTTGGGAAACCTTCCTGCTCTCGAATACACTTGCGGCTGCCACGATCATCGGCAGTATTATCTTGATCGTCCCAACTGCCTATTGGATCCGCCTGCGCCTGCCCGAGGCCCGCCGCATTACAGAGTTCATTACCTTGCTGCCATTTGTGATCCCGGCGATCATTTTAGTGTTTGGGTTGATCCGGATCTACAGCTCTCCGGTGGGCATTCCGTTGACAGAAATTCGATTGTTGCAGCCCCTGACGACAACCAAAATAGGTACATATATCTTGATCACTGCTGGTTATATGGTCCTGGCAATGCCTTATATGTATCGTTCTGTGGATACAGGAATGCGAACCGTGGATATTCGAACCCTCACCGAAGCGGCCCAAAGCCTGGGTGCGAACTGGTTTACGATTATCACCCAGGTGATCCTGCCAAACGTACGCTCGGCGTTATTGAGCGGCGCCTTACTCACGTTCGCGATCGTGGTGGGTGAGGTGACACTGGCATCTTTCCTGGGCGTAGACGCATTTGGTCCCTATCTCTTTCTGATCGGGCAGCACCGTGCCTACGAGCCGGCCGCGCTTTCCTTTGTGACCTTCCTGATGACCTGGGTGGCGATGGGGCTGATCCAGCTTGCGACCGGCGGCCAGGGGCAGGCTGCGGGCGCACATTAACTTATTCAAGAGAGAATCATCATGGCATACCTTGCTCTTTCGAACATCGCAAAGCAATTTGGGGATTCGTACGCCGTAGAGAATTTCAACCTGGATATCGAGAAAGGCGAGTTCGTTTCATTTCTCGGACCCTCTGGCTGCGGAAAGACAACCACACTGCGCATGGTGGCAGGTTTTGAGATGCCTACCTCGGGCAGGATCACGTTGGGTGGAAGCGATATTACCGACAAGGCTCCCAACCAACGCAATGTAGGCATGATCTTTCAGGCCTATGCCTTATTTCCTAATATGACTGTATCTCAGAATATCGGGTTTGGGCTGCGCATTCGCAAGGAATCTGAGGCGGCTGTGAAGGAACGTGTAGATGAAATGATCAACCTCATCAATCTTCAAAAACATGCCAGCAAATATCCCTACCAGCTTTCTGGCGGACAGCAGCAGCGTGTGGCCCTGGCGCGTGCTTTGGCCAACCGTCCGCAGGTGTTATTGCTCGACGAACCGCTTTCCGCCCTGGACGCCAAAATCCGCGTCGCGCTGCGGGCTGAGATCCGCGCCATCCAAAGACGCCTCGGGATCACGGCCATTTTTGTCACCCACGACCAGGAAGAAGCGTTATCGATCTCTGATCGGATCGTGGTCATGAATGAAGGCCGCATCGAACAGGTAGGTACGCCGTTCGAAGTTTATAATTTCCCCCGGACCTCATTTGTGGCAAACTTTGTGGGTTCTCTGAATACTGCGGCTGCCGAGGTGGTAGATCCTGCACGGGGGCTGCTTACTATGGACGGTGTGCAGTTCTGCTCTGCCGCAAAGATGGACGGCCTGAGCAAAGGCGACAGGGTTCGCATTGCGATCCGCCCGGAACGATTCAGCTTTGCCTCCGAGGTGAAGAAAGCGAACATCGTGGATTGTGTGATCGAAAATATCACGTTTCTTGGTTCCGTCGTGCGTGTGCACATTCTGATCGGGAACTCGAAATTCACAATGGACACTTTTAATTATCCATCCCTCGAACTCCCGAAGCTTGGCGCCACCGATCAGGTCACGTGCTCGAAGGAAGCCGTCTTGATCATGGGACCTGTTCAGCCGTAAATCTGATCAATGCGCAGCAATGCAGATGAAGACAGCCGAACTGTTCATCAGTTTCTACGCTTGTTTTTATCCGCATCGCACAGAAGGTGATGAATGAAGGATTCAGCAGAGATCGTCGTCATCGGCGGGGGGATTTATGGGGTAAACATCGCCTATCATCTCTTCAAACTGGGCAAGAAGGATATCGTCCTGCTCGAAAAAGGCGAGATCGCCAGCGGCGAGTCATCGCACGCGGCGGGTGTGGTAACGCAATTTGCTACATCAAAGACGATGATGCAGTTCCGCAAATATTCCATCGAGCTATACAGCGAATTGGGAATGTTCAATCACGTGGGCAGCTTGCGGGTTGCGTCGAGTAAGGAGCAGTTGAAGGAACTGGAGCGCAGTGTCAGCCGCGCCAAAGCCATCGGCATGGATGTGGAGATCATCTCTCCATCGGAAGCCCTGAAGGTCATGCCGCAGATCACAGACAAAGACCTGTACGGCGCGATCTATCTGCCGCGCGATGGGCACCTTTCGCCATACGACACAACTACTGGCATGGCGCGCCTCATCCGCGAGCTGGGCGTGGAAGTGAATACTCATACGCGTGTCACGGGGCTAGAGCTTTCGCCAAAAGGTGAGATCCAGAGAGTCATTACCGATAAAGGCGCGATCAAAACGAATCTCGTCGTCAACGCGGCCGGGATGTGGGCGCCGCGCATCGCCGCAACTGTTGGAGTTTATCTTCCAACAACGCCAGTGGATCATCAGCACATCGCCATCAAAGCTGTCACGGGACATGAATTTCCGAAAAATACTCCTTGCTTGCGCGATCCAGATAATCTAGTGTACATGCGCGAAGAACAGGGCGGGCTGGTCATCGGCGGTTATGAACCGAATCCGCTGGCGCGCTGGATCGATGGTGTGCCCTGGGAACATGGCAACGCCACATTGCCTGCGGATTACGGTCGCTTCGAGATGCTGCTTGAAGGGGCGATTCGTCGCATTCCGTTCCTGAAAGATGCGGGGATCATCAATATCACCTGTCATCCCGGCGCATACACACCAGATTGCCAGCCGATGCTGGGACCCGTCGCCGGCGCGCGCGGCTTGTGGATGGCAGCCGGCATGTCGCTGAACGGATACGGCGGCGCGGGCGGCATGGGCAAGCTGATGGCTGAGTGGATCATCGAGGGTGAAGCGCCGCAGGATGTGAACGTCTATCGCGCCACGCGTTTCGGAAACTATTATTCCAACCCTGAATACGCAGCAGAGCGGACGCGTGAAGGCGTGAAATATTATTACGCCATGAAATTCCCGAACGATGAGAACGAGTGGGCCCGTCCGCATCGGGTAAGCCCGGTACATTATCGTTTGCAGGAACTTGGCGCAGTCTTTGGCGAAAAGTTCGGCTGGGAACGCGTGCTGTATTTCGACAAAGGCAAATCCTGGCGGCGCGCCGGTGCCGATCAGCGTGAGTGGGGCTGGAACAAGCCTCCATACTTCGACCGCATCGCACAAGAACACTGCGCCACCCGCGAGCGCGTCACGCTTTTTGATCTGACGTCGTTCGGCAAGATCGAGGTGACCGGCGCTGATGCGTTGAAACTTCTCCAGCGTGTTGCCGACAGCAACATGGACAAACCCGCTGGCAGCGCCACCTACACTCAATTCCTGAATACGCACGGCGGTGTTGAAGCAGATGTGACTGTAACGCGGATTGCAGACGATATGTTCTGGGTTGTCACCGGTTCAGGCTTCATTGGAAATGACCTCGCCTGGCTGCAAATGAGCACAGAACCAAATGAAGATGTGAACGTCCGCGACATTACTTTGGATTACGCCTGTCTGGCGTTGTGGGGGCCGCGGGCCAGAGACGTTCTCTCGGAGGCCACGCCGGATGAGGTCACGAATGAAGCGTTTCCCTATCTGACGGCCAAGTTCATTACGATCAACGGGGTTCGCGTGTGGGCGCAGCGAGTCAGTTACGTCGGCGAAATGGGATGGGAGCTCTACGTCCCTAATCACCGGGCCCTGATGGTCTGGGACATCCTGTTCGAAGTGGGCAGGGAATTCGACCTGGAAGTTGGCGGGTACAAAGTGCTGGATTCGCTGCGTCTCGAAAAAGGGTATCGCTATTACACAACCGATGTCACTCCGCTCGAAACACCGTATGAAGCCGGTTTGGGATTCTGCATTCATTTGGATAAAGGTAGTTTTATTGGCAAAGCTGCACTGATCGAGAAGAAGAAAAATGGATTCGCCACCAGGCTTTGTACGCTTGTACTGGATGGCGAAGACTTCACACAGATCTATGGCGGAGAGGCCATCTCTCATGAAGGCAGGGTGATCACTCGTGTGCGCAGCGGCGGGTATGGGTATACAATCAGGAAGAATATTCTGTATGCTTATCTGCCTGTGGAATTGTCAAAACCCGGCTCGCGTGTCGAAGTGGAACTGATCGAAGGTAGAACTATCGCCGAAGTCACATCCACGGTGCTGTACGATCCGAAAGGTGAAAGGCTACGAGCCTGAATCATCGCAGCCTTCATTTTGCAGATGTCGTGTTCCTGCTATTGAACCAGTATGCCGAGAAAAAAAACAATCCTTCCTGAATATGTAGGCTTTGGTATGTTGACACCGGTTGCGATCATGGTGCTCGAGAAATTACCGAAACGAAATACCGGCGCAGTGGTGAAGGAAGTCAATGAGTTTGTATTCGACGACGCAGCCATTGTGGCTTGTTTGTTGCGCCAATGGAGCGTTGCTTCGGGAATCATCGGCACAGCCGTAGGCAACGATGTGCGCGGGCATGCCCTGGCAGATCAGCTGAAGGAGTGGGGCGTGCAGGGCGAAGTCCGCTTCACGGATGAATACAGGACTCCCATCGAAGTGAATGTCTCCGATAAGGAAGGCGCACGGACATATTTCTGGCAGCGCACCCCGCAGATATTGAAGACACTGGATACAGCCGACCTTTCCCTCCTCAAAGGATCCAAAATATTGTATGCCGATTGGTACGATGGCGATCACGTCCTGCGCGCCATGGATGAAGCCAAACAGCAGGGCGTTCCAGTGTTCGTCAATCTCGAGCACGGACATAGAGACTCGGCAGTGTTGAAAAAGTTTGCCGAGCGCGCCACGATCTGTCAGGCTGTGACCGATGCAGCCCAGATCGGCGGCAAACAAGCCCTGCTTGGTACGGCGCGCAAATTATTGAAATCAGGAATTCAAACGGCGATCATCACCCTGGCAAAAGGCGGATGTCTGGTTGCGCGCGGCGAGGAGATCGTGAGAGTCTTCGCTCCACACGTCAAAGCCGTGGATGCCTGTGGGGCAGGAGCCACCTTTTCGGCAGGGTTTATCTACGGCTACCTCAAAGGCTGGGACCTGGAAGCCTGTGCGCGTTTTGGGACGGCGGCCGCCACGCTGAAGGTCACACGCGCTGGACTGCAGATGTTCCCCGTCTCGCATATTGTGGAGCTGGCGGCAAGTCTTAAAGTGGAGCGCTGGCGATTCCACAACAATCGATTCGAGATCATCGAGAGAATTCTATCCATCCCGAAGCAGGTCGCCCGGCGGGGCAAGAGCGCCCAGGAAAAATTTTTGCGCGATATCAAGTTTCCGATCAAGCGTAAAAAGGAATCGATTCAGCATCCGCATGTAAGACCGAAGAGGAAGATCATTTAGAATCGCATCCGTCATTGCGAGCTGCTGGTCGAGTAGTGTCGAGCGGATGCGAGACACATATCGAGACCCAGCGAAGCAATCTTAGGTTATAGAGTGGGAGATTGCTTCGTCCTGGCGCTTGGGCGCCACTCCTCGCAATGACGTGACAATATAGGAGAACCCATGTCATTTGCCGAGTTACTTACCAGTGATCAAATCCAACGTATTCATGAGGCTTCGCTTGAAGTGCTTCAGGAAGTTGGCTTAAAGGTCCGCTTTGGACCCGCGCGCGAACTTTTTGCGCAGCACGGCTGCAGCGTCGATTCTGAAACACTGAACGTGAAATTCCCGCGTGATGTGGTGGAAAAATATCGGAAGATGGCGCCGCCGAAATTTACGTTCCATGGACGCGACCCGAAATTCGACAAGACAATCCCCGATGACGGTCCCGTCATCGTAACGGCAAGCTCGGCGCCCGATATCATCGACCCGATCACGGGCAGGGAACGACGCGCCGAGTCAGGTGACATTGCACGCATCGCACACCTAATCAACGAGTTGCCCGCCTATGATATGTTCTCGATTTCCACACTGGCAGAGGACGCGCCGAAGGATCAATTTACAATTTCTCGTCTCTATCCCGCGCTCAAGTATTGTGTGAAACCAATCCGCATGACGACGACCGACCACAAGGATACGCTTGCCACGATGGAGATGGCGTATATGGTGGCAGGCGGAAAGGACGCCTACAAGGAACATCCTTTCCTCACGCATCATTATTGTCCAACAGTCTCACCGCTAACGATGGATGTACTTTCCACTGAGAATGTGATGTACTTCGCAGAGGAAGGTTTGCCTGTCTACCCGACCATCGTGCCGAATGCCGGGCTGACATCACCGATGTCGATGTCGGGTACATTGGTGCAGGGCAACGCTGAATATCTTGCCACAGTATCCCTGATGCAAATGGTGAAAGAAGGTACGCCGACAGTTTATGCAACGCTCGCCACCGTTGCAGACATGCGCTCAGGTGCGTATACGTCTGGTGCAATAGAATGCGGTATGATGCATATGGCGTTTGCTCAGATCGCGCGCTTCTATAACGTGCCGTGCGGAGGCTACGTTGGTCTGACCAATGCGAAATTGAATGATGCGCAGTCTGGCTACGAAACCGGGATGTCTGGGATCGCCGGTCTGCTTGGCGGTATGGATATGTTCAACATTGGCGGCTTGATCGACGCCTTGAAAACGTTCGACTTTGCCAAAGCCGTGATTGACGACGAGATGGCGCAAATGATGAAACGTATGAAGCGCGGTATATCGTTCAGCGACGATGATCTGGCAGTGGACCTCATCAAACAAATTGGTCCTGGTGGTTCCTTCATCAAGCCCAAACACACGAGCGCCCGAATGAAGACCGAGATCGTGATGACCAAGATCGCCGACCGCGATGCACGCAGCATCTGGGAGAAAAAGGGTTCGCTCGATACACAGGCTCACGCCATGAACAAGGTTAGAGAGATCATGTCGAAAAATCTCGAACCGCTGATCTCGCCTGAGATCGACGCTCAACTTCGCGCTGCCTTTCCGGGGCTGGTGCCCGGCGAGTTGCTGCCTTTGGAAGAACATGTCGCGTAAAGTTCGAATCATTCTGGGTTTGCTCATTCTGCTCGTTTCACTCTCCCTATTGGTCTGGGGATTTCTTCCTGCGCGGCGTGAGACGCGCGTCCAGCCGATCCCACCCGCAGAGCTGCAGCTGCCAACCCCGGCATCGTTCTTGCCTCAGCCGATCGTTGTATCATGAACAAATGGCCTTTTTCTCCCCGTAATGCTTTCCCGCTTCTCCTGGCAGCCACAGTGTTGCTTCTTTCGATTTTGGCCTGCGGAGGCGCTGGTTCTGCGCCCGCGGATGAAGCCCCTGCAGCCGGTGAGGCTCCAATTGCTACTGCACCGTTGCCTGTCGTGAACCCAACTTCCGTCGCGGTGACCGCGCGGCCTGCAATGCCCGAAAAACGTTTCCTCACGCTTGAATTCCCACCGCAGATCAAGGCTGGCGACTCAGACATCATCCGTCTTACGCTTGAAGTGGACGATCAGGGGAATATTGTCCCCACTGCAGAGATCGAAGGCAACGTGGTCACCGGCGAAGTGATCGAAATTCCCAACTTGTATGAAACGCATCACGTCATCGCCGAAGCCCGCTTTGACATTGCCGGGATCGAAGTCCGTCCTACAGAAGTGATCAGTGAGCCGATCTCACAGGGGCAGACGGCCGTATTCTATTGGAGCGTCCGTCCGCAGGATGTGGGGGTCTATCGAGGCACGATCTGGCTCTATATGCGGTTCGTCGATAAGTCAAGTGGGGAGGAAAGCCAGAAAACGGTATCCGCGCAGACCGTCGAGATCGAAGCGGTCAATTTCCTGGGTCTATCCGCAAATTTGGCGCGGTCCACCGGCGTGGTGGGCTCCATCGTCGGGACCATCCTTGGACTGCCGTTTTTCGAGGATATCGTCAAATTTTTGTTCAGAACTCGCCTGAAAAAATAAATATGACGAATATCACCTAAAAAATTGACATGCGGGTAGTACTCCAGTTTGTTCTTCATGGTACAATCTTGCCGCCTGGAAAATCTTTGGAGACGGAGCATATATGAGCCAGTGGATCTATATAGGCCTGTTCATGATCGTCGGCCTGATTATCCCGGTCGGAGCGATCGGAGCCGCCTGGATACTTGGACCGAAGAGACCCAACCCCATCAAAGAAACAACTTATGAATGCGGAATCGAGACTGTCGGCGAGAGCTGGGTACAGTTCAAGGCACAGTATTACATCTTCGCTCTTGTTTTCCTGGTCTTCGACGTCGAGACTGTGTTCCTGTTCCCGTGGGCCGTCAAGCTTGGCCAGTTGGGACTGTTCGCCGTTATAGAAGGTATCATCTTCATCCTGATCCTGATTGCGGGCCTGGTATATACCTGGCGCAAGGGGATGTTGGAGTGGGCGTAAACGACCGGTAAACGAGAAAAAGAGGCTGATTGGACGCAAGCGCCATTCAGCCTTTTATTTGTCTGTGGTTTGTTTGCATTGCAGAAGATTGATACTGGATTTACAGCGGCGAGTGCCGCCTGACTCCATAAGTAGGAGAAGCGTATGAGTTTTTGGAACGATCCCCTCAAAGTAGCTGCAGATTGGCTGCTGGGCATTTTCACCGGGTGGGGCATGCCCGAAATCGCCGCAAATATTTTGATCGGCTTTCTCGGTGTATTGCTGCTCATCAGTGTGTTGATGGTGCTCGATATCTTCCTGGTGTGGGTCGAGCGCAAGGTGGTGGCGCGTTTTCAGGATCGCCTGGGTCCGAACCGTGTAGGTCCATTTGGGTTGATCCAGCCGTTCGCAGACATCATCAAGTTGATCATAAAGGAAGACATCACTCCCGGCGGTGCAGATCGTGTCGTGTATAACCTCGCACCGCTGCTCTCGATGATGTCAGTGCTGATTTTGTGGGCGGTGGTGCCGCTCGCACCGACCATGCTCGGCGTGGACCTGAACATCGGCGCGCTCTATATCATCGCTGCCGGGGCAATCGGCACGCTTTCCATTATTATGGCGGGCTGGTCATCGAACAATAAGTTCGCGCTGATCGGCGCCTTCCGTCAGGTGGCGGTGATGGTGTCGTTCGAAATCCCGATGCTGACCATGCTGCTGATCCCAACCATCTTCGCCGGTTCGATGGGGATGGGCGCGATCACAGCCGCCCAGGATATTTGGTACGTGTGGCTGGCACCGCTGGCCGCTTTGATCTTCCTCATCGCAGCCATTGCGGAACTTGGACGCGCTCCGTTCGATATGGCAGAGGGCGAGTCGGAATTGGTCTCCGGTTACAACATTGAATATTCGGGCATGAAGTTCGGCATGTTCTATGCCGGTGAGCTTCTACATGCCTTTACCTTTGGCGGCTTCTGGGCAATCCTGTTCTTTGGCGGATACCGCTTCTTCGGGCTGGAACAAGTCAGCCCGTTCCTGGCGGTCGCCGTGATTGTATTCAAAGCCATGATCGGTTACTGGATCATCATGTGGGTCAAGTACACGCTGCTGCGCATCCGCATCGATCACATGCTCGGCTTCAACTGGAAGTTCCTGACTCCATTGGCGTTTGTGCTGTTGATGGTGGTTGCCCTGATGAATGCCCTGCTGGCAAATGCTCCAAGTGGAGTTTATGTTGCAGGCATGTTCCTGTCGAACGTGGTCGTGGGGTGGATCGCGCTCGAGATCGCACGCACCTACAGCCGCAAGGAACGTGAAAAGACGGAAGGCGTGCAGCAGGTTGCGGAGGTGGGTCATTCGTAATTGGTAATTACTACTTACCAATTACTACTTACCAATTACCAAGAGGTTTTCTATGACTGGTGAACAAATCATTTTCCTCCTTGTAGCACTGTTCACGCTCGGCTCAGGCCTGATGGTTGTGACGACGCGGAATCTTGTCCATGCGGCTTTGTGGCTGGTGTCCACGCTTTTTGGTGTGGCAGTGGCGTATGCACTGTTGAATGCCGGCTTCCTGGCAGTGGTGCAGGTGGTCGTCTACATCGGCGCGATCGCGATCCTGTTTATCTTTGCCGTGATGCTCACCCGCAAGGATTTGCGCGATCAGGGTGCGCAGCATAACAAGAATTGGTGGGCCGGCGCGCTGCTCTCGGTGCTGACCTTTGCGGGACTATTCTTCCTGCTCCAGAGTTGGAACGGAATGTCGACCACCGCCGCGCCGTATCCGTCTGGGTTCGATGCAGTGGCTGAGTTGGGCAATGAATTGGTCTCGCCCGCGGGGTACGTCCTGCCGTTCGAAGTTGCATCCGTCCTGCTCGTGGCTGCATTGGTGGGCGCGGTGTACGTCGCATACAATCCCCGTTCGGGGAACGCTGGCAAATAGGAGAAGCACACATGGTTCCACTTTCCTGGTATCTCATCTTTGCCGCTGCGCTTTTTAGCATTGGCTTGTTCGGTGTGCTTGCTCGCAGAAATGCGGTCGCCATCCTGCTCGGTGTGGAGTTGATGCTCAACGCGGTGAACATCAACCTGGCTGCGTTCTGGCGTTACGGCAGCGTCATGGACATGGCGGGGCAAGTGTTCGCGATCATCGTCTTCGCGGTCGCCGCAGCGGAAGTGGCTGTTGGGCTGGCGTTGGTGATCTCTGTATATCGTCGTCGCAACACGGTTGTGGCGGATGAAATTGACATGATGAAGTGGTAGGGAAACTATGACGACTGAGACATTGATCTGGCTGATCCCGCTTCCACCTGTCCTGGCATTTGCGTTGATCGTGTTATTCACGAATCGCAGCAAATGGTTGAGCCATACGATCGCTGTTGGAGCAGCTCTGCTCTCGTGGCTGGGCAGTATGATCGTCTTTGTTCGGGCGCTTGGCGTAGAACATCTCGGCGAGCATCCATTTGAATCGTCGATTCCGTGGCTGCCGACTGGTGATACCTGGTTCAGGATTGGCGTGCTAGTAGATCCGCTCACGGCTGCGGTCCTGTTCTTCGTGGCATGGACCGTGCTGATGATCTTCCTCTACAGCGTGGGCTATCATAACTTCGGTCAGCCGAAAGGCGATCACGATCACGCCGGTTTGCCGCCTCATGGCGCGACCATCGAAGAACATGGACACAAACATATTGTACCCTCCGTCGAGCCGATGTACTCGCGCTTCTTTGCGTTCATTGGCTTGTTCGCATTTGGAATGTTCACACTGGTCGTCTCCGATAACCTGTTAACCCTGTTCGTCGGTTGGGAGATCATGGGCTTGTGCTCATATCTCTTGATCGGCTTCTGGTACGGAAAACCTTCGGCGCGCGATGCAGCCGTCAAAGCGTTCATGACCACTCGCGTCGGCGATGTGTTCATGCTGCTGGGCATAGCATATCTGTATTACGCAACCGGAACACTTTCTTTCCGCGAGATATTTACGGAGGACGTTCTACATACACTCGCTTCGGTTCCGAGTGGATTTCTTGGCTTCTCCGCGGCGGGCTTGATCGGTCTGCTGCTTTTCATCGGTACAGTCGGTAAATCGGCGCAGTTCCCGCTACACGTCTGGCTGCCAGACGCGATGGAAGGACCGACCCCGGTCAGCGCCATGATCCATGCTGCGACCATGGTGTCGGCGGGCGTGTATGCGGTCATCCGCATGTTCCCGATCATCAGCCTCGATCCACAGACGATGTCGATCGTAGCGTTTATCGGGGCGTTCACGGCCCTCTTTGCGGCGACGATCGCCGTAGCCCAGAACGACATCAAGCGCGTGCTCGCTTATTCCACGATCTCGCAGCTCGGCTTCATGATCGCTGCGTTGGGCATTGGCGCGTATGTGGCGGCTGTTTTTCATCTGATCACTCATGCCTTCTTCAAGGCGTTGCTCTTCTTAGGCTCCGGTTCCGTCATCCATGGTATGGAACATGGCGTGCTCCATACAGGCAACCACAAAGTTGATCCTCAGGATATGTTCAACATGGGTGGCCTGCGCAGGAAAATGCCGGTCACATTCTGGACATTCCTGATCGGCGGTTTTGCACTCTCCGGTTTCCCGATCATCACAGCCGGCTTCTGGTCGAAGGATGAGATCCTTGCGGATGCATTCGGTCATGGTCACCTGGCTGTTTTTCTAACACTGGCAATCGCAGCATTCCTGACCGCGTTCTACACGATGCGCCAGATCACATTGACCTTCCTCGGCGAACCCCGCACAACGGAGGCGGAACACGCTCAGGAAACGCCCTGGACAATGACAACTCCGCTGGTCATTCTTTCGTTCTTCGCTATCGCTTATGGCTGGGTGGGCATCCCCGAGCATTTTCCCGTCCTTGGCGGACTCGTCCCAAACTGGCTGCACGAATTCGTCGGTGGGACGCTGGCGGAACATCCAGAAGCCGTTGAGTTCAACTGGATACCGCTTCTCACGTCACTATTTGTAGCCCTTGGTGGTTTGGGGCTGGGCTGGTTCGTATATCGTAACGTCAATTCGGCAGCTGAAGATGGATTGCAGATCCCACTCCTCAAGAACAAATATTACTTCGACGAAGCCTATAACTTCCTGTTCGTCAAACCAGCCTACTGGTTCGCAGAAAATGTAGTCTATAAGTTCATGGACCAGGGCATTATCGACGGCATTCTTCACGCGTTCGGCCCGATCACTGATGCACTCGGTTCGTTCATTCGCAACCAGTTTGACCTGCCCGTGATCAATCGCTTCTTCGGCGATGGGTCGGCAGATGTCACATATGGCGCTGGCGAACGAATGCGCGTCGTCCAGACCGGGCGTGTCCAGCAGTATCTCATATTCGCGCTGGTGATCTTCATTGTTATTGGCGCGGCGCTCTATTTCTTCGTGCTGGCTTAAGGAATACCTGATGAATTTCATCACAGAACATCTCCTCTCACTCATTCTCTTTGTCCCAGCAATTGCGGCCGTCATCATGCTGTTCCTGCCGGAAGGCGAGGACAAACTCGCGCGCTGGTTTGCGTTCGGGGCGAGCCTGATCCCATTTGCGCTTTCGCTGACCGTGTGGTTCAACTTTCGCTCGAGTCTGCCTGGCTTTCAGTTTGAAGAGTCTTCAGTCTGGTACGCCGCCATTGGTTCCAATTTCCACCTGGGTGTGGATGGGCTTTCACTCACGATGGTCCTGCTGACGACACTTCTTACACCGCTGGCGATCCTTGCCTCGTTTAGCATTTCGGACCGCGTCAAGTGGTACATGATGCTGTTCCTGTTCCTTGAAACAGGTATGCTGGGCGTCTTCATGGCGCTCGACTTGCTGATCTTCTTCGTCTTCTGGGAAGTGGGACTTGTTCCAATGTACTTCCTCATCAATCAGTGGGGAAGCGCCAACCGGAACTATGCTTCGCTCAAGTTCCTGATCTACACGATGGGCGGGTCGCTCGGACTCCTGCTCGCGATCCAATTGCTTGGCGTTCTCTTCGGGACCTTTGACCTGGTCACGTTATACGAGCGTTGGAACGCGCTCCCGTCGGGCGAGATGCTTCTGGGCATGTCTGTGTCCACGGTGAAGACGATCGCTTTCTGGGCGTTCGTGATCGCGTTTGCGATCAAGGTACCCGTGTGGCCATTCCATACCTGGCTGCCTGATGCCCATACCGAAGCGCCCACTGCTGGCTCGATGATCCTGGCGGGCGTGCTGTTGAAGCTTGGCGCCTATGGGTTCCTGCGCCTTATCCTTCCACTGTATCCCGTGGAGGCTCACAATTTTGCTGGCGTGTTGGCACTTCTTGCAACTGCCGCAATTGTCTTCGGTGCGTTCAGCTCGTATGCTCAAACAGACTTCAAACGCCTGGTAGCGTACTCGTCTGTAAACCATATGGGTTTTGTCGTGCTTGGCATCGCGGCAGCCGCCTTCGCCGCGGGGACGCCCGACGCGACTATTGCCTTGAACGGCGCCATCCTGCAGATGTTCAATCACGGATTGTCGGCAGCTGGCATGTTCTTCCTGGTCGGCGTGATCTATGAACGGACTCACACGCGCGATCTCGAGAAGTTTGGCGGCTTGTTCCCGCTTGTACCGGTCTATGGCGGAATTTTGATCTTCACCAGCATGGCATCTCTAGGACTCCCCGGGCTCAACGGATTTATCTCCGAGTTCCTTGTGGTTCGAGGCTCCTATCCGATCCTGACGGGGTATACAGCCATCTCGATGATTGGCTTGCTCTTCACAGGCGCGTACATCCTGAAGGGAATCAAGAAAGTTTTGCACGGTCCCGTGAACGAACATTGGGCACATGGCGAGCACAAGTTGACCGAGATCAATACGCGCGAAGTCCTGGTCATGGTTCCATTGATGGTTCTGATCCTATGGATCGGCATCTACCCGGCATGGATCCTCGATGTGATCAACAAAGCCGTGGTCATGCTCTTCTAAGAGGTGGATGATGAATTTTCCTGTACTGAGTATCATCACGTTTACTCCGATGGTCGCAGCAGTGCTCATGCTGCTCCTTCCCGCACAGCGTAAGAATGAAACACGCGCCGTGGCGCTGGCGGCCGCGACCTTTGCCCTTATCCTTTCGTTCTGGGTGTATTTCACGTATGACCAGGCAGCGGGTGGATATCAATTTGTCGAAACTTATAATTGGCTTCCTGCGCTCGGTATCGCACTGAAATTCGGCGTGGACGGTATGAGCACGCCACTCGTTCTGCTGACCGGTGTCGTCATGTTTACGGGCGTACTGATCTCCTGGGGTGATGACGATAAACATGTTATGGCTGGCATCCAGGATCGCCCTCGTGAATTCTTCGCCTTTCTGTTCATCCTCGCCAGCGGCGTGTTCGGCGTGTTCGTCTCGCTCGATCTGTTCATGCTTTTCTTCTTCTATGAGATCGCGGTGTTTCCGATGTATCTGCTCATCGCCATTTGGGGCTGGGTACAGACTCGCGAATACGCCGCGATGAAATTGACCTTGTACCTGTTCATTGGTTCTGTGGTTTCACTGGTTGGCGTGCTGGCGATGTACTGGGTGCAGTACCAGACTACGGGTGTACTAAGCTTCGACATGCTGCAAATGGAAAGCGCCGGTTTCTCACAAACCTTCCAGGATGTTTGGTTCCTGCCAGTCTTCCTGGGATTTGCCGTCCTTGGCGGTATCTGGCCGTTCCACAACTGGTCGCCAGATGGACACGTTGCCGCACCGACGGCTGTTTCGATGTTCCATGCAGGCGTGTTGATGAAGCTTGGCGCGTTCGCAGCCTTGCGCGTGGGAATCATGCTTTTGCCGCAGGGCGCGCAGACCTGGTCATGGCTCATCATGCTGTTTGCAGGCGTCGCGGTTGTCTATGGCGCATACATCGCCTTCGTCCAAAAAGACCTGAAATATATGATCGGTTTCTCATCCGTGTCACATATGGGACTGGTCATGTTGGGCTTCTCGACACTCAATCGAGCAGGGCTCACCGGTGCTGGCGTGCAGATGTTCTCGCACGGCGTCATGACGGCTCTCTTCTTTGCCATTACCGGCATGATCTACGATCGCTCACACACTCGTCAAATTCCCGAGTTGGGCGGCATGAGCAAAGTGATGCCCTTCGCCACCATCGGCTTCATCATCGGCGGGCTGGTTTCGATGGGGATGCCGGGCTTCTCTGGCTTTGTGGCGGAGTTCCCCATCTTCATGGGCGTGTGGGGCGTGCAATGGCTGGTAGCGGTGATCGCCAGTACTTCTATTGTTATCACGGCGGCGTACATCATGCGTAATATTCGGCAGGTCTTCTTTGGCGATATGCCCGAAAAGCTCGAAGGTCACATGACCGACGTGACTGTTCTGGATAAGGTCGCGATCACCACCTTGTGTTTGTTCATGATTGTCATTGGTTTATTCCCCAGCTTTATGGTTCCGATGGTGCAGACCGGCGTTGAGAATATCCTGCGCCTGCTGGGAGGTGCATAATGTTTACATCGACAACGTTCGCTTCCATTCTTCCTGAAATTCTGATCCTGATCCTCGGCATTCTCGTGCTGGTCGTCGAGCCGTTCTGGAAGGAAGAACAGCGCCGCAATGTCGGCTGGCTGACGGCAGGCGGACTCTTCGCCGCGATGCTCATCAGCTTCCTCTTTGGGCAACCCGGTGAACCGACTACTACGCTGGGCGGCATGGTCCGCTTTGACTGGCTGGGCTTCTTCTTCAAGATGCTCTTCATGTTCGCGGGCGCGGCGACCGCGCTGCTGTTCATGGATAACGAAAGAGTTGGCCACCGCGGTGAGGCGTATCTTTTATTACTCGCCTCGCTCTTGGGCATGAACCTGATGGCTGTGTCTTCAGATCTGGTCATGCTCTATCTTTCGATCGAGACTACATCTATTCCGCTGTACGTGCTTGCAGGTTTCATGCTCTCTGACTCGAAATCCACGGAAGCTGGCTTCAAGTACCTGCTGTTTGGCGCGCTCACGTCCACGATCATGTTGTACGGCTTTAGCCTGGTCTTTGGTTTCACTGGTACCACCAACCTATACGATCTGGCGGGCAAATTCCAGGCAGGGACGCTCTCCTTATCGGGAGCGTTCGGTGTTCTTGGATTGATCCTGGTCGGGTTGGGATTCAAGGTCTCCATCGTTCCGTTCCACTTTTGGGCGCCAGATGTGTACGAAGGATCACCGACGCCGGTAGCCGGATTCCTGTCCACCGCCTCAAAGGCTGCCGGGTTCGCCGTTGTGTTGCGCCTCTTCTTTGCGATTTTCCCGGATCCGACTGTGGATCTGGCGCGCGGTTGGGCGATTGCACTTGCCATCCTTGCGGCCGTGACGATGACTGTCGGTAACCTGCTCGCTCTTCCGCAGACCAACCTCAAGCGACTGATCGCGTTCTCATCGGTGTCGCACGCTGGCTATGCATTGATCGGTGTGGTGGCGATGAGTAAACTGGGAGCGGCCAGCGTCGTGTTTTACCTTGCTGCCTATATAGCCACCAACCTGCTGGCGTTCGGTATCATCATGGCGTTCAGCCGTGTCACAGGATTGGAAGACCTCAAGGATTACTCCGGCATGAGCCGCCGTAACCCGGCACTGGCGCTGATGATGCTGGCGGCGTTCCTGTCGCTGGCGGGTATGCCTCCGTTTGGTGGATTCGTAGCCAAGGTGTTCGTGTTTGCTGCCGGTATCCAGGCGGGCTACACCTGGCTGGTCATCGTGGGTATTCTGAACTCGATCATTGGCGTGTACTACTACTTGAACGCCATGAAGTACGTATATCTGTATCGCTTACCCGAGCAGGATGAGGAGAATCATCCCGTACCGTTGACGCGTCCGTACGCGATCGCTTTGGCGGTGCTCACAATCGGCGTGATCCTGATCGGGACGGTGTTTGCACCGTGGTTCAGCTGGTCAGATGCGGCGGCGTTGAATCTGTTCTAATCAACGCGCAGGGTAGTACCCGTTTGGGTATCGCACTGGCAGCCAGCGATCGGATTCGGTAGCGGAAACAGGCTCAGGCGTCGAGATGAAGCGGATGTACGTTATCCAAATCCTGCAATTTGACATCTCCTTAGCCTGTCAGTTATAATCGTGCAACATGACACAATCGGAACAGAAGGGCAGAGGCATTCTCAATACCTTGCTGATTGTGATGATCGGACAAGTGGGATGCCTGACGCTGGTCATCATTCTGGCGTCTGTCTTTGGCGGGTTGTGGCTGGATAATCTGTTCGGTACAAAGCCGGTGTTTACACTGGTTTTGTTGTTTGCAGGAATACCTGTTTCGGTCTTTGTGATGCTCTTTGTAGCCCGAAAAACCCTTGCACGGCTAAAAGAGCAGGCAGAACAAGAAAAAAACACTGAAACTTCATCATAGGAGGCGGATTTGGAACAAGAGAATCATAGACCCTGGCGCCGATGGGTCGTGCTGGTACTGCTGATCGCAGGCTTCATCCTGGGCGGCATGTTTGCGCCCGTACAGCCTGAGATCGTTGTGGCTCCAGAAAAGTTGTTGGAGGAACCAATCGTCGAGAATTTTCTCGGGTTGGGTCCTCTTTACCTTGTGAATACACTTCCCACGCTATTTGTCACCATTTTCCTGATCATCATCCCCTTGGCCTGGGCCACTCGAAATTCTCTTCTGAAGAGCGCGCAGACCGATCTGGTGCCGCGCGGGGTGGGCAACCTGATGGAAGCCATTTTGGAAGTGTTGTATAACCTGACGGAAGGTTCTGCCGGAGCCAAATGGGCCAAGGCCATTTTCCCGTGGTTTGCAACCATCATGATCTATGTCTTGATCGCCAATCTGCTTAAGCTGGTGCCGGGCTTTGAGTCGATCGGGGTGTTGCACCCGCATGGCGGCGAACATGCAGCCGAACTTCACGGCTGGCATCTCTATGATGCCGAACTGAGTCACGAGTACGTTCTTGCCCCCTTCTTCCGTGGTATTTCGGTCGACTTGAACTTCACAGCGGCGCTAGCGATCATCGCCGTCGTGATGATCCAGGTGATCGGTTTCCGTGCCCAGGGACTCGGCTACTTGAGCAAGTTCTTCAACACGCGCAGGATGTTCAAAGTGCCGTTCTTCGGCGCGATGGACTTTTTGGTCGGCTTGCTGGAACTGATCTCGGAAATTTCCAAGATACTCTCGTTTGCCTTCCGTCTATTCGGAAATATGTTCGCAGGCATTGTGCTGGTAGCGATCGTGGCGGGCCTCTTGGGCAGATTTTCGATCTTGCCCGCGATGGTCATGATGTTCGAATTGTTCGTCGGTATTATTCAAGCGTTCGTGTTCGGAATGTTAACCATGGTCTTTATGGCACAAGCCACCCAGGGTCACGGCGAAGAACACGCAGAAGCTCACTAATCAACTAAAGGAAACCTAAGGAGGCTTTAAACATGGAAGGTAATATTTTGGATGCGATGCGCTATGTGGGCGCAGGTCTGGCGATGATCGGTGCGGCGGGCGCCGGTGTGGGGATCGGTCTGAGTGTGCAGGGCGCGCTGACCGGTATGGCTCGCAACCCGGATACGTATGGCAACCTGTTGACCAACATGATCCTTGGTATCGCGTTCTCTGAAGCGATCGCGATCTACTGTCTGGTCATTGCGTTCCTGATGCTCTTCAAAGTTGTGTAGGAGATAGGAGCAATACATGGAAGCTCTTGGTATCAATCTGGGTCTGCTCATCATTCAGATCGTTGCGTTCACGATCGTACTCCTGACGTTGAACGCCTGGGTATACAAGCCCATGCTGAACATGATGGAGACCCGCAAACAGAAAATTGCACAAGGTTTGGAAGATGCCCGTGTCGCAGCTGAAGCCCGCGCCAATGCTGAAAAGGAAGCTGCCAAGGTCATCGCCGAAGCACAGACCGAAGCCAGCAGGATCGTCCGCGAAGCGACAGAACGCGCTGCAACGGCTGGCAATGATGTGAAAGCTGCTGCCGTTGCTGAGGCGGTCAAAGCCCGTGAAGCGGCGGTTGCCGAAGCCGAAGTGGAACGCAATCGAGTCCTCGGTGACCTTCGCGGTCAGGTGGCGTCGCTTGCGATCGCGGCGGCGAATAAGCTGGTAGGCGAAGCCTTGGATGAGAAGAAGCAGCGCGCTTTGCTCGATGACTTTTTCTCAGGTGTGCGATCTGGCAAGGTGGTGGTGTTGGATGGCGCGAACTTCAAGGGTGAAGCCGCCGAAGTGACCAGCGCGTTACCCTTGAGCAAAGACGAAGAAGCCACGGTCAAAAAGGATGTCCTTTCCAAAGTTGGCGCTAAAGATGTCGCCTTCCGTGTGGACCCAGCCATCCTGGGCGGACTCGTTATCAAGGTCGGTGACAAGGTCCTTGATGGTTCCGTCGCTGGCAAGCTTGAAGGTCTCCGCCAGAATTTGAAGTAAAACAGTAAACAGGTGCACAGGTACACAGGTCTTTTGTTTACTTGTATACCTTCTCCGAAGATATGAGGGTTTTGGTAAAATCATCAAAACCCTCTTTCTATTTAACATGACACTTTCAAAATCACTCCAGAAAATCTTCACAGAATTGCCTGCGCCGTTTGCACAAGCGGATGTTCCAGACGTTCAGATCACCGGAATTTCCATTGATAGTCGGGCTGTTAAGCCCGGTTATCTATTTGTTGCGATGAAAGGCGGGAGCGTCGACGGGCATGATTTCATTCCAAAGGCAATTGACAACGGAGCCGTTGCTGTAGTGGGGGAAGTAGGCCGGATTGCCCCCGCCTCCAGCGGGATCTTTGACAATCCGACCTGCCCCTATGTGGGATTGGAACACCCGCGTCGCGCTCTCTCGTGGATAGCCGCATCTTTTTACGATTGGCCCGGCCGCAAGCTGACGGTGATCGGCGTCACCGGCACCGACGGCAAAACCACGACGACGAATCTGCTGTATCAAATTTTGAAAGCTGCGAACCTCAGCGCGGGCATGGTATCCACGGTTAACGCGGTGATCGGCGATGAAATATTGGACACTGGTTTTCACGTTACAACGCCGGATGCACATGATGTGCAAAAGTATCTCGCTCGCATGGTGGATGCGGGATTAACACACGTCGTCCTTGAAACCACATCACATGGCTGGGCCCAGCATCGTGTGGATGCCTGTGAGTTTGATATCGGTGTTGTCACGAATATCACACACGAGCACATGGACGAACATGGTTCTTACGAAAATTATCGTGCCGCAAAAGCAAGGCTGTTTTCCAGCCTGGAAGTGACACAGCCAAAACCCAATGGAAATCCGCGCCTGGGTGTGATCAATCATGACGATGTGAAATCATTTGATTTTCTCAATGACTTCATCAAAGTGAATAAATTGAACTATGGGCTGCAGGATGGGGCGGACGTGCGTGCACTTGATATTCAGTTCAGTCCATCCAGCATCCACTTTACCGCAGACAGCAAGGATTTTCGTGTAGCCACATCGAGCAAACTGGTGGGATCTTATAACGTCTCAAACTGTCTCGCGGCGTTGACAGCGGCCGTTTATGGAGCAGGCATAGCGCCAGAGATCGCTGCGCAAGGCATTGCCGCGCTCGAAGGAATCCCCGGCCGCATGGAACGCATCGACATGGGGCAGAACTTCACGGCCATCGTCGATTTTGCTCACACGCCGAATGCACTCAAGGTGACACTGGAAGCCGCACGCGAAATGTTAACCGATCGCAGGGTCGGGCAGCTGCCCGACCCTACGATGGGTTCTCGTTTAATTGCGGTTTTTGGTTCGGCAGGGTTGCGAGACAAAGCCAAACGCCGCATGATGGCGGAGACATCCGCAGAACTGGCCGATCTTACAGTCTTGACCGCCGAAGACCCACGCACCGAATCGCTGGATGGAATTCTCGAAGAAATGGCCGCTGGGGCAAAATCCATGGGTGGACGTGAGGGGGAGACGTTCTGGCGCGTCCCAGACCGCGGCGAAGCAATTCGATTCGCCTTGAAGCTAGCGCGACCCGGTGATATTGTGTTGTCGTGCGGCAAGGGGCACGAGCAGTCTATGTGCTTCGGCGCGCGAGAACATCTCTGGGATGATCGCATTGCGATGCGCGCCGCGCTGGCTGAATATCTTGGAATGAGGGGGCCCGAAATGCCGTACCTGCCGACGCAGGATACAGAGGAACAAGAATGGCTGACCTGGAAGTGAAACCAGTCGTGTTAACTGGAAGCGATGTTCGCCTGGAACCAATGACCGAAGATCACATCGCTGGTCTCGCGGAGATGGGCGTGGGACAGTCGTTCTGGGACTTCATGCTGTATGGGAACATAAACTCAGCGCATGATATGAAGAACTGGGTTCTCGATATTCTGTCGCGTGCTGACAAAGGAACAGATCTTCCATTCGTCGCCGTTCATCTGGCATCGCAACGCATCGCTGGTGCAACGCGCTATTTGAACATCGCGCCAAGGGATCGCGGATTGGAAATCGGCGGAACGTGGTATGGTCCCGAGTTTCAGCGAACCGTGGTCAACACGGAATGCAAATATCTATTGCTTCAACATGCGTTCGAGACGCTCGGCTGCATCCGGGTGCAATTGAAAACAGATCTCCGAAACGAACGGTCACAGAAAGCCATCGAACGCATCGGTGCCGTCAAAGAGGGTGTGCTCCGCAATCACATGATCCTGCCAGATGGGCGCTATCGCCACTCGGTGTTCTATAGCATTTTGGATTCGGAATGGCCCAAGGTGAAGAGGAGACTGGATGAGTTGTTGCACAGGTAAATCCTATTCAGAATAGTTGATGGCGTAAACATGATCTGGGTGGGAATATCCTTCAAACAAAACTTCCGATTCAAATCGCATACCGAGCTTTTCCGCAACGCCGATAGATGCAAGATTCGCGGGATCGATAATCGCGACCAGGCGTTTCATTCCCAGTGTCGTGAAGGCATAGTCTCGCACTGCGATCGCAGCTTCGGTCGCGTAACCTCGTCCCCAGGCGTGTCGCGCTAACCGATATCCGAGTTCTACTTCTGATTGTCCGTTGACATCTGAAAAATAGAATAAACCACAATAACCGATCAGAAGGCGTTCGCTTCGTTCGACCACTACGAATGGGCCATACCCCCTCGTCTCATAATAATCCTGTTGACAGCGCTGGATCCAGGCGCGCGTCCATTCCAGGGATTGGACACCATCACCGAAGCGCATTACGTCGGCGTCGCTGAAGATTGCCTGATGCAAAGCCCGATCATCAGTGGTGGTAAATTGCCGCAGGGTAAGTCGTTTAGTCTGTAGCGCAACCATGGCAGGATCACCACCTGGAACAAGTTCAAGGCGCAGGGGATGCTGTTCGCAGCATGGCAGCTCAGGCGGTGGTTTGATGCGTCGATTGAGTGGCAGAGGCGCGACTCAGCACGAAAAGCCCCAGGGCGCTGGTGAGTCCGAACAGCAGACCTCCGATCCATATGGCGCGCGGGGCAATGGTATCGTTCAGCAGTCCGCCGATCATCGGAGCAAGGGTACGCGCCAATCCCCAGCCCAGCCAATAGATGGAGATGTATCGACCGCGCAGATCCGCAGGTGCGAGATCGGCCACGTACTTGCTGGCCGTTGGAACAAGGGTCAGTTCCCCGAACGTCAGGATGACCATGCTGAGCCAAAATCCCCAGAAGCCACTCATGAATGTAACGCTGCCGACTCCCATGGCATAGATGAGCATTCCGGCTGTCAGAACGGGAAGTGTACGAAAGCGACGCGTGATGGCTGTCACCGGATATTGCACGAAGACACACATCAAACCATTCGTCGTGGGAATCCAGCCGTAGAGACTTTCCAACATGCCGAAGTTGGTTTTCGAATATACGGGCATCAGGATCCAGAGCATGAGCGGTGCGATCAGCCCGATGCTGACGGTGAACGAAAATATCATAAAGCTTCGATCGCGAAGTACTTTCGAGTATCCCTCAACAGCTTCCAGAGGGTTGAACGCATTACCGGCACTTTGTTCGCTGGCCTTCGTTACCAGCTTCACCAACGTTTCTTTGGCAAAGAAGATCAGCAGCAGGCTGTAGGAAAGAAAACCGATCCCTGCAGAGTAAAAGGCAAGATCGTATGAACGTGTGGCCAGAAAACCGCCGATGGCCGGACCCATGGCGAAACCTGCATTGCTGGCGATACGGTTCATGGCGAACGCGTCGGTACGCTTTGCCGCTGGGATCATATCTGCAAGCATGGCATCTGCACCTACCTGGTAGAGCGGATTTGAAAATCCGATCAATATCATCAGCGCCGCGAACTGCCCATAAGATTCGGCTCGCATGAGGAGGAAATACGCCACACCTGTGCCAATGAGACTTAGAGTCATCACGATCTTGCGGCCAATCTTGTCGGCGACCATTCCGGCGATCAACGACGACACGAGTCCAATACCGGCGTTGAGCGAGATCAGGGATGCAACCGTACGCAGCGGCATGTTCAATTTGCTGCTCACATAAATGACGAGGAACGGCCAGATCATGCTGCCGCCTGCTGTAGCCAAAATAATACCGGCTGTCATCAGCCAGTATTGGCGCGGATATTCATTGTAAATGGTTTTGATGGAGTCGATGAGATTCACCTTGGTGAATGAGTTGTTGCGTTATTCTGCAGCGAGTACATGTCGTGCGATCACGAGCCGCTGGATCTCACTTGTGCCTTCGCCGATGGTCATCAGGCGGACGTCGCGGTAAATGCGTTCGACTGGATAGGCGCTCGAGTAACCATACCCGCCATGGACCTGGATCGCGTTGCGGCTGACACGCTCTGCCATTTCGGTGGCGAACAATTTTGCCATGGCAGCTTCCTTGTTGTAGGGGCGCTTATTCTCTTTCAGCCAGGCAGTCCTGTAAAGCATGGTGCGCGCCAGTTCTATTTCTGTGGCAGCATCGGCCAGCATCCACTGGATGGCTTGCTGCTCGGCGATTGGCTTTCCGAAGGCATGACGTTCACGAGCATAGTTGACTGCATGTTCGAACGCGGCTTGGGCAAGCCCAATAGAGATCGCGGCGATTCCAATGCGTCCGCCGTCGAGCGTGGAAAGTGTCTGTTGCAGGCCTTTGCCTTCTTCGCCGATCAGATTCCCAAGCGGGACGCGTACGCTGTCATACGTCACCGCATGTGTGGGTGAGCCATGGAGTCCCATCTTTTTTTCTACAGGACCAATCTTAAGTCCGGGCGTGTCTGTGGGAACAAGGATCTGACTTAGGGAGCGCGATCCACCATTCGGATCGGTTCTCACGAGGGTGATGATGTATTCCGCTATGGACGCGTTCGTACACCACATTTTTTCCCCGTTAATCACCCACGCGTCGCTGTCTTTCACGGCTCGGGTGAGCACTCCGCCTTGTAAGTCGGAGCCAGCGCCAGGTTCGGTGAGCGCCAGCGCGCCGAGTTTATTCTCTCCACTGGCGACCAGCGGCAGCCATTTTTGTTTAAGTTCTTCGCTTCCGAATGCCACGATCGGGCTGGTGCCCAGTCCGTTGTGCGCAGCAATGGCGAGCGCGGTGGAGCCGCATCCCCAGCCGATCTCTTCCAGGGCGATCGCAGCACTGACCGCGTCCACCCCGGCGCCGCCATATTCCTCCGGGATATTCAGTCCCAGCAGCCCCAGCGGACCCATCTTGCGCGTTGCGGTCCAATTGAATTCATAGCTGACATCTACTTCCTGTGCTTTGGGCTGTACTTCTTTCGCAACGAAATCGTGAACAATTTTTTTCCAGACCTTTTGTTCTTCTGTTAAATCAAAATCCATAACTCTCTCCTTTTGCGAATTAGCTGAAGTATATCCCGCTTATAGGATGACATAGCTTGTTATGCGTATGACGAAACCGTCCAACGAACATTACTCCCTGGTGTTGTTGTACTCATCCAAGAGCTGCTGCGCTTCGCTGGCGTGTTCCTTTGGCACGAAGATCTGGACACGCCCGAGACCATTGATTGTGACCGGGTAAATATGATGTCCCACCGATTCCTGGAACAACTCCACGTCGACACCCTGGGCCTCAAGATAACTCTTGATGAACTCGGCTTCCAGACGCCCCTGTACTTCGGTTAACAACTCCCATTTCAATTCTTCCATTACAGCCTCCATGTGACGATAAACAAGATGGTCCAGAGTGTGCTTACGATCAACTGTCGAATGCCGATGCGCGTGGGCTTCCAACCCACTGCAGGATGGACTATACCCCATATAGTCTCCATCCACTGGACCAGGTAAGCGACAAAAAGAAGGCGCGGCAAAATATCGGCCAGTCCAAGGCTTAAACATACCGCGAGATTCACTGTGGTGAACGTGAAAGCCATCCATCCCATCTTCCACCTCTCGGCTCTTGCCGGGACCTGGTCCAAATCGCGCTGCTCGAGCCGCAGATAAGCATGGACGATACTCGCCGCGCTTTGGAGCCACGTCAGCACCCACAGCCACCAACCCATGGGATCGTACTGGTCGATCCCGACCCACAAGGCGGCCGGCGCGGCCAGCGACAAGACTCCGGTGGCAATGATCTCTACAGCGACCTGCCTGCGTTCTTCGCGCCGGCTCACCAGCCACAGATGCCACGCAAAGACCGGCACACCAGGGATCGCTACATACAGCAGGTACACAAATCCTGCGCGAATGAGCCCTGCAAGGGCGAGCATGATGATCAACCCATATAGCCCGATCCAGAAAAGAGCAGCAGGCAGATCGCTCCTGGAACGACGGCCTGAAGAGGCTTTAACGGCCATCGTCATCGGCTGGCGGATCAGGAATGCGCACAGGGCGGCAATCACCAGGTAAAGCGAGGATATACTGAAACGTTCTCCTGCGAAGAGACCGATGAGAAGGGGGCTGAAGATGAATACCCATGAACCATGATCCTGAGGCAGAAATATTTGTTTACGAAAATAGGAGTTCCACATGCAGGGAATTATATAATGCCCCGGTCACCAATTGCGTTTTCCTATTCTGTGGAAAACACAATTCCCTGGCGGGCGAAGCAAGCGGTAAAATTCATTTCATCATTTCATTCAGAGGAGCCCATGTATGGCAAACAAAAAGAAAATCGAAGAACGCGAGCGGGCGCTGGAACGGCAGCGCACCCAGCGCACGATCCAATACGTTGGTGGTGCAGTGCTGGCCTTGATTGTGATCGGCATTCTATGGCTGGTCTTCTCGGGAAACCCGGCTGAGGAGAGCGCCCTTCCAGAAGGAACATCGGAACAGTATTCTGCTGCTCCTGCTATGTCCATTGACGTGACCAGGCAGTATATTGCCACGTTCAAAATGGAAAATGGCGGCGAGTTCAAGGTGCAGCTCTTTGACGATCAGGCCCCCATTACTGTGAACAATTTCGTGTTCCTTGCCCGCCAGGGCTTCTACAATGGAACCACCTTCCATCGTGTCCTGGAAGGTTTCATGGCGCAGGGCGGCGACCCAACCGGTACAGGCATGGGCGGCCCTGGCTATCAATTCGAGGATGAGTTCAGCCCTGACCTAACCTTTGACCGTCCCGGATTGCTGGCCATGGCGAATTCAGGTCCGAACACGAATGGCAGCCAGTTCTTCATCACGTATGACGCCACACCCCACTTGAACAATTTGCACACGATCTTTGGTGAAGTGATCGAAGGCATGGACGTGGTCAACAATATCACGCGTCGTAATCCAGATGCGAATCCTGGTTTTCAGGGCGATGTGATCGAAACGATTGAAATTGCAGAGCAGTGAGCGTGGCAAGTAAAACGTGAGATGGCAAGAAATAAGAAGTCCCGCAACGTGGCCCCGCCAGGCGGGATCTGCGAGATGGCCACAGAGGCGCTGATAGAAAGTGGAAAGTGGAACGGCCTGTATAAGCAACAAGGAGTCCTCCGTCAAAGGAGGATTCCTTGTGTTTGTGATTTTTGCCTGCGTTCGCTTTAGCTGAGCTGTGCTTCAGACGGCTTCGTCGTTACATTGAACCCGGGTGGATGTTCAAGATGCTTCTTGACCTTGCACAACTCTGCCGAACGGATCAGGGAGTCGTAATATTTCGCTGGGAAGGTCGGCGGAACAAGGATTTCGATGTCGATCTCATCGACCATGCCGCTGGATGGATCGCTGTGTACCTGTTGCACGATCTGGATGCCCTCCGTCGGAAGTCCACGCTGCTGGCAGAAACCCAATACGTATATTCCGGCGCAGGTTCCGATCGATGCAAGGAAAAGGTCGAACGGAGTCGGCGCACTCGATGCGGGCGGTTGATCGGTCGGGATGCTGAATCCCTTGAAGTGCGCGTCGACCCGCGAGCCGCCGGGGAAGTCAATAATCATTTCCACGTTGGTCTCCTTATCTTTACCCGCAACCGCCGCCCGATTTATCGCGCTTCAGTTGCAGCTTAATCTTGGCCTCGAACTCCAGGCCTTCATACGCAATGGGGTCGGGATCGCACGCTTCGTATTGATTCCCCAGCGCAGCCGGGAAGATATATCCGAGCATATCGTCTCCTGCTGAGGATGCAGCTTCGAATCCCTCGTCTGCCCCGAAGACCGAGATCCAGTGATTGACTCCACCTTCCAGGATATACACGTTCGGAACCGACGCAGCCGAGAGTTGTTTCCATGCTTCGGTGGCGGCTGTCTCGTCGTTACTGATCGCCACGAAGACGCTATTCGCAGGCGGTTCTGATAACAGATCAGGAATGATCGACTCCAGTTGATTCAATGGGACGTGGATCGCGCCGTCGATGTGAAAGAGGTTGTAGTCCGATTCCGAACGTACATCCAGCATGATCAAACTGATCTTCTGGTTGTATACGCTCTTGAACAACTCCGCGGGCGAGACTTGCACGAGTCGTTTCTCGAGCATTTCGTCTGCGGAATAGGTGTACGTGTTGACGATGGGCTCCTGACCTTCGAGCTGAGGGATCGTCTCCGTTCGCGTGAAGGTGAGTTTGCTGTATTTCTCTTCGAACGATGGGGAACCGATGAAGACGACAGCCAATGCCAGAACGAGCAAAGCGCCCGCGCCATACAAACGAAGTTTCGGTTCCGTCGAAAGGTCCTTTTTGCCGAAGATGCGTTCGAGTTGTTCTGCGCCCCAAAACATGAAGAGCGCCATCAACACCACCAGCAGGACAACTACGCCAATCGGGAGGTTGAATACCTGGTCAAGAGTGACGCGTCCATAATAGCCCGCGTTGTTGTACCAGTTGGTGAAATATTGCTCAGTCTCGCCAAACAGGAATGCACCCACGAAGCCGCCAAGCATAAAGAGCATACCGTCGATCTTGCCCGTGGAAGCCGAGGCGAGGGACGTCGTGGGGCAGAAGCCGCCAACGATAAAACCTACGCCCATGATAAGTCCGCCGAGAATGCCAGACCACAGGTAGGTCGGATTCACCCACACCTGGTTGAAATTAAGAATGCCCAGACCTACCGCACCGAACAGTAAAACCATGGCGGTCACAATGGCCGTGAACATGACTTTGAGCACGGTTAGTTCTGTGAAATAGAACTGTGCCGCAAGTTTGCGCGAATCGCCAAAGCCGGACATTTCAAGCGTGAAACCAAATGCGAAACCAATTACGCCGAAGAGTACGTAGGTCCACGGGTTGGCCGCGCTGACGGCGATAAATTCAGGAAGAGGAAAATTCATATCATTTCTCCTTCCGCGCTGAGCGGAGGTCGGAGCGTTCGTCGCGGAGACTGTAGTCGAAGCGTCGTTGTTGACATTGCCCTTCGACTGCACTTCGCTTCGCTGCGTTCCGCTCAGGGCGGAGAACTAATTCCACAATTTCCTTACAAAATAAGCGAGTCCATAAGCTCCGCCGAAGATGGCAAACATGACCACCCATGAGCCAGCGGATAGCGTTGCCCCGCCAGAAAGCGCCTGGCCCGAGGTACAACCACGTGCCATGCGTGCTCCGTAGAGGAATAGTACTCCGCCAAGAAAAGCCATCAGCCACCGTGTGCGGTCGGAAATATTGGGGCCTCTGGTGGTCATGAATTTTAGACGACCATTGAAAAGCCCTGACGCAAACCCACCAAACAGAGCGCCGATGAACACGGGTATGATCCAGTCATCGAGCGGATTCTTGTCACCGCCGGCCATTTTCAACAAATAGGGATTGTTATCCACGTGCGAGGGAGAGACGGCGTCGACGATCAGCGCATCGATGCGGCTTGTCGCACCTGAAGAGCCAAGCCCATTCCCGGTCAGGAAGAACGCCAGGAATAATACGATTCCCAGCACCATGCCTCCCAGATACGGATTTACATAGTTCTTTTCAGGTCGATTGAAGAGTGTTTTCTTTGTTATAGGAGCAGTTGTCATAATTGTTCTCCGTTTATCGCGCCGAGCGGAGCACAGCGAAGACGAGGCAGCTTTGCTACGTGCGCTTCGTCTACAGGGCAGAAAACCGCTGTCCTTCCGCTCTGCGCGAGATCACTACTTTTCATGAGCGCCCTCGGTGCCATCTCGTAGATCCCGCACCTGGCGGGGCCGTTCTGGGGGACTTTTTTCTTCTTCCTTCTCACGTACGTCATGCACTTCCACCTCTTCATAACCGGTGACCATACCGCGCATGGCTTCCAGCGGCGTTGCACCGGTGGTCGTCATATATACATGTCCCACGATGAACGTGGCAAATGTCCACGCGATCAGGGAATGGAATGGAGCCAGGAAAGGGAGACCGCCAAACCAGTTCGCGATCTCAGGGAATTTCTGGACTCCCCACATCAGTGCGCCGGTCAGGATCTGCAAGGGCAGCAGTACATTCAGAATTCCGAAGTAGGTAGCTTTCTGGATCGGGTTCATGCGGCGATCTGGACGTTTCTCGAACGGATGTGGCTCATGCTTGAAAATACCCGAGATGTAATATTTGGCTTGCACGATCGCGTCATCGAAGAAACCGTATGGATGCGGGATGTACTCCCGGATTCGCTCAGTTGCGGCGTGATAGAACACCGACAGAAGAGCGTTGACAACCAGGATGACCGCGAGCACGTTATGAGCTGTCACGATACCGCGGAACGAAAACACGCCGAAGATGTCGGGTCTGTGGATGATCAAGCCTGTGAATAGCAGGATCACGATCGTGATGGTTTGCAGCCAGTGCCAAAAACGACGATAGGATTCGTACATATAAATCCGCTCGGTTCGGGCCGGACCCTTGGGGTGTTTGCGCGTCGAGAGATATCTCAATGTCCCATGCCCTGCGACGCCGAAGATCGTACCAACGAACAGGAGTGATCCAAGCCAGTCGATCCAATTTACGCGGCTGGAGCCGAAGACATACATCTTATCGTTGGCCGGAATGGGTTCGTAGTAGATGCTGCCGTTTTCGCTTCTCACGATTAGGCCTGAAGCATTGACATTGTTGGCTGGATCGAACACAGGCAACACGCTGTTAGGAGCATAGTTTGCCAGCCTGATCGGTTGTGAGACCCGCGACATCTCGCTGTGGCAAACCTTGCAGTCGTTGATCGCGTATTCGCCGCGCGTCACATTGTGGTTGATACTGTACGGCTGCGTCAAACCTTCGATATGTGCATTATTCAGCCCGAGCGACTCAAACTCTGCTCTGACCGCCTCTTCCTTTGCAACTGAGTCAATGACCAGTTCCACGCTTGAAAGTGTTCCATCGTTGTCTGCATCGAATGCGGCAAGGATCACCTCTTCATAAGCATTGTCTTGAAAATACACATTTTCCAGGTCCCACAAACGCACGGGGCGCTGATTTCCATTGGTATCTTCATATACCCAATAGTAGCTTGTGATCAGGTTGTAGGGCGCGAGCAATTGTCCTCCGTCGATGTTCGTGCGGTTCAGCAGAACGGGCTGATAGCCGCTGACCAGCGAAGTCACTGCATTGGGGTCGCCATCGACACCGCGATACACCTTTACCGGTTGGTGGTCGAGCTGCAGGACGGTCCAGTCATAGGATTGGATGGCGGGCGCGTACATCTGTGGAATATGACAGGTCTCACAGGCGACAGCCTCCATGTGTGTCTCAATATAGGGAAGCCAGTCCGCATGACCCTGGCTGGCGTCATGACAGTTTTCGCAGCGGCGCATCGTTCCTTTGTATTCGGGTGCAACGTTGAATTGGGCGCTCTGGCCTCGGGCGAAGTTGTGATCGGGTTTTTGTAAATACTCGCTGATCTCAAGCACTCGTGGATCGTAGAGAAGATGATCAGGCTCCGCTTTTTGGGTTTCGTCAGCATGTGCCGGATTATTCAGCGCATAGTGGCAATCGGTGCACTGCAGTTGCCGCTCGGCATGGACGTCCCAGGAGCGGTTGAGTCCGTCTTTGCCGCTGATGTTCATACCTGAGTCAGAGATTTTCTGGGCGGAGATCACTTGTCCGGTGGTTGCAGTTTGAGGATTGCTCAGGTCATATGCCGAGATTGTCACCGGATCGTCGCTCGTATGTACTTCCCCATGGCAGGCGGCACAGTTGGAATTGGTAGGATCCTTGATAAATACAAACTCTTCCTTGATCTCGCCGTTCTCCTGGAAGGCCAGTTTATTCCATTCGAAGCCATTGGCAGTCTTCGAGACGAGTCCAGTGCCAGACATGGTAACGGTGTTTGCCAGCCCAAATTGACCGAATCGGATCGCATCGGCGCGTGCTGTGTAGTTGGGCGCATCCATATGGCACAGGAAGCAATTCATTTCGATCACACCTGATTCATCCCAGTTCCAAAGCTCAACTTCGCCGGTTGCTGCGTTGAAGATGCTGGTCTCGGCGTCACCGCGATCTGCATCCAGGTCCGCAAGGTTGAAACCGTCACGCGATGTGGTCGCGGGTCCGCCGCCGACGATGTGGTCGCCATTCATCGCCAGCCACTCGGCGGTGGAGAGATCGAGCTGTTCATCACCTTTTTGAGAGAGGAAACGATAAGCAAGCGGATCCCATTTTCCGAAGGCGCCCGTGCTTGCGTTGTAAGTTCCGTTTTCTTCGTAGTCACGTAGCCCCAGGTCAGAGTGAAACGAATGACTCTGAATGAATTCGGTATCGTGACATTGTCCGCAGGTCTGCATGGTGGAGACAGGCCCATTGGTTTCCAACACATTCCGTCCCGACGCGTCGAGCAGGGCAAAGGTCGGGTGGAGCGGTGACGCCTGTTGCACGGGAGCAGGTTCCGGCTGCGCGAGAGCGGCGTTAATCCCCAGTGAAAAGGAGAGGATAAAGATCGCGATTGCTGTATATCGTTTCATAGTCATTTCCCTGGTAATTGGTAAGTAGTAATTACTACTTACCAATTACTTTCTCCCTCCCCATTCCAGAGGATCGCCCGGATAGCCAAGCGCTTTCCAGTCCATGCGCCCGCTTTCGCCGTGACAGGCTTCGCATTGCAACGCATTTTCGGATGGCTGCACCATGTGCGTTGTGGGCCAGTACATATAGGTTTCGGTGAAACCGTACTGGCCGCTGTATGCCAGGCCCGTGATCGGCGCCGCCAATTCGAACGCGCTGTTCCAGTCGAAGGTGGTCCAGAAGCCATCTTTGCCTGCGGTGATCGGTTGAAGCAGATAGTTGTTTACCGTGTCGTACGGTTGTTTGGCGATATGCAATTTGAATGGAAAAATCTTCGCATTCGCATCATCGATACTGCCCGCCGGTTTGTTAATGTATGTAATTTCGTTCGGGTCGATCTTGTCGCCCAACAGATAGCGATATTCGTTGTCGCCATTGAACCAGAGATAAGTGGGCGCAAAATTTTTGTCGTACACAAATTCACCCTTGATCTTGAGATAGGTGAAGTGGTCGTCTACACGTCCATCCTGCCCGGCCTGTGACCAGTCCCAGAAGATCTTGGTGGGGTCTTCGGTCGCGAGCGCTGGAATGTGACAGGTTTGACAGGCAACGCTCGAAAGATGTGTGTTAATACGTTCGTCCGTATGCTGTTGGTTTACATGACACTGCTCGCAAGAGACCTGTTCCTTAGGGTCGATCTCGTAGTTATCTGCCAACATGCGACCGAGTACCTGGTGATCGTTCGTCCAATGGCAGTCGGTGCACTGCATATTGAGTTCGCCGCCCATGTGAATGTCATTGTTTTCAGTGGGGAAGTAGAGACTCTCGTCGAGATCGCCATGTTTGACACCGTTCCCGCCGCCGCCATCGAAGTGACATTTGCCGCAGTTCTCGCGCGTGGGCGCTTTCACCGAACGGGCCGCGGCGAGCAGATCTACACCTTCGGCAGGATTCCCATAGGCGCCTTTGCCATATGTTCCCGTGTCGGCGTGACAGGCCAGGCAATCGACATTTTCGGGCTGTGCTTGCTGTGCCTGCTTACCCGCCTCCCAACCATAACCGGCATGACAGGCCATGCACTTGTTTTCGTTGCCTTGCGAGCCGATACAGAAATTGTTGATC
>CAZBAX010000032.1:0-64176 GCA_964489725.1 uncultured Anaerolinea sp. | reverse complement strand
TCCTGGCAATGACGAGGAGTCACTATGCAAGCCTTCGACCTCGCCCAATTGATCTCCCAGCGTGAAGCAAGCGAAAAACGTTACCTGGAATTTCTGAAAGTCCCCGATCTCAGCATGGGACTCTACGTCCTGCCCGCCGGCGGAACCGATCCGCAGTCACCGCATACGGAAGATGAGGTCTATTATGTGGTGAGCGGCAAGGCGAAAATCCTTGTGGCAGACGAAAACCGTGACGTACAGGCGGGATCCATTGTGTATGTAGCGAAGAACATAGCACATCGATTTCATTCCATCGAGGAAGAGTTGAGCGTGCTGGTGTTCTTCGCTCCTGCGGAGTATTCCAACAAGTAAAGCGGATTGCCAATCCGCTCCACATAAAGGAATTATGATGTTCAATCTCAAAACCACTCCCTTCCACGAACGGACATCCACCCTGTGTCAGCCGCAGAATTGGCGCAAATGGGCCGGATACTTTGTCGTAGGTTCCTACGAGCACGTGCTCGACCGCGAGTATTGGGCGATCCGTAATGCCGCGGCGCTGATCGACGTCACGCCGTTGATCAAGTACATCATCAAAGGTAAAGATGCCGCGGCGTTACTCCACCGCGTCACCACCCGCGATATTTTCAAGATGAAAGTGGGACAGGTCGCCTACACGGGCTGGTGTGACGAGGAAGGCAAGATGATCGACGATGGCACGGTCTCGCGGCTCGAAGAGCAGACCTTCCGTCTCACCGCCGCAGAACCCAACCTGCGCTGGCTGACGATGAATGCGGTCGGCATGGATGTGTCGATCAGCGAAGTCACCGATGATGTAGCAGCGCTCAGCTTTCAGGGACCCAATACGCGCAAGGTGTTGAACATCGTTGCCAGAGAATCTGTGGACGAACTGAAATACTTCCGTTTGATGAAAAATAAGATTTGCGGCAAAGAGGTTACGATCTCGCGCACGGGCTACACGGGCGATCTTGGTTATGAGATCTGGATGGATAACAAGGACGCGCTTGAAGTTTGGGATGGGCTGATGGAAACGGGCGCAGAATACGGCATTGCGCCGGTTGGCATCCTGGCCATGGACATGGCGCGCGTCGAGGCGGGTCTGTTTATGCTGGATGTAGATTACACCTCCACGACGCACGCCTGGATCGAAGCGCAGAAGTCCTCGCCTTTCGAGCTGGGACTTGACTGGACGGTGGCGCTCGACAAACCCGGCTACTTCGTCGGACGCCGCGCTCTGGAACGTGAGAGGAGCGAAGGCTCGATATGGAAAATGATGGGACTCGAGGTGGATTGGGTGGGAATGGAGCGCATTTTCAAGGATGTTGGCTTACCGCCGCAAATTCCTGGCATGGCGGTACGAGGAAGTCTGCCGATCCTGGTTGGCAATGTGCAGGTTGGATATGCTTCCACGTCGAGCTGGTCGCCGTTGTTGAAAAAGTACATCGCGCTCGCGCATCTACAGAAGCCATACTATGAAGTCGGCACAGATGTGAGAATGGAAATCACGGTCGAGCATCACCGTCAACATGCGCCGGCAAAAGTAGTGAAACTCCCGTTTTACGAGCCGGAGTGGAAGAGGAAGTAACATGTCATTGCGAGGAGTGGCGCCTCAAGCGCCACGACGAAGCAATCTCCAACTAATGAGAAGGTTGCTTCGTGGCGCTGTGAGCGCCACTCGCAACGACATTTGATAAGGATTTATTCATGACTTCCAATCAATACGATGCAATCATCATTGGCGGGGGGCACAACGGATTGGTCGCAGCTGCGTATCTCGCGCGGGCGGGCAAAAAGGTGGTGGTCCTCGAGCGCCGACCCATCGTTGGCGGGGCGGCGGTGACGGAGGAGATCTTCCCCGGCTACAAGTTCACCGAGTTCTCGTATGTGGTGAGTCTGCTGCGCCCGGAGATCATCCGCGATCTGGAATTGCCAAAGCATGGATTGAAAATTCTGCCGCTGCCGTCCACTTTTACGCCGATGGAAAATGGTGACTATCTTGCTGCCTGGGACGACCACGATCTGACGCGCCGCGAGTTGTATCGCCACTCGCCGAAGGATGCCGAAGCCTACGACGAATATGCGCGCGTCATGGCGCGCGCTGCAAAGGCAATCAAACCGATCATCAACTTGATTCCCCCTGATCCCTCGTCTTTATCTCTGCGCGATTTGATGGGCCTGCTCAAAGTGGGTCAGTACGCAAAAAGCCTTTCGGAAAAGGAACTTTATACCGTTGCCAAACTCGCCACCCAGTCGTCCGCGGACCTGCTCGAAGAATGGTTCGAAACCGACGCGTTGAAAGGTACGAAGGCCGCCAGCGGGATCATCGGCACCTTCCTGGGACCGCGCTCGCCGGGCACAGCCTACGTGCTGCTTCATCACTATATGGGCGAGATCGACGGTGCATTCCGCGCCTGGGGCTTTGCCAAGAACGGGTCGGGCGGGGTCAGCGGCTCGATCTTTAACGCCGCGCAAGCGCTCGGGGTGGAGGTCAGAGTCGACGCCAGCGTGAAGCAGGTCAAGGTCAAAGGCGGACGCGCTGTCGGCGTCGTGCTCGAGAACGGCGATGAGATCGATTCGAGAGTTGTGATGTCGGCTGCTGATCCGAAGCGCACCTTCCTGCAATTTGTGGAACAAAAATATTTTCCTGACGATTTTATGACATCCATTCAGAACTTCCGGACACGCGGCTCGTCGGGCAAGGTCAATATCGCCTTGAGCAAACTGCCAAACTTCAAGGCGCTTCCCTACAAAGGCAACGGTGCGGACTCGGTGCTGCATCGCGGCGCGGTGTCGATCAGCCCAAGCATCGATTACATCGAACGCGCCTACGACGATGCCAAGTATGGTCAGATCTCGAAGCGTCCGTATCTCGACATGATCTTCCCGTCGATGATCGACCCCGATATGGCGCCGCCGGGACAACACGTAATGTCGTGCTTTGTGCAATATGCGCCATACGATCTGGAAGGCGGCTGGAATGATGAGAAACGCAATGAGCTCGGCGAAGCGGTCATCGCGACGATCGAAGAATACGCGCCGAACATCCGTGAGTGCATTGTGGGCATGCAGGTTATCTCGCCGAAAGACATCGAGCGCATCGCGGGTATCACGGGAGGCAACATCTTCCATGGTGAACTGTTGTTGCATCAGATCTTCTTCCTGCGTCCCACACCACAATGGGCAGACTTCCGCACGCCGCTCAAAGGATATTACTTTGGGGCCAGTGGCGCGCATCCTGGCGGAGGTGTAATGGGTGCGGCGGGAATGCTGGCAGCAAAAGAGATTTTGAAGGCTGGAAATTTCTAACCACTGAGACACAGAGACACGGAGTTCTCAAGATTCTCTGTGTCTTAGTGTCTCCGTGGTTCAAGGGTTTGAACTATGGCAAATCATTACGACACCATCATCATCGGCGCAGGGCACAATGGACTGGTCGCGGCCGCATATCTCGCAAAACAGGGCAAGAAGGTTTTGGTCCTCGAACGTCGCTCCATCGTCGGCGGATCGGTGGTGACTGAATCCTTCGGCGAGGGTTTCACCGTCGATTCTGTACAGACCGGCGGTATCCTGCGCCCTGACATTATCAAAGATTTGAAACTCCCTCTTCCAAAAGTCAGCGAGAGACCTGCCTTTATTTCCATTTTGCCCGGCTCTGATTCATTAATTCTCGACTCGATTCCTGCCAAAGCCGCCGAATCCATCAGGAAATTCTCGGAAAAAGATGCCGCTTGCTGGCCAGAATTTGTCCGTTTCATGGATAAGTCCGCGGGCATTCTCGATGTCGCCTACGCCACGATCATGCCGCGCCTGCCAAAGGATTTCGGCATAAGAGAAGGCTATGGCTTGCTTGAACTCGGTCTCGAACTGCGCCTGGCCGGTCGCAAGGATATGCTCAACTTTATTCGCGCCCTGCCGATGACCGCCCAGGAATTGGTGGAAGAGTATTTCGAATCGGAAATTGTCAAAGCGGCAGTTGCCTCTGTTGCCATTCACGGCTCCACGCTGGGGCCCATGTCTGCCGGGACGGGATACACGCTCATTCACAACTGGATGAATCGTGGCGGGCTGTCACACGTCAATGTGGGAAAGGCTGGCGAGATCACAGCTGCTTTGGCGAATGCGGTCAAAGCGTTTGGGGGTGAGATTCGTTGTGAGACAGAGGTGGAACGTATACAAGTAGACAAGTACACAAGTAAGGGTGTGGTGTTGGCGAGCGGCGAAGAGATACCTGCAGATAAAGTCATTTCTGCTGCCGACCCGAAACATACGTTGCTCAAGCTGGTCGGTCCGCGCCAATTGCCGCCGGAATTCGTCTGGCATACACAGTCCATCAAACTGCGCGGCTCGGTTGCCAAAGTACATTTATGGACCGATGGCAAACATGGCATTCCCGAAGGGACGGTCGTCATTGCTCCATCGATCAAGTATTTGGAAAAAGCGTATGATGCCGCCAAGTATGGCGAAATTTCCGAGAAGCCATATCTGGAAATAACAACAACAGGTAATGTTGTTTCCGTTCATTTCCAGTACGCGCCCTATCAGTTGAAGAGTGGGGCGTGGAAAGTGGAAGGAGGAAAAGTTAAAAAGATTGCGCTTGATTTACTGGCAGAGTATTTCCCCAGCATTCAATTACAAATTACCAATTACCATATCATCACGCCTCTCGACCTCGAAGAAACTTATGGCCTCACCGAAGGCGATATCAACCACGGCCAACTTATGCTCGACCAGTTCCTGTTCATGCGTCCGATGCCGGGATGGTCTAATCACAAGACGCCCATTGATAATTTATATCTCTGTGGAAGCGGCGTCCATGGCGGGGGAGGAGTCAGCGGGGTGAGTGGACGAAACGCGGCGCAGGTTATATCAAAGAGATCATCCAGATAAGAAGCCGCCAGAATTCGAAGATGGTTTACAGGGTTTTTACAAGCGCGTCATAGCCGGGTTACATCGATACGTATACTGGAAACCTTAGGAGCTATGATGAATAAGAAACTACTTTTTCCACTTATGGCCGTGATGATCGCTTCACTAGCCTGTAACATGCTGACCAGGAACGCCTCGTCCACGCCGTCAACCACGAGTGAACCACAGATCCAGCCCGCCATTACACCGTCAGAGGCGGCAGACACCCGTAATTCAGAATCCGATGAGGGCGTCCCTCTCTCCGGGTCGGAAATCAATAATCACGCCAGCCACATCTTACAGGATGTCGTCTATTGCAGCATGGATGGCGTGCCGCTTCATGCCGATATCTATTTTCCAAAAAACGGATCAGGGCCAACGCCGCTGTTGATCTACATCCACGGCGGCGGCTGGCGTAGTGGCAGCAGGAACGGCGGCGCCGGTATGATGGATATTCCCGCTCTGTTGGATGCGGGCTTTACGATCGCGTCCATTGATTATCGTCTTGCACCTGACTACAAAATGCCAGCCATGATCGAAGATGTCAAGTGTGCAGTGCGTTCCTTTCGCGCTCACGCTGCTGACTACAATATCGATCCCAATCGCATTGGTGCATGGGGCAGTAGCGCGGGTGGGCACCTTGTGTCCATATTGGGCACCTCAGACGAGTCCGCTGGATTCGACGTGGGTGAATATCTGAACTATTCCAGCCGCGTACAGGCCGTGGTGGATATGTTCGGTCCAGCCGATTTCCTGACCTTTCCATTCAGCCAGCACTCTTCTCTCGTTGCGTCGACCGTCTTTGGGACAGCCGATCTCTCCGACCCGATCTTTGCTGCGGCCAGCCCAGTAACATACATCAGCACTGACGATCCTCCGTTCCTTATCCTGCAAGGCGACCTGGATCGGACAGTTCCATTGAGTCAATCTCAGGAGTTTTATGACAAACTCAGCGACTCAGGCGTGGACGCGCAACTGGTCATCGTCAATGGAGGCGATCACGGACTCAAGGCTCCAGGCGAATCACCTTCGCGCGCAGAACTGACGCAGAAGATTGTGGATTTCTTTACATTGAAATTAAAATGACTCACCTTACGCAATTTTGCACAGAGCCGCACACCAGCCCCGGCTGGGTGGTGCCGGGGGAGAACGCGGAGCAAAACCTTTGTTTTTCCACCTGCACCGATCGCAGGTACGGTGTCTGCGACTCCGTGTCTTTACACCTGCCCTAGCGGATGGTGCTAGGGTTATCCCCGCCAGGGGACAGTGGCTAGAGTGCGTAACATCAGTAAAATGATTTACAGAGTGCGGCATAATGATCTAAACTCAGGATTTGAAATCCGACCTACGAACACAGTTGAAAAGATCAATTGTTGATGGTACGAGCGGTAAGTCGGTTACAGAATCCACAAGGCCATGTCGTGCGCAACCAACATCGCGGCGAGCGCAGATAAAAGTCCGACGGGGACTCCTGCACTCTTGATCGGTGAGCCAAACTGGCATTTTCCTTTTTTACGTAAAGCAGCAACAGTTGAAAGGGATTCTGGCGCTCTGTAAATTCAGCCAGGGATGCTCACCCTCAATTGATCCGCCTGGTGGAATGGTACAACCTCGAAGGTCTCAATTCGCCGATATTTGTGACGCTGATGAACCAGTCTATAGCAGATAAGCTGCGAGCGATTCAGGAAGCGCAGGATGCAGGCGTTATCCAGTCTACATTGCGTGCAGATCAACTGCTTGCGCTGGTATTGGCGATCAGTAACATGTGGAATGGGACCATGCATAACTGGCGCATGGAAGATAACGACAGGGCATACCAGATGCAGCGGCAAACCATTCTTGACGCCGTCAGAAAGCTCGTCACTTAAAGCCAACTTTGTATACAAATATAAATATTGCTTCCCCCAAACTTAATCTTCTCAAAATGTGCCACTGAATTAAAGGTGCAGGTTTAAATCTTTGACCACGGATTATCACTGATTCGCACAGATTCAATCAGAACAATCCAATGCAGCCAAAATCTCCTGGAAAATGGAGAAATTGCTTCGCTTCAGTCGCAACGACATTTGGAAACTGTGATTTACTGATTTTCTGGGTTGATCCGTAGGGGGCTTTCATCTTGTATTTATCCAACTGCTTACAATAAACCACAAATCCTTATCACGTGAAAGTTTATCGGTAGCTTTTAGAGGAGAGCTTTAATGAATTGGAAAGTCTTTTTGGCATTGCTGTTTTTATTGATGACATCTTCTGCTTGCAGGGGAATTGAACCTCCGCCTTCCATCCGATCTGTTGACACACAATTGCCAGCACAGATTGCTACACAGACACTTTCAGAGTCCATCGCCTCCACAGAGACTTTAGCATCGCTTCCGTTGTTATGGTCTCCTTCGGTTTATGCTGAACCCTCAACGGCGCCGATATTCACTTCCGATAAAGCTGGCAAGGTGGATGCGAACGTTACGTATTGCATTGCTGAAGAGTTTGAGCTGAAGATGGACGTATATTATCCACGGCTTCCGGCCACACAAAAATATCCTGCCATCGTTTACATCCACGGCGGTCAATTCATCAGGGGCGACAAGTTACAGGTGGGCGGTGAGGGTCCGTCGCTGGATGGGAAAGCGTTCCGAAACGCTGGTTATGTTTTTATCTCACTCAACTATCGTCTGGGACCGAAATACAAACTTCCCGTGATGTATGAAGATGTCAAGTGCGCGCTGCGTCATCTGCATGCGCAAGCTGACTCGTATAACATTGACCCTGAACGGATCGGCGTGATCGGCAATAGTTCCGGTTCCACCCTCGCCGCGATCATCGGGCTCACAGACCCCTCCGCCGGTTTTGACGGTCTCGGCGCGTATGAAGGCGTTTCCAGCCGCGTGCAGGCAGTCGTCCTTCAATATCCCCAGGTCTCTTTTGATACGCCTCCCTACAGCAATGCCGAACAGGCCTCTCGCGATAAGACTCTTCCGGCCGACCCAAGCTCTGAATTTCTATCGCGACTGAATCTGTATACCTATGTCTCGGCAGATGATCCACCGTTCATGATTTTTCACGGTAGCGCCGACCCGGCTCTCAACCCAGCACTTTCTGAGCAACTCAACGCCGAGCTTGTCGCGGCTGGCGTGACTTCGACTTTCATCCTGGTTCAGAACGGAGGTCATGGCTGGCGGCCGGGAGATGCACGCAAAGCGGGGGTTCCCTACGGACCCATCCCCAGCGCAGATGAGATTCTGGATCGGGAATTGGAATTTTTCGACACCTATTTGCAGTAGGTTCGCAGCGAGTTGGGTGCGTTCGTCATCGCTCGATCACAACAGAGACCGTCAATGATCCGGCATTGTTGCCAAACTGTGGGCAGTCGTTGATCGAAAGCTGCAACGTTCCATTGTAGTTGCTGTAATATTCGGTACCATTCCCAACAAAGAAAGCTGGATTGTCGCCCACGCGCCCGATCAGACCGCCCAGGTTATATGCCAGCATCAGCCGACAGGTTTCGTCCCGGCCATATTGACCCACGCCATCGGTCAATGGGTCAGCATCGATCCAGATCGTCCATTCGCCGCTGATATATTGGATGTTTATAGTGTTCCCCAGCCTGACTTGTATTCCTGTATCCTGCCACATGATGTTGGCTTGCACGGCGACCTGTTCATCGACAGCTGGTAACGGTGCGAGGATGGATGCGGTGGCATCCAATGACCGGGCTGTCCCCGTCGCATCGATGCTTTGCAGGAGAGCCACCTCGGTCTCGACAAGAACCTGACGCGTACCCTCGGCCTGGTTCGCAAATTGTGTCAATTCCAACTGTGCCGGGCTCAACGTCGCGGTTTTCGTGGGAGTGGATGTTGTCGACGGCGAGATCGTTGGTCGAGCTGGTACGGTCGCCGTGAATTTGGGTCCAACACCCGCGCCTGGAATTACTGCACAAGCCAATGTAAGCCCCGTGAAGATTATGAATGCGAAATACTGCAACAGGTGCCTATAGGTCGTGCTCACAGATACTCTCCTCATGATGACTAACACGACGGTGTCTCGATAGTTACCGCGCTGGCTGGTATAACAAAAACATCCGATGTCGATATAAGATCGGATGTTTCGGTTTTGATTCAGTAAATTTGTAGGTCACGTCTCAAACGTGACCCACTTTTTTCTAATGATGAATCTGCCAGCTTGATCGCCACTTCGATCTCCCATTTGGATTTACGTGGTTCGATCGTTAGATCGGTGAGATAGGTCTCGTAACGGCCACGAAAGTTGTCACCTTGCTCCGTATCCCAACGGTCAAAGTCCATGCCCTGGGCGCGCACTTATTTACTCACCTTACGCAATTTCTACCACACACCGCCCCGGTTGGTCGGCGCCGGGGGAGACACAGACACCACGCCAGAGGCGTGGTGCAGGTGGAAAAGCCCTTTATATCTTCTCTGTGACTCCGCGTCTTTACACCTGCCCTGGCGGGCGGTGCCAGGGTTATCCCCGCCAGGTGACAGTAGCTAGACTGCGTAACATCAGTTATTTAAACAACCAAACGATCTCCCATTTCGCATCGGAGCCGGGACCCGTGTACCAGATCTCGCGCGGCGGCCCGGCTGTTTCAAACCCGTTCTTCTGGATCCAATCCGCGGCGGCATCATAGGCGCCGAGCAGCTCGGGATAGCGGCATTGGTCGCCGGTGATGACGACACACGCTGCCTTTCCACCTTCAAGTTGTTTTGCTTCGATGTTGCCTTGGCCCGCCATTTCGCGGTTGACTGGCACGCAGGTCTCAATCGGCCCATCCTCCTGCTCATTGATGGCATTGTGATAGATGCCGAACGGCGCACCTAAGGTCGCCACGCCGGCTTCCTGTGCCAGCGTGAACAAGGCACCACAGTCCTGCTGGATCTGTTCGCTGAGCCCGTTCACCGTATGACGGCGGGCGATACTGATAATGTGTTGCGTTGGGATCTCTTTGATTTCCACTTCAAGACTCATTTTATTTGCCTCCGGTTTTAATTGTTGGGTAAATTGACGAGCCAGCCCGCGGATCGTTTCAAGTTGTCTCTCGCGCGTCTCCAGATGTTGCTGCACAAGCAGTTCGGCCTGCGCCTGAGAGACGGGGATGACCGCCAGCATCCGCCGGATGGTTGCCAGCGGCATGTCCATATCGCGCATGCTCCGGATCATGCGCGCGCTCGAGAGTTGGTCAACGCCATAGTAACGGTAGCCGGTTTGGGGGTCGATGTGAAGCGGTGTCAGAATCCCCAATTGATCGTACAGCCGCAGCGCCTTGATCGAGAGGCGCGTCAGGTCCGCAAACGTCCCTATGGAGAGCAGATCCTTTGGCTGATCCATGCGATCAGTATACAGTCTTCCCAAGGGGGAGAGTCAAGGGGTCAATTGTGTTTTTGGCGTAATATCCACAACGATATCCCCTGAATCGCCAGCGCCACGAAGATCGCTGCCACAAATGAAAAAGCAATCCCTGATGTTTCGAGTAAGAGTCCCAGTGTGATAAAAAATCCCGCGTACGCGAACATGCCATATAAAAGTCCGCGCAATACGTGTGCTGCCGCGGCGGGTCCCTGATGGCGATGAGCGAAGATGGCCAGGATCGTCACATATAACGGGATCATGGTCAACAGTCCGGTCAGACGCGGACCGAGAACGGAAGCGCTTCCAGTAATCAGCAGGATGAAAGTCGTTCCGATCAGGATGCGGGACGGGATATCCCACCTCCCAAGTTTTGTTTCTCCTTCTTCCACTTCGTCGTTCGGCATGAGACGCAGGGCAAGCGCGATCGCCACAAAGACGATGATGAAGATGGGGATCAAGGGCACAGGGATGTGTTGGAGAAGAGTTGTGGTGATCGCAAAAACGGTAAAGCTGCCGATCAGGGCGGTGTACCAACGGAAGCGCGTGGCCAGCCATGCATAGGTCAGGGCATACGAGATAAGCGAGAGTCCACCGCTGACAATACCCAGTACCGTATTAGCAGCAAATGCCGTGTCGTGGCTTAGCGCCAGAAAGAAGATGACAGGGCCAGACGTCAGGGGCATTCCCACGATCCATCCACTGACGGCTGGCCCCCATTTGCGGCCAGCCAGGCTGGCAGAGCCGATGATGAGCGGCGCCATGATCAGTTTCAAAGCAAAAATATCCATCAGACGTATAGTGTACGTGACAACGAATGAAAGGTGTAGAGTTGGGACGTGAACAAAGCTCATACTTTTTTGATGATAGAATGCACGCATGCCCAAGCCAGTTATCCTCGCACTGGATGACGATGCATCCGTGTTGAATTCTGTGGAGCGTGACCTGCGCGCCCGTTATGGACAGGACTATCGCATCCTGGCGATCAACGAAGGCAAAGCTGCATTGGGCTATCTCAAAAAACTGGAACAGCGCAACGAAACGGTCGCGCTGTTTTTGGTTGACCAGCGCATGCCAGAGATGAGTGGCACAGAATTCCTTTTGGAAGCGATCCAATCGTATCCACAGGCGAAACGTGCACTCCTGACTGCTTACGCCGATTCACAAGCCGCAATCGATTCGATCAATGCAGTGGGGCTGGACTACTACCTGATGAAACCGTGGCATCCACCCGAGGAAAGGCTGTATCCGATCCTGGATGAGTTACTGGAAGATTGGAAAATCCATGTCCGTTTGCCGTATGAAGGCATTCGCGTAGCGGGAACATTGTGGTCACTTCCGTGTCATCAGGTGAAGGATTTTCTAACGCGGCACCAGATTCCCTATCAATGGCTGGATATCGAAAAAGATACGAACGCACGCAAGTTGGTGGAAGGAGTCTCGACCGATTCAAAACTTCCGGTTATCTTTTTCCCGGATGGCAGCCTGCTGATCGAGCCGGAGTTGGCAGTGCTGGCAGAAAAAGTGGGTCTGCAAACACGCGCCGGTCTGCCGTTCTATGACATCGTCATTATCGGGAGCGGTCCCGCGGGGTTGGCAGCCGCGGTCTATGCCGGGTCGGAGGGATATAAATGTATCGTGATCGAAAAAGCGGCGCCGGGAGGTCAGGCAGGCAGCAGCCCAAAGATCGAAAATTATCTTGGCTTTCCAACGGGGATCTCCGGCGACGATCTCACACGTCGGGCCGTCTCGCAGGCCAAACGCTTCGGCGTGGAGATCCTCTCAGCGCAGGAAGCGAAAACCATCGAAGTGCGAGACGTGTATCGTATCGTCAGGTTGAACGATGGTACCGAGATTTCCTGTCATGCAGTGTTGATGGCCACCGGCGCATCGTTCCATACGTTGACGATGCCCGGCGCAGACACCCTTACCGGCGCAGGAATTTATTACGGCGCGGCCTACACCGAAGCCATGAACTTTAAAGATCAACATGTCTTCGTGGTGGGCGGCGCGAATTCGGCGGCGCAGGGCGCTCTCTATTTGAGTCGCTTTGCCAGCCAGGTCAGCGTGTTGATACGCGGTCATCAACCCACCGCGTCGAAATACCTGGTCGATGCGTTGAACGAGAACGAAAAGATCGAACTGCTGCTCGATACCGATCTACTTGAAGTCAAAGGTACGAACACGCTCCAGCAGATCGTTATCAAGAATACCAGAACCGGCAATGTGCAAACCTGCGATGCCGCGGCCATGTTCGTGTTTATCGGCGTCAGCCCGCAGAGCCAGGTGGTTTCAGGATTGGTAAAGTGCAGCGACAAGGGATACATCTACACCGGCCCAGATGTGATGGTGGACAAAAACCCTCCTCCAGGCTGGACCCTTGAGCGGGATCCGTTTTTACTGGAGACATCCGTCCCTGGAATTTTCGCGGCCGGCGATGTACGCTACGGGACGAATCACCGCGTCGCTTCGGCGGTGGGCGAAGGCGCAATCGCGTATGCGCTGATGAAGGAATATTTGAAGACTCTCTAATCCGTCATTGCGAGGGCGGTCTCCGCGCTGAGCGGAGTGGCGCCTCAAGCGCCACGCAGTCGAAGTGCCGCCCGAAGCAATCTTATTATCGAACAAGAGATTGCTTCGTCGTCGCTCCGCTCCTTCTCGCAACACCTGCACTTGCGCCAGGTGCAAGTGTGACGGGTAACTCAAGATGAACTTAAAAGACCTGCGTAAATCACCTCTCTTTCAGGGACTCTCTGACGATGAGCTGCAGCAGCTCATGGACATGGCCGAGCCGGTCTCACTGCGCGCCGGAGATATGCTCCTGAAACAGGGTGACCTGGGCGATGCCGCCTATGTGGTGATCAGTGGGGAATTCGAAATCCAAAAACAAACGAGTCAATCGTTGATCAAGATCGACGTGCGCAGTCCCGGCGATGTGGTCGGCGAAATGGCTTTGCTGTCACAAACGCCGCGTAATGCATCTGTGATTGCGAAAACCGACTGCGAAGTATTGAAGATCCCACAGGAAGCCTTTGAGAAATTGTTATCGTCCAGTACCACTGCGGCGCTGGCGGTTCTGCATTGGGTGATGGCGCGCCTGACCCAGAATGAATCCCTCCTGCATCAGCAGGAGAGGATGGCGGCGCTGGGCACGATGAGCGCCGGTCTCGCGCACGAATTGAACAATCCCGCTGCGGCAGCGCAGCGCAGCGCGGCAGATCTCGGCAAGATGCTGCTGAAGCTACAAACCGTGACGCATTGGATCGAATCGAAGGCATTTCAGGAGAATGCGACGGAATGGCTGGACCAGTTTATGCAAGAGTCATCGAAACGTTTTGCCTCGCCGCGTAAACTGGATGCACTGGAACGGATCGAGCTGGTGGATCAGCTTCAATCGTGGCTGGAAAGCAACAGGGTCGAATCTGCCTGGGAATATGCGCCCGCGCTCGTGACCTTTGGATGGACGACGAATGAACTGGAGAAGCTTAAAAGCAGCGTGTTGTTCGAGCCGGCCATCCAATGGCTGGGGATCGGCTGTCTGACGGTCAGCCTGGTTGCCGAGGTGCAGCAGGCGTCTGAGCGCCTATCGCAGATCGTACAGGCCATGAAATCGTATACCTATCTCGACCAGGCGCCGCTTCTGGAAGTGGATGTACATGAAGGATTGGAGAGTACACTGGTCATCATGCAGCATAAACTAAAGCGCGGCGTCACGGTCAGGCGCGAGTATTCGCCGAACCTTCCGCGCATCGAAGCCTATGCCAGCGAGCTGAACCAGGTATGGACGAATATCATCGACAATGCCATCGACGCGATGGACGGTACGGGTGAAATTACATTGAAGACATATGCCGAAGATCATCACATTATCGTTGAGATCGCAGATACAGGCCCAGGCATTCCGGAGGAGATCCGCTCGCGCATTTTTGATCCGTTCTTTACCACCAAAGCCCCCGGCAAAGGGACAGGTTTGGGCCTGCATATTTCACACGATATCATTGCGAACCGCCATCATGGCGTGTTGACGGTGGAATCGAAACCCGGCGAGACGAGGTTCAAAGCGATGCTGCCGGTGAAAATTTTGTAGAAGACACCGGTGGTCGAGTGTGTCGAGCCGATGCGAGGAACTACTCGACCAACGAGTTGATGATGAAAAGGAGAACTTATGAATAGCGACAAGGAAATGAAAGAGATACTCCTGACCACGAAGATCATTGCCAGCGTGGGACTTTCTGGAAATCAGCAAAAGGAAAGCTATGGGATTGCTGCGTATCTGAAGGAACAAGGCTATCAGATCATCCCGATCAACCCCACAGCGACGGAGATCCTGGGCGAGAAGGCGTATCCTGACCTGGAGTCGGTCCCTGTAAAGATCGATGTGGTGCAGGTCTTTCGCAAGCCGGAGGACGTCCCTCCAGTAGTGCAGGACGCGATCAAGGTCGGAGCGAAGGTGGTTTGGATGCAGGAAGGAATCGTCAACGAAGAGGCAGCAAAAACAGCGCGCGACGCAGGCTTACAGGTTGTGATGGATGCCTGTATGCGCGCTACACATCGCAGGTTGATCGGTCCGAAGTTGTTAAGTTTGTGAACAATGTGAACAGGCGGTGGATTTTCCACCGCCTGTGTTTTATTTGACCTTTTGCAAAAGCCCAAAACCTTAACCACGGAGACACGCACCTGCCCCAGGCGCAGGTGTTGGGGGAGTCACGGAGTTTTTTTAAATTTTTCCACCTGCACCGACCGCAGGTGCGGTGTCAGTGTCTCCGTGTCTCAGTGGTTCAAAAGGGAGTTAATGGGCATTTTCATATACTCAGGCAAGAGGTCTATTCAGTTTGCCTGCATATCAGCGCCATGAATGCTCCATTCGAGACTCGCAGGGTCGCAGACCCTGCAAGAGCATGAAAGTAATATTTTTACTCCATCCGTATGCCTCGTAACGCCATGGTCCGTGGATCACGTCCATGGGCGAGACGCCTTGCCCATGTGGTTGGAAACCCACGCAGCGAGGGAGCGCCCAATTGAACGGGAGAATCAAACAGCCAGCCTGCGGATTGCAAGTTGTGATGGATCATCTCTGTTCCTGTTTCGAGTTTGGCACCGATCTCTGCCAGAGCGCCGCCGTTCAAGTGCAGGTGCAGGGAAGCATTCGCGCTTGAAATGGACTCGAGCCCATGCATGAGATTTGTGTCTCCTTCCAGCAGACTTTCCAGCAGGCTGCCCCACGGAAAGTTGATCGTGATGTGCGACACGCGCCCATGCAATTCGCGCGGCAGATCCTGTGCACTGGCGATCACAAATAACGCGTTCGGCAATTTTGTGCGCGAATGTTCGTCCAGATTCTCGCGGCAGGCGTCCAGTCCGATGATGAACCAGCCCGGATTCTTCCCAGCGAGGTACTTCACATAGCGACCGTCACCCGTCCCAAGGTCCAGGACGACGCGTTGATAGTTGGCGAGTCGCTCATTGAGTCTATTGATATCCATAGCAAGGGACGTTTTGCCCCGAATTGTTTCCATTTGAAACCTCCAAGTTGTCGAATTGAGAAAGAGCGCGACAAATTGGAGCGGGGCGGACCACGCGCGTATGACTTAACTGATGTTACGCAATCCAGCCACGGAGACACGGAGTCGCAGAGAAGAGATGAATAGCTTTTCTCTGTGCTCCACCTGCACCAAGCCAGAGCCGTGATGTCTGCGGCTCCGTGGCAAAGTGCATAAGTGAGTGAATTAAACGAAAATAGACGGCTGCCCTGCTGGCTTCGTGCCAACAGGATGGCGCACAGGCGGCACGAAGCCACATGGCTGCCCTGCTGGCTTCGTGCCAACAGGATGGCGCACAGGTGGCACGAAGCCACCTGGCTGCGTCAGGCACCGTCGAGATCGTCGGGTGTAGGTTTTTTCTTTAGGGGGTAAGCAAGAGAGGCTCGTTGAGCCTTATGAAAAACGACTTAGCAGGGTGGGCGAGGGGTGTTCATGATGAGAAAATTATAGCATTTCAGAAACCGTGATTCCTTAGAAAACGATTTGAATTGATGCCCGGCGTCTTTGCACGTACTTCTGTGTACCCCGCACACTTCTGTAGCTGTTTCCATGTGGTGTGCGGGGTGTACCCCGCAGGCTTCTTCAGCTATTTTCATGTAGCCTGCGGGGTGTACCCCGCAGGCTTCTCCAGCTACTTCCATGCAGCCTGCGGGGTGTACAATTCGGGGGCATTAGGGAATCGTTGAATGAAAACAGATCTCATTCGAAAAGTGGTCCGCATCAATCTAGGGCTGGCATTTGTTGAGGGGTTATTTGTCCTTTGGCAATATGTCCAAACACAGAGCGAGGCGGAGACGGCCGTCTTCCTGGGCTTCTCACCCGTACGACTGGTCATCCTGCTGGGGGTGCTTGTGATCCTGGCAGCGCTCGGATATGGGTTCCGAATGTCTTTGCGCGGTCATTGGTGGGATGGAAAGGTAGGACAGAACCTGGCACAGTTCCATACACGGGCGGTGGTATTTTGGTTTTTCATCGCTGCGCTCGGCGTCTTATACTTTACTCTTTTTTCCTCTGAACATGTTCTGGGCAGACCAGCCGTCTATCGTTCGAGTTTAAGTCCTATCCTTGTCTGGTTGGTGTTGATCAGCAGTACCGCCCTGGTAAGTTTTCTTTCCCTGCGGGCCTATGACCTGCCCGTCGTCGGCACATTTTGGGATGTCTTGCTGCCCTCCATGGTGGCGCTGATTGCGTTGATCTCTGTGGTCCTTTTTGTTGCAGCCACACGCATTGGCATAGAACCCGACGCTGTCTACTGGCAGGATCCGGGAACGCCGCTCCTCCTGCCTCAAGTGTGGGCTGCCTGGATTACCGGCGTGATCTTGTTTTATCTCCTGGGGCGTTTTAAAACCCTTTCCCTGGAGAAGACCGACTTATTGGTTTGTTTTGGACTCTGGATGCTTGCCAGTCTACTGTGGCTGAACCAGCCACTGACCCCTGCCTATAACGCTCTGGAACCGAAAGAGCCCAACTTTCAAGTCTATCCCTTTGGAGATGCACTGCTCTATGACGTCGTTGCGCATGGATTCCTGGTCGGCAAGCCGCTCCAAAGCGATTTTTGGATCAAGCCTCTTTATTCCCTGTTTCTTGGCATTCTGCACCTTTTCTCGAAGGAGAACTTTGGACTTTTAATCTCCATGCAGGTGATCCTGCTGGCGGTCATTCCCATTTTTGTGTACCTGTTGACATCCGAATTGAGCAATCGGCCTGCCGCTTTGGTGGCAGCCATGCTGGTGATCCTGCGCGAACGGAATGGGATTGCGCTCTCGAACGTGATCGAAGTCTCACATGCCAAACTGTTGATGAGCGACGTGTTCACCATGGGGTTGATGGCCCTGATGCTCTGGCTGCTGATTCGTTGGATCAGGAAACCTGACCTGCATCGATCTGCACCTTTTGTTGTGGGCGGACTTGTTGCTTTATTGACGCTGACGCGTGGACACCCCATCGTGCTTTTCCCCGTGATCGGTTGTATCCTGTTGTTCCTGGCGCCCCGTCCGGCTCTGCGTTGGCGCAGCATTCTGCTGCTGACGGCAGGGCTTGTTCTGCCCCTGGTCCCCTGGTTCTGGCGAAACTATCAAGCCCTGGGGAAGGTCGCTTTCCAGAACCCAGTCTCTCCCTACAGCGCTAACGTAGCTGGGCTTTACAGCATGACGCCACTTCTGGCCTCACCAAGAACATTTAACGAAACCGATTCGGCCTATTATGAACGGTTACAAAAGCAGATCGTTCAGTTCGTTGTTGAACACCCTGCTGAACTGGTCAGGTTCATATCTGCTCATTATGCTCATAACGCGGTCTTTAGCTACGTTTATCTTCCGCATTCGTTTGCGATCGAAACCGTGCGTACGTATGTCAAGACCGAGCCGTTCTGGCATCAATGGCAGGGTTCCTTCAGCAATCAGGGACGGGTGCTGCTGGCCCTCAACATCGTTGTGTTATCGTTGGGATTGGGGCGGGCGTGGAGGGATGTCGAATGGTACGCGTTCATCCCGATTCTGGTGGGAATTGGATATAACCTCAGTATTGCGGTGGGACGGTTATCGGGCTGGCGGTTTATTCTCCCCGCGGATTGGATCACGCTGATCTATTACGCAATTGGCTTGATGCAGGTCGCCTATTTTGCAGGGTATCTGCTGTCTGGTACGACTGAGCCCGCCGGCTTCGTTGACGAGAAGCCCTCGCCTGCGCCATCAACAAGATTCCCTCTGTCCGTGATTGGTATTGGCGTTTTCTTTCTTGCGTTGAGTTTGCTGCTGACCTATGGACACAAACTCTTTACGCCGCGTGAGGCGGATCCAACGCAGGAGCAATTGGTCCAGGTTTTTCAAAAGAATTCTGAGTTGACTCAAATACCGTCGGATGCTGTTAAGACTTTCCTGGAAGAGGACAATGCCGTCATTCTTTCCGGGCAGTCGCTATACCCGGCGTTCTTCAAGCCGAGGTCAGGCGTATTGAACCACTACTGGTTGGCCTTTGAAGCCAGGCCCTACAGCCGGATTGTGTTTCATCTGCTCGGACCACAATCTGTGAGCGTGGTCCTCCCCATAACATCTCGCCCCACTGCATTCCCAGACGCAGCAGACGTGATCGTTTTAGGCTGTACGAATGAAAATAACTATATCGATGCCGTTTCGGTGATCATCACAAGCACCCAGCCGCAGATCGTATACAACCGCGATCCGATGCCTCTGTTGACCTGTCCACTCCCTGAACCTCGCTGAGCTAGATCTTCCAATATACAACCAGCAGGATCGCCAGATCCGCCGCCATATGACCGAGCACCGGCGCAAGCAGTCCGCCATCTTTGCGGGCGATCTGGCGCCAGAACCAGCCTGCCACGACTAGGACCATCAGGCCGAAAAAAATCGAAGCGGTCTGAACCTTGTTGATCAGGATCAGCCCATGGAAGCCTGAATATAGAAAATCGGACACGTAGGGTTCCGTAGTATTGCTCCCGAGATAGCCGCGCCAGAAATATTCCTCGACCCATGGGTTGACCAGCACAAAGTAGGCGATGAACGGAATCCAATTGGTTTGACTCAAGCCAAGAGCTTCCACTTGTGTGGGGAGATCAGTTGCCAACCCAAAATAGTTCCACAGAAAATATAAGGTAAGTCCGCTGCTGCCACACAGAGCTACGCTGAAAGGGATCCATTTGAAATTGTGATTCGTGAGAAGAGTCCTAACAGGGATGTTCGGTCTGGCGATCAATAACGAGGCGACAATTACAATGTGGAACGCGATCAATGCACCCCAGGCACTTTGAAACTGGAACATTCCCACAGCCACTGCAAGATACGCCAATAGCGGCGCGATCCACTTCATGATATTTGTGTGATGACCGTCCTGGGCGCGCCTGCCTGTTTCAAAGCCGATGCCACGGCTTGTGCGTTGCGGTCCTCGACCAGGGCGATCATGTTACCGCCGCGTCCGCCGCCGCTCATTTTTGCTCCCAGGGCTCCAGCGTTCCGCGCTGCTGATACGAGTGCATCGAGTTCCGGCGATGAAACGGTCATTTGCTGAAGCAATCGATGGTTCTCATTCATCCATTCGCCCAACAGTTCCCATGAGCGCCTTCTGCGCCATCTCGTAGATCCCGCGTCCGGCGCGGCCGCTTGGCCGGACTTTCCACTTTCTATTGCACTACGCGCTTCTTCAGCGATATTCCCCACCTTATCAAATACACGTTCCCATTTCTCCTTGTCCGACTCCCAAAGTCTTCTCACATCGCGGACAGATTCCTTCGTTGGCGCTGGAATTCCGGTGTCGCCGATGACGATCGTAAATGGCTTTCCCACAGAAAATGTCTCGATGCGATTTCCTTTGATAAAGTAAACCGGTTTGGCATATGTGATGACCGTATTATCGATCCCCGACGGTGTGCCATGATGCAGCTTTTCGATCTCGTAGGCAAAGACATTCACTTCTTCATCAGTCATTGGGATGTCAAGATGCATCGATAACGCGCGCGTCAATGCAACTGTCACAGCCGCGCCGGAGCCAAGCCCGGCTGCAACGGGAATAGTGGAGGTGATTTTGATTTCAAGATCCGGGAATCCACCCTCACCCCTGGCCCCTCCTCCACTACGCTCCGCTGCGGGAGCCATGGTCCCACTGGGCGAGGGGGACGTGCGCGAGAGGAATAAAAAGTTATGAATAACGGAGGCAAGCGGATGGTCGGAGGGAAGCGTGTTCAGCTCGGCGTGAAGATCCACGTCTGGAGCGTCGATCCAGATGCCTGCGCGGGAGGAGTCCGCGATCTCGACATCCGCATGGACTTGTGTGACCGGGACGGCCAGCGCGGGGCGTCCATACACGACCGCATGTTCACCGAAGAGGATGATCTTGCCCGGCGCGGAAGAAGTGGTCATTGCAGAATAAAGCCTTGCGAAGGTTCTTAAACCTTCGCAAGGCTGTCGCTATGAAAGATAAAAGACCGCGATCACAGCCAACCCCCACAGAAGTACTGTGGCTTGCAAGGGCCGGTCTTTCAACGCCACTTCATCGGGTGAGCCGGCGGCGTGCCCCGTCTGGATCAGCTGCAAATAACGGAAGATGCCATACACTACAAATGGAATCGTCAGCATCATCGAATGATTCTCTGGCAGGTTCGGCGCAGAGAACGTATACAGCGAATACGCAACGATCGTCATGCCCGAAACAATGGTGATGTACTGGTCAAGAAGCGGGATGGTGTATCCATCGAATACTTTGCGATGCGCGCTGGCTGCCTCAGAGAGCAGGTTCAATTCGGCGCGGCGTTTTCCAAGACCAATATACAGTGAGAACAGGATCGTGATCATGTAGAGCCACGGTGAGAAACGTTCCACCGTAATGAGCGCCACACCGGCGGCCACTCGAAAGACAAAGCCCGAGGAAATGATCAACACATCGAGAATGGCCACATGCTTGAGCCAGCGCGAGTAAAGCAAATTGGTAATGAGATACCCGGTCAGGATCAACGCAAACATCGGCGAAAGCAGGTATCCGAGTGCCAGCGAAACGACCGTCAATAGGAACGCGGTGCCCGATGCCACGCCGACGGGCAGCTTGCCCGATGCGATCGGTCGAAATTTCTTTTCAGGATGATTGCGGTCGGCTTCCACATCAGAAATATCATTGAATAAATAGACCGCGCTCGAGATCAGACAAAACAGGAAGAAGCCCTCCAATGTTCTAAGGAAAGGTTCAACGATAAATAATTGTTTGTCAAAGATCAGGCCAAAAAAAACAAAACCGTTTTTCGTCCATTGACGTGGACGCATCGCTTTGATGAGGGCTTTTAACATGGCGATATTTTACTGTAAAATACTTTTATGCCGAAGGTCCGTTTGGATGTGTTACTCGTCGAGCGTGGATTGGCAGAATCGCGCGCCAAAGCCCAGGCGCTCATCATGGCGGGACAGGTGCGCGTGGCCGGTCAGACGACGCTCAAGCCTGCCACCGCTATCGCAGCCGATTCGGTTCTGACAGTGGATTCCGGTCCGCGCTTCGTCTCGCGCGGCGGTGAAAAACTGGACGGCGCGCTCGAGGCCTTTGGCGTCGTCGTCACCGGGCTCACCTGTGCGGATGTCGGCTCCTCTACGGGAGGTTTTACCGATTGCCTGCTGCAACGCGGCGCGGCGAAGGTGTATGCCATCGACGTGGGTAAAGGGATTCTGCACTGGAAGCTGCGCAACGATCCGCGCGTGGTGGTGATGGAAGAGACCAACGCACGCTTTGTGGAAACATTGCCGGAGCCTGTGTCGCTGGTGACGGTGGATGCGTCGTTTATTTCGTTGAAGATTCTGCTGCCGGTGATTAGACGGTGGTTTTCGCCCTCACCCCTGCGCCCCTCTCCCGCTGGGAGAGGGGATGGGGGTGAGGGCGATATCATCGCCCTCATCAAACCTCAATTCGAAGCCGGTAAAAAGGATGTCTCGCGCGGCGACGGCGTGATCCGTGACCCGGAAATCCATCGCCAGGTGTTGCTCGATGTGTTGACCTATGCACAACACGAAGGCTTCGCAATTCAGGGACTGATCAAGAGTCCGCTGCTGGGGCCGAAGGGGAATGCGGAATTTCTCGTTTGGCTGGATCTGGATGCAGACGCGCAGGAAGATATAGTTCCAATGGTTGAGAGTGTGTTGAAGATGTAATGTTACAATGGGCGCGTCGTAACGTTCGGTCTTGAAACTATAATGCCCCAGTCAAACACCTGCCTTCGAAGACGGTGCCAGGGTAGGTGTGTGACCGTGAACGGTATAGGAGAGAATATGGCGACGAATTATCTGGAAGGTTTGCTGGGGGAAAACGAACAGATCATCCTGGAAACCCATCAACATTGGTTCGTTCTGTTTGGAAAGATATTCCTTGAAGTCCTGTTGATCATTTTGATCATCACGGCAAGTTTCGCATTGACACCCTTTTATCCATTTGCCATCTATGGACTGATCCTTGTGCTCGTGCCGTTGATCGGGATGTTGGGCGACATCCTCGTCTGGCGTAATAAAGCCTATGTAGTCACGAACCGGCGCGTCATCCAGATCGCCGGTGTGCTGGATAAGGACGTGGTCGACTCATCCCTGGAGAAGGTCAATGACGTGAAGATGAGCCAGTCATTTCTCGGGCGGATGTTCGGTTATGGTGACATCGAGATCCTGACGGCGAGTGAGCTTGGCGTGAACCTGTTCCATGAGATCGCCAACCCTGTGGAATTCAAGACAGCTATGCTGAACGCCAAGGAAAAGATGGGCTTTGACGAGATGGGAGCCGTCGCCGGCCGCGTGGTCGAGGATATTCCGTCTATGATCGAAAAACTGGATGGTCTCCGAAAACGGGGGATTGTGTCGGAAGAGGAATTTCAGAAAAAGAAAGCTGAACTCCTGGCGAAGATGTAAGATAACTCAAGTTGCTACTTCGGCAACAAACCATTTTTTCCTAGCCGCGAATGACGCGAATTTCCACGAATTTGAAAAGAATTCGCGTGAATTTGTACTGGTCAGTCACAGGTTGAACACTTTTTTGAACCACTGAGACACGGAGACACTGAGAAAAGAGCCTTAAAAACTCCGTGACTCCGTGTCTCAGTGGTAAAAGGGTTTGTGCAAGATGTATTTGACCAATACAGAATTCGCGGCGACGTTTTGAGGGCTCTTCGAGATGGGAAGACAAGCTGGCAATCTAGGTTAGATATGAAGAATGTCGCAGTTTATTTTTAGGGTGTCCACGCGTTGCCGCTCATCACCAGTAAACAGAGTAAATTGACCGAGTCTTCATAATAATCAATATGCTCGGCATACACCGCATCATAGACTCGGTTCAGCCATTCCTGCTGATCCGGGTCAGACATGGCCGCCAGACCCATCGGTGCGACAAAAAAGGTCGTGAAGTAATCGCTGTTCGGCAGTGGCGTTCCATCCAGGTCGTATCCGGCGCGGATGTTGGCGGGGTCACCATTTGTGGACGTTTCGATCCAGTGTGAGATTTTCTGCGCGATGGCGCGCGAGGACTCGTCATGGTTCAGGACCGCATCGCTGCCAACACGCCACGGAACGCGCCCGGCGTTGTAATTAAAGTCGCCGTCGTGCGGTCCCTCTAAAAATTCGGGAGGCGCGGGCTGCGGGATGTGCGCGTCGCCAGCCAGCACGATGAAATCGGGCATTAATCCAGATACCGGACTGTAGTTGGACTGGATCTCATTCATGACATACTGGCTCTGCCAAATGATGTCGGTCCAGACGGCATCCCGTGTGGCGCGCCCAAAGGCGCGGAAGTTGACCAGCATAAAGTCGGAGGAACGAGGCGTGTACTGGCTATAAACCTCCCCGTACTGTTTCGTCCAATCGCCCAACATCGGGAGGTGGCTTTCCGACCCGATGGTCGATTCGAGGATCGCCCGCATGTACGTTTCCGCCTCTGCTTTGTAATTGATCCGACCGTCGCTTCCCCATTGTGCATCAGCTAGCAGTAAGCCATAGGCGATGTCTGTATCGCCGTCAAATGCGCTAACATTGCCATTTTCCGTATCCGGAATATTCCAATCCATTAACCGCGAGTCTGCCTCGCTGGGGTGGGCGCGGGCAAATTCCCATAAGCCGTCGAAGATCTCCTGAGCATCCTCATCGAACCCAGCCATGAGGGGAACGATGATCATCCCATACCCCTGACCCTCGGAAACGGTCGTATCTCTGCCGGGCTGGTCTTTGCCAAAAGCAATTCGATACATCGGGTTTCCGTTTGGGGACCTGCCGGCATCGATCACATAGGTCTCTTTCCAATATTCATAGAATGCTCGTACATCGTCATCGAGCTGTTCTTGTGAGCGATGGTTCGGCAAAATGCTTCCTGCCGCATATTGTGTATGCTGTGGGAACGGACGGTTGATACCATCGGAAGAAGTGGACTGTGTCGGGCTGGGGATGGGAGTCGGGACTATGGCAGTGGATTCAATCGTTGGCGTGGCGAGAGGCATTTTTGTCGGCACGTTGCAGGCCAACAGCAGGAATACAACAAGGGCAAGCAGTCGTTTGTTCATGATGTACCTCCATTACCTCTATCTCATTAACTCACCTTACGAAATTTTGCCACATAGCCGCAGACAGCACGCCAAAGGCGTGGTGCAGGTGGAACACCGAGAAAACCCTTAATTTTTCTCTGCGACTCTGTGTCTTTATTATCCCCTTTAGGGGACAGTGGCTAGACTGCGTAACATCAGTCATTACGTATAAGTAAAGGGGGACAGGCGGCACGCAGAAAATCTCGGTTATACTTCCGCACGCAACAACCGTACTGTGTTGAGCAGCAAGCATATCATAGCAACCATGTACGCAATTTCCTCAAATAAAGAGATACCCTCCTAGAAGTAAGAATGACCGACCATATCCGAAACTTCTGCATCATCGCCCATGTGGACCATGGCAAATCCACGCTGGCCGACCGCCTGCTGCAACTGACAGGTACGATCTCGGAGCGCGACATGTCCGCGCAGATGCTCGACACCATGGATCTCGAACGCGAAAAGGGCGTGACCATCAAAGCCTCCGCGGTGCGCATGTATTACACCGCAAACGACAACCAAAAATACGAGATCAACCTGATCGATACCCCAGGTCACGTGGACTTCGGTTACGAGGTCAGCCGCGCCCTCAAGGCATGTGAAGGTGCCGTGCTGGTGGTGGATGCCACCCAGGGCATCGAAGCGCAGACTTTGGCCAACCTCTATCAGGCGCTCGAAGCGGACCTGACGATCATCCCCGTGATCAATAAGATCGACCTGCCCTCGGCGAAACCCGATGAAGTAGCCGAGGACATCGGCGCGCTGCTTGGGGTCGACCCGACGGATGTGCTGCAAGTCTCCGCCAAGGCGGGGATCAACATCGATCAGATTCTCGAAGCGATCGTCACGCGCGTCCCGCCTCCCAAAGACGCGGATGATGTTCCTCTGCGGGCATTGATCTTTGATTCGCATTACGACTCGTACAAAGGCGTGATTGCCTACGTCCGTATCGTCGAAGGCTCGCTCAAGTCCACCGATGTGCTGCGCATGTTTGCCACCAAAGTGGATATGCGTCCTGTAGAGATCGGCATCTTTGCTCCGGGGATGAAACCTGTTCAGGCATTAGGCTCCGGCGAAGTGGGATACATCGCCACCGGATTCAAAACAGTGCACGAATGCCGCGTCGGAGATACGATCACGCGTGCCGCGGCGCCCGCTTCAGAGCCTCTGCCCGGGTACCGTTACCCCAAACCGATGGTCTTCGCGGGTATCTATCCCGTCGAAGCCGACGACTACAGCGACCTGCGTGAGTCGCTCGATAAATTGCAGCTCAATGACGCCTCGCTGACATTCCAGCCGGAAACATCCCAGGCGCTCGGGTTTGGTTTTCGCGCCGGATTCCTGGGTCTCTTTCACATGGAGATCATCCAGGAGCGCATCGAGCGCGAATACGATCTGGATGTGCTGTTCACCGCGCCATCGGTGGAATATGAAGTGCTGATGATCGACGATGAAGTCATTCCAGTCGACTCACCGGCTGCACTTCCCGATGAATCAAAAATCGTCGAGGTCCGCGAGCCGTGGATGAACATCGAGATCATTACTCCCACGGATTACTACGGTCCGATCATGGAGATCGTCACCAAACGCCGCGGTATCTTTAAGAAGCAGGAATATCCCGCACCGCATCGCGTCCAGCTCGATTTTGAAATCCCGCTTTCTGAGATCATTATCGATTTCTTCGACGACCTGAAATCACGTACCAAAGGCTATGCCTCTCTCGATTACCAGTTCCTGGAATATCGCCCCGATGAGCTGCAGAAACTGGAGATCCTCGTCAACGGCGAGCCGGTCGATGCACTGGCGACCATCGTCCACAAGAAGGACGCCTTCCACAAGGGACAGCGCCTCATCACCAAGCTCAAGGACCTGATCCCGCGTCAACTCTACGACGTGGCCATCCAGGCTGCCGCGGGTGGACGAGTCATCTCACGTGCCAACGTCAAAGCCACACGCAAGGATGTGTTGGCGAAATGTTATGGCGGCGACATCACTCGCAAGAAGAAATTGCTCGAGAAACAAAAGAAGGGCAAGAAACGATTGAAGATGGTTGGGAATGTGGAAATCCCGCAGGACGCATTCATGGCGGTTTTGAAACTGGAAGAGGAATAGAATAGCATTGTAGGGTACGGCAGCTGCCGTACCCTACAATGCCATGAGGAATTCATGAAAGATATCAAACGCTGGTTGCCGGGTGCAATCGTTAGTATCATATTGATCGTTGTCATTATTTATTTTGTCGATCTGCGCGCCATGGTGGATGCGATCCGTGGTGCCAATTATCGCCTGCTATTATTTACATTTGTATTTGGGTTTGCCTGGCTGTTCGTGCGTTCCATCGTCTGGCGCACACTGCTGCGTAATCGTGCTTCCCTCGGCGACGTGTTTTGGACTATTGGTGAAGGATATTTATTGAATAACTTCCTGCCCTTTCGATTGGGAGAAGTGGGTCGCGCCTTCCTGCTCAGCCGCAAATCTGGTTTGCAGTTTATGGAGATCCTTCCGACCATCGTGATCGAGCGTGTCATGGACCTCGGGTATAACGCGGTCATTTTGCTGGCAGCGCTGCCGTTTGTGGTGGGCGCAGAACAGGGAACCGAACGTATCGGTTACATTGTGGGCGCTGTGGTGCTGGCAGGATTCGTCGTACTTTATCTGCTGGCTCGTTACAATCAATGGGCGTTGGATCTGTTCCACAGGCTGAGTCATCGCTGGCCAGTGTTGCAAAAAACCGGTGGGAGTTTCCTTGAATCGTTCTTCGCCGGGCTGGGTGTGTTGACCGATGGCTGGTTGTTCCTGCGAGTCCTGTTCTGGATGTCTCTCAATTGGGCCATGGCGATCGTCTCCTACTATTTGATCATCCTGGCATTCTTCCCGGATGCACAATTGTATTGGGGCATGCTGGCGCTGGGATTTGCGGCCTTTGGCGGTGCCATCCCTTCACTGCCGGGTGGAGTGGGGACGTTCGATGGGGCCTTTGCTTTTGCGATCACACTGGTCACAGGCGATGAATCAACAGCTCTGGCAGTAGCGCTCACCGGCCGGCTTTATAACTATTTCAACAGCATTGCCATTGGCGGCATCGGACTCATGCGTGAAGGACAGACACTTTCAGGCATCTACACCCAACTCAAGAATTTTCGGGCGGGCAGGAACGCTGAGCAAGTGGGCGAGTAGTTCAACCCTTGCGAAGGTTCACGCCTTTCAGGCAGCCTTCGCAAGGGTGGCAGGACCCCTTTTATCTGGTATTTTATGTTCCCCTTATACGATACGGTACGATCCCATAAATTTCCCCTCGTGAACCTGTTCCTGGTGGGACTTAACGCGGTCGCATTCTATTGGGAACTTCAGATGAGCCCGGCGGAACTTCAGGACTTCATCTTTGCGAATGGACTGATCCCAGCCCAGTTTCTCGCGAATCCATCGCAGGAGTGGATCTCGATCTTTTCGTCCATGTTCCTGCATGGCAGCTGGTTCCATATCATCAGCAACATGTGGGTGTTATTGATCTTCGGTGATAATGTCGAAGCGCGTATGGGTGGGTTCCGTTATGTGCTCTTCTATTTGTTGAGTGGTATCGCAGCCGGGCTTTTACAGTCGTATGTTTTGCCAGCCAGTACTGTGCCGATGATCGGCGCGAGCGGCGCGGTGGCTGGAGTTCTAGGCGCCTATTTGATCCTCTTTCCCAGGTCTCGCGTTGCCAGCCTGGTGCCGATCCTTTTCATTTTTACGCTGGTCGAGATCCCGGCGTTCGTGTTCCTGTTATTTTGGTTCTTTTCACAGTTGTATTCAGGCCTGTTCCCTGTGGAAGGCGGCGGTGCGAGCGGCATCGCCTGGTGGGCCCATATTGGCGGCTTCCTTTTTGGCGTAGTTATGGTATCGTTCTTTGCCACAAGACGAAGAACGACTTATACATAGTAGCGACTTATCCTTGCGAAGGCTGCTTGAAAAGCGCATATGTCGCCGCGGCGACGCCTTGGCAAGGATTCAAGTGCAAGAAAAGTTCATTCAGGTTGGTTTAGGAGTATAACAATGAAGCAACAGTACCTTGTCACCGGCGGAGCTGGATTTATCGGCTCGAACTACGTCCACAGGCTGGTCTCGCGTGGAGAGCGGGTGACCGTGTTCGATAATTTTTCGCGCGGTGGCGCAAAGCGGAATCTGGAATGGCTGCACGACACCTTCGGCAAGGACGCATTTAGCGTGGTCGTTGGGGATGTACGCGACGCGTCTCTTATAACGGAGGCAGCTCGTGATGCCGATGTGATCGTACATCTCGCCGGGCAGGTGGCCGTGACCACGTCGGTCAACGATCCACGCGACGATTTCGAGTCCAATGCATTAGGAACGTTCAACACGCTCGAAGCAGCGCGGCTCTCGGGGCGCAATCCCATCTTCCTGTATTCCTCCACCAACAAGGTCTATGGCGGCATGGAGGAGGTGGAACTTTTCGAAGAACCCACCCGCTGGAGATACAAGGATATGATCCATGGTTGTCCTGAGTCGCAGCCCCTCGATTTCCATTCGCCCTATGGGTGTTCCAAGGGCGCAGGCGATCAGTATGTGCGCGATTACGCGCGCATCTATGGAGTACCCAGCGTCGTGTTAAGGCAGAGCTGTATTTATGGTCCGCGCCAGTTCGGCATCGAAGATCAGGGCTGGGTGGCATGGTTCATTATCGCATCCATCACGGGACGCCCGATGACCGTGTTTGGGGATGGCAAGCAGGTGCGCGATATCCTGAACGTGGAAGACCTGATGAATGCCTACGATGCTGCTGTAGAGAAGATCGATATTGCGTCGGGCAATGTGTACAATATCGGCGGCGGACCGGAGAATGTGATGTCTGTGTGGTATGAGTTCGGTCCGATTTTGGAAAAGCTGCTCGGCCGTACCCTGGACGTGGCGCGCGGCGACTGGCGGCCGGGAGACCAGCGTGTGTTCTATGCCGATATTCGCAAAGCAGAACGGGAACTTGGCTGGAGCCCAAAGATTGGCGTGGAAGAAGGCATTCGTCGCCTGCACAATTGGGTACAGGAAAATCGGGAGCTGTTTTAGCATTCTCACATTGGGCGCTCGAGGAAAATCGCGATGACCAGGTTTCTCGCGCAGAGATATTCCAGGCAGGGATTGTGGTCCCTTTTTCTGGTGTGCGCGTTTCCGATTCATATGTGGACGCTGATCCTGTCGTTCCGCGATATTTCCTGGCTGACGGAACGTACTACTTTTTGGGATGCGCTTGGTGTTGTCTCGTATGGAATGATCATTGCCTTCGTCGAAAGCGTATTGATCTTTCTGGTTGTGGCCCTGATCGGATGTTTCACTCCGGCGCGCTGGAACTCAGAACAGCGAACCGCGTTCCTGAGTCTGTTGTATTTGATCACTTGCCTGTGGGCGATTGCCAGCCAGTTATTGTTTGTATGGGATGTCAACCTGCCCGCTTCGGCAGTCCAATTTCTCAGAGAATCGGAGCATCCCCTGCGGATCCTATACGCGGGCGCCCTGGCGGTTGTCGGGTTCACCGTTTTTTTGCCTGTCTATTCCTTTGTGCGATCCAGACAAGCCGTCCCGGCGATGCAGGGTTTGATGGAACGTTTTTCGACGCTGACGGTCTTTTACCTGGTATTCGACCTGGTCGGGTTGATCGTCGTCATCATTCGGAATATCAGTTAGGTGATGCGTATGAATGACAACGGTTTTAGCCGACGTGATTTTCTAAAACTGGCCGGGATGCTGCCGCTTGGTTGGTCAGCGTCATCAATGGCGCGAGCGCTCGGCAACAGAATCGTTCAAGGGGTCCAAAAGAACATTCTGGTGATCGTTTTCGATGCCTTCTCGTCCTATAGAATTTCCACATATGGCTACGAGCGACTGACGACGCCGAATATTTCACGGCTGGCCAAGCGTGCCATCGTTTATCACAACCATTTTGCAGGCGGCAACTTCACCTCGCCCGGGACGGCTTCACTATTGACAGGTGCAATGCCGTGGACGCATCGAGCCTTTCGTCCCAACTCGGAAGTTGCAAAGGAATTTATCTCCAAAAGTATTTTCGCCGCCCTGCCGAACCATTACTCCATTGCCTATACCCACAATGGATGGGCCCATACCCTTTTGCGTCAGTTCAGCCATACGATCGACGAGCTGATTCCCCCGGAAAAATGGATGCTCGATTCGCCGCGCCTCTTTCAGGAGCTGTTCCAGAACGACCACGACGCCGCCTCGGTGGGCTGGCTGCGGACGATGAAGTTCAGCGAAGAGGGTCAGGCATACTCGTTGTTCCTATCCCGTCTGTACGATGCATATCTGGATAACAAAGTTAAGGATATCCAGGCTTTGTTTCCACGTGGTCTCCCGATTGCCGGTTCTGATAGTTTTCTGCTGGAGACTGCCGTCGATACCACGGCAGAAACGCTGGCGAAACTCCCACAGCCGTTTGTGGGCTACTTCCATTATCTCCCGCCCCACGAGCCATACCGGACATCACACAAATTCTTCGATGTGTTTCGAGACGACCGTTATGAGCCTATCGAAAAGCCCATCGATATCTTTGGGAAGGATGTTGGTAATCAACTGCTCAAACGACGCAGGGAATATGATGAATATGTTCTGTATTGCGATCAGGAATTCGGCAGGTTATATGATCAGCTGCAGCGTTCTGGCCTGCTGGAAAACACCTGGCTCATCCTGACCTCCGACCACGGCGAAATGCACGAGCGCGGCATCGGCGGGCACATGACAGATGCGCTCTACCAGCCCGTAGTGCGGATTCCGCTGATGATCTTTGAACCGGGGCGGGAAACCGGCATGGATATTCATGAATACACGAGCGCGATCGATCTGCTTCCCACACTGACACATCTCAGTGGCGAACCGATTCCGGATTGGTCCGAAGGGGTGATCCTGCCACCGTTCGCCGACCCTGCCAAAATGGCCGGGCGGAACATCTACCTGATCCGTGCCAACTTCAATGACCAATATGCTCCGTTCACCATCGCATCCACCATGCTTGTGAAGGAAAATTACAAGCTGCATTATTATTTTGGGTATCCCGAAGTGCCGTCTGACGGCCTCGTAAGGCTCTTTGACATCCAGGCAGATCCCGAGGAAATGGCAGATCTGTACGTGTCGAAACGAGAGACTGCCGATGAAATGCTTAACGATCTGAAGACAAAGTTAAAGGAAGTGGACGAGCCATACATGTAATCAAATAGCTGCTTCGTGGAACAAAGCAACGTCTGAAAGTGTTAAACAGAGTACCAGATCATGCTCTGAACGCAGGAGTTGTATTCCGACGTCGCGACCAGCGGTAGAATTGTCCGAACACAACCTCAGTAGTCGTAAAGGAGAGAGCCGCCATGGGACTTTATTTCGAAGAATTCTTTGTGGGACAAAAACTGGATACGCAGAAGCGCACCATTACCGAAGATGACATCATGACCTTTGCGCGGCTCACAGGCGACGACAATCGCATCCACACCGACCCTGAGTTCAGTAAGACGACCATGTTCGGTAAACAGATCGCGCATGGCTTGCTGGGTCTCTCCATCGCCTCGGGTCTTGCCTGGCAGACCGGCATTCTGGATGGCACAGTGATCGCCTTTCGTGAAGTCAATGAATGGAAGTTCGTTAAGCCGGTATTCATCGGGGACACCATTTATGTGGAGTTGGAAGTGAAGGAAACAAAAGCCCTGCCGCGCATCGGTGGAGGGTCTGTGACGATCGTACTGGAAATAAAGAACCAGAACGATGATGTTTGTCATCGCGGTCAATGGACTGTGTTGATGATGACCAAACCTGTATAAGATTGGAGGGGCGGGCAGCTGCCCGCCCATACAGTGGATATGTCAAACGAAGAAGAAGAGAGAAGAGAACGAATCAGACGATTGATCGAATCGGAATCGGAGACGCGCGCCGAGCCGCCCGTTGACCCGCGATCAAATACTCCTGCAGACCCCGCAGCAACAACCAGAGCACAGCCGCCCCAGCGCACTCCTACGCCACCGCCCCACATCTCGCTTGATAAAGACAACATGCCACTGCCGCGCCGCGTCAACGAGGTGGATATGGAGGGCACGCGCGTCTCTCCGGTGGCCTATGAACAGTCCAGCCGCCCACGAAATGGGGTGCCCACGAATCCGCCGCCAGCGCCGCCGTTGAATCCGCCGATTCAGTCCGCCTATCGTCCACCGGCGCGTCCGGTAGTGAATCCCTGGCGAATGGACGCCGGATGTCTTGCCCGCCTGCTGGTCATCATCCTGTTTGGCGTGGCAGTCCTGGCATTGATCGGTGGGACCGGCCTGTTGTTTACGTACTACTCCATCGCCCGCACATTGCCCAGCGTGGAAGATTTGCAAACCCGCGCTTCGCAGTTCGAGACGACCCGGATCCTTGACCGCAACGGAAATGTACTTTATGAAATCCTCGACCCCACCGCGGGCCGCCGCACCTTTGTGACTCTCGATAAGATCTCTCCGGCTCTGGTGGCGGCTACGATCGCCACCGAAGACCAGGAGTTCTACAATCATCCCGGCTTCGACCCGGCCGCCATCATCCGCGCACTGTGGGACAACTATCGCACCGATGGGCAGGGCGGCGGCGCATCCACGATCACGCAGCAGTTAGCACGTGCACTCCTGCTTTCGCCCGAAGAGCGCGCCCAGCGAACGTATTCACGCAAGGTCCGTGAGATCATCCTGGCGGCGGAAATCACACGCCGCTATTCGAAGGACGATATCCTTGAGCTGTATCTTAACGAGATCTACTATGGCAACCTGGCGTATGGAATCGAAGCCGCCGCGGAAACGTATTTCGGCAAGACTGCCAACCAGTTGACCCTTGCAGAGGCATCCTTTCTGGCCGGGCTGCCGCAGTCGCCGTCGGTCTATGACATTTACAGCAATCGCGACGTAACGCTGGCACGCCAGCAGCAGGTGCTGGTGCTGATGTTTACCAAGAGTCAGGCAGATAATTGCATTAAGGTCAGCAATAGTGATGTGCCCATCTGTGTGGACGCTGTTGCGGCAGCCACCGCTGCCGATGAAATGAAGGCCCGCGTCTTTAATTCGCCGAATATCAATACCCGCTATCCACACTGGGTGAATTTTGTGCGTGAAGAGCTGGAGTCGAAATACGACGCCCAGACGATCTATCGCTCCGGTTTCATCGTCTACACCACGCTCGATCCAACGCTTCAGGATGAAGCCCAGCGCCTGGTCACCGAACAGGTCGCCACACTGGTGGAGAACAACGCCCATAATGGAGCGCTCGTGTCCATTCGCCCGTCGACGGGTGAGATCCTGGCGATGGTAGGCTCGCCCGATTTCTATAACGAAGCGATCTCCGGGCAGGTCAATATGGCGAACAGCCCCACGCGTCAGCCAGGCTCCTCCATTAAACCGATCAACTATGTGGCCGCGTTCGAAAAAGGATGGACACCTGCCACTCTGATCTGGGACGTGCCCAGCGAATTTCCTCCCTCGGGCAATCCCGAAGATCCGCGTGAACCCTATAAGCCCGTCAACTATGATGGCAGGTTCCATGGTCCGATGACCGTACGCACTGCGCTGTCGAACTCCTTCAATATGCCCGCGGTCAAGACTCTGGACTTCGTCGGCATTTACGATGACCCGAACACGCCCCAAAAGGACGGCATGGTGGGAATGGCTGAACGCCTGGGTATCACCAGTCTTACAAGACCAGATTATGGCCTGGCGCTGACGCTGGGCGGCGGCGATGTCAGCCTGTTGGATATGACGTCTGCTTTCTCGGTGTTTGCCAATTACGGCAAGAAGGTCCCGCCCGTCTCCATTTTGAAGATTGTGGATTTTCAGGGCAACGTGGTGTATGAGTATCAGCCATCGCCACCGGAACAGGTCATCCGCGCCGAACACGCCTTCCTGATCTCATCGATCCTTTCGGATAACGAAGCGCGCTCCTGGATGTTTGGGCGCAACTCGCTCCTGAACCTGCCCTTCCAGGTGGCGGCAAAAACGGGGACCACCAATGATTTCCGCGATAACTGGACGATGGGCTATACCCCCGACCTGGCCACCGGTGTCTGGATCGGCAACGCTGATTACACACCCATGGTCAATACGACGGGTCTCACAGGTGCGGCGCCAATCTGGTCATCGTTCATGACCTTTGCCGTGCCATACGTTAGCAACAACGCGCCGACGCCATTCATCATCCCGCCTGGAATCGTGGAGATGGTTGTATGCGCCAATTCAGGTGCAGAGGCATCAAACTCCTGCCGCGGTGGACAGCGCAGCGAATTTTTTGCCAGTGACCAGCCTCCACTGCCGAAGAGTCAGGATCTCTTGCGCGACACCAACATCGACACGTGGACGGGCCTGATCGCCGGCGATGCCTGCCCCGATTTTGCGAAGGACGAAACGGTGATGAACGTCAGCGACAAATGGGCCCGCCAGTGGCTCCGTTCCGATGATGGGCGCGCCTGGCTCGAGTCAAATGGCATGCCGCGCAATCCATTCTTTGCGCCCGACCGTGAATGCAGTACATCCGACCCGCGCCCGGTGCTCGAGTTCACCAGCCCAACGAATGGCAGCGTGATTACTGAATCGCCGCTGCCGATCTCGGGTGTGATCGATGTAAAGAATGGCGGCGGTTTCACAGGCTGGCGTCTCGAATATGGCAATGGCGCCGACCCTGACGAGTGGACAGTGATCGCCCAGGGCACCAACTCCTTCCCACAGTCGGCACTCATCCACACCTGGGACTTAAGGGATGTGTCCTCGAACCAGATCACGCTGCGGCTTTACCTGATGAACGGAGAGGAATTCTACGCCGAGAAACGCGTCGCCCTAAGCCTGAACCTGCCCACTCCAACCCCAACGATCACCCCCACCTTCACCACGGTTCCGCCAACCGCGTTCCCCACAGATACGCCGGTCCCGACGGCCATACCTCCCACTGAAACGTTGACACCATTTCCTCCAACCGAAACGAAAGACCCAGCAGCACCTTAAGCCAGCAGGTCACGCGAAAAGCGTGACTTGCTCTTTATTACAGCCATATCAAGACAATTCCCAATCAACCGAAGAAGAAGATGTCATTTGTGGCGGGGCATCATATAATCAGTAGATCACGAAGTAGCCCGGAAAAGCCCGAAAATAGGGTGCGGGCGTACGCCCGCACCCTATTTTCGGGGATCTTTTGGGCATTTGTACACCTTTCGTGAAGTACTTATAATTGCAGCATGAACGGACAAACCCGCTCGAACATTAAACCCGGTATGACAGTGCTGATCGTCCTCAAACAGGACCAGCGCACTGGCAAATTGACGAAAGGCATCGTCAGGGATATTCTCACCAAATCACCGAATCATCCGCACGGCATCAAGGTTCGACTGCAGAGCGGCGCGGTGGGACGCGTAAAGGAAATTGTGGAGGCGTAGGACGATATTAATGTCGTCCTCCATTTGGTGATAGATCGCGGCAATTCCTGGAGAGCCATTCTGCCAAATCTTCATCGCTGCTGTTGGGTTATGCTATACTGATCAGCGAATGAATACGGTCCACGATCTTACGACTGACAATGAGCAAACGCGCCCACCCGGCACATCCTGACCCTTAAGCGTTTATGAAAAAGTCGAACCGGTTTAACACACCCTTACATGCCAAAAGAATTGTGATCTGCTTTGCCGCCCTTGCTCTCATCCTTGCCTGCGTTCCTGCCACGCCAGTTCCCATCCCTACACTTAGTTCCAATGACATCAATGTGTTGATCCAATGGACCGCCGATGCCGCGTCCATGCAGACCCTGACGGCGGTACCCACATTTACCGTAACGCCAACCGCCAGCGCCACCCCAAGGAATACATTTACCCCTGAACCATCGACGACGCCCATCGCGACGTTTTTCCTGCCAACATCCACCGCGAGTCAACGAGTTCAATATTTCCGCGTCAAACATGATAGCCAGCTTGCTGAGTACGATTTTAAATCGCGTACTGTAAATTGGACTCGTACCCATACCCCCGAGACCGTGCCTCTGCTCGCCGCGCCGAAACTTGGCACAGGCACCAATCGCACACCTTTGGTCGACGGCTGGGACAAATATATGAGTGCGCTGAATGGTTTTGATGAGGGCAAACTGAATTATCTGAAATCACCCATCGCGGGTTTATTCAATGGCGCCGGTTTCCCACAGTTGGAAAGCCTCACCATGGGAGGTAACCTGATTACCCTCGATCGAATCGATGGAGAGTGGGGTCAGGTCCACACGCAGCCGTATGGACTCGTAGGTTCCGCGGAAACAGAAAACTACAAAACCCGGCCCGATCTGGTGCACAAGTTTGTTGTCGTGGTCTGGAATCGAAAAACAAAATCGACCTCCTGGACCAACCCGCCCAGAGGCGCTATTTACTGGCCGTTCGTATCCAGGAACGCGGTTTGGATACCCATGGATCGCCTGGAACCGTTCCCGATCCTGCCCATGGATGTAACCGTGGCTGTAGACCAGGATATCCGAACCGAACCGGGTACGGCTGGTGAAACAACTGGCAAACAAGTTCACAAGGGAGAAACAATAACGATCGTTGCGTATCGCCCGCTCGGCTCCGAGGTATGGGGCAGAATCGAACATGGCAGTAAATGGATCGCGCTGTTCATGTATCAGGGTACGGGTCCCACCTATTTCACTTCCTGGTCGATGGCAACCCTCCCGCCTCCATAAGCGGCATTCGTATATATTCGCAGTCGCCCTTCCACCCATCGATGCGAGACGATCATGATCAGTATTCTTTTCCCCATACTTGGATATCTTTCCGGTTCGCTTCCCTTCTCGATCTGGGTCACTCGCTATGCCAGGAACGTGGATGTGCGCGATGCTGGCTCTGGTCACGCCACGACCACCAATACCATCCGCCAGGCTGGCTTTGGCTGGGGCGCGCTGGTACTCATCCTTGATATCGCAAAAGGATTCCTTCCAACATATCTGGCGTTGCAGGTAGGGCAGGATGGTTTCCCGCCTTTCATCGTCCCTCTCACTGCCGCTCTCGCCATCGCCGGTCATTGTTGGCCGGTCTTCGCACAATTCCGCGGCGGCATGGGGCTGGCTACCTTCGGTGGTTCGCTCCTGGCTGTGAACTGGCTTGCCTTTATCATCGGGTTGGGACTGTTGATCGTCCTGTTGCTGGTCACCCGTCATGGGGCCCGTGCCAGCGTCTTCACGGGCATTTTGATCGCTCCCTGCTTTTGGATGCTCAACCTGCGCGGAACTGAGTTCTGGGTCGCCATCGCAGGCGGGATCGTGATCGCCCTGCGCTTCACGATCGATTGGAACCGCAAGTACCGTGAACTATGGCTCGACCGGGAGAAATCATGAAGATCGGCATCGTCAGCGATTCCACCTGTGACCTGCCTCACTATTTCATCGAACAACATGAGTTGGAGGTGATCCCTTCGATCCTTGTACTGGACGGAAAGGAATACGCGGATGGCATCGGACTCTCACGCGAAGATTTCTACCAGCGACTGCCCTCGCTTCAGACTCAGCCGACAACTGCCGCGCCTTCGATCGGCGAATTCTCCAGCCGTTACGATTCGCTCCTCAGGCGCGGCGTCGACCATATCCTGTCTATTCACGCCGCTGGCCAGTTGACATCCATTGTCAATATTGCACGCCAGGCTGCCAAAGAGTTCGGTGGCAAAATTACGGTCATCGACAGCACATCGCTCTCCCTGGGGCTTGGCTTCCAGGTGCTGGCCGCCGCCGAAGATGCCGAACTGGGGCTGCCGGCCGCGCTCGAAGCCATTGAATCTACACGTCGAAGACTTCACGTATACGCCGCGCTCGACACCATGCAAAACCTGCGCCGCAGCGGACGCGTCCCCGCCGCAGTGAGCATCCTGGGCGGGTTATTGAACATCAAGCCCATGATCGAGTTGACTAATGGTGAAGTCAAGCCACTGACGACCGTCCGTACGACGAAACAGGCCAATGAAAAGATGCTAAGCTCGCTGCTTCAATTTGGTCCGCTGGAGCGATTGGCAGTCCTGCACACGGGAGCCGAAGCACGTGCCCGTGAATTTCTCAGTGCGTTGATGCAGAAAGCAAGCCAATCAGTCCCGCGCGATATTTTGATGGTCAACGTGACCACGGTTATCGGCACACATGTCGGTCCGAATGGGTTGGGGTTTGCAGCGGTGGCAAAATAGAAGAGTTGCATGTACTGGCAAAAAACGGTAATATAAAGCCAGGAGCAAGAAATGTCTTCAAAGATCCGCAAGATCTTAAAGCAATTCAAAAAGGAATTAATCGCAATCTATGGAGATGAAATCCATAGTATTTTGCTTTATGGATCGCGTGCCCGCGGCGATGCGCGCCCGGATTCGGACATCGATATTTTGATTGTTTTGAAGAAAGAGTTCGATTACAGCGAAATGCTCAAGCGGTCCGATAATATGGCGGCTGATCTTTCACTGGAGAATGACGTCGTTATATCCCGAGTATTTGTTACAGAGAAGGACTATAAAGAAAGGCAGATCCCTTTTCTTATGAATGTACGTCGTGAGGCCGTTGCTGTATGAGCGATGAAATATTGGAGTTGATGGAAAAGGCCAAAAGGAGTTTAAGAACTGCAGAAATGATCTTTAAAGATGGCGAAGTTGATTTTGCAGGTTCCAGAGCGTACTATGCAATGTTTTACGTTGCAGAGGCGCTTCTTTTGAAGAAGGGGTTGTCCTTTTCCAGTCACTCCGCTGTGTCCGCCAATTTTGGGAAAGAATATGCACGAACTGGAATACTCAACCCCGAATTCCACAAGAATCTTATCAAGGCGCAGGATCGCCGCAATATTGGGGATTATGCGATAGGTACTCATTTGAAAACAGAAGAGGTTAGCGAAATGCTTTCCTGGGCAAAGGAATTTATCAAAGCCGCAGAGAACTACTTCAAACAGGCGTTTTGATCGAATCATTGGTTTACCAATCTCTAGCCTTGTGAAGCCTTGTCCCTTCGCAGGGTTTTTTTAATCCGCATGATAAAATACTTCTCATGCAGCCTTCACTTGAAAAGTTACGCAAATTTTTTCGACTCGAACACGAAAATGGATACAGCAACAGCGCCATTATCGGCGGACTCGCCAAAATGCTCGATTATTGGGAGGGAGATGCCCGTACAGACGGAATTCAGGAAGAGGTGATCCAGGCCGTCGTGCAGAGACTCCGCTCGTATGACGGGCTTACTCCACAGTCCCGCGCCGATGCGTTGAAAGGGTTGTGGAAGCGTATCGGGGATTCGTATCCCGAGGCGGCGCAGAAAGCACGTCCCGTGCAGCAAAGTCAACCGAAACCGGCCCTGCCTCAACAACAGGAGGAAGCGCCGCCGCCTCCGCCCGAACCGCCGCAACGCAAGGAATACACCGAACATCGCCCGCAGCACGCGGTACAGCCACGTTCGCAAAATGTGCCCGGCGCAAAAACATCTGCCACGCCCGCCGCGCTCGACGCAAAGTTAACCGTCCTGCAGGGCGTGGGACCCGGCAATGCCGCCTCGCTTGCCAAACTGGGACTGTACACGCTCGGCGACATGCTCTATTACTACCCGCGTCGCTACGATGATTACTCGCAGCTTAAACCCATCAAGAATCTTTTTTACGGCGAACAGGTCACGGTGATCGGGACGGTACAGACCGTCCACACACGGCCGATACGCGGCGGCAAGGCTTCGATCGTTGAGACGATCATCAACGATGGGACGGCCGGTCTGCGCTTATCGTTCTTCAACCAGCCCTGGATCGCGAACCGCCATAAACCTGGCGATATGATCTCGGTCTCCGGTAAGATCGACCAGTATCTGGGCCGGCTCGTGATGAACAACCCCGACACCGAATCGGTGGAGATCGAAAACCTCAATACCAACCGAATCGTGCCGGTCTACGCGTTGACCGAACGGATCACGCAAAAGTGGCTGCGCCGCGTCATGAAGCAGGTGATCGAATACTGGGCGCCCAATGTTGTCGACGCCTTGCCGGATAGTGTTCGCGTCTCGGCCCGCCTCATGACTCTGGGCGAGGCGCTGTTGCAGGTGCACTTTCCCACGTCGCAGGAGAAGCTCAAAGCTGCCCGCGAGCGCCTTGGGTTTGACGAGATCTTTTACCTGCAAATGGGAGTGCTGCGCCAGAAGCGCGATTGGAAATCTGTCGATGCGCGGCGCTTCCCCGTCGTGGATGAATGGTTGAGCGCGCGCGTTGGGAGCCTGCCCTTTACCCTGACATCCGTCCAGCAAAGCGCGATTAATGACATCCGCGCCGACCTCGATTCAGGCAAACCGATGAACCGTCTATTACAAGGTGACGTGGGATCGGGTAAAACTGTCGTCGCCGCTCTCGCCGCAGCGATGATTGTAAATAACAATGCCCAGGCCGCGATCATGTCGCCCACGTCGATTTTGGCGGAACAGCATTATCGCAGCTTCACACGTCTGTTGGCGGGTGAGAATGGGATGATGCAAGAAAGTCAAATACGACTGTTAGTCGGCGACACGCCTGAGGCCGAGAAGGAAGTGATCCGTGCCGGTCTGGCCGATGGTTCGATCAAGATCATCATCGGTACTCATGCGCTCCTTGAAGAGCCGGTCATCTTCCAGGATCTGCAATTTGTAGTGATCGATGAACAACATCGCTTCGGCGTGGAACAACGCGCCGCGCTGCGAACCAAGGGCGCCAACCCGCATCTGCTGGTTATGACTGCCACCCCTATTCCCCGTTCTCTGGCTCTCACACTGTATGGCGATCTCGACCTTTCGATCATGGACCAAATGCCTGCCGGACGACAACCGGTCAATACCTATGTTCTGCGGCCGCAGGAACGTGAGCGCGCATTCACCTTACTGCGCGGACAGGTGAAGGATGGCCGGCAGGCGTTCATCATCTATCCATTGATCGAGGAAAGCGAAAAGATCGAGGCCCGCGCCGCCGTGGACGATTACGAGACTCTTTCGAAGGAAGTGTTCCCCGACCTCCGGCTGGGACTTCTGCATGGGCGCATGCGCCCCGATGAAAAAGACGATGTCATGTTCAAGTTCCGTGACCGTCAATATGACATTCTGGTTTCGACAACGGTCGTGGAAGTGGGTGTGGATGTGCCCAATGCAACGGTGATGATCATCGAAGGCGCTGACCGGTTCGGTTTGGCCCAGCTTCATCAATTACGGGGCCGTGTCGGGCGCGGCTCTGCACAATCGTACTGCCTGTTGATCCCCACGCATGAAGATGCCACCGAGAATGAACGTTTGCAGGCCATGGCAGAATCGACGGATGGGTTTTTCCTGGCAGAGAAAGATTTGCAGCTGCGCGGTCCAGGTGAATTTTTGGGGACGCGTCAATCGGGTTATGCCAGTGGCTTGCGTATGGCGAGCATCACCGATGTGAAGCTGATCGAAAAGGCACGCGGCGAGGCGCAGAAATTATTCGAAATGGATGCGGAACTTTCACAGCCCGAACATGCCCTGCTGGCAGACGCCTTTGGGCGATTCTGGAACGGTGGTAAAGGCGACGTAAGCTAGCTCATTACCCCGTCATTGTCCCTTCGGGACGGAGCGAAGCAGTCACATGCGAAATTCTGTTGACTAGCATCGTAGATGAGATTGTGTCGCCACGGCGACGCTTCCCGTATGTCGCAATGACAAATAGAAGAAACAATGAGACAAAACAAAATGGTCAAAGCATTATTCCCAGGGACATTCGATCCCATTCACTATGGACACATAGATATTGCCGAACGGGCCTCACGCCTCTTCGACGAGGTGGTGATGGCTGTGTATGACAAGCCATTGAAGTCACTGATGTTTTCGCCTGAAGAGCGCATGGAGCTGGTGACGGCCGCCTTCCAGGAAAATCCCAAGATCAGGGTGACCGGCTACAGCGGACTGACTGTGGATTTCGCCCGCCAGATCGACGCCCAGGTGATCGTGCGCGGCTTGCGCGTGTTCTCAGATTTTGAATTCGAATTCCGCATGGGATTGGCCAACCAGCGCCTTGCCAGCGACATCGAAACGGTTGCCTTCATCACGGCAGAGCAGCATACCTTCCTTTCCTCGAGCACCGTGCGTGAAATTGCTTCGCTGCAGGGCGATGTATCGAGCATGGTCCCGCCGCACGTGGAAAAAGCGCTCAAGCTGAAGGTCAACGATTTGGGTGACGGACATTCCCCTCCCAACGCGTTACGCGATTAAAAATAAGATACAGAATGCCGCATCTGTAGGTAAACTCGAGATTGGGATCCCAGCCCACAATTCATTCAAAAAGTTTACTTTTTTTGGAGACAAGCGGTAGAATAGCAATCATCCGTTCCACGGAGGCGATTATGGATATTCTGCAATTGATTGACCGTCTGGAAGAACTGTTCAACCAGAGCAAAACCATTCCGCTCACGCGTAATGTGATGGTGGATGAAGACAAAATGCTCGACATCATCGACCAGATGCGGATTGCGATACCTGAGGAAGTGAAAAAGGCCCAACAATTGCTCGGTCAACGCGATCGGGTCCTTGCGCAGGCACAGGAAGAGGCGAACCGTACGCTTGAGATCGCCCGCCAAAAAGCCGACCAGCTCGTGGCGAAGGATATGGTGGCTGTGGAGGCGCAGCGCCGGGCAGAGCAGATCGTGGCCCAGGCACGCTCAGATGCAGAAGGAATCCGCGCCGATGCCGATGATTATGTGATCAACAGCCTGCGCCAGCTCGAAGCCGAACTGGATCGTAACCTTAACCAGGTGCGAAACGGGGTCCGTACCGTGGAAGAGGAGCAGGCGCGGCGTGCGCCCTCGTCTTCGCAATCCACCGTGAAATAATTGTTATTACAAGTTAGTAATAAACGCCACGCAAATCGCGTGGCGTTTTCTTTATGATTCGTCATTGCGAGGGCGGAGCCAGAAGCAATCTCTTCCGATAATTGATTCATGAAGATTAAATGAGATTGCTTCGTTGGGAAGTGCACCCTAGACGATGCTATACCGCACTCGGTCACAAATTGCGCTTTTTTAAACGGTGGAAAGCGCAATTTGTGACCGTGGGTATTATAGTCTTAGAATGAGTTATGGGAAATATACCTTCAGGCTGGATTTGTAGTCGCTGGCAGTTCCTCTTTTTGCGAAACTTCCACTTTTTGTGGTTCCACTTCTCTGCCAAACCAGAATGAAGCGATCGGGTTGCGCCTGATGAATATCTCATGAATGAGAATAGGCCCCAGAACACCCATCAGAAAACCGATCCAGATCGAGAGCGGGGCGTTATCTGTCAGTCCGCGGATCTTTTGCCCCCAAAAATCCTGGATGGGTACGTGGAAGATCAAAATGATGAGCGAGATCCTGCCAACATACTTGAAGAACGCGGCAAGCCTGGCCGCGTGCAGCTCGATCTGTCTCGAAACGGCCAGGACAAACAGAATGCCTGTAATGGATTCAGCAGTGTTGACCACAAACGACTCATAAGTGCGTGTGTTGAGGTCGATGCGGGCGCTGAAGAATATATTCAGCAGGATCATTGCTGTACCGGTCACGAACAGGAATACCCAGTTGCCAAAGACTTGTTCTGATGTGATCTGACGCGTTTCACTTCCGAGAATGAAAAAGAAACCGCTTAACAGCACCAGGTCCAGGCTGAACGGCAATCCCCACAGCTCATAACTTTTGCCAGCTAGTGAGAGCGGAAATGGATAGAAAGATTGAAGGAACAGGCTTGCTATACCGAGTGTAAGAAGCAGGATAGCCCACCTCACATACTGGTGATGGACCTTTTTCATGAGCGCATAGAACACAAACGCATACAGGCTTACCACGAATAGATGCGGCAGGAACCACAACTGGACCCAGTCGATGTAGCGCCCGGTGCCGTATAGCGATTTGACAATGCGAAGAATCGCCGTTTCAAACCCCATTTTGCCAAACGAGAGCGATCCGAAGTAGATCAAGAACAGTGTGAACAGGAAGGGTTTGAGCAGGGAATTGAAGCGTTTTTTGAAGAAATCCCAAAAACCGATCGTCGTGTTGATGAAATACCCCGAAAGAAAAAAGAACAGGGGCATGTGGAACGAGTAGATGACCTGGTAGGCGAACGGCGATACGAGCGCGAAGTCATTGTGTCCCATCACGACGAGCAAAATGCCTATGCCTCTGGCAATGTCGATGTATTCAATTCGCTTGGACATGAATGGATTTTACCCCTCGAATTCGAATGTGGGCATCCCTTCCACGCCGGTCTCGAGGCGGAACAGCCCACCCGTGAGCGGATATTGCTTCAACGCGGCTTCGTCGAGCCCTTTGCGCGCCGAGGTGATGTAAAGTTCATTGCGATTCGGTCCCCCAAATACACAGGAGGAGACGTTCTTCGCAGGCACCGGAATCTGTTCCAGGAGCTTGCCCGTATTTGGATCCCATTTCGTGATTTGTGCTCCGCCCCACATGGCGATCCATACATTGCCCTGCGTATCAGACGTCATGCCATCGGGCCAGCCAAAAGACTCAGGAATGGAAACTGCCAGGCGCGGATTCGCGATTGCACCACTTTCCAGATCGTAATCAAAGGCTTTGACTTCTCGCGTGGGAGTATCGATAAAGTACAACGTTTTGTGATCCGGGCTCCATGTTAGGCCATTGGAGATCGTGACCTGCCCCAATAATCTTGTGGTCGATTGCCCGTCGAACGAATAGAAGGAACCAAATGGATCCTTCTCGCCCATGTCCATTGTGCCGGCCAGAAAACGTCCGCGTGGGTCACATTTGCCGTCGTTGAAGCGGTTATTTGACGGTTCATCGCGTAGGGACGCAAGTGGAGTCAGTTGAGCGGAATCTGGGTTTAGGCTTGCGAAGCTGAGACGGCCAGGATTTCCGCTGGCGACGATAAGTCCACCGCTCTTACGCGGAGAAATACATCCGATCAGATGATCCAATTGGACCAGGACATCGCCTCCACGATAGATGCGTTTCTCCAGGATGTCGATCCAGTAAATGGATTGGGTACGAGAATCCCAAACAGGACCCTCACCCAGCGTGGCTTTTGTATCGAATAAGAGTTCAGTGTGCATACAGACCTCCGCTCGTGCACGGGCCAAGCCCGTGCACGAGCGACGCGATTAGAACCAATCGCGTTTGTAGAAAACGTAGGTGACGATGGCGGTCAATGCCAGAGCGATTCCGGCTACGGCTATGAAGGAAATCGGATGTGAGTCAGACAGGGGCAGGATTACGTTCATTCCGAAAAACGCAGCCACCGTGCCAGGCAGGCTGACGATGATCGTCAGTGCGGCAAGCGCCTTCATCACACCATTCAAGTTGTTGGAGATGATCGAAGCGAAGGCATCCATCATAGAAGAGAGAATTTCGGCATTGATGCTGGTCATCTGGATGGCCTGTTGGTTCTCGGTAAGCACGTCTTCGAGCAGGTCCTGGTCGTCCTCATAATAATTGAAGAGCTGCGTGCGTTGGACGCGTTCCATCATCACCTCGTTGGAGCGCAGCGCAGTGGCGAAGTAGGTAAGGCTCTTCTGGTATTTGAGCAGCTCCAGTACTTCGCGGTTGCGCGTCGATTTTTGCAGCTGGTCTTCGATGGTCTCGGTCATGCGGTTGATCTCACGCAGGTGCGTGAGATAGCGCGTGGCTGTTTCCAAAAAGATGTATAAGGCGAAACGATAGCGTTTGCTGGTTTTGAGCAAACGATATTTTCCATTTGCCAGCACCTTGAACATGTCCTTGTCATAGCGGCAGATGGTGACGATTGTATTGCCCTTGATCATGATTCCCAATGGGATGGTGATATAGGGAATATCCTCGTCAGGCTGTCGGTGTGGAATGCGGATCAGGATGAAGGTATATTCCTCATCCCGTTCCATACGCGGCATTTCATCGAAGTCAAGAGAATAATTGATGTAATCAACATCGATCCCCCAATTAACCAGTTTTTCAATTTCCTCGGGAGTGGGATCGACCGCCTTGATCCATGTGCCGTTGGCCATGGAATCCAATTGCTCGAGTCCCTGCTCTGTTGTCTTATAAATCGTGAGCATGAGTGCCTCCTGTGCGTGAGATCATCACGCAGAGGGACTCACCTCTGGCGCGATGTTATGGATTGTTTCTTACAACGCGTACCACGCGCCAACTACTTGGCGGTTGACTCTCTGTAGATCCTAGATCGTTCTCGTCCGTAGTGAACATTATTAATCCTTGCCATTTCTTACCCCGCCGCAGTGGGTGGGGTAATGGCGCTGGTTATTGTACGCCCGATGGATGAATCACACAATTGCAATTTGGATTGCAATTCACAAAGTGCCGCACGCCTTTGGCGTTTCCTAAACTGTATATCTGAATTGTAGGCCGCGCATGTATGTATAAGGTCAATAATGCGACCAGCGGTAAATCGGGACGTGGATCGGCGTCCGCTTCGCGCCCAGCCGTCAGTTGATTCCGTTAAACGGAGCGCATCTCATTCCCGGCGTGATCCCATTCTTGACAGTCCCATCAAATTGAGTTTCAATGTCTCAGATGATTCCCGGCCTGGATGGCCTGCGCGCCATCGCATTCCTGCTCGTCTTTGGCTTACACACAGACTATCTTCAAATGGGCTGGGTGGGGGTTTCTTTGTTTTTCGTACTCTCCGGTTTCCTCATTACAGGTATCCTGCTGGATATGAAGCAGGGATTTTCGTCGAGAGAGTACTTCCTCAAGTTTTACGGCAGGCGCTTCCTGCGGATTTTCCCGCTGTATTATTTCTACCTCATTCTGATCGTGTTGCTGACCACCTGGTTGATCTCGGTTCCCTACCGCCCGCGATACATGCAGATCGTTTTGGACCAGATCTGGTACGCGGTATTGTACGTCTATGATTTTTTCTTTGGTACCGCGGCGTTTCAGAATTCCCATTTTCTCGATCATTTCTGGTCGCTCTCGGTGGAAGAACAGTTCTATATTTTCTGGCCGCTGCTGATCCTGCTGGTCCCTGAGCGGTACCTGAAAAAGCTGTTCACCACCGTCATCATATTGGGACCCATCTTTCGGCTGGTCATGTTCTTCGTTCACAGCTCAGGCGTCTTTCGCTTCCTGGCTGATTCTCCAGCGCTGGCGATCTATCCGCTGCCGTTCAGCCACATGGACGCGTTCGCGTTTGGCGCGTATATCAGTCGTTTTCCGCTCCCTAAGGCAAAGCAGCAATTCCTGTTGCTGGTGGGCATCCTTCCCGCAGCAGGGTTTGCATCTGAATATATGGCGACCGGTACGATCGGCGCGTTTTCGGCGTTCGGGTATCCACTGCATATAGCTGAGGCGTACAAGTTCATCTGGGCATACAGCCTGTTGAATTATTTCTTCGCGGTCATCATTTATGGCGTGGCAAAGGAAGCATGGTTCACACGCTTCCTGGAATGGCGTCCGCTGCGTTATCTGGGAAAGATCTCGTATGGATTGTATGTATATCATTACCCGATCGTCTGGTTCTCCGGTCGCATCGCGGACCTGGGGATCGAGCCGCCGCTGCTCAAGCCGTTGGTCATGCTGATCGCTTTGTCCGCGACCATCCTTGTCGCCTCCCTCAGTTTTCATCTCCTGGAAAGACCGATCATCCATCTGAAAGACCGCTTCTTCCCATTGCACTCTCTGGCGCGCCGCGACCAGGCATCGACGCTGGAAGCTGAGAAAACTCCGCTGCTATGATCCAAAGATGGAAAGAGTCGTTCACAATGCATCATGCAACTGTGACTCTCCTGATGCTGTTCGGCGCACTATTGCGTCTGCGTCAATATCTGACCGGGCGCTCCTTATGGGCAGATGAAGCCATGCTGGCGCTGAACATCGTGGACCGGGACCTGATCGGATTGTTCAAACCGCTGGATTACGACCAGGGCGCTCCGCTTGGGTTTCTGTTCGTTGAAAAAGTCTTTAATATATTCCTCGGCAGAAATGAATATGCTCTGCGTCTCTTTCCCCTCCTGCTGGGCATTTTCGCAATGGGGCTGTTTTATCTTTTACTAAAACGCGTCGTGCATAGTCATGCTGGAATCCTCATCGCACTGGCGTTGTTCGTGTTCAACCCGCGTTTGATCTATTACTCATCCGAAGTGAAGCAATACATCCTGGACGTGTTTGTCACGACCACGCTTTTGCTGGTTGCGGCTCCGTTGCTGGAAGCTCAGGGATCCAAAAAGAATTTTGCGCAGCTTGCCCTGGCAGGGTTTCTGGCGCTGTGGTTTTCTCATCCTGCATTGTTTGTTTTGGCAGGCATCGGAATAACCCTGGTCATCATTTATTTCCGCCGGCATGAGTATGCCGGTTTGCGTTATGTGCTGGGGATGGGCGCTCTGTGGATTGCCACCATCGGTTTTCTTTATTTCATCATCCTCCAAGACCTGCGGCAAAATGCATACATGCAGGAATACTGGCAGGCGGGGTTTATGCCGGTTCCACCATGGAGCAACCTGATGTGGTTTGCGAGTGTCCTGCACGAGAATATTGGATTGCAATTCGGGATTCCGTACGCGCAATACCTTGTGTTGGGGTTGATGCTGGCAGGCTGGTTATATTTATGGATCCGCCAACGCAACTTCGCGGGCGCGCTTGCATTGATTCTCATGGTGACCCTGATTGCCTCTGCGTTTCAGTTGTATCCGGTTTTGGAACGCATGATCCTGTTCACGATCCCCATCGGGTTGATCCTGATCGGCAAATCGATGGATTGGTTATCTTCCTTTTTGCCAGATCAAAGATCGTTAAGTACAGTTACTGCGGTTGTCCTTGCAGGATTGTTGCTCTATGGACCGTTCACCACGTCCATTGAATATTTTTTGAATCCCAAATATTATGAGCACATCCGCCCGAGCATGGAGAATCTTCAGAGCAGCTGGAAAACTGGCGACACGTTATACGTGACGAACGGTGCGGTCCCTGCTTTTGAGTACTATGCGCAGATGTATGGATTGCAGGAAATTTCGTATCGTACCAACCAGCGACAGGACTATACCGATCGACAAAAGATCACGGAGCAACTGGATGCCTTGAACGGCCAATCACGCGTCTGGATACTCATGTCACACGTGTATGAAAGAGATGGCTTCAACGAGCAGGACTTTATCCTTGAATATCTGAAGCAGCATGGAACGCGCAAACGCGAATTCCGTGTGCCGGGAACTTCTGTGTATTTATATTTATTTGATCTGGGTGAATAAATTTACGGCTTAAGAGCCTCACCACGAAGGGTCACCCCGCACGTTGCCTTCCATTTCAGTGAAACGTGCGGGGTCACAAAGGTTTTCCTCACCTGCACTGCACCGAACGCACGCCCGAAGGGCGGGTGCAAGTGTCGTGACACGTTGTGACCCTTTCGGCTAAAAAGAATGTTGCGTCAAAAACGGTAGACCCGAATTTAGAGAATGAAAATCGACGATTTTGTCTTCATTCTTCGCCGCCTTCGTTATCTGGCGCACTGGGTTGTTCCACTCGCACCACTTCGCCATGCACATTGATGACCACTTTGAATCCCATCATGCCAAGATAGATGCGCATGTCTTCGGGCAGTCCCGTTTGAAGCAGCTGATCGAACTGCTTGTCGATATTTTTGATCTGGTTCTCGAGCATGGCCCTGGTGAAGATGTCTTCCTGTCCGATCATCTTGGCCGTCTGTTCGGACAGGAATTCCTCGCTGCCTTTCATCAACCCCGCGATCTGCGACAACACAGCCCGGTCCACCTGTTCGGAGGGGATATGGCGGTGAAAGCCCGCGTCGTCCACCACATACATGGGCTCACCCACAAACGCGGTTTCGGCGACATTGCCGTTTTCGTCTACAACGAGACCTGCAAAGAGAGGCTGGCGTGGCATGTAATGTTCAATCCTGTAGGGGCAGGCAGCTGCCTGCCCCTACAGGATCATTCCTTAACTGCTTTGCTTTCCTTCCACCGTCGCCAGCAGGATCCCGGCAGCGATGCCCAGGCGGCGGTCGAGCCGGTGCGTGGTATCCATACTGAAATCCAGATCGAGCTCATAGCGCAGGGGGTTGAAGCGCTGTTTGAGATCGGCCACACGCGTCTCGCCAACGGTAATGTCATAGTTCTGAGGCAGCAGGGAGCCCAACAGCAGGCGGCGCAGGAGCGCCAATCCCACGCTGTCTTCGAAGAGCCTGCCGATGACGTTATCGTTCGCATCCAGCACTTCCCATTCATCGCGCAGGATCGACTGCAAACCCCGGCGGCGCAGCGCACCGACCTTTTGATTCATCGCGGTGTCCACGACATCATAGGCGGCTGAAAAATCCATGATCTGGCGGGCCTTGATGCTCAGCACCTCCTGCGATTTATTTTCATCCGCATACACACGGATGTCTTCGCGCAGTTTGAACATCTTCTGTTCGCTGAACAATACCAGGCGGCCCGACGGATCGTAAAAGCGGAACCTGCCGGTCAATGCGATGGCCTGGCGTTTAATCAAATAACTGGGAAATTGAAAAGCGGGATTCATGCATTCTCCTCCTGTAGTGGCGGGATGCAATCCCGCCCTACTAAAAAATTTGAACCAGCGTCCCTTGGCCCGGCAAATGGATGTAATCCTCATCCGCCGGGACTGTGGGCAGAGTCCATCGATACAGGAACTTTGACGCAGAGGATGGAAGGTTCACACACCCGTGGCTGCGCGGGCGACCATAATCGTTATGCCAGTACGTTCCGTGAAACGCATTTCCCTGGCTGGTGAAGAACGAGCACCATGGTACGCCGGGCAAACTATACACCGACTCGTTCTCCAGGGCATCGCCCTCATTGGTCATGTGGACGGAAGGCCCCTTGTGATAAGTGAGGAATTCGCCCTTGGGCGTATCGGTCCCCTTGACGCCGCTTGCACAGCGTTCTGAGAAGACCAGCTTCTCGCCTTCAAAGGCAGTGACCATCTGCGTGGAAAGATCGACAATGATCTTCTTTTGTTCCTGCGGTACTTCGGGAGATAGCAGCGTCAATTCATCGTCGGGAACCAGGCGCATGTCCTGTGAGCGCACATATAAAAATTTCTTAATGACCGGATCATAGATTTCGTACCAGATGCTCTTTTCCTCGCGCGTGACGACTACTCTGGTGACCCAATGGGTGGTGCCGTAATAAATGCGATAGCCATTCTCCGCATAGACGTACGGGGCCTTCATCGTGATACTGAAGGGAACCGTCACCTCTCCCACCCGGCCTTTTTTGGGTACGTCGAACTTCGGCTTTTGATAAATGGTTTCCACGGGTTGGATCCAGCCCGAGTAGGAGTAGCCTTCGCCATTGAGCTGATACCAGGCTTTGTTATAAGGATTGCCTTCCTCGCCATTTTCTTCCACGCCGGTGATCTCCACCACCTGGTCTGTGCCAAAATGATGGATCTGATTCGCCTGGAACGATGGTGAATCGTAAAGGGGAATACCGCTGTAGGTGATGCGCCCCTGTTTGAGTACCGGTGCTGCCAGGGCGCTGCCCACACGCAGGTCTTTAAATGCAAAGGCTAACGTGCCGGTGCTGACGAGTTTGAGAAATTCACGACGGGTGATTTGCGGGTTAAGCATGCGATAAGTTTAACTCAGTCTGTCTGTTTTCACTTTACCATTTAATCTTAGATTCACGTTCGAAACATGGATGCAATGGTTTGTACTTTTCTATAGAGATTAACTATCCGATAGCCTCTTTTGTTCCAGTACTTTTGCAGATAGGCAACCCCAGGGATTTCTTACTAGACCTCTTGCAAAAGTCCAAAACCGTAACCACTGAGACACTCAGCTGCCCCAGGCGCAGGTGCCGGGGGAGTCACGGAGTTTTCTCTACAGGACTTACGCAAAACCCGCATTTATTCCACCAATCCTCGCTAATCTGCGCTAATCCGTTCTACATTCGCGAAGATTGGCGCAGATTAGCGGACAAGAAAGTAATTCTGCGTAAGTCCAGCTCTATTTTTTTTCTCAGTGTCTCTGTGTCTCCGTGGTTCAAAAGGGAGTTAATAGTCATTTTCGTCTACATATGCAAGATGTCTACTCTTTGATCTCCACCTTTGTCCCTACGTAACCATAGGCTAATTCCTTATCGGGCGCGACGGTAGGCGTCGTCCAACGGTAGAGCCATTTAGCCGCCTGAGGCGTCAGGTTGATGCAGCCATGACTGCGCGGACGTCCATAGTCGTTGTGCCAATAGGTGCCGTGGAAGGAAATTCCGTTGTCTTTGATGTAAACCACCCAGGGCACGCCGGGCAGGTCGAAGCCGCTGGAGGCGATGTCACCGGCCGCCATATGACGCGTGGGACGTTTGTGAAATGTGATGAAATCACCAGTCGGCGTGGTGTATGTGCCGCTGCGCAGTCGTCCGCCGGTGGCCGTACGCGTGGCAAAAACCAGTTTGTCCGCTTCGTAGGCAAGCACCAGTTGATCGTTCAAACGCACTTCGACGCGCTTTTGCTCGTTTGGAATTTCTGGAGATACGGGAGCCAGCTCTGAATCCGGGATCAGGCGCACGTGTTCTCCAGGGACGTAATAGTACTGTTCGATGTTTTTGTCGTCCAGGAGGCAGTACCAGATCTTCTCATCCGCGGGGTTCACCGCGCTGGCTTTTACCCAATGGACCGATTCATAATACAGGCGATAGATCACTTCTGCATTCGGATCCGGTTCTAGCCGCGCTTCTGTAAATGGAACGCTCACTTCGCCCAGGCCACCCTTGAGCGAGATGTGCTGGGACGCATTCAAGATCGTACGCACCGGTTGTACGCTGCCGGAATAAATAAAGCCGCCTTCTTGCGCTTCATACCAGACGCGGTTATAGGCAGTTTCATCGATACCGATGGCAGTGTTCGCGATCGGGATCACAAGATCATGCCAGTACAGTTTTTTTCGTGCGGCTGTGAAGTCTGGCGCATCATAGGACCATAATGTGCGGCCGGTCACACGTCCCTGTAAATTGTTGAATTCATCCAATGCGAAACGGAGGTCCGGTACTGTCAACCCCATCAAGCCGTAACCGCTTAGCTTCAGAAAATCACGCCGTGAAATCCTTGACTTGCTCATGCTTTTCTTGCCACAGAGACACTGAGACACAGAGATTTCTTAAGTGGTCTTCTCCGCGTCTCAGTGACTCAGTGGCTAAATATCAATAGTGCACATTCACCACTGTGCCCACCGATGCCCAGTTATAGATCCAGGCCGCGTCATCGGTGCGCAGGTTTACGCAACCATGGCTCATGGGCGTACCAAAGTTATTGTGCCAGTATGTGCCATGCAGTCCATAGCCTTTATAAAAGTACATGATATACGGAACATCGGGAAGATAATAGCCGGGGCCAGACATCTTCGCCGAGCGATACTTGACGTAGATCTTGTATTGTCCCGTCACTGTCGGAGTCATCCATGTACCGGTGGAAACGATGAACGAATTGACCATCACATCGCCTTCGTACGCATAGACCGCCTGGTTGGTGAGATCGACATCGATCCAGCGCGTGCCGTTCCCGCTTCTGGCAACCTCCGGCAATTCTCCAGAAGGTTCTGGCGCAACGTATGCACTCGTGGGTGTGTCTGCCACGATCTCCATCACCATCGAACCGGGAGTCTCTGTGACCTGTGGAGTGGCTGTGGCAGCATCGGAAACATCGGTGGATGCGGGTTCAGGCGTTTCTGTCGCGGCCGCGGGAGTCTTTGTTGGTTTTGGTGTTGCTGTGCTGACAGCAACTTGTGGAGCCAGCGCATCTGCATCACTGGACAAGCCCGATGGTTTGGCAATCTCCATCTGCGCCCATTGGTTTTCCTGTGTAGGAACGCGGTTCACGATCGACGCCAACGCGGGATGCGTCACTGCAGAGTATGCTGCGAATACGCCAACTGCACACAACAGCAGGCCGAGAATGGCCGCTGCGTAAATCAACGGTCTGGAATTTGGTTTTACACTCGGCTGTGGAGTCTGCGGAATCTGCGGAATCTGCTGGATCGGCGGAGCCATGCTGACGAAACCAACGGCCGCCTCTTTCGGGGCCGGGGCCTGCTTCAGGCGACCCGTGGCCCATTCCACGCCCTGGCGTGCGCGCGTGCTCGACGGGTTGATGGCGAGTGCCTTTTGTGCATATGCCAGCGATTCATTCGGATCAGAATCCGCGGCAGCCAGGACAAGCCAGGCATCCTCCATATCCGGGACGAGCAGGACGGCCTGCTCGCCAAACCGCCAGGCGGACGGTTTGTCGCCGCGGCGCAAGGATTCGCGTGCCTTTATGACCAGTTCACGAGCTTCGACGAGTTTGGGATTCATGGAGTACCTTTAATTTTTTGGACTCATGTCGTTGCGAGCGGAGCGAAGCAACCCCCAATAACGAGGAGATTGCTTGGTCGCACGCTTCGTCTACGGGACAGGCGATCACTGTCCCTCCGCTCAGCGCGACGCTCCTCGCAATGACATCTTGATCTTTACCATTGTATTTCCACGGGCGTGCCGATCTCTGCCCAATCGTACAACACCTGTGCTTCGTAACTTCCCAACACCACACAGCCATACGAGATCGGTCGTCCCAGGAAACCGGCCCACAATGTCGCGCCGCTGGGAAGAAGGGGCAGCGCATGGATCCCATTTTCCAGGCCGCCAGACCAGTAGATGCCAAGCCAGCTGGGCATCCAGATATTCCACGTGGAGCCATAGGCATTCGGGATCTTGCTTTGCACGGCGAAATTACCGACGCGTGTGGCGTTGTTCATGCCGGTAGAAGCGACAAAACTATACACCAGTGCATCGCTCTCATAGACATACATATGCTGCTCTGAAATATCCACAAGAATGTACTTCGATCCACCATAGGATGCTGCGATCTGTTGCTGCGGCGCATAGGTGGGCACAGGTGTATCCTGCAATATTTCCATCACCAGTTCGCCGGGCGTGGCCGTTGGCTCTGGTGTCTGCGAAGCGGTTGGGCCCTCGGTTGGAGGGATTGTGGCCGTATACGTCGGTTTGGAAAGTTCGACGTACGCCCACAGGTTTTCCTGCGTGGGCGTGGGTGTGACGTTTACAAAGATCGCGGCGCTGGCCGGCGATGTGGCGAAAAAGGAAATAACGAGGGCAATCCCAATGAATACCAGTGTCAGCAACAGGCTTAGGCGTATGTGTCTGTTTGAAGGTGTCGCGTTCATGGGTTCAAATTCGGAACGACCGTCGGCTCGACGTTCTCGTTATTTGCAAAACATAGAATGCCATCCACAACTCCTGCGGCGACCTGGTCTGTGTTGCTGGTGAGCAGCTCGCGGTCGAGGTTGAGGAAACCCGTTTCGATGATGGCCGCCACGGTGCTTGGGTCGATCTCCCGGAAGGCGTGATACTCGCGCATGTCACCTGTGATGCTGCCCGCGTGAAAGGTCATAGCGGTCGAACGTTGATACCGGTCTACAAGGCAGGCGGTGAGACGATTGGCGCGATTGATATCATGCGTGTTGAGCGCCGCTGCAACCTTGAACCCCGTGGCCTGATCGTTGATATATTCACATGAATCGTTATGGATGGAAACGATCGCCAGGGCGCGATACCCGTTCAGGCGCGTATCGAACTCGCGCAGCAGGTCTACCGCGAATCCCTTTTGTTTGAGCTGCTGCTCCACGAGCGCTGCGATCTCCAGATTGACATCTGCTTCGGTAAGCGTGACGTTGCCATTGCCATCGTAGCAGACCGCGCCCGAGTCGTTGCCCGAATGCCCGGCGACGATGCCCACGCGCAGTTGAGGCTGCGATGCAAGTGGAACACTCTCACCCGGACGCGGCGTGAGGATCAGGCTCAGCCGGTCATAGAATTCCCCAGAGACAAGTCCGCGCGATGGCAGCGCTGTAAAGAGCGTTGCCAGCAGAATGGCAATGCCGAAGGTCGCCTGTATGGCGCGAACCGGGCGCTTACGCGGCGCGGGACGGGATACTGTCGAATCCATGTCTCTTGCGCATAATATTACCTTCGAAAAGACTACCTTACAAGGGATGAGAGGATACAAAAATGCGTTTTTTCCACAATCTTTAAACCTTGCGAAGGCTATCTGGACAGGCTTTGACCTCTCGAAAAAACCTTCGCAAGGCTTTCCGATAATGCTCCAGCGCGGTCCTCGGCGATGGATTTCTTGAGTACTCGCGGCCTTGTACCGCTGCGCGGTATCTGCAAGACGGAAGCGTAAGCAGTTGTTAGACCAAAGCTTCGCATCGATTTTGATTTCTCTTGTGAATATTTGTCTTGACGCTCCCCATTCTCGAAAGTATCATGATTTACAGAGTGCTGCATAATTACAAAGTGCCGCCTAATTTCCTAAACTTTATGTTTGAACTTTAGCCTGCGGATTCATATATAAAGCTTAGCACTAGTGAGGCAAGCGGTAGGAAAGCTCAAGATTCGCTTTTCAGCCAGCAGTTCATTTCGAAACGTTTACATAACGCACCTTACGCAGGTTTGCTCTGAGGCGGCCTACCCTGAAGGGTATGATGTGAGACCGCCGTGTTTTCCTGGTAAATCGCCGGGTCTCCCCATTCGGGGATGATATCAGACCCGGCGAGAGCATAGAAATTCAATTCAAAAGTCTACATGATTGTAAGACAAGCGCTAACTGGAGAACTTATTGTATGACCCTTGACCCCGAACAACTCCGTCATGCCATGCGAGCGTGGACCACTGGCGTGGCGATTGTCACAGCCCAGCATGACGGTCAACGCTATGGAATGACGGTTAACTCATTTACGTCGATCTCGCTTGAGCCACCGCTGGTTTCTGTGGCACTAAAAAATTTGACTCACACGTATGATCTGGTGACCAAATCGAATCACTTCTCGGTGACCATCCTTGCCTCTCATCAACGTGAACTCTCCGATCGTTTTGCCGGCCGGTTACCTCACATCCATGATCGCTTTGAAGGTGTCGAGTTGGAGACGCTTCTCCTGCCTGCCCCGTTGATCAAAGGCGGCATTGCGTTCTTCAACTGCCGGGTCCGGGATGCGTTCCTGGTTGGTGAGAATACGCTGTTCGTTGCCGAAGTGATCGCCGTCCGTGGCGAGGGCGAAGGCGATGTGTTGGCGTATCACAACCGCCTCTACTGGCAGTTGGGACAACCTGTTTCCTGATTTCGGTGAAGGATTCTGGTTCTCGTTTTCATAGAAATGCTTTTTCAAACACAAATTGCACGACACGTGAACCCAATCCCGCGAGGCGCGATTGTCGTTAGGTGTAGTGCAGGTGAGTACACTAAGGGATAAGAACCTTTACCTTAAGTATTTTCCTTCGTGACCTTCGTGTCCGTTGTGTTTAATTTTTTTCAAGAACCGGAGGGGTACATCCATGCAAGATGAATTGACGCTCGAAGAACGAACCACATTGCTGCGCCTGGCCCGTCAGGCCTTGGAACTTGGCGTGCGGGGCGAAAACGTACCGGCGGTTGACAAATCAACCTTAACGGCTAAGCTGCGCGAGGATGGTGCCTCCTTCGTAACGTTGACCGCGCGCGGCGAACTGCGCGGCTGTATTGGCGCACTCGAACCGTACCAGTCACTGGCGGATGATGTGCGCGAACATGCGGTGGCTGCCGCGCTGGACGATCCCCGGTTTCCAGCGGTAAGTGAACGCGAATTAAACGGGATCCAGATCGAAGTCTCGCGATTGACACGTCCCGTTCTGCTGGACTACAAGGATGTGAGCGATCTGTTATCGAAGCTGCGGCCGCATGTAGACGGAGTCATCCTGCGTGATTCGATCCACCGCGCGACGTTCCTGCCACAGGTGTGGGAAAAGATCCCGAACCCGGCTGATTTTCTGAGCAATCTGTGCTACAAGATGGGCCTGCCTCCCGACGCATGGCGCACCCGGCATCTGGATGTGTTCACGTACCAGGCGGAAGAATTCCACGAGTAAGTCAGCTTAACAATCCGACTTATGAATCGAGTAAAATTATTCCATGGCTGATGACGATGCGGTTTTCCAGGAAGCAATAGAAGCCTTGCGAGAGGGGAAAAAATCCCGTGCTCGTGAACTATTCACAAGCCTGCTAAAGACCGATCAAAATAATGCAACCTACTGGGTCTGGATGAGCGCCACGATGGATTCGCCGAAGGAGCGCATCTACTGCCTGCAGACAGCGTTCAAACTGGACCCCGATAACGCTACTGCTAAACGCGGTTTGATCCTGCACGGGGCGCTGCCCGCGGATGAAAGCGTGCAGCCGTTCCCCGTGAATCGTCCGCGTGCCTGGGAGGCGAAACTTCTGCTCGCACATGAGAAGCCGAAGCTGCGCGGCTGGGCAGCTGTTAAAGCCAGCCCGGTGGCAAGGATCGGCGGGCTGGTGGCGCTTGGCGCAGTGCTCGTCTCAGGCGTTGTATTTGGATTTATCGTCCCGCGTTTAAATCAGGCAGCGCCTACAACCGCCACGGTGACGCCTGGACCCTCGCCGACATTTACGCTCACTCCCACGGCCCTGAACGCGACGGGACAACCCGTTGTGATCGGGACCTCTGCGCCGCTATCTGAATTACTGGCCGCGCCGCATACCGCAACTGCATTGTATGTCGTTACTCCCGGTTCCCCAGAAACGTTTGACCTGTACCGTACCGGCCGCCTCGCATATGAACGAGGCAACTGGGATGAAGTCATACGCGTCATGACGGAGATCATTCGCGTGGATCCTCAGGCTGCGGACGCCTACTATTACATGGGAGAAGCTTATCGCTTCAAAGGTGATTATGCCCGCGCCATCGATGCACACCAGGCTGCTGTTCGAACGGATCCTAATTTTGGTCCCGGCTACGTGGGACTGGCGCGCGCCCGCCTGGGCGTGGACCCGAACACCGATGTGCGTTCCTTCCTGGATGAAGCGATCCGTCTTGACCCGAACTTTGGCGATGCCTATCTCGAACGCGCCAATGCCCGCTTGAGACAGAATGAGATCGCCGGCGCCCTCGAAGACCTGGCAGAAGCCGATGCACGCCTGCCGAATTCGCCGCTGGTCTATTACACACTCGCGCGCACCCGCCTGCAGGAAGGTGACATGGACCTGGCCCTCAGCGCAGCCTTGCGCGCCAACGAATTGGACGTGACACACCTCGACACCTATTTACTGCTGGGGCAGATCTATTCGGATCTGGAGAATCAAGAGGAAGCAGTCAAGGCTTTGGAAATTTATCTCAAGTACCGCTCCAACGACCCGTCCGCGTACATGCTGCTTGGTCGGATGCAGTTCGATAACCAGGACTACGAAGAGACGGTCAACACGATGAACAAGGTGCTGGTGCTCGACCGCAATCGACGCGAAGCCTATCTCTATCGCTTCCTGTCGAACATCGAGCTGGGACGCGGGGAGCAGGCAGAAGAGGATGTCGATCGGGTTGTGCTCTTTTATTCTGACTCGTTCGATGTACACCTGGCGATCATCCGTATGCAGATCCTGTTGGACCACTTCGGCACAGCTCTTCTCGAACTCGATAAGACCGAAGCGCTCGCTGAAACCGACGAACAGAAAGCTCTCGTCTATTATTGGGGCGCCATCGTCTACGAAGGACGCGAGGATCTGGAGAACGCGGCCGAATATTGGGAACTGTTGCTGGACCTGCCCGAAGATGCAATGACGCCTGAGATGCGCGAGGAAGCCGAGCAGCATCTGGAGGATATGCCTGCCACGCCCACACGAACAGCTCCGGCGCGCACTCCCACACGGACGCTGACTCCCAGCAGAACGCCAACGCCCACCGTGACGAGGACTCCGTCCCGAACGCCAACCAGGACGCTAACGCCTACCAGAACTCCCACACCTACGAGAACGCCGACGCCATAATAAAAAACAGCGACTGAGAGATCAGTCGCTGTTGTCTCTGTTAATTGATGGACATTTTCTTGTCATCTTAAAAAGCATATTCCGTCATTGCGAGGAGGGCGCCTGAGCGCCACGACGAAGCAATCTCATATGTGGTTGCATACATACAATGTCGTAAAAGATTGCTTCGTGTCGCTATAAGCGCCACTCGCAATGACGGAAGAGGGTGTGTATTTTAGAAAAGTTCTTGTTCTGGTAAAACATACACTTCGAGATATTTCTTTACCGCCTGCATAAACTCTTCTGCCCATTGATGTGATGCACGTGCATCTTCATTTGATACTCGTTTGTTTAAACCATAATGAGCAATGTCATGACGTTTCTTCGCTTCCAGAAGATAACGGTGAAACCTGGGATGCAGCAAACCTGGTTTTGAAAATTCCCTGACATAGGCCGCAAGCATTGTTGAAGGTTTTGAAATTTCCGAGCCTTTGGATAACAATAAGGCTTCAACCAAACATTGCATGGTATGGTATGACCACATGGCAGAGAATAAATCGTGCCCTTGATCAAGTAATAGATTTGATACTTGATGACTCTCTTCGGCACGATAGATCAGATGATCAACTTCAGTCGAGACCATGGTTTTATGAACTGAAAGATGTTTTAGTTTTTCCCATACTTGGCCCGATCCTCCGGGCAGGGACATAACGCTCTCAGATAATGCCAGTTGTAAATTCCATAATCATGACCGTCTTCCCAGACGATTGTCAGCGCGTAGGAACCCACCGCAACGACATTCGCGATACGTGTGGATTGTGTATCGCCCAGACGACGCTCGAAGACCTCTGAATCTGGTTCTGACTTCATATTCTCATGCCCGCCGCGGCACGAGGCGCACGGACAGGCGGCACGCAATAACTCGAACGGGTACACACTCGTGTGGTCGTCGCTCCATGTCACGGTGAATTCTCTGGTCTTTTTGTTGGCAGTAATACCTGTCGGTTTTTCGTTCATTTCAAAATCCTTCTCCCCTCTCTCCCTGGGAGAGGGGCCGGGGTGAGGGCTACGGTGTTGGCGCCGGAATATACGCCAGGAAATCGGCGGCGGCCCAGCCGTTGCGGGTATCGTCATAGGGCGCCACCAGATACCACCACACAAATCCATCCATTTCACGCGGCCCATCCTGGACGATGAAGACCTCCGAGTCGTAGCCGAGGAATTCAAAGTTGCCGCTCAATCCCGGGTCCGAGCGGATGCGCAGCCCCTCGCCGTTTGTCCCCGTGATCTGCACGTAGTTGCCGATCGCAATTCCAGTTGGCACTGCAGTCGGCGCAAAGGGGTCGATCGTGGCAGTAGCCGGCGCGCTGGAGGTGGACGTTGGTGCGGGGATCACCGTCAAATCTGCGGGGGCAAAGCCAAACGCCGCGTTTTGACGCGTCGCTGTTAATCCAATGGATATGGCGGTGACCAGAAGCAACACGGCCGCCAGCGCCAGCGCTCCCAGAATGACCCATTTGTTGAATAGCTCACGAACATTCATGAATAACTTTCCCTAAAAAATATGCAGCTTGCGAGGATCAGAATGGCAAATTGTCACCGGGCGGGAACTTTCGTTAGGCGCGCCGGCATAACGTTCTTCAATAATTTCAGGCCCTGAGGGGGCATCAGCATACGCAGTTTGCGCGGCTGGACCCTGATCAGCGTCTGTTGTGCAGACCCGCGCGGCTCGCCATCGGTCTGGATCCAATACGGCGAGTCGGCTTCGATGCGCAGCGATTTGAACGAGATGCGCCGCGCCATGTCGGATGTAATGTGTTTGCCGCGCCACATATTGTAGGCATGGTGTAACGCGTCGCCTAGATGACTGCCGCTGAACAGCCACATGTCGAGCAGCCCATCGTCGATGTAGGCATCTGGTGAAAGCTTGGATAACCCGCCGAGATAATGACGGATGTTCGTCGCCACGGCAAGAATAAAATTGCCTTCCAATTCATGACCATCCACCCACAAGCGCAGGCGGATGCCGCTCCACTGCGCGGCCTGCCACATGGTCTTCGCCGTATATTCAGGCATGGTAAAGAATTTTTCAAGGCGAATGCGCGGTTCGATCGAATGGATGGTCAGCGCGTCCAGCCCAATGCCAGCCCACATCATGAACGAATACTCGTTGCACATCCCGACGTCGATGGAATGAAGGGGAGCGTTTGCCAGCACAGAAATATTCCTGCGCAGCACCCACGGACGAATCCATGTGAACGGACTCAGCCCCAACTCAGTGCTCCATACATTTGCCGTTCCCGCAGGCAGGACTCCCAGGGCGGTCTCGGAACCGATCAATCCGTTGACGACATTGCCAATCGTCCCGTCGCCCCCGACTGCGAACACCGCCTCTTTTTTCTCCGCCGCGGCCTGTTTCGCCAATTCGACGGTATGCGCGCCGCTTTGTGTGGGTACCGCCTCCACACGCCAGCCGACCGATTCCAACTCCCTGACCGCCGACTTGATAAATGGTTTAACAGAAAACCGTCCCGCCGCGGGGTTGTAGATGATCACAGCACTGCGCATGAAAGGATTATAACCCCCTCCCAACCCCCACCCGCCGTTGGCACCCTCCCCCAAATTCCATATCTAAAGTTCAAATAATTATTCGAAGTCTTCTTTATGGGATTTGGGGACGTAATGCATCAAGATAAAATGTTACTTTGGTGGAAACGTTGCATCAAGATAGGATGTTACCGAGAAATCTTCCAAAGTTTGGCAATTTTCTGGTCAATCTGACGCCGAAGTTTAGCGGGGTTGAGTTGAACATAGCGATGGGCGAGCCGGGCTTTGGCGTCTAAAGGGATGTCTTGGCGGTCGAGGACACGCTGATAAGGTGTCTTGGCTGGATCATACCGTTTGATGATCTGATTGTCGATCCGTTCTTTGGCAATCAGCTTGAAGGAGGGCTGAAAGCAGTTGATGTAGAGTCGTAAATCGTCATAAATACTTTCCAGGAGTGCGAGTTCTTGTTCGGTCTCCCAACGATCATAACCAACGACATGGCGCACCACGGACCAATTCTTCTGTTCGACATGCGCCTGATCATTTTTCTGGTAGGGGCGAGAGCGCGTAAAGGTGATCTTCTCGTCCAGGCAGTACTGGTACAGTAACTCATTGATAAACTCGCTGCCATTATCCGAATCGATGCCCAGCAGAGGAAACGGCAGTCGTTGGCGCATGCACTCGATCGCTGCCGCCACGGCCTCTTGGGAGCGGTGCAGCACGGCAGTCACATCAGTCCAGCCCGTTGACAGGTCCGTACAGGTCAATGTACACAGGAATTGCCCTTCGGTGGTGTTTCCGCAGTGCGCCACCAGGTCAATTTCCAGAAAGCCGGGTCGTTGTGCGTCCCATTCGGTGAAGGTGCGTACTGGAATGAGGTTTTTCAGCAGGCTGCCAGGTTTTGTGGTACTCAAGCCGCGCCCTGACTTTATTCGGACCGCTCGCAAGCAACGATCAATGCTGGCAGAACTGATTTTCAAGAGCAGTTCTTTTGTGCCTTCGGATAGCTCAATTTCCTGGCAGCGTTCCAGCACGCGAATGC
>CAZBAX010000031.1:0-64524 GCA_964489725.1 uncultured Anaerolinea sp. | reverse complement strand
AGACTGGATTTTTCCATCTTGACAGGTTGTTAAAGTGCTTAACTTGTGAGCGATGGGCTAAGAGATAACTTTAGGGAGGGCAAATAAAATCCAAATTTAGGATGAAAACCTGCGGTTGCCGATTTTTGAATTATACGACGAGTGAAAACCTTACCGGCACTATGCAGAGAGACTCAAACTGTCGACCGCTACTGTGAACCATTGCGTCCTATTCATCCTGATTGCAACACTTTTGCAACACCGAACTGATTTAAACAAAAATCGCCTCCCCGATCACCAAGGAGGTTCTTTTTGGTCTTGGCAGCTTGCCTCGATGCTGGGCAATTCTGCCTTGTTTTCAAGCAAAATCGTCGATTTTTGTGGTCTTGACAGGACTCGAACCTGTGACCTCGCCGATGTGAACGGCGCGTTCTAACCAACTGAACTACAAGACCCAAATACTGCGAAACAGTAGCGTCTACTGTGTGATTCTAAAGCCTCATCGTCCAATACGTCCATTTCGTGCGTTTCTCTTTGGATTTTTGCGTTTTTTAGGGGTCTAAATGTCCATTGTGTCCAATATTTCCACTGGGTCTTTTTCTGATTGCAACACTTTTGCAACACACAGTGGCTTTACTTGCGCAATCGAAAGGCGTGCACAAATTCAGTAAATCACAGATTTGATTGACAAGAGGGGCAACTTTGGTAAAACGGTTAGTGCCAACCAACCTACGACCAAAGAGTCCCCCCGAAAAGATACCGCAATATGAATTGAAAGCCAACGATGTCTACGCCTATACTCTCGAAACGCTCAAGGAACACTTGCCGATCCAAGCCGATGGATATATTTGCCATACGGAGATGATCTTGAATGTCTTGATCAAAGCCAGCGCAGAAACCAGCAGTTTGGAAGCAGTCTGTGCAGATTTAGAAGAAGTCGCTGACAGCAACACGATCCGCGAATATCTCAATGCGGCGTTGCCCATCCAGGAACTGCGGGACCAAGAAGAACAAGTGAATCGCGCCTTAGCCAGTGGTATTCCGGACGATTTGGTGCGGACCGCAATTGAAGTGGCCATTGATTTTCATGAGGAACCGTTCTATGGCAAACAGGAAGAAACACGCCAAGTGACCTGTAGCGGGCAAGCCAAGAAAGGCACAACGCACTTTGTACGGATCGCCACCGCCTACATCATCTGGCGACAAGTCCGACTGACACTGGCGGTTCGCTATGTGTTACCCGAGGAGAAAACACTCGAAATCTTGAAATTTCTGCGAAACCGCTTGAAAAAACTGGGTTTTCAGGCCAACCTCCTCTATCTGGATAAAGGGTTTGCCTCCACAGACATTATTCAGTATCTCACCGTACAACAGCAACCCGCCATCATCGCTTGTCCCATTCGCGGCAAGAAAGGTGGCACGCGTGCCTTATGTCGCGGACGCTCCAGTTACTCGACGAAATACACCTTTACGGATGGCACACCAACCACGATCGCGATGAAGGCTTCTCTGGTACCAGACGCTTCGGGAAAACTCCGGCGCAAGTGGCTGGCTTTTATCCTGATTTTCTTGGATTGGCAGCCAGACAAAGTGTACCAGGAGTATCGCAGACGCTTTGGGATTGAATGTAGTTATCGTATCTTGCGCCGTATTCGAGCTTCGACGACTTCCCGCAATCCAGCCTTGCGTTTCTTCTTACTCGGACTTGGATTAATTCTGGTCAACTCTTGGGTTTTCCTGCGTTGGACATTCTCTCGTCTCAGGCGAAGGGGACCTCGTCGAGTGGATGTTTCTCGTTTTCGGTTCCATCGCTTTTCCAAATTCCTGATCCGCACAGTTGAGGCAATCTATGGAACCATTTCTGCTATTTCTACCCACATCTCGCCTCAATCTGTGATTTACTGAATTTCTTTTGGTACCAGGCAGTGTGTTGGACAGGTAGTTTCTGTTTGCGAGCATGGAGGTTGGCTAGTAAAGTAACGATGGAAAAGAGTCCAAGCAAGGCAGGCGTGATCCGCAAGATGGAAAGGTCTGCCCATTGTCGTTGGGTCTCCACGCCCAGGTCAGTACGCACTTCATGAAAAGTGACTTCGACTTGCCAGCGGCGCACAAACCACTGGACGATCTGGTCTGGAGAAATGGAGAGATCGGTGCATAATAATGCTTGGGTTTTGAAGATCTGTTTTGGATCGTGGACAATCACCCAGCGAATTGGCAGTGGTGGCTGACCGGTGTGGAACCAGACCGCCGTGTTGGAAGTGATCTCGATCATGCGATTCTTCTCCCCATACCATTGCTGGACGGTCAGGCGTTTCCAACGGGTCTGTTTGTGTTCCGCGACAGTCTCTAAGGTCGGCAAGCGTTGACCTTTGTTACGTGGACGACCCCTCGCGCCAGGTGTGGCTTTGGCGGGCTCATAGAGGGCCGCATCCAAGCGAAAACGCGTGATCATGCAAACGGGATTGATGAGTTGGCGCAACTGCCAGAGCAACTCGATCACTGCAAAACTACTGTCCACCAAAACGACGAGGAAGCGGTTGGGCAACCAGCGACGAGCTTGCAAGACCAGCTGCTGGGCCCACTCCGTGAGTTTCTTATGCTTGCGAGTTTTCCCTTGGTAATTTCGCTCCGAAGGCGCCAGCACGGTCAGAAATGGCAATGCCCAGACCCGCTGCGCCAATGGAATGGGTGCCAACAGCATCAAACTGAGCCAACGCAAGCCACTCGCTTTCACAAAGTGGCTGTGACTCGAACGCACTGGATCACGATAGATCCCTTTGGCTTTGATCTTCGCACCGCGTCGCCGTTCAATCGTATCGTCTAAACCCAAGATCACCGGTCCACTTCTGGCAAAGGCATTCATTAATAATCCGAATAAAATACGACTCGCTTCCAAACTCGACCAAACTGCACGATTGAGAACTCGATGATAGTTCTGAAAATGCTTCTCACCATTCAACCCTATCACCCGCAGAACAGCCGTTACAGTTCGTTCCGCTTCGCGCGGTGTCAGTTTCCTGGGCAATAATTCCAATTCATCATCCAGGGGGAAAAATCCCTTGTCCACAGGCAACACAGACACCATACTCTCGTTCCAACTCAATCTTCCGCCCCTCCCGCGTCAGCAAGATGCGTTTCTTCTTGTCCTTCTTGATCAGTTTCGCCCCACACGCCGGACATACCACCCTTTCCGCTGCTCCCCACTCAGCCGATGCACTGGCATTGGCTGTATCACCGATCATTCTCGCTCGTAGCGCCGATAGCCTCCGATCAATCTCCGCCTCGATCTCACGATACGTCGCCTTGGGGTGCTCTGCTCGCTACGTCGCAACCTCCGCCAGGATCGCTTCGCTCAGCCCGCTCCAGCCCGCTTGCAATTCTTGCCTCTTCATCTCGACCTCCTTCTGCTTGCTCCTGCTCCCTATCTTATCTCGTCCTCCGAAATTTTATTCCACACCCAAGATCACGCCCACGCTTGACTTTCCACGAGTAACAAAATATAATGTACGCATATCGAAACACTAGAACACACATTTCGAAACAATAAAAATATAATTTCGTAAGTTTCGGATCCCGTTTTGCAATGCAGCAAGTATGGGATGATTTGGCAAGTTACCCTACGAAAAAGGGCGCAATTCGATTTTGCCAATAGGCTCTTAGACACCACTCCTTCAGGAGCAGACATGGCTCTCACCAGCGATCAAAGACGTTTTAGCATCCTGGAGCAAGTCTCCAATAACCGAATGGTCAAAGTCACTGAAATGAGCGCGCAGTTCGGCGTATCCGAAGTGGTCATCCGCCGCGATCTGGAGCGCATGGAAGAGTACGGCTTACTCAAGCGTATTCGCGGCGGGGCGGTGGCTTTGCCCAATGATGGTATATCCCAAGCCGCCAATCTTGCGCGAGCTTCGACCCACAAAGAGGAGAAGGAACGTATCGGCCGGGCAGCGGCGGCTCTGATTGATGAGGGAGGCCGCGTGATTCTGGATTCTGGGACAACCGTCCTCCAGGTGGCGCATCACATTTCCGGCTCTTTGTTCACCGGCGGCAAGCTGACTGTCATTACCGCTTCTCTGCCCATCGTGCAGGAATTGGGGGGTTGGAACGGCATCCATTTGCTCTTGCTGGGAGGGGTGTATCTTCCGTCTTCGAAAGTCACGGTAGGTCCACAAACCTTGCAAGACCTGGAAGGGATCCACGCCGATAAACTCTTCCTAGGGACAGATGGAGTGACGCTTTCCTCGGGGGTTACCACTTCGAATGTGTTGGAAGCCGAGGTAGATCGGAAAATGGTCTTGGCAGCAAAGGAAGTGATTCTGGTAACCGACTCCAGCAAAATCGGGGAGAAAGGACTGATTAACATCATTCCCCTGGACCGTATACACAAGATGGTCACGGATACCGGCGCCCCCCCAGAATTTGTCGCCCAGCTCCGCGAGATGGGCATCGAAGTAATTTTAGCCTGACCCGGTCGAGGAGTTGGCGAGATGACAATCGAACAGAAGCCTGGCGATCATACGTTGTACCGGCAAATGCTGGGCGATTTCCTGCCTTCCCGGATCATTGATATACATGCTCACATTTGGTTGAAAGCGTTCGAAACAACCCAATCGAATGTTCAACGCGGTGCCTTATGGGCTAGTAAAGTGGCCTCCGAGAACTCGCTGGAGGAATTGCTTGCCGATTATTCAGCTCTGTTCCCTGATCAACAGGTTACGCCCCTGCTTTTTGGCTGGCCCGAACGGTATATGGATGTGGAAGCCAACAATCGCTGGGTCAGCGCGCAGGCCAGGTCACATCAATTCCCGGCCTTGTTGGTTTCGAAACCCGAATTGTCCCCGGAAGTTCTTGAAATCGAAGCGTTGGCAGGCGAATTCAAAGGTCTCAAACCTTACCTTGAATTTGCGCCCTCTCACTTGAGTGCTGACGAAATTACCATCTACGATTTTCTGCCTGCGGCGCATCTAGAGGTTGCCAACGCGCATCATTGGATTGTCATGCTGCATCTGCCACGCTCAGGCCGTTTGGGCGATGCGGTAAACCTGGCTCAATTGCTGGAAATTGAGCGTAATTTCCCGCGGGTCCAATTGATTGTGGCTCACCTGGGACGCGCATATTGCATGAACGACATGGGTAACGCCATCGAGGTTCTACGGCACACCAATCACATACTGTTTGATTTTAGTGCAAACACAAATGCCGATGTGATGAAAATAATTCTGCAGTCATTTGGCAGCCAGCGATTGGTCTTTGGCAGCGACCTGCCGATTACGCACATGCGGATGCGCAGAATATGTGAGAATGGTTCTTACATAAACCTGGTGCCGCCTAATTTATATGAAGGAATTGAGGATGATCCGCACATGCGTGAAGTCAGCCTGTCAGAAGCCGGGCATCTCACCTTCTTCTTATACGAGGAAGTACTAGCCCTGCTGAAAGCCGTGCAACTATTGCACCTGACCGAAGGAGATATAGAAAACATCTTCTTCAATAACGCCATGAGATCAGTGGAAAACGTAGGATAAGCGTTTTTATGGAATTAACCATTGGACTGGATGTTGGCACCTCCTCGGTGAAATGTCTGGCGATGAATACTGAAGGCGAGGTTGTCGCTTCTGGTTCCCAGCCATTGCGACTATACACGCCCCAACCTGGGTGGGTTGAGCAGAATCCCCTGGAAATTTGGGGCGCTGTAACTGCTGCATGCCGCAAGCTTACCAACTCCCTGTCGCGCCAGCACAAGATTGCGGCATTGAGCATTTCATCCCAGGGCGGCACAACAATTCCACTCGATGGAAATAGTTCCCCAACACATCCAGCCTTTAGCTGGATGGATGAGCGCGTTGAAACCGAAGCCGCTGAGGCTGAAAAAGCGCTGGGAGCAGATTGGATATATCAAACAACCGGTTGGCCTTTATCCAAATGTCTGCCGATTAACCACATTGTGTGGTTGCGAAAAAACAAGCCAGCAGAGTTTGCAAGCACAAATCGATTTTGTTTTGTGAACGACTATGTTCTATCAAGATTGTGCGGCGAATACGCGATGGATCCTTCCGACGCTGGCATTACCCAGTTGTACAACCTGGCAAACAACCAGTGGGATAGCCGAATTTTGGAATATTCAGGTATCCAGTCATCCCAACTTTCACCCATCCTGGCGTCTGGTGAGATTGTGGGTACCCTGACTCAACAAGCCAGCGAGCAGACAGGTTTGCCGACTGGACTGGCAATCGTTAACGGGGCTCACGATCAATATTGCGCCGCATTGGGGGCAGGAGCGACAAATCCTGGCAAGATACTCCTCTCGGGTGGCACCGCGTGGGTCATCCTGGCTGTTTTTTTTAGTTCGGAGAAAGCCTTCCAGACCGGAATGTCTGTCAGCCGCCATGCCTTGCCAGGCATATTCGGGGGCATCCGCTCCATGGGGGGGGTGGGTGCTTCGATAGAATGGCTATCGGAGTTGTTTTGGCCGGATATGAAAGATCGAACTGCCCGCTACCAGTTATTCAACCAGGATGCCATGGGCTCTTTCCCTGGTTCGAGTGGGATCATATTCCATCCGTTATCTGGCGGACATCTAGAATCGGTTCAAGCGGATCAAGGCAACCTGACCGGTCTGGCATTACATCACTCGCGCGGCGACATTGCCCGGGCTTTAATGGAAGGGATCGCCTATGAATTACGCTGGATGTTGGATGAAATGAGCGTTACGGCGCAGACCAGGTCGCTGGTCATGATGGGCGGCGCGTCACGCAGTCCTATCTGGCCCCAAATAATCGCGGATATTACACGGCTCCCTATAGAACTGACTAACCTTTCTGAATCTGCCGGCGCGGGGGCGGCTTTTCTCGCCGGACGGGGCGTTGGTCTGTTAAATGGTTTGATGGATGAGAAAACATTTAACCATGACAATCAGCAAATCGCGCCTGATTCAAGTCTGGGTGATTTTTATTCTAGACTTTATGAAAAATATTTAACACTGTGGAATTTGAAGCATCAACTCGAGCCAGTTAATGTCAAAAGAGAGGTTCAGGATGACGACAAACGCAAAGCCCATTAATGTAGTGAAGCGGTCGGTCCTAAGAGAACGACTGAATAAACTGCTAAAGAAAATATGGTTTTACCGTTATTTATATATTCTTGCTCTTCCCGGATTGATTTACTTTATTCTTTTTGCATATGTCCCCATGTGGGGCGTGCTTATCGCCTTCAAGGATTTTCGGTTGTTTAGGGGATTTGATGGCAGCCCCTGGGTGGGACTCGAACATTTCATTTTCTTCTTCACTTCGCCAAACTTTCCGCGTCTGTTACGGAATACCATTGTGATTAGCGGTCTTTACCTGGTTTTTGTTTTTCCTGCGCCTATCTTATTGGCTCTTTCATTGAATGAACTAAAAAATGGATTTTTCAAGCGTTTTGTGCAGACGGTTTCATACCTTCCCCACTTTATCTCGTGGGTGGTGGTGGGAGGATTGCTTACTTATACTTTTTCACTCAGCATGGGCGCGGTAAACCTTGGAATCCAAAAGTTAGGCATGGATCCGCTCCATATTCTTGGGAATAAAGTAGCTTTTTATCCCTTGATCGTCGGGTCGGGAATTTGGAAGGAGGTGGGGTGGGAAACAATTATATACTTGGCTGCCATCGCAGGGATAAGCCCGGAACTTTACGAAGCTGCCATTATAGACGGGGCCAACCGGCTGCAACGTATTCTATATATCACACTGCCGGGCATGTCCGCCGTGATTGTGATCATGCTTATCTTGCAAATCAGCGCAATTTTAAATTCAAATTTCTTACAAATCCTTATTCTACAGGGATCGGATGCCAGCCTTTATGAGGTCGGCGATGTAATTGATACCTGGGTTTACAGGGCAGGTTTCTTGCAGAGCCAACTCAGCTTGGCAACTGCCGTAGGCCTATTCAAAGGCGTGGTTGGGTTGGTACTGGTATATTTTGCGAACAAAGCAGCCAATAAAATCACAGGTGAAGGACTCTGGTCGAGGCCATCATGAACAATCGAACTACATTGATTACAAAATATTTCAGTTCCCGTAAGGGAAATCGTATTCGCGAGGGGTTTTGGTCGCGTCTTTTCGATTTCATAAATGTGTTGCTGTTGCTGGTGGTTGTTTTTGCCACACTGGCGCCCTTTTTATACATCCTGTTCGGCTCGTTGACAGAAGCAAATTATTATAGAACCAACGGCGTTTCAATCGATCCTGCGCACTGGTCCTTCACTTCTTACACAGTGCTTCTCAGCGCGGCTTCACGGCTCGTCCCGGCATTCAAGGTTACGCTGCTTTCCACCGTGATAGGCACTGTGCTCGGGCTGTTTGTGACATCGTCGCTTGCTTTCGTTGTGTCCCGTACTGAAATGCCGGGGCATAAAATTCTGGTATGGATGTTGTTTTTCACGATGATCTTCAATGGGGGAATGGTGCCTTTTTATCTGGTGATTGATGGGTTGAAGTTAACCAATACCATTTGGGCCATGATTATTCCCTTCCTATCGGACGTCTGGTTTGTATTTATTTTGGTGAAATTTTTTGAATCGCTGCCGCAGGAATTGTTTGATGCCGCCCGGATTGATGGTTGTAGTGAAATTGACCTTTATTTCCGCATTGTATTGCCGCTTTCCAAGCCGGTGCTGGCAACAATCGGCTTGTTTTTTGCTGTTTACTTTTGGAATCAATGGTTCTGGCCGATGGTCTTTATCCAGAATTCTGAGCTGTTACCCTTGCAGGTTGTCTTAAGATCCATTCTTGCCTCGATGATGCCGGTTATCAATCCGAACGCGGCCATGCAGCAGGCGAGAATGACTGCCAATATGCCACCAGTGGAGGTAATGCGAATGGCTGCGATCCTGGTGACTATCATCCCAATTGCTATCGTTTATCCCTTCCTGCAGCGGTACTTTGTCAAAGGTGTGATGATCGGAGCTATCAAAGGATGAACCGGAGAAAGGAGTTTGTCATCAAACAAAAAAGCTGCTGATCCAATCTGGTAAGTGTTCTATTTTCCTATTCGCCTAATTTTGAAAGGAGAAGAATCATGAGTAAGGAGAAGAACAGCCGAATTATTTCGAGGAGAGACTTCCTACGGGTTGCTGGTTTAACTGCCGGGGCCGGGTTACTGGCAAGTTGTGGCGTGCCAACCGAATCGCCACAAGCCGTTGCAACGTCAGCGTCAGCCATCAAGTATGCTGATAAGGCTTGTGTTCACCGCTACATGTGCGGAGGGTTCTCTGGCGCCGGCCCGGACGACAAGTTAATCAAGGATATCCAGGAAAAAGCCCTGCGCGATGAGTACGGCTTGAATGTCTCCATGGAAGTGGAATCTGCCGCGTGGTCTGATATTGATCAACTGATCACTACTCGTCTGGAAACCAAGGGCGTTGACTCGGTCGAACGCGATGGCAGTTCCGTGCTCAACTGGCTCTCGCAAGAGGGTCTGCTGCGAGACATGGAAGACGAATTGACCGATTACGGGAAATCTCTGACCACATTGTTGCCCTCCGCTGGCTTTGATTATTTCAAGCGAGGCGGCAAGCGCTGGGTTTTTGCCAATTTCTATTCCACGCCGGTGGACGCCGAGTATATTCATATTCGCCGCGACTGGCTGGATAAGATCAACAGGGATGTACCTCAAACGATTGAAGAATTGGAAGAGTGCCTGCGTCTGTTCAAGGAAAAGAAGCTTGGCGGTGACGTGACGATTCCCCTGGCGAATGACCTGGGAGGTTGGTTGATCCCAGCGTATGTGCTGCAAGGCCCGTTTGCCCCCGAACCTGATGAGCAAAAGAAGATGCTGGCGGCCGGTGAGGATTTTGAATATGAATTCGGTTGCGCCATGCGACCACAACGCCTTGAGCTGTTGCAAAAGTGGTACAGGGATGGGCTGTTAAACCCCGAGTGGGCATCGTTCCAGGGTGAAGATACCCAAAGCGCGATGGAGAAGGGGCATGTGGGAGCGTTGTTCTCCGGCTGGTGGAACCTGAACAGCCAGATGAAAACCATCCAGAACACTGTTGACCCCACCCAGGATTGGGTGCAGATCTACCCGCCCGTCGGTTTGAAAGGCGTTCCCAATAGCGGTCGCATTCTGACCGAAATTCCGCTGGAACGCGCCACTGTTGTGACTTCATGGGCAAACTGCCCTGAGAGCATTGTAGCGCTAGCTGACTGGCAAAATAAAAGCTGGGAAAATTACATGTTGAGCAACTACGGCATTGAGGGAAAACACTGGAAATGGGCTCCAAATGGCGCCTTTGTGGATTTGCGTTCGGCGGCTCCGAACCAGGAATATTCTGGAATGCGACGCGCTACCTGGGCGCCTCAATGGAACAGCAAGTTCCAGCAACTGCCCACTCCAGAAGATGATCCGTATCTCGATCCGCGCATCCCTGAGTTGATCTACGGTCCGCATATTTATAACCGATCAGATACAACGAAACCTCAGGCGAATGAATATCCCACCGTCACCCGTATTTTCCACTTTGTGGCTTGGGATTGGAAAGAATCCGCTCAGTTTGACCCCAACCTGCGCGCGCTGCGGGATGAATGGGCGACCAAGATCATCAAGAATGATGTTACAGTCACAGACGGTGTTAAGGGCTTCTGGGATACCTGGATGGCTGCCGGTGGCGAGACTCGCATCAAGGAAATCACCGACCAGTACGATGCTTATGCCAAAGCCAACCCGGCGATGACGGACGATAAAGTGTTTTTCTCGCCTGATAATTGGAACACCACCATCAAATATCCTGACCGTAAAGGCAGCTAACATCTCTTGTAATGCGAGGCTTCCTTCCCTTATCCCTTGAAATGGGAAGGAAGCCTTCAAAAAATCATCACGTTGAAATGGAGCAAGTCATGACGAAGTTGAAAATTTCGATCATCGGCGCGGGCAGCGGCGAATTTTCCATGGGGATCGTGCGCGATCTGGCCTTCACACCTTCTTTGTGGGGAAGCACGATCTCTTTTATGGATATTGACAAAATAAGGCTGGGTAATATTTTTGAAGTAGCCGCGCGTTATGTCAGGGAAGTGGGCGCAGATTTGAAGTTTGAGAAAACACTGGACCGCAAGGAAAGTCTGCGCGGAGCTGACTTTGTCATCAACTGCGCCATGGTTGGCGGATGGGATCGCTTTTTATTCGCCCAACAAATCAGCAAAAAAAACGGTTATCCCCAAACCGTTTTTTACGACACGTATTACCAGTATAAATTGTTTATGGATATTATCCATGATATGGAGGAAATCTGCCCAAACGCATGGTACATCCAATCAGCCAATCCGGTTTTTGAGGGAGGAACATTAATTTCCCGGCAATCAAAAATAAAAAGCGTGGGATTGTGTCATGGCTTTTATTACGGCACAACTCGGGTGGCTCAGGTAATTGGCTTGGATTCCAAAAAGGTTGAGGCGCAGGCATATGGTCTCAACCACAATATCTGGCTGACAAAATTTTATGTCGACGGCGTTAACGCCTTCTCGATTCTGGATGATTGGGTGAAGAACAAGGCGGAAAAATACTGGGCAAGCCCCGAGTGTGGATGGAGTGATGATATGGGTCCAAAGGCGGTGGACCTCTACAAACGATTGGGTTTATTCCCCATTGGAGATACCGCCACGCCAGGAGGGGACTCTTATCATCGCTGGTATCACTACGATAAGGAAACAGAAAAAAAGTGGCGGGAAGATCACGACGGCTGGTATGAAGACCACGTCTACAGTGTAAACAAGACTGTCCAATCCTTTAATGATTTGGCTAAAAATAAAGAGATAAAGGCTACCTCGATATTTCCAACCGAGAAGACCAACGAAGCCAACGTAAGTATTATTGATGCAATAGTCAATGACCGCCCAACTATGTTCCAGGTGAATATTCCAAACAATGGCTGCATCCCCGGCATTGCTGACGATGTGGTTGTTGAAATTCCGGCTTTGGTAAGCGCTGCCGGAATCCAGGGATTGCATATGGATCCGTTGCCGAATCCGGTTCTGTTCGAGATCCAGGAACGAATTCTGTTCATGGAACGGGACCTGGAGGCGTTTCTCTCGCAGAAACGAAGTTTGCTGCTGGAATATATCCTGTCTTACCCGACAACCCGCACAATTGAGCATGCAGAGGCGTTCCTAAAGGAGGCTTTGGAGCACCCGATCAATCGTGAAATGGCTGAATACTACCGGTGAAAGATTCTTATGAACACAAACCAACCCAAGATTGGATTGCTTGCGCTTCTTTTTGACCTGTACCTGATCAACGGAGATAAATTGCTTCAATCCTGTCATATTTTTGCCGAGCAACTGGCCGAAAGTGTACGAAAGGATGCTGAGGTGATTTTCCCAGGAGTGTGTATCAACCGGGCAGGTATCGATTCGGCGGTTTTACGATTTGAATCCGCTGAGGTGGATATGATCCTAATCATCCACCTGACCTATACGCCCAGCATGTACGTCCTGCCCGCCTTACTCAAGACCAATATTCCCATTCTGTTGTTCCATACCCAAAAACTCAAAGCAATGACAGACGCAATTGTCCCTTGGGACCTTGAAGAAAATCATGGCGTGCATGGGATGCAGGATTTGGCAAGCGTGTTGAGGAGGGCGGGTAAAACATACTTTATCCAGGCCGGTCATTGGGAGGATGCCGAAACCCGAAAAGAATTAAAAGAGTGGTTCGAAGCCGCGCGTATTCGTCATCTTCTGGGTAAATCTCAAATTGGCATTATCGGTCATCCAATGGAAAACATGGGTGATTTTGGCTTGGACGAAACCTCCTTTGAAGCGCAGCTAGGCGTGCATGTAAGGCATCTTTCCATGAAGGCAATCGCGGATGCCGCACAGAGCGCGCCTGAAGATGAAATCCGGTCGCAAATGGATTTTGACAAGGCGCATTTTCAGGCAGAAGACATGCTGACCGATGCTCAACATGAGGCGGCAGCGCGTCTGGAGTGGGCTATTCGAAAAACGATGAATCAGGAAAATTTGTTGGGGTTTGCTTCCCATTTCCTGTCCATCATTAATGAAGCAGTGTTAGATACATTGCCTTTCATGGCAGCCTCCAATCTGCTGTCAGAAGGATACTCTTTTGCCGGCGAAGGGGATATTACCAGCGCCCTGGCAGTGAGTATCATGCAGCAGTCGGCGGGGGAGGCAAATTTTACAGAAATATTTAGCGTGGATTATGAAGGCAATTCCATCTTTATGAGTCATATGGGAGAAGGGAACTGGAAAATGTCACACCAGGATTTTCCAATCAAGATGCGCTCTGATCCCTTTGATGTAGGGACATTGAAGGTAAACCCGGTTTCTTTGGTGTTCACTTTACGTCCTGGAGCAGCCACCCTCTTGAATTTGACCACCGGCCCGCAGGGCCGCATTCAGTGGATTGTTACCGAAGGCGAGGTGATTGATTCCGTCCCATTTCCCAACCTGACCCAGGTTCATAACCGATTCAAATTCCCAATTCCTGTGAAGGAATTTATCAGCCGGTATTCGTTGCTGGGCGGGTCGCATCACCTGGCCCTGGCTTACGGCAGTTGGAAGCGGATGCTTTCAAAACTGGCTCAACTCTTGAACATTCAATATTATGAGATCTGATCGGGTTCTATTCCCTTGCTTGAGATGCCAATGAACAACAAATCTCGCAATAACCGATTATTTGCGCCGGACGGCCGATGCGTGAATGTGGCCGTTGATCATGGATTTTTTGGGGAACCTTCGTTTCTGTCCGGCATTGAAAATATGCCGAAAGTGATTGTTCAGCTGGTGGAAGCCAACCCAGATGCGATCCAACTGACAATCGGCATGGCAGATCTGCTGCAAGCTGTTCCGGGAAGAACAAAACCTTCCCTGGTACTGAGGGTAGACACTGCCAATATTTATGGGAAGGAACTGCCCCAGGTTCCCTTTAACAAGATTATCGAACAAGCGGTGGAACAAGCGCTGCGTGTGGATGCAGCCTGTATTTGCGCCAATTTGTTCCAAATTCCGGGGTGTCCGGAGATACATGCGCAATGTGTTGAAAATATCAACATTCTCAAACCGGTTTGTGAGCAGTTTGGAATGCCTTTAATGGTTGAACCGCTGGTTTTTCAACCCAACCAGCTGGCTGGCGGTTATATGGTTGACGGCAATCTCCAGAAGATTATGACCAATGTGCGCCAGGCAGTGGAATTGGGAGCAGATATCATCAAAGCCGATCCATCTGATGATCTGGGCGAGTACCACCGGGTGATTGAAGTGGCGTCGGGGCATCCCGTGCTGGTTCGCGGTGGAAACAAGGCGTCGGAAGAAGAGATCCTGCGCCGCACACAAGAATTAATGAACCAGGGTGCGGCAGGCCTGGTGTATGGCCGTAATGTCATACAGTATCGCGACCCCGCTAGGATGGTGAATGCATTGATGTCGCTGGTTCATGATGGATGGACGGTTGAGCGGGCTTTGCGTCTATTGGAATAGGCGCGGCCCCGCCGCAGTGAAGTTCGGTAATCTGGTTGTGTCTGATCCTTATCCTCAACCTCTCTGTAGAGAAAGAGTTGTTTTCCATGGAAATTTCTGACAATATGACCGTTTGCAGTCCAAAAATGTCGCTGACCGATCTTTTGGGTGATTCCTACATTCATTCCGTGAGCGAAGCAAGAGCATTGCTGCTGAACAGAGATCGGAATGAGATGACCGCCATCGCAAACGAGAAAGTGGATTTTTTTCCGAAGGAATTTCAGAGCCGGCTGGATGACCTGCTCGAAAGCGTGGGCGAGCAGGTTGTTGCTCCGATAATAGATACTACGCCAGGCGCAGGGACAAATTCGTTTACCAGGGCGACCATGCGGGGCGCTTCACCTCTTTCGGCGCTCGGTTTTATTCGTATCGGCGAGGATGGCAAAGCGTATCTGACTTCCAAAAGCGAACATTATCATGCGTCACTGGGACATGCTTTTCCCGCATACGACTTAATCGAGAATGCCAGGCGACTGGGCATTCCCAACGCCACGCATAACAATACCCGCGGTTATATTACCCGCGCCCTGGAAGAGAGACTGGTCTGCGCAGTCAATGGCCTGGAACCAGAGGATAAAGAGGGCTTAAAAAGTGTTTTGGAGTCCGAGGCTCCCCATGTGCTGAACCGGGTAATTAATTTGGAAACCGGCAGTCTCGCGGTTGAAGCGGCGGTGAAGATGATGATGGCGCGTTTTTACCAGCCGGAGGACATCAGCGCGCTGCCCACATACCATGATCGGACCCCGGTTTTTTTGGTGATGGCAGATGGGGCTGGCGGAAAAAAAGCCAATTATCATGGTACTACTATGTTCACCCAATTTATGCGTGGGATGTGGCCCGTCCTGGCCTCGCGCCTGGCGAACAATGCCATTTTTGAGGTAAAGCCGGTCAGAATCAATGATATTGCTAATTTCAAGGAAATCCTAGAACAATATGATCAGCCGCCTTATAAAGTTGCCGGGTTCATCCACGAGATTGTGCTGATGAATTACGGCGGGATTCTTGTACGTGAAGACTTTCTGCGAGACGCATACAAACTGTGCCACGAGCATGATGTCCCGGTAATGGTGGATGAAATCCAGTCCTGCATCTGGTCGCCGAAGATGTTTATATTCCGCGAATATGGTCTGACGCCGGATTTTGTTTCCATCGGCAAGGGCTTCCCGGGAGGCGAATATCCGGCATCGCGGATCATCGCCACATTCCCGTTCGATAATCTGAGTCAATTCGGCGCATTGGTCACCAATGGCCAGGAGGAACTGGCTTCGCTGGCTTATCTACTCACAATGGAATTTCTGCGGGCTAACCAGGCATATGTCTCGCGTATAGGTGATTATTATCATGGCGAACTCAATCAACTGGCGAAACGATATCCTGATCAGATTCAGACGATTGAAGGGTTACGGCACCTATCCACAATCTTGTTCCACCAGGCTGAGGTGGCTGTCAAGTTTGCACGGGACTTGAACAAGAATGGGATCGACATCAGCGTGCAAACGTACAAAGCCGATTGTCCACCTGCCGTGCTGACGAAGATCCCGCTTATCTCTTCCTACAAAATGGTAGACCTCTTAATTAAAAACATGGATAAGGCTCTAAAATACTGAGTTCAATTTTAGCCAAATTCAACCAGGAAGCATGTTTAGGTGTGTAGTGAAATTCCAATCGGTTCATGATCCGATCTGCTTCCTGTTTGCCAAAGAACTCTACCAGAGAGAATGATAATGATGTGTGTTCAAATTATCCATGACAACATCTATGCACTTGGCTTCTGGGTGAATCACATCCACCAAATAGCGCATGGCAAAAGCAAAATCCTGTTTGGCGCGATGCCTGGTTACCAACACATGCCGAGAGCCCGCTTTGGGTTCGACAAATAGAAACAAATTGCGTGTGCCATTCCGTTTGTATTCATGATCCTGTCGCGAGACGCGCCCAGGTTTGAGACCTAAGGCTTCGCCGAAAAATAACTTTTCTGTTTTAAAGGCTTTTTGCCCGTAAAAATGGTCGAGAATCGGAAAAGTTATTTTTCTGTCAGTCCTAAGTTGTTGGTGATATGAGCCAGTAGTTGAAAGCTTTTTTCGTCAAAACAGAGCATCGGACGCTTGAAATCTTATGGTTTTTGGTATATACCAAGCTGTGAGCATTGTCGCGGTTTATAGTGATATTTCATATTGTGTCCAGCCTTGAATCGCTATATTCTTTTTTAGAAGGAGTATCACATGACCGAACAGAACATCCTCTATTTGTCCCGCGCAGATGTCGAAAAAGTGAACCTGTCCATGCAGGAAATCATCGCTCTGCTGGAAATTGCTTTTAAAGAAAAAGGGTATGGGAAGGTTGAAATGCCGCCCAAACCCGGCATCCACACCATGCCCGATGCGTTCATCCATGCCATGCCTGCCTACATCCCATCCATGCGGTCGGCGGGAATCAAATGGGTCAGTGGTTATCCGGCGAATTTCAAGCGCGGACTTCCATACATATCGGGCTTGATGATCCTGAACGATGTGGAGACCGGCATCCCCTACGCCGTCATGGATTGTGCCTGGATCACCGCCATGCGTACCGGGGCGGCATCCGCGCTCTCGGCAAAATATCTTGCACGTCCCGGCTCCGAAAGCGTGGGTATTCTCGCCTGCGGTGTTCAGGGGCGCACCAACCTGGAGGCATTGTCATGCCTGTTTCCCATAAAACGGGTGTATGCATACGATATCCTGCCGAATGTTCAAGACAAGTTCGTTGCCGATATGGCTAACCGATTCGACTTTGAGATACTCGGCGTAAAGGAACCAAAACAGGCAGTGGTCGAATCGGATCTTGTGGTCACATCCGGTCCAATTTTGAAGCATCCAACCCCCACCATCGAAAAAGACTGGCTGAAACCCGGTGCGTATGCCTCCGCTGTGGATTTCGACTCTTACTGGACCAGTGAAGCGCTCGCCCAGATGGATCGAATCAGCACCGACGACCACGCGCAATTCCAGTATTACAAATCCGCCGGATACTTCCAACAGATCCCCAACCCTTATGCCGAACTGGGTGAACTGGTGACGGGTCTCAAGCCGGGCCGCATGGAAGAAAAAGAACGCACACTGGCGATCAATCTTGGACTGGCGATGGATGATATGGCTGTTGCTCCAACAATTTACCGACAAGCAAAAGAAAAAAATCTTGGGGTCTGGCTTTCCTTATGACAGGATAAGAAAAGCGATCTCGGGTTTTCATCTGGCAGGCAGTCAACAAAACAACTTGATGCGTGAATACCCACAGTCAGGCGGCCAGCGTACCGATCCGCCAGCCCGTCTCATCCGCATTGACTACACTGCATTGTCGGATAGCATCCAGCAACTAGGCATACACGAGCTGGGCTGTACGCGCCAGCTTCTAATCGGCTTGACACCAGCCACTTCTACTCACTTGCAGTCCAAAGGTGTCATTGAGCACTTCACTGGCCTTGCTGTACGAGACATTCAGTCGATGCTTGAGATCCGCCGCCAGGGCTTTGGGACGCGGTCCAACCAGCACGCCCGCCGCACCGCTTGCTTCCGAAGCCTGCTCCGGATGATGCGAGGGCAAACGTTTATGACATTCCCGACAGTAGTCACTGTAGGTCACAAAGCGGGTTGTCTGCACTTCCACCACCGGAATGTCCGTGACGTACTGCTCATGCATGTGGATCTCTTTCAACTTGCCACCGCATTCTGGACAACCCTGCAGTTGGGCTACCTTCGTCTCATGCACCTGCAGCACCTGCGGCAATTCCCGATGCACAAACTTCCCGTGGCCACGCTTGCGCCCCGGCCGCCTCGGCCGCTCCACCCAATGCCGCCGAGCGAACGGCGCCGCCTGCCGTTTTATTGTTCATTTGCTGCAACCCTTCGATCTGCTTTTGCTGTTTCTGAATAATCAACAGCGCTTGTGCCAGTTGCTCTTCCAGCTCGGCAATGCGTTGATCCTTCGAATCAGGCTGTGGGTGCTTCCGTCGTTTTCTCATCACAGCGATCTTACATTCTTCTACGCCTCTCAGACAAGAGTCTTTCCACCTTTATTTTTCAAGATGTTTGACCCTTTCTATTTTCTACTTTCGAACGCTAAACAAGAACATATGTTGACTGAAGCAGTTCTGAGGACCAAAATCCATGGTATAAGCTTTTCTGCAAAGTCTGAACGTTCAGGCTTAATATCATGTCAGCATTATCAACACACTCTGATACAGTCATAAACGAAGGACCTCAACCATCTCTCATGAATATTGCATCTGATCTTGGTGTTTTGCTTGATCCCAAGCGAGTCTTTACGCGCTCAATTGACAGGATCGCCGCCGCCAGTGACGCATCTTTTTATCGACTTATTCCTCAAGCCGTTGTACATCCTAGATCACTTTCAGAAATCAGGAAGCTTTTTGAGTACAGTCAGACGAAAAAGATTCCCCTGGTCTTTCGTGCAGCAGGCACCAGTCTCTCAGGGCAGTCTGTTACAGATGGTATCCTGGTCAAGGTATCAAGGTACTGGGGGAAGATTAATATCGAGAATAGCGGCGACTTGATCCATCTGGGACCTGGGGTGGTCGGTTCACATGCCAACCGTGCCCTGAAACCATATCACAGGCGGATTGGTCCTGACCCAGCTTCGATCGATGCCTGTTTGATTGGCGGGATTCTTTCCAATAATGCGAGCGGGATGTGCTGTGGTGTTGTGGAGAATTCGTATCATACGATGCAATCCATCCAGTTCATGCTACCGGATGGTTCACTGTTTGACACTAGTGAGCCTGGTGCAGAACAGCATTTCCTTGAACAAAAACCTGAACTTGCGCAGGGACTATTGGAACTGAGAGAGCGGATCATCTCTTCCCCAGAGTTGTATCACCGGATCCGTGATCGTTATGAAACAAAAAACACGACAGGATATTCCCTGAATGCTTTTATTGATTATTCATCTCCTTTGGAGATCCTGGCTCATCTGTTGATTGGTGCGGAAGGCACGTTGGGATTTATTTCAGAGGTAGTGCTACGTACCCTGCCGGATTATGAACGAAAGTATACAGGGCTGCTCTATTTTGCAGATGTGGAGTCTGCCGGACGCGCAATCCCACAGCTTTCCGAATCGGGTGCCCGAGCTCTGGAGATCATGGATCGTGCATCTCTTCGCTCCATTGAAAAGCTGGAGGGTGCACCCGCAGCCATACAGTACTTGCCGGATGATGCTGCCGCCATCCTTGTGGAATATCAGTGCCAGACCCGTGAAGAAATTGAACTGTACAAAAAGAAAGCTGAGCAGGTATGTAGTCTTCTGGGATTGTTGGAGCCAGCCCGATTCACAGAAGATGCAGACGATCAGTCCAAGTTGTGGAAACTACGCAAGGGAATCTTTCCTGCCATTGGTGCGATGCGCGCTCAAGGGACCTCGGTTCTTATCGAAGATGTCGCCTTTCCGATTTCGCGACTGGCAGATGCGATCTTGGACTTGCAGCGCCTGTTCAAAATGCATGGTTATGATGAAGGTATTATCTATGGACATGCAAAGGATGGGAATCTGCATTTTGTCATAACGCAGTCTTTCAATGACGAGGCTTCGATCCAGCGTTATGAATCATTCATGTCAGACATCGTTGAATTGGTAGTGAAAAAATATGACGGCGCTTTGAAAGCCGAACATGGCACCGGTAGGAATGTGGCACCCTATGTTGCTCATGAGTGGGGGAGGGACGCGTACGCCATTATGCAAGATCTGAAGACGATGCTCGATCCTCATAATCTGCTCAATCCGGGAGTGATCATTAATCCGGATCCTCGTGCCCATGTGAAGAATCTAAAGACGCTGCCTGTTGTTGAGGCAGAAGTTGATCCCTGTATTGAGTGTGGATTTTGCGAGTTGTCCTGTCCAAGCCAGCATCTGACATTAACGCCGCGCCAGCGTATTGTCGTGCGTCGTGAGATGTTTCGACTGAGGGAATCCGGTGATCCTTCGGCAGTGCTTGACTCCCTGACCAGTGATTATCAATATGCCGGGATAGATACCTGTGCCGCGGATGGATTGTGTGCCACAGCCTGTCCCGTTGGACTGAACACTGGCACCTTTGTTAAGCGTTTGCGAGCCGAGGGTGCCTCTGAGCGGTCTCAAAGAATTGCTTCGCAGGTTGCCGAACATTTTGGACTGGTGGAAGATGTGCTTCGAAATGGAGTTGGGTTGGGCCACATGGTGGAAAACGTGGTGGGTGCATCCGCGCTTGAAAAGCTTACCAGGGGACTTGGAAATCTGACCGGCATGGAATTGCCGAAGTGGAACTCTGCAGTACTGCACCGTTCACCAGCATGGAGCAGCCCGGAGCTGGCGGATGCTGATGTGGTGTACTTCCCATCATGTGTGTCACGAGCGATGGGAGTACCGTCTCTGGATCCAGACGCGCCTTCTCTGATCGACGTCTTCATTGAACTCTGCCACCGGGCCAAGCTCCGGTTGTATCTTCTGGAGGAAAGTCACGGCAGTTGTTGCGGAATGCCTTTCAGCTCGAAGGGCTATTCTCGGGCGCACCGTCAGATGCTCCATCAAACCCTGGAGCAAATGTGGCGATGGAGCCGATCCGGCCGTTTGCCGATCGTGATCGATTCCAGTTCCTGTGCTTATTCGTTGCGGACATGCGCTGACGGCCTGGATGGACCGGATTTGGAACGGTGGAAAAAGATAACGATCCTGGACAGCGTCGAGTTCGCTAAAGCCTGGCTGCTGCCAAAGTTGACCATCGTTCCTCTGGATGAAAAGGTAGTTCTTCACCCGAACTGTGCATTGCGAAAGCTAAACCTGGATCGGACGTTGAAGCAGGTTGTCGAGCGTTGTGTCAGGGAAGCGGTGGTACCTGAAAACCTGGGCTGTTGTGCATTTGCTGGAGACCGGGGGCTCTTGTTCCCCGAGTTAACCGCGTCCGCCACAACCTTGGAGGCTGCTGAGGTTTTGTCCAAACCGTATGATGGATACTACTCGAGCAACCTGACATGTGAAATGGGAATGTCGCTTGCAACCAAGAAATCGTACCGTTCCTTCCTGTACCTGATAGAAAAAGCCACCCGATAGCTCGAAAAACAATATTCTGTAGAGAAAGTGCGCAAGTATGGACGTCACCAGGAATTGCCGGAAGCGCAGCCCCGCCCCGTGCAACGCCCGCATCAAGAATGGGAGATGGACGCCCAGGGTGTGACAACGGTGGCTGGGTTGGGCAAGGTTGCTTTCATCAATCTGATGGATGTGGTTAGCCATACCAGCATCGACAGCCATGCCTGCCCCCACATGCCTCATCCCCAGTCGCAAGAATACTAACGGGTCCTGCGACGCGCCTTCCTCCGTTATGGGATGCCAGAGCAGATCAGCCTGGATCACGATAGCGCCTTTTACGAGAACAAGAGTGTTTCGCCTTTCCCGAGCGTGATCCACCTCTGGTTGGTTGGTCTGGGTGTGCAAGTGCGCTTCATCCAGCAGAGACCGCCAGTGGAGCATGCTCGAATTGAACGCCATCATCAAACGATTGCCAAGCAAGCGTTTGAAGGCCGCCAAACCTTCGCAGATGTCAGCGCTCTCCAGCGCAGTTTGCAGGCACGTATGCTCTTTCTCAACCTGGAGTACCCCACCCGCAGCTTGGATGGGCAGCCTCCCTTTCAAGCCTTTCCGCAGGCCAGACATTCCGGCCGGATCTATTCTCCTGACTCGGAAGAACAACTGCTCCAGATGCAACGCATTTATGAGTACCTGAGACGTGGCCGCTGGTTTCGACACATCTGTGCCGGGGGAACCTTTTCTCTGGGCGGCTATGGCTACAACGCCACAAGACGATTTGCCGGGCAGACCTTGGAAATCACCTTCAATGACACAACTCGCAAACTGGTTTGCCTGCCTGAACAAGAAACAGCCACTTTCCAAGTAGACATCCAGGGTTTGACGAAAGCCGTACTCATGGGCAACTCTCTGGCTTTGCCAAGTTATGGAGCCTACCAACTTGCGCTTCCCCTCGCTTCCCCTGATACGACTTTTTGCGACTTTGTTAAAGTTCGATGGATACGACTTGATGAGATTTGACAGGAAATCGAAAACTCAAACTATTATTGACCGGGACGGGATGGGTAGCGATGTAGCCTTTCGGCCAAGTCACTGTGTTGTTTTGTGCGTCAATTTGAAAATGAGATTTCGTGATCCCATCGGGGATCAAGTCCTGAGGCGTGACAAAATGGGGGAATGGACCAATCAAATCAATGTGCTTTTTCTGACTACACTCCAAATTCGGTCCACTCATGTAGCCTGCGTCCACATAGTTTTCGGCGGGCGAGCAGGCTCTTGCTTCGAGCCGCTCTTGAATGGCAGGCAATTCCTCCCAATCCGTCCGATTGCTGCTGGTGCCCACCATATCCGTGATGATATGAGGATAACCTTCATCCTCGGTTTCTGTGACCTGGACTTTATCGCCCACCCACGCAAAGTGACGCTTACGACTATAGCGGGCTTCGGGATCATGCGGACTTTGGATTTGAGTGTGTCCATCATATTTCTTCAAATCCGTATATGCCATTTTCCCGCCCTCTTCTCGAAACTGCTGCGCCCATACGGTTTTCAGAACCTGCACTTCTGGCAAGTTCTGTAGCTCTGCTGGTGCGCCTCCTTTTTCAAGTCGTTTGAGTAACCATTGTCCTTCCTCGCCAATCTTGTCTTCATACTCTTTCCACTCCTTCTCACTATACCGCTGGCGTACAAAGCGTTCCCCGTATTTTGCTTCCCAACTCGGAGGAATCACTTATTCGCTCCACTCTCGATCCGCATCGACGAGCGCCACAATCGCCAGGCCCAACGTTTCCACAACGGTTTCCACGCGGCACAGCCGCCTCACTTTCGTGAGCATCGCGATACTATCGGTTCTTTGCTTCCCATGTTCTTTGATCAATCCCAGTTCCCAAAATTGTTCCACCAGTTTCTCAAACACGCGCCCCTCGGCCTGTCCCGCAAGTAGCCGATCCCGAAATTCACTCAAGACACTGAAATCAAAGCCTTCGTACTCCAAGGGCAAGTGCAGAGCATACTTCCAATCCAGACGCATCCGTAACGCTTGGGCTGCTTGCCGATCCCCCAGCTTCTCCAGGAATTGATAGACACTCACAAACGCTAAGATGACCGGCGAGATCCCCGGCTTGCCTTCGGCTGAATACAAATCCGCATAATTTGCCTCCCGCAACTGCTCAAACAATCGATCTCCAATCAAGCCGTATGGATCATTGGCCCTCAACAACTTTTGCTCAATCCGTCTCGTCTCCTCTGGCATTACCCAGGGTGCCTGAATTTTCAAACACATGGCGGCCTCCACTTCCTATCTTACTCCCCCTGACTGGTTTGCCAACAGTATCTCTCAAAGTACCAGAGGGCTTCGGCAGTTTTATTTGTTGGATAACATCCATCGATAACCGGAACAATCTTTCCGGATTCAAGGAGTTCTTTCAGAAAGATCAAATCATTTTGATTTTGCACCAGCGAAGCGATGGAAACCCTCTTTCCCAGCTCGGCGCGGATCTTTGACCCCGCCGAGATTTGACCGAAGGTCTCCGCTTTTTTGCTCCATGACTATTGCTTGTATGCAGCTTAATGAACGCTGAACATGCAAAGCCTGTCCAATTGTGTACATTCCTGCCCTGCGGATATTTGAATGACTCACAAACAGCCGAAACGTGTACGTCGGCTGTCGTTACGAAATATCAAAAGCGAATCTCCGGTCCGCTACCGGATCGCATCGACATTTATGTCGAACTGCTGTCTGTGGATTATGAAGAGCTAAACTGCGACGTGGTAGGGGAGACTTCTGCAGCGATCCACGCACACTGGCAATCCGTACGGAATATTCAACTCGCTCGAATCTCGAATCACGAATAACGGCTCTTCCACCGACATCGTCTGTAATGTTGGCCGGCGCGTGGGAGAGATAGGACAGTATTGCGTATTGAAGGAAAAAGCCAAGGCCGGATCCGTTCAACGAAGAGGCAACTCAATTTATCGGCGCGGACCAATCATCGCCTCCTGAAAGTGACGCACATGATCGCTGTCCTCGTCCTCGGTTGGACGACAATACCTTAGCAACTTGTCTTTGGCAAAAAGGATGAATATCACCTGATAAAAGGGATTAACGTGTGCCCCAATGACGGGCCGATTCCAATGTTCATTGTCTATAATCCAAGCTGGATCTATTGAACACCTTGTGCCATGATGACCAGCCGCATCCTTGAAACAAAATTTCATTTTCCAGCCAGACGGGTGATGAATATACCGCGCCCCCGTTTGTTGGAATTTTTGCAGATTGGGTTGAATGAAGGACGCAAGCTATCGCTGGTTTCCGCCCCGGCAGGTTATGGAAAGACCACCCTTATCACGGATTGGCTGCATTCCCAGCCAACTGATCGTCATAGTGCCTGGCTTTCCTTGGATGAACGAGACAATGACCTAACTCGATTCTTAGGCTATTGGATGGAAGTGTTAGGTCGCATCGATCAAAGGCTCGGTCAAGATTCCAGAAGCATGCTGGGAATCATGCCGACTCCTTCTGCCGCTGTCATTCTAGAGGGGCTCATCAATGATCTGGCCGGGGCCCAGACTCCAATGGTCGTGGTTCTAGATGATTACCATTTCATCACAAATCCAGCGGTGCATGAAACGCTGGAGTATTTTATAGACCATCAGCCTTCCCAACTCCATCTTGTCATTACCACGCGCGAAGATCCGCCCCTTTCGTTGGCACGAATGCGTGCCCGCGGTCAAATGACTGAAATTCGCGCCCACGAATTACGCTTCACGCTGGACGAAGCCTCTCAGTTCTTCAATCAATCGATGCGTCTAAATCTTAATGCAGTAACAGTTGATACCCTCGAAGCCCGCACGGAGGGCTGGGCTGCTGGATTGCAATTGGCCGCACTGGCGATGCAAAACCTAACGAACCAACAGGAATTTCTGAGCAACTTCAGTGGTAGTCATCGTTACATTATTGATTACCTACCTTATTTTCAAACAAAATCATCAGGATTTTGTGGTCTTGACAGGACTCGAACCTGTGACCTCACCGACGTGAACGGCGCGTTCTAACCCTTTGCAGGGCTGCTGCTGCTTGGCGCGGCGTTCGCGACCAACTGAACTACAAGACCGAACTACTACAAGACAGTAGCGTCTACTGTGTGATTGTAAAGTCTCATCGTCCAATGTGTCCAATACGTCCATTTCGTGCGTTTTTGTTTGGATTTTTGCATTTTTCAGGGGTTTAGATGTCAATTGTGTCCAATATGTCCACTGCGTATTTTTCTGATTGCAACACTTTTGCAACACCTATAGATTCTACTTGAGTCATAGTAGAGGCTTTCATTCATCAACATAGAAGGTTTTGATCCCTGCTTCAGCAGGACTTTAGCCAAGCATGAGGACGATCCACACTTTGGCGATCTTGCCATGATACGGGTCGGAAGATGGAGAGTCACAGAAGGATAAGTCAGAGGTGTAACAAAGCCAAATAGATTGCCCGCCACTTCTCCTTAGTGGCGGACAAGGTCTCCTTGGGAGACTTTATCGAGGACGAGTCCTTCTTTGAAGAGAATTAGTGTGTCTTATTACACCTGTTGTTGCAGATTGGTTTTATTTTGTTACACTAATCTTTACCTCAGTCGGATCAAACCCAACTCCGGTGACGCGGATGTTTAGATCTCCAGCACGATCCGCGCGGACCACAGCCAGTGATCTGCCATAATAAGTTGCATAGGTGCCACCGGCAAAGCGTTCTTCTGTGCAGTGATTCGCGCTTCCAAAGCCGAGTAGAGTTCCCCCTCGACCGTTACAGTGAGCCTTCTAGCGTCGTTGCTCTCTATAATGCCGTTTTTACCAACCAGGTCAATGTTGATGTAGACGAATTCTCCGGATTGGATTTCACTGCCTTAGATATTGGTCGTAGCACCAGCCATTCTTAATCAAAATGTGTTCGAAAGGTGATGTAATTCCGCTGCCTACGCTTGTGGTCTAAATTTGTACCCGTATACCAGATTTCTACCGCCGGGGCAGATCCTTGTGCAGTTATGAAGATAAAAATACGCATTTGAGCAAAAATTGACACATATTATGCTACTACATGCTCGCATCAGGTGTTGTGATCGAGCCCGAGTCCTGCATTCCGCGCACGGACGATAGCCTGCGCTCGGTCAGCGACCTGTAGCTTGCTGAAGATGTTTGAAACGTGGTTCTGCACCGTTTTCGTGCGGAGTAGTAAGCGTTCGGCAATCTCTGAATTGCTGTGACCCTGAGCGATCAAGTGGAGAATCTCGCGCTCACGGTCGGTGAGTTCGGGGAAAGCCAGATCCGCAGCTGCCGGCTTGAGCGCGGCGAAGTAATGGATCAGTCGCTCGGCAATCGCGGGGCTGAAGATCGCTTCGCCACGGTTGACGGCCTTGACCGCTCGAACTAACTCCTCCTGACCTACATCCTTGAGCAAATAGCCTCGTGCACCTGCGCGCATGGCGGCAAAGACCGACTCGTCGGCTTCAAACATGGTGAGAACCAGCACCCCGATATGCGGGCTGGTGTGCAGAATACGTCGAGTAGCCTCGATGCCGTTGATGCCCGGCATTTTGAGATCCATGAGAATCACGTCGGGCTGGAGACTCGCAGCCTGGGCAATGGCTTCGTCCCCACTCGCAAGTTCGCCTGCAATTTCGATGCCCGACTCCACACTCAACATGGTGCGTACCCCTTCGCGATAGAAGGGATGATCGTCGACGATGAGTACGCGGATCGAATCCATACTTCACTCCTCCGAATGAGGTAACGGCAGCCGGGCCACCACTCGTATCCCGTGCGTCGGCCCCGGTTCAATCCGGCATTCCCCACCCAATTCCATCGCGCGCTCGCGCATAGAAGCGAGGCCGACCCCGGCATGGTAGTCGTTGGGCAGACCACCACCATCATCGGTAACTTCCAGGTACAGCACCTGTGCTTCCCTGAGCTCCAGATGGATGTGGCAGGTACGCGCGTGCGCATGCCGGGCGACATTGGTCAGCGCCTCCAGCACGATCCGATACGCCGCGACCTCGACGGCGGCAGGCAGTGGCGGCAAACGCTCAGGTGCCTCGATCGAAACACTCAGCCCGTTGGACTCGTTATAGTGCTCAGCGTGTTCGCGGAGGGCCGAGACTAAACCGAGCTCATCAAGCGCGGGTGGGCGCAGCGCATAGACTAAGCGGCGAATATCTGTGATCGTCGTCTTGACCTGGGCCGTGAGGTCACCCAGCAGTGCGACGGCAGCGTTCGGGTCGCGCGGGACCAGGATGCGCGCGGTATCGAGCCGCTGAGCCAGGCTGGCGAGGGTGGGGCCAAGCCCATCGTGCAAATCACGGCGCAATCGGCGGCGTTCCTCTTCCCGTGTTGTAACCAGGCGCGCACGCGAATGCTGGAGATCCGTGGTCAGGCGCACGGCGTGGACGGCAACTCCGGCCTCGCGGGCAAGATCGTCCAGTAGCCGCCGGTCGGCAGGGGAGAAAGTTTCACCGGTGGCGCGCGGCGCAAGAAGTAACTGGCCGATATTCTCGTTCTGATAAGCCAACGGCAGGCACAACGTGTCATTCACGGGTGTCCCGGAGGAGGCAGCGACCGCGAATGCGCCGTCCTGCTTGAGGGCGATGGCGGCGTAGGGCAGCTTCAGCGCGTCCTTGACAGTCTCTACGATCGTGGGCAGGACGGACTCAGGCGCAAGCGTCGCTTCCAGACGCTGGCTCAGGCGCGAGAGCACCGCGTAGGGATCATCGCGCTCGCCGTACATGAAATGGTTGACGCCGCGTTGAAGACGCTGGCGCAATGGGTGAAAGAGAACAGCGATCAAACCTGTGGCGAGAATCGCGAGAAACGAGTTGCCCACAGACTGAAACAGCATACCTGCTGTCCCGACTACGAACACATATAGCCCGATGACAATTACGATGAGCGCGCCATAGACCAGCGTGCGATTGATGATAATGTCAATATCGTACAGGTGATACTTGAGGATGGCGAGGCCGACACTGATCGGAATGGTCGAAACACTAAACAGAAAGAGTGCGCTCCAAACAGCGCCAGAGAGTTCAGGAATCGACCACAGAATGGGACCGACGAGGAACGCCGCGCCAACACTGAAACCGGCGAATGCCAACCACTTCATCTGCTGACGCTCTGTGCCCCGGGCCCGCCGGAAGCGGAGGACGAGAGAGGCGACTGAAGCAAGCACGGTGAAAAGCGTCAGTCCGGCCCCGATTGTCGCCACGATGTTCAACACTGTGTCCGCATCCTTGATGCCGAGTGGATTGGCAACGGAGAGCGGTGAAAAGCCATCGAGCGGTCCCGGTCGGAGATAGAGCGCTAAGGACAGAGCATTGGCGATGATTGTCAACCATGCGACGGCACTCCAACGCGGCGAGAGGAGCCGACCGTTCGGAAAGAGCAAAAACAGCAAGACGATCAGGGTGACCAGATTTGAGCCTGACAGCCAGACCGAGAGCCAGGCAGCAACATCACCTTGGGGGAGCAAACCTGGTCGCGTCGCGAGGGTGTATACGGCGAATTCCCCGCAAAGGCTTGTCAGGGATCCACTGAGGCCCAGGGCGCAGAGGATCCAGCCAATTAAGTTGATCGGGTGCCGCAAGGCGATAAGCGCGCCGACCATCGTGAAAGACATGAAAAGGAGAGTGAAGCCGATTTCAATTATCCATGGTTCAGTATCCACTACACTTAACGCAGAACGATTCAAGGACTGGAGGAACAGACCTGCACTGAAGGAAAATAGTGAAATCGCCCCGAGGCCCCAGGCGAGCCAGGCGGCAGTACGAGTACTCATTGCTTCTATTATGACACAACCCATCAGATATCGGAGTGTCGAAGGGGAGCTGGTTGTTGTGCCGGAGTAGTTGTAGACATGAATAGCTTCCTTTGCCGTCAGATAATCGATTATGAGGTGGCAGCCAGGCATACCAAACCTGCGCCATCCACCTCATAACCTTCTCACTTACGATACGACTGAAGGCGGCGCCACAGCAGCATTGCCTACCGCTGAGTGGGGCACACCCGCACTCCGCAGCAGGGCGATGCTGGCCGCTAGCATCCAGAGCATGAACAGGAGAAAAGAAGGTCCGAAGTCTCGGGGGTAAAGCGTCCCCGCCATCCCGTCAACCAGCAGCGCCACAGCCACGACTGCCGATATCCCGCCCAGCCAGCGAGGCAGCGGCGCGCCAAACCTGATCGCCATGACGGCGGAAGCCGCCACGAGAACGGTAAGCGGCAAGAAGCTGAGGAAGAAGGATGCACTGTTCATGTCTTGCAGTACCTGCCAGAGTTGAGGGTCGATCCCCGCACAGGCGTTGCGAGAAGCCGCAACCCCAAATGCACCGCTGGCAAACTTGATGGCGAATGACGCCAGCCCGCCGCCAAAAGCGGCAGCCGAAAGCCATCCGTCATCGCCCTCGGCACGCCGTAGGGCGCTCCACAGGCTCCCTAAGAAGAACAGGAAGAAGAGGAAACCGAGGGTGTGCAGAATAGGGATAACCGCATCCGTGGGCTGAGCAGCGGTGGTGATCGCACACGAATGTGCAATTGCCTCCGCCACCGTCATCGTGGGTTCCTCGCTCGGGCCGCCTTGGATGAGGTCCGGACCCAGAAGCACTACGACATACACGATTCCGCTGGCGGCGCCCAGCCGCTGCCATAATAGATGATTAGACATATGAGCCTCCTTTGGTTGCTAGAAGACGAGATACTTTGTTCTCGTCTTCAGTGAATGCCCACAGCGTATCATGCGAGGCTTTCCCGTGTCATGAGGGCGGTGTCCCAGCGGATCGGGAAATTTCACGGGTTAGTTGGACCGGGAACTTCCCAACTATCGGTCATATAGATGAATGCATAGTGCCCATGCAATGGGTGATCTTAAGCACGCGCCAATACTTACATCTGTGTCATGCACAGCACGATGTCACCGATCGCATCCAGGTCTGACACTTCAACTCGCTCTGTGCGCCGCCCCGTCTACTTTCCCGGAACATGCTGGCGCAGCAGCCAGACCAGCGTGATGCCAGTAACGGCGCCCAACCCGGCCCCGAACATGGCTCCAGCCGCGGCCCAGACAAATTGGTAGAATCCAATCAAGCTCACGGCATGGAATGCAACGATGCCCATGGCGCCACCCACCAGTGAGCCGAGCAGGTGGGCCGGTATCCACCAACCAGCCCGCGTAATCTGCCGACGCAGGACGAGCCATGGCAGGATCCCACTCACAACTCCGAATAGAACTCCCAGCAGGATTGGGGACGGAATCCCGCCCAGGCGCATCGCGCCCACGGCTATGACCAAAGCGATTGGGAGGCCAAGTGTGCTGGCAGGCACCCACCAGCCAGTCCCGGCGATCCGACGGCGGAGGACCAGCCATTGCATAAATCCGCCCGCCAGCCCAAGGATAACCACGATTAATGCCAGATCCAAGTCCAACGTTTGCAGGATGCACGGAAAATTTGTCAACCTGTCAATAAGACTATCGGAAAAGCTTTGCGTGCACACCATGGGTGGAATCGAGTTGGCAACGGCGTTACCCATGGCTGCGCCCACGGCAAATCCCAGCATGCTGGCCAGCACCCATTGGAGCCAAAAACCTGTTCCAATATTTGTGCGTTCAGTATTCATAAGCGATCTCTTTTCTTCTCATGTAGCTTTGATGTGCACACACCGTGTAGCCGCACGTTGCTCCCATGTCATTAGGCGGATTCTCGATTGGTCGGGAAATTTCACGGGTCGGTTCGTCGCAGGTGAATGGCATAACAGCACGAGGATTTGCCCTTTCTGCTGACTGGTTGTGCGCCTAACGGACAGCGTAACCCGCGTGGCGGGTATTGCTAATCACTCCGATTTACGGTGGCGATAGCCACGTCAGGTTCAGGTAGTGTTGGGCGGCGCATTATTGATGTAGTTGTGCGCTGTCGGTTATGCAGTTTTCTTGCCGCTCCTCAAGTGCACTCCCATTGCAGCGGTGACAATCGCCCCAACGATGAGCATAACGACCACCATGACTTGTTCCGGCCAGGCTATATGGGCGTACAGAACAAATTGCATATCGTATAGGGCGATCAGTGTGATAACCATGCTGAAGGCGAACAAAGCAGTCATGCCACCCCGCCTGCCACCTGCTGCCACAAAGAGGGCCCGCAGCCAGCCGCCGATGATCAAGAGCAAAACGATTGTCTCCACCATCGCCGCGCCATCCCCTGGAATCCACTTTTCAAGGAAATAGCGCGCCTCCACAAAGGCGTATCCGATGAAAGACAGCAGTCCAAGCGCCGAGAGCGTGATCGCTCCATTGAGGGAAGTGAACCAGGTTTTCACTGCAATTCTCCTTTTCTTGTCATCGAATAAACCGTATAGTCTGTGGTACGCCGCCCAACGGTGGCGCATCAGCCGCGCGAGCCGCGAGATCGCTTGAAGTTGGGTGCATCCCAAATCTTCAACCTAGCGACCTCCTTATACTCCTCTCGTTAGGACGCAACTGGTGCAAGTGCTGCCGCTGACTCCATCAAACCTACAACGGATAGGATGGCCCACAGACGGCCGACTTTCACAAGATTACAGTTTGACCTTTTTGCAGGCATTTTAATGCTCCTTGAGGTCAATTGGCGGCTTGCCTGGCTTTGCGACGCTGGACCCGCCGAACGACAAACCAAATGACCGCCACCACGGCGGCGATGAGCAGTAACACCAGACCCAGCAGGAGCTTGGCCTGCGTCGGGTAACCCCATGACACCCGGAAGTTAATCGGCGCGTAGGTATACAGCGAGTCGTCAGCCACACCTGTGTCGTAGAAGGAGGTCAACAGGCGTTCGACTGCCTGAGGCTGGTCATTCCCAGGCATGTCAAAATGCCCCAGCTCGGCCAGGAAGACCTGCTGGCCATGAGACAGGTAGGGCATGAGCCCCTCGGTAGCCAGCTCTGCCGGAGTCGCAACGTCAATGCTCCCGCTGATGATCAGCGTCTCTACATCCGAGGGGTGCGCCTGGCGAAGTTCGGCGGGGATAAGCCTGACCGGCCAGGCCCAGGCGGTACTAAAGAACGCCAGGCCTTCCGGCGAGCCGAGGATCGAGCCCGGTGGATCCATATCGGCCGTGTAGTCGCGGGACGGGTCATAATCGGCGCTATAGGCCTTGGAAAAAAAGTCGCCCCAGATAATTGAAGGAGGACTTAAGCGAGCCGCCAGTGACATCAACGCCAGCCCGCTCGGGTCCCCTTGTTCCGCGGCGATGTAGGCGTCGAAGGCCATGGGGGCTGTACTGCGACTAAAGAGCAACTGAAAGGTGGCCACCTTGACGTTGCCCGGGTCAATCGGCAGGAACAACCAGCGGCGCGGCATGTTGTGGGCCACATGGCGCATGGTTTCTGCCAGGTTGGGGGTCCGGGCGCTGCACTCGGCGTCTTGTGCACACAGGCGGGCGAAGTATCCCAGTTGTGCATCCAGCGTCTCCGGTTCAAAGACGATGCGCCTGGGGGGGGAAGCGCCGCTCATGACCGAGCGATAGACGCGATCAGGGTGGAGATAGGCATACATCTGCGCGACACGAGTGCCATAGCTCGCGCTGAGCAGGTTCACACGCTCGTAGTTCAGCGCTATGCGGGCGGCTTCCATGTCTTCGACCACATCGGGAATGGTGTAGCCCTCCAGGTCAACCCCCGCGGCCTGCAAGCGCGCCGCGCATTCGGCCATGGCCTTCGCTGTTTCGGCGAGCGATTCCGCGCCGAGCGCGTCGCCACCCGGACTGGGGCTGCGCAACATCCGATCGTATTCCGGACACTCCAACACGGAAGAACCGTCTGCGCCGCGGTAACCGACCATGACAAAGTCGTGGCGGGCAAGCAGCCAGGCCGCGGGTTTTAGTTCCATATTAGAGTCACCTGGCCCACCTTGTAACCAGAAGACCGGTTCAGCCGGGTTGTTACCAGTCGCCCGGACGCGAATGACCGGCAACGCGATCAAGCGTGAATCGGCCTTGGCCCTGTTCTCCGGCACGACCAACGTACCGCAGTCGGCTTCATACTCAGCTTCATCCGTCTTGAACGTGCACGGCTCGAGGGTAAGCTCCCCTGGCTTTGCGCCCGCTGGCACAGTCGCCACAGTCTTCGGGCTGCTACAAGCTATCAAGATCAGGCCCAGCAGGGTGAAGGTCGAGGCGATCAATACAAATTTGTGATACTTCTTTGTCGTCTTATCCGTGCTCATGGCTTCACATCCTTCAGTGTGCCTTCGCATATCTGCCTCAAGATGGCAGGTTGATACTCGGTCCACCACCCAACGGGAGCGGCGGATGCATCCACTCTATCATGCGAAGGTTTCCCGTGTCATGAGTGCCCTATCCCGACTGGTCGGGAAATTTCACGGGTCGGTTCGTCGCGGTGAAAAACATAACAACACTAGGGTTTGCCCTTTCGGCTGACTGACAGAACTAACATGTGAGGGATACGGATGTCCGCTCTCATTTTTGCGGAGTCAAGTAACTGTCTCCAGTTGCTTTCGCAGTGGCAATCTGCACCGGCTTGCGGATCAAGTCAATACCAAGCCATAACGCCCAGATCGGGGCGAGGAGGACGTAAATGGCGACTCCAAGTAAGGCAACGGCTTCGATGCCCAAGATGAATCCAAGCGAGTCCAAAAGCGCCGAAATGGCCAGGATTATGCTGAAGATACTGAAGAAGCGCCGCTCATCCCAGAGGAGCGAGCCAATGCCAAGGAACCAGATACCAGCCAAGAGTACCTCAAGAATGTTCCACATTCCACCGTATACCATGTTCCACACAGCGCTAAAGACAGTTTCGAGGACGGGCCTCTGTTCTACTGAGGCCTGAGTGTATGCATTGATCAACGGTGGATGCACAGCCGCCAAAATCGCCGCGCCGATTGCGCCAATGAGGATATAACCCAAACCGCACGAAGTATAGAAGAGAACCCAGTCGGGATTTCTCGATCTGAGCCAACGCCAGAGGAAGAGGGCGACGGGCAAGAGTGGCAGATAGTATGAAAACATATCCAGTATCATTCCCCAGCGCGATAGACTCGCCCCATCAGCCCCGACTGTTAGCAGAAGGGCTGGATTGGTGGATGCCTCCATATTGAAACCCAGGGCCATGCCTGAAAGTACTATACTCCCTAAAGCCAATGGGAAAGAGATGATTGCCGATAATGCAGCAAATCGTTGAAATGACTGATGGTCGTTCATGGTTTATCTACTTTCGAAATTAAACCCTATTGAGCGCGCAAGCCGACTCAATGTTCGCACCCGATTATGTCATCTGCTAATCGCTTCCTTCTATCGCACGCTCGCATCATAACAAACAAACTCCACTACATTCCCCTCCGGGTCAGTGATATAAAGCGAACGATAATGCTGCCAAGCGTGTTCGACAGTTTCCACATGCAAGCAAAGCTTTTGCAGTCGTTCTTTTTCTGCTTCGTAATCTGATAGGGAGATTGTAAAGGCCATGTGATGCAGCGGGCTCTTCTCAGGATCCACTCCCGTATAATGGCGCGATGGATGATCAGCCTCGCTGGCCTGATCGAACAAAGCCAGGGTTTGGTTGTGACCTTCATGATCAGGAGCTATTCGAAAGAAAGCCATTAGGCTCTCATTTCGTGCGAGCAGTTCGAGTCCGACGATCTTTTCATAGAATTCCTGCATGGTATCCATGTCGCTCACCCGCAGGACAACTTCGCTAAGAGCTTTGATTGGTCTGACGTATTCGCTCATTTTTTATCGATCCTCTCTATAATGTTTACGCGATCTGTACCGGTTTGGGGACCAGGTCAATCCCAAGCCACACTGCCCAGATTGGGGCGAAAAGGACGTAACTGGCGACCGCAGGCAAAGCCAGGGCTTCGACGCTCAAGATCATTCCGAGCAAGTCCAGAACCATTCCCCGCCGAAATAGACTTGCTCCATCGGCCCGAACCACGAGCCAAAGTGCTGGATTGGCCGCAACATCCGGGCTGAAATTTATGGGGATGCCCTGAAGGTTTTCGATCGTGGCAGAAGCAGGTGATGTTGGAATGGATCGTCAGAACGGCTTGGTCAACATTAGCCATGTGATGATCGCGAAGCCTCCGTAACCAATGATCGTGAGCAGGACCGGATTACTCTTCTCCAGAATTGCGAAAAGCTCCTCATCGCTCTTCGGCAACTCAGCCGGAAATAGCTTTCCCCTGGATCGATACGGAAGGCCTGCGACTTTTCTGGCTTTGCCATAGACTTCAGCGCCAAACAGTCCCATGAATACAACGATGACAACCAGGAGGACAATTGAAGTCCAGATCCAGCCGAACTTCCACCAATTCAGTTGAAAACCCGCGATGATGCCAAACACAATGGTTGAAACCAGAGACCAACCCATCAATGGATAGGATGCGATTGAAAGATTGAGCAAGGTTCGTATCTTCTGTGGCTCACGCTCACGCTTCAAGGCAAATGCCACACTGGCAGCGGCGCCATGCGAAAGCAGGAACGCGAAAGCGGAAATAACATGCAGAAAGACGATAAGTTTGTAAAGCATTCTTTTCTCCTTTTGCGCATACGACTTCATCGTGTTGAAGGTTTGGTGTTGCCCTGGAAACGAAGATTTGGCCCATAGGCTCTCAAGGTCGCCTGACCACCTGTATCACGATGCAGAGCATTGCATCGATCGCTTATCGTATCTTGACTAGGGCAATAACACTTATGGGTCCAACACCTACAGCCTATCATGCGGGGCATTCCCGTGTCATGAGTTCCCTGTCCCGACTGCTCGGGAAGTTTATTTTTAGTTTTGCATGAATCAAAAAAAGGCACTTGCGAGCGCCTTTTCTAACTCTTATCTGTATCTGCCCAATCCACAGCCCACCTTATCAATTTCAATTGGTCGTCAAATACACGATGTGGTTACGGCTTCAATTGTAAAAACTTCAATCTCAAATATGAGCGACTCATATGAAACATCAACTTGTGGTCAGCTTTTCCATGATTAACTTTGATCTGCCTAAGGTGCAGCGCCTTCGCTAGATGCGCAGACTGGATCTCTTCACTCCCATCCAGATTTGCAACGGTGCGCGCCAACTTCAGGGTGCGATGATAAGGGTGTGCCGAACAAATCGAATTGAATCCCTACCACCCGCATCAAACCCTAACCTCTATCCTGCAATTTGCAAAATTGCCTGATCTTCGCGTTACGCATATCAGCGTTACAAACAATATCGGAACTGTAGTTGGGAAATCTCTTAGTTTGTATAGCTCGTGCCGCGCGCACGAGGGCGCGAATGGATTCGGATGTCTCCCCCAACCGATCACCGCTCAATTTTTTATAATCGACCCGGGGAACTTCTACATGGATATCAATGCGATACAGGATGGGATCTGAAATTCGTTTCTGATATTTGATAACGATAGCAGGTGTACCCCCACAGGCTTTTTGTGGACCACCTGAATATCTATATAGGTAACGATACATTGCGGCATGATTGTGTATCGGAACGTTGAAACGCGAACACCCCTACAGGTAGGGGTGTTCGCTGATTTCTGCCAGTTTGTTCTTTATCTAGTGGATATAAAGCCGCGGGCGGAATTTATACCCGTATATCTGATTTGTACCGCGCCTGGATTACATTGGTAACAACATAACAATTTTCAATTGCTATTTCAACGGGCTTAGAACCCGCGGCATGGAATAAGGTATTGGTTCATTCACCTGTTTTACAAGCAAAGATATGTGTAGATTTCTAATCTGCAGTTGGAGAAGTATCAAGGTAAGTGAGAAGCCCGACCATCTGGGACGAGCATCCATTTATTGAGCGATACAGCATTGTGGAAGAGGGGTGTTTGCATTTTGTAGGCTGCTTTGCCCACATCTTGTTTAGGCGCAGAGCGACTTCTACTCCTGACCTCTTATGTGAACTCTTGCGTCCTGTCCATCGTGATTGCAACACTTTCGCAATACTTGACAGGCACAAACAAAAAGCGCATCCGCGACTTGAAGGGAGGCTCTTTAGGATTTCGGCAGCACGCTGTGATATTGTGGAATCTTGCTTTATTTTGAACCAAAACCGCCTGTTTTTTGTGGTCTTGACAGGACACGAACCTGTGACCTCGCCGATGTGAACGGCGCGTGTATGGTTTTCTCAGATCGTGACCCTCCGCTATTTACTCACATCGTAACCCGGCGATAGGTAGGGGTGCGCCGCAGGATGCGACACCAGGTCGAGATCGCTTCCTGGCACATCAATTCAAGATACTCTGGAAAGTCCATCAACCGGTTTTGCAGTCCCTTGATGGGTATCTTCTTAATCGCTTGGCGATCTACAAAGATGTCGAGTTCCCGTTGTCGTCCATCGACCCAGATGATCACAGGGCAACTCTTCAGTTTCTGCTGCACATAGTAGGTTTGGTTTCCCAACTTGAAACAGCCATTGCGATCCAATCGTCGGGTATAAGTCTTACCTGTCTGCAGCAAGATCCAACGATCGGGATCGATGGTTTCTGGGACAGGAGAGAGATGAGGAGGGTCAGGGAATTTCACAAGTGGAGGTTGGTTGCCGCAAGTGATTGCCTGGTTGGGTCGTTCAAAGTTGTAGAAGTGAATATATGGTCCATTGGTTGTGATCGTACTTTCCAGATCATGTGTTGGTTCCCGGTACTCGCATTCATACTTGTAATTTCGACGGTATCGCTCTACAAATGGGTTCTTCTCTGGTTCATGAGGCGGGCAGACCTTGGGATCGATCCCCAAACATTGCAGGAACCGCAGCAGCGGAGAAGGAAAGTCTTTGGCTGTCCAACTCCCTACCCAACGAGTGTCACGATCGATGCGGATACGATCCGGGCAGCCTTGTTCAAGGAGTACGCCTGCTACGGTTCGTAATGCCGTCTCTGCGGTGTAATCACTGGCGGGTTCGGAGGCGACTACGGCAGACGAACCATGATCGACAACGTTGAGGATCTCCACCACATGCTGTTGCTTGCCTTCCGGATCCGGAGCAACACAGCTGACATGATGAAAGTCCATGCCCCATTCGACTCCGGGTTCTGGTCGTTCTTCTGGATCATGTTGTGGATCAGCTGGATGCAGGATGCGATGATACTGGTTCAGGATTTTCCAGATCGTTCGTGTCGAGTGAGGCAAAGCGATGCCTGCTTGACGCAAGCTTTGATCTTGCAATAGATAATACAAGATTGTGCGGGGACCGGGAGTCCGCCCCAATTTCTCCGGCGGATCGTCTCGGATCGCAAGGATCTGCTTCGCTACGATTTCTGGCCAGGCAGGCGGGGGTCGCTTACGCACTCGCGACTGACTTTGCAGAACTTGTTGATCTTCCAACGGACAGCGACGGATCCGCTTCAGCCATTTTTTCACCCAGGCTTTGGAGCGACCTACCGCTTCCGCTTACTGATTTTTGCTCCATTCCGGATGATCCAGCCACACCTCCCTCAATTTGCCTCGATCCACGATCCATTGCTCTTCCATCGCAGCCTGCTACTTTTTTACTTCTGGATACCCCCATTGCTGGGCCGGGTTACGATGTGAGTAAACAGCCCTAGGTCACGATCTGAGAAAACCATACAGCGCGTTCTAACCAACTGAACTACAAGACCTTGTGTACTAGCTGTCCATTCTGTCTACTGCGTCCAGTATGTCCATATATACTGTGTGATTCTAAAGTCTCATTTTCCAATGCTTCCAATACGTCCATTTCGTGCGTTTTTGTTTGGATTTTTGTATTTTTCAGGGGTCTAAATGTCCATTGCGTCCAATATTTCCACTGCGTTTTTTTCTGATTGCAACACTTTTGCAACACCTACGAGACTCTACTTGCACCAAAGTAGAGTCTCTGAACGAGAAAAACAGGCGGAACTCCCGCTGGTGGGCCGGACAAGAGGACGCCATTTTGACGGAATCAGCTTCAAGTCATACTGTCAACCTCCCAAACGTAGTACCACTCATAAGTAGACAAATCTAGGCCTGTTGTTGTGCGAACTGGCAGGGTGGTAAACCCTGTAATGCCTCGTGCGGACGAATGGTGTTGTAGTCTTCCAGCCAACGCTCTGTAATGATACGAACCTCCTCGAGATCAGCAAACAAATAAGCATCCAAAACATCTTCGCGGTAAGTGCGGTTGAAGCGCTCGATGTATGCATTCTCCCGAAGGACATCGGGACGATGTGAGCAGGCTTGCCAGGCTGGATATGAAGCAGATCGATGTGTTTGTCTTTTGCCCAGCTCTCCAGGCGCTGCGAGATCAACTCCGGACCATTATCCATACGAATGCGAGTTGGCTTGCCTCGCCAGAAGAGCAACTGCTCCAACACTCTCACGACCCGTTCTGCCGGAAGCGATGTATCTACTTCGATCCAAAGGGCTTCCCGGTTGAAGTCATCGATCACATTCAACGTTCGGAATGTTCTGCCATTGGAAAGCGCATCACTCATGAAATCCAACGACCAGGTCTGGTTCGCACGTCCAGGCACCGCCAGTGCCTGGGCAGTGCGAGCCGGTAACCGTTTCTTCGGTTTTCTCTTCAGATGCAGCGCCAGTGTTCGGTATACTCTACGGATCCGCTTATGGTTCCAAGGCTTCCCCTGGTTTCTGAGATAATCCGTCATCTTGCCACAGCCCCAGCGAGGCTGCCGGTGTGCCAGCTGCTGCAACTCGTTTGTGATCGGTTCATCGTCAGTTCGCTTGGCCTGATAACGATACCCACAACGACTCACTTGAACGGTGCGACACGCCTGTCGTTCACTCAATCCAAATTCTGCAATTGCATAACTGACCAGTTCCCGTCGTTCCTTTACTTCGAGAGTTTTTTTTCGATAATATCTTTGAGCACTTCATGTTCCAGGCTCAAGTTCGCATACATCTGTTTCAAGCGACGGTTCTCCTCTTCCAGTTCCTTCATCCGTTTCACTTCACTAATGCTCATCCCACCATACTTCGCTTTCCACTTGTAAAAGGAAGCTTTGCTGAACCCGTGCTGACGGCTGAGATCTTCCACCGCTATCCCCGCTTCGGCTTCCTTCAGGATGTTCACGATCTGGCTTTCTGAAAACTTCGACTTCTTCATGGCACGCTCTCCTAACTCTATTTTGCCACGAGTTGTCTACTTTTCACTGGTACTATTTTACGGGAGGGTTACCATACAAACTGCTTGAAAACGCGCATAGTTCCACTAGTCGGGTCCCGCTGAGTTGGGCGCAGGCAGTTATTAGGATGATGATCAGCTGGAAGGAAACAGAATATTTTCTCATTTGCATTACCTTTACTGGCGGGGTAGCCAGACGAAATTGAGCACGCAATCCAAATCCATCACAAATCTCTGTGCATCCACCCATTTGACATTATAAAATAGTGGATGACCCTTTTCTGTAGTTTCGAACGGTATGGGATCCGCTCCAATTTGACCTAGATATAAGGGTTGAGTAAAGACCCCATTTACAGATTCTCCGCGCTGAACGTAAACATAGTAATTAGAATACGGCGACCAGGCAAAGAAACTGATTCCTTCTATGGTTAGAATCTTTTCCCCTGTATTTACATCCGCCAGAATCATGTTTGGTGGTGATCCCCCTCCCAGCTTTGCTCTTGGCGATAGAAAAGCTGTGAACTGTCCATTCGGGGCATCGGCTTGCGTTTCGAATATTCTGAATGCCACATAGTGTCCGTCTGGTGAGATGCTGTCCGGGTTGGCAAATCCTGTAAAAGTTTGGATCTGTTGTGACATTCCTTGAACCAGATTTACCTCCCATAAGGTGAAACCTAATTCAGGCTTCGCTCGTGATCCGGCGTCGTAGTTGATTGCCGATACGCCTCCCGGCAAGTTTGTCAGAGGTACCAAGATCGTGGAATTGCCGACCCAACTATATCCTACGGTATAGGCATAACCATTGCCCCCTGTAAGGATAGTATATGTCAGGGGAATAGTCTGCCACTGTCCATCCTTTGTATTCATGCGGACGATGTCATCGTCCGCAAAACCGATCAAATACTTGCCATCAGGTGAATAAGAGAGACTTTCCTTGCCTACCAGACCCAAGCTATCCCTAAGCCGGATTGGAAGTGTAAATTGGACGCTTCCATCTTTTGCATTCACCAGATTGAGTTTACCGTCGGTTAAGACCGCCGCTTGTGAGCCATCCGGAGCAAAAATGATAGTAGCGGCTCTTCCCGGTTGGGCTAGTGGGATCTTCTTCCCGGAATTAATATCAATTAAGACAAACGCGTCATAAGTTGGTGGACGTACACTGATATCCTCGCCATCGACGGTAACATTGTAGTAAATTTGATTTGTGCCTGCCACCCAACCGTAATCCACGGAAGCGAAATCAAAATGTAAATCAAGGTTGCGGGTCTTTACTTCATCGAAAGAGAATGATGCAAGTTTCTTTTCGTTTTGACCATAAGTATCAATAACCCATAACTCACTCTGTGTTTCTCCAAAGTCTTGTTTCAGAATCACCCGTCGGAAAACGATCCAACGGTGATCCGCTGAGATTCTCGGACCAACAGCATCTGAGGGTAACAGAATGGCTCTAGTTTTCCCTCTTTCTTCATTCCATAGCCATAACTTGGTATTGTTATCGCCCGGGGTAAATCCTGTAAATCCCTCTGGCAACTCGAAGAATTGAGACCCACGCTGAGTGTAGATGACTTCAAGAGCCCCAGCATTGGAGCTTGTGGTATCCACTAGTTCAGAGCAGGCCTCTGTGGAAATCTTAGTTACCTGAATAGGTATCGGCGTTGGTTCTAGGGTCTGCGTGGGCCGAGGAGTTACAGTTGGCGGAGTTGTATCTGTGAAGGCAGGCGTGGGCACTGGAGTTGCCACATCTTGCGGCGCGCAGGCGGTCACCATGATGATAAAGATCAGGAGGAAAAGAACGTGCGTTTTCATTGTGTTACCTCACATCATGGTGGCAGACATTTGACATTCCAAATCATCGGAGGCTATCCTCGCTCTCAACGGCTTGCGTTAGTGGCGTGTCGGTGGGCGTGGATCACACTCAGTACATGGAAAAAGCTCAGGTGCAAAACAAGCTTCCTATTGGTGTGCCTTTCCCGCCGACTATGCCTGGACGCTGGATCGTACAAACTCATCGATCCGGCCAGCAAATGCAGCGTCAAAGTATTCACCGCCGTTCGCTTCGCTGTCATGGAGGATTTGGTCCCATATCTCGGCGTAATATTCAGCCGATATGACAAGCGTCGACTGTGGCAGCCGCATATGTAATGCTTCGGCTGTATGCGGCGGATGAAACCCTCCAGCGCCCGAAAAGACGATCGTCGGGATATGGATCGTTGCGAGTTGCTCATCACTCAATCCCGCAAAGTATGGAGGTCCGCCGTCTATAAATGAACGCGCCCATGCTCTCATGGTCTCAGCAAATGCCTGGGGATTCATGGAAAGGAGTTGTTGCTTTTTTTGTGCAACCCGCCCGAACTGGTCAGTCCAATTGAAGAGATCCAACATTCCATCCGTGGACTCGAAAGCAGCGCCATGCCCCCTTCGTCGGCTGCGTCGGCTCGCGCCAGAAAGGTCTCCTTCAGCATAGCCTCCCATATCTGTTGATCGTCTGTGGGCGGGGAGCTAAAGATCAATCCCTTGACTTCCGCTGGATAAAGATAGGCGAAATACAGCGCCCCAAGACCACCAGCTGAACCGCCTGAAATAAATGCTGGCGAGAGTCCGGTGTAGTGGAGTAGTTCGCGAAGCTTATCAGCCCATATCTTCAAGAGCTTGCTCCCTTGGAACAGCAATCCTGACGCACCTGTGTTTGGACGATCCCAAAGCAACACTTTATAACCGAGGGTTGCTAGTCTCCCGGCCATCAACCGTCCCTGTTCGAGAGGATAAAAACCGCCGGGCATGTACACAATAGGGATACCTTCCCCATGAATTTCGAAGCGTATATCGAAACCATTGAGCTTTACAATCTCAGCCATCCTTGAATTCCTTTTCCAATGCTTCTCGAAAGAGCATAATTGGCGTGCCGAAGAAGATGCCTTGCATCTTGCGCAAAATGAGCAATCGATCTTAAACAGCCAAATGCTTCGATTGTTTATCCGCCGAGAGCCTTGATGGTTATGTCGAAACTGTGCTTGAGATCGGATAGGGGAAGTACTTCATAGTCAACCCATGGCTGAAGCGGATAGGCGCCCAGAAGCTCAGTCAGTGTTTCGTGCGAATTGGTATTGACGATGGCCAGGCCGCCCCCTGCGGGGAGATTATAGGAACAGTCGAAGGTGCCATCCGTTATATGGGCATTGAGCCAGTCGTACGCCTGTTGATATATGGTGAGGGCCTTTTCATCGGGCAGGGATGCTCCGTGGCCGGGTCTTGCAATAACGAGGAATTTCATAGCGGTTTTCCTTTCTGAAGTGAATTCAATGGAGGGCGATTGTCTTAGAACAGGGACGCGCCACTAACAACTCAATCTGCCTGTCGCGACCGAAGCCCTACCCAGATGTACCAGATCGGCGCGAGGATGATGCCGCCTAACGCTGCACCAATGGTAAATAGCATCTCCTGATTGAAAACAAAGCCAACCACTATCAACCAGTATGCAACAGCGGTGGCAATACCTACATAAGCCAGAAGTTTGGGCCAGCTACCGGCGCGAAGAGCCAGCAGGCTGACAACGAATACCCACAGACCGACCGCCCCGAAGCCGAGCCAACCCTGTGGGTCGAGGCTAAACGGCCCGCTCAGCTCGATCACCGTTTTGGTCACTGCATCGCCTTCCACATAGGCCCTCGCCAGCCCCGGCTGGAAGGCAATATTCCGAAAGTTATTGATCGCCACAACCGAGAATCCCAGGATGGCCAGATTGCTGGTCCAGCGGACCCATCCTTCATTCTCGGATCGTACGCTCTCGGACACTGCCAGCACCACTGCGATGGCTACCAGGCCACTGAGCGCAAATCCCCAAAATTGGATAATCTGCGTGGTCGGATTTTCCGCAAAAGAGGGCAGGAATTTATCGACTGCACTCGTTTGTTTCTGGTCTGCCGGCAACAACAAATAGGTGATGCCGATTAGCAAGTACAAAATGCCCAGGAGGATGGAGCAATTTCCTCCAAGTTTGCTGAGAGAATTGGTCTTCATCTGTCATCTCCTTTTCGAACCCAGGTCTTGGATAGACCGCCATTGGGCGTGATCTCATCCAAACAAAACTTGGTGGCATTGCTGCTTACTTGAACTGGAAGTTCGCATAATGCGTTGTGCCATCCAGCAGTTTCACGACCAGTTGTCGACACTTGGTTGCCCATGACTTTTCCGTTTTCCATACATAGGTATATTGATCTATGGTTGGATCATAGATCAGACTGCTGGAACCGGCAGTGACAGTCTCTTCGATGCCATCCACGAGCGCAGTTGAGTCGCAAAAGATTTCTTGTGATTTGGGATAGCCCGCCATCAAGATATTCAGTCCATAATCTCCTCCAAGACTGAATTTTATGGGGATGGCGCGCCCGGCATTGACCGAGTTCAGCGTAGGCAGGTTATCCACCGGCTGGAAGAAGCCAGTCCAGTTGAAGATTGCCGTCGGTTGAAAGATCGCAAATGGTGACAGGGAAGTTACATTTCCACAGACGAGATCGTTGACCGTATCCAACGAAGCGGTGCGATCTTGCCAGACGACTCCTTCGAGATGATACAGTTTGAAAGTATTTTCGTCGGGATCGTTTTCCAAACCAGTACCAGAGTAGTCAATGCAAAGCGTTATGGTCCCTGAGAACACTGCCGTGGTGGTCAATTCATAGTATATGGGTGGGTCGCCCAGGCTGAAGCCGGCTGGTGGTGGAGGACCAGAACTGCTCGTCGTCAGGTTTGTCATACCACTCTGAGTAATTTGTGCAAATGACATGGCAACGGGTATCGTACCCGTTGTCGCATCGACTGGCTCCACCGGGACATTGAAACCAGCCAGGGAGTTAGCGAACTCATACGCGCCGATGTCGCAGTGCGCACCCTGCGGGCGAGACAGACCGTTTTGCGAGATGTTGTTCACCGGAGCGGCTGCGCATTTTGCATCATCGCCTGCATCAATGGCAAGTGAATCGCTATTGAGCGGGAAGTAAGCCGGCGAACCGATTGGGACCCCAAGGTTCGGGTCGGAGCCGATGATGTTGCCATCTGTACCGTTAGTCAAGCCGCAGGCATTGCTGCCCGTACCTTCGATCAAATTGTTGTTGCCAGTAATCATGCCGGAATTATTGTTGCAATCCCCGCCGCTACCACTGTTGGCAAGGATGGTGTTATACAGATTCAGCGTGCCGCCGTTGTTCATGACGCCGCCACCACCACCGACACCATTGCCTGAGAAGGTGCCGTTCGTAATGGTTAGCGTGCCTTCATTATAGAGTCCACTGCCAGAGCCGCCCAAGTTATCACTTACAGTACTGTTGTTCAAAATCATCGTGCCGGTGTTGAAGATGCCGCCACCTTGGATATCCGCGTAGTTGTCGCTAACTGTGCTGTTGTTCAAGGTCAACGTGCCGCTGTTGAAGATGCCGCCACCCCAGATTCCCGTCGAGTTGTTTCTGACGGTGCTAAAGTTCAACGTCACCGTACCATCGTTATAGAGACCACCGCCATATCCCAGGAGGGAACCGTTTTGAATTGTCATACCCTCGATAGTGGCTGTGACGCCGCTGATGACGTAGATTACGCGGTGGAAGTTGATGTCAGCCGCCACTTGGACAATTGTATTAGCCGCTCCCGCGCCAGTTAGCGTCAGGTTTTTGTTTACTACGATCCCGGCTCTCGAGAAGGTGTTTCCTTCTCCGGCTTCGTTATAGGTGCCAGCCGCGATCTCGATTGTGTTGCCCGCGACAGCCTGCGACATTGCATACACGATGGTTGCGCAGGGGTTGCTTGCGTTGAAGCAGCCATTACCGACATTGGTGCCGGTCGTTGCTACAAAGCGCGTGCTGGGTGGTGTCACCGACGCCCCATACAACTCCGCGCTAGCGAGAAGACCACGAAGGCCTAATCCCTCAACGACTAGTACCTCGCTATTGAGGAGCAGTGTGGCCGTGTGATATACACGGGTCTGGGTTGGCGCGCCGGTGTTCGCCCACGTGCCCGTGACGGGGTCATACAATTCCGCGGTGGCAAGGAAATCGAAGTTACCTGACCCTCCTCCTGTGACCAGTACCTCGCCATTCGGTAGCCGCGTTGCTGTGTGATAAGAGCGGGACTCCGGCAGAGCGCCGGTAGGCGACCAGGTGTCCATGACTGGGTCATACAATTCCGCGCTGGCAAGATCGCTGCTGTTATCCAGGCCACCTGCAACCAACACCTTGCCATCCGAAAGCAGTGTGAGAGTATGATAGTAGCGAGCATCAGTCATTGAATCGGTATCACTCCAGGTGCCAGGATCCGGGTTATACAACTCCGCGCTACCGATAGCTCCGCTATTATCATATCCACCTGCAACCAACACCCTGCCATCTGAAAGCAGAGCGGCGGTGTGAACGTGGCGAGCGCTAGTCAGAGAGCCGGTGTCTGTCCAGAAGCCCGTGGCAGGGCTTGTGGCAGGATCATACAACTCCGCGCTCCCAAGAAGGCCGCCAGAACCGCTTCCGCCAACGACAAGTACCAAGCCGTTGGAAAGTAATGTTGCCGTATGATAAGAGCGGGCGAGTGTGAGCGCTTCGGTGTTCGTCCAGATTCCCGTGTCGGGATCATACACCTCCGTGCTGGCAAGAGGACCGCTGTTGCTCTCCCCGCCTACGATCAGCACATTGCCGTTTGGAAGTAGAGTGACTGTATGATTTGCGCGGGCCTCCGCCAGCGAGTCGGTGCTTGTCCAGAAGCCGGTGGATGGGTTATACAATTCTGCGCTGGAAAGATACCCGTTATTGTCAGCTCCTCCGACGACCAGCACCCGGCCGTCCTGGAGCAGCGTGGCGGTGTGACCGTAACGCGCCTCCAACATAGGGTGGGTGGTTGCCCAGCCAGCGGTAGTGGCTTGCACCGAATGAGTTCCGCCAAATGTCAAAAGAACGATTAGCGCCAGACCGAGAGTCAAACGTGCAGAAAATCTAAATCGTTTTGTGTTCATTGCATACTCCTCGGGCTTCGAACGTTCTGGTCTGGTCGGGTTGGAACATTGAGAACAAATCAGAATTTACAAACCACGCGGTAAGCCACTGTAAGGGCTGGTCTTGAACGCCCGATCATCTTGCCAAGCTTCTACGGAGGCGCTCGCTCCCTGAGGTTACCTAATCAAGAAATTCAGACAGATAAAGCCAAACCCTCTTTTACTAAACCCCTCGGCACAGAGGATTAACTGCCAATAACCGCCGACTCTCAGTCACGGTGCGGACCATATATTCAGTTTTTCGATTTGAGGAACTCACGTAATGGATTCCGCTTGCGCGGCACTTACTTCACAATGAATTTGCCTAACCAGTTAGAACTCAGTACCCTTAGAAGCATTGTAGCACTTATCAAAAGAAATTCAATCAACAATGTCCGATTTGTAACATAATTCAACAACAATATTTCGCAACCTTCGCTTCCGTACTAGAGCAGTGAAGCTCTACGGGGATGTGCCAAGAGCACAACGAAAACCAATATCAACCCGATATCCAAGATCGACATCGGAATCGTTCGGAACGAAACCTCCACGGCTGGTAGAGCGGACAACGAAATCGATGTAGTTCCATGAGCCACCACGCAATGCTCGAACATCACCTGAATCTGGCCCCAAAGGATTTGATGCCGGAGAACTTTGATAATAGGTATCGCTATACCAATCCCTTACCCACTCTGCAACATTGCCTGCCATATCATACGCGCCATAAGGGCTTGCTCCCGTCTTATACTTGCCCACTTCGGTTGTATCGCCGACGTTGTAAGGTGAGTTGACCGGATTGCCAAAGTTGGCAAACGTTCCATCTATTTCATTGCCCCAGGGATACATACGTCCATCCGTGCCGCGCGCGGCTTTCTCCCACTCCGCTTCGGTCGGTAATCTACGACCTGCCCATTCACAATAGGTGTTTGCCATATTCCAATCCACATAGACCACGGGATAGTTGTCAAATTCAGAATTGCCGTAATAGCTGGCACGGGACGCTGAACTTTTGTAGAGAGGCTCTATGCATGCGCCCGCTTTCACACACAAAGAATACTTTTTGTTTGTCACTTCGGTTGGGTCGATCCAGAAAGCATCAAGATAAACAGCATGGACTGGTTTTTCGTTTGGTTCGCCATTTTCGCTTCCCATCGCGAACTCCCCTGTTGGTACGTAAAAGAGTGTCGTGCCATCATTTTTGCTATACATAGTTGAGCCGATGCCGGGCGTGGGTAAGACCGCGGGTGTAAGAGTTGCAGGGGTTGGCAGCACGAGAGAGCAACTGGCGAGAAGCAGGAAAATCAGAGTTACAGGATAAGGGAAACGATTCATGGCTACCTCCAGAATCAGTATAGCATGCCGGCTACAAGATGATATTAAGATTTTGGCTCACTCGGATTCATGATGATGCTTGCCGTACCTTCAACAAATAATATTGATAGAACGCGAACGGGAGTTTTGCTGGTCGAGTTATGAAATCAACCAATCCAGATGAGGTTCGGGAGGATTACCTAAATAGAATTGAATGAAAAGCACATCCCGCTCCACTTAAGCGTTTGAAATAGATAAGAGCATCTATCAAGAGGCGAGTTCACGGTACTGGAATATTGCTGCACAAAGTTGTCTCAACCTACTGGTCCCGGCGAGGGTTGAACCCACAAAGCGGAGCTGGTTTTCGGCTCGGATGTACTTTCTGTAGGCTATTTTGTTTACGCATACTGTGGTGCCGAGAGACTTGAGTTCCAGACCTCTACTGTGAACCGTTGCGTCCTGTCCATCCTGATTGCAACACTTTTGCAACACCTAACAGATTTAAACAAAAATCGCCTCCCCGATCTTCGGGGAGGTCCTTTTAAGTTTTGGCAACATGCTTTGGTATTAGGCATTTTTGCCTCTTTTCAAGCAAAATCGCCTGTTTTCTGTGGTCTTGACAGGACTCGAACCTGTGACCTCACCGATGTGAACGGTGCGTTCTAACCAACTGAACTACAAGACCGAACTACTACAAAACAGTAGCGTCTACTGTGTGATAGTAAAGTTGCTTTGATCGGATCAATACTGTGTTTCTACAGGATATAGATCAAGTCAGCACGTGAAAAGAACAAAATCAAATCAGAACAAATTCACGATGGACACGTGTGGAGGTGAGATCGATATCTTGATGCCAAGTAAAAACAAAAACAACTTGATGGTTGCCCATCAAGTTGTCTAGACAGGTGGTCCCGACGGGCTTCGAACCCGCGATCATAAGAAAAGCTTCCAAAGGGGCGACATCCAAGTTTGGTGATCGCTTGCGGGCCGAACTGTAAATGACAAGGCAATTCTACGCAAAGCTTGAATTCAGAAATTATTGTCGACAGGACTTCCGCGCATATGTGCCAGCTGATTATCCTCATCGTTTTGAGCAAGGTAACGGCGCAATACCTGTAGATCAGCATGTCCCATCAGTCTTTGCAAAACAAAGATATCTACACCGCTGCGTAGCATGTTGAGAGCAAATGCACGACGGAAACCGTGTAGCTTGGGTTTGTTACCTAGCTTAGCTCGTTTTGCCCTTCGTTCCAAAAGCTGTCTGAGTCCGTCATAAGTAAGCCGTTCTTCATCTTTGGAAACGAACAAGGCAGGGGACGAGTCGTGACGCTGGCGCAGATACCCGCGCATCGCTCTTCTTGTTGTGCGTCCGATAAAAACCATTCGTGATTTACCACCCTTGCCATAACGTATCATCACTGCTCCGGTATTTAAGTCTACATCCTTGATATTCATATTGCACGCCTCTCGTGCTCTGGCCCCAGTGTCAAGCAAGAAAAGGAAAAGAGCCCGATCTCGTTCTCCTATGAGGTCTCCGCGCTGGCACGTGTTGCTCAGTGCTCGGACATCTTGAATGGAAATCGGTTCTAAGGGATCAAGAACTACTTTCGGTGCCTTTACTTTCAGCATCGGATTTTTCCAGTCAGACGCCATCACTTCTTCCTTCATGAGCCATTGGAAGAATGCACGTAGAGTCCGGTAGGCTCCATGGACCCCACCTGGATTATGTTTTTCGCCAAACGCGAGAAAGTACCGCCGGAGGAAATCTGACGTAATCTGTTGGATGAAGGTCAACGAATTTGCGTTGCAATATTCTATGAAAGTTCGCAGGAAATCTCTATAGAACTTGAGTGTGTATCGGGATAACTCTCTTGCCTGGCGGTCGATCAAAAATGACTCCGCTGTAGCACTGATATAATCCCCTTGAGAAATTTCAAGAATCGTCTGCTCATGGATTTTAGGGTAAAACATAGCGGTTTTTCCTTCCCGAACAGCCCGTTCGTAGAGAGAAAAACCGCTATGTTTGGTGAGTCACCTATGGTATTCGAACCCGTGACGATACGATTACGAATCGGCTGCACTGCCAACTGTGCTACGGTGGCGTATTGTAGTAGTGATGGCTTCAGCCGTCCAATCAGTGAATACCTCTTTGCAGGATGCCTGGCAAAGTTACTACCACATTTTACAGCGGCGGGGATTATAAAGGAAAGTACATAAAGTCGCAAGTTTCTATTATGGCTATCACGTCGTTGCGAGGAGGATGCTCTTCCCGACGAAGCGTCGCGTGGCGGGGTGACGACACAATCTCCAGTACCGGGGACAAATCTTCTCGACAGCTTTACTCCGTCGAACAGGAGATTGCTTCGGGCTATCCTTCGACTGCGCTTTGCTCCGCTCAGGATGAGCCCTCGCAACGATAGATTAGGCAAGGTTTTCGTTATACGAGACGTCTAAAACTCGGTGAACCAATGTTACGAATCGCAATGATCTCCTATCATACCTGTCCGCTGGCGACCCTGGGTGGCAAGGATACCGGCGGGATGAACGTGTACGTTCGCGAGTTGACGCGCCAGTTAGGCAAGATGGGCATCCACGTGGATGTGTTCACGCGCTCGCAGGATGACCACGTGCCGCATGTTTTGCATGAACTTGGCTATGGCAACCGCGTGGTCCACGTCCCAGCAGGCCCGGAGCATCCCGTCGCCAAGCAGGAACTCGCAAACTACATTCCTCGATTCGTGGATGGCATTAAATACTTTGCCTGCGAAAAGGGGATCCAGTACGACATCATTCACAGTCATTACTGGATGTCTGGGATCGCGGCCGCGTCGCTTTCCGAAGCCTGGGGCGGGGTCCCGATCGTTCACATGTACCACACGCTCGGCGAAATGAAGAACCGGATCGCACGCAGCGAGGCGGAACGCGAAGGCGAGTACAGGATCGATGGAGAGAAACAGGTTCTCCGGCGCGCGAACCGCATCGTCGCTGCCACCATCGCCGAAGTAACGCAGCTCCGTTTCCTTTACAAAGCACCTGCCGACAAGCTGGTCGTCATCCCTCCAGGTGTGGATGTGAGTCACTTTTATCCCATCCCGGCAGACGAGGCGAAAATGTACGTGGGTTTGAAACCTGAAGACCGGATGGTCCTGTTTGTTGGACGCATCGAGCCGCTGAAAGGCGTGGACACACTGATACAGGCGATGTCTTGTTTGCAGGCCCGGGAGCCGCACCCTGTGCATCTTGCTATCATCGGCGGCGACCCGGCCGTCAGCCCGCAGGAGATGAGCACCGAAATGGCGCGCCTGCAAAAGCTCTGTGACGATCTGAGCGTCGGGCAGACCGTTGTCTTTTTGGGAAAACGCGATCAGGATAAGCTGCCGTATTACTATTCAGCCGCTGAATTGCTGGTGATGCCTTCGCATTATGAGTCCTTTGGCATGGTCGCGCTGGAAGCCATGGCCTGTGGGACTCCTGTGATCGCGTCGGAGGTGGGTGGGCTTGCATATCTGGTGCGGGATGGCGAAACCGGATTTACGATCCCCGATCAGGAGCCCGACACGTTATGTGAAAAGATATCCTGGCTGTTGAACGATCGCGAGTTACATGCAAGGATGAGCGCCCGGGCCGTGGAGTATGCACAGGATTACGCCTGGGAGAAAATCGCGAATCAGATCCTGGATATATATGAGGGGCTGGTGCAGCAAAAGAAAGTCTCAGGCGGCGTGCACCTGTAGGGCGACCGGCCCCCGGCGTGTCTATTTCTTCTTCGTTTTTGCCCGTTGTTCCTTGACACGGAATTCAGCGATCTTGCGGATCAATTCATAAGGGATCGGCTGATCAAGCGGGAATTTTACAGAACCCTTTGCCCCCTCGTACTTCGACAACTGTTTCTTGAATTTTTCGACCCCGCTCGGCGTGGGGTAGAACCCCACATGATTCTTGAACCCTGCATAATGGACCAGATTCCCGTTCAACGTGAAGGTTGGGATACCGTAGTTGATTTTCTCCTGCGCCTCGGGGGCTGCCTCTCTGATGATAGCTCTGATCTTCTGAAGAATCTGCTGGACGTCCGGTGGGTAATTCGCAATGTAATCGTCGATCACGCTCGAATCTGATTCATTCGGTTTCATGAGTGCTTCCTTTCCTGCTCCAGGCTCTGCGTTCCGGCGATCACAAGCCCGTCTTCACGCAATTGCGTCAGCTTATCAGCATTATTGGTCAACAAGGTGATGGATCGAACACGTAGATCGCGCAGGATCTCCGCTGCCCGCGTATAGCTGCGCGCATCGGACGAGTAGCCGAGCTTCATATAGGCTTCACTTTGGGGTATGCCTTCATCCTTCAGTTTGCGACTCAGCAGCAGCGCCATGTGTCCATTATTTTTGCCCTCCTGGTCGAGCCAGACGATCACGCCGCGCCCGGCATCTTCAATCAGACGCTGCGACATCTCCATTTGCTCGCGGCAGTCACATTCAATGCTATTGAAGACGTGTCCGTGGATGCACTGCGAATGGACTCGGCAAAGTACGTTTTCATGATCAGCAACGTCGCCCATCACGAGCGCGATCGTTTCCTTTTGGCCATCGTAATACAGGAATTGCTGGTAGGTGCCGAATTTTGTCCTGAGCGTCCCCTCGGCAATACAGACGATCATGAGATCTCCTGTTCCTGCGTCGATTGAAATAATGTGATCTGCATCCCATCCGGGTCCTGCAGGCGGACGTTGTAATCGCCCCAGGGAGTCATAACGGGCTCATGCACGAGCGTTGCTCCGTGAGCCAGTAAACGCTCCATCGCTGCTTTCAGGTCCGGTACTTGTAGTGCAAAGCGGATCTGTCCGCTGATTCGTTTGCCGGCTTCAAGCTGATCGATATAGTCTGCCTGTGCTTCATCGAATATTTCGAGCGTCGATTTTCCCAGATCGAGAATCAATGCATGACCGTCTGCGTTGTTCCAGATGGCATCCGGTTCCAGCCCAAGGCCATCGCAATAGAATTTGACGAGGCGTTCATAGTTGCTGGTCGTGACCGCGACCCGCAGTTCAATTACTGGTTTGGATACAGCCATAAAAGAAAACTTCGTGGATCCGGTGCCTACATTTGGCGAGACTACTCTTTCATCTTCACATAAAAGATCAGCTGACCTTCGATATCCTGGGTGCGCATCTCGAATTTATCTTTGAGCTTATTCAACATGCGCGAGAGCTGCTTGTGACCATAGGTGCGCGGATCAAAACCGGGATCCACCTGGTAGATCGCGTTGCCCATCACATCCAGGCGTGCCCAGCCATCCTGTCCCACGGCCATTTCGAAGGCCTGGCTGAGAACAGGCATGGGATCGGGCTCCTCTTTTTCCCCTTCCTTCAGTTTCTTTGTTTTGGTGGTTTGGGTCAGGCGTTTTTGTTGGGTAGCCCTTTTTTCTTCCACCAGATTTTCGGTGTAGACGAACAGATCGCAGGCGTTTACAAAGGGTTTGGGAGTCTTTTTCTCGCCGATGCCCATCACGAAGATGCCCGTTTCTCGTATGCGTGTAGCGAGCCTGGTGTAGTCGCTGTCCGAAGATACCAGACAGAATCCATCCACGACACCTGAATGAAGGAGGTCCATGGCATCGATGATCATCGCGCTGTCGGTGGCGTTCTTACCGATCGTATAGCGGAACTGTTGGATCGGCTGGAAGGCATGATAGTTCAATGTCTCCTTCCACGAGTTCATGTTTTGTGTCGTCCAGTCGCCATAGATGCGTCGGACAGTGACCTGCCCATGACGTCCCGCTTCCACCAGCATTTGCGGCAGCAGGGAGGATTGTGCATTGTCGCCATCGATGAGAACCGCTATCTTCTGGCGGCCGTTGCTTAACGTTTGAGTTGCCATGGTGTGATTATACCCTCCACGTGCAGCATATATTATCAGTACTTCACGAAAGGTGTACAAATGCCCAAAAGATCCCCGAAAATAGGGTGCGGGCGTACGCCCGCACCCTATTTTCGGGCTTTTCCGGGCTACTTCGTGATCTACTGATTATGGATTCACCGGAATGGGAGTCATCAAACTTTCGGGCCGTGGAGCAAACAAGCCGATATCGCGGCACGACGCTTCGCCGATGCGCTGAAACAGGTTGTTGTCTGCCACCACTTCGATTTGGATCGGCGTTTCTTCGCGGTAGGTGCTGTCTGCGGTTAGTTTAATGGACACTTGATAGTTCACCGGAAGCAGAGTAAGTTCCACGGTCTTATCGGGATGCTCACGCCCTTCATCCAGTGCAAAGACGGTGGCCTTGATATTGGTGAGGTCCACGTTACCGGTGTTCTTCAGGGTGACGTATGCATCAGTCACTTCGCCCATGCCGTGCGTCACGTCAATGCTCGTGCTGCATCCTAACAGTTCCACCGCTATCGATGGCGCGGGCGCAGCTGTTTCTTGAGTCGCCGTCACAACCGGTGTATTCGATGCGATCACCAGCGGCGTATTGGTGAACGGGACGAATGGCGTGTTGCTGGGTATGGTGGTTGCAGTCGCAACCATCGGTGTGGCACTATTGACACCTATGATTACCGGTGTCGGCGAATGTATCGAAGGCGTATTGGTGGGCGGCAGAAATGGGGTCGGCGGGTTATACGGCGACGGTTGGAAGAACCAACCGTTGCACGACGTCAGCAGGAGCATCGCCAGGCCGATCATTGTGATCTTTTTCATCTCTTCTCCTCCCCATGATTGTACCCCGCTCGTTACACAAACTCAACTAAACGATACGAGCGGGGTTGTACCCCGCACGCAGCCTAAAATGTAAGATGAAGCGTGCGGGGTTGTACCCCGCTCCATAAATTGCGTGATGCGGCATTTCGAAGATTAATAAATTACTCCAACGTATTGCTCTCGCGCTGAGCGGACACTGAGCGAGCGAATGCGAGACGAAGTGGCAGACGAAGCGCAGATTTCCGGTGCAACTCTGCGTCTCGTCTACGGATTTCGAAGAGCACGATATCCTCCGCTCGACGCGATGATATGTTAGGATCAATTGTTAATTTACAATAGGTCACACGTAGGGCATTAACAATGCCCATTCTAAAGATACTGCCGCCTTGTACCGCTGGGCGGCATCTGCGAGACGGCGGCGAGAGCTACTTCGTTTTACAACTGGCCGCTATCGCCCCAGCCTTCGAGCTTCCTTTGATACTCAGGGTCATCATAACGCGCCAGTGTGAAATCGAGTGCGTACGGCGGTAGTACATTTCCATTTATGAACGTGGCGAGTAAATCACCGACGCCGCAGGCCGACATGATGCCATACCCGGATACCGCGCCGATCAAATACGCGCCAGGCACGCATGTCGGCCCAACCAGCGGGCGGTTTTCTGGCGTCCTGGTATAGTATCCACCGTCGAGCTGCGGGCGCGGCATACGTGTGAAATACTCTTTCATGCGTGGCAGCATGGCGCTCAGCCCGCGCAAAGCGACTTCAGGATATTGCTCATCCATGGGCGGGTCATTCGACGGCGCAAGTACTTTCGTCTGATATTCCCACAGCATCAGGATGTCGTCACCGGCGCCCTCCGGCCGCGTATGCACGCCGGCGGGAAAGGATTCCGTCAGCCAGCGTGTATCGTCATCTTCCGCGAGTGCCGTGCGTTCCTGCTCATCCCACGGCAGGTGCTGCTCATCGGTCCATATCAACAGTGGTGCATCACGCCCTACCACACCGAGCGGATCTTTGATCGCGGCCTTCAAATGCAACTCTGTGTGGACGGGCAGCTCCACATGTAGCAAGTTGCTCACGGTCTTAAGAAATGGTCCAGCGGCATTGACGAAGATGGGGCAATCGACGCGTTCTCCTGAACTCAGCCTGACGCCCTTTACGAAGCCGTTCGCTACATCCACGCCGGTGAGTTGCCCCGCTTCAAACCGGACCCCGCGCCTGCGTCCCGTTTCGAGCAGGTACATGCCCAGCTGCTGCGCGCTCAACCAACCTGCACGGCGGACGTGCAGCGCGGCCACGGCGCGCTCTGTGAGATAGGGGAAATGTTTGCGGATGAGATCGGTGCCGAGCAGCAGATCGGCGCCGCTGGGCGAGTCGTGGAATCCCTCTGTGTGGGAGGGTTGGTACGCAGAGACTTCAGAGGAGTGAACGCGCATCGGACCCGCGCCCAGGCCCGATATCCGATGCGACGCGGACTGCATTTCCGCGACCTTGCCTTCATCGGCAGTGACATACAAATAGCCGCGTCGATTCATGTGGAAGATATTTCCACTTTCCTCGGCCAATTCTTCCATAAGATCGATCGAGCGATTGACGAGCGCCAGCATCGAAGCATCTGGCCACCAATTTCGATAACACTCTGTGCTGCGGTCGCTGGTGAACGAAAGCGGCGGGCGTTCATCGATCAGCAGAATATTTTGGATGCCTGCCCTGCTGAGATAATGTGCAGCCGCAACCCCTGTAATCCCCGCGCCGCAAATGACGATGTCGGCGGTGCGATTCATTTGGAGGTTTTTTCTTTCAATTCCTGCCAGGAGGGTTCAACTAGTACCGAACCGTCGGGAAACACGATCGTGGGAACGCTTCGGAATCCGTTGTTCATCTTGAGCACGAATTCGGTCGCTTCGTCATTCCCTTCCAGCAAGACACGGTCATAGGGGATGTCGTTGGCTTCGAAGAATGCTTTTGCACGCATACAATCCGGGCAGTAGAGGGTGGAGTACATTACAATTTTCGATGGATGGGGGCGGTGTGGATTGTCCATATACCTGATTATAAGATAAGTTTACGATGAGTGTTGGCAAAAAGAAACACTTTGCCGTTTTGTAGAATGTGTTTCCAACACTATTCCTTCTGGTACGGCGTGGGCAATACGGCGGCAGAATACTTCGCCTACGCTCCAAGGTGCCGAAGAACTGAGGGGTAGTTAGTGATGAAAAGGCGTAACCTTTTTTGCATTTCAGCGTCATGAAAAGAATTGGGGGGTGCTGTACGTTTGTCCTGCATCTATGCTGGTCTTGCTTTCCATGATGTATCAACAAAATTGAAGACCCCTCATCGATAGGATACCCGTAACAAGTATAACAAGCCGTCGTGAAGTTCCTTATGCATGAATGCGCGTAAGGCGTTCCTGCATAAGCAAGCGATCATTTTCCCCCGTTGCACCATAGCGAACACTCATCCAACACAGCAAGATGCTCTGACAGGAGTACTCTGTTTTTGCGCTTCTGTATCGCTTGCTGCATGAAGCATGGATCTCATAAATCTGTAACCATTCTGCGGCCGGCAGCCCCGCACCGAGCCGTACAGAATGAAATGGAAGGAATGCGCGAGACAGTGACGAAATTGAGACGATATTTTGTATGGTGTGCTTTGTATCTGGCCCTGATCTTCGTCCTGGGCCAGGCCGATTATCTTGGCAGACCGCTGATAAATTTTGCGGCTTACTTTTATTTTCTTGCGATGATCGGTGTGCCGGCAACACTATTTTTCCCGCATGTAACACGGGTCTCGGCGGCCGTACCTTTGGCTGCCTGGGCAGGCCTGTACGTGGTTCTGTCGTTCGCAATCAACCGGGGGGATACATCCACGTCGAGCGATCTCTCGGTCGTTATTTTGGAGCTGGGGCTGCTGCTGCTTGGCATCTGGTTGGCCTGCCGCCTGGCAGATGAGATCGCCCATGCAGAATCGGTCATCGATGAGCTCGCGCTGGATGCCTTCCCGCATCGCGCCGAAAAACTGGATGAAGGAAGTCGCCAGGTGCGAACGGAGTTCAACCGGAGTCGTCGGTATCATCGCCCGTTAGGTCTGGTGATTCTTGATGTAGACCCTCGGTCTCAACATGACAACGGGGAAGTGCTGAAGGCGATTCAGTACGATATTGTCAATCGCTTTACGGTGGCGCGTGTCGGCCAGATCGTCGATGACCGGCTGCGGCAAACTGACCTCGTCCTGCGCGATCGCCGCTGGTCCTACGTTCTCATCTGTCCTGAAACAGAGCTTCCGGCGGCGCGACTGCTGGCGCATCGCATCGCAAAAACCGTGCAGGAGAAAACTGGTCTCACCATTCACTGGGGCGCGGCGGCATTCCCGGATGAGGCCCTGACCTTTGACGATCTGTTGAAGAAAGCACGGCAGCGCCTCACAACCGGAGGACTTCAGGCAGAGCTGCCCCTCGAAGAGAATTCCATAAAGGAGATTTCTAAGGTATGACACTTATTCAGTTTGCTTCACGAAGCGCCGAAGAATGGATCAGCAGTTTCGATCCCCAGGAACGCTCACTGAGCGGCGATCTGTATTTGTCTCTCAAACGCATGATGGATATTACGCTGACTGCAATGTCGCTGCCGCTGTGGATGCCAATGATTATCCTGATCGCGTTGATGATCAAGATCACGTCTCCCGGTGCACCGGTCATCTTTACGCAGCTTCGCACCGGCCAGGGTGGGCGCCGCTTTGGCATGTATAAGTTTCGAACGATGGTGCCAAATGCCGAGGAGCTCAAGAGCAAATATGCGTATCTCAATGAATTGCAGTGGCCCGATTTCAAGATCACCGACGATCCACGCGTGACCCGGCTCGGTAAATTCCTGCGCAAAACCAGCCTGGATGAACTTCCACAATTGTTCAATGTTCTGCGCGGTGACATGAGCCTGGTGGGTCCGCGTCCCACTTCGTTTGGGCCCGAGACATATAAGCTATGGCACACACACCGCCTGGATGCCAAGCCGGGCATCACGGGGCTATGGCAGGTGTTTGGACGCGGCAGGCTCGAGTTCGACGATCGTCTGCGTCTGGATATTGCGTACATCCAGCGGGCAAGCCTGTGGCTCGATGTTCAGATCCTGGTTCTTACGATCGTTGCTGCGCTTCAGCAGCGAGGCGCGCACTAAGCGAAGACCGATGACAAATAAGATCGCTTACATTGTTTCACGTTTTCCCCATCTACCCGAAACATTTATTCTGCGCGAGATGATCGAGTTGGAAAAGCTGGGCTGGCAGGTGGAGTTATACCCTCTCATTCTTCAGCAGCAACCGGTGATTCATGAGGAAGCGCAACCCTGGCTTCGCCGCGCTCATGCAGTGCCCTGGTTCTCGCCCGGATTATTGCGGACCAACCTGAGCCAATTCATTCAGCGACCGCGCCGCTATATATTGTTGTTCCTGCGCGTGCTGTTGGAAAACATCAGCAGCGTTAAGTTTCTGATTCGAGCCTTGCTCTTATTCCCGCGCGCGGTCTGGATGGCGGAACAATTCAAGGAACAGGGTATCCGCCACATCCACGCGCATTACGCGACACATCCGGCGCTGGTGGCGTGGATGATCCACCAGTTGACCGGCATCCCATACAGCATCACGGTCCACGCCCACGACATATTTGTGGAAAAACCCATGCTGGCGACAAAAATACACGATTCTGTCTTTGTCTCCTCGGTTTCAGAATTCAACCGAAACTATCTGGCCCAGATGTTCGGTCCCTGGGTGAACGAGAAGACCGAGATCGTGCGCTGCGGGATCGAACCGTCTTATTATCGCGCTTCTGACTCCAATGGCAATGAGAGTCCGCATCGGCTCGAGATCATCAGTATCGGCAGTTTGCAGCCATATAAAGGCCACATCTTTCTGATACAGGCTTGTGGAAGGCTGATGCAAGGCGGTATCCCGTTCCGCTGTCGAATCGTTGGTGGCGGCGATCTGCGCGGTGTTCTGGAGCGTGCCATCGACGAATATGGACTCCAACGCCACGTCCAGCTGCTGGGACCACGTACGCAGGAGGAAGTTTCTCGGTTCCTGCGCACGGCGAATTGTTATGTGCAGCCCAGCGTTGTGACCTCCAGTGGAAAGATGGAAGGCATTCCCGTTGCACTCATGGAAGCCATGGCGACTCGCATCCCGGTGGTTGCTACGGCGATCTCGGGCGTGCCAGAACTGGTACGGCCCGGCGAAACCGGATGGCTTGTTCCAGCGGAAAATGTGGACGCGCTGACAGACGCGTTAACCGATATTTATCATAATCCGGCCGAGGCGAAGCATCGAGCAACGCTTGGGCAAAAGTGGGTGCTGGAAGAATTCGAGTTATCGACGAACGTTCGGAAACTGGCGTCACTTTTCGATCGCTCTCAATCAATGAGCTCTGGAGTCCGGGAGCTTGCTCCCGAAATGCGCCAACAAGTTGGCTGACTCCAAAGGTAGAAAGGATAAAAAATGGAAGCCAAACTCTATTTTCATATGCTGCGTAGAAGCTGGTGGATCATTGTCATTACCATGCTGGCTGCCGTGATCGCGGCGCTGGTGGTTTCTTATGTGACTCCGCCCACATATCAGGCGACGTCCCGTTTCATCGTTTCGCCGAATCCCTCGCTGATGACGGATGGCAACAACAGCATGCTCAGCGGGCTTTCCACGCTCGATAAGCGGTCGATCGTTACCACCTATGCAGAGATCCTCAACAGCCAGCGCATCTATGGCGAAACTGTGGATCTGCTGCAGCTCAACCCGGCGGATCTGAACGATTACCGATTTCGGGCTGTGGCGTTGCCTGATGCCAATATCATCGAATTTTCTGTGCAGGGACCGAATCGCGACACGGTCTATGTGCTGGCCAATGGCATCGCTCAACACGCAGTCGAATATATTCGCGGCCTGTATCAGGTATATGACCTGAATGTGTTGGATCCCGTCTCCATGCCATCGCTTCCCATCTCACCGCAACCTGTGCGTGACTCAGCCGTGGCGCTGGTGGTTGGTTTGGCGCTTGGTGTGATCCTTGCCCTGGTACGCGAATTGATGCGCACGCCGCTCGAGAACTTTGTGCAGCAAAAAAGCCTTGACGAATCCTCACTGGCATTGAGCCGCCGGGCGTTCGAACGGAAGCTGAACGAGACCGCCTTTGCCTCCTCTCAGGACTTTTCGTTGTGCGTGGTACATCTCAACGGGCTGGCTCAATATATGCATGCCCTTCCCCAGGCGACACTGCAGCGCATTTTGCGCGGTGTCACCAAGGTCCTGCGCAACCAGTTACGCGGCAATGACCTGGTGGGCCGCTGGACGGAAGATGATTTCATCGTGCTGCTTGCTGATACGCCCGGCAATGCCGCGATGCATACGATGGAACGCGTGCGCATGGCTCTGTCGTATCCGGCCCCCCTGGATGTTTCAGGGGATGCGATCCTTCTCGACCCGCAAATTGGAATTGTGGAATATCGGGTTGGTGACACAGCTCAATCGATGCTCAAGAATATCCAATCGGCGCTGGACGTGGCGAAGAAGAATAATGGCATGTATTTGTTGAAGGCTACCCAGCCTATCTGACTGGAACACATTCCATAATGTGTTCTTCGTCATTGCGAGCGAAGCGAAGCGATCTCGTATACCGGACGTAAGATTGCCTCGTCGCAACGAGCACCCCTCGCAACACTCCCCGGCACTTGCGTCCGGGGCAAGTGTGACGAAGCTATGACTGTAAATCCTATGGTTGAACTCTCTGACGAACTGTTCCTTCTGCGGAAACAATTGTTTCACATGCGCGGCAGCCTGGGCGCATCGCCCGACGCCAGCATCGTGATCCCTGTCAACGCGCAGAAGGACCTTACAAATATTTCCAGGGTGCTCTCAGATCTTGGTCGTTATACCGGCGATTACCGCATCGAGCTCATCCTGGTGATCAACAATTATCCGCTCAACGACCTGCCTTATGAGATCGAACTCTATCGAGAGATGGGATTAACGGTGCTTGCGATCCCGCGTGTTCAGCATGAAGGCGGTGTTGCCATGGCGGCCCGTATTCCGGGAATCGAGGCGGCTCGCTCCTCGAACATCATCCTCTTCGATGCCGATTGCCGGATCCCAAACCCAACGGCGCTGATCAACTGGTATATCGAGAAGTTCAAAGCTGGCTGCGACCTGGCCTATACCCATGTAGATTACATGGAACTTGCGCCGAACCTCTCCGTGAAGGCCCGCATCTGGATCCATCATGCCAGCCGCTGGGTGCGTCGTACTGTTCTCGGCACTCCTACCAGCCGCGGCAGTAATTATGCGATCGGCCGCAATCTGATCCTTGATCTGTTCGCACGCGGCCGCATTCCCTACGACCTGCACGTGGGCCCGGTCGTGAAAGCCACCGGAGGCAGGATCGCCTATTCCGCAGCCCGCGAACTTGTGGTGCTCACATCGGGCCGTTTCTTTGCACCCGGTTGGAAAGTGCTTGCCGACTACCTGCTCTGGAGACTTGGTTACTATCGCCGCATCCTCAAGAGCCGGAAAGCCGTTTAGGAAGATGGAGTCATGCTGCTAAAGGAAAGCCAGATTTCTGCAAGGAGTTCAGCGCTGCTGTTTGCCATGGTCGCCGCACTGCTCGGCGTTGCAGCCGGTGCATTGATCATCCTTGTGGATAATCCTCTCTATGTGCTGGTCGGTCTTGCAGGCCTGCTCGGATTCGTCGTAACGCTCGCCTCACTTGAATTCGGATTACTGTTTCTCGTTTTTATTACCTATACACGTTTCTCCGATGTAGTGGTCCATTACTATGCCGCTCCCTCAGTGGCAAAATCCTTCGTCGTGCTTCTGGTCGTTGCGATCTTGATCCGCTGGGCAGTTTCGAATGACCGCCCGCGTGGGCTATTGTGGCCAACCATCATGGTTCTGGCGTATGGGCTGGTGGGATTTGCGTCGTTGTTGTACGCGCCCGATACCGAAGCTGTACTATATTCCCTCAGCAATTATGTGAAGGATGCCCTCATCGCGCTCGTGATCGTTGCTTTGCTGAAACGGCCGCAGCAGTTCCGCCAGTTGATCTATACCTTTCTATTTATAGGTGTGTTCATTAGTTCTTTCAGCGTGCATCAATTCCTGACCGGGAACTTTCACAGTGATTATGGCGGCTTTGCTATAGCCGAGCTGATGAATATTGTAGGCGAGACGAATGATTTTCGGCTCTCCGGCCCGGTCGGCGACCCTAACTTTTTTGCACAGGTGATGGCCGTATTGGTGCTGATCGGTGTCGAACGATTGATGCACGATAGAAATGTACTGGTCAAAATTCTGGCCGCTGCGAGTGCAGTTTTGAGCGCCTTCACGGTGATATTTACCTATTCGCGTGGAGCCACATTGGCCCTGGTGTTCGCATTGATCCTTTTCTTTGTGATCTACAAATTAAAACCGTCCCAGTTGATCGCCGTGTTATTCCTGGGGATCGCCGTCTTTTTGTTTGCCCCGCCTACTTATTTCGAACGCCTCGTTAGTATTCGAGATATCCTGCCGTCTGCCAGCGGGGGGGTGGATCTGACATCCGATCGTGCCATTCAGGGACGTGCAAGTGAAAGCCTGACGGCATGGACCATGTTTGCACAGCATCCCTTTACCGGGGTTGGACTCAGCAATTACACGGCCTTATATCAGGAGTATGCAAAGTCACTCGGGCTGGCGCCGTCTGCGCGCCCGCGTGCGCCGCATAATCTGTACCTGGAGGTCGCTGCCGAGACCGGCGTGATTGGCCTGGTCATCTTCCTGCTGATGATCGGTCTCGCGTTTCGAGCCATCCTGTATGCCCGGAAAGAGTTCTTGCAAGCCGGTATGCATGATTACGCTCACATGGTCACAGGCTTTGC
>CAZBAX010000030.1:0-68172 GCA_964489725.1 uncultured Anaerolinea sp. | reverse complement strand
CGCCGCAATCGCATCCTCGAAACCGTGGACGTGTACAAGGGATCTGTTAATTCTTCACAGGTACGGGTGGGAGAGCTATTCAAGGAAGCCATCAGAAAAAATGCCTCAGCAGTGATCGTCATCCACAATCACCCCAGCGGCGATCCTACACCCAGCCCTGACGATGTCGCCGTGACACGGGCAATTGTGCAGGCGGGAAAACTGCTGGATGTGGAGGTGCTGGATCACCTTGTGATTGGTAATGCGCGCTGGGTATCGCTGAAAGAAAGAGGTCTCGGATTTGCCTAGTAAATTGACCTTGAAGTACATTCAAAATCAGCCCTGCGAAGACATGCCTTCGCAGGGCTTTTGTTTCAATGATATGATTCTATCGGTCTTATCGATATCATGTATCATTCAGGAGAGTGCCTTATGGATTTCTTCTTTGGGAAACGAAAACCAAAACAGCCGCAGCAACCCAGCATCTCAGCCGGGCTACCAAAAACGGGGGATGCGATTCCCGATTCGTTAAAGGCACATTCCCGGTTCATCAAGCGTGTGAGCTGTCCACAGTGCGGCGCACCGAAGGCACGCCCATCCACCACAGCTTATATTTATTGTGACTATTGCGGCTCGCTGATGGACTACGATTTCCGTCTTGCCAACGCCAACACAAACGCGGGCATTACCAACACGGTCTATCATCGCATCATGGCGACGGTGCAGTTCCCATTGATGCAGGCAAAGGCACGCGGCGACCGTGATGCCGTGCGACAGATCTACAAGCAAGTGTTCACACTGTGGCTGCAGGAATGTCCAACCGCTGCATCGCCGCGTGCGATCAAAGACATGGACTTCCGCAAACAGTTCATAGACTATTCCGCCGAGTGTGCCGTCATCAAGGAGATGGACCCGCATCAGGCCACATTGCAAGCAAAAATGGACGGGTTGGTGGCGCGGCTGCAGCGCATCCCCACACCCGGTGGTGCATGGATGGTTGCTGGTCCGTTCTGGGAGTATGCCGCGCTGTTCAAAGAACAGATGGAAGGAACCTACGCGCTCATCCGCCAGCTCGGCGCGGACCAATTGGACCCCGACCATGCCTTACCCGAAATTGCCCTGCGCATGGAATATTCGACCTTCTGCCAGGCCTGGCTGCCGCACCTCTCACCGGCTGACGGCGAGAGGCTCCTGAAGTTCTACGGCTTGCACTCGGAATACGATGATGTCAAACCGCACGAAAGTGAACAACGTCACTGTGGTAGTTGTGGATCGGACATCGAAACATTACCTGGTGCAAAGCAGGTCGTGTGTGAGTCGTGTGGCTTCACGATCGATGTGGCCGGTATGGCTGTGCCGTGTCAAAAGTGCGGTGCATTATTATCGTTCCCGATTGGAACGAATCATGTGGTATGCCCCTATTGCAGTACGGATACCCGTCGCGTGTAGGTACAATTCTTGATCAGGTCAAAAAACTGCAATCTAATGAGTTGCAGTTTTTTGATCCCTTAACATTCTTGAGAAACGACCGAATAAATCCGGCTGACCAGCCGTTTAAGGAGTAACAGATTTCGAATTGAGTCTTAAAAATCGTGAGGAGAGAATGCATGAAAGCAATCGTCAGCCCAAAGTACGGCCCGCCCGATGTTCTGGAATTCAGAGAAGTAGAAAAACCTGCGCCAAAGCATGATGAAGTTCTGGTACGAGTCCATGCCGCATCGATCAACCAGTATGACTGGCATTTGCTGACTGCCGATATTTTCCTGGTGCGTCTCAATATGGGATTTTGGAAACCTAAATATCCAATCCCCGGCGCGGATATTGCCGGCCGGGTCGAAGCCGTTGGATCCAAAGTCACGCAGTTTCGGCGAGGGGATGAGGTGTTCGGCGATATCTCCGCACGCGGCGCTGGCGGCATGGCTGAATATGTTTGTGTTCCCGAAAAATGGCTGGCGCTAAAACCCACTACGATGACATTTGAGCAGGCGGCAGCTGTGCCCATGGCTGGGCTGACTGCCTTGCAGGGTTTGCGCGACGTTGGAAAGATTCAGCCTGGTCATCAGGTGGTGATCCAGGGCGCCGCAGGTGGAGTGGGAACCTACGCCGTACAGATCGCCAAAGCATATGGCGCGCAAGTGACAGCCGTGTGCAGCACTCGAAACAAGGAACAGGCCCGCTCACTGGGAGCCGACCATGTCATCGACTACACCCGGGAAGACTTTACCCAAAACGGGAAGCAGTACGACATCATCTTCGCTGCCAACGGGTATCATTCTCTTTCAGATTACAAGCGTGCTTTAGCGCCTCATGGAACGTACGTGATGGCGGGCGGCCAGCCGCGTCAAATGTTCCAGGCTCTGCTTTTGGGATCGTGGATGTCGGAACGCAACGGCAGGAACATGAAAGTCCTGACGGCAAGGCCAAGCCAGAAGGATCTGAATTTCATAAAGGAGCTGATCGAGACAGGCAAGGTGCGATCGGTGGTCGATAAGTGCTATCCTTTGAGTGAAGCAGCTGAAGCTATGCGCTATCTTGGAACAGGGCATGCGCGCGGAAAAGTCATCGTCACCACCTGACCTTGCGTGCGCTGGCGAGGTTCATCTTGATTGAAGGTTCATGAATTGCTGGTGTATGAGTACATCAAACGATCCTGGAAAACGAAAAAAACTTGCGGCCCTCGCGGTGGCGGGGGTCGTACTGTTGGTTACCGCCCTTCAGGCATATACAGCACAGAACTATACGGAGGAAGATTCTCCTTTCTATTCAGGGAATTACGCGTTAGATAGATTGGAACCCGTCGAGACGCTAACGGTTGTTTCGTACAATATATGGTTTGGAGATAACATCGATCAGGCCATGTCAGAACTGCGAGAGATCGAATCGCAAAGAGCACTCGATATCGTTCTATTGCAGGAGATGGATGAGTCTGGCACAGAACAAATTGCGCGCGAGCTGCAGTTGAACTATGTCTATTTCCCGGCAGCAATTGAACCCACGTACGACGAAAACTTTGGGAATGCCATCCTATCGAGATGGCCGATCCTCGACCCACAGAAACTGATTCTGCCGCACAAAAGCCTTTCGAATCGCATGAACCGGATTGCGACAAGAGCAACGGTCCAAATTCAGGGAATGGACATCCTTGTGTACAGCGTTCATACCGAATCCGTGTTCACATTGCCGAAGTCCAGAAAGGAGCAGTACACAGCTATTTTGCAGGATATGGATCCTGAAGCCGGGTTTGTCATCGTGGGGGGTGACTTTAACTCCTTTACGCAAACAGCTGTCGAGGAAATCGAGCAGAGTTACGAGGATGCCGGCTTATCCAGAGTATCGAGGGATAGCGGACATAGCGTTGTCAAATTCGGAATCGGGCTCTCCACGGATCATATTTTTGCAAAAGGCTTTATGATGGAGCAGGCGGGTACACTGGCTGGAGCAACGGCAAGTGATCACGTACCGATTTGGGTGACAATGACGAGGTGAGATTTCGTTGTCACATACTTCTCCTCACCCCAAATTCTCTAAATTCTCCCGTCACCGTTTCCCACTCCACGTTTGACTGGTCCACCCTCGCGCTGCGTGGACCTTGTTTCATCGCCTCGATCAGGCGATCCACGTTAGTACGCTGCCCCTCTGCGATGGCTTCGACCGTGTCATACCCGACGTTTCGCACCCAGCCGGTCAGTCCATTGATCTGACGCGCGCTGTACTCCACAAACGCGCGAAAACCGACGCCTTGTACGCGCCCCTTGACCCAGATGTGCGCTCGCACATTCTCAGTGGTTTCCGGTTTGGGGTCCATTTCGATTTCCTTTTCTGCGCATTGTGATCATGATGCTGATCATCGGAATGCCCAACACAATACAGAACAATACCAGATATGGCGTGAGATTTTGCAGTGCGGGAAGAATGGGCGTTTGTCCCAGCCTGGCCGCGCGCCAGCGTGTTTCGAGACTCGCCAGCGGCACATCGAAGGCGATTTCTGTCCCGCGCTCGCAGTCCACACCGTCGGCGTAGGAACTAGCCAGCTTCAACAGGCCAGAGGAGCCATAGGTCTGGTGCAGGTAGTCGGTGAACGATCGAGATTCGGCATAGGCCAGAAACGCCTGCCCCGTGTCGGCTGGGAAGGCGCCGCACAGGCTCGATAACGGGAGCAGCCTGTTGCCTTCCGCCGCGTCCATGAGCACGCGGTCGAGATCTGCATTCGGGTAAATTTCCACGAGCGTGGCGGTGCCCTCGGTTAACCAGGCGGGTATGTTGCGATAACCTGCACCCACGGCACGATACAACATCACATGCATCAACTCGTGCGGAATACGCTGCTCCATGTCGATGTTCTGCTCCGGGCCCGGTTCGATGATGACCATCACCACACCCAGCGTCGGGTCCGCATGGCCGGCGATCCACTGGCTGGCATTATCTCCAAGTGTGGCGCGCAGGTCGTCCGCATTGGCATAGATATAGAATTCGACTGGCTGCGCCAGGTCGACCGCCACCAACCTGCTTACCGAGGCCAGCCCTCCCTGCAGCGCATCCATGGCCGCCTGCCCGAACGCCTGGTCGCCATCATACCAACTCACCCGCAGCGTTCCTGATTCGAGCGTTTGCCAGTCGAAACGGTCGTCGGCATAACGCACCGAAAACACCTCGCTATTCGTGGTGCTTCCATCGGTCAACGTGAACTGATAATTCCACTTGATCAGGCTGAAGGGGCGCAGCACCATATCGTTTGTGTCGAGTCGATATTCGGTATGCCCGTCGGGCTGCACATTGACCAGCACCGTTCTGCGAATCCCCTGCGACTCGTCGAAGATGCTGATCTCAACGCTTTGGATGGAGCTGGACGGCTTGATCGTGGCAACAAAGGTGATCTGTTCCCCAAATGCGACGGTAGCCCCGACATTTTCCAGCTCGATTCCAGACTGTGCCCGGGCCGGCGGCGCGTTTAATAGAGTGATGAGGGCAATAACGGCGAGGGTAAAAAGTGAAAAGTGGAAAGTGGTTTTCACAATCACCGCCCCAGGAAGACGAGTAATGGCGTAAGCGTGAGCGGACTCAGGATCGTGCTGATGAATATGATCGCAGTGACGAGTCTTGCATCCAGATTGTATTCGGTTGCCAGCACTGTAGAACTGACCATGCTCGGCATAGCCGCTTCGGTGACGCTGGCCTGCCGCGCAAAGCCCTGAATGTCGAAAACTCCGGTAAGCAGCAGGGCAACGAACGGCGCGACAAGCAGACGCAACCCTACGCTCAGCTGCATGGCACGCAGGCTGCCTGAGAATTCGACCCGTGTCAATTCAACGCCGAGCAGGATGAGCATGAGAGGAATTGTACCGTTGGCAGCGAGTTCTATGGCACGGTCGACGGGCCCCGGGATTTGAATTTCCAGGGCGATGATGACAATCGCCAATACGACCGCATACATGGTCGGGATCCGAAACAAGCCAAGCGCCGCATCCTTCAGATTCATATGTCCCAGTGAAGCGATGAACACCCCGAGAGTATAGAACAGAACCGTAGTAGTGACAAAATAAATGCCGGCATACGAAAGCGCCTGCTCGCCAAACGCAAACGAGACAAGCGGCAGCCCATAGTTGCCCGTATTGGCGAACATAGTGGTGATGAGGATGGCGATCATTGCCGAGCGTTCAAGCTTGAACAGGGAAGCCAGCAGGTACGTGAGCACTCCCATGGTCACGACGATGCAAATCGTCAGTACCATTACACTGAGCGCTTCACTCCAATCGAGACGGTTCTGGATCAGCAAGTCAAAGATCAGAACCGGGCTGAACACATAAAACACCACGCGTCCCAGGCTGCGCGACTCGATGTGAAGAAGTTTCCCGAGAGCAAAGCCGGCCGCACCAAGCAGCAGGATGGGCAGAATGTTGTTGGCAAAAGTGGAGGCAAGAACATAAAATGACATGTGTGTGTCCCAGAATAAAAATCACGGAGATTATAACGTCTCAGAGGCCTCATGTCGTTGCGAGGAGTGGCGCCGTGCATGGCTTTTCCAAAGTCAGGAATTTTGGGTCTTGACTTCGCGTAGAAGACCAAAATATGCTGTTTTCGCCAAATTTCCTGCAATGACGCCATGGACTTCAAATTTCGTCAAGCGACCTTGGAAAAACCATGTGGCGCCGTGGCGACACAATCTCCGTGTTGCTGACGTGTACATATTTCTTGGGTGTTTTCCAGTGACAGGGAGATTGCTCACCTGCACTGCAACGAACGCAGTGAGGCGCAAGTGTCGCTGCGCTCGCAACGACATGGAGAAAAGAGAGAGCCTTGCGATGCGTCGCAAGGCTCTTTTAGTTTATTTCGTTATCTACTTATTCTTCCTCATTATCTTCTTCGAGCTCTACCAGGTTATCGTCGGGATCCAAAGCCAGGAGGTCGAAGCGGTCCAGGTCTTCGGTGAAGGCCAGGTTATCGAGCGCTTCCTCCAGGAAGGCGATCTGATCTTCCTCTTCTGCCTGGTCCAATAGATTCTCAAGATACGTGCGGACGTCTTCCCCGCCGATCTGCGAAAGCGACCAGATGAGGGCGCTCAGGACGGTGTCATCTTCCTCTTCAGCGAGCATCTTCAATAACAACGGGCGCGCTGATTTAAGTGACAGTTCGCCTGCAGCCTGGGCAGCCGCTTTGCGAATGCGGTCATCCTCATTGACCAGGGAACGCGTAACGTCGTCTGCCCAGCGCTCATCGGCGGAGCGTCCCATGGCGATGAGTGAACTCACCTTCCAGTGCGGGTCTTCGCGACGGTAGGAGGATTCGATCAATGTTGAAACTTCTGGACGCGAGGAATACCCCAGCGACTCCAGCGCCGCACGCCGCACACGCGGGTCATCTTCGCTGGCAACGGAGGATAACAAGCCATCTTCCACCTGGTGATAAAGAGTATCGGGGATCTCCTCCAGTTCACCCAGGTCTACGTACAGATTCAGGATGCGGGCTGCCTCGGCGCGAACGTTCAGATCGGGATCGTTCTTGAGCATATCGAGATAGGACGGGATCAGGTCGGTCGCTTCACATTCGTTGAGCAGGCGGATGGACCGCGTTCGCACCTGAGGCTCAGGATCGGTGAGCAGGGCGCGCGCAAAATCGTCGAAAGAGACGAGGGTGTCGTTGTCAGCCAGGACGATCAGATCTTCGAGCAGGGTCAGCTTGCGGCTGAGAGCGACGCGGGGCCAGGCGTCGAGAAGAGCCTTGAGTTCGCGCGGCGCGATGTCTGAAAACTCCTGCAGATAGCGGCGCGGGAAATCCTTGCCATCCGACTGCAGAGAGTCCAATACTTTTTGGAATGAAATAGGTTCAGTATTCATTTAGGGAATTGTAACTGTGATCGGGTTGACAAAGTCCATGACGTTGACGTAGAGCATGAAGATCAACAGGATCGCCATACCCAGCCCATGGACCAGGTTTTCGATGCGCGGGGAGACGCGGCGGCGGAAGATCAGCTCGGGGAGGATGAAGATGATGCGCCCACCATCGAGGGCAGGGAACGGGAACAGGTTGAAGACACCAAGGCTGACCGACAGCGAGGCGATGATCATCAACGTGGTCATCTTATCGAACGGATTCGATGTGGGCTCGGCTGTTGTTGGCGCTGACGTGTTACTTGCTTGCATGTCGTTCGTGACGCTCTGCTCCATGATGTCATAAATACCTTTGAGTCCGATAATGCGTCCCTGCTCGGCAGGCAGCGTGCCGCGGATCAATTGGGCCGGCAATGAGATCAAAGTACGAACAGCGTTGCCTGTGGCCAAGGCGCCATATTCGATGGCAGACCCAACGGTTGCGGGCTGGCTGGTATAGCGCTGTTCAAAATAGATGCCGATCACCACGCGGTTATCTTCCGGGCTCCGCTGAGGCGTAACGGGAATTTCGAGCTGCTGGCCGTCACGTAAGACTGTGAATACCACCGGTGCATTCTCATTCGCGCCGATGACATTACGCAGGTCTTCATAATCTGCGATGTTCGTTCCCTGTCCAGCAAGCAGGACATCATCCTTCTGGATGCCAGCCGCGGCCGCCGGAGAGTTGGGAACAATATCAGTAATACGGATCTGGCTGGGGACGGGTATTCCACCACGGGCCACAATGAAGCTATAGATGAGCATCGCCGTGATCAGATTCATCAACGGACCGGCGAACAGAACCGCCAGACGTTTCCACGGGCTGGCAGCGGCCAAACCACCGGGGATGTTCGGGTCGTTCTCGCCTTTCGGGCGGACGAAGCCTCCGAGCGGCAGCCAGTTCAACGTGAAGCGCGTTCCGGGATGCACTTCAGCGAGGATCACATTCATTGCCATCTCGCCCGGTTTTTTCCCGACTTTCAAGACTTTGCCAGGAGTAGCCGCTGAAGCGCTTTGCGGGGCATCGACCACTTTCCCATCCTGATCTACATACACACCCTGCATCTCAAGCGCGGAGCGTCCGCTGGATGCTTTTGCCGGTTCCTCAAGGGTGACTTCGAAGGTGCGCAACACCCATTTTTCATCGATCTTGTCTACGGTGATCTTTACCTGTCGCCCGATCAGATCACTCGAATTTAGAGGTAACGGGAAGTTATTCGGAATATCGACCCTGCGCCCATCCTTGAGAATGAGATAGCCCTTGTTCGTCCATAGCGTGAGGGCGCCCGGCGTAGGCAGACCGACCCCAAATTCTTCCACTTCGATCCCGCACAGGCGCGCAACAATATAATGTCCAAATTCATGGATCAAGACCATACCGCCAAATGCAAGGATAAACACAACCCAGGTTAAAACAGTTTCGTTCATAAGCCTTTCCTTCGCGCGAGATTATATCGCCTTTTGAAAGGACGACCTGTCAGGGTGAGATATTTCTAATACTATACATATGTCCCATAACCGTGTAGGCGCAGGCAGCCCGCGGAGCGCCCTGATGAGGGTGCCTGCGCCTACACGGTTATCGAATAAAATTGGGCAAAATTATGCTCAGAGGTCTTTTTATTCATCTCATCTCCCGTGTTTCAAGGATGGCCTATCAAATGTCTACCACGTGTGTTTTCTGTAAAATTGTTTCCAACGAAGCCAAAGCGACAATCGTGTACCGTGACGAACAGGTGACTGCCTTTCGGGATGTCAACCCGGTTGCGCCGACGCATATTTTGATCGTACCGAACCGGCATATTGAATCCGTCGGAACTCTCGAAGCAGAAGATGAGCAATTGATGGGGCATATCTTCACCGTGGCCCGCAAACTTGCAGCCGAGGAAGGGATCACAGCCGGCGGCTTCCGCATGATCACGAACACAGGTGTCAATGGCGGTCAAACCATATTCCATTTACATGTCCATTTGATCGGAGGACGCAGGATGAAGTATCCGATGGGGTGAGGAGAGGAATGAGTGAGAAGGGAGAAGGAAGACGTTGAAAGGTAAGAAGTTAGAGGTAAAAAGTGAGAAGGAAGAAGCGAGAAACAAAAAGGTGAGAAGAGTCCACGACCTCTCACCTTTTACTTTTTACCTTTTACTTTGCACTCCCCTACCTCTTCGTCAACGGACTACCCTTCAGTTTGCTCTTCGGCTGGCTGGCGCGATAGGCATAGTAGCCAAGCCCGGCGCCGCCAAGTAATAGGAGAATTCCAAAGATCCCCAGCGCAGATGACCTGCCGCCTTCCTGCTGATCGGCAGAGTCGTTGACCGTCAGCGTTTTGGATTGTGCACCAAAATCGATCGAGGCGCGGTCACCGGCTTTCACGGTGAGCGTATAGCTCAATAACATGGTCGCATTGTAGTCATCGGGCACCGCAACGCTGACGTTGTACTCTCCGCCGGGTACATCCAGAAAGCAGGTGCGCACTGGTTCCTCGAGAGTGGGGTCGATCTCGGAGACCGTATCCTGCGTTTCGGAATATGAACCATTCAGATTGGTGAGACTGACCGCGCCGCCGGCGATGCCGAATTCAGTTTCCTGGCGCAGTGCGTCGCCGTTCATATCATTGAAGAGAAATACACAGACTTCAGTGGTCCCACTGACGGGGGTCGTGGTGGCAGTTGGCGGCAGTAACGTCGGCGCGGGTCCTGGCGTGGGACCTTCGAGAACAGCCAGGCCGACGACCAGTTGTTGACCAATTGTCAATGTACAGTCTGGGTCGAGGCGCGTGTTGAACTGGCGAAGCTGGGTGATACCGATCCCATGTTTCAGCGCAACACTTGAACAGCTATCCCCCTCCTGCACAAGATAGAGGATGCGTCCATCGGGTTGAGGTGTGGCGGTTTGAAATCCCTGCGCTAGAGGCGCCGCGGCCGCTGGAAGGGAGACCCCCAGGAATACTAAAAGAATAAATATCAGAAGAATAATGAACGAGAGCCGTGTTTTCATCGCGCGAAATTATATCAACAACCACGCACGGTTGGTCCCCCAATGGGGATGCTGGCGCGAGCAGCGGCCGGACCCTACGTGGTCAATTCGTTATTTCCCGTATCTCTTCCGTATCTCGGGCAGGAAATACTCATCGAAGAATTTATCCACGTCGTAATCGGGCTTCCAATGCCATTCGGTACGCGCCAGGGTGTCGTCCACATCTTCGGGCCACGAGTCGACGATGCCCTGCCTGCGCGGGTTGGGTGCGAATGTGATCTGTGTACCGGGGAAGGCTTTCTCGGCACGGTCGCGGAATTGGCCGGCGGTGATGGCGAAGGCGCCGATGTTGTACACCATGTGATTCAGCTTTTCGCGCGGTACATCCACCAGCATCAACAGGGATTTGATCGCGTCGGGCATCGCCATGAAGGAAATCTTTGTATCCTCGCGTACAAAGCAGGCATATGGTTTTCCCTGGGCCGCGGCGTGCAGCATCTCGGGGCCGTAGTCACTCGTCCCGCCGCTGGGGAGGGTAAAGGCGGAGATCAGGCCGGGGAAACGGATGGCGCGAAAGTCCAGCATATGAGGCGGGGCTTCATCCAGATGTTTCTGACCAAAATATTTGCTGTAATATACCCCCAGCTTTTCACAGTACAGCTTGTTGCACCCATACATGGTGTGAGGCGTATTGAAATCGTCCTCCTTCACGCAGGCATTGGCGCGCTTGGTTTCAATATCGTTCATGCCATAGGCCGCGATCGAGCTGGGGAACAGAAACTTGACCGACTTCTTATATTTCTCTGAACGATAGGCAGCCAGCATGAGCAGCTGCATTGTCCCTTCGACGTTAATGCGGTGCGCCTCTTCACTTGCCACTTCGGCCTTCGACGAAAGCGACGCCGCCAGATGAAAGATCTCGTCGAAATCGTAATCATAAAAATTCTTGATCTTATACACCAGGTCGCCCTGCACATGCTCGGACGAAATATTTTTGATACTATCGGGTAAGGGAGCAAGATCAGACGTAACAATTCGATAGCCCCCCTTTTGCGATAAACCTTGTACTAGAGCTTGACCAATTTCACCACAGGCACCTGTTACGAGTACAAGACTTTCTGTCATGGATGCTCCTTATGCGACGAAGCGCCGCCCAAATCATCATCTGAATTTGCCGGTTGTCTTATAATGAAGTAAACTTTTCAAATTGAATTGTAGGTTCAGATTCGAATTTCGAGTTTACTTACGCCAGAGGCGTGCGGCACTATGTAATTGGCCTTGCGGTAGAATGACATTCAACTTACCACTTGCCTTGTAATTGACTTTATTCTCCCTGGGGGTTGCAGGCTGATTTCCTACTAAAGGGTAAAGAAAACTATGCGGCACTGTGTATTTTACAACATGATGCAAAAATTTCTTCACGAAGTTTGTCATTATTCCATTGTGAGACTCTCACAGTATGTGTCGCTGCGCGCTATGGCGAGGCGTCGCCGTGGCGCCGTGGCGACACAATCTCACAATCAGGTAAGTGATTGTAGCCCGGCACAGACCAGCCGGGTCGGTGTCGTAGCCGTGTTGCTGCTCCTCGCAGTGACGGTGGCTGGCTGCCTGCCATTCGACACCAGGTACCCGGCAGAGGTGATCGTCATGACACAAACAGCGATTCCAACTTCGACCGCGACCATTGTCTGGTTCCCTCCATCGGCGACGGCTACGGCCCTGGCTGTTCCCTCCCACACCGGAACACCCGAGATGAGCCCGGGCATCAGCGACGTGACCACAACCGATACCTTCGAAGACGACTCACCCTGGGACACTGCCAAGTCGGATAATGGCAGCGCGGTAATCGGCAACAACCGGTTGTCCCTGGCTGTGCAGCCGGGATATTACCTTTCGAGTATGCGCCGTGAACTGTTCATGAGCGACTTCTATGCCGAGATCACAGCCCAGCCCAGCCTGTGCCGCGGGGACGACAACTACGGCATCATCGTACGCGGCGTTGGCAGTTACTTCTACCGCTTTGTGTTGACCTGCAGCGGCGAGATCCGCGCCGAACGCATCAACGGCGGGACGAGACTTCCCATCCACGAACAAGTGCCGAGTGGAGACGCGCCGCGCCCACCGGGGGAGGTCCGCATTGGAATGTGGGCTGTTGGAAGCGAAATGAGGCTCTTTCTGAATGGGCGCTTCCAATTCAGTGTATCGGAGCCTACCTTTCCCAGCGGCGGTTTTGGTGTCTTCGCGCGCTCCACCGGCGACGATCCGGTCAGTGTGACCTTCTCGGATTTCAAAGTCTACGACGTGGATTATGTGCCGCCGACCAGTACTCCGATTGCTACGCCGTAATAGGTGATTGGTAATTTGTAATTCGTCGAAGATAGTAGCACTTGCACCGTGCGGTGTTTACGAATTACAAATTACGCATTACGATTGACCCATGCCACCCAACAAACTCAACGATCTCGAACCCAAACGCTGGTTGAAATTTCAAAAGTCGTGGTTCATTCACAACCCGCCGCCGCGCAAAAAGGGAGTGCTGGTACATCCGGCCAAGTTTCCTGAAACGATGGCGCAGGAATTCATCGAGTTCTTTACCAAAGAGGGCCAAACTGTTCTAGACCCCATGGCAGGGACAGGTTCCACTCTTATTGCTGCATTGCGCGCCGGGCGCAATAGTTATGGTATCGAGTTGAATCCCAAATATGCCGAAATCGCAAACCAAATCATTGAAGAAGAACGAGCATCTTTAGGCGAATCAATCTCAAATCTAAAATCTGAAATCATCAAAGGCGACGCCTCCCAAATTACCGATTACCAATTACCAATCATCGAATATGTTTTGACCTCGCCTCCCTATTGGGATATGCTTCGTGCGCGGGGAGCTGAGACTCAAAAGAAACGCCGCGGATCTGAGGAGCTGGATGTCCATTATTCGGAGAATCCGAATGACCTGGGGAACATCGATGACTATGAAGTGTTTGTAGAAAAGTTGGTCCACATTTATGCAGGCTTGAAGCCGCTGCTGCGTGAGAAGGCGTATCTGACGATCATCGTCAAGAACGTGAAGAAAGGCGGCAAGATCTATCCGCTGGCGTGGGATATCGCCCGAGAACTTGGAAAAACGTATACATTGAAGGACGAGCGGCTGTGGTTGCAAGATAATTTAAGACTCGCACCGTACGGTTTAGGCTCTGCCTGGGTGAGCAATACGTTCCATCATTATTGTTTACAGTTTAGGAATGAGTCATAACCAACAGTTGCTCCCTCGGCGTCGAGGCGGCGAAATCAGGGAAGAAATCATGAACGGACAACCCAAAGTTGGAGTCGCAATCATCGTTACCAGAAACGATCAGGTCCTTCTAATGAAGCGCAAGGGACCGCACGGCACTGGCACCTGGTCTACGCCGGGTGGACATTTGGATTTTGGCGAAACGCCCGAACAATGCGCGGCGCGCGAGGCAAAGGAAGAGGTAGGAATTGAGGTTGTCGATATCCGGTTTCGGTCGCTAACCAATGACATCTTTGAATCCAGCGGCCGCCACTATGTTACCCTCTGGATGGAGGGAACGCTGATCGGAGAACCGACCATCGCCGCGGAACGCGAAGTATCCGAAATCGGCTGGTTTGCGTGGGATGCGCTGCCCGAGCCGCTGTTCATACCTCTGGAAAACCTCGTCAAAAAGAACAGCTACCCGCCGAAGTAATATCTCTCCATTTACCATCTACCATATACCAATTCCTATTTACGATTCCCCTCGCATGATCAACGTCAGCGACTTCATCCATCTCCCCTACACGCCTGACCTCACGGAAGGTGGCATCGCGTATGCAGTCCGTTCGCTGCCGTATACATATAACCGCATGGGTGGCTCGCCTTACGACCGTATGCGCAGGATCGTGGCCGGCGTGGCAGTGGAATTAGCATTCCGGCGGCATCTCGGCCAGCATGAAATTCCCTTCGACGTCAAAGGGGCAACCCCATTTACAGAACCCGATCATTATGATGTCTCGCTGGGCGGGCGAAGGTGTGATATCAAGTCGTTTCTGATCACATATCGTGAACAAATCTCGGAGATGCGGCGCAACCCACAGGTGGTGCTACATGCGCCCGCCCTGGTGCCGTCGGATCAGAATGCGGCAGAAGGGAATCTCGATAGCGATATTTACCTCTTCGCCTTTCTTTCAGGCCTGGTCGCCTCGTCGCAGGGGGATTTGCAGAAAGCCATCGATGCAGGCCAGCCGCAGTATTTCATCCACACCATGCCCGATGCGTGGGTACGTCCGGCGAAATGGAATCCGTTGGGGACACTGGTCTTGAAGTCCGATTCGGAGGAGAGGCAGGTTATCGAAATCGGCGGGCAGGATGCGGGGCGCGAGATGCGGTCGCTGCAGGTGGAGATTCCGCCGAAGAGGCGAATCGAGATCGATGGCGGATTCTATTCCGTGGCGTACATCCACACAAAGGATTTGCCAACGGCCCGCCTTGGTATTCACAGTCGGCGGCGGGATGATACGTATCTCCTCGATCCGGGCGATTGGGGAAACATCTGGGTCTATGGCGTCGACATTTTGCTGGCAGGCTATCTGACGCGCGCCGAGTTCAGGCAGAGGGCAAGTTTCCTGCGTGAGGGTGTGCACGTCTTTCAATACGATCAGACGCGTACGAAAAATCTGGCAGTCAGCGTCTGTGACCTAAAGCCGCTCAGCGAGCTTTTCGAGCGCGTAAAGAAATGGAGTGATGGAAATAACAGTTTGTCTTAACGCGGCTGTCACATTTCCATATCGATTATGAAGAAAAAAATCATTCTTGGATTTCTGGTCCTCGGCATGCTCTCGTGCAATTATGTAACGCAGATGATCGTGCCGCCAACGGCAACCCCGCTGCCTACAGCGACGGCCTTGCCGACGAGCACGGCCATCCCTACAGCGACGGCGGTTCCGCTGTTGCCGGCCTTTATCCCGCCTGAGTGTGCATCTACTCCCGTTGCAACGCTTGTGCCGGATTCGTTCGTGCAGCCCACGCGCGAGCCAAATACGGAGATCACCAAGCTCCAACAGATGCGCATTGTGAACGAGATCGGGAATATTGTCGAGGATGTGTATGTGTACCCCGATTACAACGGACACGACTGGAGCGAGATCGAGTCCCGTTACAAAGACAAAGTGGAGGCCGGGCTGGATACCGAATCGTTCTATATCGAAATGCAGAATATGATCGACGAGCTGCAGGACGAACATTCCTTTTTCCTCTCCCCGCTCGAAGTCCAGTCCTCGGAGGATGAACTAAGCAATGACGTGGAATTCACCGGCGTTGGGATTTATGGAAATTTCGATTTTGAGCGCGGGCGCATTGTTGTGATTTCCACCTTTCCCGATTCCTCCGCCGAACAGGAGGGGATCAAACCGCATGACAGCATCCTGAGCGCCGACGCGCTGCCGGTCTTCGAAAATGAAAAAAATCGTCTGGGCGGCCCGGCGTGCTCGGCTGTGGTCGTCACCGTGCAATCGCCGGGTGAAGAGCCGCGCCAGGTGGTGCTGATGCGTCATCCCATCGAGGGAAATGTGCGCATCGATGCGCGCCTTGTGGCCACGACCGATGGCTCGAAGATCGGCTACATTTTCATCCCGTCTTTTTATGACGAGACCCTTCCGCGGCAGATCGAGGATGCGTTGGACGCATTTGGTCCATTGGATGGTTTGATCCTGGACCTGCGCATGAACGGTGGCGGGAGCAGCAGCGTGGCGAACCCGATCCTTTCGTTCTTTACCTCGGGCCGGCTGGGACAATTCGTCAGCCGCTTCGATTCACGCACACTGCGCGTGGATGCAGATCCCATCCATAACTCGCAGAGTGTTCCACTGGTGGTCATGGTCAGTGAAGATACCGTCAGCTACGGAGAAATATTCGCCGGTATTATGCGTGATTCGCGCGACGCCAGGATCACCGGTGAGACGAGCCTTGGCAACGTGGAAGTGCTGCATGGCTATGACTTTGACGATGGCTCGCAGATCTGGATCGCCTCCGAAACATTTCATCCCGCCCATTCTGATGAGAGCTGGGAGGAGACCGGCATCGTGCCCGATATCGAAGCCTTTGCCGAGTGGGATACGTTTACGTTCGACACCGATCCATCCATTGCCGCAGCGCTGAGTTTGCTGGGACGTCAGTGACAATTGACCCAAGTTGCTACCCTTATAATGTCACCCTGAGCATAGCGAAGGGGCTCCCCGGAGTTTGAGCGAGCAGGCTCAAACTCCGGGGGATTCTCACCGGCACTTGCGCCCGGTGCAAGTGTCACTCCCTACGGTCGCTCAGAATGACATGAGGCCTTTGATAAGCAAAGTAGCAACTTGAGTTAGCGATGAATGTCGTTGCGGGCTGGTGGGATTCAACAACTACACGCGTTTAATTTTCACTCATGTATTTCAGGTAGACTCGTTTGCATGTCGAAACGCAACATACTACTTCTGGCCGGCGCAGGGCTGCTTGTGCTGGCTTTCGTTCTGTACCAAGTCCCCGCCATCAACAGCCGCCTCTCATGGCGCTTTGAAGTTGCGCGAACGTATGTGAAGAATGTTTTGAATCCGGTGGGCAGCGTTCCCACGGCCATCCCCAGCACTCCGTATCCAACGGTCCCTGCAAGTCCTACCGTGGTGCAGCAAGTTACACCGGCACTGGCTGACGCCACGGCGGTTCTGGTGACACCGACCCTGGCTCCCCCTCCTGCGCAGGCAGTGATCAACTCGCCGCCCTATGAGAAGCAGACGGCCAACAACTGTGGCCCCGCCGCGCTTTCGATGATGCTGCGAATCTTCGGCTGGACCGGCGACCAGAAGATCATCTCGGATGTCATCAAACCGGTCAATGGCGATCGTAACGTCAACCCGGAAGAAATGGCGTTTTGGATCCGCAATTATGCGGGCTGGCTGCGCGTCGAATACCGCGTCGGCGGAGACCTTGACACGCTCAAGCGGCTCATTGCCGCGGGCTATCCCGTCATCATCGAAGGGACCACATCTCTTAACCCCGATGACACCGGCTGGCCCGACGATGACCTGTGGGCCGCGCATTATCTCCTGCTCACCGGTTATGACGATGCCACCCAGACCTTCATCGCCCAGGATCCATACAAGGGACCCGATAAGATCGTTTCCTACGAACAAGTGCTCGCGGAATGGAAGCCATTCAACTATGTCTATATGATCGTGTATCTGCCGGAAGATGAAGCGGAGATCGCCACCCTGCTCGGCTCAAACTGGGACCCGGGCCTGAACCGGCTCAACGCGTTGGCCATCGCTGAAGCCGCCACCGTTAACGACCCAACCGATGCGTTCGCGTGGTTCAATGTGGGCAGCAATCTTGTTTATTTTGAGAGATACAATGAAGCCAACGTGGCCTATGATAAAGCGCGCGAACTAGGACTGCCGCAGCGCATGTTCCGGTACCAGTTCGGTCCCTTCCTGGCAAACTTCCACGCCCAGCGTACAGATGACTTGTTGGCGCTCACCGAATACGCGCTCCAGCGAACCGAAATGTCTGAAGAGACCTGGCTCTGGCATGGCTGGGCGCTCTATCGCTCGGGCAATACACCGAAGGCCGTGGAGAGCTGGCGCAAGGCACTATCCATCCGCCCGGGCTATGAAGATGCGCTGTATGCACTATCGTTCGTCGGGGCATCACCGTAAGGGCAGATGTCATTGCGAGGGCAGAGCCCGAAGCAATCTCCCGTTTCATAGGATTTTTCTCTCGATTTAGATTTGCCGGTTAAGTGAAGATTGCTTCGGCGGGAAAAGCACCCGCCTCGCAACGACATATAATTGGGATAATGAAAAGATTCATCCTCCTCATCACCATCCTCCTCGCAGCTTGTATCGGGACTCAGGAAGTTCCCACTGTCGAACCTCCAACATCGACATCGCTTCCTACAAGCGCTCCAACGGTTGTCGCTCCGACCACAGCGGCAACGGCTGAGGTAATTCCTCCAACCTTTACGTCAACGACAGAGCCGTCCAATCAGCGAACATCGTTGCTCGACGGGATGCCGCAAGTGTATATCCCCGAAGGCACGTTTCGCATGGGCGGCATGGACGCTCGCTCCGGGATCGATGAACGGCCTGCCCACGATGTGACGCTGCACGGCTATTGGATCGACCAGCTCGAAGTGACCAATGCCATGTATATGCTGTGTGTGAATGCAGGTGCGTGCGAGCCGCCGCAGGATTTCAAGTCGCAGCGCCGCCCTGACTATTTCGATCATCCGGAGTTCAAGGATTACCCCGTGGTCTACGTAACCTGGGGGCAAGCCAAAACGTATTGCGAGTGGGCCGAAAGACGCCTGCCCACCGAAGCCGAGTGGGAACGGGCCGCACGCGGGGATGACTGGCGCACCTTTCCCTGGGGCGAAGACAAAGCCGATGGACTACGCGCCAACTACAACATGCTGGTCGGCGATACCTCGCGCGTGGGCACATATCCGCTGGGGGCAAGTCCGTTTGGGGTATTGGACATGGCCGGCAATGTAGCAGAGTGGACCAACGATTTTTACAGCGCGGTGTACTACGCAAATCTGACAGAGGCGTTGAACCCCCTCGGACCAGAATCAAGCGCCAGCTGGAGACGAGTGGTGCGCGGCGGCAGTCTCGGCGACGCAGAGATCAACATCCGTGTGCCGAAGCGTTCTGCGGTATTAGGATCCAATCTGCTGGCCATACCAGATTCAAAAGCCTATCTCGGCGAATTCTCGCCGCGCATCGGTTTTCGCTGTGTGGCAGATCAATAGCAAGCTTGTGCCCCTTCCATGGAAAACGGCAAGAGCCCCGCGTAATCGCGGGGCTCTTTCATAAAAGTGTGAGAAAGGTTTTCCCCTTCCCACTTCACCCCCATTATCTTATATTTCATCGTCTCACGTAAATACCCACCCACGATCCCCATTTTTCATACGGAAATACTTCCTGCGAGATACCCCAATGAATTTGCTTACGACAGACCACCTGCCTACATCTGTTGCAGGAAGATCGATAATGAGACACTCAGTAATACTGTGAGAACAGCAAACACTACGATGACCGCAATTCGTACTGTGTGTCGCTTGACAGATTTCGAGTGGGATACAGTGATCGGTTGGTGTGCGTGCGCATGTGCTTGAGCGTGTTTATACTGCATTTTGGTCTCCTCTTAGTAAAAGAAGTAATCAGCCAGATACTTCTGCCAGTTACAGATCATGACGTGATTCCAGCGTGTAGGTTACAGGCGCGAACACATGAAACATTAAGGCTCAGGTCTAAGCCAGCTCACGCCGCCCTCGCACTGAAACACCTGCACTGCATCCGCAGCGCGGTGCCGGGGAGTGTCGTGCCCTTTGGGTAGCGGAGTGGCGTCCAGGCGCTACACCGTCGAAGTGCCGCGGCGGGACTTGCCTGACAATACCAGCGCCGGGGACGGCGCTGGAAGCGCTGTTGTGACACATGGCTTTCTCAAAATCGATTTCATGTCACCCTGAGGGAGTGGCGCCTTGTCGCCACGACCGAAGGGTCTCGGGCCCGTGGTCGTAGAGACACTTGCACCGAGCGCAGGTAGGGTGTGCTTCGCTCCGCTCACACCGTCCCGAAGCGGCGTCCCTTCGGGAGCATGACATTGTTGGGTTTGTCAGGCGATAATGAGAAAACCATATGTTGTTACATCGTGCATAATTGACTTTCCAAACTCGCCATGATATTATGCAAACACAATTCAATAGCCCCACAAGGCGCTCTTATCCAGAGAGGCGGAGGGAACGGCCCTGCGATGCCTCGACAACCTGCCAACAAATGTAGTTTCCATTAGACGAACGTTGAAAAGGTGCCAATTCCGACAGACCGCTTTCGCGTGTGTCAGGGAGATGAGAGGGCTCAATACTCGAAGATGTATTGCCCTTTCTGCTCGTCTGAAGGGGCAATTTCATTTCTAAGGAGTATCACAATGAGCAACACTTTTATGACGTCGCCGAAGCTGATGTTCACATCTGAATCGGTGACCGAGGGACATCCTGACAAACTCTGCGATCAGATCTCAGACGCAGTGCTGGATGCGTGCCTCGAGCAGGATCCACGCTCACGCGTTGCCTGCGAAACCGCGACGAAGACCGGCTTCGTTGCGCTCTTGGGAGAAATCACGACAAAGGCCTTTGTTAATTTTGATGATCTCGTTCGCAAAGTGGTATTGGATATCGGTTACGACAGCAGCGATAAGGGCTTCGATGGTCACACCTGCGCGGTGTTGTCAGCCATTGCAAGCCAAAGCCCCGATATCGCCATGGGCGTGGATCATGCACTTGAATCGCGCGATGGACACTCGATCAGCGACGCTGAGGTAGAAACCATTGGCGCAGGCGACCAGGGCATGATGTTCGGGTATGCCTGTAACGAAACACCCACCCTCATGCCATTGCCGATCTATCTTGCGCACAAGCTGACGCGTCGGCAGAGCGAACTGCGCAAAAGCGGAGCCATCTCCTGGCTGCGTCCCGATGCGAAGAGCCAGGTCACGATCGAGTATTGCAAGGGCAAGCCTATCCGTGTGGATACAGTCCTCATCTCCACACAACATGCGCCAGACGTCTCACAGGCTGAGATCACCGAGACCGTTACCGACCAGATCATCATGCCGGCCTTGCCTGCCGACCTGGTGGATAACAATGTCAAAGTGTATGTTAACCCGACCGGCCGCTTCGTGGTCGGCGGTCCCATGGGCGACGCGGGTGTGACCGGGCGCAAGATCATTGTGGACACCTATGGCGGCATGGGACGTCACGGCGGCGGCGCCTTCAGCGGAAAGGATCCCACAAAAGTGGACCGTTCAGCTGCATATGCGGCGCGTTACGTCGCCAAGAACATTGTCGCGGCGGGGCTGGCAGACCGCGTGGAAGTTCAGGTGTCCTATGCGATCGGTGTTGCCCATCCGCTTTCGGTGAATGTGGAAACGTTTGGCACCGCCAGGATCGCCGATGAGAAGATCGCCTCGCTCATCACCGAGTTCTTTGACCTGCGTCCCGGCGCGATCATCCGTGACCTTGGCCTGCGCAAGCCGATCTATCGCAAGACGGCCGCCTACGGTCACTTCGGACGCGACGATATCGAATTCCCCTGGGAACGCACCGACAAAGCCGAAGCGTTGAAGAGCGCTGCCGGGCTGTAATTCGGTTGAACCTACACAACAACAGGGCAGTCATGTGACTGCCCTGTTGTGATTTAAAGTAAAACTTATCTCAAAAACACCCAGGCATCGTCATTGCGAGTGGCGCTGTAAGCGACACGAAGCAATCTTATGTAATGTTTGTTCTCTGCGTACCGTAAATAGGATTGCTCACCTGCACCGCACCGAACGAAGTGAGTTGCAGTGTCGTTTATGCTGTTACGGAGATGCCGTTGGGGTTACCACCGGCGCAATAGCAGGCGGCAACGTGGGGACACCCTGTGCAAATTGACCTGCTGTGACGAGTTGCAGGACCTGATAGTCGATCCTGGCGTCGCTGCTGGCGTTGATCGAGCGCAGCTGGATGCGAATCTCATTGCCTCTTGAGAAATACTGCGGCAATGTTGCGATATTGAAATTCAACATCTGCCAGTTGTTCTGATTCTGGAGGACAATGTCTCCGATGTCGACCCATCTCTTCGTATTCCAATCGTAGATAGACCAGACCCATCGTTGTTTGGCGCTCGAGATGGATTTGAAATTTACCTGCAACGACAACCCGGTGATGGATGACCTCAAATTGCCGGGGACCATGTACGATAGATATCCTGAATAACGGGCCGCCTGCGGCTGGAAGGAGACATATTCGCTGGGGTTATCCTCGCTACCGCCAAGCTTAAGAATTCCCAGACTTGCAAGTGAACCTGTTGTTGTGCCGCGTTCCGTTGTCAGAGCTGCCGGCGCGATCACGGGAGCATTGGGATTGACCGTTGGCGGGACCGTGGTGGGGGTGCGGGATGCCGTTGCCGCGGGCAGAGAGGTATTCGTTGGAATGGCTGTGGACGTAGACGCAGGCAGATTCGTTGCCGTGGAGGTGAAGGTTGCTAGGGGTACCGGTGTATTGGTGGCGGTCGGCGCTCCCACGTTGGTTGCGGTTGCTACGACTGCAGAGGTAGGCGTTGCCGGCGGTACATTCGTGGCAGTGGCTGTGCTGACGTTCGCAGTCGGCGTGACTGTAGGAGCAGGAGACGTAGCTCCCGGGTCTTCGCCGCGCGCGATCACTTCCACTTCGGCGAGACCGGCGGTACCTGCATTGACGGCCCGGAATTCGATCCGTATCACTCGTGTGAGAACGTTATCGAAGTTCACATTCGTGCCGTTCGCAGATAATGGGCCAGAGGGTTTATTGGCCACTTCCTGTGTGCCCGCAGCGTCGCTGAACAGGCGCACCGCCGTATCCAGGACGGGAATATTCCGATCGGCCGCCGGGATGTTGTACAGGCGCACTGTACGGACCGTGACAGGGACCGGGAAGGTCAATTGCACCCATTGTGTGGTAGCGCTCTGGCCAGACCTGCTAACCCAATATTTTTGATTCGTATCGCTGACCGCCATATGCACGCGCCGGTCGATCAGACCATTGGCATTCGAGAATCCCGTCTCAAGGGAAGACACATTCACCGCCGCGCCCGGAGCAAGATTACTCCACTTTGCTTCTTCATCGCTGGCGGGAACGTTGATGAGGGTGTGTCCTGTATGGCAGCCTACACACCGTTGCGTATCGCCAGGGCGTCCATAGTTCAAGCCGGTGACGTGCGCCGCACCATCAACGTTCGGTCCACCGGTGAGGGGCACTGTATTGCTTGACGATCGCAATTGCTCGAAGAGCGGCAGGTTGGCAGGCGCCTGCGTGTTGCGCACCGATCCATCTGGGTTGACCGGCATGTCGGCCAGCAGGATGGGCCAATCCTGGACGGAGGAGGCGAGAAAGGCGGTCCGTTGGAAGTCGGTGAAAAAGCGTATTTTCGCGGCAGAACCTACAGGCGGCGCGCTGACGATATCGGTATCCACCGGTGCATTGGCGTACACGTTGAGCGCGTCAAACACGAATGTACCATCGGTGTTATAAGGTCCGCCTTCTCGCGGCGGGAGCAGGCTCGGGGTCTGCGTGATGCGGTCTGCCAAAACAGGCGGCAATGGACGTGCCTGGATGGCGCGGGCACGCAGCTCCGTTGTACCGGGGTTGTCATAGAGCAACGTGCGTCCGCTGCCATTGAGGTTGGCAACATATAAACCATAGTCCTGCCTGTGGTCAGGCGCCCAGGAAATGATGATCCTTCCATCCTGTAAAGCCGCCGGTTCGGTGGCATACGGTCCTACGAAGACGCCATACGAAATAGGATCCTGGGGACGGACATATTGGTTAAACAATCCGCTCAACCCATCAATGGATATGTATTTGCCAGGGCCTCTCTTCAGCAGGCGGATGGTGCCAAAACCGGCTGCCTCCGTCATGTTGATCATAGGGAAGAAATTGGCAACAAGATCACCATTCGGCATGAACGTTCCCCCATAGATATGATTGTCAGGGTCACTGCGGAACGAGCCAGACCAGAGTGCCAGGCCTGTGCCATCGGGATTGATCGTGGCAGCATGCCAGGAATTACGCCATAAAAAGTTGGATCGCACGAGCTGGTTATTACGGTCGGAACTTAAACCCAGTGACTGCCAATATCCCTGGCTGGGGTCTGAGGCGTTCACATAGACCGTGTCCATGCTGTTGATGGCAAAACGGTAGTTGCGCCACCAGCGCGAGTACACGATCTTACCGGTGATCGGGTCTACCTGCGGACGGTCGGCGCCATTTCGTTCGGCCGTGATGCGGTGAAGCCTGGAACCATCTGCATTGACAACATGTAAATTCGATGTACGCACGCCGCCATAGTGCGCAAAACTAGGCCAACGAGTGGACGAAAACACGATCCGACCATCCGGCAGCCATGCAGGGTCTGTATCGTCGTACAACGATATGGGATGGGCGTTCTGCCCGAACTGCGAGTAGTTGAGATTGTTCTGATCGGAGAATGTGACCTGGCGGAGCCCAGTACCATCCACTTTGATCGTGTAGATTCGCCAGGCGCTCGGGTTTTTCAACGGCTCCGTTTCGTACGAGCCGGAGACTAGACCCGCAAACACAATTGTGGAGGCATCATAGGATACATCCGGTGCATTGACGTCGATCAGGTTGAGAGACGCAGCGGTGGGATTGGAACCATCGATCAGGGTGCGCAATGTTCCGTTCGCTTCGCGAACGATGAGTTTTCCCGGCGCAGCCACCTGGAAACGGGTATACGGTCCGACGCCGGGTTGGGATCCGGTCTCATTGGGCTGCATATAAACGGTCCCGTTATTGGGGATCTTACGCGAGACAAAAACGATCGCGGGGGTGCCGGTTTGTAGTTCATCAGAAGGTTGGCTCGATGCACCCGCCATTCCGATATTTGTAAAGAGCAGCGCAAGTATCAATAAGATAAACGCTGTAATGCGGCTGAAATGGTTCAATTTTGAGATCAACATAATACCTCCAAAGCTTCGTGTTGTTTACCCGTAAGGCTTCCGTGAGCGGATTTCCCTAGTGATACTTTGCAATCCAAAATTGTGAGAGTCGAAGTGCGGGATAGTTACAAACAATTCTGTAAGATTTCTGCGAACAAAAGTACTGGGCTACCAAAGTACTAGTCCGCTTCGGGAGGGTCAGCTAACAAACATGTAATGTTCAATTTTCGGTTGGATGCAGCCCAAGGGCCATTAATCACGTTTGAATAATTCTTCGCTGCTAACAAAGGTTTTTTTGCATCAAGCCATTAACCAGTCCTTTACAGAAAAGTAAAAACGTCCATTCCGTCTTGTGCTAAAATTTGAGGATCGTCTTAGCATGCATCTCTAGTTGTTTTCCCCGCGTTATCAATCCAGCTCACATCACTGCTCAATCCCCTATCTCTTGGCCTTTCCTGCACAGAGACCAGACTCGTTATCCTGGAGGATACAAAATGTTATTTCCATCGCGTTTCCATTCCCCTATTCCCTCGATCCTGCTCATCATCGCGTTCGTCCTGTCCGCGCTGGGCTTCGGTGTGCAAACGGTCACAGCAAAAGGCAAAGATGTCCAGGTTACGGTAGCCGGCTATGAACTGATTGGCACAGTCAACATTCCCACAGGTACCGTATTTGAAAACACGGTCATTGGAGGCCTATCGAGCATCACCTATGACCGCGCTCATAATGTGTACTATGCCATTTCAGATGACCAGGGCACGTCTGGTCCGGTCCGCTATTACACACTTTCCATCGATGTTTCCGATGCACAGCTGGATCCAGATGATATCGACTTCCTGGATGTGACTGCCATCCTCGATCCATCTGGTGCACCATATGCAACCGGGTCTCTTGATCCGGAGGGACTGGTGCTCGCCCATCAGAGTCAGTTGTACTTCTCCTCGGAAGGATTCGCCGCTCGAATTCCTCCCGTGAATCCATTCATCAACCGAATACACCTGAACGGCAAGCACAACCGCTCGTTGCTGATTCCCGATGAATTCATTCCCACGAGTACTCAGGGGGTACGCAACAATCTGGGTTTCGAAAGCCTAAACATCACCCCCGATCAGAACACTCTTGTGACAGCTTCCGAAGCCGCATTGGTGCAAGATGGTCCCCCTGCGAATCTAGGTCAGAGCAGCCTGGCTCGTATTCTCGAATACCGATTAAGCTCTGGAAAGCCAGGCAGCCAATACGTGTATGTTGTTAATCCAGTGGCCGAGGAACCTGTGCCCTCCACGCAATTTCGTGTCAACGGCTTGGTGGAATTGCTGCCTCTCGATAATGCTGGCACCATGCTGGCGCTGGAGCGGTCCTTCTCCGTAGGTGCAGAAGGGGCAGGGAATACGATCTGGCTGTACGAGATTCAGACTCAGAGAGCAACAGATGTATCCGATCTATTTTCCCTGCTCAATGAGTCGTTTACTCCTGTGACAAAGCGCCTGATCCTGAACGTAGAAGAAGATCTGGGGATCGAGCCGGATAATGTCGAAGGGATGGCGTTCGGGCCTGCACTGCCCGATGGCCGTTTACCGCTTATCCTCGTTAGCGATAACAATTTTTCTGCCACACAGACGACACAATTTATCGTACTGGCTATAGAATTGGCAGAGCTTCCCGCCGAGTAGGGTTCTATTCTTTGTAACAGACTTGTGGGAGAGGAAAATAGAGAAGGCTGGCAGGTGCCAGCCTCTCTCTGTTTAATTTTGTAAAATGTCCCCACTTTGAGACGGACTGCTTACGTACATCAAATTATGTTCCGTCGTTCGTATCTCCCTGGCCGGCGTTGAAGTCAGTATTTTTGTCATTGCCAGAACCGCCACTGAAGAAGTCGGCGTCGGCGCCGCCGGTCAACGTGTCATTTCCAGTTCCTCCGGACAAGCTGTCATTGCCGGCATCGCCACTAAGCACGTCATTACCGCTACCACCCGTGATGCTGTCGTCGCCGTTGCCGCCGTGGAGCACATCGTTGCCAAAGTCGCCATCGAGTGTATCCTCGTTATCACCACCCTCGACTGTGTCGTTGCCGCTGCCGGCGCACAACAGGTCATTGCCAGCCAGTCCATTCAGCTTATCGTTACCGCTTAGGCCCAGGATCAGATCCGAGCCGGAAGTGCCGTTCAGTGCCGTGTTATTTCCGCTCGTGCCAACGATGACCGTAATGGTTGTCGAGGCGGTGTTCAGTCCGTCGCTCACCGTGACGGTAACAACTGCCGTGCGGACCGTCGACCCAGACAAAGCTGTGATCGTAACCGTACGATCGGATCCACTGCCAGCGAACACAATGTTGGCATTGGGCACAGCCGTAGTATTAGAAGAACTACCACTCAGCGTAAGTGGATTGCCGCTCGTATCTGCAACCGTAAGGTTCAGGGTGCCGCCCGAGCTTGCACACATGCCGCCGGCTGTAACCGAGATCGTCGGCGCTGCTGTATCGATCGCCCAGGTGAAGGAAGCGGGGGTCGGGTCGACATTGCCATCCCCGTCAATGGAGCGCACCTGGAAGGTGTGACTGCCATCGCTCAAGCCAGTGTAATTCTGCGGACTGGTACAGGCGGCAAAACCACCACCGTCCAAATCGCACTCGAAGGTCAGGCTGCCCGGAGGCGTCGCATTGTCAGTCCCGCTGAACGTGAATGAGGCGGAACTGCTGTTGCTCGGGTTGGATGGAGTGCTGTCGATTGTTGTATCAGGCGGGATGGTCTCCGTTGGATCCAATCCCACCACCACGGCATCATGATCTGACGTGCGATACGGGTTTACCTCATAAAGGGCTTCCTGTTCCGCAGGTTTGAAGGTTGTATCATAATCCAGAATATCTGGTTCATCTGAGTTGATATGCCACTCTGTCGCACCGGTTACCTGGCTGAGCATACTCACATTGGCAAGTGAGTGATCGAGATAACCAGCCTGGCCATCGAAGGTATAGGAGTAAGCGAACGGACCTTCGAAATATGAGATCAGGTTGGTGAAATCATCGCTTGTACCAACTGTATCGTCAGAGCCAGCCTTGATTTCATCGATCGTATCTTCCATGGCATAGGAGTTCAAGTCACCCACGATCAGGAAATCGGGATCGCCGCTGCCGGTCGGGTCTGTGGCAAGCCAGTCCACCAGGGCTTCTGCCGCGGCCCGGCGGGTCTGGCTACAATTTCCCTGACCATCCAATAGATCGGGATCACCAACATCGGTACAGGCTGACCCCTTCGATTTGAAGTGATTGACCACTACCGTAAAGCGTGCGCCTGTAGCAATGACCTCAAAGGTCTGCGCCAATGACGGTCGACTCTTGGTGTCAATGAAACGCGGGTCAACAGCAGACGTAAGAAGCTGGTAGCTGCCAACGGGTGTAACGACTGCCGATCGGTAGATCAAACCTACTTTGATAGCGTCCGTTCCGATCGGGCCCGTATCGATGTAAGCATAGCCAGGCATACCAGCCACAATGCTATCCATCGGCTCAGCGCCCGGCGTACTCTCCAATTCGTTCAAGCCGATGATGTCGGCATCGAGTCCCAGAAGCGCCGTGAGGAGCTTGTCGCGCTGGCGTGTAAATTCATTCGGTTGATCGGCATCCGCGCCGCGGCAGTCGAGGTTCTGGTTGGCGCCGCAGGGTCCGGGTCCGGAATCGCTGGGAGTGGTGTCGAGGGTCACGAAGAAATTGAGCGTGTTCATCGCCGCAACACGGATCGTTCCACCAACAGGGTCAGGTGACGCCGGTCGTGGATTCACAGAGGTGTAGTCTGCCGGTCCGGTGGGGAAGATGCGGTACAGGCTGAAGTCAAACCCGAGCACACCGACTGTGTTTTGCACTGTATCGCCACCACGGAACCTGTTTGCCAGCGTGAAGGTAGCTCCATTGGGGTGACGCAAAGCAATTGGGTTTTGCGCGCTCTGCGCATCGTCGAGCGTGATTCGGCTCAAGGCGTTTGCAGCGGTTCGCAGGTTTGCCGGGGATCCGGGACCAACTCCGGGTTCATCGATCGCCGTTCCTGTGAAGGGTCGCGTTTCGCCAGGCAATGGCAGCGCCAGAACCATCTCGCCAAAGCGGTCATAGTTAAAGTACTCTGCAATGACCAGCGCCTGCGGCAGGCGCACGTACATGCCTTCATATCGTTCCGCGAACGTGCTGCTTGCGAAAGGCAAAGTCACGTCGGTAACAGGAACACTGCCGCTACCACAATTGACAACATTGGTAACAGCAGCGCCGTTGCTATCTGAACCATTGAGCGCGGTCTGGCTGAAGCGCTCGCGGGCGAAGCCGGTAACACGTACCACGTCCCCAACACTGGCAAGATTGGAACTGCCTGTATACACAAAAATGCCATCTGAAGTAGCCGCATCACCGTCACCCGTCAGGTCCTGGATGTAGAAACCTGACGCACTGGCCGACCCTTCAAAGTCACCGACCACTACGCCCTTCGTGGTAACTGTGCCGGTAATTGCAGCGGAAGTACCACTCCCCTGAATACTGTAAATCGGCGTGAAGGTTTGGTCACAGACCGGTCCTTCGGTGGAGAAGCTAAAGCCGAAGTCAGCCGCCATATTATCTGGTGGATCATTTGTATCCTGATCTGTCACCTGTGCAGCGAGGACAGTAACGGTGCAGGTTTCAGCCGTCATAAAGTCGATATCCGGGTTTAAGGTGAAGGTCGTAGGCCCACCGCTCAATGCCGCTGTGTGAGGTCCACTCGCGCTGCAGGAAATCGTAAATGAACTGCTGCCTGCATTCACGGCTTCGCTGAAGGTAACGTCAATGCTGGAAGTCACAGCAACGTTTGCAGCACCACTGGTTGGATTGGTGCTGGTCACGGAGGGCGCGCTATCGTTCGCGCAGTTATTCGCTACACCTGCGGAAGGATTAAATTGGGCATACGTGCTCGTATTACGTGCACCACCCGACCCATTCGGGCAGCGTTGGTTGGAATTGATGGCGCTGTTTCCGCCCGTGTCTTCGTTGACCTGAGGTTCACTGGCATTTAGCAGCGCAAGCAGTCCAGCGTCATCTACATCAGCCGTACCATAGACGATGGCATCGATCAGATTGCTGGTTGATACCGGCGTGCTGTTCGGGAAGTCTGTTCCATTTGCACCATACAGTGCAACGGCATCTGCGCCATTCTGGAGGAAATTATCGGCGAAGATAATACCCGGCGCTGGGCTGACCCCTGCATTCCCAAGCAGGAAATAGCCGCTGGCATTGGTGCTAAAGCCATCCAAATCGAACGCGGCATAGGACAGATCATTGCTGCCGTTATAAAAGACGACTACCAAACCGGTCAAATCGGTATTGCCGGCTCCACCATCATAGAGTTCCACGAACTCAAGGGCATCCGTACCAGACGTATCGGAGTCGAGTTCATTGATAATCACCGCGCTGACAACCGGGGCGGCGGTGGTGAAACTGAAATTAAAGTCAGCCGCCATTTCATCTGGCGGATCGTTCGCATCCTGATCGGTGACCTGCGCACCGACGATCGTTACCGTGCATGATTCGCTGTTGACAAAGTCTGAATCGGGATTCAAGGTAAACGTGGTTGGTCCGCCGCTGACTGTGGCAGTATGCGAGCTGCTGGTGCCACAGGAAATACTGAACCATGCACCACTCACATTGACAGCTTCACTAAACGTGACATCGATATTTGTATTAATGGCAACGTTTGTCGCGCCATTCACAGGTGTGGTGCTTGAAACAGTTGGGGCAACGTCGGCAGCAGCGAAGGTTTGACCAGTGTTTGGATTGCCGAAAGTGTTTGCAGTTGTCGCGTTCCATGTGAAATCGCCATAATTATCGCCTGAACCGGTCAATTGCAGTGACGAACCAAGCGGCTCAGTCCCATTCTGGCTGACGCCAATATCTGTACTTCCGATTCCATTCGCTGCGCCCCCAACACCCGCGAAAGTGCCTTCATAACTAAGAAATTGCACCAAGGTGGAACCATTTACCAGGGCAATACCGTCAGGTGCTCCATTCTGAATGCCGGCAAATGCAAATGACAGAGTGCCATAACCACCTTGCTGATTGGTAATCACACCCGATAAAGGTATTGTGCCATAGACAGCACCTCCCGAACCGTTGTAGAGTACCAAACTCCAACCTGCCAGGTCTGTGCCTGCAGGGCCTGCCACCTCGATTGCCTCTCCAGCATCCGTACTTGCATTGTCATAATGAATTTCGTTTATGAAAACAGTCGTCGATGGATTAGCGAAGAAGGAAGGCGCCGCCTGCACGCTTTGCATCGGCAAAGCCGCAAGCATTAACGCCAGGATCGTGAACAAAGAAAATACTCTGAACGAACGTTTATTCATACTACTCTCCTCTAGTAGGTGGAACATTGAATTTGTGATTGGACACAATGATTGTAAAGTTTGGTCTTCACGAACGCGATGCACCTCCTCAAGTACATCCAAAACAGCTCGGTCAGGCTTTGCATTCCCCACAGGTTTTCCATTTTAGGTCAGGCCCAACAAAAAGGCAAGGTACTTGTAACCTATTCCTAGTTAACGTCCGGTTTAAGTTTGAGAGCTATAGCCTGGTCACACATTTTCCCTGACCAAGGGCCAGGGAATTTGTGACCGGGTCATTTATAATTCCGTCATGGCATCAGTGCGAACCTTGTTAACCAGGCTCTGGACCCGTGACAGCAGTATTCTGCTGGGCGGGTTTTTCGTTACGGTCGTGTTGATCGTGTACATCTGGTGGCCGCTGGCACAGGAGTATCTTAAGTACGTCGATTGGAATGGCGCATGGTGGCGCTATATCGACTGGCTGCTGTTTGGCATCTTTGGGTTCATGTCCATCACGATCATCAGCCGCGCCAACCTCAAAACGGACCTGCTGATCGTCTTCGTCGGCACGTGCGGCGGATTGGCCATCGAGTCGTGGGGCACGCAAACGAATCTCTGGCACTACTACACCGCCGAACGCCCACCGCTTTGGATCATCCCTGCCTGGCCGATCGCAAGTCTGTCCATCGACCGCATTACAAAACTTTTGGATTGGATCGTTGGACGCTTAAAAATCAAGGCGAATATTCTCCACTTTATACTTTCTACTCTCTATTGGCTGACCTTTGCCTCGTTTCTAAGCCTGATGCTGATCTTCGTCTCCCCGACATTTGACAAGTCTTACACCTGGCTCTCGTTAATTCTCTGCATTCTCCTAATTCTCACCCCCACCGACTATCGGTTCGCGTTGCTCACGTTCATCGCTGGCGCGGGACTTGGTTATTTCCTCGAACTCTGGGGCACCACGCGCGAATGCTGGACCTATTACACACTCCAAAAGCCTCCGCTGTTCGCCGTCCTTGCGCATGGGATGGCCGCGGTCGCGTTCTGGAGGGCAGGATTGATGGTGAAATCAGTGTGGATGAAGATCAGATCGGGGAAATTATTCGCGACTAAGAGTGAAATCGACAATACAGCTACATAAACTTCGCATTATGTGTTACGACATTTTGCAGATTAATAATTAAATCGAGCAATCCCGTTTGAACCACTGAGACACGAAGACACTGAGAAAAGCTATAAAAAAACTCCGTGACTCTCCCTGACACCTTCCCGTCAGGGACAGGTGCGTGTCTCAGTGGTTTGATTTTGCGGTTTCGGGTCAGCTGTATTGCTCGGTTATTTTGGAAAGTACAACATGTCGCTTTTGAGAGAAGGTATCGGGGAGAGAAAGCCAACATAATGGCACCCACTTCACCTGAGTGTGATCGAAGGGTCGGCTGAGTGTGAACAGTATCAAGAATCCGTCAAGAAGTGACGTTTGTCACTCAGAATCCCATTGACATGGACAATATTAGTCCTATAATGTGACCTGCTGGTCATATGACCACTAGGTCACATTATATGCCTAAACAAACCTTTCTCAACCTTCCCGAAGAAAAACGCGAAACGATCATGAACGCCGCCGTCGAGGAATTTGCCGAATACGGTTTGGAGAACGCGTCCACAAATCGCATCGTCAAAAACAGCGGCATTGCCAAAGGAAGTTTCTATCAGTACTTCGAAGACAAGCAGGATGTCTTCACGTACATGCTCGAGGTGATCGAGAAAAAGGAATGGGAGTTCTTCAAGAATGAACACCCGCCCGATCACAACATGGATGTCTTTCACTACTACCGCTGGATGGTCAAAAAAGGTATGGAATTTGGTCTCTCCCACCCGCGCATGATCCAGGCAGCCTGGCGCGTATTGCTTGGCGAAGGGCTGTACTATGGAAAGAACTTCGAGAGCTATCGGCAAAAGACAAAAGCGGCGCTGACGATGATCATCAAACAAGCCATTGAGCGCGGTGAAGTGGACCCGAGTGTAGATGTAGAACTCGCTGTCATGGTCATGGAAACATGGAGCAATGCCATCACCCAATATTTCCTGACCGAAGGCATGAAACAGAAAGACATCTTAAAGTGGATGCGCTCTAAAAAGACACAGGAAACGATCGACAAGCTGTTCTACGTAATGGAATATGGCCTACGAAAAACAGAGTCGGAATTTACAGCAAGTTCTTAGAAAGAAGGGACGTAAGGATGAACTTATACCTGCGCCTTGCCTGGCGCAATATCTGGCGACATCGCCGCCGCACGATGATCATCGTGCTGGCCATGGGACTCTCCCTCGGCATGATGATGTTCTACGACGGCCTGATGGACGGCTTCAATAATGCCATCGCCGGGAACGCCGTGCGCGTACTGGGCGGCAACGTTCAGGTCCACGCCGAAGGTTATCGCGCAAAAGTGGACAGCAATCCGCTTCTGCCCCTGGACGATGATGCGGCCATCGTTCAAGCGGCGTTAGCCCAGCCGAATGTGATCGCAGCGTCGCGACGCATCCAAACCGGTGGACTCATCACGAACCGCGAAGGCGCGTTCCCGATGACCATTATCGGTATCGACCCGGATGCAGAAGCCTCGGTGAGCCTGATCGCAGAGCACATCGTCGATGGACGGTATGTGGAAGCGACTGATGAAGATGCTGTTCTGATCGGCAAAGGGTTGGCAGATGCAATGGACCTCAATGTAGGCGACCGCGTCACCATGGTTGGCAGCGACATCCACAAGCAGAACCGCCAGCGCACGATGACCGTGATCGGCATTTACGATATCGGCATTCCATCGATGGAAAAAGCGACCACCTATATTTCGCTGGGCGAAGCGCAAAACTGGTTCGGCTTGCGCGGTCAATCGACAGAAGTACAGATCACGCTGGAACGGGTTGGAACCGAATCAAAATTAGTTGCTGCGTTAACTCCTCTGCTCCCCGGCTATGAGGTGGAATCGTGGGCGAATACGTATCCTGAACTCGGCAACGCTGTCGGCCGCAAGAATATCGTCATGGATATTTTCAGTATCATCATCGTGATGATCGCCGGCATCGGAATCCTGAACCTGTTGCTGATGGCAGTCTACGAACGGACGCGTGAGATCGGTCTGCTGGGCGCGATGGGACTCAAGCCGCGCCAGATCGCCACAACCTTTATCCTCGAGGGCGCGTTGATCGGTTTCGTCGGTGTGCTGGCAGGCGTCGCCTTTGGATTGATCACAAATCTTAGTCTGATGCGGGTTGGTATGGACTACAGCCAGTTTGCAGGCGTCACCGATTACATGGCATTGATCAGCGGCAAGGTGTATCCAACGCTGGGAGTTGCCAAACTGCCGATGCGCGCCATCATCATTTTTGTGATCGCCGCACTCGCCGCACTCATCCCTGCTCTCGTCGCATCCCGGCGGGAACCGTCTGAGGCGCTGCATCACGTATAACGGAATAAACCTGACAGGTCTCCGTGAATGACTTACTGACTCGCGTCTTTGTCCACGCGAACAAGTCTGACGGACGATTACCTTATGAGACCTGTCAGGTTTGGAAAAGATAATCACTATGTTCCAAACATTCAAACTAGCCTATCGCAATGTCGGGCGCAACAAGACCCGCTCGCTGCTCTCCTCACTTGCAGTTGGGATCGGCATGGCGCTATTACTGCTCATGGCATCTGTTCTTGAAGGGGAAATGAAAGGCGCGTTGCAGAACACCATCCGCCTGCAAAGCGGACACATCCAGGTCCGCCCCGCCTCTTATGAAGAAGCCAAGATCAGTCTCAAATGGGAAGATCTGATCGAAAGCCCATTCCAGGTGGCAGAACAGGTCAAGACCCTTCCACAGGTGACCGTTGCAACACCTCGCCTGATCGCCAGTAGTATTCTGACCATCGGCGAGGAATCCAAGGGCGTACAAGTCCTGGGCATCGACCCAGACTCGGCCGCAAACGGGCCCTTCCGTGAAGGGATTCTCTCGGGAGAATTCATCAGTGCTGACGATCGCGAAGGGATTCTGGTTGGCAACGTCCTGGCAGAAAAATTAGGACTCAAGGTCAATGACAGAGTCAACCTGCTGGTCACCACTTCCAATGGAGATGTCAACGAACAGTTATTCACAGTGCGCGGCATTTTTACCACTCGAACGCCCGCCTACGATGAAAATACGATCTTGATGCCGCTCGCCAAGGCACAGGCCATCACCGCCACAGCGAATCACGCCAGCACGATCTTTGTTACATTGCAAGACCTTAATCAGGCAGACGCCGTGGCGCAGGCCCTGACAGGCAACAATTACCAGATCCTTACGTGGCGCGATCAGAACGCCTTCATTACACAATTCGAAGATTATGCGAATGCGTTCTTCATTGTCCTCTATTTGATCGTTTTGGGAATTACCGCAACCGTGGTCACCAATACACTTGTAATGGCTGTCTTTGAACGCACGCGTGAGATCGGCATCCTCGCTGCCATTGGCATGAAGGGACGCGCCATCATGGCGCAGTTCCTGGCTGAAGCTGCAATGCTTGCCACCGGCGGCGTGATCGGCGGATTACTGATCGGCGGCGCACTCGTTGCCTACTTCACTGTATATGGAATCTACATCGGCGATTACGGTATCTCCGGCGTGCTCTTCGAAGATCACATCTACGCCCACCTCACGCTGGAAAACACGATCAATCTGACTGCACTGACATATATCATTACTCTCATCGCTTCACTCTACCCTGCCAGGCTCGCCGCCCGACTGGAACCCGTCGAAGCACTACATGGATTAGGAGACTGAAATGGAAGTTACAAAAGTGACCAACGCCACCCGCGTGTTCAAGATCGGCGAAGTGGAAACGAAAGCCCTGCGCGGCGTAGACCTGTCGATCCAGGACGGTGAATTCACCGCTCTGGTGGGACCTTCGGGTTCAGGCAAGACCACGCTGCTGCAGCTGATAGGACTGCTCGATCAACCCACCAGCGGTAATGTCGTCATCAATGGTCAGGATGCAACGCATCTCAACCGTAACCAGCGTGCCGACCTTCGCAAGAATGCCATCGGATTCGTCTTCCAGTTTTTTGCGCTGATCCCGACTCTTACTGCGTATGAAAACGTCGAGATGCCTCTCTTATTGAACGGCACCAAACCCGCCGACCGCAAGAAACGCGTCCATGAGATGCTCGAAGCGGTGGGACTGTCCGACCGCGCCCACCATCGCCCCGACCAGCTCTCCGGCGGACAGCAGCAGCGCGTCGCGGTCGCCCGAGCGCTCTCTACCAACCCCAAGCTGATCCTGGCTGACGAGCCCACTGCGAATTTAGATACCGAGAACGGCAAACAGGTCATGGACATCATGCAGCGCCTCAACAAAGAGACCGGTGTCACGTTTGTGTTCGCCACCCACGACCCGCGCGTCATCGGCTATGCCAATCGCGTCGTCACTTTACAAGATGGCGTTATCACCAAAGACAGCAAAACCAACGGGAAATCATAGAGTACGAATGAAAATAACAAAATTGTTCCGCGCTCCCGAAGGGACGCCGCCTTCGGGACGGTGTGAGCCGAGCCAGAGGCGAAGTCGAAGCGCATTTTCTAATATGTTCGCAGTCACGGTTTTACTGGCCCTACTCTTAAGCGCCTGCTCATCATCAGCAAACTCAACTCCCATCCCCACCGTATCACTGGACGGTGGAAGCTCCACGAACGACAGCAACGAATCCAATGATGGAGACAGTATCACTGCCTCTGCGATCATCGTTCCCGTGAAGGATGCACAGCTCGCCTTCTCCGCTGTCGGACGGGTCAAGTCTGTAAATGTGAACGTCGGAGACCAGGTCACGACCGGGCAAGTGCTTGTGGAACTGGATACGACCTTATTGGAAGCAAAAGTGAGAGAGGCAGAAGCCAATTTGACGGTGGCCCAGGTCCAGGTCGATTACTTGAAGCGGGTGGGCACCGATGAAGTCCATTTGGAATCGGCGCAAGCGGAAGTAGATCGCGCCCAGGCTCTGCTCGATTCTGCAAATGCGACTCTTGCCGCGCAGTCCCAGCTGGTGGCCCCGTTCGATGGAACGATCGCCTCTGTTGACATATCCCCTGCCGAAACTGTGGTGCCGGGACGTGAAGTCATCATCATCGCTGATCTTTCCAGGTTCCAGATCGAGACTACCGACCTGAGCGAACGTGACGTGACGCGTGTGCAGGTTGGACAAATTGCTATCGTATTCATTGAAGCCCTGAATCAGGAATTCTCTGGAACGGTCATGGATATTTCGCGTGTCTCATCTACCGTGGGTGGCGATGTCGTGTTCAGCGTGACCATCGATCTCGATGAACAACCACAAGGCTTGTTGTGGGGCATGAGCGCGGATGTGAAGATCGAGACCAGAAAGTAAGAATGAAGCGATTCCATTGGTTGGTGTTGCGTGTGATCGTTGTTCTTACAGTCCTGGCACAGCCTGTGTCTGCCGCCTCAAAGAACAACGGTTTGGCGCAAGCAACGGTAACAGCATCAGCGGTCATTGTTCCCGCGCAGGTCTCAGAATTGGGATTCATGATCTCAGGCATTGCCACGAAAATTCCTGTGAAGGAAGACGACTCTGTAAAAGCAGGGCAAACATTAATGATGCTGGATACCACCAACCTGCAATTCGCGGTCACGGAAGCTGAAGCCAGAGTACGCGGCGCTCAGGCACAACTGGAATTGCGCAGAAGAGAGATTATAAAAAAAATCGAAATCAATTACAGAAACTTTACGATCAATAAACTCAAGCTCAACGTTCCACACGAAGTGATCGATATCGAGGAAGCAAAGGTGCAGCGTGCGCAAGCCCTGGTCGAGATTGCACAATCCAATCTGGCGCAGGGAACACTGATTGCACCGTATGATGGAGTAGTAGCATCCATTGACGTCATTCCTGGTGAATTTGTTCAATCGGGTACAGCGGTGGTTACTGTTGCCACATTAAACGATTTACAGCTCGAAACTACTGACCTGAGCGAACGAGATGTTGCGAAGGTAAAGATCGGCGCGCCTGTGAGCATTTCCATTGAATCGTTGAATCAATCATTCACAGGAACGGTGCTCAACATTTCACCGATTGCCAGTACGGTCGGCGGCGATGTAGTATTCAAAGCGACGATCACTTTTGATGAACAACCGCAGGGTTTACGTTGGGGGATGACCGCAGAAGTTGAGATCGAGGGCGCGGAGTGATTCTATGCTAACAAGAAAGCACCGGCTCCCGTGCATGCGACTCCTTGGTTTGATCTTTCTTGCGATGGCATCGGTCCATCCGGTTTCCGCGGTGGTTGCTGCAGATGGCAGTGTAATCGCTTCTGCCGTGATCGTCCCTGCACAGGTATCAGAACTGGGATTCATGATCTCGGGACTTGTCAAGGAAATTCCGGTACGAGAAGGAGATGCTGTCATCGCAGGGCAGACTCTGATACTCCTCGATACTCCTGACTTGCACTATGCCGTCGTGGAAGCGGAAGCTGCTCTCCACTCTGTGCAGTCGTATGCTGAGCTGCAGAAATATCAAAAGGTGAAAGATCAAAGGAACGGCAAAATATTTTATGACACCGTTCCAGAAGTATACAGACAGCGCGCCGATGCGCGTGTTTTACAGGCACAAGCAGCACTGGAGTTGGCACAGATCAATTATGCCGAAGCCACACTTAAGTCACCTTTCGATGCGACGGTGGCATCCATCGAGATCATGCCCGGTGAATTTGCGGAAGCCGACAAAGCATTGATTACAGTTGCAAGCTTGAACAATCTGCAGCTGGAAACAATCGATCTGAGCGAACGCGATATTGCAAAGGTAAAGATCGGCGCACCGGTGGATATTTCCATTGAAGCGTTAAACAACACGTTCAAAGGGACCGTAGTGAACATCTCACCCATCGCCGACACGATCGGCGGCGATGTGATTTTCAAAGTAACGGTTGCGTTCGAGGAACAGCCTTCGGGCCTATTATGGGGTATGACCGCAGAAGTAACGATGGGATCTTAAGCGAACACAAACAAGTAAATGAAAGACACAGTACATAAGATGTTGCTGTGTCTTTTTGTTATCTGCTTTCTATGGTTAAATCAAATCGGTAAACCTGATACCTGGTACTTGACACCTGACACCTTAATTGGAGCATACATGGCACGTCCAACAAAAATCACAGTGATCGGCGCAGGCTCTGCATCGTTTGGTGAGAATACACTCTCCGCGATCATGCGCTCGAAGACAGTACGCGGTTCCACGCTCGCACTTGTGGACCGAAACCCCGAGACGCTTAGTATCGTCACGCGTCTGGCAGAGAGATTCAATCGCGAATGGGATGCACAGTTCACGATCACATCTCACACGAATCATCATGATGCACTGGCAGGCAGCAGCTTCGTCGTCAATGCCATCGAAGTGGGTGCACGTGAAAACCTTTGGCAAATGGATTACGAGATTCCACTTAAGTACGGTGTACGTCAGCCGTATGCAGAGAATGGCGGACCCGGCGGTTTTGCACATGCGGCGCGCAACATCGGTCCGATCATGCAGATCGCGCGCGATATGGAGGCGGCCTGCCCGGATGCATGGTTCATCAACTTCACGAATCCAATGATCCGCATTTGCGATGCGGTCAATCGTCACAGCAAGATCAAAGCTGTCGGCCTATGTCATCAAATCTACGCGGGCTACACCATGGTCGGTGTTGCGCTTGCAAACGACCTCGGTATCGAAGTGCCCGAAGGGCTCACCGGTCTGCATGCCGCGGTGGATCAGCATCCGCTGCAGCATCGTGTGCGCGAACAGGTCGTCCCACTCGTGGATATTCGCGCCGCCGGGTTGAATCACTTCACGTGGATCCTCTCCATCCATGACCGGCGCACAGGCGAGGATCTGTATCCGTTATTTCGAAAACGCTTCTTCGAACTGGAACCGAACTTCGAACCGCTTACGAGAGACGTGTTCTCAGCCTTCGACCTATTCCCTGTTCCTGGCGATACGCATCTGTGTGAATATCTTCCATGGCTGAGCGACGCGCAAACCAAACCCTGGGATAAATACAACATCCGCCTTTATGATTGGAATCTCATGGCCGCCGTCCGTGAATTTGAGCATGATCGCTTGAATAAGATGGCAAACGGTGAGCAGACCATCGAACATTTGCTGGATACCGATTCGGAGGGCGCGCTCGAAATGATCGAGAACCAGGTTGCGGCGACGACGCATTATCATCTGGCCGCGAATCTGCACAATGTAGGGCAGATTGCCAATCTGCCCTTCGGCGCGACTGTCGAAACGCCCGTGATCGTGGATGGTGCAGGTATTCATCCTGTCCAGGTGGGCGCATTGCCTGAGCCTATTGCGGAACTCCTAAGAAGAGAAACGGTGGTCGCTCAATTGTGTGTGGATGCGGCGGTGGAAGGTTCGCGCGAAAAAGCGCTGCAATGTCTCCTGCTCGATCCGGTGATCACGGATATTGAAGCAGCGAGAAAAATCCTTGACGATTATCTGAGGAGCTATAAGGAATATCTCCCTCAATTCTGGAAATAGATGTAGAGCGACACATCGTCCCTTTGGGATTTATGTTGCATTACCGCTGCAGGCGACATAAATGTCACCTTACATTTTTTCATTGCACGGTGACTGCTATTTGGTGAAGCAAAAATGAAAATCGTTACCCTTTCCCCTGACAACAAAAACCTCATCCAACAAGCCGCCCAGCTGCTTGTGGACGCCTTCCGCGAGCACTGGGCGGATGCTTGGCCTACATTAGAAGAGGGACTAAAAGAAATCCATGAAATGCTCGAAAGTAACCGAATTTGCCGCGTTGCGCTGGATTCGCAGGGGAATTTGCTCGGAATCATCGGCGGAATCCCCAGTTACGACGGGTTTGTCTGGGAATTGCACCCCCTTGCCGTGCAACCCACCATTCAGAGGCAAGGCATCGGCCGCGCCCTGGTGCAGGATTTTGAGGAGCAGGTCCGTGCTACGGGAGCGCTGACCATTACATTGGGGAGCGACGATGAAGACGGCATGACCTCATTATCGAATGTAGATTTGTATGAGAATCTCTGGGAAAAAGTCCGCGACATTCGTAATCTGAAGAACCATCCCTTCGAGTTCTATCAAAAGCTGGGATACGTTATCACGGGTGTCGTGATCGATGCCAATGGAGTCGGCAAGCCCGATATTTTGATGTCGAAAAGCGTACGCTCCAATGGCTCGCTTCGGGGCTTTGCGTAGCACTCTGGAAGAGAAGCCCCGAAGGAGCAATAGAGCGATTGGTTTAATGCGTCTCGGTCACCTTCTGAATGTTACGCGGCGCCTCGGTATCATAGCCCTTGACCTGGGTCAGGTGACAGGCGAACAATTGAGCAGGGATAATGCCCACTAAAGGAGTCAGCCATTCGGGGATCTGAGGCGGGAGATGGATCGGCGATTGAGCCAGAGCCAGCGCATCGGCGTCATCTGAGATCAGGACCAGTTCCGCATCCCTTTGTTTGCGCAGGCGAGTCAACATATCCACCATCGAATCATGGACCTTGCCATGTGGCGCGATAGCAAGGACGGGGAATCCGCTTTCCACCATTGCCAGGGGCCCATGTTGAAAATCTGCCGATGAATATGGCTCAGCGATCAGGTAGGTGAGCTCCTTTAATTTCAAGGCCCACTCGAACGCGGTTGCATAATTGAAACCACGACCAAGCACGACACACTGACCCATATAGCGATAGCGTTGTGTCATTTGAGCAATGGTTCTGTCCAGCGCGAGGGCCTGCTCTGCCCACGTTGAAACCGCAGCAAGTTCCCTCCAGCGCTCGTCAGAGTCGCTCAAGGCGGCAGAGATCATCGCGATCGCCATCAGTTCTGTAGTATATGTCTTGGTTGCCGCAACAGCCTTCTCTTCACCGGCTTGAATATCCAGAACAAAATCGGCCGCATTGGCCAGAGCAGAAGCCGGTTCATTCGTGATCGCAAGCGTTAAACAATTTTGTTTGCGTCCCTCTTCCAGCACGCTGACGATATCGGGCGACTTACCAGACTGTGATATGCCAACTACAAGCGCGTTGTTTAATTTGGGCGGGCTTTGATAGTACGTGAACAGAGATGGCGTTGCCAATGCCAGTGGGAGTCCATTGTGTGCGCCCCACAAATAATTTGCATATCGCCCTGCATTATCTGATGTACCGCGTGCTGCTAAAAAAACATACTGCACGTTGCGAAATTGGATCGCCTGGGCGATATCACGAACTATTTGTTGTTGCCGGTCGAGAAGGGATGCAAGCCTTTGCGGCTGTTCGAAGATCTCGGAATGTAGTGTCATGTTGTCCTCTACTTTAATTGTAATTCGATTCCAAACAATTATAAGATATACAACAACATGGGGCCATGCTGGCAGATTCATTCATCACACTTTTTTCTTTGCAACACGAATCATCGTTGATGTTTATATAACAACATAATTGATGTATCGTCAACAATCACACATCGATGATGTTGATGATAAATATTTTTTGATTCATCATATGAGTCACTAACAAAATTTTAAACTTATTGTTCATCAAAAAACCTTTACATAAATTCATAAATAGATACAATCTATATAGTTGCATACAAAAAATATTTGATTCAAAAAAAATGATTCGTGAATCAAATGTCAACAGGAAAAATTGATAACGTGATTCAACATGAAACATGCAACTCGATCAAGTGCAAGGACATCAACATAAGACTTGATCGCATCCATTGAAAGAAAAGGACTCGACATGTATCTCTGTGTATTGACAAGTGTTCCAGATCCCAACGACGTTCCCTATGATCCCGCACCGCATATGAATGGGTTCAAATGGAAACAACATCTGGTACAACCCAAGAACGTTGAAAAGCAATTACGTGAACTTACCAATGAAGGGGTCGATGTATTCTTCAATCTATGTGATGGCACACCCGATGATGCGCTTTCCGGAATCGGACTCGTGCAGTCCATGGAAAAACTCGGTCTCGCATTTACCGGCGCTGATTCAAGTTTCTTCGATCCTTCACGCCAGGAAATGAAATCGTATGCAAAGAAATCCAATGTGCCTGCACCGAACTGGGTAATGGTGGACCGCGTCGAAGATGTGGAACGGGTTGCAAAGCGACTGCGTTTCCCTGTGCTCGTTAAGCCGCCTCATGGATATGCAAGTGTTGGCATCACACGCGACTCACGTTGTGAGACTGTGGAACAACTCAAGATCCAGGCTGCAAAAGGGATCGAGGAATTCGGACGCGCCCTGCTCGAAGAGTTTATCGAGGGACGTGAGTTCACCTGTCTCATTGCCGAGAATCCCGAGGATGAGAATAAACCGATCACATTCAAGCCGGTGGAATTCATCTTCCCCAAAGGTGAATCGTTCAAGCACTACAACATGAAATGGGTTGAATACGAAAAGATGTCGGTTGCGCCGGTGAGCGATGCGAAGATCGAAAAGACATTGCGTGACCAGACCTCACGTCTGTTCAAAGCCATGAATGGGAATGGCTACGCGCGCTGTGACTATCGCATGGCAGCCGATGGCACGATCCATATGCTCGAGATCAACCCGAACTGCGGCATCTTCTATTCTCCCGAGGAACCCGGTTCTGCCGATTTCTCGTTGATCAACGATCCCGTTTGGAACCATCATAAATTCCTCAAGCTGATCATCCGCTCTGCCCAGAAGCGACAAATGAATTTGCTGGCCGCACGCACACCCAAGCGCCAGGTCAAGAAGCAGCGCGTCGAGCAGATGGCATACACATAGATATCCAGTATTCAGTAGCCAGCATTCAATGAGCGGACGGTATCATCGTCCGCTCATTTATTTATACGGGCAAGTATAATGACCGTGATGAGAACGTCACGACAAAACAACGGAGGAGAGAATGCTCAAGAAGAAGATCGCTTTTATTGGTCCTGGCGTGATGGCAGAAGCCATGATCGCAGGATTGCTGAACAAGAAACTGTCAAAGGCAGAAAATATTGTGGCGGCGGGTCCACGCGGGGAACGCGGCACAGAACTACACAAAAAATATGGCATCAAATCCACCGAAGATAACGCTGAGGCGGTCGCGCAGGCAGATGTGGTGGTACTTTCGGTCAAGCCGCAGCGTCTTAGCGAAGTGATGAAGGGGTTAAAAGGAATCCGTTCGAGTGCGCTGGTCTTATCCATCGTGGCGGGCGCATCCATCAAGAAGATCAGCACCGGCGTCAGGCACAAATCGGTGGTGCGCTCGATGCCGAATACGCCCGGTCAGATTGGGGAAGGTATCACCGTTTGGACCGCATCAAAGGAAGTGACGGCAGAGCAGCAGGAGGTGGCGCGGGCCATGCTCGGCGCGCTGGGTGATGAAGTTTTCGTGGAAGATGAAAGTTATCTTGATATGGCAACCGCTTTATCAGGCTCCGGCCCCGCATATGTCTTTTTATTTACTGAAGCGTTGATCGACGCGGGCGTGCATATGGGATTCCCGCGTCGCATCGCCGAGCAATTGGTCCTGCAGACGATCAAAGGTTCTGCATCCTTCTATGAGCAGGCAGAACGTCACCCGGCGACATTGCGCAATCAAGTCACATCACCCGGCGGGACCTCTGCAGAGGCGCTGTATTACCTCGAGAAGGCCGGTTTCCGCACCGCCATCTCGCGTGCCATCTGGGCGGCCTACCAACGCTCCTTGGAATTAGGCAAGGAGAAACCAGGCCACTTGCATGAGGCAGATGAAGAAGAGAAATGACCCTTTCCTGATCGCAGTTCAGAGGATGCTACTCAATGCCATCAAAGCCAAACAAATATGGTAAACAGTCGAACGATTCCAATTGGGATGCGGGGAAGATCCGCGAAATGATGATTGCACAGGGAAAGGCACAGTTCGGCGCTGCGTTCAAGTCATTCTGGTTTTACGATGACGATGTATGCCCCGGATGCCTGGCGCGCCCTGTCGACAAGATGAAGTTCAAAGGCAAAGATGCATTATCCATCAACGCGTTCATGTATCGTCCGCGTGGTGTGTTGATCGGATATTTTCTGTGCGAAGTTTGTGCCAATTACATTTTCAAGGAGGCGCAGAAAAATCCATACAAACAGACACCGCTCCATGCTGATATCGAGAGGAATCTAGGTGAGGCATATCACAGGTATTTGTCGTCGCTGGATGCCTGAACGAGTTGCCGAAGTACCGCGGCGCGGCGGTGCCAGGCGGCAGGTTTGGGTTATGCAATGCACCGATCCCAGCAAAGCCGATCTTTCCCAATAGGCTGAAAATAGGATCAACAAAAAAGCCGTGATTCCCAGGATTCGGCTGATGTTTGCCGATCGTTCTATCCTGCGCTGCGATTCGATGTTCATCCTTACCTCCCGGAACCATAGTTGCACAGCCGAAAACCAAAAACAACAGGCAATTTTCCATTCCGTTTTATAATTCGGGGGCATTTGTAACTGAACACTGACTACTGAACACTGATTACTGAATCATGTCCCTCATCACTGTAAATGCCCTCTCCAAATCGTTCGGCGCGGAAGACCTGTTCTCCCACGTCACATTCTCTGTGGCGAAAGGTGCGCGGTTGGCGCTCGTGGGCCCCAACGGAATTGGCAAGACCACTCTTCTGCGCATCATCATTGGACAGGAAGAACCCTCCGGCGGGACGATCACACGCGCCAAAAATCTGCGCATCGGGTATCTGTCACAGGAAGCAGACTTCGAACTGCAAGGCGTATTGTGGGATGTCTGCCTGGAACCATTCGCTGACTTGCTCCGCTTGCAAGCGGAAGTGGAACGACTCGAAAGCGAAATGTCCGACCCGCTTAAACGGGATTCGGCTCTGGTCCGGTATGGAGGCGTGCAGCAGGAGTTCGAGCGGCGCGGCGGTTATGTATACCAGGTCCGCATCAAACAGGTTCTCACCGGTCTGGGATTCGATCCTGCTGACTTCCACATGTCGCTCGATCATCTCTCCGGCGGGCAGCGCACGCGCGCACATCTGGCGCGTCTGCTGCTCTCGAACCCCGATCTATTGCTGCTCGACGAGCCAACCAATCATCTCGACATCAAAGCGGTCGAGTGGCTCGAAGGGTATCTGACCCAATGGGAGGGCGCGGCGGTCATTGTTTCGCACGATCGTTATTTTCTCGATCACGCCTGCAATGCATTGCTGGAGATGGCCATCAGCGGTGCAGAATACTATCGCGGCAATTACAGCACCTATCTGCAGGAACGGGAGATCCGCTGGAATCATCGCTTTGAAATTTTCCAGGGTGAAAAGGAAAAACTTCTCAAGGACGTGGAGTACATCAAGAAAAATATTTCGGGGCAGAACACGCTTCAGGCAAAAGGCAAATTGAAACGGTTGACGCGCGTCGTGCAGGCCATCGAACAGGTCGGGATGGACGCGGCGGTCAATTCAAATTGGTCGCAACTGGATGTGGAGACCACGACCAGCCCCTTCAGCGTGGAGGAAGCCGAACGACGCGTGCGCGGGCTGCGACCTCCTCAGCGAGTGGCGCCGGACCTGCACCTGCATCTGCGCTCGTCGAATCGTTCAGGCGATCTGGTGATCCGCACGAAGAATTTGAAAGTGGGATACCGCGCCGAGGAAAATCTGCCTGAAAAGTTTTTGTTCCGCACACCCAATATCGAATTACGACGTCTGGATTGCGCGGCATTGATCGGGCCGAACGGCGCGGGCAAATCTACATTTCTGAAGACGATCCTCGGACAACTCGAACCGCTCGCCGGAGAAGTGAGCCTCGGCGCGAGTCTGCAAATCGGATACTTCGCGCAGGCGCACGAGGGGCTTGATCCCGACAAAACAGCGTTGGACGAAATCCTGGCCGCGTCACCCGGCATGTTGCCGTATCAGGGACGTGAATATCTTGGCAAATACCTGTTCTCCGGCGATGACGTGTTCAAGCTGGTCGCCATGCTTTCCGGCGGTGAACGCGGACGTCTGGCGCTGGCAAAGCTTGGCTTGCAGGACACGAATTTATTATTGCTCGATGAACCAACCAATCATCTCGATATTACCTCGCAGGAAGTCTTGCAGGCGGTGCTGGATTCCTATCAGGGGACGATTCTGCTGGTCTCGCATGACCGCTATCTTGTGGATGCGCTCGCAACACAGATCTGGGAGATCAACCCGGATGAATCACAAATGACGGCGTTCAACGGAACATACTCGCAGATGAAAGAACAACGCGAGAAAGATGCGGCGCGTGTATCGATGGAACAAGCTGTAGCCACCCAGTCGCAGGTCTCTGCTTCTCGCTCTGTAAAAAACGCCAGGAATAAAGAAACAAAAGAGGAGAGAAAAAAGGTTGCGCAGTTGCAGGAACTTGAGAACAGGATCGCCGAACTCGAGTCAACACTGGCAAATCTTTCCACGCAGTTGGAGAGTCCGTTCGTGAAGCCAGACGAAGTGCGCAAGATCGGCACAGAATATGAACGCGTGCAGCGCGAGATGGATGAGAAGTTGAACGAATGGGAGAACCTTCAGGTATGACGTTGGCGCTGGACCATGGACAATTGTTCATGGCCTATTGTTTGTACAGGTATGGTTGTAAACGTGCCTCGGATTCCTATCGGAGATCCAATGGATAGACGTGTGAAATTCGACTTCGAAATTGACTTTTCCAACGGCGGTGGACTGCAGGGACAGGGGTTCCGTTTGGATATTGAAGGGGATGATATTTCAGATAAAGAACTGGCCGACTACATTATCCGCGATATGCGACTGCTGATGGTCAAGGAAGTACGCATCCTGAAGAAGGAGATCATTTCAGAGAAGCACAAACGCCAGGAGGATTAGAGTTCTGTTTCTTGCAGGCTTTTCAGGACACCGATGCTTTGCGAACGGAACATGGCTTGTTGAATGTCAAGCAATCATTTCAATAGTGCTCCCAGCGCCGTCCTCGGCGCTGGATTTCTTGAAGCGCCGCTAAACAACGACTTTGCACAAGCCATGATGAACGGAAAAGCTCTTAACAAGTACATTCTGAAAGTGCTATACTAATTCAGTAAATCACAGGATTCATCATGTCGCTTTCTCTTCGGGAAGAGGCGAAGCAGCCGGGAGATTGCTTCGGCGGAAGTGCATCGCCTCGCAACGACATTAAATTCGTGACGTACTGAATTCTATATGGGGGAGTATTTGGTTTCATAAGGAGGCTAACATGACCTGGAAAGAACAGTTACGAAGTGACTCGCTGCCCTGGCTGCTAAAGTCTGAGGATTCCGGCGTCCGATATCTTGCTTTACGAGATCTATCCGATCTCTCCCCCAACGACAAAAAACTTAAATCGGCCCGCAAATTGGCGCACAGAGATGGACCGATCGCGCACGTCCTGTCAAAAATGGACGAGGAAGGATACTGGCAAAAACCAGGCACAGGGTACGGCCCGAAATATAAGTCTACGGTGTGGGCGTTGATCCTGCTGGCACAGTTAGGCGCATCGGTGAAGGAGGACAAGCGCATCCATCTGGCGTGCAAGTATTATCTGGACCACGCCTTTAGCCCCGGCGGACAGATTTCAGCGATGACGAGCAACTCCCCCTCCGGGACAGCCGATTGCCTGCAAGGAAATATGCTTTGGTCATTGACAGAATTGGGCTATTACGACTCGCGTATGGACGTGGCCTACGAGTGGATGGCGCGCACGGTCACAGGTGATGGCATAGCATCAGTGAAGGATAAGCAGGCGGAGGTCCGGTATTTTGAGGGAAAATGTGGACCGACCTTCGCCTGCGGGTCGAACAATAAACTGCCGTGTGCCTGGGGCGGAGTCAAAGTTCTGTTGGCGCTGAGTCAGGTTCCGGCTGAGAAGCGAAGCGAATTGATCGAACGGGCGATCCGGCATGGGGCGGACTTTTTCTTCAGTGTGGATCCATCCACGGCCGAGTATCCCAACGGCTGGGGAGAGAAACCAAGCGGCAACTGGTGGAAATTCGGCTTCCCTGTATTTTACGTCGCCGATATTCTGCAGATCGCAGAGGCGCTGGTTGCATTGGGATTCGGCGCCGACCCGCGACTCGCCAACACACTTGAATTTATCCGCTCGAAGCAGGATGAGCAGGGACGTTGGCCGCTCGAATACAATTACGATGGCAAGACCTGGATGCGCTGTGGGAAGATGAAGCAGCCAAATGAATGGGTCACACTGCGCGCGTTGAAGGTGTTGAAGAACGTCTCCTAACGCTCACGGCAGGGGCTAAGCCCCTGCCGGAGCAATGAGAGCTACTATGCCAGTTCATCCTTACTTCGATCCAGACCATTTGTACTTTGTCACCACCAATGCGGAAAGGCATGCACACCTTTTCAGACATAAATCGATCATCCGAATATTACTGGATAGCCTGCATTTCCTGCGGACTGACGCACGCATGTTGTTATTTGTGTTCGTGATCATGCCCAACCATATTCATTTTATTGCGAAGTTCAGCAAAGAGTACACACTCGCAGACATGATGCGAGATTTCAAACGACATACAGCGCGGCAGATGATTCGTCAATTGCGGGCAGAAGATCAAACACAAACGCTAGCTCTATTGCAGAGTTTCAACAAAGACTTGCGTCAGGACTTGAAAGTGTGGGAAGACAGTTATGACGGGCGGAACGTTTTTTCACTGAAATTTCTTGAACAGAAAATGAATTATGTTCATTACAATCCATGTCGGTCTCATTGGAATCTGGCGACAGCTCCAGAAGAATATCCGTGGTCCAGTGCAGGGTTTTATATTGCAGACAAACCCTGTGTGATTCCTGTGGACGAAGTTAGAGAGTTGTTAGTGTAACTTTCTCTGCGCTCTGTTCGGGGCTGAGCCCCGAACAGAGCGAGGTAAAATAAGACCAACAGCGTCGCCCAGTCGAACTTAGAGGAGAGAGAGACATGGACCAGCTTCAGCCCGGGCAAATGCTCGGACCATACCGCATTATCAATCAGATCGGGCAGGGGGGCATGGCAACTGTCTATAAGGCGTACCAGCCGTCCATGGACAGGAATGTCGCGATCAAAGTTTTGCCTGGTCAGTTGGCAGGCAGCACGGAATTTCGGCAGCGCTTCCAGCAGGAGGCGCGTATCATCGCCAAACTGGAACACCCGCACATCCTGCCGGTCTTCGATTACGGCGAGAGTGAGGGTGTTACCTACTTCGTCATGCGCTACCTCGACGCGGGCACGTTGAGCGAAAAGATGGTGAAGGGTCGTCCGCTGCCTCTGGGGGAGATCGACCATCTCTTCACACAGCTGGCGGAAGCGTTGAGTTATGCTCATGGCTTCGGCATCATCCATCGCGACCTCAAGCCGTCGAATGCTCTCATTGATTCACATGGCAATGTATTCCTGACCGATTTCGGCATTGCCAAACTGCTCGAAAGCGCCTCTCCCCGACTCACACAAACTGACGCGATTATGGGCACGCCCGCGTATATCAGTCCCGAACAGGCCCGGGCTGACAAGGTCGATCAGCGCTCCGATATCTACTCGCTTGGAATCATCCTGTATGAAATGGTGACGGGACGCGTTCCCTTTGTAGCCGAAACGCCTTTGGCCGTCATTCTCAAACACGTCAGCGATTCGCTGCCGCCCCCGTCGAGCATCAAGTCGGACGTCCCGGAAGCGATCGAGAAGGTCGTCCTCAAAGCACTTGCCAAACATCCCGGCGACCGTTTTGCTACCGTCGCTGAATTTCTGGCTGCATGGAAAGATGCAGTCGAAGAATCCCGGTCCGCGCCGCGCACGACCGCGGCCGTCAGCGCGCCACCGCAGCCACCAATCGAGACGCCCGCTCCTGCCTACCGAACACCTGCTCCTGCTCCGAAAGCGTCATCTGCACCAAAGGCAGCTACCGGCTCCGCAGGCTGGGCCACCTGGGTGGTGGGATGTCTGGTTGCGCTATGTGGTTTGTCGGTGCTGGGTGGAGGCGCTTTCTTTCTCTTTAACGCCGCCAATCAACCTCCCACAGAAACTCCGCGCCCCACCCAGACGGCGGTCCCGCCTGCCACATCGACGCCTCGACCAACTGCAACGGCTGTACCCAGCACCAGCGAGACCCTCCTGGAAGATGACTTTTCCGACGACAGCATCTGGGGGCTGCTGGATGCAGAGAACGCCCGCATAGAATACGCAGATGAAGCTCTGCACATAGAGCTGTTCACAGAGAGTTGGATGGCATGGACGACTCCGGATGATGAGGTCTACGAGGATGTCCATATAGAAGTCACCGCTTACAACAATGATGGTGAATCGACAACCGAATTTGGCATCGTCTGTTATCAACAGGAAGATGGAACATCCTTTTACTATGCTGTAATAAAGGCAAACGGTGACTACGCAATTGTTCTGGCTGCTGATGGAGAAGATGACCTTTTCCTCACCAATGACGATCAGTGGGGCACATCTGACCTGATCGAAAATAAGGACTCCTACCGCCTCGGCATGGATTGCGGCAATGGAACATTATCATTGTATGTCGATGGGCAACTGATCGACTCAGTAGACGATGACACATATGACAGTGGTACACCCGGGGTAGTCGTCTTGAGTGGAGATTCAGTCAGCGCTGCAGATGTCAGCTTTGACGATTTCCTGATGACGACGCTGCCGTGATAAGAAGATACAAGCGACTTCGTAATGTGACATTCTGTATTTTGCTAAATGAATCGAGCACAACCGTAATTGGGGAAAGACCACAATTTAACCACTGAGACACGCACCTGTCCCTGACGGGAAGGTGTCAGGGAGAGACACTGAGCCAAAACTAATCAAAAACTCCGTGACTCACATCGTCCCGGTGCTCTTTCGGGAGTGTCTCCGTGGTTCAAGATCGAAAAGTGGGATTGCTCGGCTTAAAGGAATCAAAATAGCGACTCGGTTGAGTCGCTATTTTGATTCATCATTATCATCCCGTCATTGCGAGGAGCGCAAGCTGCGACGAAGCAATCTCATCTACAAATGTACAAGTTCATTCAAGATTAGTATAAGATTGCTTCGCTCTGCTCGCAATGACGGATACTTGCTAATTACCGCACGGTGCAACATTGCGCCAGTTGGGCACAGTGTCATTGACTGTTTGTGTACCCGTAGCGCCATAGCTGAGAGTTAACTGGCGGTTGGCGATCTCACCACACGCGCCATCCTTCTCCACAAAGTCCCAGCTGCCAAGCGCATATTTATACTCGATCTGGACTCCCTCCTTGCCGGTGAAGGTGATCGTCCAGTGAGTTGCATCGACGCGGGTGAGCACCACGCCGCCCGGATCCCATTGCGGCAGGCCGCCGTCGAGGCGGTCGAGGAAGCCAGCGATGTAAACCGAGCGTCCGGTGGCATCGGTTGTGGCGGGGACGGTGACATTGAAGACAAGCGTCACGGTTCGCACTTCAGCAACCGCATTGACCTGGTTCGAATTGCCGGAGCGATTGAAGCTAAGATCCACGGCGCGCACCACATAGAAATATTCGCCGTTTTCAACGACATCCATATCTGTATAGTTCGTGCCAGTTACTGTGGCAATCGTTGTGTATGGTCCGCCATCGGTATCACTGCGCAGCACGTCGTAGCCGTACAGGGATGGATCGCCTACTACAGCGTCCCATGCCAGTTCGATGCCGGCAGGCGAAGCAGAGAGGACAGCCAGACCGGTGGGTGTTGCGGGAGGTGTAGTATCGCCAGAGGCATTGACGGTCAACTTGCCGGGGTTCGGTGGAAGATTGCCCGCCGGAATCGGTCCATTGAGATCGGCATACAACCAGCTATTGCCGTTGTCGGTTGTGTAGCGATAGACATAATCGAACGTGCCGGTGGTCTCGGGCAGCAGGCTGGCCCTGAACTCATCGTTATTACCGGCGTCGACGTTGAAGCTCGCATCCACCCAGGTCCAGTCTGAACTTGTAGCAGGATTCGACCCATCCGGACCGAAGCCGAGTTGGGCGCGCAGGCTGGGGGTCGCGCCTGGCTGGCTGGTGACACCGTCGATCCAAACCTGACCGTAGGCATCATCCGTGCGATCCACTGCACTGATGGTATGGGTCATGGTCGGGGGCCATTGTAGATTCGCCCAACCGATCGTCAGGTGCGGAATGGCGCTCACCTCATTCGAATAAGCGCTTTCATTTCCAGCATCGTCGAGTGCAGTCACAACATAGAAATACGTTTGGGCATTGCGCAGTCCGGTATCGGTGTAGCTTGTTCCTGTGAGCGGGTTGTCGTTGACTCTTACAAAACCACCGCCTGTGACGGGACTGCGATACAGGTTATACCCTTCAGCGCCTGCAACTGCGTCCCATGCGAGCGCCACTTGTGCATTGCCTTCTTCTGTAACGTGCAGGTTGGAAGGCGCAGCGGTCGGCGTCAGGTCAGCGCCGTCAGTGATGAGTATCCAGGCGCTCTTAGCTTCGATCGTTCCTTCGATCACGCCATTCGTCACCGTAACGGACGAGGGTCCGCCAGCGCCGATAGCATAGGCATTTTCGAGGACGGTGTCATCGGGAAGATACCCTGCAACCGGAATCGCGACCGATTGACTTTGCGAGCTGCGATTGATCACGATCACTGCGGCCTGGTCGTTGGTCTTGCGTCCGTACGCGACCACATCGGTCGCATCGTCTGCCAGCAGCATGCGGATGTCACCATCGGTAAGAGCAGCGTTCTGGGCACGCAGGGCAGCCAGCGCCTGGTAGTGAGCGAAGAGATCGTTATCCGTTGAACCGCCCAGGTCCGTCCATGGGTATGTGCGGCGATCATCCGGGTCATCGTCTCCGGTAATGCCAACTTCGTCGCCATAATAAACGGTCGGCGCGCCGGGCATAGTGTACTGGATCAACGAAGCAAGTTTGACGCTCTGTTTGCCCGCGGCCAGATTGGCAGCATTCAATTCCTTTTCTGCAGTCGTTTCGGCGCCGGGCGTCAGCGTCCAAAGCAGGCGTTCGGTATCGTGACTGTCGAGCAGATTCATCAAGGAGTAGTAGGCCGCATCGGGGTAATCTTCGCGCATCGAGGCGATGCGAGCCGCAAATTCAGATGGCTCGATGATCCGCCCGCTGTCGGGGAAGCCCTTCGAATCGAAGCTGCCGGGAGCCAGCAGCCCGATCACCGCGTCGCGCAGGCGATAGTTCATCGTTGTGTCGAGACGGTCGCCACGAATCATGCGCAGGAGTGTGCTGTCCTTTTGCCAGGTCTCGCTGATCAGAAGCGCATCCGGTTTGGTGGTCTTCGTTACACTGCGGAATGTCTCCCAATAGCCAGCCGGGAAGCTCGGGTCGCCCGAGACATCCATGCGCCAGCCACCCGCACCAGCCGTGAGCCAGTGCTTCGAGACGCTGTCTGGATTGGTGAGGAAATACTGTTGCACAGCCGGGTTCGATTTATCGATCACAGGGATGCTGTCGAAGCCGAACCAGCCATCGTAATAAGTGTCGTTTCCACCCGGAGTAGATGGCGCGCAGACAGAAGGTTCATTTCCCTGGGGTGCGCGGAAATGGAACCATGAACGATATGGCGAGGAAGCCGACTCACATGCACCCACCGTTTTGTAGTGATGGTAGCGGTCGAAGAATGGACTGTCGGACGACATGTGATTGAAGACGCCATCCAGCACGATTCGAATACCAATTTTATTGGCTTGTTTGATCAGGTTGTTCCAATCCCCTTGTGTGCCGAAGTAGGGATCGATCTTGTAGTAGTCCTGCGTATCGTAAGAGTGATTCGAGCCCGCATCGAAGATCGGGTTGAAGTAGATCGTGTTGATGCCGAGCGACTTTAGGTATGCCAGTTTCTGTTCGACACCCTTGAGGTCACCACCATAGTAATCGCGTCCGCGTGGTTGTTCCTTGGTGAGACTCGATGCGGGCGGCGTATCGTCAAATCGCCACGGACAATTGGTGTTGCCATCTGCGTAGTTGCGGCAGTAGCCTTCGGGCAGGACCCCCCAAGCCAGTTTCAGCACGGGGTCGTCGTAGCGGACATCGCCGGTCTGAGGGTTGTTACTCGTTCGTCCATCGCGGAAGCGGTCTGGGAAGATCTGATAGATGACCGCGTCCGGCGCCCAGGAGGGAGATACAAACCCCGGTTCATAGACCATGAGCGCAAAGCTGTGGTCTTCCGGGTCCTCGGTGGTGGCGCCAAGGCCGCCATCGAGTGCGGCGGTATTGTCATCGTAGTAATCTGTATCTGTTCCATCGGTGACGTAGAAGCGATACCAGAGATTATCGGTCTCAGCGTTGGGCAAAGTGGCTGACCAATAATCACAACTGGAATCTTCAAGACCCGCCTGATAACACGACACATCTGTGGCCGCCAGCGTCATGGGAATGAGGGTCTGTCCACTGCCATCGACGCTGAAGACGCGCAGGGTCACACCGGTCACGTCGTTATGGAAGGTTCTGAAGCGGATCGTGACAGGAGTGCCTGCCGGGACTGCGCCTCCCGGGGTCCGGTAGAGGCTGTCGCGTGAGTCGTGGCGCAATCCATCCCATTCCACATTGTTATCGGGCTGGGGCTCGCTGCTCACAACACTGACGGAAGGAGTAGTGTTGCTCGTATTAAAACTGAAGGTAACTACAGAGCCGGCACTGGCAACACTGAATGGAATGTTGTTCGGTCCACCGCCTGCACCATAATTTGGGTTGCTCCAGCTCTCGTTGGTTGCCACTTTGAACTCATAATTTCCCACCGGGATCTCATTGGTGACGAAGGTAAAGATACCGTCGCCATCCACATCGCTCATCAGCGTTCGCAGACATTCCGGCTGCCAATCTCCTGAGCAACCCAGCTCATCGTTGAAACTGCCTGGCAATGTGTAGATCGTATTATTCACATTATCGGCAATGTAATGAGTTTTGTGGTCGTAATAGAAACGTACAGAACGGTCGGCTGTCAGATTGAGTGGAATGTTGGGTCCATCCTGCTGGAAGTTGCCCCCGTAGTTTTCCGTCCAGCTGCCATTGATCGTAACTTTATATTCGTAGTTACCGGTCGGAATACTTGCGGCATTGAACAGATATACATGATTCCCCTGATCCGCAAAATTGGCCGCAGCACAATCAGGGGACCAGTCGCCGCAGGCGTTCCCTGTTGCTTCACTTTGCAAGCTGCCTACCAGATTGACTGAACTGGGCGAGGGCGTGTGCTCTGCCCTCGCGGTTGTGGTGGGTCTTAATGATGCGAACGAACTCAAAAGCATCGCCAGGATCAAGACCACGTTCGAAACCGGACTTTGCAGTTCTCTCTTCCTCATCGTGCATCTCCTCTTATGAAATTTGACAAAATTTAACGAAAAAAACCATCGTCTCCATGCGATGGTTTTTTAGATCAGCTAATTAATCGGTCGTTTGGACGGTCTTCAAGACGGGCATTAGCAGGCTCCCGGAAGGGTAAATATATCGGATGATTGCGTTATCCTAGCATAAAGAGTCCCTTCCGTCAATTTTTTCAGGGAATTTTGTAACCTTTTTTTAAAGAGATTTAAAAAAGTAGGGTGCTGAGAAAGCTACCCAGCACCCTATCTGCCTGTAGGTTAGAGCGAATAGCTCTCACCTGGCTTCAATACAACTGCCTTTGTGCCAGTCTCTTTTCCAACGCGTTGCGCCCAGGCATTGGCATCCTGGGCGATCAATTCCCACGTGTTGTAATGAATCGGAACGACCACCTTCGGCTGGAGCATCTTGACAGCGCGCAAAGCGTCATCGGGGCCCATCGTGAAATTATCGCCGATCGGGATCACTGCCAGGTCCAGTCCTTCTTCGCCGATCAACTTCATATCGCCAAAGAGTCCGGTATCCTGCGCCATATAGATTTTCTGTCCTTCGTTAGTAGTGAGCAAAAAGCCTGCCGGGTTGCCGCCATTCAAGCCATCGGGCAAAGCGGAACCGTGGAAGGCCAGCGTTAGTTTGAGATACCCAAAGGGATGTTTGAATCCGCCGCCGTGCTGCTGCCCGTGCGTTTTGGCCACACCTTTGCCATCGAACCAGCCGGCGATCTCGAAATTGCTGACGATCATGGCGCCGGTGCGTTTGGCGATGTCGATGCTGTCCCCTACATGGTCGCCGTGTCCGTGACTGACGAGGATGAAGTCCGCCTCCACTGCATTGGCAGATGTGGACGCCGCCGGGTTGCCAGTGAAGAAGGGATCGACAACGATCTTATAGCCGCCTGTTTCCAGTCCGAGCGTAGCATGTCCGTACCATGTGAAAGTAGTCATATCCAGGCTCCTTATTGATTTTGGTCGTTTGAAAAGGATCTCTTCGCAAGTCTTGTTTTAGTATAGGCAAAACGATGTCAAAAATCAATCGCAGTAAACAGATTTTCGGAAAGCCCTCGACAGAATCCGCTAATCTACGCCAATCTACACTCCCTTTCAAAATTCGCGAGGATTAGCGTAGATTGGCGGATAAAAAGATTGTCCTGCAATAGTTTCTTGGTCCCTCTCGTGAGAACCACTTTCACAAAAAACGGCCTATAATGAGCAAAATTCATTTGACGGAGCCCCTATGAAGCCCACACTTTCCCAACGTCTTCGATATCAATTTGACAACCTGATGTCGCGCGGCACACCCGCATTGATCTTGATGTTATTTGTGCTTTCATTAATTGTCGTATTTATTGCAGGAGCGATCCTCTCGATCACCGGCTTTGTACAGGAAGGGGAAAGTGGACGGCTGAGTTTTGGCGAAGCAGCGTGGGAAAGCCTGATGCGCACACTCGATTCGGGAACCATGGGCGGCGATACAGGCACTGGCTATCGCATCGTGATGTTGTTCGTTACGCTCGGCGGCATCTTCGTGGTCAGCGCCCTGATCGGTGTATTGAACAACGGGCTCGAAGAGCAAATGGACCGCCTGCGCAAGGGGCGGTCTCAGGTTCTTGAATCGAATCACACGCTGATCCTTGGCTGGTCCCCGCAGGTCTTTACCATTCTCAATGAACTCATGAGCGCCAATGAAAATCAGAGCAATGCCCGTATCGTGGTCCTGGCAGATAAAGACAAGGTGGAGATGGAGGATGAGATCCGCGAACGGGTCGAGGTCAAAGGGAAAACGCGCATCATCTGCCGCAACGGAAGCCCCATCGATCCCACCGATATCGAGATCACGAGTCCACATAACGCCAAATCCATTATTGTCCTGCCGCCTGAAAACAATGACCCCGATACCGACGTGATCAAGACAGTATTGGCGATCACCAATAATCCGAACCGTCATGCCGAACCGTATCACATCGTCACACAGATACGCAACCAAAAGAACATGGACGTTCTGAAAATGGTTGGCGCGAATGACCAGGTGCAAGCCGTGCTCACCGGCGATCTGATCGCCCGGATCGTCGCGCAAACATCGCGTCAATCGGGGCTGTCGGTTGTGTATACCGAACTCATGGACTTTGGCGGCGACGAAATCTATTTCAAGCACGAACCGGCCCTGGCTGGAAAAACATTTGGCGAATCGCTGCTGGAATATGAAGACTCGTCGTTACTAGGCATTCGCAAAGCCGATGGAAGGATTCTTCTCGGGCCCGCGATGGACACCGTCATCGAGGCGAATGACCAGATCTTTGCCCTTTCTGCGGACGACGATACGATTCACATCTCAAGCCAGGGCCGGGCTTCGGTTAATGAAACTGCCATACGCTCAAGCAGCGCACCGTTAAACCCCACGCCCGAGAAATGTCTCATCCTCGGGTGGAATCGCAGCGGCACGACCATCGTCCGTGAACTGGACAACTATGTTGCCAAAGGTTCACAGGTAACCGTGGTTGCCGATATTTACAACATCGAAAAACAGATCATCGCACAAGGCGGTAAACTCAAGAATCAAAAACTGGTCGTGCAGGAAGGCGAGACCACCGACCGCGATCTGCTCAATAGCCTGGGGGTAGAGGACTACGATCATGTCATCGTATTGGCCTACAGCACTGTAGAGCCGCAGGAAGCCGACGCGAAGACGCTGGTCACTCTGCTGCATCTGCGCGATATGGCAGAAAAGGACGAGACGCCATTCTCCATCGTCAGCGAAATGCTCGACCTGCGCAACCGCGAACTGGCCGAAGCCACCCAGGTCGATGACTTTATCGTCAGCGAACATCTCGTCAGCCTGATGATGTCACAATTTAGCGAGAACGCCGAACTGTTCGACGTCTTTACCGATATCTTCGACCCCGAGGGCGCCGAAATCTATCTAAAGCCTGTCAGCGACTATATCGCCATAGGCGAACCGGTCAATTTCTACACCGTTGTCGAAGCGGCCCGCCGGCGCGGCGAAACCGCCCTCGGGTACCGCAAGACATCTGAATCGAACGATGCCAGCAAAGCCTACGGCGTGCACACCAACCCGAAAAAGTCTGCACAAGTTACCTTTGCGGCGGAAGACAAAATCATCGTGATTGCAGAGAGTTAACCACCCCCTCCCCGCCTTCAGCTAATGAATGTGGCGGGGTGCCCGTGGGGCGGAGGGGGTTGGTGCAACCCTGGAATCTCGATCTGCGTAGAATCATGTATGCATTGAAACATGCAAAGGAGAAAAAATGAACGTTGTTAGTATTTTGGTGATCGGCGGGATCATCCTGGCGGGAATCCTGCTTCTGGTCCTGCTATCCGGGATCAGGGTCATCCCCAACACCCGTATTGGTATCGTGGAAAAACGCTTCAGTGGAAAAGGCTCGGTGAAAAGCGGATTTATCGCTCTGCACGGTGAAGCTGGTTTCCAGCCGAATGTCTTGCGTGGTGGTGTTCACTACCTGATGCCGATCCAATATGTTGTCCATACAGCGCCACTGGTGACCATTCCCCAGGGAAAGATCGGCTACATCTTCGCTCGTGACGGTGGACTGCTCGATCCCACGCAAACACTCGCCTCGAATGAGAGCGTGAGCGACTTCCAGGATGTGGAAGGTTTTCTCAAGAACGGCGGTCAGCGTGGACCGCAGCGCCGTGTCCTCCGTGAGGGTACCTACGCCATCAACCTCGTGCAATTCATCGTCATTACCGATGGACGCGTCTACTCGCTGCCTTTGAGTCGCGAGGATATGGACGTTATCCAGAAGATGGCAAATGTTATCGCTGAACGAAATGGCTTTGTCCCGGTCATCATCAAAGATACCGATGACAAGATCGGTATCGCCACCGTCCACGACGGACCGTCACTGGCGCAGGGTGAGATCATTGCCCCGGTTGTTGGTGATAGCTCCAAAGATCCTGAAACATATCACAACAAATTCCAGGACCCTGATAAATTCCTGAAGGCAGGCGGCTTCCGTGGTCGCCAGTTACAGGTTCTGGTCGAAGGCACGTACTATGTCAACCGGCTGTTCGCCACGGTTGAAATGATCCAAAAGACGATTATCGAAGTGGGCAATGTGGGTGTGGTGGTCTCGTATACAGGCGATACCGGCGAAGACCTTTCCGGCAAGGAATATCGACACGGTGAGCTGGTGTTACGCGGCAAACGCGGCGTTTGGGAAGAGGCGCTGTTGCCCGGCAAGTATGCGTTCAATACGTACGCAGGCAAAGTTGTTTCCGTCCCGACCACGAACTTCATTCTCAAATGGATCAGCACCCAGACGGGCTCGCACAAGTTCGACGAAAACCTGACGGAAGTCTCACTCATTACCAAGGATGCGTTCGAACCTTCCCTGCCTCTCTCTGTGGTGGTTCACATCGATTACAAAAAAGCCCCACTTGTCATTCAACGCTTCGGTGATATCAAGCGCCTGGTGGAACAAACACTCGACCCGATGGTGGCAGCGTACTTCAAGAACATCGGCCAGACTCGCACCCTGATCCAGTTATTGCAGGAGCGCAGTGATATCCAGAAGATCGCCAGCGAGGAGATGAAGGAAAAGTTCAGGCACTACAATCTTGAACTTGAGGAAGTCTTGATCGGCACACCTTCCTCGCCCGCCAACGATACACAGATCGAAACCATCCTGACGCAACTACGTTCACGCCAGATCGCCGCGGAGCAGATCGAAACCTATGATCGCCAGGAGAAGGCCGCAGTTAAGGAACGTGAACTACGCGAAGCCGAATCCCGCGCCCAGATGCAGACCAGCATTACAGAATCTGAGTTAAGCATCAACGTCCAGGGAAACCAGGGTAAGGCTGACTATCAACGCTCGATTCAACAGGCCGCACAGATCCGTGCGCTGGCAGAAGCAGAAGCCGAGAAGATCGCCCGCATTGGTATCGCGCAGGCTCTGGCAACCGAAGAGCAGGTCCGCGCCTACGGTGGGCCGCAGTTCCAGGTCACGCAGCAGGTGCTTAACCGTTTCTCCGAAGCCGTCCAACAATCCAAGGTGGACGTGGTACCGCGCGTCGTCGTCGGTGGGACCAAGGACAGCGGCTCCGGCAACATCATGGAGGCCCTGCTCACCATGCTGCTCTCCGACCGGTTCTCGGCACTGGCAAACAATGGCGACGGCCAAAAACGCTCGGATGAAATCGAGCAATTGCGATCTGAAATCCGCAAGAGCATCTCACCAAAGGGAGATAAGAAGGAGTAGCAATCAAACGGGCGACCCAAAAGGTCGCCCTTCTGTTTCCCGATGTCATTGCGAGGAGCGCGAAGCGGCGACGAAGTGTCGCATGGCGCCATGGCGACACAATCTCATCTTAAATGGTTGCTTCTTCTCTACAAGCCACATCCGTTCAAGGGGAGATTGCTTCGGGCGACAATCATCGCCCTCGCAACGACATGTAGCAATTCTTTCGAATAAAAATCGATGACTCCACGTTAACAGAGTAACAAAGGCAAGCGATACATCAATGGGAAGTTATTCGACTGTAACCGTAACAAATGAGGCAGAACTGGTTTCGCAGGCCCAGGGCGGCGACCGGAGTGCATTCAATGAATTGGTACACATCCATGCCCGTGGCGTGTTCAACGTCGTGTATCACATGTGCGGCGACGCGCTGGTTGCAGAAGACGCGGCTCAGGAGACCTTCATCCGTGCCTGGCAGAACCTGCGCTCCTACCGCCCGCAGACGTCGCTTCGTAACTGGCTCTACCGTATCGCCTTCAACGCCGGGATGGATATGGTCCGCAAGGAAAAGCGCATCCTGCCGAACGATATCGAAGAAATGCAACTGACAGATGCACGACCCGGCCCCGAGTCTCTGACGTCGCAACAGGAACGGACAGCGATCGTGCAAAAAGCGGTCATGTCTCTGCCCGATGCCAGCCGGGCGGTGCTGGTGCTGAGAGAATATGAAGGAATGTCTTATCACGAGATCGCAGATGCACTCGACATTCCCCTTGGAACAGTGATGTCACGATTGAACTATGCCCGCAAATTATTGAAGGACACATTGAAACCAACGTTGTCGTTGCAGATGGAGGCTGAATATGTCCAATCACGTTAGCGAATGGTTGAACGCCTATCACGATGGTGAGCTGCGCGGCAACCGGCTCCGTTCTGTAGAAGCACATCTGGCAGAATGTGAGCTTTGCCAGGCAGAACTGGAATCGCTGGTGGATCTGTCTGAGCTGCTCCAGGAAGTCCGTGCACCTGAGCTGGTCTCTGCCGAGCGATTCGCGGCGCAGGTCAACCTGCGCCTGCCCCATTCGAAAACGGTCTTTTCCAGAGCGAAGGCCGCTGAATTTGGCTGGTGGATGATCCCTGTGGGATTGCTTGCCTCCTGGGTCTTCGTCAGCACGGCATTTGTCCTGAGCGATGTTTTATCGGTGGCAGGAAACCTGGGCTTGTTAAGCGGACTCTCGGAGTGGCTGGCGTTTGGCCCGGAGAATACTGTGTATCTGTCTACCACAATCGGGCAGACAGGGCTTTTGAGCGGCAATGGCTTGAACTGGGCTGAAAGTTTGGAGACGATTACAAGAATATCCGTGCCGCAGATCATTTTGCAAGTTTCGATCGCACTGCTCTATCTGAGCTGGATCGCGATCTGGTGGGCTCGCCGAACGCGTCAGGGGATTGGCCAACTCCTCGAAGGCTGAGACGGTCCACGGCTTACATAGTGCCGCATAGTCACTAACTTGGGCTTAGATTTCAACTCACAAACTCAGAAGAAAGTTTAGTTATTTGTGTGACGAGCGGTAGAAAGAACGAAAAGAAAGTTGTCAACAAGGAGAAACGAATGATAGATCCCGTCAAAATTTTGAAACGTGCATGGTACATCCTATGGAGTTATCGTGCTCTTTGGGTATTTGGCCTGGTCCTGGCGATCGCGGCTGGCGGTTCCAGCAGTCAGGGTTCGAACAACAGTGGTACAAGTTATGAGCAGGGCAGTGGAGAAAGCATACCCACCCCGCAAAGCCTACAGGAAGCTCTTCGCGATGCCCAGCGTGAGTTGAGTCAGCTCTTCCAGCGCGGTATTCCCGAAGCCGATATCACGGGGCAGGAACTTACTACATTCCTGTGGGTCATCGGCGCATTTGTGCTGGTCATGGTGATCGTGGGAATCGTGATGGCAATCGCCCGGTATGTTTCGGAAACGGCTGTCATCCGCATGGTGGACGAGTATGAAGGTACCGGGAATAAGATGTCGGTCCGGCAGGGATTTCGGACTGGCTGGTCCAGGACAAGCTGGCGGCTGTTCCTGATCAACCTGATTGTCAACCTCCCGGCAATTGCCCTGTCGATTCTCTTGCTGGTCGCGGGCGCGATCATTCTCGTCTCGGTCGCCAACGGCAATGTAGACTTTGCCGCCTTCAGTATTGTTTCTGCGATCGTGATCGGATTCATTACCATCTTCGTCGTTGTGATCCTGACCGTCTTGCTGCATCTGTTGCGCAATTTCTTCTGGCGCATCTGCGTGCTCGAGGATGCCAGTGTGACCGAATCACTGCAACGCGGCTTTGCCTTCGTGCTCGAGAACTGGAAAAATGTCGGTTTGATGTGGCTGGTGATGATCGGTCTGGGAATCGTATGGGCGATCGCGTCCGTTATCCTCTTCCTTGTCACAATCCCGCTGGTGGTGGTGACCGCCGTGATCGCGTTACTCGTGGTGGCAGTTCCCTACCTGCTGTTCGTAGGTCTCTTCACCACCTTCCTGGGCGGAATACTCCCCTGGATCGCAGCAGGACTCTTCATGGCGCCTCTATTCTTCACCCTGGCATTCTCGCCGTGGGTCCTGGTGGGGAGCTGGCAAGCGGTGTACACATCAAGCGTGTGGACCCTCACGTACCGTGAGATCAAGGCACTGCCTGCCATACTGCCCCCAACTGTCGAAGAGCCGGTTGGAGATTGATAAAGTCGATAAAGCCTTGCGAAGGTTTGGAACCTTCGCAAGGCTGTTAGTGAGGAATCCTCCCGATATTGGGAGGATTCCTATTTAACGTTCAAAGACAGAAATACTTTCGATATGAAACGTCTGCGGGAAAAGATCGAATGGCGTTACCTGCTTTAGTTTGTATCCCCCATTGATGAGCCGCGCCGCATCGCGCCCCAGTGTGGACGGGTCGCAGGAAACATAGGCGATCATCTTTGGACTCAGCTTCAAAATTCCATCCACGACATTCCTATCCATTCCTGCCCGCGGCGGGTCAACGATCACGTAGGTCGGATTGTCGACACTTGCACCGAACGTAAGTGCAGGTGAGACCCCGCCTGATGCGGAGGGGATCCTACCTGCAAGACCTGGCAATACTTCCTCCGCCAGCCCTTCATACAATTCCACATTTTCGAATTCATCCAGGTTGAATGCGAAATCTTCGCAAGACGACGGCGACGATTCAATCCCAATGACACGCTCACATTTCGGCGCCAGGAATGCGCTGAATAATCCGACACCACAATACACATCAAGTAAAGTACTTGATCGAGAAACTGGCAAATGGGAGAGGACATGTTCCACCATCTTCTCCGCCATAGCTGTATTAACCTGAAAGAAAGATGCAGCAGAGACTCGAAAATCCCGACCCAACATGCGGATCGTGAGATTATCATTCCCTGCAATGACAACTGTATTCTCTTCGAACATGTGCGTGATCGAAATCCCGGCTTCAATCTCCAGTTCTGGCGGTTCAGGCGATTCTGATTCGAGAACCAGCGTTAGTTCATCATCCAGGCCCGAACGAAGTGAGACGCGCTCAATATCTGTCTCCGGTTCAAATTCCAGTTGTGGCCACAATTCATTGATCGAACCTTCAGGCAGGTGACATTCCCGGATCGCAAACACGGTTGGCGAGACCGCACGGAAGTAGCCCAGCTTGCCTTCTTCGGTAAGATGGAACTGCACGTGATTACGATAATTCCATGGGCTGGGGCTGGGCACTATATCCTGCACAGGCGGATTTTCGATCTTGCCGATGCGCTTTAACTGATCGCGCAGGATTTCCGTTTTTGCTTTTAATTGATCTTCGTAGGCTAAGTTCTGATAATGACATCCCCCGCACTCGCCAAAATGGAAGCAGCGCGGCGCGATCCGTTGTGGCGAAGCTTCGAGTATTTGCACCAATTCGCCGCGCCCAAAATTGCGCTTTTCCTCGGTCAGACGCACGCGCACCCGCTCACCCGGCAGCCCAAACGGGACGAAGATGGCGCGGCCGTCATCGAGACGTCCCATTGCATCGCCGCCGTAGGTGAGTGTGGTTAAAGTGATCTCGTATTCCATAAAATCATCGGGCGACCACTTGGGTCGCCCATAGTTGATTCAGTGCTTAATCCTTGTCAAAGGGCTGTCTGCCCTAGGAATCTACGTTATCGCAGGAAGAACGAAAGCACCACCAGCACAACAATGAAGAAACCAGCCAGCGTACCAATACGGGCCAGATCCTTCTTCACGGCTGTGTAATCGGGGTTGAACTCGTTTCGTGGCGCGGCGGAGGGTGCTGCGCTCACAGTCGTCGTTCGTCTGATTTTCTTTGCCATTTTTTGTTCCTTTCGTCACTGCGAGGATCGGTGGTCGAGACCCGTTCGAAGCAATGACATCTTAGTTTTGTAGTCTTGCAAAAACAACAATGCGTTGTTTATTGATGAGATACGGGTAACACGAGATCAATGTTACTGTCGGGTTTTCCGTGGGAGCCATCACTTCCACGGCGGTTGGCTCCACGATGGCGGTTCGATCCACAACATAGGTGTACTGCCTTTGTTGTGTGTAGACGATCACCTGGTCGCCCGGCTGCAGCTTATCGAGAAAACGGAACAGCTCACCGTAGACATCGTTGTGAGCCGAAAGCACAACGTTCCCATTTTGACCTGGGTTTGCCGAGCCAATATTCTGCCCCACACCCTTCTTAAGCTGCTCCCACCCATCACCCTGCACGACCGGCGCATCGACTTCGAGGGCCGGGATCTGAATGCGGATGGCCTGATTCGGGGCCGCCGTGGGAACCGGAATGCTCGCCAGCGACTGCACCATCGGCTGCAGATGAGCGGGAATTTCCTCCAGGTTCGGGCGCGTATTGCCCTGGGCATCTGGCGGTGTATGTCCCGACGGCAGCACCACTGCCATCACGAGCGGCGTCGGTGTGAGTGTTTCCTGCACCAGCGCCGCAGCCACTTCTTCATTAAGATCGCGCAGGATCCCGAATCCGCTGATGAGCACGCCGAAGAGCCCCACCACAGCCAGGACCTCCACCACCAAAAGGACCCGGTCCATCACCCGGCGGCGCGGCGAGACGGGAGCCGGAGCCTGGTCGCCGTTATCTTCGAGCGTGTCCACCTCCGGAGTGGATTCCGCCAAAGCATCCGGCGCCACATCCACGACCCGACCCGTTCTTTTAAAGTGCTCCAGCCGTTCGCGTCGCGCGCCGCGTCGCTTTTCGATCAACAAGCGGCGCAACTCCTCAACAGACATCTCTTCGGGCGCTTTACGTCTTGGCATGGCGAAGCGGATTATACCGCCTTAAGGGAAGATTCTAATGTGGCGTAAGGGTAAGAAATAGAACATTCGTTTTATCTAAACAGAATATAGGAAGAGAGTAGATATGCAGACCGATGTGATCAATCATATTCGTGAAGGGCTGCTCGAGAAGCGGGAAAGTCTTGAGCACTGGCAGACTACAACACCGGAACCCCAAAAAGGACTTCAGCTTGGGGAAGCCGATGAGTCCGCCGTAGATGCACAAGTACAGGTAATTGAAACGTCTCTCGACATGATGGAAGAGGGCGTATATGGAATCTGTGAGGTCTGTCACGAAGCGGTCGATGACGAACTTTTGCAAATGGACTTCACTGCCACAGTTTGTCTCGGTCACTACACCGAGCTAGAGCTGCGCCAGTTGGAAAGCGAACTGGAGCTCTCGCAGATCATCCAGCGTGCCATGCTGCCGCAGCAGGTCCCAACCATTCCGAAATACGACATTGCCGCATTTAGCCGCCCCGCCCAGATCGTAACCGGCGACTATTTTGACTTTCTGCACTTCGAAGACGGTACGCATGGCTTCGTGGTGGCCGATATCAACGGACATGGTGTATCGGCTGGGATGCTGATGTCGAGCCTGCAAACTGTTTTTCACACATTGACTCCCGAGACCGATTCGCCGGTCGATGTCCTTAAGCGCATCAATAAGCTTTACGTGAATAACATCAGCTTTAGTACATTCGTAACCATTTTCTTTGCCAGGCTGGATCCCCATGCCCGGACGTTGAGCTACGCCAGTGCGGGGCACAATCCGCCTCTTTTGCATCGTCGATCCACGGAGGAAACCTCCTGGCTCAGACCCACAGGCGCCGCCATTGGACTGGTGGGAGATTTTCCATATCGACTGGAAAGTATTGTGCTGGCGGAAGGTGATACCCTTGTCCTTTACACCGACGGCATCATCGAAGCCATCAATCCCCAGGATAACGAACAGTTCGGCTATGACCGATTGCTGGAGGTGGTGCATCAAAACGAGACAGCACCTGCCAATGAACTGTCACAAAGAATCCGTCAGGCACTAAATGAATTCACGCAGGGCGCAGTCCTCGAAGATGACGTCACGATTGTGGTCTGCAAGGTGAATTGAGTCTGCCTGAAAAAACCGTATTGCCAAAAATGCCCGCCCTCGTTATAATGTCAATCCTTCGGGCGGGTAGCTCAGTTGGTTAGAGCACTGCTT
>CAZBAX010000029.1:0-70733 GCA_964489725.1 uncultured Anaerolinea sp. | reverse complement strand
GCTGAAACTCGCTCAGCAATGGGCTGCCTGACCACGTTTAAGTGCAGTCGTACCCTCTGTGTCTCCGCGGCAAAATTTTTATTCTTCCCGCTTGATCTGGAACGAATCGAAATCACGCGCCACGACGGTATTGGGAAAAATCGCCTGCGCTTCCTTCAACACATCTTTCTCGCGGTAACGACGTGAAATGTGGGTGATGATCAGCTTCTTGACGTTTGCTTTCACAGCCAGTTCCGCGGCCTGACGTGCAGTCAGGTGGGAGTACTCGCGTGCCATCTCTGCTTCTTCATCCAAATAGGTCGACTCGATCACCAGTGCATCCGCATCCATGCAGGCTTCGAGGATGTTATCAGTGCGGCCGGCATCTCCCACAACGACGAGTTTCACGCCCTTTTGCAGCGGACCCAGCACATCGTCCGGCTGGACGCGGCGGCCGTCTGCCAGGGTGATCTCTTTTCCTGCCACCAGGTCACGGCGTTCGGGCCCGAACGGCACACCCAGCTCATTGGCTTTCTCCGGCAGGAACGGGCGGCGCGCTTTCACCTCGAAGATAAATCCATAACAATCAGGTCCGCGATGCGTCACGGAGAACGCGGTGATCGTGAAATCATCATCTTCAAAAAATGTGCCGGGCTTGATCTCATTTAAGCGCAGCGGCATGGGCGTCTGGTTGCCGCGCAACACAACCCCAAAGATCAGGTCATGGACGCGGTCGAGTGTGGAACGGCCGGCAAAGATGTCGAGCTTCTCGATGGCCTCCCAGCGCACGAATGTGGACATCAACCCACCCAGCCCAAGAATATGGTCGAGGTGACCATGTGTGAGCAAAATGTTCGTCAGATTTTTAAAACCTGTACCCGATTGCAGGATCTGGCGCTGGGTGCCTTCCCCGCAATCCACTAAAAACCGGTATTCATCATGTTTGACGATCTGGGCTGAAAGTCCGCGCTTGGCCGATGGAGCAGATGCGGATGTTCCGAGAAATAATATTTCAAACAAAGTTAAGTCCTTACGAAGTGCCGCGTAGTTTTTGAAACTTCATAAGAGAATCTCCAAGTACATATTGGCTTAGAAAGTTTACTTTCGATGAAAAAGGCGGCAATTGCAATGTTTTGTAATTTTACCTTACATAACTCCGTCATTGCTTCAGGCTTTCGTCCTCGCAATGACGCAAAAGAAAACAGACCATTTGTGCTATAATTTTTTAATGTCGCTGCGAGCGGAGCGAAATGTCGCATGGCGACATAATCTCCTATTACCCAGAAGAAACCCATTGACAAGCATGATCCATCGAACAGGAGATTGCTTCGTGGTGGTTGCAGCGCCACTCGCAATGACATAGTAGCTATGCCTCTCAAAACTCCAGCCTCTTCACCCAAATCCAACGGAAAAGCGACGGGCAAAGTCGTCACGCCGGCGCGCGGCAAGGATAAGGAAAAGGTCACCCAACCGAAGAAGACATCGTCCTCGAAGGGGAAGGGTGCGCATCCTTCTCAGCCGGAGCATGGTCCCGTTCAAATCAGCTGGTGGGCCAGCCTGAGCGCAGAACGCAAGCTCGACGTGGTGGGCGCGGTCATGGCCGTGGTGGGATTGCTCACCTTGCTCATCCTGTTCTCTGCCCAACAGAGCAACCTGACCGGAGGCGTCGTCCGGGTCATGAGCCAGTTCCTGGGCTGGGGGATTTATGTTCTGCCGATCGGCTTGATCCTGATGGGGCTATGGCTGATCCTGCGTCGAATCGAGAAGCTGCCACCGCTTTCGCTGGAACGTGCAACCGGATTGATCCTGTTCTACGTGTGGCTGCTCACGGCCATGCATTCTTTTGTTGCTGAACCTACCCTGGCGAATGAGGCGGCCATGGCAGGCTGGGGCGGCGGGCTGATTGGAAGTTTCTTCGAGATCATCCTGTTCAACAGCCTGGGAGCATTAGGGACCATGATCGTATTGTTGTCCTGGCTGCTCATCACGATGACCATGATCCTGGATGTCTCTGTCCAGGACCTGTTTCGCTGGGTCACGCCTGTGATCAACTCCGTCCGCGAATCGATTTCAAAACAATTCCCCAGGAAAAGCGAGACCTTCAGTCCCGAAAACGCTGAAGCTGCGTCGAACGGCTTCACACCGTTAAATCGTCCCGAACCGGTAGTGACGAACGAAGCTCCCAACAAACCTATTACGACTGTTAAAGCCGCTGAGACCGTCATTCAATGGAAACTGCCGGATATCAAAGATATCCTTATTCCCGGTTCCGCCCCAACGATGAATGAAGAATTCATCGAGCAGCGCTCCCGGTTGATCGCAGAGACTCTGGCATCCTTCGGCGCGCCCGTGCAGGTGGTGGAGATCAACCGCGGGCCCACGATCACGCAATTCGGCGTGGAGCCTCTTTTCGTCGAGACGCGAACCGGCCGCACGAAGGTGCGCGTCAACAAGATCGCGTCCCTCGCCGACGATCTCGCTCTGGCCCTGGCCGCGCCGCGCATCCGCATCCAGGCGCCGGTGCCGGGACACAGCTACGTGGGCATCGAAGTCCCCAACGATGAAATGACGCTCGTCGCCTTGCGCGATATTCTGGAAAGCGAACCGTTCCAGCGTAATACGAAACCCCTGCGCTTTGCACTCGGCCGCGACGTGACGGGGCATCCCATCAGCAGTACGCTGGAGAGCATGCCCCATCTGCTCATTGCCGGTACAACCGGTTCCGGTAAATCGGTGTGCGTCAACTCGATCCTGACATCCTTCCTGCTGTTCAATACACCAGATGATTTGCGATTGATCCTGGTCGACCCGAAACGTGTGGAATTGACTGGCTACAACGGGATCCCGCATTTGCTTTCCCCGGTCGTCGTGGAGATCGACCGTGTCATCGGCGCGCTGCAATGGATGACGCGCGAAATGGACAAGCGTTATCACATGTTCGCGCAGGTCGGTTCGCGCAATATCACCGATTACAACGCCAAGATGAAATTGCAGGGCGGCAGGAAACTTCCCTTCCTGGTGATCGTGATCGACGAGTTGGCAGACTTGATGATGATCGCGCCCGGCGAAACCGAACAGACCATCACGCGTCTTGCGCAACTGGCGCGCGCTACCGGTATTCACATGATCCTTGCCACCCAGCGTCCCTCTGTGGATGTGGTGACAGGTCTCATCAAAGCCAACTTCCCCGCCCGCATCGCATTTGCGGTGGCATCCAACACCGACAGCCGCGTCATTCTCGATCAGCCCGGCGCGGAACGATTGCTCGGACGCGGCGATATGTTGTTCCAGGCTCCCGATGCTCCTGCGGCCGCGCGCCTGCAGGGTGTGTTCGTCTCGGATAATGAAATCCAAAATCTCGTGGAGTTCTGGCGCACACAAGTGGGCGCTCCAAATCCATATGCGGCGCCCGGAACGCCGGTAGATCTGCCTAAATCAGATATTCCACTTAAACAAACGGCGCTGTTTGAAGAGATGGCGCCAGCCGATAAGAATGTGGATCCATTACTGGCTGAAGCAATCGACTTCGTCCGCCGCGAAGGACGCGCATCTGTGTCGATGCTGCAGCGACGTATGCGTATCGGGTATACACGCGCGGCGCGCATTGTCGATATGATGGAAGATAAGGGAATTGTCGGTCCGCCCGAGGGTACATCGCAACTGCGGCAAATATTGGATTATGGTCCAACTGCACCACCAAAGGATGATGGGGCATAACCTTTGCTCGCTCACCCCGCCGTCTCGCAGATGCCGCACAGCGGTACTCGGCGGGGTTGTTCATTTATGAAACCTTGCGCCGAAGACGGCGCAGGGAGCGAAAGAATGTTATTTGATATAATCTCATTACGCCCTGGTAGTTCAATGGATAGAACAAGGCACTCCTAAGGCTTAGATGTGGGTTCGATTCCCGCCCGGGGCACACCTATAGTACACGCTAAAAAATTTTCTTATGAAGTTCTAACGATTCTCCTCTTGCAAGGAGAACGAGCAAGTAGTATTATTTGCATCGACGAACACCAGGGTGCCCCCCTCACCCTGGTGTTCGTCATTTAAAGCTAAACATATAACCACGTAGGGTCCGGCAGCTGCCGGACCCTACGTGGTTATATGCGTTATTTATTTACTTTTCTTAACACTTCCCCAAATCGTTCCAATTCATCCAGCGTGTTGTAATGCACCGGTCCCACACGGATCATGCCGCCTGCTTCCAGCAACCCTAATCGTTCGACGATTGCCAGGGCATAGTTGTGTCCATTCCAGACGTAGATGCCTTCGTTGCCAATCGCCGCTGCGATTTTTTCCGGGTCTTTTCCATCGAGCGTAAACGAAACTGTAGGCACGCGTTCATCCAAACGGCCGAGGTCGGTCACACCATAGATGTGCGTGCCGGGAACAGATCCCACGATCTCGATCAACTTCTTCGAGAGTTCTTTTTCATAGGACTGCATGGCAGACATGCCCTTCTTAAGTTCCAGTTTGCGACCAGCAAAACCTGAATCTTGCCACGCCTGGGCATGGTCGGCGCCGAACTCGCGTCCCAGCCACTCGAAGTATTCCAGCGCACCCAATACGCCCGCGATGCCTTCGTGATTCTGTGTGCCGGTTTCGAATTTATAGGGCAATTCATCCGATGCAGGGCGGACCTTATACGGCTTCAATTCATTGAGCAGATCAAACTTCCCATACAATGCACCGGCATGTGGACCAAAGAATTTATAACTCGAACAGACCAGAAAGTCACAGTCTATATCCTGTACATCAATGGGACCATGCGGCGCATACTGCACAGCATCGATATACACCAGTGCTCCTGCGTCATGCGCCATCTTTATTAGCTTCTTAACCGGGTTGACCGTCCCCAATAAATTCGAAGCATATCCAAAAGCTGCGATCTTTGGTTTTTTCTCCAACGCTCGTTCAAAATCGTTCAGATCGAGAGTCCCATTTTCGACATCGAGATCCACCCAAAGTAAATTACAACCTTTATCTTCCGCCACCAGCATCCATGGGGATATATTCGCATCGTGGTCCATGCGCGTCACCAGGATGTTATCGCCCGCCTGCAAATTTCTCGCCAGCGAACGCGACATGTGCAGGGTCAGGGTCGTCATGTTGTTGCCGAAGATGATCTCTTCGGGGCGCGAGGCGTTGAGAAAATCTGCCATGGAAGCATGGGCTTCATGCAATACTGCGTCTGACTTGCGGCTGGTCTCGAACATGCCTTCGTGGTTGGCATTATGTTCGAGCAAATATCGGTTGATGCGTTCCAGGCTGTGTTTGGAAATCTGTGTCCCCGCCGGGTTATCGAGGAAAATTGCTGGGCGGTCGAGCGATGGAAATTGTTGGCGTATCAGACCGAGATCAAGCGACATCGAAGACTCCTTTGATAACTGATGCTATACAATGGCGTTGGTCTTTTCACTGCGCAAATTGAGTTAACAAAATTCAGACACAACGATTGTATACTGGGATTGTACTCTACGGAAAGGAGGTTCCATGTTTGATAATATCTTGCTTGCCGTAGATGGGTCGGAGCACGGACTGCATGCTGCCAGGGTCGCCGGCGATCTTGCCCGTGCAACCAAAGCGCAAACCCTGCGCATGATCGTTGTTTATGACGCTCTGCCGTCGAACCTGGGGGAACCGAATTTGTCACAGGCCATTGCCTCCCGGCAACAGGAAGCGCAGGACATTGTCGATCACTCGACCAAAGAAGTGGGGGAAATTCCCGGAGAAATTCACACCGAGATCATCGAAGGACAAATTGCCGATAAGATCGTGGACGTGGCATCCATACGCAATAGCGATGTGATCGTGATGGGTTCGCGGGGCCGAACCGGATTGGCGAGCGCCCTGCTCGGAAGCAACAGCCAGAAAGTGGTCAGCCAGGCGCCCTGCCCTGTGCTTATTGTGAGGTAGCCAGTCTTTCGGCTTCGGCAAATTCTTCAGGGCTGTTCACATTCCAAAATGCAAGGTGTTTGGGATCGTAACGGGCGATCTCATCAACCGTTAGAACGCGTATCCTGACCTGCGGGAACCAGGCGACGACCTTCCACAGGTCAGCGTCGATGGCGGCTTCGATGGCCGGCAGGCAGGTCTCACGGCGATAAACAGCGTGAAGCGGCTCGTAGCCATCTTCATCCTTCGCGATGACCACATCCGCTTCTTCCTGGACCAGCAGTTGGGTGGCTGCTTCGAGGAGCGCTGCACTGGCGAAGGGCATGTCACAGGCGACCACCGCCACATAGGGATTGGACGCCGAAGCGATCGCGGTGTAGAGCCCGCCCAGTGCGCCGCGACCCGGCTTGAGGTCCGATACGAGGCGTTGATTCAGAAATGTATACTCCTCAGGACGGTTCGTCGTTACGATCATCTCGTCTGCGATGGGAGCGAGCCGCTCGATGACGCGTTGAATCAGCGGACGCCCTAAAAAAGGTTTGAGCGCCTTGTCCTCTCCCATGCGGGAGGATTGTCCGCCGGCTTGAATGCAAACGGTCAGCATTTGGAGTATTATAAAAGGTACGTATGAGTACAACGATTGGAGATTTACTCGATACACTCACAGTCCACGGGGAGTTATACAAGAAGCTGGCAGATAACACGATCGAATGTTACGCATGCGGACATCGCTGCAAGATCCGTGAAGGCAAGCGCGGCATTTGCCAGGTGCGTTTCAATGATGGCGGCGAATTACGCGTGCCGTGGGGATATGTCGCCGCGCTGCAGAGCGACCCCATCGAAAAGAAACCCTTCTTCCACGCCATGCCTGGCACCAACGCGTTGACTTTTGGAATGCTGGGATGTGATTTCCATTGCGGCTACTGTTTCACAGGTGACACCATGGTTGTCACAAATCGCGGCCCAATTTCATTGCAGGAAGCTTTTGAACTTGGAGATACCGTCCTGACACGGCCCGATGCAGATATTTCATTTCCTGAATTACAAGCTATTACTTCTTCTGGCGTTCTCAGGAAAGTGAAGGGTGTATTTCGCCATTCCTATGAAGGTGAGATGATAAATATAAAACCTTATTATCTTCCTTCAATTCGGTGTACATCAGACCATCGTGTCTATGTGACAAATCATGAAGACATGCCGCCCTGGATGGTTGAGGCGAGGGAATTGAGAAAGGACCATTTTTTGGTCATTCCGCGAACATGGCTCTTTTCTGCTTACGAAGCAGTGGATGCCATGGAAGTCCTGCGGAATCATGAAGCAATTGCAGTTGCAGCCTTACAATCACCAAAGCCCGTTATATCCTCGCAATGGCATGAAATTGATGATGCCGACTCGCAGTTTATCCAGGGAAAAGATTTCTACCTTATCCCAATTGAAGAAATAGGATGCGAAAATTTCAGCGGTCCGGTATTCAACATGGAGGTCGAAGAGGAACATAATTACCTTGCTGGTTTTCTGTTAGTCTCGAACTGCCAGAACTGGTTGACATCCCAGGCGATGCGCGATCCATCCTCTGACGTCTCGGTCAATTACATTCGAAAGATCTCTCCCCAAGAGATGGTGCAGCTCGCAAAAAGGACGAATGCTTCGACTGTGGTTTCCTCGTACAACGAACCATTGATCACCAGCGAATGGGCGGTGGAAATTTTCAAGGAAGCCAAAGCAAACGGACTGATGTGCGCGTATGTGTCCAATGGGAATAATACGCCAGAAGTGATGGACTATATTCGTCCTTATATTTCTGCATATAAGGTTGACTTGAAATGCATGCAGGATAAGAATTACCGCAAGCTGGGCGGTGTGCTGCAAAATACATTGGATGGAATCAAACGCGCCCATGGCATGGGGTTATGGGTCGAGATCGTTACACTTACCATTCCTGGTTTTAATGATTCCAATGAAGAGCTATGGGACGCAGCGCGCTTCATCGCCGGTGTATCTCGGGATATTCCGTGGCATGTCACTGCCTTCCACAAAGACTATAAGATGACCGACCCTGATAACACCGATGCCAGGACGCTTTTGCGCGCTGCAGAGATCGGCAAAGAAGCCGGGCTGCGATTCGTCTACGCGGGCAATTTGCCGGGACAGGTCGGGGAGTATGAAGACACCTTTTGTCCCGGGTGCAACTACCGGCTGATTCGGCGAAGCGGGTACGTGATCCGTGAATATCACATCACGGGCGAAGGGGCCTGTCCAAAATGCAGCACGAGAATTCCGGGAGTATGGCCCAGCGACCCCTCCCGGGTAGTGTTAAACGGGCTGGGTATTCCACTACGCGTGCATTAAGCCTCCTTTTTGCTGTATAATCTGTGCACTTACCGCCGGTTGCATAAAAAACTAAACTCTTCAACTGCGTTTGCAGGTTGAAAACAAAATCCTACGTTTAGATGATTATGCGGCACTCTGTATTCGGAAGGAGGTGCCTCGTCACACATAGCAATTCCGATTTCCCTGTACTGTACGTAAACTAAATCTACTCTAGAATTTCTCTCAGGAGGAGAAACGTGAAACGCAACCTATACGTTTTGTTGTCGCTTTTGGTTCTGGCCAGCGTAGTCCTTGCAGCTTGCGGTGGCACACCGGCGACAGAAGAACCCGCTCCCACCGAAGCTCCCGCCACCGAAGCACCGACCGAAGCTCCGGCAACCGAGGCCCCCACCGAAGCTCCGGCAGCCTATGAAGGCATGATGGTGGAAGCACCCGATTGCGAATATGGCGGCGAGATCAAATCCATCGAAGCTGTGGATGAATTCACCGTCAAGTTCACCTTGTGCGTGCCTGACCCAGCCTTCCCTTCGAAGATCGCATTTACATCCTTCGCCATTCAGCCTGCTGAACACCTCGAAGCCACCGGTGGAAAGCCGTTGGAAAACCCGATCGGCACCGGCCCCTACATGGTTGAATCGTGGGAACGCGGCAACCAGATCGTCTTCACCCGCTTCGCCGATTATTGGGGCGACCCCGCCATGAGCGAGACTCTGGTCTTCCGCTGGGGAACTGAATCTGCCCAGCGCGTGCTTGAGCTGCAGTCTGGGACGGTGGACGGTATCGACAATCCTGGTCCTGATGATTTCGCCACAATCGAAGGTGATCCGAACCTCCAGTTGATCCCGCGCCCGGCGTTGAATATCATGTACATTGGTTTCAACAACAACCCGAAGGTGGAAGGGTTCGATAACAGCACCAACCCGCTCGCCAATGAACAGGTTCGCCAGGCGATTGCCATGGGTATTGACCGCCAGCGTATTGTGGACAATTTCTATCCCACCGGCTCTGAAGTTGCCTCCCACTTCACACCCTGCTCCATCCCCAACGGTTGTGTTGGTGAAGAGTGGTATGAATTCGATGCGGAAGCCGCCAAAGCGTTGCTCGCTGAAGCCGGTTACCCCGATGGTTTCGAAACTGTTTTGAACTACCGCGATGTCGTCCGCGGTTACCTGCCTGATCCCAATGTTGTGGCTCAGGACATCCAGGCCCAGCTCAAGGAAAACCTGAATATCACTCTTAACATCGAAGTGATGGAATCGGGTGCCTTCCTGGATGCAGCCGACTCTGGTCAGTTGACCGGCCTGTATCTGTTAGGCTGGGGCGCTGACTATCCTGATCAGACCAACTTCCTTGGCTACCACTTCGGTGCTGGTTCTTCTGCACAGTTCGGCGACAAGTTCGATGACATCGTCGACCCGATCGAACAGGGCGCCCAGCTTGCTTCTGAAGAGGAACGCGCTCCTCATTATGAGGCGGCCAACAATGCCATCAAGCAGCACGTCCCGATGATCCCCGTGGCTCACGGTGGCTCCGCTGTGGCGTACAAGGCCGGGCTCGAAGGTCAACCGCATGCCAGCCCGCTCGGGAACGAGACGTTCTCTGTCATGGGCAATGGCACCGACACTTTCGTCTGGATGCAGAATGCTGAACCGATCTCCCTCTACTGCGCCGATGAAACCGACGGCGAGTCCCTGCGTGCCTGCGAGCAGGTAACCCAGTCTCTGCTTGGTTACGAAGTCGGTGGAACTGCCGTAGAGCCTGTTCTGGCTGAGTCCTATGAAGCCAATGAAGAGCTGACCGAGTGGACCTTCACTCTCCGAGAGGGTGTTCTATTCCACGATGGTTCCTCGCTGGATGCGAACGACGTTGTCAAGTCCCTCGTCATTCAGTGGGACGCAGCAGATCCGCTGCACACCGGCAATACCGGTGGATTCTCCTACTGGAGCGGTCTCTTTGGTCCGTTCCTGAACGCTCCCCCGCAGTAACTTCGATTTACATTGTCAATTCCCCCGGTGAGATCTCTCGCCGGGGGAATTCTGGAAAAGAATGACCACCTATATCCTTCGCCGCATTCTTCTCAGTATCCCTGTTCTTTTTGGAATATTGTTCGCCACCTTCACACTGGGACGTTTGATTCCGGGCGATCCGTGCCGCGCCATCCTGGGGGAAAAAGCCACCGATGCCGTGTGTGATGAATTCATCCACCGGCATGGGCTGGACCGACCTATTCTTGTTCAATTTGGTTATTACGTGAATGAAGTCGCCCACGGCGATTTTGGACAGTCGTTCCGTTTTTCGAAGCCGGTCACCGAGTTGTTGATCGAACGCCTCCCGATCACGGTGGAACTAAGTATTGCTGCTTTGTTGATCAGCATCCTGGTAGGGGTGCCGCTGGGGGTGGTCTCAGCAGTGAAACACAATACATGGGTCGATGTATTAACGATGTTGTGGGCCAACACCGGCGTGTCGATGCCGGTCTTCTGGCTGGGATTGATGCTGGCCTATATCTTTGCCCTGGCGCTGAAAGACACACCTTTCCAATTGCCTCCCTCTGGCAGGTTATCTCCCGGGCTGATCACCGTTCCGTTTTACGAGGTCTGGAAATTGGAACCAACTCCCGGTACAACAACCTTTACGATCCTTGATTTCATCGGCCGCATGAATATCCTGAATGGGATCCTAAGCACCAATTTCACTCTGGTCCAGGATGCCATAAAGCACATGATCCTTCCTGCACTGGCGCTGGGAACCATCCCGATGGCATTGATCGCACGCATGTCCCGGTCAGCGATGCTTGACGTGCTGGGACAGGATTACATCCGCACGGCACGCGCCAAAGGGCTAACGCAAAGAGTCGTTGTGATGAAGCACGCCTTCCGCAATGCCCTGCTGCCGCTCGTCACAGTGATCGGTCTTTCATTGGGCAGCCTGCTTGGTGGCGCTGTGCTGACCGAGACCGTGTTCAACCTTTCGGGTGTCGGCCGCATTTTGTACGATGCCATCACGGCACGCGATTACGGGATCGTGCAGGCATTTACGGTCGTGATCGCGGTCTTCTTTGTTATCTTGAATCTCATCGTTGATATTTCCTACGCCTATCTCGATCCCCGCATTCGGTTGAACTAGCCATGACTCAAAACATACAATCGGTTGAAAAGTTAAATGTTGAAGGGCTCTCACTGAACTCAGTGAGTCTGTGGCATATTACAATGCGCCGTCTCCGCAGGCGCAAGTCGGCTGTCGTTGGCATTGTGATCCTTGCTATTCTGATTTTTGTTGCACTGACGGCGCAATGGCTCGCACCCTACAGCCCCACCCTCTCGATGCTGGATGTAGACGATTATTCAGGGCGCCCGCAAAAGCGACTTGCTCCATGCATCCACGCCCTTGGCTGCCCCAGCGACCAAACCCAACACATCCTCGGGCTGGATGGAAACATTCGGGATGAATTCAGCCGTCTGTTATATGGGGCGCGTCTGAGCCTGCTGGTTGGTTTTTCAACCGTTAGCTTTGCAATTGTGATCGGAACAGTTCTGGGGGCCTTGAGTGGTTATCTGGGTGGATGGGTGGATAACACCGTAATGCGCCTTATGGACGTGTTACTGGCGTTTCCCTCGTTACTGCTGGCGATTGCCATCGTCACGGTTCTGGGTCCGGGACTTCAAAATGCCCTGCTTGCGATCGGTATTGTCTCCATCCCGGCGTATGCGCGCGTCGTACGTGCCAGTGTCTTGTCGGTCCGTGAAATGGACTTCGTCTCCGCGACGCGGGCACTGGGTGGCAACACCAACGAAATCCTCTTTGGCCGCATTCTCCCGAATGCACTGACGCCGCTGATCGTGCAGGGAACGCTTGGCATCGCCACCGCCATCCTCGATGCCGCCGCGCTCTCCTTCCTGGGGCTTGGCGCGCAGCCTCCCACACCTGAATGGGGCGCAATGCTCGGCGCGGAACGGAACCAGGTATTTACTGCCCCGCATCTTGTGTTCTTTCCTGGCATTGCAATCGCTTTGACGGTGTTGGCCTTCAACCTGCTGGGAGATGGCTTGCGCGACGCCCTCGATCCAAGACTGGCACACGTAAGTTAAACCTGACAAGGGTCAGTCGTCCTTAAGTGAAAGATCAAAAACGGATGGCAGATGCCGTCCGTTTCTCATTTAATCATCCCTGATCCATACATCATTTCGAAATCATTGCATCTCAACGCCATGCGAAACCAATCAGTAGACTGCGCCGTTATGATTAGTGAGCATCCATGAACATCAAATCCCTCACTCTTTATTCGGCGGCGCTGCTGGGAGCAGAATACCTGCTCTTCGGTGTATTGGGGTTGGTTATATTATTCGGACCCCGCTTTGTGTCCCTGGTGGACGCGTCTGCACCTGCGCCGAAACAGGAGATCCTTTGGGCGTCTGTTCATATCCCCAAGCCGAGCACCGCGCCGACGCAGGTAAGTATTGAACCAACGTCAGTTGTTCCCGCTCCGACAGAACCACCCGCCCTGGCAGTTGACATCATAGAGGAGACTCCTGTGGTTTCCGATGAGCCAGCATCGGACGTTCTGGGACCGAACGATGGGCGCTGGATCGATGTAAACCTTTCTGCACAGCAGATCTACGCTTATGAAGGCGATGTGCTGGTGAATTCATTCATCGTTTCCACTGGTGTGTATGGCACGCCAACCGTCACCGGTGAGTTCAACATCTATGTGAAAGTGCCGATGCAGGATATGTCGGGTCCGGGGTATTACCTACCCGATGTGCCCTGGGTGATGTTCTTCTATGATGAATATGGCTTTCACGGCACCTACTGGCATAATAACTTTGGCACACCTATGAGCCGCGGCTGTGTTAACTTGCGAATGGAAGATGCCGAGTGGCTGTATCACTGGGCGTCAGTGGGAACGCCGGTCGTCGTGCACTACTAGAATTCTCGCCGCAAAATCAAATTATTTATGTCATTCTGAACGACCGAAGGGAGCGAAGGGTGACATTGAGCAACTAGCCTTGTTTGAAGCTAACTCTCGGCTGAATCAGCCATTGTTTTTTGTAACCTGACTGCTCCTGCGTCAATCGTCCCCGATCAATTCTCTTGCCTTCTCCACATACGCCAGGCTTTGATGCCTGAAATACGTGTTGTACAACGTGGCGTAATGTCCGCCGCGTCCCAGCAATCCCTCGTGATTTCCTTCCTCGATGATCGTTCCCTTTTCCATCACCACGATCCGGTCGGCTGCCTTGACCGTCGACAAACGATGCGCGATCAATATGCTGGTCGAATTCTTCAGGATGAGATTCAACGCCTGCTGGATCTGCCACTCGGTGAACGGATCGATGCTCGCCGTAGCCTCATCCAGGATGAAGATGGCGGGCCGCTGCATCAGGACGCGCATCAGCGCCACGAGTTGACGCTGCCCCATCGAGAGGCGGGCGCCTCGTTCGCCGACCTCGGTCTGGATCCCGTTTGGAAGCGTTTCCAGCCATTCGCCGTCCCCGATCTTGCGCGCCATGCTCAGCATCTCGACGTCGCTGACGTTCGGTGCTGCATAGCGAATGTTATCTGCCACGGTGCCCGAGAACAGGAATGGGACCTGTGACACGATCCCGAGTTGTTTTCGATACTGCGCCAGATCGAACGTGCGGATGTCATGTCCGTCCACGAGCAGGCGTCCCTGCTGGAATTCGTAGAAGCGGGTAATCAACTTGGCAATGGACGATTTCCCCGCGCCTGTATGGCCCACCAGGGCCAGCGTCTCTCCGGGTTGGATGACCAGGTTGAAGTGGGTCAGGATCGGCTCGTTGTCCACATAGCGGAAGTGGATATCGTCGAAGTGAATATGGCCCTTTAATGGCGGCACATCCCGCTGATCCGTTTGGACAACGTTCGGATCGGCGTCGATCAGGGCGAAGGCCCGTTCGGCCGCGGAAAGTCCCGATTGGATCTGCGCCCAGAACGCGGACAGGTTGAGCACCGGGAAGAAAAACTGGTCAAGACTCATGATGAACAGATACCAGGCGCCCACCAGGATGATGCCCTGCGCCACACTTAAGCCACCAACATAGATGAGGATGGCAACGAAGATTCCGCCGAGCGCATTCAGCACAGGAAAGACCAGTGACAGCACAAAGCCGCGTCGAATATTCACTTGATACGATTGCTGATTCGACTCGTCGAACGACTTGAAGATGCTTCTTTCCTGACGGAAATTTTTGGCGATCGAAATGCCGCTGATGGTCTCCTTGATCGCGGCGTTGACGTCAGACATGGCCTTCATGCCGCGCCGGGTAACCTTACGCGCCAGGTTTCGAAAGATCGATGCAACCGCAAAGATGATCGGCAGAAACGCGATCAATAGCAGCGAGAGTTTTAGATCGGTAGTGAATAAGACTACTCCCAGGATCAGCGCCTGCACAATTTGCGATGCAACATCTGTCACGATGACCACGAGTTGACCGAAGTCATTGGTATCAGACGTAATGCGCGAGACGATGCGCCCCGACGAGAACTGGTCGTAAAACGAGAGGTCGTGTTCCGCCGCAGCCCGGAAGGCCCGCGTACGCAGCTCGAGGACCACGTCACCCACTGCACGCACCACAAGACTGCGCCGGGCCCAGTTCAATCCCCACAACCCGATTCCGATCAATAGTACGGCCAGGCTCACAAGAGTGATGGAGATCATGCTGGGTTCGCTTTTCAGCAAATCCACCATGCGCGCCACGACCACCGGCAAGGCTGCGCCGATCCCTGCAAGCAGGACGACTAAACCGGCGATCCAGATCATGCGCCTGGTCTGCGGCTTGAAATAGGTAACGATGCGGCTCACCAGTTGGCGGTCGGTATACTGGCGGTCATATTTTTCGTCGTTCAATCCGGCAAAGAAACCCATAATTCCTCGTAAACTTCCGCGCTGAGCGGAGCGAGTGTAAGTCGAGCGCAGTCGAAGCGGCGTTTCACCATGATAATCACGCTTCGACTACGGGACAGACGAGCACTGTCCCTCCGCTCAGCGCGGAAAAACATTACTCACGAAATATCCTCGAATACGCCTCGGATGTTTTCATTAACTCATCATGCCTGCCAATGGCAACGATCTTTCCTTTGCGCAGCACGATGATCAGGTCTGCCCAGCGAATTTGCGAGAGGCGATGCGTAATGATGAAAGTTGTTCGTCCGCGGGCCGCGTTGGAGATGGCGCGCTGGATCTTGTCTTCGGTCGCCGAGTCGATCGCAGAGGTAGAGTCATCCAGGATCAAGATGTGCGGGTCGGTCAGGAAGGCCCGTCCCAGTGCGATGCGCTGTCGCTGCCCACCAGAAAGAGTGACGCCGCGTTCGCCGACCACTGTTTCATATCCCTTATCGAAGGTTTGGATGAAGTCATCTGCCTGGGCGGATTGGGCCGCCATTTCGATCTCTTCCTTGGTAGCATCGGGTTTGCCAAAGGCGATATTGTCACTCACCGATCGTGAGAACAGGAAGACATCCTGCTCGATCATCGAGATCTGCCGTCGCAGTGCGGCCAGGTTCCAGTCACGCACATTCACGCCATCTACGAGGACTTGTCCCTGTGTTGCATCGTAGGTGCGGTTGATCAATTTAACCAACGAGGTTTTCCCAGCGCCAGTCTGTCCGACGATGGCAACTGTTTGCCCGGGATTTACTTTGAAAGAGATGTTTTGCAGTACAGAATCTCCCTCACCCTGTCCTTCGGACATCCCTCTTCCACTCCGATTCGCTTCGGGAACCATGGTCCCGTTGGGAGAGGGACTGGGCTGAGGGTTGTATGAAAAACTCACATTCCGAAACTCCACTTCGCCTTTCATCGCCTCGCCGTAGCCTTGTGCGTTCTGATCGAGATCGGTCTCGCGATTGATAAGTTCCAGAATGCGACGCGCCCCCGAGATGCCCGATGAGATCTGTGAATACGCAAACGTGGAAACGAACGTCGGGAATTCCAGCAAACGCAGCAAACCGAAATACGCCACCACCGCGCCGAGATCCAACAATCCGCTGCGGAACAGCAGCAGGGCGTGGAACAAGCCAAAGGCGTAGGCAGAACCGAGCAGCAGCATGGCAACGTAACGTCCTTCGAGGTCGCCCTGCCGCACAAAGGCATCCCGCACGCGGCTGGCGTTCATGACGAACTTGTCCACTTCTGCATTTTCCTGTGAAGCGCCTTTAACCACTTCTACGCCGTCCAATGACTCGGAGAGATGGGTGTTCATCTCTCCAAAGGTAGCGCGCACTTCATCGGTGATCGGTGCGAGAGTCTTCAAATAACGCGCCAGAGAAATAAAGTATGCGAGAATGAACACCACTGGCACAATAACAAGCGACGGGTGATAACGTCCTGCCACGAAGATCGGCATCAACAGGAAGATCAGCGAACCCACCACCAGGTTCACGCCCGGGCTGAACATGTAATTGACCTCGCGCACATCGTTCGTAGAGCGTGCCATTGTATCCCCCACGGGCTGCAAGTTGTGGAAGGTCATGCTCTTGCCAAGCAAGGACAGATACAACTCATCACGCACCGACCGTTCGAGCTTTTGCGCCAGTAGTTCCGCACCGAAGTTGCGTCCCAGCTGCAGGATGCCGCGCACAATTTGTGAAATGCCGATGATGAGCGCCAATGGGATCAGCACACTTGTATCGGGAACAGGCTTGAGCATCGCATTGAACGCATCGCCGGTCAAAACCGGGACCACGGCTGCCAGTCCCGCGTTGCCGACCGCACCAACGATCATCATGATGATGATCCACCAGTAGCGGCGGGCGTGTGACCAGATCCATCGCGCAGCGGAACGCCGGTCGGAAACCAATGTGCGCTGCATGGAAAATTCGAGGGGAGCCGTTGTAGCCATGAACGATAATTCTACCACCGCGACATATTGCGTTCTCTCAGCCACGTAACGTCTCAATTAACAAAGTGTTTATATTTGTAACAGGCTCGTGGAGTCTTGCAACTGTTATTCATACTAAAGGAGAATCATTATGAAACTGCCTGCGACAATATCTGGCTGGTGTATGTGGTTGTATTTCTTGTGGGTGGGCATCGGCGCTTTTGTTGGTCTGCCCATGTTTGAAACGATCGCTGGCATCCTGGCGCTTGGCTATGCCATCTTTGCCTTAATTGGCAGATAAATCTAATCATATCAATAACAGCCTCCTGCCCGGGAGGCTGTTAGTATCTAATATCCAGATTGATCATCGTTTGAGAAAATGTGGCTGCGCACTCCCTGTCTACAGATTCATTCCTTATTCACCACCCGCAGCGTGACGATTGGTTGTCCCTGCTTACGGAACTGGAGCACCTCGGGATGCGAGTCGGCATATTTGTTCATCCCTTCGTTATCCCATGAGACGCGTCCGTGTGTGAACGTGGCGCGATAACTTCCACCGCTGATACTTTCACCGTGCAGCAGTACATCGGTCTTGATCTCATTTTCCAATGCGGCGATATTCTCTTCCGTGGCTTCCAGGATCGGTCTATACTCCATCTCGAGTGCATCCAACTCCGCCTGGACCTGTTTCAAGATCTCCGCTCGTTTCGATTCGTAATCGAGCCTCGCCAGTTCTGCCGCGCCGCGCAAACTGGATAGACGCTCCAGCTTTGAAGCGACATGTTCCTTTGTGGGACGTTCGTTCATGCCTCCCAACTCCCTCACAGCGATATGCTTGAGGCTGGTCTTCAATTCCTTTTGCCACGTCTTGCTCTGGCAGCGCTGGATGATCTCGTCGAACAACTGGCGCATGTATTCCCGACTGAATTGATGTCGCTCCGCAATTGTCGAAAGCTGCTCATGCGCTTCTCCGTCCAACCCATAGCGCCGACAGAGGATCTGATAGTAGGTGTCTTTTCCCGAATCGCTGGTCAGGCGTTTATGAATCACCTCCAAAAATTGATTGACCACCGATTCCAAATGCCCGTCCTTCAATTGTTCGATCTGCGTCGATTCAAAACCCAGTTCAGCCAGCAATGTACTCAAGCGAGTCTCTTCGCCGTAGATCAGGGACAATAGTTCATTCAAACCTGCAAGCTGTATCTTGAAATCCATACCAACTCCTGACTAATATAATCCCGTCATTGCGAGGAGTGGCGCGAGGCGCCACGACAAAGCAATCCTACCTACACTACAGAGAGAAAATACTTTTTGTAAGATTGTGTCGCCACGGCGACGCTTTGCTTCGTCCCGAAGGGACAATGACGTGTCCTAATTTTTAGAACTGAATACTGAAGACCGAATGCTGCTCACTGACTACACGGGAAATAATCTATCAAACACCTCCGGGCAATACTTCTGGACCATCTCAGATGTAAGCCCGTTCTCCTTGCAGATCTCGGCATATAAATCTGCGCTCGGACGCTTCGTGCGCTTTTGCGTGTTCTCGTCCAGCGCCCAGAGACCGAAGCGCTGCGTCCAGCCGCGTTCCCATTCGAAGTTATCCACCAGCGACCAGTGGAAATATCCCTTCACCGGCCAGTTGAAGTTGACCGCCCGCCACACTTGATGAATGTGCTGCGCCAGATAACGCCGGCGCAAATGATCATCATGGTCCTCAACGCCGTTCTCGGTGATCAGGATCGGCAGGTTGGGATACAGATTCACCGCCCACTTAATGGATTCGAAAAGACCTTCGGGAATGTTGGCAAGGAACCCGGTGCTGCTCAGGTCTGCATTCGCAGGAAATTCGCCATGCGTGAAGGCTTCCTTTCTCTTACCCAAATGGAAGCTGACCGTTTCCACGGTGTAATAATTCAATCCCAGATAATCCTGCGTTCCTTTGGCTTCGGGGATCTGAACTTTGGTAAAAGCAGTCTTCATCACACCCGTGCTCAATGCCGAGGGAAAAGCCAGGTTTGCAGCGGTATAACGGAGGTTACGCATCAACACATCGAGAGGGTTCCACGCCCGCTTCGTAACCATCGGGCGCTGTTGGTGTGCATACCCGACACGGCACTCGGGTTGGATCTCGTGAATTGCATGATATGCGCGCGCATGCCCACGAAGCATGTTTGCCAGCACTTTTGTGGCAATATTGAGCCCACGATGCCTGGTGGGGAAATCTCCGGCGACATATCCCAGCAGCGCATACACATTCGGTTCATTGATCGTGCACCACAGCGTGCAATATTCCTTCAACGCCCCGACCGTTTTGCGGACAAATTTCTCGAACAGCGCCGGCGCCTGATCGTTCTCCCATGAATCCATTTCATAGAACCAGAGCGGATCCGAAAAGTGATGCAGCGTGACCATCGGTGTGATGCCGCGGTCGCGCATGCCGCGCAGTAAGGCGCGATAACGTTCGAGCGCGTCTTCGTCCCACATATCGGGCGTCGGCTGGATGCGGCTCCATTCCACGCTGAAGCGATGCGCGTTCTGACCGGTCTCGGCGGCGCGGTCGAGGTCTTCCTTCCAGCGTCCTCCCCACCAATCGGCGGCCAGACCAGACGTCCCCTTGGTATGACCGTTCTGTTCCCACATCCACCACTGGTTATTTGTATTGTTGCCTTCCACTTGATGCGCGGCGGTCGCCGTCCCCCATAAAAATCCGCGCGGGAAATGATATGCTGCCTGGATCATTTATTTCTCCATAGTAACGTTTGTAGGGGTGGGCAGCTGCCCACCCCTACAAACGTAATTAATTTCTCGCCAAAAATGCCAAATACAACGCCACGGACCCCGCCACCGCCGCATTCAACGATTCGATCTGACCGCGCATCGGCAGCTGCAGGATGATGTCACACTTGCTGCGCGTCAGCTGACGGATGCCTTCGCCCTCGCTTCCGACGACCAAAGCGGTGGACCCCGTTAAATGACGGCGGGTCTTCTCCCCGATCGCCTCTCCGTTTTGATCGAGCCCCACCACCCATACGTTCTCCGCCTTGAGGGCATCGATGGCTTGCGCCAGATTGGACCGCGCCACGCGCAGATGCTCGCTCGCCCCCGACGATGCATTGACCACGGCCGGCGTGACATCCACCGTATGCGCCAGCGGGATGACCACGCCATGTACACCGACCGCCTCGGCTGTGCGCAGGAGCGTTCCGAAATTTTGCGGGTCGTTCAACGAATCGAGCAAAAGGATGAAAGGTGGTTCGTCTTTGGCGCGGGCGTGCTCCAGCATGTCAACGACGTCGCTGTATGCATACTCGCCCACCTCCGCAGCCACGCCCTGATGATTGTCATGAACCTTGTCCAACCGTCCGCGCTGGGTTTTCTCAACCGGAACATTGAGAGCCTTCGCCAGACGGAGGATCTCAGCCAGACGTCCCTTCTCCTGCGCGCCCTCGGAAACCAGAACTTTGTATATCGGTCTGCGTTTGGCGCGCAAAGCCTCGTAGACTGCATTACGTGAATAGATGAATTCTTTCATGGTGTCCCGATTGTACGATAAAACCAGATGAACCCCGTAGGGTCGGGCGGCTGCCCGACCCTACGGGGTTACTTTTCATAATGTAAATAATTCTGTATACTCAGAAGCACAATCGCGCTCACCCACCTCCACGAGGGACATCATGACTTTGCCCAGCGTTTTCGTAAGCTACAGCCATAGAGATGAAAAGTGGAAAGACCTGTTAAAGCCACATCTAAGGATGCTGGAGCAGGCCAATCGTCTCACGATCTGGGACGACCGGAAGATCGACGCGGGTGACACATGGTACGACGAGATCAAAACTGCAATGGAAGATGCAGAGGTTGCGGTCTGTTTGATCTCAGCCGATTACCTGGCTTCTGACTTCTGCGTAAAAGAAGAAATCCCCTATTTGCTGGAACGCCGAAAAAATAATGGATTGGTTCTCATCCCGATCCTCATCCGTCCCTGCGCATGGAAAGCAATTGACTGGCTGAAAGCAATTCAAATGTTGCCACGCGATGGCAAATCGGTGGCGGTCGATTTCAAAGATGACCCTGACACGCCGTTTACACAAGTTGCCGAGCGAATTCTTTCTCTCGACACTGGAGTTGCTTTTAGACGCGAACTAGGAGTAGCTATAGAAATACCACGCTGGCCACAACCCGAAAGAGTGGACGTGGACCGCTTACCCGTCACCGGCCAGGAACTCTTCGGACGCCAGAAGGAATTGAAGCAACTCGACGAAGCCTGGGCATCTGAAAGCATAAACGTCATCAGCTTCGTCGCCTATGGCGGCGTTGGAAAATCGACACTCATCAACAAATGGCGCGAGCAAATGGCTGCAGAGAATTACCGCGGTGCAAAACGTGTCTATGCCTGGTCCTTCTACAGCCAGGGGACAGGTGACCGCGTCACGTCTGCCGATCTGTTTATCGCCGAAGCACTGAAATGGTTCGGCGACCCTGAGATGGCAAATAGCCCAGCATCGCCGTGGGATAAGGGACAACGTTTAGCCGACCTTGTTAAAGAACAAAAGACACTGCTCCTGCTCGACGGTATGGAACCTCTGCAATCGTATTTTGAATTCGAGCGCGGCAAGATCAAAGACCCAGCACTGGCGGTTTTGGTGACGGAACTGGCAAAAGAGAACCCAGGACTTTGTGTGATCACAACGCGCGAAAACGTGATTGACCTTGCTGATTTCCCTGAAACAACGCAACAGATCGACTTTGAACAGATATCAGCTGAAGCAGGGCGTGCTATATTGCGCGTGGGCGGTGTTCGTGGAACGGACGCAGAACTGGAAGAAGCAGCACGCGACTTTGGTTTGCACGCACTGGCGCTCAGCTTGCTGGCTTCATACATTCATGAAATCCCGGGTCATCATATTTCAAATGCGAAGGATATCCCGGATATCGATGTGCCAGAGAAGGAAGGCAAGCATCCACGCCGTGTGATAGCTGCGTTTGAAAAGAAATTTGGCGATAGCGCAGAAGTTAATGTATTGCGAATTTTGGGTTTGTTTCGCAGCCCAGCCGAAAATGAGGAAATTGCAGCTGTGCGAGATGCGCCAGCAATTCCGAGTCTCACAGAGCATCTTCAAACAATTTCTGCTGTTAAATGGCTGCAAGTTGTAAGCAAGCTGCGCCGATTAAAGCTAATTCAACCCGAAAGTATACATCGCCCAGAGGCTTTGGATGCTCATCCATTAGTACGCGAACATTTTGGCAAACAATTAAGACAGGAATATCCTGAAGCATGGCGTGAAGGCAACAGCCGCTTGTACGAATACTACAAATCTACTGCCAAAGGACTCCCTGATACGTTGGAGGAAATGGCTCCGCTTTTTTCAGCGGTTAGGCATGGCTGTCAAGCCGGGTTACATCGAGAGGCATTTTGGGAGTATTACAACCGAATTCAACGTAACGGCAGAATTGGCTATTGTTCAAAACAGCTTGGAGCGTTTGGTGCTGACCTTGCAACAATTTCTGGCTTCTTCGATGACACTTCATGGCACCAACCTTCTGAAGGGTTAAGCGAAGACATGAGAGCCTTTATCCTGAGTCAAGCAGGTTTTTGTTTGCGCGCACTTGGGCGATTGATAGAGGCAGTACAACCATTTCAGGCAAGTTTGAAAGAATTCATCACGCAAATGGTTTGGAAGCAGGCCGTAAAACAAGCTAGCAACCTAAGCGAACTCTACCTTGCAATCGGTGATATAAGGCAAGCACTCGACTACATGGAGCAAGCTAACGACTTTGCGGATAAGAGTGAGGACATTATTGCTAAATTGTTAGGTGCTACGAGGCTTGCCTATGCTTTGCACCAGTCAGGTGATATTACAAAGGCAAAGGATTTATTTCGCAGTGCAGAAGAGTTGCAGAAGAAGTTCTTTCCGCAGTTTCGCTTTCTCATTATGAATATTGCTGGATTCTATTTCTGCGACTTATTATTGGATCAGGAAATGTATGATGAGGTTCAACGGCGGCGTGCACGCCAATATCTAGAAGCGCCTGAAGAGATCGGTGATCTTCTTACTATTGCTCTTGACAACCTTGCCTTTGGACGCGCTCATTTGATTCAATCACAACACGAACCCGATCATGCATTTGCGGAATCATTGACCCATCTTAACCAAGCGGTGAATGGCTTGAGACAGGCGGGAATACAATACCATTTGCCACGTGGCTTGCTGGCACGGGCGGAGTATTATCGTGCTACTGGCGATATACAAAGGGCACAAAGAGATCTGGATGAAGCCTTCACTCTCGCCACGCGCGGCGGGATGGGTTTATACCTGGCAGATTGCCATTTGGAATACGCACGCCTGTCATTGCGAGCACGGCGTGCGAAGCAATCTCCCAATAACGAGGGGATTGCTTCGTCGCACGCTTCGTCTACGGGACAGGAGAGCGCTGTCCCTCCGCTCAGCGCGAAGCTCCTTGCAATGACGGACGAGGAATTGAAATCCAAAGCCCGCGAGCATTGGCAGATCGCGAAGGACAGCATCGAGAAGATGGGCTATCATCGGCGGGATAAAGAGGTGCAGGAGTTGGAAGAGCAATTGAAATAACAACAATAACCCCGTAGGCGACGGCAGCTGCCGTCGCCTACGGGGTTATACAAACACCGCATGATATAATGCCACATCATTAACGAGTAATCATTCACATCCATATCAGCAGTCTGACATCAAGAATCGAGATGACGAAGGAAACGATTGCAAGGTACGAGATCCGATCAGAACTTGGCAGGGGAGGAATGGCGTCGGTTTACCTTGCACATGACCCAAATTTCCGCCGGAATGTCGCTGTCAAATTAATATCGGTCAACTTTCAGGAGAATCCCGTTTTCCGCGAGCGCTTCGAACGCGAAGCGCGCCTGATCGCGCAAATCGAACATCCCGCCATCGTGCCGGTCTATGACTTTGGCGCGCAGGGCGATCAACTCTACCTGGTCATGCGTTACATGTCTGGCGGCACGCTGGCGGAGAAGATCAAGCAGGGACGATCAACGCTAGGCTATGCCGTCAAGATCGTTGCGCAGATCGCGCCCGCGCTGGATGCCGTCCACGCGCAGGGGGTTGTCCATCGTGACCTGAAACCGGGCAATATCCTGCTGGATGGTTTCGGGAACGCGGCCATTTCCGATTTTGGGATCGCACACCTGACCGCGGTCACCATGGACCTGACCGGCAGCGCCATCATCGGGACGCCGTCTTATATGAGCCCGGAACAGGTGCGCGGCGATGATCTGGATGGACGAAGCGACGTCTACGCTCTGGGCGTGATCCTGTTCGAGATGCTGACGGGGCATGGACCGTTCCATGCGTCGACGCCGCTGAGCGTGGCGTTGAAGCATCTTAGCGATCCGGTTCCTTCGATCCGCTCCCTGCGCCCGGATTTGCCCGCGGACGTGGAATCCATTTTGAATAAGGCGTTAGCGAAGGATAAGGAACGCCGCTACTCCACCGCCTCGGAGCTGGCTCTCGACCTGCAGGGGATCCTGGAAAAATATCCGGGCAGCGCGAATTCCATGTCGAAGCCGGAGCAGCTGTCCCGTAGTGATGACGCGGCGACGGAAGTGGACGGCGGGGCTATCGCCGAGGCAATCCCGTCGGCGTCGGTTCCATCCAATGCATCCCACCCAGCGCCCCTCAATCAAACGTCGACCCCAAAACGTCCGTTCCTAACCGTACCACGAATGATTTTGGGAGCGATCCTCGCAGTCTTCGTACTGTTTGTTTGCAGCTCACTCGGCGTGTTCGGCACCTGGGTTGGACTGAACGGATTCTTTGGCCGTCCAACAGGGACGGTTGCAGTATCTCCCACTTCCGCACCGACCGAGGTCACAGAGACTGTCCTGTTCGAGGACGATTTTTTCGATCAGAACGGCGATTGGCCAATCCAGGAGGATGAACAGGCACTCTACGAGTATCAGACGGACGGATACCACATCACCGCCAAGCAGATCGGCTCAGCGCCCTGGGCGAAAACCAATCGAGTGGACGATGACATCAGCATTCAGGTCGATGCGCGTCCGATCGTCAGCAGCGCGAATGGTTATTACGGATTGCTTTGCCGCATTCAGGACAATCAAGACTTTTATTATTTTGTGGTGCAGCCCACGGGTAACTACGTCATAGGAAAATTCAAGGGGGGAGATTTTCAGTCATTTTTCCCCGAAGGCTTGCGCAGCAGCGACGCGATCAAACATGGAGAGCAAACGAATCATATCCAGGCAGATTGTGTAGGAAACACATTGCGTCTGCATGTAAACGGCGTGCTGCTCGACGAAGTGACCGACTCGGATTTCAGTTCCGGCTACAGCGGCCTGACCGCGGCGGCAGAGGATGCCCAGCGCTTCGAAGTGGTATTCAACAATTTTCGGATTACATCAGCAGGTCAATAATTCCAGGAACGTGTTTCAAAAAAACTTTTCCGTCATTGCGAGTGGCGCTTGGGCACCACGAAGCAATCTTATGTACGATTTGTACATTGTATACCCTAAGAAAGATTGCTTCGTCGCCGCTTACGCTCCTCGCAATGACGGATGTGGGTCTATATTTGAAATTGCTTATAACAAAGGTATGGAACTGCCATGACAGATTTTGGTAAATTGATCCTCAGCAAAGACGACGGGCTGAACCAGGAATTCATTCTCAACAAACCGCTGGTGACGCTGGGACGGGCAACCACTAACGATATCGTTCTCGCACAAAGCCGAGTCTCGCGCAATCATGCCCAGGTGACGTGCTCGCAGGATGGCGTCACCGTGACCGACTTGAATTCTGCCAACGGGATATGGGTCAATGGACAACGAGTCGCCGAAGCGAAACTTCAGCCTGGTGACACAGTTGCCATCAGCGACAGCACTCTGCAATATCTGGCTCCCACGCCGGACACACACGAAGAAGCCACCCTGATCAATTCCGATAAGGAGCTTGAATATACGCTCGCTCAAATGACGGTACCGCTCTCGTTGAATGAAACATCACTGCCGCGGCTGGTCATCCACGCGCCGGATCGGACGTGGGAGATTCCCCTGATAGAAGACGCGTATACGCTCGGCAGGTCTTCGAACAACAATCTGGTATTGGATTATTCGAAGACCTCACGCAACCATGCCCGCATCGAGCGCAAAGGCGACGGATTTATTTTGCGTGACCTGCAAAGCACCAACGGCACATTCATAGACGAAGAACGGATCGAGCAGCATGTTTTGCAAAGCGGCGACACGTTTCGGATCGGTCCGACCCGCGTCGTGTTCAAGAGCGGCTTTTCGCAGGAGGAAATGACCATCGCCGAGAGTCTCGATCTTCGTGGTCACAGCGGACTGCGACCGGTCATCTTCGTCCCTGGGACGATGGGATCCGAGCTATGGCTGGGCAGCGAGAGGGTTTGGCCCAATGTAAACCTGCTCTTCAAGCGGCCGGAGCTGTTGCGTTATTCGGAAGATACGAAGCTCAAACCGAAGGGCATTCTCAATGAAATGGTCATTGTGCCCAACCTGATCTCGTTCGATCAATATAATCTTTTGGGCGATTATCTGGTTCAGGAGCTGGGATACGAACGAGGAAATAATTTTATCGAGTTCGCCTACGACTGGCGGCAGGACGTCCGCCGTTCGGCGCGCGAGCTTGGCAAATTCATCGACGAATGGAACGTCAAAGGTCCCATCACGCTCATTGCGCACAGCCTGGGAACTTTGGTGAGCCGCTACTATGTGGAAAAGCTGGGCGGAAAACAGAAGGTCGGGCGGCTCATGCTGATCGGCGGACCGCATCAGGGCGTGCCGAAGATCGCTGCCAACCTGCTGACAGGCGTGGACCTGCTGCCCTTCGGTCTTATGGGTAAAAAATTAACCGAGGTGATCGAGACGTTCCCGACGTGTTATCAGATCCTGCCGCTCTATCCATGCGGCGTGGACCAGCACGGGAATCCGTTCCACTTTTTCGAAGACGAGAGCTGGGTGAAAGAATCATATCGTCCGCTGCATCGTATGGCACGCGAGTTTCGACGTGAACTGGGCATGTCGTCCAGCGTTCCCACCTTATCTATTTTCGGCTATGGATTAAAGACCGCCTCACAAATGAAGATCCAGCGCGCCGCCGACGGGGCGTTTCAAAAAGTGCTGATCGACATCACCCCCAACGGCGACAGTTCCGTCCCGGAGAGCAGCGCGGTCCTGCCAAAGACGGAAATCCATCCGGTGCAGCAATATCATGGGACGCTGTTCAATGATAACGATGTGAAGATGCGATTGAAGTTGGAATTGTTGCGAAGAAATACATAACCACATCACCCCGTAGGCGACGGCAGCCGCCGTCGCCTACGGGGTGATTATGCCTCGACCTTCACTTCCACGATTCGATCCAGGCGAAAACTGCGTTCTGCATTGCGCATGTGACAGTGCGCCAAGAGATACACATAATCCGAGAGTCCTGTTACCTGCTTGGGAGTGATCCAGCGCTGGGATTCTTGTCCGTCGCCGTCGATGTAGCGGATGAACATTTTCTTCTGGCTGTAGATCGCTTCGCCCAGTTCGGTCGGCAGTTGAATGCCATCATTGGGCCAGGCGGGAGAACTATAGATGCCAACATAATCATCCAAGGCGGCGCGGTTGACATCTTTCAGTCCGTCCATCATCGCAAAGAAGATGCTGCGGGCCGTGTGGGCATCGTCGAGGGCGCGGTGAACCGTCCGCACGGGGATGTGGAACGCTTCGGCGATCGAGAGCAGGCTATAAGATGGAAGTTGATAGTTTTGGCGGGCGAGCATTAGCGTGTCGATCAGGTTGGGGATCTGGATCTCGCGATTCAAGCGCCGAAATTCGCTATCCAAAAACTGGATGTCGAACTGGGCGTTGTGACAGACCACCACTTTTCCCCTGAGCCATTTTTCAACAAGGTCGGCAGCGTCTGCAAAGACGCGGGCTTGCGCGAGCTGCTCGTCGGTGAGTCCATTGGTGCTGGCGGCTCCGGGCGAAAGCGGGCGCTCGGGGTTGATGAGCATTTGGAATTGTTCCTTGATGCGTCGCCCCTGGGTCAGGACTACCCCCACTTCGCAGATACGGTCCCCAAACCACGGGGAGAGTCCAGTCGTTTCGAGGTCGAGGAAGGCAAAATGTGCGCTGGAAAGATCAAACATGAACGCAATTTTACAGCGAAAGACTCCTCCCCGGCTGGTGAATTTCGGCCTGATTTCTTCGATAGATGGTCACCGCGCCGCGGCCGTAAACGGTCCATGAGCCGCCTGCGCCATCGTCGATCATGCCGGTCGCTTCGTCAATGCCGATCAGGGTCACGTCGGGGAGTCTTTTCGTGAGCTTCGGCGCCCAGGACTTTCCGAACGCGTTGTGATGCGGCAGGACGAGTGCATTGGGAACGAGACCCAACCCTTCATGGACATGTCCCTCGCTCGGATCATAATACAGCCCGCACATGACCATTGCCCCGGCGCTCGACCCGGCGATGACCGCTCCGCTTCGATACGCCTGCAAAGCGGACTCCCAGGCGCGGCTGCCGATCAACCTCTGACCGAGATAATGGGTGAAGCCGCCGAGCAGGTAGATCAGTTTCGCTTCCCGCAGCGATGCGGCGATCTCGTCATCGTTCGCGCTGGCTGTGTCGGTCAATGGCACAGACTGTACATCCTTCGCGCCCAACCCTTGAAACCAGCGGACGCCGTTGTTCCCGGCCCGCTGGTGATTGTGATCAGGCGCGGCCGCGGTCGGAACGATGCGCACCGACGCGTCGAACCCGCCCGCCAATTCGATGGCTTTCAGGTCTGGTTCGCGCATCGCGCCGCCAAACTCAGCGCCGCCCTCGAGGAGTAGATATCCCATGCAGAACCGCTTTTATTTCTTCTCACCCTGCTGACGCTGGACGCGTTTCTGATCCTGCTGTTGTTCGAGTTTCAGTTGTTCCTGTCTGCGCAATTTTTGTTTCTCTTCCTGTTCCTGCTCCAGTTTCAACTGTTCCTGTCTGCGCATCTTTTGTTTCTCTTCCTGTTCGCGCTCGAGTTTCAGTTGTTCCTGTCTGCGCAGTTTTTGTTTCTCTTCCTGTTCCTGCTCGAGCTGCAACCGATCCTGCTGGTTCTGCTTGCGCTGCACTTCCTGTTGCCGCTCCAGTTCCTCTTGCTGCTTCTTATCCATGATGTCTTCCTTCCGAATAGGTGCCTGTTGGAGGATTTCATTATACTCAACCCGACCCTGCTCCTTCCCCAACACTCTGCGGGGACGATGTGTGGAGATAACGAACACCCCTTCCGATTTGGGAAGGGGCTGGAGAGTGGGTCCGGCTATGGCGGGAGGAATATACGTTTCATCAGGGTGCAAGCGTCCTGGTCACCTGCACTCCAAGTTCATAGCCAGTCAGGTAACCCTGCAAGTATTCCCTCACTGCCTGCCATGAAACTGAGATGGCACCGATTTGTGAGTTTGCTTTGTCGAAGCATACGACCATCATTTGACTGACGTTTACAGGGACCTGCGTCAAAGCTGAATTCGGGTTCCTCTTTAGCGATTCGAGAATTACCACGAATGTTCTTTCAGGAATGCAACAATCGGCGTCATTCATGCAAATGCAGTTGACATCAATACGGAACGTCATAGGCGAATGGTTCTTAAAGGTTATGCCGGTCACGCCATATTTAGCGTCCATGGTCGATCCGAGCGCGTTTGTTGAAGACACAAGCTCGGCATTCAGCCAATTCACCATGATGGAAATATTAGGGTTGAAGGTCTGTGTGGGTGCGGCCGTCCACACGGCGGCCGTTTGAGTATTTGCCACTGCAGTTCCAATATCGTTTGGAACGCCTGATTGAGCATCAGCAAGGGCACAGGAATTGACAAAGAACAGAAAAGCAATCGGAACGAAAAGGAGCAAGCGTTTCATAGGACCTCCCTGGGTCAACGATATCCTACTCAATCATAGCGTATTTGCGGTGATATGTCATCCGGGAAATGTCACTCCCTTGGAAATTTCAGGGATCACACCCGCGGTGGACAGTTTTACTGAATAAAGTAATGCGTCAGATCGCCCTCTGCCACCCAGCCAATCTCACCGCTGGGGATCACGGCAACTTTCCAGAACACGTAGGATGCCTCAGTCGCAGCGACACAGACCGGCCCGTCCAGGATGCGCAGTTGGGTGTACTGGTCGAGTTCCATCACCACATTATCCGACTCCACGGCTGCACTCGAACGGAGCTTTAATTTATCCCAGTCCTCCACCAATACAGTGACCTGCTGTTCCGGATTCAGGCGCGGCGCGGGCGCATTGGCGCAGGTGAAATCTGGAGTCGGCGTCACGACCGCCGGCGTAACTGTCGCATCGGTGTTGCTCGTGATGAACAGCGCAGTGGGCGTGGTGGTTGCCATGGGCTGTGTGAACACGACCGCTGTCGCTATGGGACGGCTGCATCCTGAGAACAGGACAAGGAACGAAAGGGCCGCAATGGTTTTCTTGAATGTGTCAGGTTTCTTTTTGGTTTGCATTTCCATCCTCTTATGCGCGGTGAACTTGATAACGGCATCTATGGTAGTTTTGTTCCGGTTGGAGAGCAAGTGAACAATGTCCTCGTATGTTCCCCTCATAAACGCAAGCCCTGCGGGCCCGTCCGCTTTCGCCCATGGAGGCCCAAAGGGTTGGCCCGCCCCGATTTCATTCGTTCATGATCGCCGAAAACCAGTTCTTCACCTTCAGCACAAACTGCCGCTCAGACGTTTTATCAGGGTGAGGTCCGCGTTCTACTTCAACTCGCGCCGCAACTTCTCTGCCACTGTGCGAAGAGATTTGATGCGCGCAAAATATTTATCGTTGGCTTCCACCAGCGTCCAGGGAGCTTCGGGTGTGCTGGTTTTCAATAGCATTTCTTCCGCAGCCGTGATGTAATCCTCCCATTTGCCGCGATTGCGCCAATCCTCATCGGTGATCTTCCAGGTTTTGTAATTCGTGCGCGCACGCTCACGGAAGCGGCGCAGTTGTTCCTGTTTGCTGATGTGCATCCAGAACTTAAAGACGATGGTGCCAAAGTCGGTGAGTTCACGCTCGAACTGATTGATCTCGCTATAGGCGCGCCGCCAATCTGCTTCGGTGCAAAACTTCTCCAGGCGTTCGACCAGTACACGCCCATACCAGGAGCGGTCGAAGATGGCGATCTGTCCCTGTTCGGGCAGGCGACGCCAAAAACGATACAGGTAATGACGTTCCTTTTCTTCACCTGATGGCGCGGAAATGGGCCAGACCACATAGCCGCGCGGATCGATACGTTCGGTGAGACGCTTGATGGTGCCGCCCTTACCAGAGGCATCCATCCCTTCAAAGACGATGGCCACCGGGCGCTTCTGTGTATAGACCTGGAAGGCCAAGTCATGTAACTCTGCCTGCAACGCCTTGAGATGCTTGCTGTATTCCGCGTTTTCCATTGCCTGCGAGAGATCAAGACGCTCAAGCATTGACGGCTCCCTTCATTTCCTTTTTGGTACGCGAACCTTTGGCTTTCGTCGCCGAAGGAGCGGGCAATCCCAGGCGTGCTTCGAGCGAGGCGATGATCGTCTCAAAGACCTTGATGCGCATGTAATACCGATCGGATGCCTCAACAATCGTCCACGGCGCGTGAGGCGAATCGGTGCGCGCGATCATATCCTCCACAAAGCCCGCATACTTTTCATAGCGCTTGTTTTGCATTACATCTTCCTCGCTCACCTGCCAGGCTGTCAACTTGTCCTTCTGCAATTTTCGGATACGTTTCTTCTGATCCGCTTCGGCGAGGTGCAGCCAGAATTTCAGGATGACCGTTCCATCGGCCGTCAGCATCTCTTCGAATTCGGCGATGTCCTGGTAGGCGGCGCGCAGCTCCTCCTTGTCGATGGTCTTGTTCAGGCGGTCGATCAGCACCCGGCGATACCAGGATGTGTCGAATGCGACCATCTGCCCCCGGGCGGGGATCTTGAGCCAGAAGCGCCACATCCACGGATAGCGCGTCTCGGCGGTGCGCGGCGGCGTGATCGGGACGACGCGAAAGCCGCGCGGGTCCAGGCGCTCGGCGAGCAGGCTGATCAAGCGTCCCTTGCCAGTAGCTGCCCAGCCCTCGAACACGACGATAACCGGAACTTTCGCATCGAAGACGGCATGTTCCAATTCATAGAGACGCTGCTGCAGCGGACCCAATCGTTTTTTGTATTCCTCTTTAGGCAAAGCCAGATCGAGATTGACGTATTCAAGCATGGAGAACTCCCATGTGCCAGTTGTATCCCACTATTATGGCACGAATGAGGGGATTGGTGTAGCCGCAAGCTTTGCCACAGAGAACACTGAGTTCATTGAGAAAAAAACTGAGACCGACTTGATTCGGCTTCAAATGAAACGAAAACTCCAGGGTGATATGCCCTGGAGTTTCTGTTGTCTAATATACTTTTCGTCCCTCTTCAATACTTTCCAGTATTTCGCGACGACTAAGTTTCTTCTTGATGCCTTGCACGGCGAGGGGAGATCCGTTCCTTTTTTGTGGCTTGATGACAAACACCTGTCCATCACGCCGTTTGATTCGCACCTCACCATATTTGGCAGCTTGTTCCAAAAGGGATAATAACTTTTGGCGTGCCTCTGTAGTAGTAAACACTTTCATCTTTTTACCCTACTTTACAGCTGTAAGTTCTTCGCGTACCACGCGTCGCAAGATCACTTCAATGGGTTCCTGTTGATTTGTAATATATTCGCGTAAGGCGCTATTGATCAAAGTCTGATAGTTCCCACCTCCAGCCGCTTCAACTTCGCCGCGAAACCAATCCAGAATATCGTCATCGATTCGAATTGTGATGCGAGTTTTACCTTTTGGCGCTGGGATAACCGCGCCGCGTTTGCCTTTGCTAAAGTTATATTCCTTTTTCATTCTTGTTCCTCATACATTTTTCTTTCACGGGTCGTGGCTTTTCTCGCAGAGATGATGCGGATCACAATGTCGCGAAACGTATACACCACAACCAAAATCCGACTCAGAAAATCTTTTCCAATTGTGATATAGCGGGCTTCACGTTCGTGTTCATCATCAATAGTAATAGCGTTCTCATCTTCGAAGACGCCCACGGCATCTGCAAACCTGATGCCATGTTTTTTCTGGTTTGATTTGGCTTTGTCGGGATCCCATTCGTAGTTCATTTCTAGTTATTATATGCACAAATGTACACAGGCGCAAGTGAATTTTGATCCTCCATCAATTTCTGGAGCCCGAAAGATGCGTCAGTTTTGCGAAGTATTGCTCCAGCAAAACGGGAGCAACACACCCAGTAAAGAGTTAGCCCGTACCAAACGTATCCCCACTCCCATCTATCACTCGCGGAGTTTATCCTGACTGTGGCTGCTTGGCGCCACGTGTCGAAGGGCTGCAGGTACGATGTCCCCGCAGCCGGTGTGAAAGACCGGACGCACCTTGACGTGACAAGCAGGGGAGCTATAATAGCTCAAATGTTCGAATGAAGATCGCACATCAGGCGACCCGCTGCCGATGAACGAATGATTTATTGTTGAGGAGGATCGAGAGATGACTACTGAGCCTGTCCATTTTCGTGTGGGCGATTTCTCATGTGTGTCACTTCCCGATGTGATCGAGACGCTTCGGGAAGAGGACATCACGAACATGTTTGGTGACGATGCCGAAAGGATGCTTGCCGCGTTTCGGTCCCTGCCTGGGCCGTTGACTTTCGGACGGAATATCCTCCTCGTAGAGACTGGAGATAAACGAGTGCTGATCGACAGCGGTATGGGGCAATCTGACCCGAACGATCCCGGGCATTTACTGGAACATCTACAGGCGGAAAACATCACACCAGAGTCCATCGATACAGTGATCATCACCCATTACCACCAGGATCACATTGGTGGACTGCTCGATGATGCAGGCAGCCCGGCCTTCCCCAACGCACGAGTAGTCGTACCAAGCCAGGAGCACGACTACTGGATGAGTGAAGATGTTCTCGCGGGTCTGGATGCGCCTGATGCCGCACGGCTTCGCCAGACATTTGCGGCTTTTGCCGAGCGATTGACCCTGATGGACGATACAGCCGCTATTGAGCCGGGACTTCACTATGTTCCAGCCGTGGGACATTCGCCCGGACACCGCGCCGTGCAGATCGAGTCTGGAGAGGCGCGGCTGCTTCATGTCGTCGATGCCATCCACATGCCCCTTCAACTCAACGCACTGGACATAGCGCCCTTTGATTGGCAGCAACCCGATGGCGCGATGGCAACTCGGCGTGCGCTGCTGGCACGGGCCGAATCGGAGAACCTGCTGTTGATGGCCTATCACTTTCCATTTCCCGGGTTGGGAACTGTGCGACGGCGCGGCGATCTGCTGGAATGGGAACCGTATGCCGTCCCTGCATCGTAACTCTATTTTCATACCAGTTACAACTAAAAGTCATTAGAACTTGTCTCTAAAAAGCACATTTCCGTCATTGCGAGGAGGGCTCTGCCCGACGAAGCAATCTTATGTACGGTATCCCGAGAGTAAATTTTTAATAAGATTGCTCACCTGCACTGCAACGAACGCAGTGAGGCGCAAGTGTCGCTGCGCTCGCAATGACGATATTAATGGAGGTCCGTATGGCTCACTTGATCTACACGACGAACACGTCACTCGACGGCTACATCGAGGATATGGATGGTAGGTTTGACTGGACAGACCCAAGCGATGAAGTGTTCCAATTCATCACGGACCTCATACGCTCAGACGGCACTCATATCTATGGACGGCGTACGTATGAGAGCATGATGGTCTGGGAGACCGACCCCAACCTGGCCGGTCAGTCTCCACTTATGAGCGACTTCGCGCAGGTCTGGCAGGCAGCTGACAAAATTGTGTACTCCAGGACGTTGGAGGCTGCATCCACACGCAAGACGAAAATCGAGCGAAACTTCGATCCAGAAGCCATTCGACGACTGAAAGAGAGCGTCAAACAGGATATCCATATCGGTGGTGCTGAGCTGGCTGCTGAGGCGTTTCGAGCAGGGTTGATCGATGAGTGCCACCTATTCATCAAACCGATCATCGTGGGAGGCGGCAAAGCAGGGCTCCCTGACCACGTTCGATTGGGGCTTGCGCTTTTGGATGAACGCCGCTTTGGCAACGGTGAGGTTTACCTTCGTTATGGAATAAGGCAGGCAAGGGCCACGTAACAATGCCGCTGAAGCGCAGCGTTGGGCAGCTTGTAAACGAGGCTCCGCAACCCGCACCGATTCCATTCCATGGCTGCTTCACTCGCAGGCAGGAATTCAGTCATCAAGCGTAAATCGTATTCCCCTGTTCCTTGAGCCAGCCTTCAAAGCCCGTCGTATGCCAATCGAGCCCGGCGCCGAATAATGTGCGAAACCTTTGTCCTGTTGGATGCCTACCAAGTGGAATCCTTTGAGCGGCCGGCTTTTCCAAATCGCCATGGACATATTCCACAACCGTGATCTTATTCCTGGGCAGATGATCGAGTCCACGCTTGAACAGCAGGGCGATTTCCACATCATCTGTGGGCAGGCTGTACCCAATGATGATCACCCGGTCTGCCTGTTTCATCGACTTCTCTGCTTCCTCCCAGGCACGTTTGACATGCGGATTCTCGTAGTCTTTCCAATACGTGGGCGTGATCAGGATCGGACTCACGAATCCCTTGCATTGTGGATTGCGACAGGGTGTACCTCTACAACTGTATGCATCCTTAAATGGCACGGCATAGTAGAGATCATCGAGAGCCTTACCCGTACGCAAACTCTTCAAACCTTCTGAAACAAATAAGTCCAGCCGTTTGCATGTATCACAGTACAGCCAATTCAAAGAGCCGTGGATTTTTAGCAATTTCCCAAAGATACCCATTTGATGAAACATCTTGTAACGGTCTGTGGCAATATCCACCATGTAATCTGGAGGGTACACACTTTGATAATCTTCAGAAAGCGAAAACATCGCGTTATCCACGATCACATCATAGTTCAGGGATATGACGGTCGGTTGAATCCCCTGCTGATAACACGGGGCCAAAAGCGTGTGATGGAATTGCCTGTCGGGTGGGATACGCCGCAGCGCTGCTTCGATCACCGCAAAGACTGCATACTCGATCGCCCGTTTCGCCTTCAGCAATCCTGTACCATTCCATTTGCCGATGGGTTTATCCAGCTCAACCGACTGGCGCAGCATGCTCAGCACAAACGGCAGGGATGGACAATCCTCTTTATTAATGGGTCGGTGATCGATGGGCACATTAAAACATTCCCCCAGGAACTCGCGGGTCAGCCCCAACAATTCTTCACGGTCTTCCACGAGAGTCGTTGTGTCGTCATGCGCCATCTCGCCGTTCAGGGCCGCAGGCAGGATCTCATCTGTAAGCGGACCGCCACATGCCTTCGTGGCTCCTGCACCCAAAATAATGACCGGATTCTTAACCATGCCTGCCTCCTTCTGTGATGGACACAACTATTAATATTGTACGATTTTCAATTCGGGAAAACAACCACGCTGGGAGAATGCCATTCAGACGCTCGCGGCGGACATCTCCCAGCGAAAACCTACAGGACTGGTTCGCTTGTCGCGCAGCACCCTGTAAAGGGTTAGCCTGCACCGAAAACGACCCCTCTCCTGTCTACCACTCCGCTCCGCTTCGGGTACGATGTCCCCTAAAGGGGAGAAGCCACACGCATGGAATCGAACGAAAAAAAGACAACAAAATACCCTCTCCTGTGGGGAGCCCCACAGGGGTGCTACGCAAAGGGCCAAGTCAACACGCCGATCAAGCGACTCAATCAGGGTGAGGTCCTTCACAGCCACGCGTCTCAGTGAGCGAAAAGCCCCAGCCGCAAGGCGAATAATAAAGGAGGCATCCCGACACGATCGGGAGGCTTTTCGTTTAAGCGTTAGTTACCTAGTTGAGCAGACGTTTGTAGACTGAAGGGTCTAGGCCTTTGCCAACACAAGCTAAGCCACTATTTTGAGTATGCCTGCAGTATACACTCGGAACTTAGTGTCTCTGGAATGCGATACATAATTTGGGGCTCGAATTCTACTTAGTAGTGAAGCGCTTTCTGGAGGATACAACTAGTCGTGCTTCGTCTAAAAGCACTGGAGTAAGAGTAAATATTGATTTTCTATGCAGATCAATGAGGGTGTTATTAACTAGTGTAGAAAACTCTTGCAATCCCACAGGGATATTGTTTGATTGGATGACTATTGCCATCCAATCCCTTAGATTATATAAGTCGTCTAAATCCACGGATGAATTTAGATAACTGCGAATCTCTCTGACGGCTCTAATTGAATCACCTATCATCAAGGCAATCCATGCTTTCGTTGGTATTGAAACATTTTGCAGGTTATTTTTTTTATATTTACGTCCTGGAATAAGAGAATTTGCCTCCTCAAAATACTCTAATGCTTTCGAGAAATTTTTTAGTCCCCAATAAGAAATTGCAATATTTACAAAGTCAATAACTAAATTTTGATTTTTTTCCAAATAACCTAGGGCATCTGCATATCTGTTTAATGAATTCAAGGCATACCCTGCACTTGTATATCCAAAAATGCTAGCCCGTTCATCAAGCTTTTTGCTGAGATATAAATCGCTCACCTTTAATAAAGATTCGAACTGTTTGTATTTTCGACAGAACATCATTAACTCTAGGAGCTGTCTGACAGTAAGTCCTGTGTCTAATAAATAATCTCTTTGTTGATTAGCCTTTTGGGCTTCATCTAATTTCAAAAATGTTTCCCACATACGCAAGTCAATCTCTTTTAACCCGAACATGCTATCAGTATAAGTTAAGACTTTGCCATGCACTTTTAGAGAATTTGCCATTTGAAAATCGTTTAAAGCTGCTGAATATGCATCATCGATTAATAACAACTTCCCTCTTCCTAGATAAGCATACGGGTTTTCAGGGTCCAAACTTATAGCCTGTTCAAAGGATTCTCTAGCTAGGTCAAGTTGATTCAGTCTTATGTGTATATCACCTTTTCTTCTATACAATCCTGATGATGGATCATTCTTAATAGCTTCGTCAAGATGTCGAACTGCTTCATCTAACTTATTATCCAATAATAAAATGGCAGCGTACTCGCTATGGGCAAAAGATAGACTTTGATCATCACTACTTACTTTTATGGCATCTTCCAAGTCGATTACAGATTTTTGTGGCTTATTTAAGAGTAAATATATCCTGGCGCGTCCGAGATACGAAAAAATCTCGGAAGGATTTACTCTGATTGCTCTTGTGTAATCGAAAATTGCACTTCTAAGATCACCTCTTAAAGCATGTATATAAGCACGCAAACGATAGGAGATTTCATCAGCTTTTAACTGGATAGCATAATTTGCATCGTGTAAAGCATCATCATAGTTTTCTTTATGTGCATTGGCCAACCCGCGAATAGAATATGCAAGATAATAAGTATCATCTATAATCAAAGCATTATTGCAAGCTCTGATAACCTTTTCAATTTCTACTTTCAAAAGATGGGCCTGTGCCTTGTATGCCCAATATTTAGGTGTTAATTTAGCATTACTTTCAATGCAATTTTCTTCTGCCTCGTCTATTTCTGAAAAATCGTCAATTTGACCGTTTTTCAAGATTTCAATTAATTTGTCTTCCGCTTTTTGACCTTTGTTTGTGATGACATATCCATACAATAATGCCATATTTGCTTGAATATATGATTGTGATAAGTTGTTAAATATTTCCTCTGAGCTATTAAATGCCCCTTCAATTTCCGATGGATCATATTGGAGATATTTCTTAATAAGACCGATTCGAGCAGCTGCATGAAAGCAATAACCTTCTGCCAAATGTTCAACAAAAGGCAAGTTCGCAATTAGTTCTATTTTTTTTGGATTATTCTCGTTTATTCCGAGTAGGCTATTAATAACCTCAGTAGAAAACCATGGCAGAAAACCACATTGCAAAGCAACTTTAGCTACACTCTTTGGTAAATCATCTATGATGGCTTCAACAACTAGTGCAGCCTTTTGATCTGATGATGTGGCCGTTTTTAAGTTTTCAAGCAAGCTTTCAGTGGACATATTATTTTTCTTTATTTAGTTTGGGAGCATAGATTGAAAACAATCCTGGAGACCCATCAAAAGCATCGTGAAAGGCCTTAATTATTTCTATACTAGCATTTATTCCAAGACTATTGCAATAGGCAATATTGTCTTCTAGTGAAACTGGAAGTAACTCAAATGAAGCGCATTTGTCATCCCAAATTGCGTGCGGGGGCGGGAGTGACCTACCCGCAATTACAACATAAATGTTCGGAATTTGTAAAAGAGCGGATAAGAGTTGTTCAATAACCCAATCTTGGATTTTAGGGCTAGCAATGTCAAATGTATCAAACAGCAATACAGCAGGATATTCAAATTTTGCCAATCTTAAATCTTTGCAAAAAGATGATGTAATTATTTGCCTATCATAATCTTCGCTTCTTTGCTCTTGGGCATTTATAGAGACTGTAGACAACAAAGTCTTCAACCCCTTAATGTTCACATTCTGTCTAGATAGGAGTTGCTGTTGGACTTCTGAAAAATGCCTATATTCGATAAAGTGCATTTGCTGTGTAATTTGGAAAACAATATCACTATAATCTTGATATTTAGATCGCAAATCCACTAAAGCACAACAAACACCTTCCTTTTTGTTCGATAAGAGTCTGAATTCTCTAAGTAGGCGGGATTTACCCATATTTTCAGTGCCAATAATTCTCAGGACGCGCTCCTTGCCAGTTCCATACAGCATTTCAGAGAATTTTTCTAAGACAGGAACACGGTCAATCATTATGCTTTCAGTCATATTTATTTCGTATCGATATCAATATCAGAACCAATAGCAGAAATATCTTCCATCTGGATATCTTTGCCTCTTGTTCTTAGTCTGGACCAAATCATTCGTATATTGGAGTAAAAATTCTTCTTCCCCTCAGGATTTGGCTTTTCTTTAGTGCGTGATGACTTTTTACCGAAATCTGAAACTGTTACTACAAAAATGCCGATGATCGAACACACGACAATTAAACCAATTCGTAGAGGTGTAAAGCTATCGCTCAAAACATCTTGTTGAATCCAAGAAGCAACTAAATTACCACAGATGCCAAGAAAAAAACCTGCTATTGCACCAATCCAGAGATTAGTTTTGTTTTTGCTCTTCTTAGTCATAATGACCCCGAGTGGGTAGTTAATATATTTTAGCTCAATTTTCAGTTTGTACTAGTTACTAATCTGTTGCGAAGCAAACCTATTGGAAGCCACAATCGCATTATGACTTCCAATTCCGGTTACTACAACTTCGCGAACCTCGACACCACCTTCGCCGCGCTCGCAGTTCGCGTCCGGCTGTGAGAAAATCTCCTTCTGCTTTCAACACCCACTCAGCGACAGCTGGATTCATACAGGACCTTCCCCTCTTCCAGAATATCACGCAGGAACCAATCTCCCATATCCACGCGTTCTTTTAGTCGCTTAGAGGTATAAACTACCAGATCCAACCCAAACATCACATCCAAGTGACGGCGCATATCTAAAGATGTGCTTTTTTTATTGGATGATTTCGTAACAACCAGCAAATCCACGTCACTTTCAGGGCGTGGATTGCCGCGCGCATACGAGCCAAACAAAATGATCTTTTGCGGCTTGAACTTTTCCACGATCTGCTCCACCACATGATCGATCGCTTTTTGTGGAATGCGTTTGCGCTTGTAAATGTTTGGGACGTGTACGGCTGCCATCTTGTGATTATTATACAGCGTCTCTAAATTATAGGGACATTGCCACGCCCGCTTCGACTTCGGCGAAAAGCACGCCTCCGCTACCCAAAGGGTACGATGTCAGCGCGGCTGGCTCGCAACGACATGAAAACAAATGGGACGGCAGTCATTCCGCCGTCCCATCCGTTTTTAATCCGTGCATCCGTTTCGCCGAAGGCAATCCGTTTATAACTTAGCGAACCGACTCACCACCTTCGCCGCGCTCGCGGGTCTCTCGATGTTCCCGCCCTGGTGGATCAGGATTGGAGTTCCTTCCTTCATATAGGCGGTCTCCACATACGCCTGGCCGGTGATAAAGCGGGCCGCGTCGATGGCGCAGGACGTGACGAAACCGATCCGTTCGCCGTTCGCGTTCATCACTGGGTCACCGTTGTGAGCCATGCGCGTGCGCTGCTCGTCGAACGTAAAGCGGATCACCGCGCCCTTGCGTTCCCGTTCGCGGGCGATATAAGCGTCACGACCGATGAACCACGGCTTATACGGTTTTACATACGAACCAAAGCCACCTTCGGCGACGCCGAGATCACGACCGTCAAATTTGCCGGAACCAAGTCCCATCTCGTGTCCATACAGTGGCAGCCCGGCTTCCGTACGAAGCGAGTCCCTTGCTCCTAAGCCAATCGGCTTGACGCCGAACGACTCGCCGGCTTTCAGGATCGCGTTCCAAAAGTCCGCGGCGCGCTCGGGGTGGACGAATAATTCGAACGCCATCTTCTCGCCGGTATAGCCCGTGCGCGAGACGATCAAATCGAACCCGCCGACCACGGCGTCACATAATTCTGTCCGCTTCAACTTCATGATGCGGGCTTTGGTTTCACTGTCCACACCCATGGCGAGCAGGATGTCGCGGCTCTTGGGTCCCTGCAAAGCGATATCCACACGCATCTCATCGCCTGCTTTCGGTTCCCGTAAGTTGCGGATCTCGGCTTCATAGCCATACGTGCGCGCCCACGGTCGAGCGTTGTCGATGCAGACCTTTCCATCGCGCACCGACTCGAACCACGTGCGGTCCTTGTCATCGTTCGAGGCGTTGACCACCACGAGATACCGATCCCAGCCGCGGCGATAGACGAGCGTATCGTCGATCACATCCGCATCGGGCGTCAGGAAGTGCGAATACAGGCTTTCGCCCGGCAGCAGTCCGCCGCAATCGTTGCCGCAGATCGTATCGAGGAACGACGCCGCGTCCGCCCCGCGCACTTCATACACGCCCATGTGCGAGACGTCGAAGAGTCCCGCGGCGTTGCGCGTCGCAAGATGCTCTTCGTAAATGCCCGAATACTGCACCGGCATTTCCCAACCCGCAAAGGGGACCATCCTGCCGCCGAGGTCCCGATGGACCTGGTTCAACGCTGTTTTCTTTAACTCGCCCTCGGCCGGTTCTGTCCACTCGAAGGACGGCAGCGCCTCACCCTTACCATTCGAGCCGATTCCGATAAACCAGGGTTTCTGTGCGCCCACGCCGACTACCGGACTCGCGCCCAAACGGACATCCTTGCGCTTGACATCGGTCACCGTGAACGGACCAGGCATACGGCCGGGATTGAAATCCTTTTCCTTGTCGGTGTTGAACGAAACGTACCCATCCGACAGATCGCGCAGCCACGTGCCGACGAGTCCGGCCTTCGCGGCGGGAATTTCCAACTGATAGCTGTCCATGTTGACACAGGTCAGCGTGCATTTGACGACTCCCTTTGGCGTGGTGATCGTCGTCGCCACCGACTTGCCCTTCGTCAATGCGGACATATCTGCTGCGACAGTGTAATCCAGCATTTGGCGGACGCGCAGACCGTTCAATTGAAAGACGTTGCTCTTAGTGGTATCGTCGCTGTAATAGAAATGCGGATACTTACTTTTCTCGTACTTGTAATCGATGCCTGCACCTTCGGCCATCTTGCGTACTTTGAGCTTGGCATTGTTCAAGACATTGAAATCCACCTTGGCGCGGCGCTGGCGTCCCTGGCGGGGGGTGTCAACTGCATAAGGTGCACAAGCAAGTAGCACATCGGCAATGACATCTGCGAGTCGACGCGATTGCTTTTCATTGAAGCCGCGTTGTGTGATCCACGGCGTACCGAGACGGATGCCGCTTGGGTCCCTGGAATTCTTATCTCCAGGGATCGTGTTGCGGTTAACGACTACACCGACGATATCCAAAATGCGCGCAGCTTGATCGCCACTCAATCCAATCCCATCAGGGGATTTTACAGAAGTAGTATCCACATTTACAAGATGCGAATCCGTGCCGCCAAACGGGACGCGCAGTCCACGCTTCGTGAATTGATCCGCCATGGCCTGAGCGTTCTTGATCGTCTGTTCCTGCAATTTCCTGAACTGTTTGGTCTGCGCAAGCTTGAACGTGAGAGCTAAGCCAGCAAACACGTTGACGTGAGGTCCGCCCTGTTCGCCGGGGAAGACCGCGCTGTCGATCTTCTTGGCAATCGCTGCATCGGTTGTGAGCAATACCGCACCGCGCGGGCCGTCGAGACTCTTGTGAGTCGTAGACATCACCACGTGCGCAATGCCAACCGGTGAAGGAACAACACCCGCAGCAACGAGTCCGCCAATATGGGAAATATCTGCCAGGAAGAACGCCCCCACTTCATCAGCGATCTCGCGGAACTTTTTCCAATCGGGAATCCAGGAATAAGACGAATAACCAGCGATGATCAGCTTCGGTTTTGCTTCCAATGCCAGGGCGCGGATCTTGTCGTAATCCAACTTCTCGTTTTCATCCACGGTGTAATGGACAGCCTTGTACCACTTGCCAGAGCGATTGACCGAGGAACCATGCGAGAGATGTCCGCCGTGCAGCAGGTTGAGTCCCATGACTGTTTCGCCGAGCGGAACGAGCGCTTGATACACAGCATTGTTCGCAGGCGCACCGGATAACGCCTGGACGTTCACATAAATTTGATCGGCGCTAAATCCGTTGGCGGCGAATGCTTCGGCGGCGCGTCTGCGGGCCAGCGCTTCGACCACATCCGCGTATTCCACGCCTTTGTAATAGCGCGGGTCCCCGTTGCGGCGATACTCAGCCAAACGCGCTGGATAATCCAGAATCTCATCTTCCGACATCCAGCGCGACTCTTCATCGGGGTAGCCTTCGGCATAAATGTTCTGGAACGCAGAACTGAGCGCTTCGCGGACTGCGAGTGGCGCAGTCGATTCGCTGGGAATCAGGATCAACTTTCTCGCCTGCCTCTCCGCTTCGAGTTGAGTCAGATCGTATACGTCCGGGTCCAGCGAGGCGAGATCGCCGCGGAATAAATAATCAGCCATGTGTTTTAGTCTCCTGGTAAGGTAGTCAGTTCGTCTTCTCGTCTGCTAGCGATCCATCTCACGCAGCGAGCAGGAGACTGGAGACTAGCAGACCAGAAGACTAGAGAGAATTGTAGGACGGGAGAGGGGGAAGGTCAAGTGCGAAATGACAGGTAGCTTGTTATTGGTTTGCTGGCAGCGAAACGTCTTCTCCTTCGATGCAGGCACGCGGGAAGGGAGGTTGATCGGGAAACACCAACAGGACACACGCCACTCGATATCCATCTTTGAAGTCGACATTCACTTCCACTCCAACGACCGACTGCCCGGAAGGTTTCCCACGTAATGTATAAGGGCTGTCGAGATGATCTTTGATTTGCGGTACATCGCGCATGAGGAAGAGTGCCTCTGAATTGGTTGGATCGGCAATCGCAGTCTGTATACTTTGCTGAATATGTCTTATGCCGCGTTGTGTGGCTGTAGTCCAGCGCGTTAGCACAGAACCGGTCCCGCCACCGATCAAGACGGCGATGACCAACAATGCAAGGATGCGTCTTTGTCGCAGGGTTGGCTTTTCTTCCAGCGCGGTTGCATGCTGTACACCCAACCAGCGCAGAGTGACCGTCATCAATAAACTGATCCCCAGAACCGGCAATACAAGCAGGATGATCTTTCCCAATTGTGTGGGAAGTGGACCTTCGAAGGTCAGCCATGAGGCAGCCAGCGCGATCGTGGCCATGACGAGGAGACTTATCACCAGCCCTTCCTCCGTCTGCGTGAACCAGTTGACGAATGCACCACCAATTCCCAGCCAGGCGGCAAAGAACAATGATGCGGTCAACAGATATTCCCAATCCACGCCAACTGGGATATCAGGAAAGGAAAGCTGGTTGACGATACTGCCAACGAGTGCATACGCGCCGGCGATGACAAGACCATAGATCGCTCCCGGCAGCATCCGTTGACGGCGCTCGGCGGGCGTTTCCTGTTGGGCGAGGGTTTTCAAACGATCGACAAAACGCATTTTTCCTCCTAATAATTCGACCATGTAGGGTGGGGCAGCTGCCCCACCCTACATGGTCGAAGCAAATATTTCCTTCCAATATTCATCGATCGATTTTGCAGGTTGTGCATATTTTGGGCTGGATGGATTGTCCCGATCCTGCGCCCATTGCACTGGATTGTGCTGAATATAGTTGTGTATATATTCCAGTTCACGATCGCTGCGCACAATACGGTCGAAAAAGCTCCTTTGCCAGACAGGCACACCGATTACACCGCGTAACTTGTTGATCCGCGTCGCTGCTGTCGTTTTGAAGGCGCCGATGATATTGCTCAAGGTTTCATATTTGATCTTGGTAGGGTCGGGCAGCTGCCCGACCCTACCAAGATCATTCTGTTTCCACGAACCGGGATGAATACGATAACAGCCTTCCCCCAGGATCCATACAATTGCATGGATGTGGTTCGGCATGACCACAAATTCGCCTAAATCGATGTTTGCATAAATATCCAAAAGCGAATCCCATGCTGTCTCAACTGCCAATTTCGCTTCCGGCGATTCAAATAAGAATTCCCTGCCTTTGGTGCAGGCCGTGACGAAATATGCGCCTGGCGTCGAATAATCGTAATTCTGCAGGCGCATGGATTTTCGTTGGCGGTGTTGAGGCATATTGAAATTATACAATTAACGGCATAGTCCCGTAGGGAAGGCAGCTGCCCTTCCCTGCGGGACTATCCATTACGGCAGTACTTCGATCGCATCCACATCAGCGCCATCACCAGTGTCACCTGTGGGCGAAAGGATGCGGATGTAAAGATACGTGCCGTTGGGCGCAACGCCATCGAGATCGATGAGAATACCTGTTGCGGTATACAAAACATCCGAGGCGGGCGAGGTGGAGAAATCGCGGTTATCCGGTTCGGCACCGCCGAGCACATTGATGTTCAGGTTTGAGTTCGTATCGGCGTTGTTATCACCCCAGTTGAAGACCGTATACCAGTTATAGCCATCGCCGACCTGGATGCTGACATGATCCATCATAATGCCCGTCCCGGAAGGCAGTTCATAAAAGACCAGGTCGTATCCCGCGTGACTGCCGACGACGACAGGCGTGCCGAACGTCAATGTGGCGGAGGAGCCAGGAGGCAGGACTGTGATCGAACCATCCTTTGTAGTGCCGATATTGCCATTGGGGAACGGCGAGGAATTGATGAACCAGTCCGTATCGGAGGAGGAATTGTTTCCGAGTACCGGATCTGTGAACCCGGCTGGCAGGCTGACGGATGCCGTATTTGTCAGATCACCGGATGCACCCGCTCCGATGGTGACATTGACCGTGTAGGTCACCCATGAGCCGACAGGCAAATTGATCGAGTCATTGATATTGCCAGAGCCGCTTGCGGTACAAGCCGCCCCGCCCGCGCCCGCGCAGGTCCAATTGACGCTCGATACTTGCGCAGGGACCATGTCTGTCACCATCGCTCCGGCAACGCTGCTTGGTCCAACCGGGTTCGAGACCGTAATGGTATAGGCTCTCGAACTGTTCGCAAAATAATCGGTCGCGCCATCGGTTTTTGTGATCTGAAGGTCTGCCGATGGAGGCACAAATGTGTCAGTATCGGTTGCTGAATTGTTCGCAGGGTTCGGGTCAGTATAGCCCACAGGTACACTGATCGATGCTGTGTTGATCAAGTCTCCGGTCGCGGTGCCCGATACATTTGCACTTACTGAATAGGTGATACTTGCGCCAGCGGGTAAATTGACTGCATCAGTAAAGCCTGCATTGCTATTGATGGATGAGTCACAACCGGCAGCGCCGCCTGTTTGCGCGGCACAGGTCCATGACCAGGTTACGATCTGGGCTGGTATCGCATCATTGATCACTGCGCCCACAACATTGCTGGCCCCGTTGTTTAGGACGATCACGGTATAGAGAACGGTGGAACCCGGTGAATACGTGGTTACGCCATCGTCCTTCGTGATCTGCAGGTCGGCGGAAGGTGCAGCCGGATTTGTAGCTGTAGAGGTCGGTAAGGCTGTACGGGTCGGGCTGGAGCCGCCTGGAGTCCTCGTCGCAGAAGGAAAGATCCCTGGAAAGGACGTGGTCGGCGTGGGCGGAACGGTCGCTGTGCTGGTCGGCGCTGCTGCCAGTGTACCTGCCTGGGTAACCGCCTGCGTGGATACCGATGTATTGATCTCATTCGGGAGCGGAGTTGCCGTTGTGAATTGCGCTCCCGGTGTCAGGATGTTGTTTAGCGAAAGAGGATTGTTCAGGATCTCCGGATCGATCGGTTCGATAAACCCAACTGGTTTGTTGGTGAGAAAATCGCTGTTCGGGTCGATCTTCGAGAGTGCATTGGCATCCAGTTCCCAGAGCGGTGTGAAGCGCAGGGCCCATTCGCCTGCGAACAGAATACCGAAGAGTCCAAGGACGAGGATGAGGACAATGACGGCCCAATCCCGCTTCTCGCCGTCACTGGTTCTTTGTGAGGTCTTCATCTTCCCACCCATTTACCGGCAAGCGGATGTGAACTGTGGTGCCGGGGCACGTCTGCTCGTTGTAGCCGGGGCTTTCGATCCAGATGCGCCCGTTATGCGTGCTGACGATACCGCGTGCGATCGCCAGCCCCAACCCGGGACCACCGCCTTTGAATGTAGTTTTACCGGAGGAGTGCAAATGCACTTCGCCTGTCTGATAGAATTTTTCGAAGACGAGCTCCTGGTATTGCGGGTCGATCCCGATACCGCTGTCTTTTACTGTAATTTCGATCTGGGGGGCGCTGGCTGTATCTTCAATTGTTTGCCCGCTGACCGTGATCCCGCCACCGTCCGGCGTGTATTTGATGGCATTGACGATCACATGATAGAAAACCTTGTACAGCAGGTCCGCGTCGGCATAGATGGTCGGCAGATACTCCAGACCCTCGGTGGTAAAGGTTAACTTCCTTTCCTGGAGTGCACATCTGAATCCAGCCTCCACCTTTTCGATCACCGGGGTTAAGTCCATTTTGGCGGGCATCACTTCGAGCACATTGGTATCGATGCGGGAGACATCCAGCATGCTTTCGATGATCTCACTCATACGCGATGCACCATTGATGATCGAAGTCGTCAGCTTGACAGCGTTTTCATCTCCGGCGAATTGCATCTTCATCAGTTGGGCATATCCGCTCACAGATGTGAGTGGCGTTCGGAGTTCATGCGCTGAGACCTGAATGAAGCGTATCTTTGTGCGATCCATCTGTTCCAACTGGAGCGTTCGCTGCTGCAGGTTCCTGGTCATTTCATCGAAGCTGTTCGCGAGAAAGCCAATCTCATCGCGGCTTTTGATCTCGGTCCGCCTGGACAAGTCGCCACTTGCGATGGCACGAGAAGTTTCGACCAGGGAGGAAAGCGGATTGACGATCAGACGGGCAACAAAATACCCGATGAAAATCACGCCGATCATGGCCGTGGAGTACAGCAACACATAATAATTTCGGTTAATGGAATTGGAGGATACGACGAAGTCCAATGGCAGAACGACGGCCAACACCCCCAGACGATCGTCTCCGATTTTCAGTGGACTCAATAACAGGCTGTACCAGCGTCCCGCCACTTCAAAGTTTTCGCCTTTTACCTTATCGTCCCTGCTGACTACATTCTGGTAGACGGCATCAGGTATCGAGATCGTCCTGGTGAACAAGGATTCTATTCCCTGCATTTCGAGCGTGGAAGCAATTGCCTGTCCATCATCCCCGTAGATAATCAGATCTGCCAGCGATGTGCTTTTCAGGAGTGGAAGAATAGTGTTCAACGAGGTGCCCACCACCACCACACCCGCGATTTGATTTTGCGACATGGCAGGGACAGCCATGGCAGTGTAGTAATAGTGACGCCCATCCACGGCATCGATCGATAGCTCGCGTTTGGGCAGGCTGTTCTTGTCGTCCGCAGTCACGAGTTCATTCACAATGGACAACGTCGCAGTCTGGCCTGGGCGAGTCACATCGATGATCGTTCCATCGGGCTGTTTGATCAAACGCAGAGATTCCTGTCCCTGTGCATTGAACAGGATGAGACTCTCGACGTTCAACCCGCCCGCCGCGGGTTTCGCCAGCAAAGCGACCTGGTCCACATCCCCGGTTTGGAGCGCGTCTCCCAATCCACGCGTATAGGCGACGATGCGCGCCGCTTCGAGATGTTTTATCTCCTGGCGAGCCATGGTGTCAGACGCGACCCGGCCCGCTTCGAGCAGTTGATTGGATAGACGCTCGCTGAGAGAACTGGAGACCAGACGCGTGACTACATAGGCGCCCGTTACCGCGACGATCAGCGTCAATAATAAGTATGGCAAAATGACTTTGAAACGAATGCCCACAAAAATACCTTGGTAGCCCCATGCCAGTGAGGTGATTAGTGCGCAGTATATCAGGGCAAACAGTTGGATGTGGATAAAATCCCCTTCATGCACTGAAACTACAATGCTTCTATCTTTTCTGTAAAGTTTGATACGAAAAAATGATGCAGAACCCCGGAGAGTTATAGACAACTGGCGGTGCAGGCCGGGCCCGCTGGCTAACCTTTTCGGACCTATTGGTCATCGCATGCAAATTCCATGTCCATCTCTGCTGGTGAAGGTGTATTGCGGATCACCAGATTCGGGTCGGGCCACGTCCCGGCATGAAATTGATTTACATAATCGCGCAGGATATTGAAATCTGCATCCAGGATAGAAGTGGTGGCTTTGAGTTGTGGGTCGTATATCTTTTCTACCGTGAAAAGTTCCATCGGGAAACTGGCGAAGACGACGTTCGTCCCGTCCATTTGCGTGGCGAGACATGCCAACTGGTTGATCTGTGCCGGGCTGAGGTCGGTCTGAACGTAGCGTTGAAAGTCCTGGATCAATTGTGGAACGGCCGGCACGATCGCGGGGCTCAATAATTTCCTGCGCAACGCACACATGATGATGTTCTGATTCTCGGCGCGGCTGAATGTGCCATATTGGCGGATGCGCGCCACCCATAAGGCGGTCTGCCCGTCAAAGTGATGCTGCCCAGCTTCCACGCCATAGCCGTCGGGATATTCCGGCGTGAATACTTCCACGTCGTACGGCAGGTACACGTCGATGCCATTGACCGCATCGACGATCGCTTCGAACGTTTTCATATTCACGGCAATGTAATGATCGGGCTGTGCGCCGAAATTGAGGCTCAGTGTGCGGGCCAGCAGGCCGGGCCCTTGGCCGGGGCCATCGTAATAACCAAGTCCCTTGTTGCCGTACAGATAGGACTGATTCAGTTTCCCGTGCGTGATGTCGTAATGATCCGAAATCTCAGGGATCGCCACCCACAGGTCGCGCGGCACTTCGAGGATCGTGACGCGCGCATTGACGAAGTCGACGCGTACCAGGCGGATCACGTCGGCCAATCCATACAAATAATGTTCCCCGCGCGCGTCCGAGCCGACGGCCAGAATATTCATCACGGCCGGCCCGCCGCATAAAGGTTGAGGCGCGGCTGTGGCTGTAGCCATTACTTCAGTTGGCCCAATTTGTTGAGCAACTTGTTCGAGGGGAAACGTGGTCAATGTGGGCATCGGCTGTGTAGAGGTCGGTAGTTCCAGCGCAGGTCCCAATGGCTGGCGATAAAGTTTGAGACTGAAGCTGCCTGCTGTGAGAACGGTAAGAAATACAATACCCAACACGATTTTCTTCTTGAGCATCATGATGATTTCCTCGATGTCAAGTAAGACGGTGATGGGTGGAAAAAAGTTCGTTGCTCAAAGCATGTCGTTGCGAGGGCGGAGCCCGAAGCAACACCTGCACTCCCCGGCACCTGCGTCCGGGGCAGGTGGGCGCCAGGTGCAAGTGTCTCATCTTAAACGGTAAATGCTTGTCGATATATTGATCCTATTAAACGGGAGGTTGCTTCGTCGTCGCTCTGCTCCTCCTCGCAACGACATTAGACCCTCTCCGTCCATGATGGATGATCGTATTTTTCGGCGATCAATTCTTCCGTCCGTTTATATTCGGATTCGGATACCTTGCCCCGTTCAAGTGTCAGCCCGAATTGCGCTTCGAACGCCCGGATAAAGGACTGGGCCGCTGTGTCCCAGCTGACCGGGCGACCCAGCGCTGATTCCACGGTTGCAGCCCGGGCCAGTAAGCGCTGGGCTGCCGCCTCGCGTGCCGATTCGTTTTCGAAGACCAGCGCCTGGCAGATACGCGCCAGGTCACCGGTTAAGGGAAGCGAGCCATGCTGCAGCACACCTTCCTTCCTGCGCGCCTGTGCCGAGCCGATCAGCTTTTTGCCATTGACTGTGATCTCATAGGTCGAAGGTACTTCGAAGCAGACCGGGTTTGGCGCAGCTGTATCGGCTGGTTTGCCCTCCTTCAACTCGACGGGCAAGTCCAATGTTTGTACGGCCAGGAGTAGGGCCCCTGCAAGCCGGTTATACGATTCCAGAACTGTGCCGGCCAGGCGCGGCTCATCGTTCGGCGCGATGACGGAATAGGTGATTTCGTCAGTGTGCAGGATGGCGCGTCCACCGGTGAGACGGCGGACCACATCCCAGCCGCGTTCCCTTAGGCGTACGGTATCCACGTCTGCGAACGGTTGGGCATGCCCGAGCGAGAGACAGGCCGGGTCCCAGGCATACAGGCGCAGGGTCGGCAGGGAATCGGCGCGTCCGATGTGCTCCAAAATTGATTCATCCAGCGCCATGTTCCAGGCGCCGCGCCCAGGCGGGGTGATGAGAAGTCGCCAGGTAGTCATGGATGTATTGTAACAGTCCCGTACTATGTCATTGCGAGGAGGAGCAACGCGACGACGACACTAGCACATACACGTGATTTGCTTGGCAAATCATGCAGGTGAGCAATCTCCCCCAAAACAGATAATTCTCCTCGACACGCGGATCCTGTTAAACGGGAGATTGTGTCGCCCCCACCAGCGCTGCATCGGCTTCGATGCTGTCGCATCCCAGCACTCCTCGCAACGACATGAAATCCGTTATAATTTGCGTACCGTCACAACATACAAACGAATATCTCAGTAGTTGACGTCATCTTGATATAGTGTCGAATGAATGGCTAAACTCAGCATCTGAATTTCACGTGCAAATGCACGAGAAGAGTTTCGTGATTCGTAAGACACGCATTACAAGGATGGTGGTGTATGAAGAACCAGCGTAAACCAAAGACGCCTGTCATCGCCGCGCACTCCGCAAAAAAGGATGGCGAAACGCCGGCCGCCCCAAACGGCAGGACGAATGGCAAAAAGCCGCGGGCTGCGCGCGTTCCAAAAGTTGCGGATTTCATGGATGTTTCCACTCTGCCAGAGCAAAATCCAAGCCCGGTGTTGCGCTTCACGCGGGACGGTGAACTGTTGTACGGCAACCCGGCCGCTGTCTCATGTTTTGGGTTCTCAAGCGGAGAATCTGTGCCCCCAGAATGGCGCGACCTGGTGCGGTCCACGTTTGAGTCCGGTTCCAACACGGAAACTCACATCAAACATGCTGATAGCGTGTATTCGGCGCTGTTCGTGCCTGTGTCTACACATGGCTATGTAAATATCTATTGCCGCGATATTACGGTTCAAAAACAAACGGAATTGGCGCTGCAGCATTCGGAGGAACGCCTGCGCCTTGCGATACAAGCCGCCCGGTTGTGTACCTGGGAACTGGACATGATCAACCAGACGTACAAGCTTGGCGATAATTTCGAGCACGTGGTTGGGATTTCAAAAGAACGTTTGCCAGCGAATCCAAGTGATGTCACTGACAAGATCAATGTGGCAGAGGATCTGCAGGCTGTCCGCGAGGTGTTGACCCAGTGCGTGAACAACCGCAGTACTGATGTTCCGCCGCTCCAATATCGCCTGCGGCACCCTGACACGGGGCAGATCATCTGGGTGGAAGTCAACGCCAGGCTGGTCTACAACGACGATGGCAAACCTCAAAGCATGTCTGGCATGTTGCAGAACATCACCGAGCGCAAACGACTCGAAGGTCTCATGCAGGCCAAGGAGGCAGAGCTTCAGGACGTTATCGATCGGACTCCCTTCATGCTGACGCGCTGCACGCGCGACCTGCGCTATCGTTTTGTCAGCCGTGCCTATGCCGAGATGCTGGGCCGCAAGCCCGAAGATGTGGCCGGGAAATCGATCGTGGAGATCATGGGCGAAGAAGGCTGGAAGAGCATTTCTCCCTACGTGGAAAAAGTATTGAATGGCGAACGTGTCGAATACGAATCAGAAATTTCCTTCAAAGATGCAGGAACACGTTCCTTATATATTATTTACACGCCAGACCGCGACGAGCACGGGGCTGTGAACGGCTGGTTCGCTTCCATCACAGATATATCCACGCGTAAAGCCGCCGAGCAGGAACGCAATCGCGCTCTCCAGCGCGAACAATGGCAGCGCGAGATCGCCGAACGGGCCTGGGTGGTGGCTGAGGAATCCAGGAAGCGAGCCGAACAGGAATTGTCAGAACGCAAACTGGCAGAGACCGCGTTGGGCACATGGGCAGACGCACCCCTGCCGCAGCAGACCCGTCCCGTATGGCTACGCTATGCCATGGCACTGGCTGCCACGACGATCGTGATTGCCCTGCGTGGGCTGCTCGATCCTCTGCTGGGAAATTCCGTGCAATATTCGCTACTGTTGAGCGCGGTCGCGTTCAGTGTTTGGTACGGAGGTGTGGGCCCCGCCATGCTTTCGCTTCTCTTTGGATATGTGGGCATCACCTGGCTCGTCCTCGACTGGCAGCATATTCTTGCCCCTACGGCAACCACCAGCACATCTCTGGGAATTTTCATCCTAAGCGGCACCATCGTCATCCTGCTGGGTGAGACCATGCGGCGGGCCCAGCGCCATGCCCACCAGAGCGCCGGTGTGGCAGTGAAGAGACAGCGTGAATCAGAGTCTCTCTTGAGCGCACAACAGCGCGCCGAGCAGGACTTGCGGGCCAGTGAACAGCGATTCCGTGAGATCTTTGAATCAGCCGGTGTCTCGGTGTGGGTGGAGGATTTCACGAAAGTAAAGATGCTCGTGGAAGATCTACGGGCCCAGGGCATCACCGATTTTCGCGCATACTTCACGGCAAATCCCGAAGTTGTCCGGCAGGCGATTGGCATGGTGAATGTCCTGGATGTCAACCAGGCGACGCTCGCTCTGTATCACGCCTCAAGTAAAGAACAGTTACTTGGTCCGTTAAACGCCATCTTTACTCCTGAGGCGGAACTTGCGTTCGTTAATGAACTGGCAGCATTGGCAGAAGGTCACGAGATGTACCGTTCTGAAAAACAAACGCAGACGATCGATGGACAGCCGATCTCGATCCTGTTCACGATACATTTCAATCTGCTTTCCAACGATAGCAGCCGGGTGATCGTGACCATCACAGATATCACCGAACGCAAACAGATGGAACAGGCACTGCGCGCCAGCGAGGAGAAATACCGGCGTATTGTGGAAACCGCCAACGAAGGCATCTGGGAGATCGACTCGGAAACGTGTACCACCTTTGTCAATGCCCATATGGCAGAGATGCTTGGCTACAGTGCCGCGGAAATGATGGGGAAGTCATCCTTTGATTTCGTGTTCCCAGAAGACAGCCAGGCTGGTGAAACCCATTTAAATAGTGCAAAGCAAGGTATTTCCAGTCAGGCCAGCGAATTCCGCTTTCGCCGTAAGGATGGTTCTACGCTCTGGGCATTGATCTCCACTTCACCGCAGATCGACGAGCATGGAAACTTCCTGGGCTCGGTTGCGATGATGGTGGATATCACCCGGCGTAAACAGATGGAAGAATCGTTGGCGCGTGAACGCGAGCTGTTCAAGCGTCTCTTCGACACAATGCCCGTCATGTCGACCATTTATGATCCCGAGACCGGGTCGATGCGAATGAATGAGCACATTCAGGAACTGACAGGCTGGGAAGAGGCAGATGTCACCATCGAGTCACTCCTGCATGCTCTGTATCCAGATCCGGACTATTTACGAGATGTTCTCGGCCGAATGGCTGCGGCAGCCGGTACAAAAGAGTGGGTGGACGTCAAGATGCAAACGCGCGACGGGCGCACTCTCGATACCCTGTGGGCAAATATTTCCATCATGGATGGAGAGAAACTCATCACCGGGATTTCTCTCGGGATCGATATTACCGAACGCAAGCGCATCGAACGATCCCTGATCGAATATGCCCGTCAGCAAACCGCACTGTTCAGACTTGCAGAACGGTTGCAGCACTCCCATGCGCCGCAGGAGATCTATGACGCCGCATTGGATGCCATCCTGGACGCCCTGTACTGCGACCGCGCTTCGATCCTGCTCTTTGACGAGACCCAGCGTATGCGCTTCGTGGCCTGGCGCGGCCTCTCGGATGCCTATCGACAGGCCACCGATGGCCACTCGCCCTGGACTGTGGATGCAGTGAATCCCGAACCGATCTACGTCGAGGCGATCGAGGCGGCGGACTTCAGCGATGAGCTGAGAACGACGATCAAAGACGAGGGCATTGGTTCGCTGGCCTTTATTCCGCTGGCGCCCAATGGAACGTTGATCGGCAAATTCATGGTGTATTTCAATGCGCCGCACACGTTCAGCGAAGCAGAGCTCGATCTCAGCCAGACGATTGCGCGCCAGCTTTCTTTCGATATCGCCCGCAAGCGCGCCGAGGAACAATTGCGCAGATCGGCCGAGTTGGACGCCTTCCGCGTGGCCATCGCCGACAGGCTGCGTCCACTCAAAGAGCCGGCTGAGATCCGAGCCGAAGCGATGTGCCTTCTTGGCGAACATCTGCAGGCAGACGGTTTGCTCTTCGCGGAGATCGATGAGGTCGCGCAGGTAAGTCGGGTTATTGATCACTATCGGCGCGAGGACGTTTCCTTGCTGGTTGGGCAGGTTGCGGTTAGCGAATGCAGTAAGGCACGTGAGCTCCTGCAAATCGGGCAAACGTTGACCGTCACAGATGTCGCCCTCTCTCCTGTATTGGGAGAGGAGGAGCAGAGCCGATTCGCAACGCTGGGAATTGCTTCTGTGATGGGCGTTCCGATCATGAAGGATGGGCGCTGGGTGGCCACCCTGGAAGTCATGCATGGCACTGCACGAACGTGGAGTGAAGAGGAGATCGCGTTACTGGAGGAGACGGCCGAACGCACCTGGACATCCCTGGAACGAGTTCATACCATGGAGAGGCTGCGCGCCAGTGAAGCACTGTATCGCACCATTGCGCGCGGCATCCCGGGCGGCGGCGTGTACGTCGTGGATCAAGACATGCGTTACCTGGTCGTTGAAGGTCCGGTAACAGAAGCGTTTGGGCTTTCGCGCGAAATGCTGGAAGGCCGTACGGTTACAGAGGTCTTCCCCGATGAGCGAGGCACGCGCATGGTAGATCGGCTGCGGCGAGTCTTCAGCGGGGAAACGGTTGGCTTTGAAACGAACTTTAATGGGCGCGTCTATTGGACACAACTGGCGCCTTTGTATGACTCCATCGGCCAGGCGATTATCCTGACCCTCGACATTACCGAACGCAAGCATGCTGAGGAAGAATTGCGTAAGGCTCGCGAAGCAGCCGAACAAACCGCCGACCGGATCGCAAAATTACAGGAGATCACCTCCGCACTGGCCGGATCGCTTAACTCGCAACAACTCACTGATTTGATCCTCGAACAAGGCACACGTGCATCGGGCGCCGCGGCAGGGATCATGGTCGAGGTGATCAATGACGGTAAAGAGCTGAAGACCGTGGCTGCCCTGGGATATCCACCGCAGGCGGTACGAACCGAGCCCACGCCACTATCCCACAAGACGCCCATGTCTGACGCCATTCAGACGAAACAGGCAGTCTGGATTGGGTCACATGACGAGTTCGCCGTGCACTATCCGGCGCTGGCCGAGATGCGACGAGGCTTCGGCAACGAAGCAGTTGTAGCTCTCCCACTGATCGTGGATGATCGTGCAGTTGGTGGGCTGGCGTTCAGTTTCGTCGAGAAGCGGGAGTTCCTGCTGGAGGAACGTGGATTCCTCCTGGCGCTGGCGCAGCAATCTGCCCAGGGATTGGAGCGCGTCCGTGCTGCCGAAGCATTGCGCGAGAGCGAGCAGCGCTTTTCCGGATTCATGCAGCACCTTCCAGGCCTGGCCTGGATCAAGGATGTGCAGGGACGTTATGTGTTTGCAAATGAGGCGGCAGAAAAAGCATTCCGCGTTCCGCGGGTCGAACTATACGGCCGCACAGATGCTGAGGTTTTCCCACCCTCTGTGGCGGAACAGTTCCGCAGGAACGACGAGCAGGCGCTACGCGAAGCGAGGGGTCTCCAGGTCCTCGAGGAACTGGAACATGAGGATGGCGTCCCGCGTTATTCACTGGTCAATAAATTCCCCATTCTGAGATCGGATGGCGCTGTAGCATTGATCGGAGGCATGGCCATCGATATCACGGAACGCAAACAGGCCGAGGAACGCCTGAACCTGCTGGCGCAGATCAGCGAATTGACCCGCGACATCGAGGATGCCGATGAATTGATGTCGGCTGTTGCAAATGCAGTCGGGAAACACATGCAGGTAAGACGCTGTTTGTTCAACGAGATCGACGTGGAGAACGATGTGGAAGTGGTCCATCACGATTACCATAATGGCGTCGAATCAGTGGCGGGTGTGCATCGTGTGACAGAATACAGTAGTATCACTTCCGCCGAAATGATGGACGGCCTCACGGTCGTCAACAACGATTCAAAGACCGACCCTCGCACTGCCAAGGACTATGAACGATCGTATTTGCCTCATGGCGAGCGTTCCTATATCGCCGTGCCCCTCATGCGCGATGGCCGCTGGGCCGCCTCGCTTTGGGTTAGCGATGATAAACCCAGGGAATGGTCTGACGAAGATGTCGCCCTGCTGCAGACGATCGCCGAACGCACCTGGACCGCTTGCGAGAAACTGCGTATCCTGGGCGAATTACGCGATTCGGAAGAACGCCTGCGGGTCACGTTCAACACGACTGCAGTGGGCTTTGCCATGCTCGCGCCCGACACACGGTTCGTCGATGTCAATCAGGCATTCGGCGAGATCGTTGGGTATTCGCACGACGAGCTGCTGACGATGAAGTTCGATTACCTCATCCATCCCGATTACGTGAAAAGTACGCGTGACCATATTCGTCGGCTGCTGTCAGGAAACGTACCGTCGGCGATGATCGAAAAGCTCTACATCCGTAAGGATGGCTCGCAGGTCTGGGTGCAGAATAATATGTCACTTGTCCGCGATGTGGATGGTGATCCTCTGCATATGATCGTCATCAGCCAGGATGTCACCGAACGCAAGCAGATCGAGATCTTGCAGCAAAGCGCCACGGCAAGCCTGTTGGCGGCGGCCGAGGCAAATGCCAAGTTCCGCACATTCTTCGATCAGGGTTCCTACTTTGGCGGCGTGATGACACTGGATGGCACACTGATCGAAGCCAATCGCCTGTGCCTTGAGTTCTGCGGCTTCACGCGTACGGAAGTCATTGGTAAAAAGTTCTGGGATTGCGGCTGGTGGAATCCCTCGCCGGAGCTGATGGAGATGATACGCTTTGGTACGCAAAAGGCATTGCAGGGCGAAACATTCCAGCAGGAGACGACCTATCATATCGCCGATGGAAGCATCCGCTACATGGATCTGATCATCTCACCGATCAAAGAAGAGAACGGCCGCATCCTGTTCCTGGCTCCCACAGGCACAGACATCACCGAGCGCAAACATACGGAAGAAGAACTACGCCACTTGAACCTGCTGCTCGAAGAGCGTGTGGAGAAACGTACGCTGCAACTGGAAACGTCCGATCAATTGCGCCGCCGTGAGATGGCCGAACGCAGGCAGGCGCAGGATCGTTTTGCCAAGTCGTTCAATGCCAGCCCGGCTGCCATGAGCATCACTCGCTTTGAAGACGGTATGTATCGCAATGTGAATCCAAAGTTTACAGAACTGCTCGAATACGAACTGGATGAAATCATCGGGCATACCACTCTCGACCTCAAGATCTACAGAAATCCTGAGGAACGGGTCGGGCTGCTCAAGACGATTCGCGATCACGGTGGTAGATGGAATTACGAAACACAGCTCGCCACCAAGTCTGGCAGGCATCTGGATGTGAGCATTTCGATGGTCGAGATCGAGCTGGGTGGCGAGTCACACCTGCTCTCCATGATTATGGATATCACCGAACGCAACCAGATGATGGCTGCCCTGCGCGCCAGCGAGCAGCAACTGCGCACCCTGTTCGATGTACTTCCCGTGGGCGTCGCGTACATCTCACCGGATCGAAAGGTGATCGAGCCCAATCGGACGCTTGAAAAAATTCTCGATCTCTCACGCGAAGAGCTGCTGAACGGCACATACAAGTCACGCCAGTACATTCGTCCCGATGGCTCGCCCATGCCTGAGTCTGAATTTGCCAGTACGCGTGCCTTAAGAGAACAACGCACGATCAACAATGTAGAGACAGGCATTGTCCGGGATGGCGGACAGGTCATTTGGACGAGCGTCAGCGCCACTCCCATGTCGATGCCGGAACCGGGAGTTGTCGTGATCACGGTGGATGTCACCGATCGCAAGCATATGGACGATGAGCTGCGCCGCAGTCACAGGCGTTACCAGCTCCTTTCACGGCGCCTGGTGGAGATCCAGGAGGAGGAGCGCCGCACCATCTCGCGTGAATTGCACGATCGCGTCGGACAGTCACTCGCGGCGTTGAATCTCAATCTCAGCTTCCTGAACAACAGCTTGTCTGGCACGACCTCGCTGCAGGTCAGGTCACGCCTCAAGGATGCCATGCAGTTGACAGAGGAAACCGTCTCCACCATCCGCGATGTGATGGCAGACTTGCGTCCACCCGCCCTCGATGACTATGGACTGGAGGCTGCCCTCAACGCCTACGCAGATACGTATTCGCGTCGTTTCGGAATTCGGGTTGCCCTGGTGAAACCGGCGCTGCCACTGCCGCGCTTCGACCCCAGCATCGAACTGACCCTGCTTCGAATCGCACAGGAGGCGTTGACAAACGTCGCCCGTCATGCCAATGCGACGAGGGCCACGCTCACACTTGCCATGCAGGACAATATGGTTTATCTTAATGTAGAGGACAATGGTGAAGGGATTCGTTCCTGGCAAAAGGCCAATCGTCCGGGCAGTCACGGCTTGAAGATCATGCGCGAACGTGCCGAGACATTTGGAGGAACATTGCAGGTGAATTCGTTTAGCGGGCAGGGAACCAGGATCGAAGTGAAGATCCCTATGCAGGGTAGTGACCAATCTACAGGAACGTTGGAAGCGAATTAAGATTTCCACCACTGAGAGGCAAACATGATCACAGTCATTCTTGCAGATGACCACCCTGTTGTCCGCGATGGATTGCGCTTTACGCTGGAGTCGCAGAAAGATATCAAGGTGGTCGCGCTGGCCGATAACGGACGCGAGGCGGTAGACTTGTCGGAACGCAACTGTCCAGATGTGGTTGTCATGGATATCGCCATGCCCATCCTGAATGGCATCGATGCAACGTCACAGGTTCGCAAGGCGTGTCCCAAGACCCAGGTAGTGATCCTCTCGATGCACTACACCAATGAACATATCCAGCGTGCCCTGCAAGCCGGAGCCATCGGATATTTGTTGAAAGAGTCTGCTGGTGGAGAAGTGGTGGATGCGATCCGCGCTGCTCATGAAGGCCGGCGCTATCTGAGCCATAAGATCGCCGAAACCGTGGTGGATGATTACGTGCGTCAGAGCGGCAAGGATGTACTGGACGGGTTAAGCCCACGCGAGCGGGAGGTATTGCAGTTGATCGCCGAAGGCAAGACCAGCGCCGAAGCCTCCCAGATCCTATCGTTATCCGTCAAAACTGTGGAAACATACCGCAGCCGCTTCATGCAGAAACTGGGATTAAAGGATATGACCGCCCTCGTCAAGTTCGCCATTCAGCACGGCATCATTACGTTGGATCAATAACGGTAATCAGAATTATTATGTCACCCTGAGGGAGCGTAATTCGCGACCGAAGGGTCTCGGACACGTCATGGTAGAGATGCTTCGATGCAACGAACGCCCATCAGCATGACATGTTATTGTTATCTATCATTGATGTTAATCAATATTCATCAGAAGACAAGCTCTCAGCTCCTTTGTTATTTTGATCCTGAGATTCGGGTGGTATTGTTGTGTGCCATTCTTCACTCAAATCCTTCCACTCGGGATTCATCGAATCAATGAGAGCTATCTTCTTTGCTCTCAACCATCCTTTGATCTGTTTTTCACGCTCCATTGCAGAATAAATACTAGATGTTGATTCATAGTAAACCAAATACTGAATATTATATTTACTGGTAAAGCCTTTTATTAGCTTATTCTTGTGCTCGTACACTCGGCGCTCCAAGTCATTTGTCACGCCTGTGTAAAGAGTGCGAGATTTATTAGTCATGATGTAAACATAATATTCTTTACTCATATTTATCCTCGTGCATGTCATCCTCCCGAAGGGACACCGCTTCGGGACGGTGTGAGCAAAGCGAAGGATCTCTCACTCGGAAAGTACGAGACTCTTCGGTCGTGGCGCGAATGCGCCACTCTCTCAGAGTGACATGGTGGCAAACTCCCTCACCACCTCTTCCTCCAACTCCGGCGCGAGCGCCACCAGCGGTGGTTTAACATTCCAGCGCGGAAAGCCATGCAGGCGATGCAATAACGTCTTCAATGTCGGCGGAAAGGGTGGATACTTATCGATGATCTCGCGCTGCCGCCTGACCTCTGCCTGTGCTGAACTGGCATCCTTTCCATCCCTCATTAGATCCCATACTTCGCGCAAGCCCAGTGAGAGTACATTTGCCGGAGCCGTGATACATCCCGCGGCGTGATTCTGCATGGCAAGCTGCAAATAAGAATCGGTGCCTGAGAACACAGCCAGATCAGAACCAAAGGTATCGCCAAGCGTGCGCGCCAGGTCAGCATCATGCGACGAGTCTTTGATACCTGCAAATTGCACCGGGAATGCATCCTTCAACCGTGATAGAAGCTCGATCGAAAAGCCGATCCCTGCCACATTCGGAAAGTGATACCCAAGAATATAGCCATTGGCCGGGACTGCCTTATGAATTAATTCGCTAAACCAGTTGAATAACCCTTCGTCGGTCGCCTTGCGGAAGTAATAGGGAGGCACCACCAACGCGCCGTCGAATCCCAGGTCGAAGGATAGTTTCGTAAGCTCGATGCTCTCCGAGAGGCTGGGCGTGCCCGTGCCCGCGAGGAGACGGAAGCCCGGCACAAGGTGGCGGCATTCGCTCACGGCGCGCATCCATGCCTCGCGTTCGGTCGGTGAGAAGGAAGGTCCCTCGCCTGTGGTGCCAAACAAAACAATGCCATGACAGCCGCGCGCGGCGAAGAATTTCAGCAGGTCTGGGATCGAGTCGAAATCCAGCGTCTGGTCGTCCTTGAGCGGAGTCACCGCCGCGGCGTATACGCCGGAAAGAGGATGTTGTGTTGTCATAGGTTTATCCTTATTGTTTCATGTCGTTGCGAGGAGCGTCGCGCTGAGCGGAGGGAAAATGATCGTCTGTCTCGTAGACGAAGCGTCGCGTGGCAGAGCTTGCCCGCGTAGCCGGGTGCCGACACAATCTCCCGTTATAAAGCATCGCTCACGAAATCTGTTCAATCATTTGCGAGGAGATTGCTTCGTAGCGCCCCAGGCGCCACTCGCAACGACATACTTGTCATTTTTTCTTCTTCGCAACCCGCGGTTTGCGGGTGCGTTTCTTTTTCACATCTTCCTGAATGAACTGCCGGGCCGCTTCATGAGGTGGCTGCAGCGGCAAACCCTGCTCCTGTTCGAGATAATGCTGGTGATCGAGCACCCACAAATAAAGATCGCCTTCCGTTTTGTCGGGGAAGTCCTTGAGGATCTCGGTCTCGCGGATCACATGGATGATCGGCATATAAACCGTATCGTACCAGTGTTTGATCGCTTCCTCTTCAGAGATGTCACGCTTCCAATCCAGGCCCATGAAGTAGCGATGCACTGCGATATGTTCCAGCATGCGGTCGAAACCATCGGGAATGGTGAGCTTGATATTAGCATCCGGGATCAGGGTGTCGATCGAGGTGCGCTCGAGGAAGTTCACTTTGTTCCCCAGGATCTCAAGATCTTCCGTGCGGAGATCGGCGGTGATGTTGACGCGCGTCGCGCACTCGCGGACTTCCGCTTCGATATAGAGCTGTCCCTGCTGGCGCGCGACCGATACACGGTGATGTCCATCCACAACGAAATACACCTCACCAACTTTATATAGTACAACCGGCGGCAGGCTGATCTCCTGGTAGAAGGCCCGGTTGACACTCTGCCAGCGCTCCGCCAGGGTGTCGCTGGCCGGCAGGAAGACGCTGTCGAATTCATGATAGCGGTTCAGGCTGCCCGCGATCTGGTCGACGCGAATGGTCTTTACGCCGCGATAGATCGGTCCACCTACATGCAGCTTCTCCTTGATCTCATCATAGGAAAGCAACGTGGAACGCTTCCCAGAGAATGTGCCCCACGCCTGGTTAAGGAACGCTCTAAATCGTGCCCGCTGGAAATCGGCGCGGGCCTGGTCGGAAATAAGATCTGGCATAAATTTCTAATGACTCACTTCGATTAATTTGTATGGAAAGATGTTGACAATTTTCGTGATGCCCTGGTTCGTCTCCGCGGCAGATAGATTGCGCCGCTGAAAATGTGTGTGCCCATGGAAGTGATAACGAGGCCGCGCAATGCGCAACAGCCAGTTGATGGCCTTCAATCCTCGATGTGCCTGGCTGTCCTCATCGTGGATGCCAAAGGGCGGCGAGTGTGTGATCAGGATGTCCAGTGCGCGTCCGTAGTGCAGGCGGTTCAGCAGCAGCCGCGGCAGCATCTGAGAGGCCCGGGTGTAGGCCTCGCCCTGGGAATATTGATTCGTTCCATCGGGCCGGTAGCGGATGCATCCGCCGAAGCCGCCGATTAAAAACCGTTTAAAGCGCACCAGCTTCAGGTCCAGATTTGAGCCGCCTTCCACATAAGCGAGATGATTCCTCAGGTTGTACTCCGGGTCATGGTTCCCGGGAACATACATCAGGGGAACATTCAAAAATGTAAGCAGGTTTTCAAGGTACGGGTAGGGCAGGTCGCCGCATCCCAGAATTAATTCCACATCACGAAAATGCCCGCTTGAACACAGGCTATAGAGCCGTTCAACCACCTCATCACTGACTGCCAGGATTTTCACAATGGGCGTATTGTGCCTTAGAAGTACTTTCCCGGCAAGGGAATGTGCCAATACTGCATTTCACTCGCTGCATCGCCTCTGCGGTCAGGTTTGTCACTATTTCTGCATACAGGGGTTACTCAGGTAGGGGGTCGAATAGAGGACTGAATTTGCGAGTTTGGTAAGTATTAGGTAGTTGTCAAACACACAACTGCAAACTATAATTTATCGAATAGGAGCATTGCACTGGAAACAAGAATTTTTCCTGAGCTATCAGACGATCAGGGCGACGAAAACTCAAGTTCCCCGCGCCAACTACAGGCAGGGGCTACACTGGTCCAGCGCTATGCCATTCAGGAAGTGATTGGCGTGGGCGGCATGGGTTCTGTGTATCGCGCACGCGATATGCATTTCCCGAACGTGACCAAGCTGGTGGCAGTGAAGGAAATGATCAACACTGCTCCCGATCCATTGGTGCGGGAAACGATCGTACAAAACTTTGAACGCGAAGCCAACCTGTTGGCTACACTGCATCATCCCTCCATCCCCCGTATTTACGATTATTTCACAAGAGAGAGCCGGTCGTACCTTGTGTTGGAGTTCATCCATGGCAAGGATATGGAAGCGATTATCAACGATGCGCGCTCGTTCCTGCCCGAAGACATGGTGCTGCGCTGGGCTATCGAACTGTGCGATGTGTTGGATTATCTCCACAAGCACAAGCCAGACCCGATCATTTTCCGCGACATGAAGCCATCGAACGTGATGATCAACAGCAGCGGCGATGTGATACTCGTGGATTTTGGGATCGCCAAAACGTTCCAAACGGGGATCAAGGGGACGATGATCGGTACCGAGGGATATTCGCCGCCCGAGCAGTATCGCGGCGAAGCCACACCATCTGCAGATATCTATGCCCTGGGCGCCACCATCCACCACGCCTTGACGCGCCGCGATCCACGCATTGAGCCGCCGTTCTCGTTTGCTGAGCGTCCGATGCGACGGATCAACCAGGCCATCTCTGCAGAAATGGAAGCCGTGGTGAACATGGCGTTGGAATATAACCCTGAGAGCCGCTTCCGTACGGCAGCAGATATGAAGCAGGCCCTCACGACTGTAGCGCGCAAAACCGGTGCGCTCGGGCGCATTGCCAGTCCGCAAGCTGCTGTGACAAATACCGGTGGCATCAAGCCATTATGGACCTTTCAGTGCGAAGACGACGTGCGCGGTACTCCCTCGATCTTCCAGGGCGTCCTGTATGTGGGTTCGTACGATAACAACCTGTATGCTCTCAACGCCGCCGATGGCAAATTCCAATGGAAGTATCCCACCGAGGGCGGGGTCGTCTCACGCCCGGTGATCGCCGATGGGAACGTGTATTTCGGTTCGGAAGACAAGCGCCTGCATGTGGTGAGCACTCGATCGGGCAAGGTCGTGTGGACCTATTACACAGATGCTCCCATTCGATCATCTCCACGCCTTGCGGAGGGACATATCTTCATTGGTTCCGATGACCGCTTTTTACATGCCATCAATTTGAACACGGGGCGCATGTCGTGGAAATTTGAAACGGCGGATGCCGTCCGTTCGACGCCGTATGTGAACAGCAGCATGGTCTTTGCAGGCTGTGAAAGCGGTGATTTTTATGCAATCGATTTTCGTGGTTCTCTGAAGTGGCGGTTCCACGCCAAGCGCGCCATCACGTCCTCGGCTGTAGGAAATGACCAGACGTTGTACTTTACCTCGGTCGATACCACACTGTATGCCCTGGACCCGCGCAATGGCTGGGTGATCTGGCGTTTTCGCCTGGGCAAGCCTTCCATCAGCACACCGTGCATGGCAGACGATTTTGTCTTTGTGGGCGCCGCCGATGGGTTCATCTACGGGGTGGAGGCCAGGAGTGCAAAGGAAATTTGGCGTTTCCGCACGGAGCATCAGGTGAACGGTTCGCCGGTCATTTACAAAGACTCACTGTACTGTGGATCTGTGGACGGGACTCTGTATTGCCTGGAATATCGCACCGGGCGTCTGCGCTGGAAATTCGGAACAGAAGCAGCAATTACAGGCACTCCCCTGGCATATGATGATATTGTCTATGTCGGCTCGAACGATCATAAAATCTATGCATTGCTTGCCTGAGAAGGAGTCTTTGTGGATAAATTTTTCCGTTGGTTATTCGGCAATCAACAACAAACAGTACCGCCGGTCAAAGCCCAGGATATGGCGGATACTGCCCCTCTTTCAGAGCAGCAACTCAATTCCATTGTGAGCAACAACAATCCGCGCTTTGAACTTCAGCAATTGATCGCGGGCTGTGGACAATCGGTGGGCAAGCAGCGCGAACTGAACGAGGACAGTCTGCTGGCAATTACCAGTACCATGGCAGGCAACTCAGGGAACCTGCCGTTCGGGCTGTATATAGTAGCAGACGGCATGGGCGGACATCAATTTGGAGAGGTGGCCAGCAACGCCGCCATTCGCAGTGTGGCGGGATACGTCCTGCGCAAATTTCACCCTAATCTTTTTAACGTCAAGGCAGATACGTTGGAGGAGTCGTTTCAGGAGATCATGCAGGCCGCGGTGGGCGAAGCACAGCGCGCCATTCAAAAAGAGGCGCCTGGCAGCGGCACCACGCTGACTGCTGCGCTGGTTGTGGGCCAGCAGGTGACGGTTGCGCATGTGGGTGACAGCCGCGCCTATTTTGTCCATCCCGATGGACGACTCGAACCGATCACGCGTGACCATTCGCTGGTGAAACGCCTCGAGGAATTGGGTCATATTACCTCTGATGAAGCAGCGAATTATCCACACCGCAATGTGTTATATCGCGCCCTGGGTCAGGGTGAAATTCTGGACCCCGATATCTTTACGATCGCATTCCCACAACCTGGTTATCTAATGCTTTGCAGCGACGGCTTATGGGGAGTGGTAACAGAGAACGATCTGGTCCGGGCTATTAATGAGGCGCCCAATCTCCAGCGCGCCTGTCAAAACCTCGTCAACGCAGCCAATACAGCAGGTGGACCCGATAATATTAGCGTGGTACTTGTTCAATTGATCGGATAAATATGTCGCCTGAAAGGCAAGATTACTACAGTATTCTTGGCTTGCCTAGAAATGCCTCGCCCGAGGAAATTAAGCACGCCTATTTTGTAGCCGCGCAAAAGCTGCATCCCGATAAGAATACGGCAGCTGGCGAGACCGAGCTATTCCTGGGTGTGCAGCAGGCCTATGAAACCCTCTCCAACCCAAAACGCCGCGAGCAGTATGATGCCACACTTCCACCCGAACAGAAGATCGTACTGCCTTATTCCCATCGCATCTACTGTAGCCGGCCCAACCTTGTAAACCTGGATGAGCCGCAGATGCTGTATCTCATCCTGGAACTGGGATCTCCCGCCGAAGTACATCAGGCTCCTGCACCGCCATTGAACGTCTGCCTGGTGCTCGACCGTTCCACCTCGATGCGGGGCGAGAAAATGGATCTGTTGAAATCTGCCGCGGCCCAGGTTGTGCGCAATCTGCGTCCGCAGGATATTTTGAGCGTAGTCACATTCAGCGATCGGGCAGAGGTCATCATCCCGGCCTCCTTCGTGCAGGATCGGTCGCGGCTTGAAGCAAAGGTCCAGATGATCCAGTCTGGCGGAGCGACGGAGATCTACCAGGGGCTTGAAGCAGGAGCTAAGGAAGTAATGCGCAGCGTCGATAGCCGGCGCGTTAATCATATTGTCCTGCTCACCGACGGCCATACGTATGGCGATGAACAGCAATGTCTTGCCCTGGCATCCAGGCTGGCAGAGCATGGCGTCGGTATCAGCGGACTTGGCATTGGCAAGGAATGGAACGATCTATTTCTCGATGTGCTTGCTACGCGCACCGGCGGCAGCAGCGCTTATATCGTCGAGCCGAAGGACATCAAACGGCTGCTGCTTGAAAAATTCAACGCCCTGGCCCAAACCTATGCGGAGGATGTGACCTTAACACTAACAGAGATCGAAGGCGTGGAACTTAGCTATGCATTCCGCCTGGAGCCAGACGCGGCCCCGGTCACTCCGCAGGACAACATCCTGCATATGGGACCAATATTGCAAGATACTTCCACTCGTATTATTTTTGAGTACATTATTCAGCCAAAAGCGGTAAAATCAGACGTGCTTACGGTATTGGATGGGAAGCTGCATGTATCGATCGCCTCTCTGCCGATGCCGGTCCCTCCTTTGCAGCTTCGACTTCGACGCCCTGTCTCCGACTCGCCTGAAGCCGACCCACCGCCGCCACAGATCGTTCAGGCGCTCTCCCGGCTGATGTTGTATCGTATGCAGGAACGTGCCCGCAAGGAATTGGATCACGGTAACGTCGAAAAGGCAACCACTCAACTGCGTGTGCTTGCATCGAATTTGCTCACACAGGGTGAACGCAGTCTGGCACAAACGATTATGCTGGAGGTTGATCACCTACAGGAAAAGAATGTGCTCTCAGCAGAGGGAAGCAAGAAAATGAATTATGGTACACGGGCTTTATTTGCCACATCGTCAAAAAAGGAGCAGGTCTCATGATCATTTGTACAAATTGCCAGCATAAGAATGTAGCCGGGGCGATGTTTTGCGCGGAATGCGGCACGCAACTGGATGGCGTCGAGACCCTGATCACACAGGCGATCACCGATGAACAGATCGCCGAGGAGTTAAGCAAGAAATCGCCGCGGCAGGAACCCGTTTCCACCCCGGTAAACAGCTGGATATCACTGCATCTTATGGATAGCGGCAAGATCCTTCCACTTGCCTCCCGAAACGAATTCACCCTCGGACGCCTGAGCGAGGGACAGCCGATCATGCCTGATATCGACCTGACACCGTATCAGGCCTATGCCTCTGGAGTCTCCCGTCTCCATGCGGTGGTAAAACGTGATTCGGAACGGGTCATGGTCATGGACCTGGGGTCCTCGAATGGCACCTATATCAATGGGCGGCGCATCAACCCGCATGTGGAAGAATCGCTAAGTCACGGCGATATCATGGCGTTGGGAAAGTTAAAAATACAGGTTCTGCTGCGCAATATATAGGTATGTTATAGAATACCCACGGTCACACACTTGCCCTGGGGCAGGTACGTGACCGAGTGCGGTATAGAAAGGCTTTAACAATGCCACACTCTATTATTTTACATATTGCTGGTGAACCAGCCATCGCAGGGGAAATCGAGGAATTACCCAAGCTGACAGATACACTCCTGATTGTAAGCAATCCACGCCTGCGCGATGGAAAAGACCTCCATTATCTGGAACATAACGTAGTTAAGGTGATCTGGCCGATCGATAAGGTCTCTTTGATCGAGATCCTGGAAAGTGAGAACGAAGAAAACCTGATCGGCTTTGTGAGGGAGTAATTGAATGCCTGATGATTTTGAACGCCGCCGCATCCTGGTTGTGGATGATGAGGAACGGATGGTACGCTTCATCCGTATGAACCTGGAGCATGATGGCTTTCAGGTCTCTGAAGCATTCAACGGGAAACAGGCCATCCAGAGACTGCGCGACATCAACCCGGATCTGATCCTGCTGGATGTGATGATGCCCGATATCGATGGCTTCGAAGTGCTGGAGACCATCCGCGAAGCCAGCACCGTACCCGTGATCATGCTGACAGCCAAAGGCGAAGAGGACGATCGCGTACGCGGGCTTGAGCTTGGCGCAGATGATTACATCACCAAACCGTTCAGCCCGCGTGAAATGGTCAGCCGTGTGAAGGCTGTCATCCGCCGCACAGAAGGTGCGGGTGGTTCGATGCACGACATTATCGAAGTGGATGAGCGCCTGAAGATCGATTTCGACCGGCGCGAAGTATGGCTGGAGGGGAAGCTGGTGAAATTGCGTCCGACCGAGTACCGTTTGTTGTATCATCTCGTACAAAATGCGGGCTGGGTGGTGACACACGATCAACTACTCGTCAAAGTGTGGGGATATGAGTATCGTGATGAACCCCATTACGTGCGCTTATACATCAACTATTTGCGGCAGAAACTGGAAAAAGATCCCGCCAACCCCAAGTACATCCTCACAGAGCGCGGCGTGGGCTATCGTTTTGTAGATTACAAACGGCAGAAGGTTTGAAGCCAAAAAGTCATGGTTGCCTTAACCTTAATGGCACAACAATGTCCCGATGATTTGAAACCATCGGGACATTGTTTTTTTTACAAGTCACTGTAATGCGACATTTATGTCGCCATACAAAATCCTCCTCTCAATAGAGGTCAGGTTTAATTGTTCGTCTACAATCTGTGCAATCCTATCTGCGAAAGATGAGTTAGCTCCGACATCAAACGTCATTCCACATAATGGACGAAATCCGCGCGTGCGATGCCCTGCTTCATCGCGGTCTGCGCGACGACG
>CAZBAX010000028.1:0-71124 GCA_964489725.1 uncultured Anaerolinea sp. | reverse complement strand
GGCTAAGAACTGAAAACCAGAGTCTTCGCATGACAAAACCTTCTCTCTCATATTCACAGGGTGTCGCATAATTTCCTAAAGATCATAATTGAATTTTAGCCTGCGAATTCATGTAAAAGTTAAGTTAATAATGAGACAAGCAGTAACTCACCTATACATAAACCGTACAGCGTAATCATAATTTGGACGATGCTGCAGGTGGAAAGGTTCCTTTTCCCGGAAAGAATTCGCGACGGTATTTTGAAGGTTCTTCAGAGCACGATACTATAGTAACTTGGATTAGATGGGGTAATTTGATGTAACTTTACATAGTTTAATCCGTCATGGTCTTGTGCTTAATTCAAACATATGAATAGGTTACAGTTTGTCTTGATTTATATGAATAGTTAATATAATATTAATCCTGTTCACTCGCAATTTTACCTGTATCGAAAAGGCAAACCCATCGCGAGGTGGGGGCGCAAAGTCATGGGTCTGAAATTCAGATGCGTACTGATCTCAGATCGCCAGACCGCCGAAATATTTTTTTTGTTCGGCGGCTTCTATTTTAAGAAGGAGGTGAATGAACAAACAAACACCGTGATCCATCAAGAGGTTCAATCCATTTATTTCTTTCAAGAGGAGTGAAAGATGCGTAAAAGATTTTTTAGTCTGTTGATGGTTTTTGTAATTGCATTGTCGCTCACCACCCCGGCGATGGCTCAGAACGACGGTCGATCGTTGGCGAATGGTGAGTCCAAGTCTTATATTGTGGTGATGTCGCAGGCTTCAATTCTCGCCTACGATGGCGGAGTTGACGGCTTCGAAGCGACCAAGCCAGCCAAGGGGGATAAAGTCAATCCAGAAAGCGCCGCTGTGCGCAAGTACGAAAAGTTCCTTGAATCAGAACATGCCCAATCGCTTGAAAATGCGGGTGTCAGCACCGATGCGAAGGTGCATGACTTCACCTTCGCGTTGAACGGATATTCAGCGGTGCTGACTCAGGATCAGGTGGATGCGATTAAAGCGCAGAAGAAGGTCCTGCTGGTCATGGAAGACCAGATGCGTTACCCACAGACCGACAGTTCTCCCGGCTTCCTGGGTCTAACTGCCAAGGGTGGTGCATACGCCTCAGGGTATACCGGTGAAGGCGTGGTGGTGGGTGTCATCGACACAGGCATCTGGCCCGAGCATCCATCCTTTGCCGATGATGGATCCTATTCAGCGATGCCCCCGCTCGATGATTCTGAGCGATCGGCCTGTGAGTTCGGTAATTCAGCTCACAACCCCAACGATGCTGCCTTTACCTGCAACAACAAGCTGCTCGGTGCACGTCAAATGCTCGATACCTATCGCGCTGTCGTTGGCGCTGAAGACTTCGAGTTCGACTCCGCGCGTGACGACAATGGTCACGGCACCCATACGGCTTCCACATCTGCCGGAAACGCCGGCGTTGAAGCCACCGTGTTGGGGAACCCTGCCGGAACCGTTTCTGGTATTGCTCCTCGCGCCCGTGTCATTGCCTACAAGGGTCTTGGCGCTCTGGGTGGTTTCACCTCCGACCTGGCTGCAGCGATCGATCAGGCTGTCGCCGATGGCGTGGATGTGATCAACTACTCGATCGGTGGTGGCGCCGGACTTCCGAGCGCAGATGAGATCGCCTTCCTGTTTGCGGCAGATGCAGGTGTGTTTGTAGCCACTTCAGCTGGCAACTCAGGCCCAGGGGCAGCTACTCTGGGTAACCCTGCCACGATGCCCTGGGTCACATCCGTAGGTGCGAGCACGCAAAAGCGCTTCTTCCAGGGTACAGTTGTTCTTGGAAACGGTGCCCAATACACTGGTGCTTCCATCACATCCGGCGTGGGACCTGCACCGCTTGTGGATGCTGCATCTCTAGGCAATGCATTCTGCGATCCCGCGGTACCCTTCAGCGCTGATGTAACTGGCATGATCGTCGTCTGTCGGCGCGGTGTCACTGCTCGTGTGGCCAAAAGCGCGGCGGTATTAAACGCCGGTGGCGTTGGCATGATCATGCACGAAAACAGTGATGCCGGAAATCTATTCTCTGATTCACACTCTGTTCCGTCTGTACACGTGGACCAGACTCCCGGACTGGCGATCAAGGCCTACATTGCTGCCAACCCTGGCACAGCGACTGCCGAGATCCTGGCGCCCCAGGTCAGCACCTGGCCGTACGCGCCTTCGATGACCGATTTCAGCTCACGCGGTCCCAACCCGGTTGCACCCGACATCATCAAGCCAGATGTCACTGCGCCTGGTATTCAGATCCTGGCTGGCAATTCTCCATTCGGCGATGGTATTCCAGGCGAACTGTTCCAGGCCATCGCTGGAACTTCGATGTCCAGCCCGCATGTAGCTGGTATCTATGCTCTGCTCAAACAGGCTCACCCGGAATGGACTGCGGCCATGGCCAAATCGGCCCTCATGACAACGGCCTACCAGAGTGTGCTCGATAACAATCGAACCTCCTCGGCCGATCCGTTCGATATGGGCGCCGGTCATGTCAATCCCGGCGGCAGATGGTCTAAGGGTTCGATCACCGAACCTGGTCTGGTCTATGATGCCGGTTTGTTCGAGTATGCGGCCTTTACCTGTGGAATGGACTGGGGTGTCTTCACTCCAGGAACCTGTTCCTTCCTTGACGGGCTTGGTGTGCCTCTCGAGCCGTTTAATCTGAACTATCCGTCGATCGGTGTTTCACAGGTTCCCGGCTCAAAGACTGTGACCCGCACGGTAACCAGCATTGCCAAGGAGAAAGGTGCCTTCAAATTTACGGCAAACGTCGTTGCGCCTCCAGGCTATACAGTAACCGTATCGCCAAAGACCCTCACCCTGCGGAACGGAGAGTCAGCCACGTTCTCTGTGACGATTACAAATGTCAGCGCCCCGATCGGGGAGTGGCGTTTTGGCTCATTGACCTGGAAGGGTGGCAAATATTCGGTCTATAGTCCGATTGCGGCGAAGGCAGCGTTGTTCGAAGCGCCTGATGAGATCAATGGCAGCGGAGACAGCGGCTCTGCCAGTTTCAACGTCAGTTTCGGCTATACCGGAGCGTATACAGCTGGAGCACATGGTTTAGTCCCGGCGACCGTCACTCATGACAATGTGTTGCAGGATCCCGACCAGACCTTTGCACCCAGTGATGTGGCTGCCGGAGGCGCCAACCTGCATCAGTTCACCCTCTCGGGCGCAGCACACTTCCGTATTGCCATGCCGCCGGAGTCCACGGAGGCCGATGCAGACCTCGATATCTTTGTCTATAACCCAAGCGGCGCTCTGTTTGCCACCAGCACTGCAGGTGGCACGGAAGAGTTGGTCGATATCTCGAATCCTGCCGATGGCACGTGGAGCGTGTATGTCCACGGCTGGTCTGCTCCAGGCGGTGATTCGGATTATGACATGTGGACCTGGGCAGTTCCTCTCGCGACGGGAGGCAGCTTAAGCATCGACTCGGCGCCCAGCTCGGCGACCATTGGTGTGGTAGCGCCGATCGACATCAGTTGGACTGGTCTCACATCTGGCTCCATCGGTGACTGGTATCTGGGTGCTGTTTCGCACAATGGTCCCAGTGGATTGATGGGTCTCACGTTCGTCAATGTGGACAATCGTTAGCCCAGTGATCGAATCGTAATTGAGTTGTTACTTCTCCTCGAGGAGAGGCTCCACTCAGAAAACCAACTGCCCGCAGGTACGCCTGCGGGCAGTTGCCATTTATAACCTCCACTTACGAATCTTCGCCTGGGGGAATACTGTTATCTGGTGTTGAGGATGTATCCGGGCTAAAAGGTGTTCGCGTAAGAAGATCGATCTGTGGGGGCTTGCCCGGATCCTTTTGAACGATTTCACAAAGGAACGGGTCGCGGCTGCCTCCACTATGATAGGGGTAGATTTGACCATTCACTTCAAGCCGAATCAACAGTCCATCTTCAGGTACCTGGAGATACGCCATCCCCGGTTGAGGGCAACCCATACTGGAATCTGGCCAGACGACCGGCGTTGCTTCGAGAAGTTTGATTTCGGATGTCGGGATCGATAACCGTAAGGACAGGTCCGCTATAGCCATATCGACACGATTCTGAATGGCAGGATCCAGCGGCAATTCCAACGTTGGAGACATGGCTGTGGTACCTCCTTCGGTCGTGGGGACGGGTAACGCTGTAGATGGCTGCTGGCTGTCTGGTGATAGCTGGGTTGATTGGCAGCTAACCCCCAACATCAATAGCAGGCAAAACATGATACTGCTGAGAACTCGCATCAGCACCTCCAATTCACTTTCCTCGAGGACGTTGGATGTTCGTTGAGAGTTCCCCAAAATATTACCAGACTTTCAAACCCCATCCTTAGATTCTTATGAGCTACCTCACTGGTTACGGAATAAGATTCCTTTCACGGCGTGATTTCTGCTGAACGATAATCACGAACACCAATCAGAGTCCCTTATGGCGGGTGACTATTCCTTATTTTTTCTTTCTCTACCGTACATCACGCCATTCTTACCGCTAGAGCCTGTTATGAACTTTTGAGGATGGTAGACTCTGGGGATGAGCCGAAAAGCATATCCCAGTGACGTGAGTGACGATGAATGGGCATTTATTGCACCTTACTTGACCTTGATGCGAGAAGATGCACCGCAACGAGAGCATAATCTGCGTGAGGTGTTCAACGGTCTGCGGTGGATAGTGCGAACGGGTTCGCAATGGCGCATGATGCCGCATGATTTGCCACCGTGGTACACCGTCTATCAGCAAGGAGTGCGTTGGATCAATGCGGGTGTGTTTGAAGACATGGTTCATGATCTACGGGCCTTGTTGAGACTGGCCAAAGGCAAGAAAGAACAACCTACAGCGGCTATTTTTGATGGTCGCACTATGCAGTCCACACCCGAAAGTGGTGAGCGGGCTGGCTACGATGGGCATAAGAAGAAGAAAGGCAGCAAAATTCATATAGCGGTCGATACTCTCGGTTTGCTGCTGGCCTTGCATGTGACGCCCGCCAATGAACAGGAGCGTGCGCAAGTCAAGGAATTGGCAGACCAAGTCCAAGAAGTTACAGGCGCTTCTGTCAAAGTTGCCTTTGTCGATCAAGGCTACACCGGCGATCAGCCTGCACAAGCTGCCCAGGCGGCAGGCATGGAACTGATGGTTGTCAAGTTGCCAGAAGCCAAGAAAGGTTTTGTCTTACTGCCCAAGCGCTGGGTGGTGGAACGCAGTTTTGCCTGGACTGCTCGCTTTCGCCGCTTGGCGCGCGACTTTGAACGCACACCCGAGACCTTGCGCGGACTTCATTTCATCGCCTTCGCCATCCTGATGCTTCAATCTTTCATCAAAACTATCGCTCATGTTTTGTAAAGTGCATAACAGGCTCTAAGAGCGCGAAGAACGCAAAGATTTAAAGGTTTTCTTAGCGCACTTTGCGGGCTTCGCGGTGAAGATGTACGGTAGCAAATTTTTTCTTACACTTTTTCTATATGGCGTTATCTTTTTTCTTGCACGGCTGCAATACACTATCAGAAATTCAATTATCCGACAAAGGAGTAACGATCATGACCTTCTATTTACACCCCTACCCGTACCGCCAGGTGTCCCGCCGTGCTGTTCAGAACAGTGAACGTACTTTGGGCATCAACGTCCGCGAGGACGATGAGTCCTACGTTCTTTCGGCGCTCGTGCCGGGACTCAACGCCGAAGATCTGAACATCCAGGTGTTGGAGGATGTCGTCCGTATCGAGGGCGAGTTCAGGCAGGATGAGCAGAACTATCTCGTCCGTGAACTGCCTGCCGGTTCATTCCAGCGGACCCTGCGCCTGCCGTCTGTGATCGACGCCGATCATGTGGAGGCCAAGATCGCCGATGGTGTGCTGACGCTGACCCTGCCCAAGGCAGAATCTGCCCGACCGAAGAAGATCAGCATCAAGTCCCGATAAGCAGCGAAAATTCAGATCCTAAAGCCCGCGCACGAGCGCGGGTTTCTGTATTTAAACGAACGTGTATAATTTGTCCATTCCTTTCTTTGGAGAACACTTGTGCGCTTAAGATTCGTTACTCTCTTCACGGCGGTTGCCATCCTGCTTGGCGCTTGTGCAGCCCCGCCAGCGTCTACCACATCCACCCCCCCGCCAACAGATACACCGGTTATCGCGCCCACACTAACATCCACGCCGACAACGCCACTGGCGATACTGGTCGTTCCAACCGACCTGGATACCGATACTTCGAATCTGTATCAGAAAACCGTCTATGATCTTGCGCAGGGGTCGGGTTATCGGTTTCAGGTGCGCAACGCACTCTCTCCCGCGGATGCAGCAGAACCTGGTTTACAGGTCGTGATCGCCGTCTCGGTGGACCCTGGGATCGCTGCGCTCGCCGCCGCCGCGCCTCAGGTTCAATTCCTGGCGATCAATATTCCCAACATTGCGCCAGCCGGAAATATCAGCGTGCTGGGAGGTAACTCACAGTCAGATATTGCTGCGTTTCTGGCCGGATACACAGCCGCCCTGGTGACCGACGATTATCGCATCGGCATGTTGATGCCGCGCGACAATGGCGATGCCATCCGGGCCTTGAATGCGTATGCGACCGGCATGGCCTATTATTGCGGCTCGTGTCGTCCATTATTTTTCTTCAATTGGACGTACCCGCAGTATCTCGATATCGGCGCAGACGAAGACCCGAACAACTACGACGCGTACGCCGATATTTTGATCATGCAATACAAAGTTCGGACGATTTATATTTACCCCGATGTTTATACAGAAGACCTTGCGAACTACATCGGCACCACGGGAACGTATGCGATCGGTACGATCAGCCCCGAGCAGCGGCCGGGCGGATGGGTGATGACGATCCAGCCGGATGTAATCAAAGCGATCCAGAACGCGTGGCCGCAACTGACCAGCGGACAGGGAGGCGTCACGGTTCAATCTCCCCTTGGCCTGAGCGACGTGGACTCCACCATTCTCACCCCTGGGAAGCAGCGCCTCGTCGAACAAACGCTCAACGACCTGCAGGCAGGGCTGATCAGCATCACTACACCTTGAGACAACTTTTTAAACCAAAACTCCCGTCTTCACGGGAGCCTTGGCAACGATGAGGCACAACCCACACAAGGAGAAGGAGAAAATTACAAGGTCACACTGACTGGCTGTGACAGCAGGTCACTGCGATGGCCATGGTTGAGCCAGGCCATCGATTTGGCAACAAGCACAGATGGATTCACCGGCTTTACAAAACACTCATCCGCGCCAGCGCGGTTTGCTTCGAGGACCTCATCGACGGTATCTGCAGAGATCAACATCAGGATGGGGGCACGGCACACGGAGCGTATCCCCTTAAGCAGGCTGGTACGCTGTTCCATTGGTACATCAATGTCAACCAGGACAAGTGTTGGGGCAATTACTCGCGCACTCTGGATGGCGTCATCTGCTTTGAACTCAGCTAAGACAAGACAATTTCGTTGAGAAAGTAACGCGGTCCAGGTGGCTACATGATCAGGCTGATCTGAAATGATCAGTACGGTGTGAGCAGTGTCGATATTTGTTTTCCAGGTAACCATTAAATTATCCTTTCTGCTCGATCAATTACTTGACGGTTTGAAAGCCATCATGTTACACTCGGCGAAGGTAAGAATTTTATGAAAGGAACGCAACCGATGATTCAAACGATCTATGCACAAGTCGCGAAATTCCCCAGCGGCATTTTTGATTCTCGGAGTGCGCCTACTCATCGTTAGATTACACGCATTGTAATTAACGGCCACGGTGCACTCGCCCGTGGTCGTTTTTGTTTCGTAGGCGGTCATGGGCCCATAGCCTGTGACCGTTTTTATTTTGGATCACCCATTCAATTGCTGAGAGTTGGAAGGAGAGATTATGTTCGACATACAAACCCAATTATTCGAAGGACAAGACATCCGTTTTGGACCGATCGACATCGAAAAAGATGCAGAGATCGAATCCAGGTGGACGCATGATTCCGATTTCATGCGCATGATGGAAGTCACCCCCGCTCGTCCCATCTCGGCCGCATTGGTCAAGAAGCAGTATGAGAAGCTCGAGAAACAAATGGAAGAGAGCAAGAACCTCTACTACTTCACCATCCGCGCCCGTGAAGACGACCGCTTAATCGGCAAGGCTGCCATCCAGTGGATCGAATGGGCAAACGGAAATGGCTTTCTGCGGGTCGGCATCGGCGCAGCAGAAGATCGCCGCAAAGGCTATGGAACCCAGGCGCTGCAAATGCTCCTGCGCTTTGCCTTCGCCGAATTGAACCTATTCCGCATCAGTGCCATCGTGCCCGAGTACAACCTGGGCGCGATCGCTCTCATGAAGAAGTTCGGGTTCGTGCAGGAAGTTTCGCGGCGCAAATCGCTCGAGCGTGATAACCGCCGCTGGGACCTGTATGTCTTCGGCTTGTTAAGAGACGAGTGGCAACATTACCCTGAAGGGCATCTGCAACAGGCACAGGAAATGGCGTAGGAGGCGACGATGAAAGATCTTTTCCGCGGCGAATTGGTTCGCCTCACAAATGAAGAACCGGAAGCCTTTGCCAAAGCAAGCGCCCGTTGGCAGCGCGACACAGAATATATCCGCCTGCTGGATAGCGACCCTGTCTTTCTATACTCTGAAAAACAGTTCAAGGACTGGGTAGAGAAACGCTTTGAAAATTCGGGCCCTGAGCGACATCAATTTACCGTCCGCACACTGGCCGAAGATAAGCTGATCGGCTTCTTCGGCCTGTATGTGGACCCGATCCACGGTGACGGCATGGTTGGGCTTGGCATCGGTGAACGCGATTTCTGGAGCAAGGGCTACGGTACCGACATGATGAATGTGTGCCTGCGCTATGCTTTCCTGGAGTTGGGCCTGGAACGTGTTTCGTTGGGAGTGTTTGAATACAATCCGCGGGCTGTGCGCTCATATGAAAAAGCCGGTTTTCGGCTCGAAGGGCGTACGCGCCAGGATGCTCACCGCGAAGGCAAACGCTATGACAGTTTGTGGATGGGCATTCTGCGTGAAGAGTGGCTGCAGAGGAACGGAGAACTCCAATGAACGAGATCCTCAAAGGAAAATTCGTCCGGCTCGCGGCCTTCGACCCCGAAGAAATGAGTAAGGCATTCCCACGCTGGTATCGCAATTCGGAATACGCGCGCCTGCTCAATATGTCTTCGCATCCGATGCAGTCATCCAGGGCAGCCGCCAAATGGATGGAGGAAGAAGTGGGCGAGATGTCGGTTGCAAGTTACTTCTTCAGCATCCGCACACTTGCCGAGGATACGCTGATCGGCGAACTTGGCCTGGACGTTGTCGATTGGAGCGGACGCGATGCATTCGTTGGACTCGGCATCGGCGAACCCGACTATTGGAGTAAAGGCTACGGCACCGATGTGATGAATGTGCTGCTGCGATACGCGTTCATGGAGCTTCATCTCAAACGCGTGACACTGACGGTTTTTGAATACAATCCTCGCGCCATTCGATCTTACGAAAAGGCAGGTTTTCGCCACGAAGGACGCTTGCGCCAGATGCTGAATCGCGAAGGACGGCGCTGGGATAATCTCTATATGGGCATTCTGCGCGAAGAATGGCTCGAACTTAATGGCGCGGCTCCCGGCGCCACAAATCAGGATGAAAACTCATGGAAACAGAATTAGCAAAGGACCAATTAATTCTTGACCCCGGTCTCAAATTGCGCCCCGCTCGTTGGGACGACGTGGAGGCTGTAGCCAGGTTGATCTACGATGTGTGCGAAGCAGACGGCGATACCACCGTGGCTGTCACACCCGAAGAACTGAAGCACGAGTGGCAGACCCCGGGATTCGCCCTGGAACGGGACGCCATTCTTGTCGAAACCGCCGATGGTCGCGTGGTGGGCTTTGAAGAATTCAGCAACGGACATAAACACGCCGTGCTGCATACTGATGGATATGTCCACCCGGATTTCAAAGGGCGCGGGATTGGAACAACCTTGCTGCGCAGTATCGAGAAACGCGCTCTCGAAGAGATGGCGCTTGCGGAACCAGATGTGCGCGTCTCCATCTGGAGCGGCATCGATAACCGCGATCCCGCCAGCCATGCGCTGCACCAGAACGAAGGTTATCAGCCTCTCCGTTATCACTGGCGCATGGAAATTAAGTTGGATGATCCTCCAGCGGAACCGAAGTTCCCCGCAGGCATCGAGCTTCGTCCATTCGTCAAAGGCGAGCACGATATCGCCGTGTGGCAGGCGCAGAATGAAGCCTTCCGCGATCACTGGGGCAGTCACGACATAACCTTCGAAGAGTGGAAACACAGCCGTTTTGACGATCCCGAATTTGACTCCAGCCTGTGGCCCATCGCCTGGGATGGAGATCAGGTCGCCGGCTTCTCGCTGAACCGTTTTCGCATGGGTATCGGCTGGATCCGCACGTTGGGCGTCCGACGTCCCTGGCGCAAACGTGGGCTCGGCGAAGCGTTACTGCTCCATTCGTTCGGTGAATTCTACCGGCGCGGCATGAAGACGATCGGACTCGGTGTCGATGCACAGAATCCCACCGGCGCCACCCGCCTGTATCAGAAGGTGGGCATGTATGCGGCCAGCGAATTTGTCACCTATGAAAAGGAGCTGCGCGCCGGACGCAAAGTTGATGAAGAATAAAAACGTTAGCCACTGTCCCCTAAAGGGGATAATAAAGACACGGAGTCACTGAGATTCTTTATTGCCTTTCTCCGAGTCTCGGTGACTCGGTGGCAAAATGGTTTTGCTCGAAAGGAAATATTATGAACAGAATTGCTGAGAGGCAAAATATTCTTCCCTTACCTGCGAGATACACTGCCCGCAGTGGGATGATAGAAGATTACAAGATCGCCTTCGACCTGCTTAATATCCATGCCATGCATGTGAATGGAAGCGTGGACCTGCTCGACCCGGAGATTCTGCGGCTCGACTGGTTGAATGAAGGCTTTAACCCGCAGACCGATATCCGGATGGTCTTTGCCGAGGATGGCAGTCTCGCTGGCTTCATCGAATGCTGGCAAACACAGGAACCACCGGTCCATCCGTGGATTTATGGTGTGGTACACCCCGATCACTGGGGCAGAGGCATCGGCAGTCATCTCGTCACCTGGGCAGAGGAACGCGCCAGCACTGCGTTGGAAAAATGCGCGCCAGATCTGCGCGTGGCACCTCGTACCGGTACGGTGGCTCACAACAAGGCCGGGAAGGACTTGTTCGAAGGACTCGGCTGGAAGCACATTCGCTCGTTCTATCGCATGGTCACCGATCTCGATACAGCACCAGAAGTACCGCAGCTGCCTGCCGGTATCACCATCCGAACGTATGATCCGGAGACCGAGCTCGAAGCCGTGTACAACACGATGTGGGAAGCTTTTCGCGATCATTTCGGCGTCATCGTCCCGCCGTTCGAGAAAGGTCTTGCCGAGTTCAAGCATAACTTCATCGAAGTGCCCGGGTACGATCCACGTTTTTGGTTCGTGGCTATGGACGGCGACCAGATGGTTGGTGTTTCCATTTGCCGCCCGGTCGACGATGAAGATCCCGATTGCGGCTGGGTGAATGAATTGGGTGTGCTCCGTCCCTGGCGTCAGCATGGCATCGGGTATGCCTTGCTCAAATATTCCTTCGCTGCTTTTTACGATGCTGGAAGAAAACGCGCCGGCCTGGGTGTCGATTCGCAAAACCTGACGGGCGCCTTGCGCCTCTACGAGCGCGCTGGTATGCATGTAGCTCGTCAGTTCGATCAATACGAAAAGGAATTTCGCCCTGGCGTTGAAATCAGCACGCAAACCCTTTCGTCATAAATTTCCTGCTATGAGTATTCGCCGCACTGAACCGTTTCTCTCCGGGTCTCTCTGGCAAACTAAAGGAACAAAATGAACACACAACTAAATAAAGAGCATATCCTGGAACTGCCCGCCGGCTTCACAGCCCGTGGCGCGACCATGGACGATGTGGAAACCTCGCTCGAACTTTTCAACCGCTGGTCACGATCTGTGATCGGGCGTGACGAGATCACCGATGTAGACGCCATCCGCAACGAATGGGTCTCGCCGAATTTTGATCCGGCGGAAGATATCCGTCTCGTCTTTGCCCCGAATGGACAGATGGCCGGCTACATCGAAGTATGGACCACCTCCCCGGTGCCGGTCCATCCGTGGGTGTGGGGACGTGTCGACCCTGACTATGAAGATCAGGGCGTTGGCACCTATCTGATGCAGTGGGCACAACAACGTGCCCTGCATGCCCTGCCGCGCGTCGCGGAGGAATTACGCTTTGCACCGCGCGTCGGCACCTTCCGTGAAGCGAACAAGCCCAGGAAGCTCTTTGATGAGATGGGCTATACACCCATTCGCAGTTCCTACGAAATGCTGATCGAAATGAACGCGCCCGTACCCAACGCAGTATTACCGGAAGGGATCACTTTGCGCACCTATGAAACAGAGGCTGATGCTGAGCTCCTGTACCATGCTGTGCAGAACTCCTTCCGTGACCATTTCGGTCATGTAGAAGAACCCCTCGAGGAAGGCCTGAAGCGCTTTAGGCATTTCTGGCTCAAGGAAGGCTTTGACCCGACCTTGTTATTCATTGCCATGGACGGGAATGAAGTCGCGGGCATCAACATGTGCCGTCCGCAATCCTTTCACGATGCAGACACGGGCTGGGTTGGCACGCTGGGTGTGCTTCGCCCGTGGCGAAAACGCGGTCTTGGTCTTGCTCTCTTGCGTCATTCGTTCAACGAATTTTATCGACGCGGTAAACGCAAGGTCGGCTTGGGCGTGGATGCTGAGAACCTGACCGGCGCGCTGCGACTCTACGAGAATGCGGGTATGCATATCCACCAGGCGTTTGACATGTACGAAAAGGAATTGCGCCCCGGTAAAGAAATCAGTGTACAATCCCTTTCGTGAAAATTTAAAACCTTGCGAAGGTGATACAAGGAAAGTCTAATGACTATTGGATTAAACCTTCGCAAGGTTAATTAAAAAGGAGTACACACACATGAACATCCGTTGTTCGTTTTGCCAGACACCCTATACCCTCAGCCGCGTAGCCTTGCTCGATGCCCTACAGGAAGTGGATGCCAACAAACTCTCCCATTATGACGCACACTGCCCGCGCTGCCGACGGGCCACACCGATCCAACGCCAGCGTTTGGAGATGGCCATGCCGAACTGGAAGGACCAGCTTAAGGAATTTGAGAAAGAGATGAAGCAGCACCCGCAACAGGAAGCGCCTCTTCCCAAGGCGGAATCGAGCCCCGTTGCCCCAGCCGCTCCTGCCCCCGAGCCGGCCGCAGCCGCGAGCAAAGCCGCAAGCAAACCGAAAACGACTGCCCAGCCCACTGTGGAAGGATCGACCAAACCAGCGGCCCGCCAGACCACCCCTTCTGCAGAGACCAAGAAAAGCACTGCTAGAAAGACTGCCACGAAAGGGACGTCGAAGAAGAGCAAATGAGTATTCGCGCAGTCTTCTTCGATCTCGGCGGCGTCATCCTGCGCACAGAATATCAGGCGCCGCGTCAGCAACTGGCAGAGCGGCTCGGCATGGAGTATGACGATCTTGATCGAATCGTGTTCGATAGTGAATCAGGTCATCAGGCAGCGATCGGCGCCATCACGGCCGCGCAGCATTGGGAATCGGTGTTGAAGCGCCTGAAACGGCCTCCCGAGGAGATGACCTCCATTCGGGACGAGTTCTTTGCAGGCGACATCATCGACCGCGAACTCTTGGTTTTCCTGCGTTCTCTGCGTGGCAAATACATCACAGGCCTGATCTCTAATGCATGGAATGATCTGCGCGCGTACCTGGTGCGCGAAAAGATCGACGATGCCTTCGACCACATTGTCATCTCTGCGGAGGTGGGTGTGGCAAAACCCGAGGCGAGAATCTTCCAAATTGCTCTGGAACAGGCTCGGGTGAGTCCGAACGAGGCGGTCTTTGTCGATGATTTTTCTGTCAACATCGAAGGCTGTGAAAAGGTCGGTATGCAGGGCATCCACTTTCAGGATACCCCATCGACCCTGACGCAACTCAAAACGATTTTATCCGCAGGACAGTTTCGCTTGTAATGGTAATTGTCCTGCTCGGGAAGTACTGCGGTCAATCACTGCACAGGACAAATTATGTTCACTCAGGAAAAAACAATTTTGCGCGATCTGGGCAACGGCCTGATCATGCGGCGCTCGACATCTGCCGATGCCGATGCGCTGGCAGCATTTAATGGCCGCATCCACGGCGAGAACGAGCAGGATACACAGCGCGTCGCGGCATGGACACATGACCTGCTGGCCCGCCCGCATCCGACCATGAATGCAGACGATTTCACCGTTGTGGAAGATACATCCACGGGGCGAATCGTCTCGTCGATGAATCTCATTCCCCAAACCTGGACCTATGAAGGAATCGAATTTGGCGTGGGACGTCCCGAGCTGGTGGGCACGGACCCCGAATTCCGCAACCGAGGACTCGTGCGCACACAATTTGAAGAGGTCCACAAATGGAGCACGGAACGTGGTCACCTGGTCCAGGCGATCACAGGCATCCCGTTCTACTATCGGCTGTTCGGCTATGAGATGACTCTTGACCTGGCAGGTCGTCGTTTTGGTTATGAACCCCACGTACCCAAGCTAAAGGATGGTGAGGAAGAGCCGTATCGGATTCGCGTTGCGAGCGAAGCAGACCTGCCATTCCTTGCAGAACTCTATGAACGTGCGAGTAAACGTTCCATGATCGCCTGCGTCCGGACGCCTGAGATATTCAAATATGAGCTGGACGGCCAGAGCGAAAACAACGTCGACTACTATCCACGCTACATCATCGAAAATACATCAGGGGAGGCTGTTGGATACATCCAGCATCGGAACTGGCTGGGACTCACCGGCATCAATGTAATTGGCTATGAACTCAAGCCTGGTGTTTCCTGGCTGGCGGTCACGCCTTCTGTAGTGCGGCACTTGTGGGCAAAGGGACAGGAATTTGCCGAGCGCGATGGCAAAGCTCGTACTTCGTTCGGTTTTGTGCTCGGCGCGCAGCATCCAGTATATGAGGCATTGGGCAAAAACCTTCCATCCGAGCATTCGCCTTATGCCTGGTACATCCGTATCCCAGATTTGCCCGGCTTTCTCAACCAGATCAAGCCCGCGCTCGAAAGACGCATGGCCGAGTCTATTGCGGTGGGCCACAGCCGTGAGATCAAGATCAGTTTCTATCGCGATGGACTGCGGCTCGTCCTGGAAAAAGGCAAACTGCTCACTATTGAATCGTGGAAACCTTCGCCGGACGATGACGGTGCGGCTGCCTTCCCGGGACTGACCTTCCTGCAAATCCTATTTGGCTACCGCAGTCTTGAGGAGTTGTGTCAATCGTTCCCCGATTGCTGGTATGACGGTGAGGATGTGCGCGCTCTGATCGACATCCTCTTCCCGAAGAAATACTCGGATGTATTTCCGGTAGCGTAATATTTGTAATGCGACACGCTACGCGGTGTCGCGGTTCAGGAAGAGCTAACATATTGCAGGTTAACAATTGAACCGATCAATCGATGCGACTCTTTTGAACCACGGAGACACCCCCGAAAGAGCATCGGGACTATGTGAGCCATGGAGTTTTTTTCTATGTTCTCTGTGTCTCCGTGTCTCAGTGGTGAGGTTGTAATTTTCCCAGCCAACCTCATTGCTTGATTAATTTGAAAAAGTACAAATGTTGCAATACCTTTATGGAGACCATATGAAAATCCTATCCTCGATTGATAACCTCTGGCACACGGGAGACAAAGTCCCGGCCTGATATTGCCGCAATTTCTTCATCTCAAAATGTCTCTCCGTCATTGTCCCTTCGGGACGGAGCGAAGCAATCTTACCTACCCATTTGTAATCGTACGTGAGATTGCTTCGTCGTGGCGCTTGAGGCGCTACTCCTCGCAATGACGAGATTTGGGTGTTTTAGGAGAATTTCCAAAATCTATGTAGAGTTGCGGCATACCTAAAGCGGATCACATCCGCATTCACTCTACAAAGGTACATATGTTTTCCAATTTAAAGTTAAATGCACGATTCGTGTATTTGTTCATTGAGTTCAGCGCGTCGATGTTCTTCTCGATGATGTTCGTTGTAACATCCTTGTATGAAGCCACAGTTGCCGGGCTGACGCCTGTTCAATTGATCCTGGTCGGCACAACACTTGAACTCTCGGCGTTCCTGTTCGAAGTGCCCACCGGCGTGGTCGCCGATGTGTTTTCGCGCCGGCTTTCCATCATCATCGGCTATGTGCTGATGGGCATTGGGTTCCTTGTGGAAGGTCTCTTTCCCGCATTCATCCCCATTCTGCTGGCGCAGGTCATCTGGGGACTGGGATATACCTTCACCTCCGGCGCCACACAGGCATGGATCAGCGATGAGGTCGGTGAAGACGATGCCAACAAGCTGTTCCTACGCGGCACGCAGGTGGGATTATTCGCATCGCTCATCGGCATGGGACTGGCCGCGCTCATCGGCGCAAACAATGTCGCTTTGCCTCTGCAAGCGGGTGCATTGGGTGTCATGTTCATCGGAGTCATCCTTGCGATCATCATGCCCGAAACGGGATTCCAGCCTACACCGCGCGAAGATCGGAACACCTGGCAGCACATGTGGCACACCTTCAAACAAGGGCTGGATACCGTCCGTGCCAGACCGCGGTTGGTGAACATTGTCTTCATCGGTCTGTTCTACGGTATTTACAGCGAAGGGTTCGACAGGTTATGGGTCAAGCACCTGCTGGATACGTTCACACTGCCGGTCATTTTTGGTAATAACCAGGTCGCTTTCTTCGCGGCATTACGGGTGGTGGGAACTGTGCTCACGATCTTCGTTGTCCGTTTCGTGGAGAAGCGCGTCGACTCGACAAGTCCGCGGGCGATTGGGCGGGCCGTGTTGTTCGTAACGGCCGGCATCTCCATTGCCATGCTCGGCTTTGCAGTCTCATCGCTTTTGATCTTAAGCCTAGTCTTGTATCTCGCGATCGACGCATTGCGCGACGTCCATGGTCCACTACAGACCGCCTGGGTCAACCAGAAATTGAACCCGAAGGTGCGTGCCACCGTCCATTCGATGTTCGGGCAAGTCGATGCGATCGGACAAGTCATGGGTGGACCCACCGTTGCTGTTTTGGCAGCTTTGGGAACAACGGTTGTACCACTCGTCACGTCGGGCCTGCTGCTGACACCGGCGCTCTGGTTCGTGAGCCGGGCCAATGCTGATGAACCGGATGTCGATCCTGAGCCCGTCCCAGCGGATTGATCGAAAAGTGGCCGTCATGACGCCTTAGCGCTTGACGGCCACTATCCATCTACCAACCTAACTCAAGATAAGGTCCTACCGATAAACTCAAGCATTGCGTTATTGAACTGCTCGGGCCGTTGCAGGGGCGCGAAGTGACTAACTTCGGGCAAATAAATGAACTCTGCATTCGGAATACTCTTTGCGAGATATTCCGCGTGTTCACGCTTAATGAATTCATCATGCTCGCTGTGAACGATTGCAACCGGCACGCGGATTTGCGCCAGCTCATCCGCCGAATAATTTGGCTGCGTCCGTTGCATGAGACCCACTGCTTCTGAAAACTGGTCGAAGCTGTCTGGCGTAGCGGATAGTTGCTGATAGTCCTTCACATGCCGGGCAAAACAGCGCTGAACAACCGGCGTGAATTCGAATTCCTTCGTACCACTTGGGTCCATGTTGCAGGCGAAGAAGAACACACCTGCGGCCCGTTCTGGAGATTTTGATGCAAGGACCAATGCGGTACAAGCGCCGTCGCTCCAACCGGCGAGAGCCGCCTTTTCGAGTTGTAATGCATCCATGACCGCGATCACATCTGATGCCATCAACTCATAGGAATAAGGTTGTTCGTCGCGCGTGCTGCGGCCATGTCCGCGGCTGTCGATCACGATGACGCGATAACCGTTCTCGACCAGCGCCGGGATCTGATAACCCCAATTGCCACTGTTGCCAAGCCCGCCATGCAGCAGGATCACAGCCGGGCCCGAGCCGTATGCTGCATGCCAAATCGCGGCGCCTTTGTTTGCAATGAACTGTCCGTTACTGGTATCTGGCAACGGCGCAGCGCCCTCTGTTTCGAATCTGACAAGTTCGTCGTCGCGAAATTCTATTTGGGGTTCCATTTCATATTCATGTATAGTTTCCCCTCTTTGAGTTCATCGAGCATTTGGTCGAGGCGCTTTTGTTTTGTCTCCTTTAGCTTTGCGCGATGGATCCAGCTAATATAGTCGTTCTGCTGATACGCGGGACGTGAACGGTAGGCATCCATAAGCCCGCGTTCAGTCAAGGCCTCACGAATAAAATCCGTCATCTTATGACGTGGACGAGGCGGCATGTTTTCTCCTTCTCATCATCATCAGGAACAAGACAATCAGATTTGAGATCGTACCAAACGGCAAGTACCATAACCCCAGAAAACAAACGACCATCAGCGCGCTGCCTGCCCAGGGATAGCCGATCAGATAACACACCAGCACTACTATTGCAACAAAGCCATATACCACGAAGATAGATTTCATCAAAGTGGAACGCGGCTCGACCCCAAGTCCCTGCACCAGATTTGCCCACGGTCCCAGTTGGCCGGCATACTCTCCCGATGAGGGTGTGACGAAATCACCAACGATCAGGGCACGAGTGCCGTCGAACAACATCCATCCCCCCGTGAACAGGACAAGAAATGCGATCAGGAGTTTCTTCCAGGCTATATTAGACATTATCGGCAGTTAGAAGGACGGCGAAAAATGGGTGTGCGCAGGGACGTACGCCCCTACGCGCACCGATTTTTGCGGCATTTTCTGTTATTCGCAATAAATTCTATTCACTTACTTGAGCGTACATAGAGCCTGGCGGATCTCGCCCAGATGATAGGCCGTATGCACCACGATCGAAAGCGCGCCGCCGATCGTATCTTCGTTCCAGGTCGGGTTGTCATGGAAGAGCTTGTCCATGCGCAGGTAGGCATCTCGGAGCTTACGCTTGTAGTCTTCCCACTCTTCCGGCGTGACCTTCTCCACCGTGCGCCAGATATAGCCCCAATCGCGCGGACTGTTGTCACCCTGCAGCGCAAAACGTTCGAACGACTCGATGTAAAAGATCACATGCGCCACCTGGGCGGCCAGTGAGGCGCACTTGCCGCCGACCGGGATCGAAGCATCTTGTGCGGAAACAGTTTCGAGCGTCTCGAAGAGCGATGTCCCTTTGTCCAGGTAAATGCCGTGATGCTTTGCCTCAAACGTCTCTTCCATGAAGTCAAACAGATTTACGGCGAAGTCGTCTTGTTTAATCGATGATTCCGTCATTGCACCTCTCTTCTCGAAAATGTATGATCGTCAGATTATCCAGCCTGTTCAAAAGCGGACTTCAACCATGCCACCAGTTCCGAGTCCACTTGCTTTGCATCTGTAAGATTGACGACGTAATTGCACATGCTGCCTTTGGGCTGTTCAAGCAGGCGGGAATTCTTCTTGAAATCCTTTGCATTGAGGCCCACCTCAAAACGCGTGTTGGTCTTGGGACCGATCATGGCAAATTGCTTCTTGCGCCGCAGACTCACGTACCCCTTCTTTGGCACGACCTCAAAGTCGCCGAAGCGATCGATCTCGTTCATCAGCTTTTTGTGGATGGGGCGGAAGCCCGATTTGGCTCCGGTGTAGATTTCATCCAGCACCGCATCCGTCGACTTGCCTTTCGCCGCGCTCGTACCATCCGATTGGAAGGCATGGTGCACCAGCAGGTTCGCATCGCCATGACCCAGCCCAAGCTTTTCCTTGAGCATGTCACGGATCTCGCCATGCCTGGAGAGTCCGCTCTTTTTGATGAAGGCAAACAGCTCAGTGAGTGACATACCGGTCTTCTTCTGTATGTTATCCAACTGCTTTTGAACTGCTTTATCGAGACTGCTCATGTTGGTCTCCTTATCTCCAGATGCCAAGGATAAAGCCAATCAGGGTGAAATAAACCGTGATGAAACCGCCGTTGATCAAAATATATCTCCAGGAACGCTGCTCGAACAATGCGATCACGGCAAAGATCAACGTAGACCAGCCGAAGCCTGCCAGAAAACCGGCGGTAGCTCCCCAGATCGGGGTGGTGGCGGAGTCGCCCAAAAAGAACGCCAGATTGTAAGACATCGCCAAGGCAAAGAGGAACGTCAAACCATATGTCTTTGCCGGATTCGATGTTGACAGCTGCTCCTGTGTCAGTTTCGTTTCGTGGGACCAGGCCTTATAGAAAAGCGCTGGAGAATACCATAGCGCGCCGAGCGCTAGATTCGCAATTGCACAGACAAAAACCGCCAGATGATTTATGTACAGATTTTCCATATCAGCTCTCCTGTTTGAAATTGGGATGATTTGAATATAATCCTACAGGTGAGCCTGAGCCGTGTATTGGAAAAAATTTACCTCATTGCACGGGCACATAATTCAAGGTATCTGATTTTCGCTGTAAATATTCGCCCGGCGTGAACCCGGAAAAATTCCTGAACTCGTGGATGAAATGTGCCTGGTCGTAGAATCCATTTTGCATTGCGATCTCGCTCCAATCCACAGACGCGTCCTGTTCGATCTGGAACACTGCGTTTTGAAAGCGTATGATCTTCATATACTGTTTTGGGGAAATTCCCACCCGCTGTTTAAATACGCTGATGAAATGCTTTTGTGAATAACCGATCTGAAGACTGAGCTGCTGGAATACAAGCCGGTTCGGCTGACTAATAATCCTTGATACGGCATACTCAACGCATCGCGAGGTCACATCTGAGGAAAGCCGATCGCCCGCCTGCTGCATCAGGAACATCTCAACCAGGGCAAACATGCCGTCTGGGGCTGTACATTGCAAAAGCCGTTCCCTGAGCTTCAAGATGCGAATGCCAAAGACGTCATCCGCTTCGATCACGTTATCGGTCAGTTCGTTCATTGGCAGCGAATAAAATGGAAACGCCTTGCCCCTCTTGAACGCCACGATCAGCATTCTGCTCCCCTTTCCAGACGGGATGGTGATCGGCCGCGTCCGAACGCCGCTCACCCATGCATAACGGCAGGTCTGGATTTCCCTAAACGTATGATTGTCATAAATATACTGCGGCGTTTCTGTCAGGTTAAGAATGATCTCGGTATTCCCATCCGGCAGGAAACGGTCCATATGATGGATCGGGTCGATGCCATCGTAATAGATGAGAGCGCCAACGTACTCGCACAGTGGAAAGTCGGGGATATGAACTCGTAATGTCATCAGATCATGAGTGAGGGACCAAATTGGACAACATCACACTGAATTATAGAACATTATTTCTATTTATGCAATCAGGATTTTGAACCCGCTTCACGCGCAACTGCTGCCTGGTCCCGTTGCTGCCACATCTCCTCCACCCGAACGAACTCATAGCCCAGAGACTTGATGCGCGGGATGACCGCCTCCAAAATCTCGGTGACGCGTCTGCCATGCCCGTGACCGTCGTGCAGAACGATCACAGCGCCCGGAATCAGCGAATCCATGATCTGACGGATCGACCAATCGACAGGCTGCATCCAATGCCGTGGGATGCAGGTCCACATCACCAGACGATATCCCCATTCGGTCAGATCTGCTAGATTTCTCCTGCTGAATGCACCATATGGTGGACGGACATCTTTTATCGTGTCAGCAGAAACACCAGCTGCCTGCGAAATGATACTTCGCGTCAGATCGAGTTGGGCACGCAGGCTGGATGTTTTTTCCAGTGGAAATGGGATGTGACGATAACAATGTAATGCCAGTTGATGTCCACATTGATGGATCTCCCGAAGCAGGTGTGGATACTGCTCGGCATATCTGCCCACCAGGTGAAATGTCCCGCGTACATCATGCTTCGCCAGCACATCCAACACGCGCGGTGTATCGCGCAGGTGCGGCCCATCGTCGAAGGTCAACGCTATAGCCCGGCGTGAAGCATCCCCGCGCCACAAAATACATGGGGAACGGTCCTGCATCCTGGAATCAAAGCGAAGAAACGATGAGTTCATAGGAGCCAGATTTTACCGCTTGTCTCCTTACAAAGTACATTCTTTAAATTTGATTGTAAGCGGAGCTTCAAATTTCGAGTCTGCTGGGTTAGGCCGCACCCCATAACTGCATAGCATCGCGGTGACGAGCCCGTTAATCCATCTAAGAAAGGAGGCTGAATGCAAATCACGTGCTTAAATTGTCATCACACCTGGCAGCTCACGTCGGGACAGTTTCTTGCAGCCAGACTAAAGTTTGCCCTGAGTGCTCAGGAACAAACATTTGTGTGTCCAAATTGTCAGACGGAGAATAGGGTTTCAGAACATACATTCAAAACTTCGGATCCACAGCGTCCTGTCATGGCTGAGAATGATCCGAGAAAGCAGATTCCACAACATCCGCCGCGGGCAGACAATGACCCTGCCCCAGCGCCGACAAATCCAATTCCTGCGCCAGAACATACAGCAACAGAGCTTCATGCAATCGTGCTGGAAGGCGGATTGCCGCTGCGCCGCGAGCATCACCGCAACGCCGAGATCATGGGCACCCTGCGAGAAGATGAGCATGTGGTCATCCTGGATACCTGGAGCAATGGAGACGATGTGTGGATCCAGCTCGGACCCGAACGCTGGGCCCCCATCGAACGTGATGGCAAGGCGCTTATAGAGTTACTGGATCACGAGTAACGAGCATATCAGCCCAGGTCATTTTTCGTTAATCCTGACAGCCGAGTTAGCGGCAGAAGGACAACGCTCCTTCAAATGAGCGCGAAAATTAAGAAAGGAGTAGTACATGCAGATCACATGTCATAGCTGCAAAAAGACCTGGAAGGTGCCTGCAGGCCACATTCTAGGTGCAAAACTTAAATTTGGTTTAGGGTTCAAGGAACACGGGTTTATCTGTCCCAACTGCAACACTAAGAATGAATTGACAGAAGAAGAGTTTGAAGCGGCAGAGAGCGGCAAGGCCCAAATCCCGGTGACAGGTACACAGACCGGCAGCGGAACGATCGGTGCGACGCGCCAGCCACGCGCCGGCGTGATGGGAAAAGCACCATCCAATCCCGTCACCGGCCCGGGACCGTCCATCCGGCAACGTAAGGGCGTCGTGCGGGCGCGCAGTCTGCACGTTCGCAGGGATCACAGCACGCGAGCCGAAACCATGGCTGGGCTTCGCAAAGGCGAAGAGGTGACCATTCTCGGTACCTGGTCGGATGGAGAAAATACCTGGGCACAGCTCGGGCCCGAACGCTGGGCTGCCATCGAGTACAATGGCGATGCGCTTATCGATCTATTGGATGATTGATGCCAACAGGGTTGAATCAAAGACAGGCTCAAGGTGAGCCTGTCTTGTTTTTTCTCTGAGCCACACTGGATACACCTGCCGTTTTTCATACACACCTCCAGTTTCCGATCTGTTTACAACAGCGTATATAACAATACGCTCTCAACCTGCTTATTATCAACATGAATTTGTCGCCGATCGAATACCACACCTGACCCGGCTAAAATATCACGCAGAGTTTGCGTGACAACGACCTTTCCCAGCGGGGCAACCTCTGTGGCGCGGCGGGCGATATCGATCACCGCATGAACTGGTTTGCCGTTTTCCAGACTACATTCACCGACATGCAGGCCGATCTTAAGCGTGTCGTCTTTGATGCGCTCACGCAACTTCAAGGCGCACTGGATCGCGCGGCTGGGGCTATCGAACACAGCGCTGGCTTCATGATCAGAAAAGAAAACCCTTCTGGCGCGCGCATCTTTGACTTCAGACTGAATCGTTTTTTCCATTTTGTTTGCGTTGCGCAAATTCAGATACAACACAACGCCGATCCAAGTATCAGCGGATCGATCTGGTTCTTCACGCAGGAAGGTCGAAATCTCAGAAAGTATTTTGTCACATTCCACGAAGAAGAAATGGTCCGCCCCAGGGAGCTCCACGTATCTGGCATTGGGCAGGTGCGCAGCACAATAACGACTCGCTCCTACATCCAAAATCCGATCATGCAATTTGTGCAGGATCAACGTCCGTGTGTGCACCTGGGGCAGAAGCGGGCGTATATCAAGTTCCCGCAGAACACGCAGCACGGCACTCGCCTCTGATGGGCTTGTGGATGACCTCAACACTTTTGCCCACCACTCGCGGAATGATTCGTCTTGCAAGCGCGACGGTGCAAAGTTTTGAAGCGCCCATGCTCCGCCCCATTCTTCGCGAATAGTCTCGAGGCTGCGTTCAAACGTAGTTTCGTCGTCTGCCCAGGCGGGTTCGCCATTCGTCTGCACCAGCTTCGGCGTGGACGAATATAGGATGAGTCCGCGCATACGCTCGGGGTACGTGGAAGCCAGCAAAATGGAAGCCGCGCCTCCTTCGGATGTCCCCATCACAAAGGCCTGTTCTGAAGCGGCGGCATCAAGCACACATAATGCGTCGCTAAGCGTGTCTTCCAGAGAGGGCGCTCCCTGCACGCGGTCCGAGAGTCCCATACCGCGTTTGTCAAAAAGGATGACACGCGCAAACTTGCCGAGTTGCTCAAAAAAATTGGCGTACTCGGTATTCTCGAACGCAAGCTCCAGGTTGGAAAGAAAGCCATGAATGAACAGAAGGTCAACCGGACCATTCCCAATTACTTTATAAGCTATATGAATACCGTCATTGGAGACATAGCGTACCATCCCTGCAATGGATTGCTTAACGTTCCCGGCTCTTTCTGGACCTTTGAGCAGATTCTGCTCCGAGGCGCGTTGTACTGCCTGAGTCCGATTCGCAGCGCCAAGTTTTTCAAATATTTGTTTGTTATACCAACGGACGGTTTCCTGTGAGAGATGCAGGCGCGCGGCAATTGATTTGTTGGTGAGCCCCTGTGCAAGTAATCGCAGAATCTCAAGTTCGCGCGGTTTCCAGTTTTCAGCCTTCATAATATTCCACCCATTTTACCCACAAACGTGTGGTGACAGCCACCCGGCTGGGAATGTATACTGCCAATAAGAAACAAGCAATTGTCGCATAAACTCAATCAAGGAAAACCAGCGTGAACAAATCTTCCACAACTCTTTTGGTCTTCGGTGTGTATTTGATCGGTATGGGACTGGGACTCGTCTTCGTGCCCAATTTTGTATTTGCCACTCTAGGCTTTCCCGCCAGCAGCGAGGTCTGGCCCCACGTGGTCGGTGTACTGGCGTTGGTGTTGGCGTTCTACTATATCTCCGCCGCCCGCGCCCACTTGAGCACCTTTTCGCAATGGACGGTCCCGGCGCGTATCGCGGTCTTTGTGGCGTTCACAGCGTTTGTCCTCGCCAAATGGGTTGGACCTATGCTGATAATGATCGGCGTAGTGGACTTAATCGGCGCGTTGTGGACGTGGTGGGCATTGAGGACAGAAGGGTAAATTGACAGATGCTGACAGTCATGGCGCCTGAGTGCCATGACTGTCACATCTATTCGTTATTTACAGAGTGCCGCATAATTTCAGTAAATCACAGGTTTGTCATTCTGAGGAGCCAACGTTCTTCTGGCGACGAAGAATCTCCCGTAATTTGCGCCGAGACTCTTCGTTCGCAACGAACGCTCACTCAGAGTGACATGAGAATCGTGATTTACTGAATTTAGCAAACTCGAAATTTGACTCTTAGCCTGCAATTCAGTTCAAAACGTTTACTTTACACCTGTGAAACAGGCGTGAGACAAGCGGTAAGAAGTACACTATTCAACCATAAACACTCAGTAATTCAACTTGTGCCGCAGGTGCGACAACCATCACGTAATCGCGGATGTCCTGTAGATGTTGAGTGATTAATGGTTCATCAATGCCGGCTGGCGCATAGACTGTGAAGACGGCATTCCGAGTCGACGGCGTGATCTGCGTCCGCTGGTCGGGGCCGTAAATGATGCTGGAAATAGCGCCTTTTCGATCGCTGATGAACATGTCGTCAGGCTTCAAGATTTGTTCATCGCCGCGCATGAGCGTATACGTTTCGGTCCCTCTTGAAACATCCAAGGTAAGTGGAAGCTGTAATGAATCCAGGTCATGTCCCGCGGTCAGGAGCATGTTCTTCACCTCCGCCATGAACATCGACTCCACCGGTGCCGACACACTCGGGATGGACTTCCCTTTCCACAGGATGGATTCCAGCTGCAATTGCACATGATATGATTTCTTGAACCTTTTATAATAACTGTTGTATGCCTGCAAAACAGGCTGCATCGACAAGGCGGCCCGGTCCTGCCCGGCAAATTGTGCGCGCAGCTCTTCTTCCAGCTCCACTTTGCGTTTTTCCAGTTCAGGGTGATGAGCAGGGTTGGTCACGTCGCGTATGACCAGTACACCGGCATGCGCATCACGAAAGACAGATTTCCAGGCAGATGTAATTTCCAACATAAGATTTCGGATCCGGTTTCAATCTGTAATCACAAAAGGTAAGCGTGCTAAATTGTGATTTCTCTTCGCCATATGGTCTTCTTCCAGGAAGTCCATGGCTATTATATCCTTCCAACAACTTCTACCTCCCCCTTCGTCCAGTTGCAGAATTAGCCCTCTTGTCTTATAGTCCAGTAATTGGCTGGATAATACTCTGATCTCCAGTCGCTACTCTCTGGTCTCGACTGCTTGCGTCTCGACCACCGAAATTACCAATTACAAATCCCTATTTACTTGTGAATTTCAGGAGAACCTATGTGGCATGGTGGTGGTTGGTTCATGTACATGCGGTCAGGGGATGAAAAACCTACACTGACGCGCGAGTTGCTGTTGCGGGTACTGGCGTACGCCCGTCCCTACTGGTGGCACATTACAGGAATGCTGGTGACGATCCTGCTGGGCACGGGCTTATCGCTCGTCGGTCCGCTGATCTTTCGACACCTGATCGATGTGGTGCTGCCGTCGAAGAATATCAATCAGTTGATCCTGTACGCGGTGGCCCTGCTGCTGATCCCTGTCATCGACGGCGTGATCGGTGTGTTCCAGCGGCGGCTGAATGCGACAGTTGGTGAAGGCGTGATCTACGATCTGCGCTCGTCGCTGTTCGCGCGATTGCACCGCATGTCGCTGCGTTTCTTTACCAATACAAAAGTCGGTGAATTGATGAGCCGCCTCAACAACGACGTGGTCGGCGCGCAGAATGCCATCAGCAACGTGATCACCGACATTGTCACCGACCTGATCCGCACGATTGCAATTTTGGCTGTCATGCTAACCCTGGAATGGCGTCTGACTCTCTTGAGCCTGCTGATTCTGCCTTTTATCATCTTTTTCGCGCGGCGGCTCAGCGTGGTGCTGCGCGAGACCTCCCGCGAGGGGATGGAACTGAACGCCCAGATGAATGCACACATGAATGAGACTCTCAACATTGGCGGCGCATTGCTCGTCAAACTCTTCGGGCGCGGGCGCGAAGAGGAAGTCCGTTTTCGTCAACGTGCCATGGGTGTACGCGATATCGGTATACGCCGCGCAGTATTGGGCTCGTCCTTCTTTATCATCCTCGGGCTGGTCGGCGCGGTCGGCACATCATTGGTCTATGGGCTGGGCGGATATTACGTGATCACCGGCGCCTTTACCATCGGCACGATCGTCGCCTTCGGTTCGTATCTCGATCAGCTGTATAGCGCTCTACAGGGACTCACCGGCGCGCCGGTATCGTTCAGTACATCCATGGTCTCGTTCGAACGCGTCTTTGAGATCATCGATCTGCCCACCGACATCCCGGAGAAGGAGAATGCGATTGTTCTGCAGGATGTAAAGGGTCAGCTCGAGTTCGAGGATGTGACCTTCAACTACAACGTGGACTCCAGCAAACTATTGAAGGAAGTCAAACGTTATGGACGACATGAGGATGTGGCGGCGGTCCTATCGTTATCGAAGCCGACGTCAGACACTGGACCGAAAAACGGAGACGGTCGACGGTCAGAGATCGACGCTCCGAAAGGAAACGGCTCTTCCGAAGCCGAAACCGACTCCACATCTCAGGCCCGTGAGGTGGCCTTGGAAGGAGTCTCCTTCAGCGCGCGACCCGGACAATTGATCGCGTTGGTCGGCCCCTCGGGAGCCGGCAAAACGACAATGACTTATCTCATCCCGCGCTTGTACGATCCCACAGATGGTGTCATCCGCATCGATGGGCATGACCTTCGCGACGTGACTCTTGATTCGCTTTCTGCTGCGATCGGCATGGTGACACAGGAAACTTATCTCTTTCATGACACGATCCGCACCAACCTGACCTACGCGAAAACCGACGCCACACAAGCGGAGATCGAATCCGCAGCGCGGGCGGCGAACATCCACAACTTCATCATGGACCTGCCGGATGGCTATGAGACGATCGTCGGCGAACGCGGTTATCGCCTGAGCGGCGGCGAAAAGCAGCGCATCGCATTGGCGCGCGTCATCCTGAAGGATCCACGAATCCTGGTGCTGGACGAAGCCACCAGTCACCTCGACAGCGAATCGGAAGCGTTGATTCAGGATGCACTGAAGCGAGTCATGGCGGGACGCACGAGTATCGTTATTGCGCATCGTCTGTCGACAATCCTGGCAGCGGATTTGATCCTTGTCATGGATCGAGGCAAAATTGTCGAACGCGGCACGCACGACGAACTGCTCGCTTCAGGCGGATTGTATTCGCAACTTTATGAAACGCAATTCAGAGGGGAACGCGTCTAAATGTGAAAGACCTGACATGTCTCACCCTGGCCGCTTCCATTATGATCAAATAGTGGAGAACGACCCGATCGGTTGGCGACCGTCGCAGACATGTCAGGTCTGTGTTTTCTATTAATACCCTGCAGGCGCTCTATCGAACCACGGTTTTTCCTTTTCCAACTGACCGGCTAATCGAAACAAAGTCGCTTCATCGCCCCATCTGCCCACAAAGTGCATTCCAATGGGAAGTCCTGCGGCGTTCCAATGCAATGGCACAGACATGGCCGGTTGGCCGGTGACATTGAACACCGGAGTCCAGGGAATGAACTCGAACGTCTGTGCGGCGAGAGGTTTGATAACTCCCATCGCTTCCAGGATCCATGTCTGCCCGCTGCGGGCGATCAGCTTGAGCTGCGTCTGTTCGCTGGCTGATGGTTTCAAAGCGCCGATCGTTACGGGCGGCTGGTTCAGCACCGGGGTCAGCAGAACATCATAGATCTCAAAGAAGCGCCCAATCTCGCGCGATCTGGCTTGTAAGTATCGCAGAGCACGGACGTAATCGGAAGCCTTTAGGATGGTTCCGAAAAGCCCCGTGCCGAAGGTACTGATGTCGAAATCATCCATCGAGACCTTTTTACCGGCCGCTTCTGCAGCTTCTTCAATCTCCGCACGCATCTGACCAGCAACAATCGTCAAGAAGTGCAGGGAGTATTCTTCCCCGTCGATCACCGGTGCATCTTCCATGACTTCATGTCCAAGCTGTCTGAGCAGAGCAACCGTCTCTTCCACGCCCTTCACACAATCCGCGTGGACGTGTTTCCCCAGCATGGGCCGTGTGGAAAAGGCGATCTTGAGTTTTCCAGGCTTTCGACTGACCTCTTTCAGGAACGGTCCCGCGTCGGGGATCACGTACGGCGCGCCCACATCCTGACCTTTGGTCGCGTCCAGCATGGCCGCGGAGTCGCGCACAGAGCGCGTCAGCACGTGTTCGATGTCGAAGCCGTTCCACGATTCGCCAATGACCGGGCCGGTCGGAGTCCTGCCACGCGTCGGCTTGAGTCCAAAGATCCCGCAGGCAGACGCTGGGATACGGATCGAGCCTCCTCCATCCCCTGCTGAGGCGATCGGCACCATCCGGGCGGCCACCGCCGCGCCTGATCCGCCTGAGGAGCCGCCCGTCGTGCGCGTCGTATCCCATGGGTTCAGTGCTGGACCCAGTGTGTCTGACTCGGTGTAGGGCGTGAGTCCAAATTCTGGTGTGTTTGTTTTACCCAGCACGATCACACCGCTTTCTTCCCAGCGCCGGACCAGTTCCGTAGTTATTTTTGCGGGAACGTTCTTCCACAACTTATTGCCATGACTGGTCGGTACGCCTTCCAGCGCGGCATGCAAATCCTTGATCATAAATGGCACGCCCTTAAATGGACCATCTGGCAGGTTGCCTTTTGCCATCTGACGCGCCCGTTCAAATAGCGGCAGCACGACCGCGTTTATTTTTGGATTATGTTTTTCGATCCGCGAAATTGCTTCTTCCACCAGCTCTGCAGGAGAGACTTTCTTCTTGCGCACTAATTCTGCTAATCCCAAGCCATCGTAGTTGCCATAGTCAGAGAAAGCCATAGGGTATCTCCTTTGATGTGAAAGTTGAATGAGCGCATTATAGCACCGCGCTCAACCATGGTTGACTAGCGTACAGCCCTTGACAAACTTACTAACTAGTAAGTAAAATCGGACCATCATGGTCAAGATAGAAAATTCCAAGCGGACGATTATGAATATGGCTGAAGACTTGCTGCAATACAAGGGCTTCAATGGTTTCAGCTATGCACATATTGCATCCGAGCTGGGCGTGAAGAATGCGGCCATCCACTATCACTTCCCTACGAAAGAAGATCTGAGCATTGCGGTAATCAAACGCTACCGAGACCGCTTTCAACTGTGGGTCAACAACTCGCGCGTCAAGGATCTGACACCTGAAAAGAAACTGGATTGGTTCCTGAGCATCTACAACGATATGCGCGTCGACCAGGGTAAGGTCTGTCTGGTGGGTTCGATGGAAGTGGAGTTCAATACGCTCCCAGAAGGCTTACAGGCAGAAGTGGAGGCATTGCACAAGGAGTTGCTTGCCTGGCTTCGCGATACGCTGGCGGAAGGTCGAGAGGCGGGCGTTTTCCAGTTCCACGGTGAACCTGCGAATAAGGCGGCCCTGATATTATCCAGCTTGCAGGGAGCACTTCAGATGGCGCGAGCGCTCGGGACAAAGAAATTTCGAGATGTGATCGAACAATTAAGGCTTGACCTGCTGGTCTAAATTTTTTTATCGGAAAAACTTACTACCTAGTAAGTTTGTTATTGATAAGGAGTTGAAATGACAACCGTGGACCCAACCAAATACCAGGCGATCGTGAAAAAAATCTACCAGGCATTTTTCGGCCCCTCCCGCTATGAAGAAAAAGCCCAGGACCGCGAGACCATCGAATGGGGTAACAATTACCGCATCCCGTTCGAAGGTGGCGAGCTGGCTGTCACCACCTGGGGCAACAGTGGTCCAGCCGTTCTATTGATGCATGGCTGGGGCGGCTCGCGCGCCCAGATGACCGGTTTCGTCGATCCGTTGTTGTTTGCGGGCTATCGCGTCGTCGCGTACGACCAGCCCGCCCATGGCGAATCGGATGGCAAAATGACCAACCTGCTCGAGATCGCGCCGACCATGGATTTGATCGCCAAACACGAAGGTCCGTTCTACGCGATCCTGGCGCACTCCTTTGGCACGCTGATCACATCCTATGCGCTGGTCGAACGGAACTTCACACCCCCTTCCAGGCTGGTGTATTTCGGCGCGTTCAACCAGCTTCTGGAGTCGCTGCCGCGCTTCCAGGTGCAAGCGGGACTCTCCGATGACCTGATGGACGGTTTGCGCGCCATGCTCTATGAAAACTTCAGCCGCGAGCTGTTGGAATCCATCACCAATGAGTCGCTCACACCCCGCATCCACATTCCAGCATTGATGTTCCATGATGAGACCGATAACGTCACTCCCGTGGAGGATAGCCGCGCCATCGCCCGAGTCTGGAAGCATGTACACTACGTCGAGACTCAAGGTTTAGGCCATCGCGGCGCGCTGCAATCGAAATCCATTCATGAGCAGGTGGTGAAGTTCTTGAAGGGATGAAAGAGGAAAGACCTGACATGTCTTATATGCGCCATCGGCAATCAAGGTCTTTGCGAGCACATAGACGATTGGCGGTCAAGCTTTCTTGGAGACATGTCAGGTCTGCTAGATATTTTCCTCAAAATCTGTTAGCGGTTGAATCTCCTGATGGATTCTTATAAAATCTTCCCTGCTCCCAAATAGCTTGAGAACTTTATCCTTTTGCAGACGCGTTGGAGCATTCCCAATCAAATCGTGGTAAGAAGAGTAATTCCAATCTCGAAAATTCTGCATGAATTTGTGTTTTTGTGGATTCTGGTGAATGTAAACAATCAACTGCATGAGGTATGTTTCATTGGTAACAGGGATACGCTCAAATGGGCGCTCGAATAACGTGCCGCTTCTTCCCACAGCAATATTTACCCCACGCGCGTACGCATTGAAGAAATTTGCAAAGTATTGACTCGGTTGTTTAAGACCTGACAGGTTTTTGGCAGTATCTTTCCCATTAGGATCACTGAATGGATCATTACCGAAGTCTGATGTGGATTCTTTGAAACCTGTCAGGTCTTCTCGATATTTTACAAAAACTGCTGCGTGAAAGTGATTTTTTAGGAGACAATAGGCATATGTCTCTGCGACTGGTGAAATATGTTTCCACCACAATCGCATGAAGTAATCGTAATTTCGTTCCTGCGGAAATATATTCTCATGGTTGTTGCCGCGATTGTAAATATGATAAAAGGTTCCAAATGCAGGCGGCGCTGGGTTGGTAGGCATAATTCATATTATAAAGTGAGAAGACCTGACATGTCTTATACGCGTCATTGATCATCAAGCTGTTTGCGAGCACATCGACAACTGTTAGCCAGGCTCTCTCGGAGACATGTCAGGTCTCGCGTGGCCGCCAAAACGCAGACGTTAACCCCACCTCTTTGAAAATTTCCTGTATCTGTTCCACCGTCCTGCCGTGATAGTCAACTGACATGCGGTTGTGATACCAGCGCTGCGAAAGCTCCCATAGTGTCGGGATGGATAGTACCGCACCACGCTGCGCATGATTGGATGCCAGCCACTTCTCCAGCATTTCTTCCGACCGGAAGAAGAGCATATTCGTTCAGGTAAACGGAAGATCGTCGTACCAGTTTGTGAATGGGACCAGGAAATGGACCAACCCCGATTCATATTGGACGCTTCGACCCTGCTCAGCGCGAGCCCTCTGCCCACTGACCGTCAAACGGATCGTTTCTCCGCTCTGAGCACATTCTGCTTCGATCTGCGCGTCGGTGTGCAGCGCGGCCGGAATCCCGAGTGAGTCCCAGGCGCAGTTGGCGAAATATGTTTTACCATTGGCATGTACTTTGAACGGCGTCTCGACGCCCGAAAACGGATTCGCCATCAGGATGCGATGTGTTCCGGTTCCCAGAAAAAAGGCATGTCGTTGATGTAACGCCTCGTAAGCGGAAGCAGCTTCCTGGTGAGTAAGACCGAAGCGTCCCGCAGTCTCGTCCACCGTGGGCGGACGAGTCGTCTCCGCAAAGGATTGGTAGACAAAGGCGCGGATCTCCCAGAGCGTGTTTTCATCCATAGTGTTCAGATTATATAATACCCATGGTCACACACTTAACCTGGCAGTGTGTGACAAGTGCGGTATAGCGGTACAATAGTCGCCATGTCACTCGATATTCCTCGCATCAAAGCGCTGTGTTTCGATGTGGATGGCACGCTCAGCGACACCGATGATCTGTACGCAAGAAAAGTGGCTCCCTATCTGCCGCGCCCATTGTTCCCCGACCCCGATCACACGGCCCGCCGGTTGGTGATGTGGGTCGAAGCGCCGGGCAACGCGCTGCTGGGGTATGCCGATAAAATCGGCGTGGACGATGAGATGGGCGCCGTGATCGACTGGATGTCGCGTCATCAGACTAACACGCTGAAAAAGTTTTTGTTGATCCCTGGCGTGGATGAGATGCTAAAAGCGTTGAAGGGTCGTTACCCGATGTCAGTCGTCAGCGCCCGTCACGAGAAAAGCACAATGCGTTTCCTGGAACAGTTCGACCTGGTGAGCTACTTCGATGCCATTATCACCGGGCTGTCTGCGCCGCACACAAAACCGTTTCCAGACCCGATCTTTCTGGCCGCCCAGAAGATGGGTGTTAAAGCAGATGAATGTTTGATGATCGGCGACACGACCGTTGATATTCGGGCCGGCAAAGCTGCTGGGGCCCAAACAGTCGGTGTCCTGTGTGGCTTCGGTGAAGAGCAGGAATTGCGCGATATGGGGGCTGACCTGATCCTGAGCAATACACATCAGGTTGCAGATGTGCTGAACGGAAAGCAACAGGAGCCGTAAGGCTCCTGCTTTATTTTACTGACTGCGAATAATGTTGTTTCTCTTTTCGCTGATCGCGCCCAATTTCCGGCGATATTCATCGATGGCGTGATCGCCCACCCACGGACCAAACAATCTCACCAGGGCGATCAGGAATAGCGACAAGCGCAGGAAGAAGGGGATCTGGCGGCTGAACTCGCCGGCCCTCCGCCCCAGGTAACGGATGTCGCCAATGTGGACGTACCCCATCGTCAGCAGGGGGATGACCGTGACAATATCGGTGGTATTGACCATGCGGTAGATCGGAGCCTTGAAAGCCCTGTCGTATTTTGTATTGCCGACGCGCGGACTTCCAAAGGTATAACAGGCGGCAATCCGGTCCCTGAATTTGGAGGCAACATCCAGGTTTTGTGTGGCCACCGTGGCAAGCGCCGCGCCCAAGGAATGACCGGTAATATAGATAGGCAGTTTCTTGTCGAGGGTGGCAAGAGCCTTCTCGATCTCATCCTTCACGCTGTCATAAGCGCCTTGAAAGCCCCTGTGCACACCACCTTCGATGGCAACGATCTGGGTGGCGCGCAGATCGGTCAGCACATCCTTTTTCTTTTTGACCTCCGTGCCCCGAAATGACAGCACGGCAAAATCACCGTTGGCTGCCAGAAATGCCTGCGTATCGGTCGCTTCGGAGTTAAAGATCTGCACGAGCCTGAACCCACCCCCTTTGAGCTTCAGGGTAAATAATTCACAGGCTTTCTCGTCATCTTCGAAACGGTCATATGCAAGGTCTGCCATGGAACACAGGATCCAGGCCATGCGGTCGGAATATGCCGCGCGGGCGATCGGAGGCGTCACCAGAACATCGTTGATACGGAAATAATCCCTGGCCGCCTGTCGTTCTGCTTCTGTAATTCGGTCTTGTTCAGAATCCTTGATCTCAGCCATAACACGCTCCTTCGAACTATGTGAATACTATACAAAAATCCGCGTTAAAAGTCAATTTTATTCGAGGCTTCGGAGCCGAAATGCAATCACCTCACACCATACCAGTATCGCCAGCAGAAAAATATAAAACGCAAATCCCTTCATCCAGAAGGTGGGAACCACCAGCGCGAGCGTGATCCATGTGTAGACGGCAAGGTTCCTCCAGTTTTTATCTTGAAGAAAGAGATACCCCAGCAGGATCATGGCCGGCATGAGCGTGACGCCAATGATGACAAATGATGAGTCGTGCAGGCGTCCGTGCCAGGTGGCAGGCGTGCTACGCAGGGTTTTGTCGGTTGGCGAAATGAGCCCGATCATCCCATACCCCGCGGCGATCAACAACCAGGTGCAGATTTGAGTCAGTCGCCCGCGCGGCAGGCGCAGGCGTAGTCCCGAAGCGAAAACGATGATTAGCAATCCAGAGATCAGGAAAGTGGCGGTCATGATCCGCCCATATGGACCCAAAGCCAGTCCACTGGGCCAATCGAGGGGCGCTTCGGGTCTCCAGCCAATGGATGTCATGAAATTGCGCTGGAGGATGGTCAGGGTGGTGATGACGCCTCCCAAGAGTAGCGGACCGATGAAACCTGCAATCACAGCAAGGCGAATGCGTGTACGTTCATTCATCGCGCCAGATAGACGGCGATCAAAGCAAGCAGTGCTGGAAGTGCCTGAATATAGAGGATGCTGCGTTTTGCAGTGAAGCCGCCATAGATACCGGCAATGAGCACGCACAGCAGGAAGAAGATCTTGGTGGATGTTTCCCCAGTGATCAGTCCCCAGAACAAGCCAGCGGCCAGGAAGCCATTATAGAGTCCCTGGTTGGCGGCCAAGGTCGCGGAGGCTTTCGAATATTCAGGAGTCAACCCGAACCGCTTGCGCCCCACTGGGTGGTCCCAGAAGAACATTTCGAGGATGAAAAATCCAACATGCAGAAGGGCAACGATCACGACAAGAAGGTTTGCAACCAATAACATAAGAGCTCCTTATTCAAAGCCTTGCGAAGGTCGATTTTGAAGACCGACAAATTATCGCTTAAACCTTCGCAAGGCTCTCTGTTTGTTTAACGATAAATCGCGGTGCAATTAACCATAAGACCAACAGTATCATACCACCGGCAAAAAAGGGAACTGGCGCGCCAAGCCATTGAAATAGAAAACCATAGAATAAAGGTGCAATGGCGTTGGCAGCGCTGTACATCGCGGCAGAAATTCCAAGCATACCGCCCACTTCGCTTTTGTCTGACGATTTCGTGATAAGACTGTTGACCGCGGGATGCAGCACGCCGCCGCCCAGCGCGGCCGGGAAGCTGGCAATCAGGAGCCAGAGGATTCCCAACCAGCCGCGTGCAGATTGATCGGGCAATTGGATCTGTATTTCCTGCACCGAGACGCGTACCTGGCCTTCCCCGGCGAGTCGTTCCAGGACCTGGGCCTGGTCATACCACGGGACAGGCACGCCCGGCGTCAGCGAGGTCCCAATGAGACCGATCGCCAGAACGGATGTTCCCACGGTCACCAGCCAGCGATCCCCTTTTTGTTTCGACCAGCGGCCGACGAAACCGGCCTGAACGACGATGATGAACACTCCAGCTAGTGCGAACAACCCGGAGGTATCGCGCGCGTCCATGCCCAGACGGGTGAGCGTGAACAGGGAAAAGAGCTGTTCGTAACCACCGAACGCGATCTGGTAAAAGAGCATGAGGATCAACAGGAACCCGATCTGCGGACGGCGCAGGGCATCGATCATCGCAGCGAACGAAAATGGACGGCGCGCAGACGCAGGCATAGACTCTGCTGTAAGCGTTTCGCGAAACCAGAAAATGGTCAGCAGGATCGAGACGAGCGAAAAGAGCGCTGCCGTCCACGCCACGGCTTGATAGTTTTGTCCGGTCGCGGCAAGCACAATGAAAGCGATCACCGGACCGAAAACAAAACCCAACCCGAACGCGGCACCCACGAGTCCCAAGCCCTGCGTGCGAGTCTTTTCGTTTGTACTATCTGCAATCGCCGCCTGCGCGGTGGAGATATTGGCCCCGGAGAGTCCGTCGACGATGCGAGAGAGGAACAGCAGCGTGAGTGTATCTGCGAAGCCAAGCAGGATGAATCCGAACAGAGTCCCGATCTGGCTGAGGACGAGTACCGGCTTGCGACCAAAACGATCAGACAAACGACCCAGGACCGGCGCGCCTACGAACTGCATCAGTGGATACGTAGCTTGCAGGATTCCGATCACCATTGGCGTGGCGCTGAAGCGGGCTGCATATAGCGGAAGGAGCGGAATGATGATCGAGAGCCCTAACAGGTCAACGAACACGATAACAATAATGGGCAGAATACGCTTGAAATCAAGCTTCTCCGCCGGCGGCTGCGATCTCGTCATGGTTACCTGCTGAGTCCACCCGGAAGGATCGAAATACCGATCAATACCAGAATAAGTGAGCCAACGATCAGGAACAGATCATTACGAAACCGTGTTGCATCGTCTGCATTCTTCCAGCGCCGCGACAGGTGCGCTACAACGGCCGCTGCGACCATGATCAACCCATGCGCGATGCGAAAGAACGGAAAGCCAACCCCGGTCAAGCCTGACCATACCAGCAGAATGACCCCTAACAACGATTGAAGATCCATCAGCCCGCTAAAAGCAGCCATGAGTCCGCGGTCCATACCCTTGTATTGGCCGCCCTGCAGCCAGCCGATCAGATACTTGATGATAGCGATCACTGCCACAAACAGCACGAGCCAGCGCAACCCCGAATGGGCCATAAATAGGATATTCATGATCATCTCCTCAGTCTTGACTTCCGTAATGGTAGCATAATTTCATCGCAACACGAGAGCCCGTCCGTCATTGCGAAGAGTGGCGCCTCAGGCGCCGCGACGAAGAAATCCTTTTTCTCATCTCCATGGAAGAATTCTTGTGAGATCGATGCGCGCCGTCCCGAAGGGATAGTGACGGAAGGGTGCTAGTACTTTTGGCCGTCACTGCACCTGCAACGGCTCTAACCATTGTGCGTGATACTTTTTATGAAGGTGCCAGCAACCGTTCTCCCCTATCGATGGACTACGTTCCTGTGTATCCTGGCTGGTGTCTACGCCGCAGCCGTCATGACATATATTTTCATCGAAACACGGAGTACCGAAGGGGCTACGGACTTTCACCAGTTCTGGTACGCAGGGCAATTCATTATTCAAGGTCGCGATCCCTACGAAGCGTTCTTTGCCGGTGAACAACCGGCGCTTCCCATCGCGTATTGGGATGGTGTTGTCCTGGAGCGGTACCCGGTGGCTCAACCCTACCTGGAAATCACTCCATCGAATACACCGGCAATGCTATTGCTTCTGAGCCCCCTGGCAACTCTTTCATGGGCGAATGCGAAGCTTGCTTTCCTGTTTATCAACATCCTGTTGATGCTGTTGACAGCCATATTGATCGTACGCAGGATTCCATTTGCAGATGTAAAACTCGCTCCCATCGATGAGCTATTCATCTTTCTGATCTATATCGATCTTTCTGCCACTCGTATCGCCGTCGAAAACGGACAAACGACTCTGCTGGTCTTCCTGCTCATGCTCGTCGCCGTGCTCCATGCAGAGCGCGATTGGCGCATTTCAGGCCTGGCGTTAGGATTGGCATTATCGAAATATTCCCTCTCGCTGCCGATCTTCCTGTTCCTGCTCCTCAAGAAAAAATTCAGAATCCTCTTGTTGGCTGTTGGCGTTCAAATTTTTGGAATCCTGGCGATCGCAGCGATCACAGGAACTTCACCGCTGACGATCGTGCTGGAGAATATCCAGCTGTTCGTGCGTCTGTTCGACCAGCCGGGCATTCATCTTTCGAGATGGTTCGAGGGCGTTTCCAATAATGTACTCGTTTCAATGCTGCCCGTGTTGATGATGACCCTGGCGGTCTTCATTCCGATGTACTTCTGGTTTCGTGCTCGTCCGAACTTATCGAACATGCAGGATGTGATCGATTTTCACCTGCTGACAATCTTATTCCTCTGGACGATGCTGGTGGCATACCATCGTTTATATGACACATTGATTTTGATTGTCTTCGTTGTACTGATCTATAAAGGACTTTCGACCCCATCACTCTGGTCGCTTTCCGGAGGCCAGCGGCGAATCCTGCTTGGATCTGTAGCGATCCTGCCATTTATTCTGATCGTGCCGGCACGGCTCGTGGATCGCTTCCTGCCGGGTTTTTACGGGGCGGTTGGCGACCTGATCATCACCATTTTCCTCCTGCTCATGCTTGGACTTTCCATGTTCCTGCTGGGAAGAATCATGCGAAACACTCACGCGTCAACACATTAATCCCCTAGAAGATATTAAACCGCGAAGGCGCCTGGATCTCGCTCTTTTTTGTTTACAACCACTGACACATCTTGCAGATAAGTTCCTGCCGGGTTATTATCGAACGCAGCGCAACCATACGCCAGAGAAGGGAATCCCATGACCTATGAATTGATCCTGTCTGAAAAACGAGACCGAGTCGGGCTGCTTACTCTAAATCGTCCACAGGCTTTGAACGCGCTTAACAATCAATTGATGCGCGAAGTGATGGACGCGCTCGACAGCTTCGACCGCGACGAGGGCATCGGCGCGATGGTCATCACCGGAAATGAAAAAGCCTTCGCGGCAGGCGCCGACATCAAAGAGATGGCAGATAAATCCCTTACTGAGATGATGGACCGCGATCACGTGGCGGTCTTTGGCCGCATCCGCACGATCCGGAAGCCGGTCATCGCCGCGGTATCAGGCTGGGCCTTGGGCGGCGGATGCGAGGTCGCGTTGTCGTGTGACATGATCGTCGCATCGGAATCCGCCAGGTTTGGTCAGCCCGAGATCACCCTCGGAGTCATCCCCGGTGCCGGAGGAACGCAGCGCCTCACACGGGCGGTCGGCAAAGCAATCGCCATGGAAATGATCCTCAACAACCGCACTCTGACCGCCCAGGAAGCCCATCAGTTTGGACTGGTGAATCGGGTGGTGCCCCTGGATTCATACCTGGATGAAGCGCTGAAGCTTGCCGAAGAGATCGCCTCGCGCGCCCCGCTGGCGGTCTACGCTGCCAAGAAGATGATCAACCAATCGTATGAGTTATCTCTCCAGGAGGGACTCATCGAAGAAAGGCAGACGTTCTACAATCTGTTTGCCAGCGAAGATCAAAAGGAAGGCATGAAAGCCTTCATGGAAAAACGTAAACCAGAGTGGAGAGGTAAATAACGTGCTTGGTTACGATGAATTGAAAGCAGCATTTCAGGAATTGAGCCTGGCGAATCGACCGGTGATCGCGCACGCCTCCCTGCAGCCGTTTGGCTACATCCACAATGGCGCAGATACGGTCTTGAAGGCACTGACCGATTCCGTCCAGGGTTTGATCATGCCAACCTTTACATATAAAACCATGATCACCCCACAAGTTGGTCCACCCAATAACGGCATTACGTATGGCGCGGAACAGGATCTGAACAAAATGGCGCAATCCTTCACTCCTGATATGCGCGCCGACCCAATGATGGGCATCCTGCCTGAGAGTTTACGCAATCATCCCGCCGCCATACGGACCGCCCATCCCATTCTGTCGTTTGCCGGTCTCAATACAGAATCCATCCTGGGCACACAGACTCTCTTCGAGCCGCTCGCTCCCATTGCGGCCCTGGCGGAGGAGGATGGCTGGGTGATACTCATCAACGTGGATCATTCGGTCAATACCAGCATGCATTATGGGGAGAAACTTGCCGGACGAAAACAATTCATCCGTTGGGCCGTGTCGGATAACCGCATCGTGGAGTGCCCCAACTTTCCCGGTGATTCTTCCGGGTTCAACGCCATTGCATCGTACATCAAACCGGATACCCGCCGCGTGTATGCAGGCGATGCATTCATCGAGGCGATTCCCTTAAGACGATTGCTGGATGCAGTGCAGGAATTAATAAGACTCGATCCGCTGGCTTTGCTCTGCCAGCGGACCGATTGTGAACGATGTGATGCAATAAGAAATGTGTAATCATGTAGGGTCCGGCAGCTGCCGGACCCTACATGATCATTATTGAAACGTAATCTCCTCCACGCGCCAGCTCTCCTCCCCGATCAGCTTCTTTAGGCGCTCCAGCATCTCGACGCACACACGCGTGGTGTCATTGGGGAAATCGATCAAATGCCCTGACCCGTTCTCAAAGATCTGGAAACTGAATCGATCCTTGCCATGGAACGAGATCAGCGTGCCGTAAATGGTTTTGATGCGGCGGCGGTCGTGATCCTTTTCGCCGGTCGTGCGCAATGTGACCGTGATCTGCCGCGGCGGGTGGTCCTTGTCCTTTTCCTCTTTCGCCAGCGGGATATAGATCGACGGCGGAACGGGATGTGGTTCGATCTTTATCGAATGGACAGCGACCGCTTCACGCGCAGCTTCTTCCTGCTCCCGTTCTTCATGCTCGACCTGCGCCTGAACCGCTTCGGTTTGCAATCTGGGAGCGCTGACAGGTTGACGATCCACTCTTGGTTCGGGGCGCGCCGCGATCGTGGCATCCTCGAACGATGGCTGCCACTGTGTATCCCAGTCATCAGGGAAGTTATCGGGCGGAGGCGGAATGTTGGGATCATCCCATCCACCACGCTGGTGCGAGATGTTCGGCTCTGCATACGATGGAGACTTCTGCGCCACCTGCTTTACCGGCGGAGGAATGCTCGGTTTGACCGGGATTTTCTTTGCCGCAGCCGGTATCCCCGGCTTTGGCTGGGTAGACTGGTAATTCAAATCCGTCACCGTCGCATCGTCAGGGACAGGCGGCTCTTCTTCATAGAGATCGAATGTCGGCGGGACGAGAGTTGATGCAGACTCCAACGGTTCGAGGATCTTGATCTCGGTCCGAATCGAATCTACCAGGATCTTCGGCGGAGACGAGCCGGTATCCGCTTTGCCTTCCACAATAATGATCTGACCAATGGTCATCTGCTCTTTATACTGCGCCCAGGTGCGCGGGAAGAGCACAAGCTCGATGTTGCCCTGTACATCCTCGATGGAGACGAACCCCATGGGCTTGTTGGTCTTGGTTGTATACGGGCGTACAGCGGTGACCAGACCCGCCACGCGAACCTTTTCCTCATGCTGCGCCTCATGCAGCTGACCCGAAAAGTAACTGACGATCTGCGTGAAGGTCTGCTGATAGGGAGTAAGCGGATGATCGGAAATATACAGCCCGATCAGTTCACGTTCCCAGTTGAGCATCTCGCGGCGATCCACGTTGTTGACTTCGGGCAGCGTGATCGACTCAGTCACGCCGGTTGCGCCGCCGAACAGACTCATCTGTCCCGCTTCGGCGGCGCGGAAGTGGTTACTGCTGATGGCGACGACACGGTCCAGAGACGCAAGCAGCGCAGCGCGATTTCCAAAGTTATCCATCGCGCCGACTTTGATGAGACATTCCAGAACGCGCTTGCCGACGGCACGCAGGTCCACACGCCGGGCGAAGTCATTCAAGTCTGAAAATTTACCGTTGGCTTCGCGCTCTTTGATGATCAATTCCACGGCCGCCTGTCCGGCGTTTTTGATCGCACCCAGGCCAAAGCGGATGTGCGGCTTAACCTCTTTGCTCGAGCCGTCGTCCCCGGAGGTAACCTCAATATCCTCAATCGAAAAATCCCATTGCGAAGTGTTGATCTCCGGCGCCAGCACCGGCACACCCATACTGCGCGCATCTGCGACATACAGGGCAACCTTCTCTGTAGCGCCTGCGTTCGCCGAGAGCAGGGCTGTCATATACTCGGCGGTGTAATGAGACTTGAGGTATGCAGTCTCGACCGCGATCACGCCATAATCGGCGGCATGACTCTTATTGAATCCATACCTGGCGAACTCTTCCCAATCGTTATAGATGGCTTCTGCCGTTTCCTTATCTATTCCCTGCTTAACAGCTCCGTCGACAAACTTTTTGCGGTGCTTTTCGATATCTTCCTTTTTCTTTTTGGAAATAGCCTTTCGCAATTCATCCGATTCAGATGGACTGTATGCCGCCAGTTCCACGGCCGCGCGCATAAGCTGTTCCTGATACACAGGAATGCCATACGTATCGCTGAAGATCGGTTCCATCTTCGGGTGACGGTACTCCACGTCCGCTTCACCGTGCATACGGGCGATGTAATCGGGGATGAATGCCATCGGTCCGGGACGATAGAGCGCCACCATGGCAATAATATTATCCAGCGTCTTGGGCTTCATCTGGACGAGCCAGCGCGTCATGCCCCCGCCTTCCACCTGGAACACGCCGGCGGTCTGCCCACTGCCCATCAGCTCGAATGATTTGGGATCATCGAGGGGAATATTGTTGAGATCGAATTTGATGCCATGCCGCTTCTCGATCATGTCACAGGCTTTTGCCATCACACTCAGCGTGATCAGCCCGAGGAAGTCCACCTTCAACATGCCGAGCGAATCGAGGATACCCATTTCGAACTGCGTCACCGTCTTAATGGGCGTCTCTTCGGAATTCGACGTGGGACGGTGCAGAGGCAGATATTCCAGGATCGGTTTGTCAGAGATCACAACACCGGCGGCATGTGTCCCTGCATTGCGGACCGTGCCTTCCATCTTGGCAGCCGTATCGATCAATTCGCGCAAGTGCGGCTGACTCTTGTAAATCTCTTTGAATTCTGGCACCGCCATCGCGTCTTCCATGGTGGTGTTACGGCCAGAAACAAACGGAACAAGTTTGGCTACGCGATCTACCTCGGGCAGCGGAATTTCCATTACGCGTGCCACATCGCGCAGAGCGGCTTTTGTCCCCATCGTGCCGAATGTGATGATCTGGGCGACCTTATCACTGCCATATTTGCGCGTGCAATACTCGAGCATCTCGGCACGGCGGTCATCGCGGAAATCAAGATCGATATCGGGCATCGAGATACGCCCGGGATTCAGGAATCGTTCAAACAGCAAATCGTGATGGAGGGGATCCACGAGGGCGATCTCCAGCACATACGCGACAATCGAGCCTGCCGCTGAGCCGCGGGCGTTGTACCAGATGCCGTTTTCTTTTGCATACCGGCACAGATCCCATACGATCAGGAAGTAGGAATCGAATCCCATCTTGTGGATGATCCCCAATTCATAATCGAGTCGTTCGCGCACCTGGGGGCTGTCGGCGTGATCTCCGTAGCGTTTCCCGGCCCCCTGCTCGCACAGATAACGAAGGCGCGTCTCTGCCGTGAAACCATCGGGGACGGGGAAATCAGGCAGGTGATAGCCTTTGAAACTCAGATCCACATGGCAGCGTTCGGCAATCAGGAGCGTATTACTCAGGGATTCCGGTACTTCAGCGAAAAGCCGGTTCATTTCCACTGGCGTGCGCAGGTAATACGAGTCATCGGTCATGCGCATACGGTCCGTATCCGAGAGGAAGGACTGGGTCTGGATAGCCAGCAAAATATCCTGAAGCCGCGCATCATCCTGATTGATGTAATGCACATCGTTGGTGGCAATATACCTTGCTGAATATTTCATCCCCATGTCCAGCAGTTTCTTATTCAGGTCGGTGATCTCTTTAATATTGTGCTGCTGAAGCTCGATGAAGAAATTGTCCTTGCCGAAGACGTCGTAATACCAGTTCATCTTCCTGACAGCTTCTTCAGCCTTATCATCCAGGAGCAGCCGCGGAATTTCTGCCGACATACAACCGGAGGTGCAGATGATCCCTTCGGAATGGGCCGCTAGGAAGTCATGATCGATGCGGGGATAGTAATAAAAGCCATCCAGCTGCGCGGCTGACGAGATCTTGAGCAGATTCTTATAGCCGGTCTCATTTTCAGCGAGCAAAAGCAGATGAGAGGAAGTGCGATCCAGCTTGGAGTCGCGGTCGCTCATCTTGCGGGCCGCCATGTATGCTTCCACGCCGATGATCGGTTTCACCCCTTCCTTCGTGGCAGCGTTGTAGAAGTCGATCACGCCGAACATCGTGCCATGATCTGTAATGGCGACGGCCGGCATGTCCAGTTCCTTCACACGCTTCACCAGTTTCTTGATGTTCGAGAAGCCATCAAGCATGGAATATTCCGTATGGACGTGAAGGTGAGCAAAGGACATTCGATTGACCTGTTTCTGATCCGTGATGTTTTGTGGGGTTGGAGGGGATTATAGCACGCCTGTTCAGTTATGAACCTGGCGATTCACTTAAAATATCCTGCTTGTCTCAGGCGGTTTGCTTTTGGGAGCTCTTTCGCGCGATCAACACCACGCCACTCAGCGCCAACAGGATCACGACGATCCCTAACGCAGGATGCAGAAGAGTGGAATAAAACTCCAGGAAAAAGAATGCCCATAAGGGTCCCATCAGCGCCACCGCAAAAAAGATACCACCATCTCTAAAAGTCAATCGCTTGAAGGCACGCCACAAATTATGCGGAATAACGCGCGCACCCATATGTGCCAGGACCACACTGACCGTTGCCGCAAGGATTTCGATCCAAATCGAAGGCTCGAATCTCAAATAATGGCGAGCCAGGCTCAACGGAAATACGAGGAAATATCCTACATTGAAGCCGACGCCCGCTCCCTGATAGGTATACAGCCGCAGCAAAAATGAACTGACTCCGCTCTGCTTCCTCCAGTATTCACTGGCTTTCGTGTCCACCAGGGCGCCAATAAGGAGTGGAATGACAAGTGAGCCGCCCGCATACATACAAATCGCAATGAATGCCGAATCGTAGTTTCCAAAAGGAAATTTCAGGGACGGACTCATCGACCATACCGTCAATAACCACACGGCAATCCATAGGATAGTACTCATGGAAAGCGAAAACCCATCAGTCGCCTTTCGCATCAGGGCCGCCAGGACTCTAGGCCAGGATGGCTCCGGTCCATCTTCCCTGGCTTTGTCGAGTATCTGTTTCAATTCACCCTCGGAAATGGAAAGCATGTCAGCGAGCCAAAAAGATCCCTTGGATTCAGCTATATTTTCGTTGGGCGCAGCCTGCTCACTGTGCATTTCATCAGGAACATCTGGAAAAATCCTGCGGGTTTCCTCTTCGTCAAACGCTCGATAATTCCCCCATTTCAAAAATTGATCAGCTTCGGCAGGCGTTTTCAATCCATCACACTTGTGAAGCACACGCACAAGAGCGATCACCACTCTGTGGTCATCGGCGCTTGGTTTGCTTTTTCCCAGTTCCCACTCGCTGATTGCCGCGCCGGTGTAGCCGAAATCCCCTAATTCACGACCGATCAACTCACCGAGGCGTTCCTGCGAGAGCCGCTTATTCTGGCGCTCAGGGTCGTTGCTGGCATTTCGAAATCTGCGTAGGGCTTCACCGAACCGGTTCACCTGTATTTCCTTGCGCTGCCCGGCACTTTGGAAATTTCAAGCAACGCTTGTGGATTTTCAAGCACCCATACGGCATAACATATGTACCAGTGCATCTCCAACGACGCGCAGCACCTTAACAACTAAACTGGCTCTTTCGCTTCCCAATGGATCTGGATTTGTGTTCCGTGATGGGGCCGCGAATGGATATTAAGTCCCGCGCCAATCAATTCGGCGCGCTCATACATGCCGGCCAATCCATAGTGTTGATTGGCGACCATCTCGTCCAGCCGGAGGATAACTTCCTCCTTAAACCCAACACCGTCATCACTGACCTGGAGTTCGATCTTATTGGCTGACAATTCACCAGTGAGCCGGATCGATTTGGCTCGTGCGTGTTTCAAGGCGTTCTCGCAAGCCTCCTGAACTATCCGGTAAATATTATGTTCCACATTTGGAGGGTACCTGCTTTCCTCCACAGCCTGGATCTCAGAAAGAATTTTTACAACATCGTGGTTTCTTTCAGACAGGTTGTCGGCCAAACTATCGAGCGCATATTTCAGTCCGTAAATCAGCATGGGAGGGCGCAAATCCGTGACGAGCTCACGCAGCCGTGCGATCAACCCCTCGAACGATTCCTGAAATTCCTTTGGTAATGCATCGATGTCATGCTTCATCAGCATGGCAGCCATTTCGTTGAGCACACTATCATGCAGGTCATGACCTAACCGGAGACGTTCCTGTTCGTAACGGTTGATGTTGGCCTCATACATAACTTTCAGGCGCTCGGTCTGCAGGATGTTGCTCAAGGCCACAGCTGTCTGATTTGCCAACGATTGCAGGATCGGAAGTTCTACCTGCGGATAATGGTCGTCGGGGTCACGACGTCCCAACAGCCAGACGCCAATCAGTTCATCTCCGAGCTTCAGAGGAAGAACCAGGCGGACCCAGCCAAAGCGCCGGTCACCTGTCGATGGCGGGAGCAAACGTCCCGTCGATGTGGAGGCGAGGAAGTTCTTGAGCGCATCTTCCGGGACCTTGTCCGGATTCACACCCTGAGAGCGGATGAGCTTGACCGACGCGTCTGTAAGCTGCACAAAGGCATATTGCCGGATCAATAGACTGGGAAAGACATCCTCCTCCAGCAGTTTTAACAATTCGGGCAGGGTGGTACTGGTCACAATTCGGTCCGAGAAATTCTCCACCATGCTTTGAGCAGGCAACTTAATGCCAAACACGCGCCGCTCTACAAAGGACTGGAATGCAGGAAAGACCTGCACGCCAAGGAAGGTTGTGCCCAGGGCAACCAGGACGGTTACAAAGAGAAATGCCTGAGGTGTGATGTCGAGGAGACCCGAATAACTGACTGCCAGCATCAACACTGTACCAAGCAGCACCATGAAGGCATATAAGGTGATCGCGCGATTCGTACGCAGTTCCAATCCACCGAGGCCGTTGCGATACAGCACATAAAAGTAGGTTCCCGGCAGGATCGGCAAAGCCAAAAGTGCAAGAACTGATTGTGAAGGTGTTTGCCCGCCCGCGCTAACGATACCAGCAACGATTGTAAAGCCAAGTGAAATCACGGCAGCGATTGCCAGAATACTCACGTCACGGCGATATTGCGGTTGAAATACATAATGGGCGGCCAGCAACAGAATACTTCCACCAAAGGCCAGGATGATGGCAAAAAAATACAGCGAGCTTAGTGTCGTTGCGAACAATTGTGTAACGGCAAACCCACCACCAACGGCATAAAAAGTAGTCTTCGCCCAGCCCGGGATCGGACGCAGCGAATGCGGGAATATCCAATGAAAATGGAGATAGACAGGCAGCATCAACCAGGCGACGGCACGCATAAGAATGGGACTCCCCAGGAATTCAAAAGAGGAGATCGTGCCCAGCATAATGAACATACTGGTCAGGTAGTTAAATGCAATAAATAACGTCCAACGCTTATCTTTCGGTCGCATGAAAATCTGGGTAACTGTGCCGACGATCCAAAAAATGTATGCCAGCCACCAGACGTTGAAAAAATGGGTCTCGAATTCGGCGCTATTGAAACCGGCATATACCCAGGGTACGTTGATGGTCGTGCCATTGCGTTCGATGACGAGTGCAACGATATCCCCCCGCTGGTAAGCGCTGAAGAAATTGCTTGTGCCACTACTGCTGCGATATTCTTCGAACGAAATCGAGCCAACGCTTTTCAGGATATCGCCAACCCTAAGATGAGGAACAGTTGCAGGGGCCAGGTCTTCGAATATAGTCCTGACTGCACCGTCGGTTGGGTTGAAATAAAAACCGGGGTAAGGCACCAGGAACAGAAGCCCGTAGGTAAATACCAACAAAAAGGCAAGGACGACAGCCGAGATGAGGATATCGCTTTTTTTCCAGGTTTCGGAAGAGGCTTTCATGGGGCTCAACGTTTGTGCAACATTTAATATGGAAGGAGGTGGTGCGATTATAGCGTAAGAGGAAAATAATCTTCAAGATTTCTCCATACTATTTTGTTCGATCCCAATATTTCAAACAGGAGGTACATACCATGAACATGCACGCATTCTACCGACGGCTGGCTGTGAAGCCGTCCAAAGCTCATCAGCGCCGTCTGGCAAACCTGACTCGTGTCTCTCGCGCCCAGGTCTTCCACGCCACCGCTGATACAGAATGGTTCGTCTGGCACGCGGAAAAGCCCAACACGTAATTCAATATCGAATCGTCCTGCGGAGGATTCATTTCCGCAGGACGATTCCACACTCTCTGCTGGAGGAATCATGGATCTTTTCCCAATAGTAATTCACGAATTTACACGTTTGCCCCATGTTAAATCATGGAATGAAGCCAGCCAGTTATTTCAGGCTGCCGCGTCCCGAAAACCTGCCCATTGGTTGATACCTGTTCGGGCCTGTGAATCGGTTGGTGGTGCGCAGGAATGGGCGATTCCGGCTGTCGTCGCCATTGGCTGCGCCCATGTGGGCATGTTGCTGGTGGATGATATGCTGGATGATGATCCACGCGGCGATTATCACCGTCTGGGGTTGCCTGCCGTTTCCAATCTGTCCTGTTTCTTTCAGGCCGCAGCGTTACAAACGATTTCTCGATCTGTGAAGGACTCACGTTCCCAACTAACGGCAGTGAATACTCTCAACGCTATGTTCCTCGCTACGACATTCGGTCAGTACCTGGATGGACAGGCACCTGCAAACGAATCGGAATATTGGGATGTGGCCAAAACAAAAAGTTCGCCTTTCTTCGGGGCAGCCCTGCAATTGGGCGCATTGGCAGCTGGCGCTTCGCCGGAAGTCGCGGAACAACTCAAAGGTCTCGGATGTTTGTATGGGGAGATGATCCAAATCCACGACGATATGCATGACTCGATGGAGACTCCCGCCAATCCGGATTGGATCCAGGGACGCTCACCGCTGCCGATCCTGTTCGCATCATCGGTCAAGCATCCTGACCGCGAGCGGTTTATCAGTTTGAAGAGGCAGGTGAGCTCACTCGACGCGTTACAAGAGGCGCAGGAGATCCTCATCCACTGCGGCGCAATCAGCTACTGTGCAGATCAGTTGATCGAAAGATATGAACAGGCAAAGGAAATCTTGAACCGTATCCCACTTGTGAAACACGGACCGGTCGCAGCCTTGTTCGATGAAATCATGGCCCCCGTCGAGAATCTGTTGAATGCATTTGAACTGTGATCGTCAGCCGGATCTTGGCATTGTCGTCGGTTCAGGGGTAATAAGTCCCAACTGGCGCGCCTTGCCTATTGCGGCAATGCGGGTGCGGACCCCCAGCTTAATGTATGCGCCCGATAACAAGTTGCGGATCGTGGAGTTAGAAATCGACATTTTCTTCGCCAACTCGGCGGTCGTACACTCCGGGTAGGCTAAACACAGAGACAACGCTTCGCGCTGCCGACGTGACAACAAATCGATTTCCCCTGTTCCAGGGCGCAACAGGACATCATTTGCCTGGCGGCTCAAATGAATGCCTCCGCTGGCAACAGAAATCACCACATTTTCCAGGTCTCGCAGGGTCGTTTGATCATCTTTGAGGATATACCCGCTGGACCCTGCCTCCATCACGGCGCGGATCATACTCCGCTCGGCATGCATACTGATGACGAGGATCACCAGATTCGGATACTTTTGCAACAAGTTGGGAATGACATGCAGAATTGGATAAGGGTTCAGATTATCGGCAGACGCAGGAACGCCAATATCCAGCAACAGCACATCTGTGGGATATTTTTCGAGAGTTGGCTCAAGTTCATCCCCAAAGCCGATGGCCGCCATCACCTGGACACGTTGACTACTTCCGAGCCGAAAACGGTATCCATCTACAATAGACTGGTGATCGTCCAAAATTGTCACATGGATCTTATCAAACATATGACTCCCTTTTTGCCCGCATTTCAAGCTTAACCGAAATTACACTGGAATACAAGGCTTTTCCGTGAAACAGTACAAATGCCTATACTGTATACACATCCGTCTATTGAGATGCGGTACTCTACAGTATACAATGATGTAGGATGTAATCAAATCCCGAAAGGGGGCGGAAGGGGGCGGTTTTTTTCTGGAAGTGAGCGCTTTTTGATCTGCGCTCACTTTTTCTTTTTATAGGCAGGGTGTCTCAACCAGGCAATAACGTCCCGGGGAGGAAGATCTTGTGAGCGCGGGAAGATTCAAATACCATCCCCTATTGGGGACTATCAACCAACGGCTTAAAAGAAAACGTAGGGTGAGATCTTTTGTCTTACTTTGAGTCCAACCTGTATTGATGGGGGTTTCTGTTCTTTATTCCTGTATTCTGGCGATTTTTTAGGCTCCAAAGTACATCTTAAGCGTACCGGCATTCGAGTATGTGGCATTGAGAAGGTCGCTCTCGTTGATGTCGACCGACTGGTCTCCACCTGCATTTACAATCAGCACGACATTTTGCACAACAACCAGGATCGAATCGTGAGTCTCGTTCTCTGCTTCTCCCATGGAGGTGGTGTGTCCCCTTCGACCTGTGAGGGTCTCAGGCCGCGATTGTTGAGAACAACATCGTCGCCATGTTCCATGAGCAAGCGACCAATTCCCGTACTGGGGATACGCATTGCTTATCTTTCTGCTTTTCTTAAATCTGTGAAGAGACCTTCAAAAACTCACTTGCAATTTCGAGCATTTCAGCGTCCGTCGGATCGGATAACACGACCAGCCGTGACCGGGCGCTGGCGCTCTGCCCTGCCTCAATATCGTGGCCGAAGAACGACATGTAGTTGGAGTAGTGTCTTTCTTCTCCATAGGGGGTGAATACTCCAAAACAATCGTCACGTTGGGTCATTACCATCACCGTAAGCCCGGAGCCTGGATCGCGACGAATGGCAAGCGGCAGGGCAAAGTTTGGCATCATCGTCCACTCCAGGGGATGAGGTTCCAGATCCCAGCGTCCATCTCTAATTACTTCTACCCCATGCTCGTCGCGGGGAAAGGCTAGCCATTCCCCAAGCTCTTGATCGGCGGAAACGAACCCAGCGTTGTCACCTCCATGTGGATCGCGCGAGGCCCAGACCCGTGAATCGATGAACCGGGGTTGGTAGTAGGAGGCGAGGAAGACCTCGAAGGCCTCAAGCTTCGCCTCGGCATAGACTACAGTGACCAGATCAATGGTATTCGGCGCCGCCCAACTGTAAATCGCCTGCAGTTCGAAGGGCCGATCATTGGGTACCACCGTCCAGAGGACCGCGACACTGCCGTCTCGGTGGAGTTCTGCCGTGCTTGGCCAACGGCGTGCGCCGTAGCCGTAGCGCCTGCCGCGGGTAAAGACGCGGTAGTGATTGAATAGGCCCTCGCCATCGGTGATTTCGGTGCCGGCTTCCTTGTACGTGACCGGAACGAGACCGATTGACCGGCCCTCTTGACGCAGGGCGCCTTTGAGAACCCCGGTGTTGAAGGCGAACGAGCCGGCCTCGTCTTGTACGAAATGTAGATTTGCTTGTTTCATTTTCCCTATTTCATCCAAAATCCACAATGTGTACTGATGTGAATACTATCAATCCTGTTGCGCATCATTTTTGCTGTTGGTTGGGTTGAAATTCCTGACAAAACCATAAAGTACCGCAATATGGTTGTCCCGGATAAAATTCCGCTTATTGATCGGAGGAGCGAGAGTACTCACTTAAGATGGGGGTATCTGGATACGCTTCCTTCCATTCAATGATTTCAAGACGGTTTCCATCAATATCCTTGATGAAGAAGCGATCTGCACCTGGGATAGGTACAGCTTCCTGAATTTCGATTCCCTTTCCTTTCAGCCATACCCGCGCAGCCCTGGCGTTATCCACCTGTAAGGCCACGTGCTGCTGACTGGGTCGTTGCATCTCATTCCCCAACAGTAAGTGGATTTGCTGGGAGCCGAGACGAAACCAACGGACGTTGAGCCCGGCCGGCTGAAAGGTGGACGGAATGGCGATCTCGTCCAAACCGAGTACGTCGCGATAAAATGCAGCGGCGAGTTCCAGGTTCTGCACGACTACACTGCAATGTTGGATCTGACTGAATTGCATGGATCACTCCTTACCGGTAGGATGCGAGAACGGGCTTGTGCCGGGCCTCGTTCCAACCTGGCCCATGAGGATCTCTGCATCTTTAGCAGAGCATTGCAAAAATAGCGATCAGGCAAGGATACGAGCCTTCATCCAATCATTTGAATTGTGAAAGTCTGCGACAGCAGTACCCGGATGCACGAGTGCATCGAAGAGCTGACGATCGGCGGCGTCAAGGGTCTTTTCCATGACAACCAGCGCGTCTTCGAGATGAGCGAGCGTGCGCGGACCGAGGATGGGCGCGGTGATTCCGGGCTGGTCCTTTGTCCAGAGCAGTGACAACTGCGAGGAGGTCAGCCCGCGCTCCTTTGCCATTTTCCCAACCGCCTGACCCACATCAATGGCGCGCTGGGTGATGCGCGCTTTGACCATACTGCTGTCCCAAAGTTTGGCGCGCGAATCTTCCGGGTAGGTATCGGCTTGAGCGTAACGACCCGCCAATATACCCATTCCGAGCGGCGACCAGGGAAGGACAGCCAGTCCGTATTTCTGACATAACGGGATGAGTTCGTTCTCGATGCGGCGATCCAGCAGGTTGTAGGGCGGTTGTTCGCTGATATAACGATTCCATCCATAGCGCTCGCTCATGGACAACGCTTCCATCACCATCCAGGCGGGATGTGTAGAGCAACCGGCGTAACGGACTTTGCCCGCGCGGATCAAGTCGTCGAAGGCCCGCAGAGTCTCATCTTGCGGATGCTTCAAGGGAGGGCGATGAATCTGGTACAGGTCGATGTGATCCGTTTGCAGGCGTTGAAGCGAATCTTCGCAGGCTTTGATGATATGGAGTTTCGTCGCTCCGCCCTGATTGGGCAGGTCGCCCATGTTTCCATTCACCTTGGTTGCCAGCACAATCTGATCTCGCAGATTGTTGTCCTTTAGAAATTTCCCCGTGACGCGCTCACTCTCGCCCTTGTTGTATACGTTGGCGGTATCGAAAAAATTGATTCCGCCATCCACAGCCCTGCGCATGATCGCGAACGAGTCTTCCTGATTTGTCGTCCCGCCAAAATTCATGGTCCCCAGACAAAACGGGGAAACCAGCACTCCTGAGCGTCCCAGCATTCGGTATTCCATATCAATTCTCCTTTATCTCTAAAACAATCTTAATCGTCTCCGGGCTTTCCCGATCCACCTGTTGGAAAGCCTCTCCAATGGATGCGAGCGGTTGCATGTCGGTAATCAACAGTTCGGGATGTAACAAGCCGCGGCTCATCATTTGGATGGCGCGGGGGAATTCGCCGAGAGTGACGCGTGAAGCGATGATCTTCGCTTCCTTCATCACAAGTGTTCTGAAGTGAACTGCCGATGTCTGGTCGCCCAAACCAGTTGTTACGATGCGCCCGCCATTGCGAATCATCCTGACCGCCTGCGCGAGAGGCGCCTCCTGCCCTTCCACCAGATGATAATGTCCGACCGACTCGATCACACAGTCCACGCCGATGCCATTCGTAAGATCCAAAACCCGTTCGACCGGATCGGTTTCATGGAGGTTGATGACATGATCTGCTCCCAGTTTCAGGGCGGTCTCGAGGCGGAAGGGTTGCAGGTCAGACACAATGGTGATGCCAGGGCTGACGCTGTGACAAAGCACATCGAGTATGGAAAGCCCCAGTTTGCCTGTCCCCAGGATTGCCACCGTCTCTCCGGGTTGAACTCCTCCGCGTTGCAGGATGTGATGTCCAAGCGCATACATTTCCACCATCGGCGCGTGTGTCATCGGGATATTGTCAGGCAGGCGGAATATATGATCGGCGGGGACCGCCACAAACTGACCGTAACCTCCTTTCATATCGACGCCTAAAAGTTTCAGGGTCTGGCAGGCATTGATATGACCCGATAAACAAGCCGGACATTGATGGCAGGAGATGATCGGGTCAACAACAACCCGGTCGCCTGGTTTGAAGCCGTTAACATTTTTCCCCACTTGAACAATGACACCACCAAACTCATGCCCTTGCACGGCGGGATAACGAACTCTGCTCTCGAACTCGCCGCGGTAGATATGCAAGTCTGTGCCGCAAATCCCGGCGGCGTGAGATTCGAGCAAGACCTCCTCCGCAGTGATCTGAGGTTCCGGCATTTCCCCTAAACGGATATCTTTTGGACCATAGAGAATTCCAGCCTTCATTTTGTCTCCGGTGTTGTCGTGGTAGTCAGCCGCCGTCTACAAGCTGAATTACTTGTTTATGAAATCGTCCCGCAGAGGAGTGAACGCATCCACCAGGCGGACGCGGGGAGTGAGGAGTTGAATGCAGTGGGGTATGTTGGGCTGGACGGTGTAGCCGTCGCCGGGTACGAGATGAACGGGCGGTTCGTCGCCGAGGAAAAAGAGAATCTCGCCCTCGACAACATAACTAACCTGCTCGTGCGGATGCTGATGCAGCGGGTCGGGTGCTGTCTTGGGTCCGTCGCTGAAATCGAAGATCACCAGCATCAAGTGATCGGTGTAAGCAATGCGGCGCTGGCCGCCTGCGCGGATGGCTGAAACAGGTAAATCGGAGAATTTGAATGTGCTCATGAGATTACCTTTGCGAGAAACTGATCCATCCCGAAACAAAGGAGGAATGGTTCATTCCCTGAGAAGTGTAATTTTCTTCACCGCCTCCTCCAGCAGGCGATTGAAAGTCCCGGGATCCTCCATCATCACAAAATGCCCGGCATCCGGCATGAATACCACTTCAATTCCATAGCATTGCGCCGCCTCTACATTCGTTATTCGCCATCCAGAGTTGATCGTAATTTTTGGCGCTCTGATTTCCAAAAGACCATCCTGAAGCATACGATCATGCCCACCAAGTTCCTCGACGACCCCAATCCCAATGTGAGGAGGTGTCGCGGACATGGACATCACGGTATCCTCAACCAGTTTGGAATCAGCCGCAGGTCCAAACATATTTCGCACAGTGACGCGGGCGGTCTCCACGAAATTTGCCCGATAAGGTGCTGTATTCTCCGCAATCTGCGCCGGAGTCCGTGTCTGCTGGAGGTTCTGCCAGGTATCCGCTCCCACCAAGCCGATGACTGTTACCGGCGGCAGGAGACGAGCCGCCTCGACGATCACCGGACCGCTCATCGAATGCCCGATCAAGATAACTCGTCTCAGCCCAAGCTGTTTCACTACTGCAACAACATCCTGCCCGAACGACTGCATGGTCCATTTGGCACGATCACTTCCCGACGCGCCATGACCCGCGAGATCAAGGCAAACCACTGTATGGTTGGACGCAAAATGGCGTACTTGCTGGTCCCAGTGGCCGCGGTTGCAGCACCAACCGTGAACGAATACCAGAGCAATATCCCCATCCCCCTGTAGATCGTAATGAATAGGAACGCCATCAGCAGATATGGCAATGTGGCTTTGCACATTCATGGATTGTTTTCCATCGTGTGAAGGCGATTCTTTATGCGTTTTTACCGGTATTGCTGGTGATGCAATTTACTCGGCAAAATGGCAATATACATCGCGGCCGTCCGCTGTCCTTACCGGAGGGGGACGTTTTTCGATGCAAATATCCTGAACCAGAGGACAACGGTTGTGGAATTTACAGCCTCCGAACCGGTACTCCTTGGTTTCTATATCCGATTCCGCGATTTGATGCTGCACCCATTTTTTCTTCGTTGACGGAATGGATTCCAGGAGTAGTTTTGTATAGGGATGCTGGGGATCCAACAAAACAGACCGGGCTTCGCCAAACTCGACGATACAGCCGCGATACATCACCGCAATATAGTCGCTGATGTAATAGGCGGTCGCCAGGTCGTGCGTAATGTACAAAAAGCTGGTGTTGTATTTATCCTTGAGCGACAGGAACAGGTTAATCACGTTCATGCGCAACGAAGCGTCAATCATGCTCACCGGCTCATCGGCAATAATGATCTTTGGATGCGGGATCAGCGCGCGGGCAACCGATACCCTTTGTAATTCGCCGCCGGAAAACTGATTCGGGTATTTGCCCTTCACATCGGCATATTTCAAACCGACGGAAGCAAGCGCTTCTTCCATCGCGCTCACAGCCTCCGTTTGACTTAACCCATTAACGGTCATGGCGGTCGTTTCCAGGTAGGAATCCACCGTACGATAACTACTGAAAGCCTCGAACGGGTTTTGAAAAATCGGCTGAACTATGGAAAGGAACGCCCGCTTTGCCGGTCTCACTCCTTTGCCGGCGACCAGGTGATCGAAGACGACCACGCTGCCTGAACTGGGTTCGATCAAGCGAAGGATGACTTTGGCAAGCGTGGTCTTGCCGCTGCCCGATTCGCCGACCAGGCTGATGATCACCGGTTTTTCGCTCTCGATGTGCAGGTTCACATCATCGAGCGCGTTGATCTTTATACCGCGCAGGAAACTTCCCAGGTTATAGGCTTTATGCAGGTGTTCCGTTTTGAGGACAGTTGTCATCGGCCGCTTATTCCTATGAAATCAATTTTGCATTTTTCTAATGAAGCGTCTCGGCAAAGTGGCAGGCGGCCCAATGCCCAGGGCGATATTCCTTCATTTCGGGTTCTTTCGCCCGGCACAATTCTCTAACCAGCGGACAGCGGTCGGCGAAGCGACAGCCGTGCAGATCATCCCATAAACTCGGTGGCCGACCCGAAACGCCCTGGCGTACGTGCGCGTCGCCAACAGCAGGCAGGGATTCGGTCAGGAGTCTGGTGTACGGGTGCAACGGCCGTTCGAACACATCGCTCGAATCGCCGTATTCGACGGCTTTGGCCGCGTACATGATCAACATTTTATGGGTAATCTGATAGTGGACACCCATATCATGCGAAACGAAGATAATGGTGTTCTTCATCTTTTCCTGGAGATTCATCAATAAAAGCAGAATACCCTTCTGTACAACAACATCCAGCGCGGTGGTCGGTTCGTCTGCCAGGATAATATCCGGTTGAAAGAACGTCGCCATGGCGACCATGATCCGTTGCCGCATCCCACCGGAGAGTTGGTGAGGGTAGGCATCGATCGCCTCTGCTGGCAACCCAAGTTCCTTCACATAGGCCCGCACCTGATCGAGAACATCGGTTTTACGCCGGCCATCATGAAGAAAATCTAGAAACTGCTTATTGATGCGAATCACCGGGTTGAGTGAGCTCATGGAGCTCTGTGGAATATAGGAAATGCGCTTGAACCAGAAGTGTCGAATATTCTCCGTCGTGACGGGTTTGCCATCTTCCGTGGAGAAACCATACTCAATATTGCCAGTCTGGAGTGACAACGGAAAGCCTGTATCGCCGTAAATGACCTTCATCAGGGTGGTCTTGCCGCAACCCGATTCACCGGCGATCCCGAGAATAATGCCATTCGGAATTTCGAGGTGGATACCGTCCACCGCAGTGATCTGGCCACGCACTGTTGTATAGTTTGCTACCAGGTTGTTCAGTTTGATCATGAATGACCTCGCCTTGCGGCAAACAATTGGTTATAGCCTGTTGAAGTAAGGAAGAGACCCAAAAAGAGAAGTACGGTTGCCACCATGGGAGAGCCAATCCAGAGATATTGACGCGTCAGGATTGCATTGTAGTTGAGCCCCCAGAAAATAATGGACCCCAGGGTTGCAACCTGGAGATTCGAGAGCCCAATCACCGCCAATGCCGCTTCGGTATTAATGGCATATAAGATCGTGTTGATGAAACCAATGACCATATAGGCATACACGTACGGAAAGACTTCCTTCGTAATGATGCCGAATGTACTTGTTCCAGAGAAACGCGCCATATTGATGAATTCGCGTTCCCGGACGGAAAGAGCCATGGATCGAACGGTTCGGGCATTCCAAGCCCAGCCAAAGGCAACCAGGACCGCCCAAATCGTCAAAAACGACGACTGTCCCCTGACGAGGGTACTCAAGATGATGAGGATCGGCAGGACGGGAATTGTGATGAAGGAATCGGTGACAAGCATAATCAGCCGATCCACCCAGCCGCCGCTGAATCCGGCGGTTAATCCAACCAGGGTGGAAATCACTGTAGTGAAAAGACTCACCGACACGCCGAGCAACAACGAATTCCGAATGGCGAGGATTAGATACCAGAAAATATCCTGCCCCAGAGAATTCGTTCCGAGCAGATGCTCCCTACTGGCCGGCAGGCTCCTCATAAATGTGCCTTGCGCCGTAGGATCATCCTGCACAAATAACGGCAGGAGGAGACTCCCAAAGAAGAAAATCGCCAATATAACAAGTCCAAATTGAAGTCGAGTGTTTGATTTCAACATCGGCTTACCTGTAGCGAATGCGTGGATCAAAGAGCGGATATAAAAGGTCTATCGCCAGGGCGGCTGTTGCCACAGCGATGATCGACATCGAGAGCGTACCATACATCATGTTGTAATCGCCGTTGCCGATCGCCGTCCGGATCAAGGAACCCACGCCCGGATAGGAAAAGAGGATTTCGGTCAGGATGGCGCCGTTAAAAATCATGCCCATATGGAGGGCAAGCGCCGTGATCTGGGGCAGGAATGCGTTTCGGAAAACATACTGGGTCATGATCGTAAGCGATGGTGTCCCTTTCAAACGAGCGTAGTTAACGTAGGCTTCCTCCTTCGTCGAATACGCCATGGCTTTCATACCCAGCACATTCCAGCCAAAACCGCCTAGTACCAACGCCATACCTGGCAGGAATGAATTGCGGATAATTTCACCCACCTTTTGCCACGTGATCTCGCCAGGAACAATGGTTGTGCTCAATGGGAAAATGGGCCAGACATACGCGAGGAGAATAATAAGCATCAGAGCCAGAATATAGTATGGGATCGGGTAAAGAGTGACGCCGATGACCTCCAACACGGTTGCAATTCGTTGATTGTGAAAGAAACCGGCGATGAGTCCGACCATATTTCCGAGCAACCAGGCCAGGGTGGTGGTGGTGGCAAGCAACCCCAACGTCCATGGGATGGCGGTTGCGATGGCTTCCGACACGGGTTTTGGAAAGGCATACAGAGACGGTCCGAAATCCCCGGAGAAAAGGACGCGTTTCACGAATCCAAAGTATTGTGATTGGAGACTACCCTCCAGTCCGTACAACTCTCTCAACGTGGTCCGAAGTTGTTCAATATCGTCGGAGGTCATCATATTCCCGGATTCAGATAGCAAACGTCCGATGTAGCCTTCCACGGGGTCGGCTGGCATCATGCGCGGCAGGAAAAAAATGACCGTTATCCCGGTAAAGAGTACGACCAGATATACCCCAAGCCGGCTGGCGACGTATTTGAGTAAGCCCATATCATTTCACCAATCTGTCATTATGGGGGTTGCGGAACAACCTCTGTGGAAGACCGTTCCGCAACCCCTGCTCTTTTACCGACGCTTTCCAGCGTTCCTGTACATCAGACTAGCGCATGCCAGTCGGTTCGATATTAATGATCATCTCTCTGGCCGAACTCCACCAGGAATACGGAACCGCATAAAAGTTATCTGCCTTCGGGAAATTTGTCCAGTAGTATTCGTTGGTCGGAATGGTGGTCGGTATGCTCATCAGATTGATGAACGCCATATCCGTGACGAACTCCTTGAGGACCTCCTGCCCGATTTCATGGAAGCGGTCCGTAGTGAAAGGCATCGTCTGTGCTTCGGCCATCAGGTCGAACACTTTTTGATTGTTCCAGCGGTACGCATTGCCAGAGATCCTCTCGGTGGAATCCGCCGGCTTGAGATTCGCTTCGGTAATCGAGCGCCAGTTATTGGTCGCAAAATTTTGTGTGTAGATGCAGTTAATCCAGATCAGGTTCGTTTGGAGAGTCGAGTTCGTGTTCCCATTGGCAGTATATTCGGCGTTGTCCAGTGAACGGACCTTGACTTCGATGCCGAACTTCTTCCAGCTATCTGCCATGGAGAACCCGATGCGTTGCATGACCTTGTTCCAATCACCCGGCATGGCAAATTCCATGACCCACAAGCTGCCATCTGGCAATAGCCATTTGCCAGCCTCATTTTTCGTGAAACCAACTGAGGTCAATAGTTTTTCTGCCTGGGCCACATCATACTTCCACCAACCGATGCCGAACGCGGCTTTTAGCGCCTCTTCACCTTGCGGCAGGGCAGATGCTGGCACGCCAGACGCCTCAATCTTGCTCACAAATTCGGACACAAAATTGGGGTTGTACGGCTTGTACCCGTCAGGAAGTGTGAAGTCTTCCAACCAGGGGATCAGCGGCTCGAAGTAGATTGGATGAAGAATAGGCGAGTCCACCATCGACAACGGGGAGACCTGAACTTCACCACTCATCGAGTTGATGGCAACCGTCTGGAGATCGAGCGACAAAGCCAGCGCCCAGCGCACTTCCGCCATGTCATACGGAGTCTTGTGCATGTTCATTTGCACACCATACGAGCAGGCATCATTCATGTTGTGGTACGGCATTTTGTCCGAGAAGGTCGTGACTTTCGGATTCATTCCTTGCACGGCCTTGATGCTATCCGGGCTCATGAACGTATCCACATCATACTGGTTCTGGACGAATGCCAGAACACGCACTTCTTCGGGACCAAAGTCCTTGTAGAGAACGTACTTCGGCTTGACTTCGCCCATCCAGCCCCAGGCTGAGCGTTCCCAATCTTCACGGCGTTCCCACAGCGCCCAGTAACCGTTCGGGTCGAACTCTTTCAAGAAGTAGGGTCCCAGGGTTACGGGATAAGTATTGCGGAAAGCCAGGACATCGGCTTCCTTCTCAAAAATGTGCTTGGGCACGATCGTTAACGCAGAGGCGTACGTGGGAACACCCAAAACCTGTTGAATGTCATAAGCGGACTTGTTCGTTTCCACTTCCATCGTGTAATCGTCGATCTTCTTATAGCCGCCTTCTTTGACATAGCCTGAAATCGTCCGAGCGCCGCCATTGGTGATCTTGTCTTTGTTCGCCATGATGGTATCAAACGTGTAAATGATGTCGTCCACGGTGAATTCAACGCCATCGCTCCAGTAGATACCCTTTTTGATCTTTATGCGGAATTGTGTGTACTCCTCGTTGAGCACCTCGGCAGGTCCATCTGCAAGTTCCGGATAGGATTCGCCGGTGCCTGTATCGGTCTCCCAGAGATAGCCCCAGCCTAATTCGCGGAATCCGCGCCATTGGGCGTATGCCATGAGTGGGTTGTGCTGGTCGGGGTTGGCGGTCTGCCGGTCGAACGTTTGAAAGATGAGTGTTTCATGTCGCGGAGTGCCAACATCCGTCATGGTTACCGGTCCTTCGGTAGCAGCCGCAGTCGGTGCCGTGGTCGCCTGTGGAACTGTTGAATCCGGCGCCTGGGTTGGCGCAACAACCGGCGCCGGCTGGCAACCAGAGATAACCAGGCCGATAATCAGAATTACATATATCAGCGAAGTTGTTCTATGAAAATTCTTTCGCATCTTCTTTTCTCCTTTTTATCATTGAAAGAGGTGGTCTGTAAACACGAATTGAAAGGGTCCAGGTCTGTTCTCTTATGTTGGTCTCCTTTCGGATTGCTGCGTTCAGCTTTGGCTTTCGTGGCGATGGGCTACGTGTTCTTCTCGATCCGTAGCGCCATGAATTTCCTGCGAGGCAACTCAACGCGTACCTCACCGCTCACGGCGTCTGCAAAACGATCCACCGTCATATTCCAGGTATCAAGAATATCGATGTGGTAACTGCCTGGCGGCAGAGAAAAATACCGGTAACGTGGTTGATGCATTCCAAAGTAGAAGAGGTAATAGTCGGTTCCATTGTGCGAGGCGACCTGATAGCTCGAGGGACCACCAGGCACAATCCACTCACTTGCATTGCTGCCTCCCACCGCGCGGCGCGGAGCTGGGAACAGGCCGGGGGACGGAACAGCCTCGATCACTTTTCTCAGGAACGCAATCCGCTGCTGACTTTCGCCGCACAGGCTTCCTCCCTTGGCCCACCAGAGGATTTCGGCATCATTCATGTACGTTTCCCCGTGCCCCACATATCCACCGGCCGCAAAGCCGAGCCAGAACCTGTGGACCATCTCTTCTGCAGACAGATCCCCCCAGCTCAAATGGATATCACCTTCATACCCGCACTCGTCGACGACGACCGGTTTGCCATATTGCTGCAACCAGTTGGGAACCTGCATCAGGTCATGATGCTGAATGCTGCAATGCGTGACCCATGGCTTTCCATGATCATAGAAGCCGCGGCAATTGTGGATCGAACGCAAATGGTCATATGGATCCGAATCCTGGATGAGCTGGAAATAATGATCCCAATCGGCAAGCGTGCGGGTAAACATGAGGTCAAACTCATTTGCAAACGACCACCACAGATTTCGAAATGCGGAAATGCGCGACGCGAGATATTTCAAGTAGCGATCATTCACTTCCGCGGGCAGGTCGTCAAAGCCCCAGGCGCTGGCATCATAGGGGTGGAACACGATCAAATCAGCTTCGATCCCCAGTTCGCGCAGATCGAGAATTCGTTGCTCGAGATGGCGAAAATACTCGGGGTTGAAGCGTGTGAAATCCCAAAAATCCGTGGGCGGTGGCGTTTTTTGGCCGCGGAGGTTTGCCGGATCCCACGGTCGTTTCACATCACCTTTGAACGGGTAGGATGGCGGCTCATTGAAATTGAAGGAATAGCGCTTGGGAAAAACGCACATGCGCATTTTATTGAAGGGCGCCGCCTGTAGAGTGGCGAGGGTTTTTTCTTCCAGCACATCCCCCTGAAGATTCCACACGTAGCAGGTTGTACCGATCGGATGATATGGCGTGCCGTCCGCGTAGGCGAAGTGCGATCGATCAATCACCCGCACGGGACCGTGATTATTTTCCGACGGTGAGATGCAATCGAAACTTCCGCTCTGGCCGTCGAGTGCGCTCAGGCTGCTGTGAGTCTCATAATGCCAGTCTCCTTCCATGTCCGGCATGAAGCGGATCCTGTATACATCACCGCCATCATAGAAACCACTTACCCGGACTGTACGGTGTTTATGTGTGAAATCCGCCTCAAGAGTAACATCGAGGAAGGGATTTCCTGAGGACATCGTCCTCATTTCCAGTTCAAAGCAATCCCATTTTTCTATTGGCTTTGTCATAACATACCTTTGGTGGTTTTATCCCAGGGGCTCCGGCTGCCTATCTGAGTTTGAACGTGAGCGCAACTCCCATCGCCATTCCACACGGATTATTTTCCATACAAAAAATCAGCTTTGACTGACAAGAAATCAATATCGGATCCTCGCCGTGCCGGAATTGGCACTGCTCTCCATCACTCGGCAGGACGGAGCAGTTTATGGAATTATTGTATGATTCCTGGTGTGGACTAGGGAGCACAAGGGGTGGACAAAACCAACCTGAGACAATATTCGGTGGTGGATAGTGTAGTGGGCTGGCCAGAATCCAAGCCACAGAGCACACGGAGAACTCGGAGTGTCTGGCATGGTCTTCTCCATGAACTCAGTGATCTCTGTGGCTGGTAAAAGTTGAACTCATCCTTTTAGCCACTCCCCAAATTCGATCGAGTTTATTTAACAATGAAGGCACGTTATAATTTCTGGTAGAGAGCAACCAGCCATGACTAAACACAATCATTCCTCCGGCACTGCATCTCAACCGGCCCGTGAGCGACGCACACTGGGCTTTCTGGCCGGCAACCTGCACCTGGGCATGGCTCCCAGACTGTGGCCGGGCATGATCGCCGCCGCCCGGAAGCACGATGTTAATCTTTTTTGTTTTCCGGGTGGCAGTGTGAATCCGGTGGGTGAATTTGATCCGCAGCGCAGTACGATTTACAACCTGGTCGACGTGGGTCGTTTCGACGGACTGGTGACTTCAGGAGCAACAGCTCCCGGCGGACTCGACCGGGAACATGCTTCCGCTTTTCTCCAGCGCTATCGACCTCTGCCGATCGTCAGCCTGACCCGGCTCGCTGACGAGATCCCGGACGTTACAATGGATAGCTATCAGGGCATGCAGGCTGTTCTACTCCATTTGATTCAGACACATGGGCTGCGCCGCCTGGCATTTGTGCGCGGACCCGAAAAACACTACCATGCCCAGGAACGTTTTCGATCCTATGTTGAAACGCTGCAGGCACAGGGTCTTCCCGTCGATCCCCACTTGATCACGCCGCCGCTGCACTGGGAAGCCGGTGAAGAAGCAGTCCGTATCCTGCTCGATGAACGTGGATTGCGTCCTGGAACCGATGTACAAGCCATCGTGACCGTGAGCGACCTGTCTGCACTTAACATACTTAAGGCTCTACGTGCGCGGGGCATCCGCGTGCCCGACGATCTGGCACTGACAGGATTCAACGACTCACTGGAAGGGCGTCTGACCATTCCCCCGCTGACTTCTGTTGCGATGCCCTTTCTCGAACAAGGCGAGCGGGTGATCGAAATGCTGATGATGCAAATAACAGGTCAGCCGGTCCCGCCGCAGACCATGCTGTCCACCCGACTCGTGGTGCGGCAGTCATGTGGCTGTCTCGATCAGACAATGGCTCTGGCAGACTCATCTTCGCCCCCAGTCGGCAGACTCGCCTCTGACGAAACGCTTACTGCCGTCTGCCATGAGTGCATCGAAGAAACTATGCGTACCACGGGGGTCGCTGAAAAGACACGCTCGTCGATTGCACAATTGACGGAGATGCTGTGCGCCGAATTGAAGGCAGAATCCACGAATCGTTTTTTGCCGGCGCTGGAACACATTCTGCACTCCCGTACAACCGACCATGACGATATGCTGGTATGGCAGGATGTGGTCTCCATTTTGCGTCGTATTTTCCTGCCTCATTTGGACAGCGCCCGCGGCTTCTTGGCGGAGAACCTTTTTGGAAAGGCGCGTGTGCTGATCGGAAGAGTCATCCAGCGAACACACACGCTCGAACAACTGCAAAACGAACAGCAGGCGGAGACCCTGCGTGAACTGGGGCAGTCTCTGATCACGATCTTCGACACCGCTCGGCTGGCCGACGAGCTGGCCGGTAAATTGCCGGCGATTGGGATTGCGAGCTGCTATTTGGCACTGTATGAAGAGCCATCGCTCGAATTCAGCCGTTTGATCCTGGCGTATACCGAACAGGGCCGTGTTGAGCTGGGGGCTGAAGGGCAGCGATTCCTCTCTCGCGAGCTCGTGCCGCAAGGCTTATTACCCAAACACCGCCAATACAGCTATGTAGTGGAACCGCTGTATTTTCAGCAGGAACAGATTGGGTTTGCCGCCTTTGAGGTGGGACCGCGAGAGGGTTCGATCTATGAACTCTTGCGCGCTCAAATCAGCAGTGCACTCAAAGGCGCCTTGCTGCTTCAGGAATCGCAACAGGCTCGGCAGGCAGCAGAAAAAGCGGATCGAATCAAGACACGCTTGCTGGCCAATGTGAGTCACGAGTTGCGCACGCCGCTCAACATAATCCTGGGTTATTCCCAGGATGCGCTGGGGGCGCTGAATCCATATGGCATTACACCGCCCCAGGCCCTGTTGGACGATCTTGAGCATATTCGGAGCAGTGCCGATCACCAATTGCGTGTTGTAAACGACCTGCTCGATTTATCGCGCGCTGAAATAGATGAATTAGACCTCTATCTGGAACTACTTGACCCGCGCCCGTTGTTGCAGGATGCCTTTCAGAGCATCGCCCATTCCGCGCCCGACCCGGCGGTGACATGGCGCCTGCAATTACCCGAACGCTTGCCGCTGATTCGGGCTGATCCGGTGCGACTGCGCCAGGTTTTGCTAAACCTGTTGAGCAACGCGCGCAAATTTATGGAACGAGGAGAGATTGTGCTCGGCGCCCAGGTCGAACCGCAGCACCTGCATTTGTGGGTGAAGGATACGGGCGTAGGTATATCTCCTGATATGCAGGAGAGCATCTTTGCGCCGTTTGTGACAGTGGAATACACCGGTCGAAGGTCGCATGGGATTGGGCTGGGCTTGACGATCACGCGTCAACTGATTGCATTGCACGGTGGCTCGATCACCGTAGAAAGCCGGCAGGGGCGCGGCAGCACATTTCATGTTTACCTGCCCATGCCCAATCTGGCAGAGAAGACCCTATCCTTCGCGTTGCCAGTTCAACCGGTTCTCGTGCTGATTTCAGCGATGGACCAGCCAACCGCCGAGATCATCGAACTATGCCAGCGTAATCGGCTTGCCATTCAACGGCTGCAGGCCAGCGATGACCTGGATGCTGCATTATTCAACGTTCAGCCCGCCGCGCTGGCATGGGACTTGGCGGGAGCCAGTGCAAGCGATTGGGCCATGGTTCGGCGGCTGTACAATCATCCCCGCTTGAGTCAGTCGCCATTCATTCTCTACGGGCAGGGCGACTTGAATAAACCACCCGTCGGGCTGACCAGCGTGATCGTCAAGCCGGCCAGCACCCAAACATTGCTGGATACAATCAATGCCCTGGGCTCCCAGAAAAGTAACGGTCCCATCCTGATTGTGGACGACGACCCTGCGGTGCGTCAGGCGCATCACGATGTGATTGCGCAAAGGCTGCCAGAGTATCCCATCTGCGCGGCAAAGGACGGTCAGGCGGCGCTGCTGATGATGGAAGACCAGGTGCCGAGCCTGGTGCTGCTGGATTTGATGATGCCAGGAATGGATGGCTTTGATGTACTCGATCGGATGCGGGCCAATCCACGCACCCACGCCGTGCCCGTTGTCATTCTCACCAGCAAAGTACTGAATCTTGATGACATTAAGCGCATCGAGCGGCACACGCATGTCGTCCTGCAAAGCAAAGGCATCCTGGGAGACGATGAAATCATTGGCGCACTTCACCGCTCCCTATTCGGCGTTGAGGTACTTCCGCCGCATACCAGCGCTCTGGTCAAACGCGCCGTCGCCTACCTGCACCAGAACTATGCCCGCTCTCTGACACGCTGGGAGATCGCTGAGGCGATTGGCGTAAGCGAAAATTATCTCAGTCGCGTGTTCAACCAGGAACTGGGCATTTCTCCATGGGATTACCTGAACCGCTTTCGCGTCAGCCAGGCAAAGGAGTTGCTTCGCCACACCCAGGGCAGCGTCAAGAGCGTTGCCAGTCAGGTTGGATTCAAAGATCAGAAGTACTTTAGCCGTGTTTTCCACAAGCTGACCGGCACTTCCCCAAACGAATTTAGAGAAGCATCCTGATCGCAGCAATCCATTTTTTCCCGCGTTAACAGGGTTCTTTCTTTGCAGGCATAGGGACAGATCAAGATCTGCCCCTTTTTTGTCTCTGGTGGGTTTTGTCCACCGTCTGTGCTCCCTAATCCACAACCAAATCAATACAATAATTTCGATCCATGCCAACGAAAACAAGGATTCTATGGGAGTAATGCAAGATGAGTGATATAGCACCCGTTCCTCCACAGGGGAACGGCGACTCTGCCCCGTCGAGCCATCAGGACGGGCGGGAACCAGGTATTGGTCTGTGGTCCGTTCGAATGGCGGATTCGTGCATCGAGCGCTGGCCTATGCTGTCAGAGGAATGGAACTATGAGTCGGGAATGGTCCTAAAGGGGATAGAACAAGTCTGGCTCGACACCCGCGACAAGAAGTACCTCACTTACATCGAGAGTAACATCCGGCCGTTTGTGCAGCCAGACGGCAGCATTCGCACATACAACCTCCAGGACTATAACCTCGATCAAATCAACACCGGCAAGCTCTTTTTTCGGCTGTACGAGGAAACAGCTGACGAGCGATACAGACAAGCCATCCTGATTTTGATGGAACAAATCAAAGCCCAGCCACGCACGAGTGAAGGAGGCTTCTGGCACAAGAAGATCTATCCCTTTCAGATGTGGCTCGATGGCATTTATATGGCCTCACCATTCTATTCGCAGTATGCCGACCGCTTCGATGAACCTGCAGGATTTGATGATGTGGCCCATCAAATCCTGTTGATAGAACGTCATACACACGATCCCAGGACTGGCCTGTTCTATCACGGCTGGGACGAAAGCAGAATGCAAAGGTGGTCCCATCCCCAGACAGGTTCCTCCCCGAATTTCTGGGGGCGGGCCATGGGCTGGTACGCCATGGCGCTCGTGGATGTGTTGGATTTTCTGCCATCCTCGCACCGCGCCAGAGATAGGATCATGACGATCCTGGACAGGATGATCTCTTCCCTGCTACTGGTCCAGGACAGCGCCGCGGGCTTATGGTATCAGGTATTGGATCGAGGCAAAGCTGAGGGGAACTATTTCGAAGCATCCGCTTCCTGCATGTTTGTCTATGCCATGGCAAAAGGTGTCCGGCTTGGCTACCTCGCTCCCAAATATCTGGAGGCTGCTCGGAGAGGGTATGCTGGCATCCTCAAGCACTTGATCGAAGTAGATCACGGTCAGGTGAATTTGACGCGAATCTGCCGGGTCGCGGGTTTGGGTGGAGAGCAACAGCGCGACGGCTCGTATGAATATTATCTCAGCGAACCCGTGGTGGACAATGATCCTAAAGGCGTTGGGGCTTTTCTCATGGCCAGCACAGAGATGGAGAGATTGACCAAAAAACAGTGAAGCCAGGCAGTCTACTCGTTTTGGACGTTTACCCCATTATTCGCTTTGGCTGTTCTTGCATAGCTTCCGGCAATTGAGATACCTCCGGCATACCTGAGATTCAGAAATCTGAAAGTAGTCCGTTCTACCATCGTCCAGCACAATAAAACCCCTGTTTCTCAGTTATAAACAGGGGTTTGTAAAATAACAACAATTTTTTGTGAGCGCGGAGAGATTCGAACTCTCAACCAATGGCTTAAAAGGCCACTGCTCTGCCATTGAGCTACGCGCCCATCATTTCAACACTTATTCCCAAAGGGATAAAGCGGACTGCATTCTAACATGGGAAATATTCACCGTCAACGTAAGATGCCTTGATATAATCACGTCCAGTACATCGGAGGCTCTTATGGCAGATATGTTGCATGTCAGTGAAGATACATTCAAAAGCGAAGTATTGGATTCAGAACAACCTGTTTTGGTTGATTTTAGCGCGGTGTGGTGCCAGCCCTGTAAAATGCTGGACCCGCTGGTCAAGCAGTTGGCGGGCGAGTGGGACGGCAAGGTAAAAGTCGTGAAGATCGATGCCGACGAGAACCCCAATCTGGTCATGCAGTTTGGCGTGATGGGTATTCCCACCCTGTTGTTTTTCAAAGGTGGTGAGATCAAAGACCGTGTAACCGGCTTTATGCCAAAGGAAAAACTGATAGCCAGATTTACCCCGCACTTCAATTAAGTTCCTGAATAAAGAGGACGCCAGGCAAATGCCTGGCGTCTTTCCTTTTAACGATCTCGCATGAGGGTATCCAGCACTTTAAAATCGACACGGGAGGTCAGGTCCAAACTCAGCGGGGAAACAGAGACCCAGCGCTTCCTGCGCATGACATATACATCCGTGTCCTCGGGCTCATCCTCGAACTGGCCGGCTTCGCGATAGCCGATCAACCCAGGCTCGCTCCAACATGCACGCTCGGGCGCCAGCGGCTCATAGTATCGTTGACGTGACACGCGCGTCAACTGCCAGGGGGTATCGACCGTCGCATCGGAAGGGATATCTATCTTCAAGACCTGGACGTCTTCAGGAAACATCTTCTCCAGCAGCATTTGAGCGAACCGGTAGGTAAAGTCGGCGGACACAAGGAAACTAAGATCCTCGGAATAGGTCAGATGGTATTTTGTATCGGCTTCGAGCGAGACCGCCATCGAAGGGATCTCCAGTGAGGCCGCCTCCAACGCCGCGCCAACAGTGCCGGAAACGGTGACGCCCGACCCGATGTTCTCTCCGTAGTTGATGCCTGAAACGACCAGATCTGGCTTGCGTTTCATAACCTCCAGTGTGCCGTAGAGAACTGTTTGTGCCGGGCTGCCGCCAATGGAATACACAGTCCATTCCTGGCCGTTAACCTGCACCCGCTTCTCTTCGATGAGTCCATCCGACGTGTTGGGCAGGCTGCGTCCCATGCCTGAGGCCTGGTCGCGCGGCGCGGTAACGGTAACAAACCCGAGCTTTGAAAGAGAAGCGGCAGCGGCCCAAAGTCCGGGCGAGAGGATCCCATCATCATTTGTGAGGAGGATTTGAGGTTTTGTAGTAGACATACGTTCCCAATTCCGCGAATAAAAAAGGAGCGGTTCATCCGCTCCCGGTAAGGCGCCCTCGGCGCGACTCGAACACGCGACCTATTGCTCCGCAAGCAAGCGCTCT
>CAZBAX010000027.1:0-72826 GCA_964489725.1 uncultured Anaerolinea sp. | reverse complement strand
CATTGCTCAAGTGTACCAATTCTTCAGATCTTCTTTTACTCCGACAAACTGCTAGCCAGATGCAAACGGTTTATAGAGCACGAAGATGCGCATCCGACCGAGACGCAGATGCGAGCCGCTGAGCAATGAACGGGGTTGGTGTGGAACCAACTTTTCTTCATCGAGCCAGGTGCCGTTGACACTGCCCAGATCCATGACCTCGTAGCCGTTAGCTGTACGCCTGATCAGTGCGTGCCGCCGCGATAAGCCCAGGCTATACCCGCCGAAGGGTGCGAAATCGAGCAGCACCTCTGATGTGGGCCCGGCGCTGCGACCCAGGACAAATTCTGGCTGAGAGTCGATATAGGCGGGCATGGAGTGACCATCGACATAGAACGCAACGCCACTATCCGGCACGGTCAGCTCGGTAACCTCCTCGGTAAGCCAGGCGCTGATCTTCTCCGGCGTCAGCGGTTCCTCCAGGGCAGCCGTCCGGGTTTTATAGGCCGAGTCGATAAACGGATCGTCCAACGTGGCGCCACAGTGTTCACAAACAATGGCATGAAGCTCGTTTTTTGTTTGACAGGCCGGGCAGATGTTTTCACTAATATTCATGAGTTTAAATTCCAGACGGTAAGTTTTTGAGGCAGGAGGAGTCCAATGGAAATCTTACCTCTGATGCCCAGAAATTTCAATGACGCTCCTGGAGCGTTACACCCGAATTCGAATTTTTAGAGCAAAAATCACAAGCGGGCGAGGCATCGAACCTGCTATTGCTGTTCAGCCAAAGCCGCATCGCAGAAATCAGGCACCGTTGTAAGAAATGGCTCAAAGATAAGTCGCTTGCCCACGCTATCGCCAGTACCGGGTCCCATCCCGGAAGGTCCGCTGGCATGGCCCCAGTAATTTCCATCGGCGACTGAGGCGCGCCCCAGAAGCCCGCTCGTCCAGTTGGGGTCCTGTGGGTTGATGGTAATATTATTCGCAAAACAATTATTGTGGATCTGTGCATCTTCCTGAAAATCAACGTAGATCCCGCTCGGATGAGCCTCGAGGGTGGCTTGAAAACCAGGAATACTGGTCATCATATCCGTGATCATGGGGCTTTCCTGCAATTGCTCGATCGGATCGCCGTCCTCGGGATCGATGCCCGCCAACTGAGGGTTGTTGACGCTGATGGCGCCGCCATACATGGGCGCCTCATTCTGATAGAACTGACTCTCTGTCACGGTCACGTTGACATGGTTGAGGTACATGCCTCCTCCGCGCGAACCGTACTGCTCGCCGGTGACACGGTTCTGCAGGAAGAAAGCATCCTGCATGAGAAGCGTGACAAAATCGGCGTACAGACCGCTTCCATTCCCATCTGATGTGTTGCCTTCGAAGCTCGTGGACCGGATGGTAGCTTTGGATGAATCGATGTACAACGCGCCGCCGCTGCCCGTAGCGTGATTGCCCCTGAACTCACTGTCTTGCACGTTCAAGGCGCTGAGATCAAAATACAGTGCGCCGCCATTCTGGGCGCGATTGTCGATAAAGTGAACGTCCTTTAGGTCGATCAATGCGCTCATGGCATAGATCGCGCCGCCCCAGTCTTCGCCTACATCTCCGCTCTGTAGAGTCACATTTTCCAGGACGAGTTTCGAATTGACCATCACCTCAAAGAAACGGAACGGCTCTGCACCGTCATCGCGGATCAGGGCCGCGCCATTGCCGCGGATCGTCAGCGGGAACAGGACGGGAGGCAGCGCATCGCCCACATCGACGACACTTACGAACCATTCCACTTGCGGCGGGGTCTGGTCGCGCTGGCTGAAATGGTATTCACCTGGCATCAATTCAATGGTCGTGCCCTTCAACGTCTGGCCTGCTCCGGCAGGGCATGAATCCTGCGAAGCTCCGGCATTGGCGGCGAAGATGGCTTCACCCAGCGAACATTTCCCATTTTCTATAAATGGGTAGGTTTCCTGCTCCAGAGTGTCAACGTGGATCACACCCGGGTCGGGGGTAGATGTGGAAGTTTCTGCAGGCGGCGTTTCGGTCATGGTGGACTGTGGAACGGATGTTACGGGAGCAACTGCTGTGGCAGGCAGCGGCTCGATCGGAGCGGTTGTAGCGGGCTCTGAACCTCGGCACGCAGCACTGGCAGACACAAGAATAGACAAACATACAAGAAACCGATGCATGAACACTCCTGGAAATTTTTCGCCCAATTGTACCTGATGCTGTGGATGCCCATACTTGCCTGTAAATAGTATGATAGGGCAATCGCATTTGAAGCTTTCTGGGATGACCAAGCGTGCGAATGCACTCAAAAAATCCGCTAATCTGCGCTAATCTTCCCGAATGGTCCTGAAAAGATTAGCGAGGATTGGCGAAGACACCTGCACTTGCGCCAGGTGCAAGTGTTAGCAGAAAAAAATCCTAATGCGATTGCCAGGGACTCGTTCACTCATTTTCTGGTACTGACCTGTACCCATGTTTCATTGTACAATCTTCTATGTCCGGCACGATTTTTCAGAATTATCGTGATCAGCAGTTTGAAGTTTACCGCCTGTCGCATCCTTTACTACACTGTTCGACCAGCTTCGAGGTTGAGACGCAAATTGTAAGTGTAGAGAATTATGCGGCACGCTGTAGGAGAAAACTCATATGACTTTATTCAAAGCGGCAGCGCTACTATATGCAACCATTTCAGCAGGTGTCGTTGCTTTTCAGATCGCTTTAGCTCTTGGAGCGCCGTGGGGTTCCTATGCCATGGGCGGGGCTTTTCCAGGACAGTTTCCCCCGGCCATGCGGGTCGCTGCCATAGTCCAGGCTGCAATACTGATTGGCTTAGCTGCAGTCGTGCTTGCGCGAGCCGGTCTGATGTTGCCGGGATGGTATAAGGCGTCACGCTGGCTCATGTGGCTTGTCGTTGCATTTTCCGCGTTAAGTCTCGTGCTCAATTTGATCACGCCCAGCGCGGGAGAGCGAGCCATTTGGGCGCCCGTAGCATTCCTGCTCCTCATCAGCAGCGTGACTGTGGCTTGGGCCAGTCCTCCGAGCACTGCGGCTGGATCGTCATAATTTCAGGGAATCATCCATTTCGCAAACCCAGCGCGTTGACGAAACGCTGACTTTGGAAACTCTGCTTGCTCTTTGCGGGTTTCTGGGGCATGTAGAATGTGGCTGGGCTGTTTGCAGTTGTGTTCTCCAGTAGTATCGGAGGTTGTTATCGCATGAGAGCTACACGTTTATTCCCACATGGAAGAGGTCGATACATCCTGGTGGTAGTGAACCTGTCGCTGACAATTGCGTTCACCGTTCTATCATTTCGATACGTTCAACCTGGAGATTGCTACCGTTTCTGCGATGTGGAAGAGGGAGTGCCTTGCCCAGCGGGAAGCTGTCGAGTTGGAGAGCAAAGAGCAGGTTGGCCGATTCCAGTTTTTGTAGATGCACCAAGTCCAAGTTCTCCCCTGGGCATCCCGGGGGTACTGGGAGTGGAAGATCTTCCACGTCCTCTGCCAATGCTTCTGGACGTTCTGTTCTTCAGCGTTGTGGTTTGGCTTGCTGTGTTTATCATAGGACTCATCCAGGGTCAGATGTTGGATCCAAAACTCATCCTGCTGGCATTGCCAATGAATGCCGCACTCGCAGTACTCCTGTGGGTGTTCTACTTTTCGATGGGATATGGCAATTAGCGGCCCGGATCGTGTCCACATACGAGACGTCAAAACTGGAAAGCCTTTGGCGTTGAGAAGTATTTGATCCCCTGATTTCATTTGCACCAAAAGCGAGCGAGCCGATGCGCCTTGTCTGTTTCGTTTACGAGTCCTGATCGTACGAATGAGAAACCATAACCTGTTGTTAACAACAATTTGTCGCGAAGTTAATATAATGGGACGAAATCCATACATCAGGTGAACCGCATGGAGCTTCAATACAGCGAACTCGATAATCAGATCAAGCTGCTTAAGTTGATCGGAAGTCTCGATATTTTAGGGGTGGGGGCAATTGAAACAAAGTTTGCCGCGTACTGCTCCGGGGAGAATGCCAGGGTGATCGTCGATCTTTCCCAAGTCCACTTTTTGGCATCGATCGGGATTCGGCTGTTAACGATCAACGCCAAATCTCTTACCACCCGGGGTGGACGGATGGCCTTGCTGAGCCCAACGCCAGAAGTAAGAAAAACTTTAGATGTGACAGGGATCGTCGATGTGATTCCTGTGTACGATGGTATCGAGTCGGCAGAGACTATGCTGCTGGCGATCTAATTCAGCTCAGCAGCCACAGGCTCGAAAAGATCAACAGGATGATCACGATCCATTCAAAGGCGGCGGGGCTAAGACGCGTGATGGTCATCCGGGCGACCCAGATGCCGAGGGGAATGAACAGGAGTACCCACCACAGCGAAAACAACAAAGGCAGGTCGAGGACTCCGGTATATAGAAAGCCTGGCACTTTGATGAGGTTGAGCAACGCAAAAAAAATTGCGGTGGTGGCGATGAAAGGCCGCGCCTGCAACTTCTGCAATAACAGGTACGAATTAAAAGGTGGACCACCGCTATTGAACATGCCGGAGGCAACTCCCGATAATAAGCCGGCCGCCGGCGCATGCCAGAGCCTGGGCTGATACCGCATGGACTGAATCCGATCGCTTAGAAAGTTATATACCACCGAGGCGAGTACAAAGAGTCCCAGGACAACGCGCAAGCCATCTGGTGACACGGAGGAAAGCAGGAACGTGCCAGCCAACGCGCCGACGATCCCCGCCGGCAGCATACGCTTGACCAGCGCCAGGTCCCATTCTTTCCAGTACGTGTAGACCGCAAACACATCGCCGACGATCAACATTGGCAATAGCACACCAACCGCCGATGCTACCGGCAATACCAGCGATAAAATCGGCGTCAGCAGTGCCCCGAGAGCATTAAATCCGCCTTTTGCAAAGCCGATCATAAATCCAAGGATGGCGATGACGACGGTTACATAAACGGCATTTTGATCAGCGGCTGGCACGGGCGCACATCCCTTCCGGCTGCGCTTTCCACTTCATATGATAAACATCAGGACCAAACTGCATGTTAGCGGTCCTCGTATATATGCTCAAAGAGCAGGTTTCCGTCATAATCGTACGCCTGAACGAATTCACTGCCTTTCTTGCTGCGCGCCATTTCCCAGTAGTTATCCAGCAATCGTTGGGCCGCCATTTTGGTCCCCTCTCCGCTGGGACTATACAGAAAGAGCACCATGTCATCCACAGTCGTTCGGGATTTGTAGATGACGAATCCCCAGTTGTCCGACTCCCAATCCACTTTCTTGAATTTGTCGTTGTCCAGCGGCAGCTGGTCTTTCCAATAGAACTTGTCGAAATCCCGCCCGGAATATTGGGTTACAAGCTCTGGGCGTGATCCGCCGAGGACAATGTAATTTCCGCTTTTCTGGTCTTTGATCTCACCGGAAAGCTCTGAATTGTCATTGGAAAGGATCAACTGCACCTTCTTTGTTTTCTGGATCCTGCCCAACAGGATATGAACCACCGAAAGCGCCTCCATGGATGCCACCGTGATCATGTGATCCACTGGCTGCTTTTCATGGACAACATTGTGCGAGCGTTGCACGACGTACGTTGTCGTTTTGTTGTTCATGAAGCCTCCAAAGAAACTGGCCAGGTCCTGCAAATCTGCCAGCACTGCATCAGACCGTTCGGACCAGGCGCCGTTCAAGGCGGTGCACAGCTTCTTCCATTCGTTCTCATCATGCTGCAGATCGGTCAGGTCTGTCCAGGTGATGTTCGATAAGGATTCAGGTACATGTTTTGCGCCATCCAATACGAGTGGAATGCAATCGATCGACGTTTGAGCCAGGGTCTTTTCCACTTCCAGCAGACACCAGGTGGACGCCATAAAATGCTGGGTACAGACAAAAATAACATGTTCGGATTTCAGGATCGTTTCCTGGATGTGAGCATCCAGTGTTTCGCCAGGGATGAACACCTTGTTATCGATCGCCACCTGAAGTCCCCAGGAATCCAGCATCGGGAGCAGGTATCCGCGGACCCAGTCGGAATCGTTATGGCTGTAACTGATAAAGACGTCGTAGTTGCTTTTTTCTTTTGGCATGGGAATATGTCCTTTGGCAATTCGAGTATGGATCGCTGGCAGGCGGACCGAGTGCAATTGTACTTGGATAGTTCTCACGCGCACGCGTCGAAACTGCAAACGAAAAAGAGGTGCATGAAGGTGCCCGGGCAAAACCAAAAGCGGATGAGGCAAACCGACTCGCCCGCTCGCTATTGATTCCACTGGCTGCTCCTATTTAGCCACGGAAATTCAACAAATCGTAAAGAGTTGTATCCATGTATGGAATCACAAAACAAGCCACCTCTCGTAAGGTGGCTTGTTCATGGTCAGACGTACTGCTGTTTCTGTTCTGCTCTACGGTTGCAACAATTGGAATGCGTCTACATCGTTGGCAGATAATCCCCAGGTGCTGCCGTCAAAATACAGAGTGGGTGCATAGTTGCAGGCTGTGGTGGTTCCAATGGATGTAGGCACGCAGAGGAACACATCCTCGTCGGATCCGGATATTCCGGTTACCGCAAAATCACCGGCGGTGGAGAGATAAATGTTTCCGTTTGACGTTACCTCCAGCGCATCGATATCTTCGCCTGTTCGGGCAGACAACCCGGCATCTGACCCATCGAAGTAGATGGCCCAGGTTCCAGTGGTGGTATTGCCGAGGGAGGTCGGCGTAAAGGCAGCGATATCTGTATCGTTCGCAACAAAGCCGCTCTTGCTGAACGGGTTACTTGTGGAAATCAGAAGCCGTCCATCAGAAAGACGATCCAGGGAATCCAGGTACCCGGCGGTTGCGGTTAACCCCACATCGCTGCCATCGAAGTACATGCTGAACGTGCCGGCAGTGGTATCGCCCAACGACGTGGCATCGAACTGCACCACATCCTGAGGAGCCACGGCGATACCATTCAAGGTGACCGCGGTGCTAAACGACATCAGGATCGAATCGGAATCCAGGATCGAGAATGCCGAGAGATCCACAGCCGACGTGCCAACATCGGACCCATCGAAGAAGAGACGCCAGGTCTGACCGTCGAAGTTCAGAATATCTTCATCGGCCGCTGCAACACTTCCCACGGTCTGACCGTCAAGCAGTGAGAAATACAAGGGACCATACGACGAGGACGGCGTTGACGTTGGTGTAAAGGTTGGAGTATTCGTCGCTGTGGAGGTGAAAGTTGCCGTTGGAGTCGACGTGTGTGTCGGGGTGTTGGTGGCACTTGGTGTGAAGGTCGGTGTATTCGTCGAAGTCGGCGTGTGCGTCGGAGTATCCGTAGCGGTCGCTGTGAACGTTGGAGTATGGGTCGCTGTGGACGTAAAGGTTGCCGTCGAAGTCGGCGTGTGCGTCGGAGTATCAGTAGCTGTAGGTGTATAGGTAGGAGTATCCGTGGCCGTGGATGTAAAGGTTGCAGTCAGAGTCGGGCTTGGGGTTGTCGTGGACGTAGGAACGTCGGTGGCCGTGGAAGTAAAGGTCGGTGTGAACGTAGGCGTCTCCGTTGATGTTGGAGTCGCTGTGCCATGAATATTTTGGGGCGTGCAGTTGCTTAACGAGACGCTGAAGAAATCGGGAGTATCGGGCGACTCCAGCAAGACATTATCCTCGGGCGCGACCAGATCGATCGTATGGCTCTGGCCTGGCGACAGGTATGTCGAGCGCCACACACCGCTGCCGCGCTGCCATTCGATGATCAAGACAATGCCGGACACCGCAGTGACCTGGCAGCCATCTGCCCACGATCCCATGTATGGATACAGCGTTTCGCCCGTTGGCGAGTAGGTTGTGCGAGAGAATTCGCCGACACCTGCGTTATTGTCATACGCTGCCCAGGACGGCCAATTGATGACCGTTCCGATCCAGGGTTCTGCGGTGCAGCCCGGCGTGTTGCAAATCCAGTGCGCCTGGACGGATGTGACCGGATCACAGGTCAAGGGGTCGGTACATGCGGGCGGTATGCTCACGGTTGGTGTCAGAGTAGGAGAACCGCCGATCGTGCCTCCACCGAAGTTATCCAGAGTGGTGGTGTCGGGGCCAAAGGCGGCCAATCCGATATAGCCGCCCTGGGCGTAGTAACCCCAGTCTGTAACACTTCGTGTGCCGAGTAAAGTTCCATTTCGGTAGATCTCAATTAAACCGTTGGATAAGGCCTTCACGCCAAATTGGTCGCCATCGACAAACACCACCGAGAGAGGCGCATCATGCGTCCGCCAGCCAATGCCGCCCTGGTAACTCCAGATCTGCACGTAATTTCCGGATGGGCTGTACAAGACCGAGAGCTGCCCCGGATTAACCGATTTATTGTCTTGACCCTTTAGGATGAGATTGATCTCGGGCGTTGCCAGGTCAATGTGAGACAGGGTGACAAACGCTTCCTGATTCACCCCGAAGGTGGTCGATTGCCAGTAGATGTTGCCACCCGTGCCGACACTTAACTGGCTCGAGTTGAGGGAAAAGCCCGTCGTCAGCCCGGCCCAGTTGCTTCCCACAGAGCCATTCGCACGATTGAAATCGTCGAGGACGTTTGTAGACGGGAAGGAAGAGCCGCCGGGGATGGTGGGAGTGGGAGATGGAGTGAATGTCGGCGTTAACGTGGGTGCGCCAGGGACTGTGGGGGTCAGAGTAGGAGAATTGGTGAGTGTAGGCGTCGGCGTCGCAGGGGTGCTCGTGCCACCCCCAAAGTCATCGACTACTTGCGTGTCGCTGCCACCCAGGTAATAGCGGAACCCGATGTAGCCCGGACTGTTGATGTAGTCATACGAGGACACATCCTGAGTCAGGATCTGCGTCCCGTTCTTAGAAATACGAAGCGTGCTGCCGGCGACCTCGGCCCCAAACTGATCCCCGTTCGCGAAGGAGACCGATTGCGGGGTCTTCGCATCCGCAAAGGAGCCACCCTCGACGACATACACTTGAATGTGTGATTGGGCATGACGATAGACCACCAGGATCATGTCGCCGTTCGACACATCTGCTTGTTGTTTTTTGAGGATCAGGGACACCGACGTGCCCGAGTCGGCAACATTCAACCCCTGGATCGTCAGAAACGCTTCCTGATCGACCCCAAAGCTTTGCAAATTCCAGATGGAGTTGACGCTTTGATTATAGGTATCGTCCAACAGCACCTGATTGGATGTGATGTTTGTGGCGCCGCCGCTGTTCCAATTCGCTCCCAATGAACCATCAGCACGATTGAAATCGTCCAGGATCGGCGTGGACAGCAAAGCCAGGCTCCCGTCTCCAGCCGCGCGTGCATCGGGGATGAGTCCTGCGCTGAACACAGAGCCTAGCAAAGCGAGCAAAAGAGCGAGCCGCGAAACTGTAGTGATGGAATGCTTTGTGAAGATCATGTTTTTCCTCTAAACTGGCGTTCCAGGCAACCTTGCCGGGAATGGCCAGTCCAATTCACTCGTAACAAAAGTATTTCTTGAATTATCTCCTTGACGGCAGGTTGCGATTTCGGTTACATAGATTCGGTTGCAGGATCGTTACCTTCCACCAGGATGGTATATATGGGGGATAAGAACCTCAATTTGACCGTTCTTCGCCAAATTGCTGCCGTATCGGAAATAGTCTGCACACACCGTCCCGAAGGTTTTTCTTTGGCTGCGATCAGTACGAAATGCCAACCTTCGGGACGTTTTTCCTTATTACCAATCGAGTCTATTTATTACCCTCGTAAGCAGAGCACTCTGAGAACAAGCGCGCGCCGGTATATCCACCGAATGGCTCCTTGGATGGCATGACAGAAGCCTGTACTTGGGACCTGTGGAGATTCTCTATGCGGGCGTAGCAGCATGATAAAGAACCTGCATTCGCTGGTATGATTTATGAGCAATTTGCGGTATACACAGGATCACGAGTATACAAAGGAAGTTTGCCGCACGGCAGCTGCCGTCCTTTCTGAATGATGGATAGGCTTCAAACCATATGATTCTTTATCGTCCCGTTAGTTTGCAGGAAATGGCGCTGATCTATGACAGTGGCATGCGGGCATTTCCGGCACACCTGGATCAACAGCCGATTTTTTATCCGGTGCTGCAGCTGGCTTATGCCCGCCAAACCGCCTCCGACTGGAATGTTCAACATGGAGAGTTTGCAGGCTACGTGACACAGTTTAAAGTGGAGGATGAATACAGCAGTGATTTTGAACAGCATGCGGTTGGCGGCACTCCCTACCAGGAACTCTGGATCCCCACAGGGTCAATGGAGGAATTCAATACGCATATCGTCGGTCAGATCAAGGTGCTGGAAGCTTATTTTGGAGAGGCGTTTAAGGGATTTGTCCCCGACGCATTCGGCTTGCAGGGAAAAAACGCCGTGGAACAATTCACCCTGCTCACCAACTCCTTTCTCTACAAGCGTCTGGATTTTTATCTGGAACTCAAGCGCAATCACAAAGCGGTATTCCTGAATTATCCCTTCTGGCAAAAATATGAGTTCCAGAATCCGGGACTAAAGGGAAAAATATTACAGGCCATTAAGGAAGCCTGGTTTACATCCTTCCCCAAGATCCCCCTGCCGAATCCTCTTCCAGAGGAGGCTGCACCAGTCGAACGAACACAGGTGCATGCACCTTCTTCTGTGGACGATGATGATGAGGAGTCCACGCCTGCAAAAGAAACAGGTTCCCCCGCTTCGGCGAATCCTGTTCACGAAGAGATTGGGCATGTCAGGCGATCTTATGCCGATTCGTTGATCCGCCCTGTTCAGGAAGAAACCACCCGCGCACAGGAGCCCGAACTGCATCGCCTGGTGGATTCGGTACATGAGGAACCTGGGCGCGCTGCGCAAGCCGAGCCAGACTTTGTGCAGGGAATTCAATTCGGCTTAAGCGGGAAGTATTACGAAGCAATCGCTGCGTTGACCGCGGCAGTCGAAAAGAATCCCGATCATGTTGTTGCCCACACCAGTTTGGGAGTTGCTTTTCATCGCCTGGGGGAAGATGACCGCGCTCTGGGCTGTTACGAGACCGCCCTACGGATCGATCCCATCCATGCTGAGGCTCATTACTTCCGCGCCAACATTCTTTACGAGCGGCGAAACGTTCGCGAAGCGATCGCCGGGTATACGCTCGCGATCGGTCTGAACCCGGAACTGATCGAGGCTCATGAACACTCCAGCCCGCAAGATCGACTGACGGATTACACCAGTTCCCTGGCTGAAATGGTCTGGATCGCCAGGCCCGCCCATCGAATCCTTTCCCTGAACCGATCGCTCGAAACAGCCCCGCAGCTGGCAGGCGTATTCAAAGAACGCGCGGCTGCCTATGATCGACTGCAAAATTACGTCCAGGCGATCGCGGACTACACTGCGGCCCTGGAGATCGAACCGGAAGACGCACTGGTGCTGCACGCCCGGGGCCGAGCCTATGAACAACTTGGGCGCTTTGAGCGCGCACTCGAAGATTACCAGCGGGCCATTGCCATCGATCCGCAATTGTCGGATGTGTACACCCAGCGTGGCATGGCCTTTGGGAAGATGGGAAACTTCCGCCAGTCCATTGCCAGTTTTAGCGAGAGCATACGGCTTGCTCCCGGAAACCCCGATGGCTACTTCAATCGCGGCACGGCATATCTTCAACAGGGAGATTTTAAGCGCGCGATCGCTGACTTTTCCAATGTGATCCGTCTTTCCCCAAAACAGGAGGCAGCCTATTACCGGCGTGGATTTTCCCATGAGGAAGCCGGTCACCGCCGCGAGGCGATCGCCGATTTCAGGCAGTTTCTAAGTCTATCCACGGATCCGGAGGCCAGGCTGGAGGTCGAACAGCTGCTGAGCGCATGGCAGCAAGAAACACTGAAGGCTGTGCCCGGCCGAGGTGTCCTTCCCGCCGACCAACGCAGGGCCCATCGAAGTGAAACGCACGAATCAGACGCGGCTCTCGATCTAGATGGCCTGATCGGCGCACTCGGGGAACGGGCACTCGCCTCGCTATGGTTTGGAAGCGATGTAAACTGCCACGGCGAAAAAGCCCCCCAACTCCACGCCTGGATCGAAAGCAATCAACCGATCGAGGGAGGCGATCTCCTTTCGATCGCCTCCGGCATCCGCCAGACGACACAGGGAGATTTCTACGCCCTCGACCCTGGCGCAGCGGCTCACTGGCTCTTCATCCGCGCCTGGGACGGGAGCGGCTTCTACATCGAGATCGATGATCCCAATCTCGTGGATCGCTTGAAGACGGACCTGCCGTCGCTGGAGGAAGTGGACGGCGCAGCGTCTCCATATCAGGGCTTTTTTATTCGCGTCGAGTGATGACTTGGATTTGCTCAAGTCTCGGCGCGGTGGACCCGCATATCGATGGTTCATAATAAACGCATTTGCCATACATACAAGCGGACGACGCAAAACGCCTCGTCTGCTTTTCGTTTACTCGCAGCTCCGAACAACAATTAAGCCACAAGACCTTTGCTTCATGCCTGGCGGGGTGACAGGGAGTTAAAAACTTCACTTGCCAATCAGGAAAGGACAAAGCAAGGCGCCTCGTCCATGCAGGGTAGGACAGCGAACACAAAACGTTCCTTTCCATACTTTAATCAATATCGCAGGAGAATTTTATGAATTCAGAATTGCACGATCGCCAGACATTGCACGCCCTCAACTCGAAGTTCATCCATAACTTCGTTACCAACGACGTTGCTGCGCACGACGCCATCATCCATCCTCAATTTAGAACAGTTACACCCTCGGGTGGTCACATGAATCGCGAAGAGTACCTGGTGGAATGGGCCACGGGCTTTGATCCCGATGTGATCCCCTATTGGGACATGCGCGATGAGCGCATCACGCTTCTCGGTGACCTGGCACTGGTCACCGCCACAACCAGGTACATTCGTGTGCATGAAGGAGTTGAGACGATTGGAATGACGTGTTATACCGACACCTATCTGCGGACGGCTGGGTCCTGGCTCTGCGTTCTTGCTCATTTGACACCCGTAGCCAGCGTAAATTATCCCAGTGATGACACGATCGTCGTGCGTTACATCCGGGGAGAATTGCAGCCATAAAACATCCAAAGCGGACGACGCAAAGCGCCTCGTCCGCTTCGCAGTTGCTGAAGTGTTCTATTGCCTCGACGTATTTAAACCCTACCAACTCCATCGCATTTTCAAAAATGTCGAACGGGATATAGAGAGCATTTGCTATACTGCACAGAAATGTCACCCCCCTTCCCGGCCTTCCCCCAAATCGGCGAACAGATTTTGGGGAAGGAGAATTGTGATTTTGTATGAATATCTTATTTTCTACCCAACTCTGTATTGCCCCTCCCCCAATTGGGCCTTTTCAATTGGGGGAGGCTGGGAGGGGGTCCCATGCATAAACGCACCACGCCTCAAGTTTTTGCATTTGCCAAAGAACTGCGCCGCGAGCTAACACCCCTCGAACGCAAACTCTGGGCGCGACTACGTGGTCATCGTATGAAGGGTGTTCATTTCAGAGCGCAACATGCGATAGGGAAATTTGTTGTAGACTTTTGTGCCGCGCGCAAGAAACTCATCATTGAACTGGATGGCAGCCAACATCTGGAACAAACCGAATATGATGAGATGCGAACCGAGTTCCTGAAATCCAAAGGATACAAAGTCATCCGCTTTTGGAACAATGATGTTTCAAGTAATATGGAGGCAGTTCTCCAAGTCATTTGGGACGCGCTGCCAAAATAAGTACACTCCACGACCCGGGTCCGAGAGTTCTCAAGTTTAAATCCTACACTTATACAACCCAAAAGCGGGGAAGAGGCTGGCTTCCTGCGAAAGTCCGGCTTCGTTGTCGTGCCATTGCGTTTCCGTTGACGTGCCGTTATCGCTTTGTTCGAGATAATACCCCATCTATGGACAAATGGTTTTCGCTGGTGTCGTCCTTTTTGATCCTATATTGTCCCTGTATTCATCCTATATTGAACCTGTATTCATCCTTGCTTTAACCCCATTTATGAATCGGACAGTTTTCGAGACTCCAGACGCAGATCGAGCCTGATAAGTGAAATCGTACTCGGAGCGTAAACATCCTGGAGGGGTAGTTTTCCTGTATACTTGGCACAGGCACAACACAACAATGCGACTCGTTCCAAAGGAATTCGTCGGCAAGGTTGACAGATCGCTTTTATGCGTGTTATGAGGGTTCTGACATGTCTGCGGCGTACCTACCCAAGCATAGTTCTATCGTGCATGAATACCTGGTGTTTATCCTGAAGGACGAAGAGCCGGTGTTGGCTGCTCAATTCTTCTCAGATGAAGCACTGCCAAAAATAGGAGAAGTGCTGCAAATAAGTTTGTACAAAGTAGGGCCTGGCTTTCCAGACCAGGTAAAGGTTTTACGCATAGAGGCACTGGATCAGATAAAAACCTCTGAGGATGATCCAGCAAGATTTTCGATAATTGCTGAACCTTTTTTTCAACAGCCATAAGGCAGAGCTGAAGGCCTCTTACCTCAGGATTTTCGGATGTGAAGAAGTAACTAAAAAGCGGACGAAGCAAAGAGACTCGTCCGCTTCATCATTCAACCTTCTGTCTTCAGCACTCCATTAGCAATTACTCGACCCAACCTTATGTATGCAGTAGAAATTCATTCCCATCCGGGTCTACAAAGCGCGCCTCCTGGTCACCCAACCCTTTGCCATACTCGTGCCGAACCAGTTCCATCGTAAAGTGCACGCCGCGACTCTTCAGTTCATGATAGGTCGTCTCGATCTCCTCGGCAGTCGAAGTTGTGAAGACCATGCCGCTCACCGAACCAATGCGTGGATCGCTCTTATCAGCCAGTTCCTGTAAGCCTATTTGAGTCGCAAGGTCATCTTTGCCGGCGGGTTGAGGGATCACCCAGGTCAGGTAGGTCCCTTGGCCATCGTTATACTCTGCCAGTTTTACGAATCCAAGTTTATCCGTATAGAACTCCACGGCCCGCGCCATGTCACGGACGTAGATGGTGATCATTTGAAGATTACTGATCATTTTCGTCTCGATATAAGAAGGTGACAGTCACTGCGGAAGTGACTGTCACCTTTTTATTTCAACTTAACACTCACTAAACCCACAAGCGTAGCACTTGCGGCAGCCTTCCTCATTCACTACAGCGGCTTCACCGCACTCGGGGCACAGGTCGCCGATCTTCATTTTCGGCGCAGCTGAAGCCTCGGCTTCCTCTTCGAGTTTATGTCCCATGCCGCCGTTGCCATTTGATTTCGCCTCCAGGGTATGTACCGCGCCATCTTTCTCGCGCAGGTACAGGTCCAGCACCTGCCCGATGCCATCGGGTAACGACCTCACACGGTTCGGGCCGAAACCGAGCGAGCGTCCGCCGCCGATGCCGAGCAGCTGACGCACGATCTCGCGCATCCGTTCGGTGGGCGAGATCGGCGATGCCATGCGCAGCACATACGAGATCAGGCGACCGATCGCCTCGGAGACCGCCGCGGTCTCGGATCCCGCCTTGGCAGTGTTGATGAACGCCTCGAACGGATGGTCCCCGCCGTTCTCGTTGATAGTGATGAACGCTTTGCCAACGGGAGTTTCGACGTTATAGGTCTTGCCGGTGAGCGCGCGCGGGCGCGGTTTCTTGGTATCGTGATACATCACGGAGGCAGACCTCGGCTGAGTCGCAACCGGAGTTGTCGCAGCGACAGGCGATTCTTTCTTTTCGGCAGTCGCGTTCGTCTCCAGCACCACCTTGTCGCGTGAGCCGGTCACATACACGGTGATTCCCTTGCAGCCAAGTTCCCAGGCCAGCATGTACGCCGTGGCAACGTCCTCTTCCGTGGCGCCCTCGGGGAAGTTGACGGTCTTCGAGAGCGAGTTATCGACGAACGCCTGCAGCGCTCCCTGCATACGGACGTGCTCCTCCGCAGAAATATCTCCCGAGACCACAAATGTATCGCGCACAGACTGCGGCAGTTCTGTGATGTGCTGGCACGTGCCTTCACGCATCACCTGCTCGACGATCTCCTGGCGCTTCTCTTCGCCGAGTCCCAGCTTCTTCAAGGCTTCGTCGAAGCGCGGGCTGGCGTAGGTCAGCTTGAGGTCTTTGCCGTTGTCGTTGACGTGGCGGATGTAGGCCAGGGCGAAGACGGGTTCACAACCGTAGCCTTCGCAGCCGGCGACCGTGGCGATCGTGCCGGTCGGAGCGACAGTGGTCTGGGCTGCATTGCGGATGCCGTGTTGTTTGATGCCCGTGATGATAGAGTTCCACTCGATTTGAGGTCGGCCCCAATCGTGGTCAGTGGAAAGTAGAGAAGTGGGGGCGGTCCACTTCATATCGTCCATGTCATAGATCGAGCCTTCGATGGCGGGAAACGGTCCGCGCTCTTCGGCCAGCTCGATGCTGGTCTTCATGGCGTGGTAGCGGACGAACTCCATCACCTGTGCGCCGAACTCCTGCCCTTCCAGTGAGCCATAACGCACACCCACGTGATACATCAGGTCCGCAAGCCCCATGATACCGAGACCGATACGACGAGCACGATGCGCAGCTTCGCGCAGTTGCGGCACAGCCGGCACATACGCATTCGACTCCACGACGTCATCCAGGAAGCGCGTCGATGTGACGACCGACTGGCGCAACAGTTCCCAATCGACGGTACCGTCAGGTCCGCAGTGTTCGTTGAGATTGACCGAGCCGAGACAGCAGTTTTCGTATGGCCCTAACCATTGTTCGCCGCATGGATTTGTCGCCTCGAGCGGATACAAGTGCGGCACCGGGTTGCTTCGATTCGAAGCATCCAAAAAGAGCACGCCGGGCTCCCCATTATGATGGGCCTGCTTGACGATCTTATTGAACAGGTCGCGCGCTTTCACTTTTTGGTAGCCGCGAATGGTGATGCCCTGTTTCTCTGCCTGTTCGAGGGTGCCACTGAATTTATGCTTTTTTATCTCGGCGATATCAGGGAAGCGCAGTTCCCACTCGCCATCTTCCTTGACGGCCCGCATGAAGGCATCGGTGATGCCAACCGAGATGTTGAAGTTCGTAATATGATTTTCATTGGTCTTGGATGTGATGAACTCCTCCACATCAGGATGATCCACGCGCAGGACGGCCATATTGGCGCCGCGACGTGTGTTATGTGTCACCATGCCATAGGCTAAATAAGTGTGATTGTCGGCAACCTCCAGGTCCAGTGTGAGCGACTGTCCGGCGGATTCCACTCCACCCACTTCTACAAACCACAACCCGTCTGCCGAAGGTGAATATTGAAAGGCTTCTGGATGTTCTGCTCGCAGCAAATCGTAACCAGAACGGGTTAGATTTCGATCCTCCCGCAGGTATCGTAAAAGCTGGCGGCGCAAACGCGGCTCTGTTGCGCGGAAGTTTAGGTTTCTGCCGCGACCTTTTTTATCGATCTGCTCGAGTCTGATCCCATCCAAGACAGGCTGCAACCAGTATCTTGGATTGGGTAACACATGAGAACTTTCACGGCGCAAATCGCTTTCCCATGCATAGGCAGAAACGAACCGAGAGCGCTGGTCAGATCCAATCTTTTCTCTCCATGCTTGCAAACCTAGAGTGGAAATAATCCGGACCTGATAGGTTTCCGAATCGCCCCAGCGATCCAAACCGGCAGAAATCGTGCGGATACTTACGGGGCAACCTAACCCAATTAGCAAAGTGGAAACTTCACGCGCTAATCTTGATGAAGAAGTCGATAGGGTTGGATAACCATGTGTCAATGTACCATCTGCTTCCAACAAACCACGCAGATACGCGCCGACAATATTTTGAGGCGACTGACGAATCAAACGTGGTACAGAAACCTCACGGCTGGTTGATTTCCCCAAACCATTTATCAAGAGAAAATCCTTGATCGCGCGATTATCTATCACATATGTCACTGAGCGGTCATTGGGCTTCTGCATTTGGTGAACATTGACATGGAAGAGTCGCTCTAACAACGCAGGCATCTCCTTCATCAAGTAGGATGAATGCGCTACACTTACACCAACGCGATGGTCAGCTTCGCCCTGTGCCACAAAACCGTCACCTGCCAGATATCCAAGGAAGAATGCAAATTCCTCATCCAAAACAGATGGTAGCTCAGACATCACCTGATTTCCGTGCCTTTGGATGGGCTTTCTTAGAATCTGCAGTTTGCCGGCATGTTCGCCTAATCGGACAACGATCCAATCACCTTTTGCCAGATTCTGAATCTCTTTCCATTGTGGACCGCCATCTGTCATCACCTTGACTTTGTGGTTGGGAGTGCCAGTGATGCTTAGTCCCTCGCGGGTATACACACGTAATATGTCGGCAATGCCGTTATTAAATCCGCGCGGTGAGACTTTTATGCCTTCATCCGTAGGAACGGAAAGCTGATGTTCCTGCCAGCCGTTGATTTCCGGGTTGACGATCTCGTCAAGCCGCAACAACCCTTTATTCGTGAATACTAGGGTCTCAGGCAACAAACACCCTCCCTGCGCGATCTCGCCAAACGCATGATCGTAGACGCGCAGGAATCCCACAGGTCCCGTGGCCTGGCCGGCGGAGGTTTGCACGAGGGCACCCTTCGGTCGCAGGCGTGAGAACGAGAAGCCGTTACCGCCACCCGTCTGCTGGATCAATGCCGCATCACGCAGCGTTTGGAAGATGCCGGCGCTGTCGCGTCCCATGTCATCGGTGATCGGTAATACGAAACATGCCGCAAGCTGACCAAGCGGAGTCCCTGCGCCGGTGAACGTCGGTGAATTGGGAAAGAATTTCTTGCTCGACAACAACTGATAATATTCGACGGTGCGCTTCTGCACATCCGCGTCAGCGTCCCACTGTTCTTCCACTTTTGCCACATGATACGCCACGCGCCAAAACATCTCCTCGACCGTTTCGGCGGGCTTGCCATCGTCGCCGCGGCGCACATAGCGCTTCATCAGCACCTGCCGGGCATTCTCGGTTAGATTCGCTTTCGGCAACCCCTTGGGCATGGGAGGCGTGGGAAGCAACCCATTTTTCACCTGTTCCGATGGGACGACCACTTTACTTGCCATAAAACACTCTCCTCTGAGTTATTTCCGTCCTGAGCGGAGTGAGGCGCTCGTAGCGACGAACGCAGTCGAAGGACAGGCTGGATGGAAATCTTGTGTTTCCAGGCGCACACGCTTCGACTACACTCGCCCAGCGGCTCGCTCCGCTCAGCGCGGAGGTCATATAGACAAAATAAAACTAACAGCGACATTCCACCCTTTTGGGGCGAAGGTCACTGTCAGTTAGTTAGCTCTCAAGCAAATGATCTATTTCTTTGCGGATGGCCCGCAGGTCATCCAGGCCAAGATATACAATCGCGTAACGGATATATGCAATCTGATCCATTTCTTTCAAACCGTCAATTGCCAGATCTCCAACAACACGTGACGACACTTCTGATTTGCCTAATTTCTGGAGCTGCGACTCCACTTGCCCGATCAGGCGCTCGATATCGGCCGCCGAGACCGGACGTTTGGCGCACGAAATGCGGATGCCGCGGGCAAGCTTTTCGCGGTCAAACTCTTCGCGGGTACCATCCTGCTTCACGATCAGCGGAGTTGCCAGGATCGGTCGTTCGTAGGTGCTAAAGCGCTGTCCGCATTTGAAGCATTCGCGGCGACGGCGAATCCCACCATGACTATCGTGAGATGTATCGAGCACTTTAGAGTCGTGATGCTGGCAGTAGGGGCACCGCATAGTTTAAATACCACTCCATTGTAGAACATTTGTAGCCGCCATCTGTGGGCGTGGAAGCGCTGCATCCCCGTACATATGGTTATTTCGATTGAGATTTTAGCATACTGGGCAAGTCAATACAAGAGGACAGGCGGGGGATTAACCTTAAAGTTTCTAGATGATTTTCAAATCATGATGTGATACGATGTCATCGATGAGAGTTTATCGTTATAAGTGATGAAAAAGGCCTTAGCCACAGAGCCACAGAGTCGCCGAGTTTTTTAATTGATTTGCTCAGAGTCTCTGTGTCGCTGTGGCAGAAATATATTGGTTGATTCATTTGTAAAGGTCTAAAAGTCATCACGATCATATTAAGGAAAGGAAACATGGAATGAGAGCAATAAAAGTATTTATTCTGGGTGTGTTCTTCGGTGTGTATTTGAAATGGATCATAGACGAAATTTACACACGCGACAATCTCAGAATGATTGCAAAAGAAAATATGCAGTTGCGAGATCGAATGCAACGCCTGGAAGGAGCGAAATCTCCTGAGAGAAAATCAGTACAGCGTACCAGCCCTCCTCCCCAACCCGATCAGCGCCCTGCACCGGCCGCAACTGCCAGTCCTGCGCGCCGGGACTCCACCTCTACGAGCGATGATCTGAAAAAGATCAAAGGCATCGGGCCGGTGATGGAAAAGAAATTGAATACGGCCGGGGTCAATACCTATGAACAATTTGCACGTCTCACTACGCAGGAGCTGCAGAATATTTTGGGTATCTCAAAACGAGTCCAGCAAAGCGCAGATAACCTGATCAGCCAGGCCAGGAAGCTTCAACAGAAGTCGAAGCGTTAATTAGCGCATTCTATTTCGTGAAACCTGTGCCACCATGGATAAGCCACTAGAACTCGCCTATCAATACACTCCGTCATTGCGAGGAGGGCTCCACCCGACGAAGCAATCTTAGTTTCGGTATGTAAGGAAGAAATATTATGTAAGATTGCTTCGCTTCGCTCGCAATGACGGAAGCGCGATGTTTAGCAAATTGTCGATTATGGGAGGTTCGAAAGAAAATCAAGTACGAGTGGGTTGAACTCCTCCGCATTCGATTGATGAGGTACATGCCCTGCGCGCAGTGATTTTCCTGTGGCGCGGGGCATTTGATTCACAAGCTTGTCGAACGACGAAGGAGCAAGTGTTTGATCGCGGTCGCCCCAGACCACCAGCGATGGCATCGAAATGTGATGAAGATGGCCGTTGAAATCGATCTCGTTGTTGATCACACCATAGACGCCCGGTGCGGTGCGCGTGTAATCGAGGGCGGTCTGGGCACGGATCCGTTCGGGCAGGGAATGCAGCGCGCCGGTGCTGTGTCCCATGGCCACGCTGGTCATATCGACAATGAAACGGAACAGCCAGCGCGGCGTCTTGCCGACAAGGTAGCTGCTCAAGTGCGGACGGCGGTAGGTCCGCCGCAGGAGCGGGGGCAGCTGTGAGAGAGAATAAAATGGATTGATCAGGACCAGTCCGCGGGTCCAGGCAGAGACGCGTCGCGCATAATCCAGTGCGATGTACCCGCCGAGTGAGTGCCCGATCAAAATGGCCGGCTCTGTCAGGCGCAGCGATCGCATCCATGCTGAAAAATGATCGAGCAGCCAATCCATCTGGTAGGCGCGCGAATCGATTTTCGGGCTGTCGCCATGACCCAGCAGGTCGAGCGCGTAACATGAGTAGCCGCGCTGGGAAAGCGCAGGGATCAGGTCATCCCAATCATGCAGCGACGCGGCAATGCCGTGGATCAAGACGACAGGCCGGCCTTCGCCTGTCTGAATAAAATTTGTAGTCGTGGGAATGGCAAAATCAGTTTCACGTGTCATACTTATAGTTCTGATCATTATAAGAATAGCTCTCTTCAAAGTTCTTTACAAACGCCTGTCGGACCTTGCGAAGGTTCTTAAACCTTCGCAAGGCTAATTTTGAGTGTGAGACTCATACCGTTTTGCTAATTCTCTACGCAGCACCTTTCCGATAAAGGTGCGCGGGAAATCATCCATAAAGATCACAAAGCGCGGCACGAGATGCGGCGGCAGGCGGCGCTTGCAGTAGGAGATGATGGCGTCTGGTGTGGGCTTCTCTCCGCCTGCTCCGCTCGTGATCACGAAGGCGAACGGATGACCCGCAATGCCAACCACTGCCACTTCCTTGATCTGCGGAATTTCGTAGATCACTTCCTCCACATCGCGCGGGAAGGCCGGGATGGCCGGCCTGGCAGGGTACCACATATCGGCTTTGCGCGCCACGATTCTAAAGTAGCTTTCATCATCCATCTGTGCGATGTCACCCGTGAGCAGCCAGCCATCCTCGGTGAGAACTTCTTTGGTCGCTTGCGTGTCCTTCCAATATCCCATCATCACCTGCGGACCGCGAACGGCAAGTTCACCGATCTGCCCAACTTTGACTTCCTTTGTTCGCCGTTTGAGGTCAACGATTTTCGCTTCGGTGGACGGCAGTGGAATCCCGATCGTGCCAATCTTGCGATGCTCACCGAGCGGATTGGCATGTGTGACCGGTGAGGCTTCGGTAAGTCCATAGCCTTCCACGAGATGGCCTTTGGTCAGCTTCTCGAACGACTCCTGCACCTCCACTGGCAAGGGTGCAGAGCCACTGATACAGGCTTTGATCGATTTGATCCCATACTTGCGCACGCCGCGGAAGTTATTGATGGCGACATACATACTGGGCGAACCCGGGAAAATGGTCGGCTTGTATCTTCGGATCGTCTTCAAGACATCCAGAATTTGGAACTGCGGCTTGAGGATCATGGCCGCGCCCACCGAAACAGGGACATTCAATGAAGTAGTCAAACCATAGCTGTGAAAGAACGGCACGACGCACAGAAATCGTTCCCTGCCTTCCAGCGCGTCTGGCAGCCAGTGACGCGTCTGCAAGGCGTTGGCTACAAGGTTGCGGTGTGACAGCATCACACCCTTCGATTGTGCGGTGGTGCCCCCGGTGTAAATGATAACTGCAAGATCGTCAGGGGTCACGTCCACACCCGGAGACTTGTTGCTGCGCTCAGAAAGAAAATCGCGCCATTCCAGGGAGTTATCCAGCTTAAAGGATCGGTTGCGCCAGTGTGAGATCAGAAATTTGGGAAGCGATAAATAATCGCCCGGGTCTGTCAGCAGAACATGCGGCACGCCCGCCCCATTCTGGATCTGTTTTGCCAGCCCCGCCCACAGCGAAAGCGTGACCAGCACACTTGCATCTGAATCCTTCACCTGCCGCACCACTTCGTCGGGTTCGATCACCGGCGGCACGAAGACAGCCGTCATCCCGGCTTTCATCGTCCCATAGAACGCGATCACCATTTGCGGGATGTTCGGCAGCAGCAGCGCAATGCGCGCGCCCTTCCCTACCCCTAGCGCGAGCAGTGCATTCGCAAAGCGGTTCACCTCCCGGTTCAATCCACGATAGGTAAATGATGCACCTTCAAAATATAAAGCGGGTCGAGTCGGGAATCTCCGCACCGAGGATCGCAGCAAGTGATGCACCGGGATGTTTGGGATGCCCACCGTATAGGGCACACCCTGATCGTAATAGGCCAGCCAGTTGCGCGACTTTCGGAGCGGGTCGCGTCCGTACGTTTTCTTTGGAGATTCGCTGGAGGTTTCGCGCCATGAAGCGCGTTGACCTTCGCCCTCGAGGAATCTCTCGATCGAGCGATTCACCGCCTCCCGCCGTTCGAGCATCACCATATGGCCAGATACCCCTATATCGGCATCCTGCGCCCCGGGAATCGATTCCGTTACCTTGGCGAACAAAGGCTTTTGAAAGACAAGATCACGATTGCCGCGGATCACGAGCGTAGGCACCTTGAGCTGCCTGAACCGGTCCCAGCCCACCCATGTGGACATGCTCTCGTTATAAATCTTCTTCAACACCGCAGCCGGAGCCGCCAGCCAGGAACGTGTAAACGGACCGATGATGCGCAGCAGCCAGTTGGGCAAACTTAATCCCAGTTTGAATAGAGGCGCTAACGTAAATTCACCGGCGGTCGCGATCAGGATCAATCTCTCGACCCGATCGGGATTTTTCAGTGCATACTCCGTCACCCAGGCGCCGCCGAAGGAATGTCCCACCAGTACAAACTTCCCTTTTACTTTGAGAAGTGTCAGTGCATCTTCGATATCACATACAGCCTGCTTCACATCGTAACCGGCGGACGGCCGGTCGGAGAGTCCATGGCCGCGCATGTCGAGCGCAATGACACGGTTTTCCAATACGAAATTCTGAAGCTGATAATGCCACTGTTGAGCCTGCCCCCCGAAGCCGTGGATGAAAACAAACGTCCGCTGGGGATGATCGGGCGAAATGTCGATCGCCGAAAGTCTCACAAGCGAAGCCGTCCTGTGGACCAGCGGATTTGTCGAAACGCGCAATTCATGACGGTAAAGGTCGAGGTCGATGTCCATGCAGGGAGTTTACATGAGAGCAGGAAGGATGTCAATTTTGTGATTGCCTGAACACAAGATAGACCTGTCGTTGCGAGGAGGGTGCTCTTCCGGACGAAGCAATCTCCTCTTAACCGGATTAAGTATTCTCGATACGCAAATCTCACTTAGTGGGAGCGTTAGTCGCCTGGTCTCGATACGCCCAAATTGCACGGGGCTACTCGATCAACGCCTTCTCCTCACAACGACATAATCTTGAGAATGAGTTCGATATGATACACTTTGTTCTCACTCACCGCAAGAAATTACGAATTTAATAATCACCGGATTTGTCGACATTTATACATTATTGGATTCATGAACAATCTTCCTTCTGGGACAGTTACGTTTCTCTTTACCGATATTGAAGGCTCCACTCGGCTGCTACAAGAGTTGGGTGATGAGTACGCGTCCCTGCTCGCGGATCACAATCAACTTCTGCGTGAGATCTTCGATCGAAACAACGGGAACATCCGTGGCACGGAGGGTGATTCGTTCTTCGTCGCGTTCTCCAGCGCCATCGATGCTTTGCACGCGGTCGTGCAGGCGCAAAAAGCGCTGGTGGCTCATTCCTGGACGAATGGTGTCAATGTACGTGTGCGCATGGGGTTACATACCGGCCAGCCGCAGGTCAGCGAGCTTGGCTATGTGGGCATCGATGTGCATCGGGCTGCACGGATTGCCGCGGCGGCCCATGGTGGTCAGGTGCTGCTTTCACAGACCATTCACGACCTGGTTCACGAGGAGTTGCCAGTGGGAGTAGGTTTACGAGATCTGGGGGAACATCGCCTGAAGGATCTGCGCCAACCCAAGCACTTATACCAACTGATGATACAGGGACTGCCGACAGATTTTCCTCCGATCAAATCCCTTGACGCGCTGTTGAACAATTTGCCAGTTCAACTGACCAGCTTTATTGGACGACAACAGGAGTTGCGAGAATTACAGGAGCTTTCGAAGAATACGCGGTTGTTAACGCTGACCGGTCCGGGCGGCAGCGGCAAGACGCGCCTTGCAGTTCAGGCCGCCAGTGAGATGATCGAGGAGTTTCGCAACGGCGTATTCTTTGTTGCGTTGGCGCCCATTACGGATGCGAAGTTTGTCGCTTCGACGATCTCTCAACCATTGGGGATCAAAGAGACAGCGGGCCGGTCTATTGCGGAGAGCCTGCAGGATTATTTGCGGAACAAGTCTCTGCTGCTGGTATTGGACAACTTCGAGCACGTGATCGCCGCAGCGCCACTGATAGCACAACTGTTGGCCACATGCAACGAACTGAAAATCCTGATCACCAGCCGCGAAGCGTTACGCATCAGCGGTGAATACGAGTATCCCGTGCCGCCTCTGCCGTTGCCCAATCTCACACAACTTCCTTCAGATGACTCGCTTGTACGATTTGCTGCTGTTGAACTCTTCGTTCAGCGGGCCAAGGCAGTCAAGCCGGATTTTCTCCTCACCCACGAAACAGCCGCGGCTGTTGCCGAGATCTGTCACCGCCTTGAAGGTCTACCCCTGGCGATCGAGTTGGCAGCCGCGCGCATCAAGCTTTTTAGTCCACGCGCCATGCTGGACCGGCTGCAAAATCGTTTGGAATTTTTGTCAGGCGGCGGTCGTGACCTGCCGGCGCGCCAGCAAACCCTGCGCAATGCGATCGCATGGAGTTACGATCTTCTCAGCGAACCCGAACAGAACCTCTTCCGGCGCATGTCCGTTTTTAGGGGCGGCTGCATGATCGATGCCGTCGAGGCGCTCGCCGAGGATCCACTCGAACGGATCTCGATCCTGAGCGAGTTGGGGTCTCTGCTCGACAAAAGTTTGCTGCGCGAGATCGACGATACGCGCGGCGAACCGCGCTTCTTTATGCTGGAAATGCTGCGTGAATTTGGGCAGGAACAACTGTCTGCCAGCGGAGAACAGGAAAGCATTCAGCGTTGGCATGCAACATTCTATTTATTGCTCGCCGAACAAGCGCAGACAAAATTGGAGAGCGCCGAACAACTGGAATGGGTCAACCGCATGGAACAGGAGCATGATAACCTGCGTGCTGCTCTCCACTGGAGCATGGCAGCCAACAGCGCATCGGAGATTTGCCTGCGCCTGGGGAGTGCTCTCGCTTTATTCTGGGAAGTACGCGGCTACTTTAGCGAGGGACGCGAGTGGTTGTCGGCAATCCTTGCCACCGAAGCATCAAAGGGACAGACCCTGGCACGCGCCCAACTCCTGGCCAGAGCCGCCGAACTTGCTTATCGACAAAGCGACTACCCGGCCACGATTTCATTTGCCGAAGAAAGTTTGGAAATATGCCGCACCGTCGGAGATCAACAAGGCGTTGCATCGGCATTGATCAAACTTGGTAACGCCGCCACCGAGGCAGGTGATTACAAGACAGCCTCAGACTATTTGCAGGAGTCACTGGAGATCTGGCGTGTTCTCGATGACCATCATGGTATGGCGCGGTCACTGATCAGTTTAGGTTGGACGGCCCTGCGTCCCGGCGATTATGAGCTGGCAAAGGCAAGGCTGGAGGAAGCTTTATCCATCTCCAGGGAATTGGGAGATACAAGAAGCATCGGTTTTGAACTCTCCGGTCTGGGGGAGGTGGCGTTGCGTCAGGGCGATTATGCAAGAGCCACACAACTGCTGGAAGAGAGCCTCGCGCTACGGATGCAATTGGGGAACAAATGGGGTGTCGGCGTATCCCTGGGTACGCTTGGGTGGGTCGCGATACACAAGCACGATTGGGAGCAAGCACGAGAGCGACTGGGGGAAAGCCTGAAGGTCCGGCTGGAGATCGGCGATAAGGGCGGTAGCGCATGGTGTCTCGAACGCCTGGCTGAGATTGCCATGGCACATGGGCAGTCGGAGAAAGCAGTATGCTTGCTGGGGGCCGCGGCCGCTTTACGCATTTCGATCGGGTCGATGATCGATCCGGCGGATCACGCTGAGTATGAAAGCAAACTGGCAACTCTGCGAACGGAGCTCGGCGCGCGATTTGGAATACTCTGGGATGAAGGGCACGCGCTGACCCTGGAACAGGCAATCACATATGCGCTTGAGAATTGAGGAATCCCATACAAAAAGAGACTGCATCAGGCCATCACTGATGCAGTCTGACGTGTGCCCACGGAGGAGAAAGCCAGGGTGAGCACGCATCTTGCACAATTGGGCTGCTATCGCATAAGACGGATCATTTCGATGTTGTCGTAGGAACGATCTGCAGTGAGTCCGCGTGCAAGGCGCACCTGCTCAATCTGGGTGTAGCTCGCATCACGAGCGGACAAGCCAACCGCTCGCTGCAGACGAAGATGTTCGATCTGTTCGTCGCTCGAAAGATCGGGCGCAGAGGCGAAGGATCGGGATACACGCACTTGTTCCACGCTGTCATACGAAAAATCTGCTGCAGGGGGAGTCGAACGGCCAATAAAACTGGCGGACACGAGCGCGACTGCAAGGACAAGCAGGACGATAAAGAACTTGGACATTTGGCTGGTAAACATCTTGGTCTCCTGTTGGCAAGGGTAAGGTTTGATTGCCAATCTATGACCATAGTCTAGCCAGCCCCCATCCCTCACTGTGTTTGCAAGCGTGTTTTCCGCGTGTATTTTGGCATGTGTATAGAAAAAGGTTAAGCTGCAAAAATCCCACCATGAGACAAACGAGAGGGCAAACCAGGATCGGATTTTCGTTATGCATCCTCCATCGCGAAGGCTAGTGCATCCTCAAAGGACATCTTCTTACCTCTCTCCCAAAACTGGGCGAGAGTCTTCTCATCCAGTTTTGCACGCACGAGACCAAGATTACGGTCATATTCCCTCTTGTCCATATATAAGAGTCGAACGTTGAACAAAGCAAGCTGGGTTTCCACTGCTCCCATGAGCTGTGCCGCTCGCTCAAACTTCCCCTGTGCTGCTGCGATCGCCGCGAAGCCAGACACACTGCAAATCACACCGCGCGGATCACTGACTTCATAATTAAGTCTCAGGCTTTCTTTACAATAAGCGCTTGCTTCCGTATAGCGTCCTTCGCGCCAGGCTACCTCCCCTAAGCGGCGGGTCGGATATCCCAGAAAATTGATATCACCCACTTCCGGTGCCTTCAAAACTACAACTGCTTCATCATATAGTGAACGAGACTTCTGCATTTCGTTACAACTCAGGGCGACATCCCCCAGAAATGAAAGCGTGCGGGCATATTCCAGATTATCGCCAGCGTTCATTTCTTTCCATATTTCCAGACTTTGCTCAAGGAGCCTGCGGGCCTCCGGCAAATTATTTTGAATCAATTCAAGCAATCCCAGGTTACGGAGAGCCATCTCGACATTCCAGCGATCTTCCAACTCCCTGCCAATACTAAGTGCTTCTTCAAGCTCTGCGCGTGGATCGGCAAGGTCCACTTCCAGCCAAAAGATGAATCCAATACCATTAAGCGCTTTTGCACGCGCCAAACTCCGTTCCCTGCCTTCGGGGCGTGAAAGCGCCTGCTGGACGCGATCATACCACTCGGAGGGAAGCAGGGCGTGCGCCCACCAGAAATACACAAGAGAGCCTGCCATCTGTAGCGCTGATGTTGCTTTGCCACTATTCGTAGACCAATCCATGGCCGCTCGAATATTATCGAGTTCCTTGTCAAGCCGACTCACCCATTCAACAGATTTGCTACTGAAAATATATGGTTCTGATTTTTCAGCCAATTCCAAATAGAATTCCAAATGCTTGTCACGAATCGCTCGCGCTTCGTCTGTCCCCGTCAACTTTTCAAGCGCGTAGAGGCGGATCGTTTCCAACAAACGATAGCGTGTTTCTTTCGTCTTGGAAACTTCCTCCACAATGACAAGCGATTTATCCACCAGCCTGCCAAGTAAATCAAGGATATCGCTTCGCTTCATTCCCTGACTGCAAACTGATTCCGCGGCTTCAAGCGTGAACCCCCCTGCGAAGACTGCCAGCCTGCGAAGCAAAATTCGTTCTGGCTCGGTAAGCAAATCGTGACTCCAGTCGATCGTCGCGCGCAACGTTTGATGACGCGGAATGGCTGTGCGGCTGCCAGACGTGAGTAGGGAGAATCGGTCATCGAGCCGCGCAGCAATCTCCTCCACAGACAACATTTTTATCCGCGAGGCGGCCAACTCAATTGCCAAAGGAATGCCGTCGAGACGGTGGCAGATTTGAGCGACGGAGGTGGCGTTTTTTTCATCCAATGCAAAGCCTGATTTGGCAATGCTGGCGCGTTCATCAAATAATTTAATGCTCGCAAATTCCCGAATTTCTTTGAGCGAAAGCGATTCCCGCGCTTCAGGCAATGGCAGGGAAGGAACCTGCCAGATCGTCTCGTTGAAAAGGCCCAGGGCCTCGATGCTCGTTGCCAGTATCTTCAGTTTGGGGCATGAGGCTAATAACTGCTCGGTATATTGCGCGCAATGTTTAATCAAATGCTCGCAGTTATCGATCACGAGCAAAACCTCTTTCGATTGGAGGTGGTTTTGTAGCGCTTCCATCAATGGCACATTCGAGAATTCGCGCAGATTGAGGGATTGAGCAATCTCTTGCGGAATCAAGATCCCGTCTGACAAACCAACCAAACTTACCCAGAACACACCATTTTTAAATTTCCTGCTTGAGTCGTTTGCCGTATAAATAGCTAAACGGGTCTTGCCCACGCCGCCTGAGCCCGTTAAGGTGAGCAGGCGGGAAGTTGATAATAACTTTGCAATCTCCTTCAATTCCTTTTCCCTGCCAATAAAACTGGTGAGCGGAACCGGGATGTTTGAAGGAGCCGCTTTTGGAACAGGACTGATCGGGGTCGAACCAGCCTTCCGAGTCTCTTTGCCAGATTTGAGATTTTCGTACAACTCTTTCGTCTGTTCGGATGGTTCCACGCCAAACTCTTTCAAAGACCTGACACAACGCTCATACGTCGCGGCGACCTTGGACATATCCCCTTTTGCCGCGTGCGCGGACAGCAAGGCGCGATACGCCGGTTCGGGCTTTTGGCCGAGCTTGATCCAGCGCTCAGCCGAATCCAACAGATCGAGCCAGCGATTTTCTTTTTCCAGCAAAGACATCAAGCGCGCCATATGATGTTCAAACATGGAAGCAAGATGCTCGCGCTCTGATACCACCCACTCATCGTAGAATCCTGGTAACAACTCACCCTGATATTCTGAAAGAACTGCCATCAGTTCATCGGCAGATGCAGTTTCACTCACCTGCTCCACGGCGGCAGCATCCAGCCGGTATTCCGCAGAGGCATCGAAGGTGATGGAAAGATCGTCCGTCAGCAAATATTCAACTGTCGGCCTGGAGGAAAGCGCCTTTTTGATCCGCCACAGAGCATGGCGCAGGTTGTCGCGTGCTGTTTCTTCGAGGGAGTCAGGCCATAACATTCCCGCCAGTTTTTCGCGGCGTTGTGTGGTGCCGGCGTTCAGGATCAAAAATGCAAATAGAGATTGGGCCGGACGCGAGGCAATGTTGATCGGCCCCTTTTTGTCCTTGACTTCAAACGTTCCAAGCAATCGGACTTCGAGCATCGCCATCCTTTACCAGTAATGTGGCAAAGTATAGCAGGATGAACGGCATAATACAATTACACCAGAGGCGGACTCATCTGCGTTTGAGTCCGCCTCTCTTTCATACCTTCGGGTTTCGTTACGGACAACGCACGTTTGGATTCCAATCCTCAAACACGCCGGCAGGGTTCGTTTTCCAGACCCAGGCATGCAATACGTACACACCCAGCGCTTCGTTCAAGTGGAAGTTTTGCCCCATCAGCATCGGCGGCTGCGTATTTCCGGCGGCATCCCATGCCTCGGCAGGAACGATGTATTCCACGGCGCCCAACTGAAGTCCTTTGCGAGTAGGGGCATATACCATCGCTTCGGGCTGGAGAAGGTCAACTGTGGTGTCAAGAATAGCTGTATTGATGTAGTGGAATCCCATCCCGCCCACGCCAGGATTGTCGAAACAATGATCCAGCCCCGGCACGAGATCATAGCCGGCGGCCTGTGCCGCGGCGGGCTGCTGAAATTGTGCAGTTGCCTTTCGGACCCGCGCCAGATCGCTTTGTCCGGCAGCCTGCACAACAGTCACCAGGGCGAGCATCAGCACGATCATGAGCCCAAATACCATTAAAGTTTTGCGTTTCATTTGTACTCCTTACTGATAAAAATATGGATCCAGCACGCTCACGGGCGTGATGGCATCGACCGGCAAGTTGTTGCGCTTGGCCGCCGTGCGGATCGCCTCCGGCGAGGGCGCGTCGTAGATACAGAAGGTCTTCTTCTTATCAGGTGTGACGTAGGAATGGACCCAGGTCACTCCATCTTTCGAGTTATTGCCCACAACTGTCAGGCAGACTTGGGCTCCTTCATCCGTCACAGGGATTGCCAGCCCATCGGGAAAGGTGCGTTCAACAAGATAACGTGCCATAGTTTTTCTCTCCTGTAGCAATTGCGCTCTAGACGGCGTTCCCGCCGCCGAGGACGGCGGCTAGAGCATAGAATAGAAAGACGCGTCAAACGTGCGCCCACTATATAAGAAATGACATGGGTTGTCGTCGGGGAAAACTCTACAATACACCCCTACAAATCAATAGATACTCTCCTCGGAGCTAAGCCGCGAGAAAGCTATCTTAATCTCTTTTCAATCGCCCACGTTGCGATCTGAACGCGCGAATCAAAGCCCAATTTGTTTAGAATACGCGTAACGTATGTTTCGATCGTTTTGACACCAACCGTCATTACTTCTGCGATCTCGCGATTAGATTTGCCCTGTGCGATTAACACAGCAACCTCCCGCTCGCGCGCGGTCAGGCCACCAAATTTTTCCTTGTTTGTGGACATTGAGGAATGCGGTGGTTCCACTAGCGCGAGTTGGATCACATCGGCAAGCTGCATGGATGCACCTTCCGCCCAGGCCGCCGCGAACGCGTCTGTGCCGAGAGCAGATTGAAGTCCAGATAGGATGCGAGCGTAATTCGGCTGGTCAACCGGGTCGATCACAGATCCAATCGGTGCCCGCAATGCATTTGCGTGTCCGAATATCTGTGAAGCTTCTACAAATCGGCCTTGTTCATACATCGCTTCGGCCAGTTTTTCAAGACACCAGGCCGTACCACCTCTATCACCGATCTCGGTTCGGATCGAAAGGCTCTCACTGAGCCAGGCACGCATAGTCGCGTAATCGTGTTGAAGCAAGGCGACCCAGCCCAGTGACCCCAAAGATGCGCCCATCCCCCAGCGGTGGCCATGCTGCCGGCGGATCGACAGACTCTCCTCCAAAAATTGAGTTGCGCGCTCGAACTGACCCTGGCGGATGGCTAACTCGCCCAACCCTGACAACGTGAAGCCAAAGAGGGATGCATGACCAGCTTCACGAAATAACGTCAGAGCCTCGTTCATATGCATTGTTGCGCTGTCATACTCTCCCATGCGCATGTAGGCCCAGCCGAGTTGCATTAACATATCGCCGATGCCCTTGATATCTTTCAACTCTCTAAATATCTTCAACGCCTCCTCAAAAAATGCGGGCGCTGTGGAATAGTTGCCTTCCTCGGTTGCCAGCTCACCCAACAGGTCCAATGTATTTGCCAGGCCGACGCCAGCATTCTTAAGTTCACGCCATAGCGCCAGACTCTCCTCGCCATATATGCGCGTGGCAGGGTAATCACTCTGCAAGTATGCCAGAGAAGCACTCCAAAACAACGCACGCGCACGCGTTTCGGTTCTTTCATTTTCCTTCACGTGAGATAGAGCGGTCAGGATATGCGCACGGCCTTCACTTAGATAGCCGCGCAAACGCCAGAAGTGAGCACAGGCAACTGCGAGCCGCAGACCATCCCCGGCACGCCTGGAATCAGCAGCACTCCATTCCAGAGCAGCGCGCAGATTATCATGTTCGGCTTCATAGGATTCCAGCCATTCAAGCTGCTGCACATCGCGCAGGAGCGGTTCCGCTGCCTCCGCCCAACGCAGGAAATAACCAAAATGATCGTTGCGCGATTCTTCCGACCCTCCGGCCGCCTGCAGCTTCTCGAAGGCATACTGTCGGATCGTTTCAAGCAGACGATAGCGGGTCTCTCCACGCTCCGGCTTGTCGGCCAGGACCAGGCTTTTATCCACGAGGTGAGATAGCGTGTCCAACACGTCAGCCGATTCGACTCCACCCTGGCAGACCGATTCTGCGGCCTCCAGAGTTGCTCCACCGGCAAAGACGGCCAGCCGCTGCAATACCTGTTGCTCTGCCGCGGAAAGTAATACATAACTCCAATCCAGCGTTTTTGCCAGCGTTTGTTGCCGCGGCGGCGCGGTGCGACTACCGCCTATCAACAGATGGAAACGGTCGTCGAGTCGCTGGGCGATCTGTTGAACAGAGAGGCTCCGGACGCGGGCAGCCGCCAGTTCAATCGCAAGTGGGATTCCATCCAGTTGACGGCAGATCTCGGCAACCCATGCCGCATTCTCCTCGGTCAATTGGAATTCGGGTGAGCTGGATGTCGCCCGGGCAACGAACAGCTGCACAGACTCGGATGTCTGGTAATTGCTCAGGGCATCCTGTGCGCTGAGGGGATTCCTCCAGGGTTGCTGCGCCGGCAAAGAAAGCGGAGGTACGAGCCAGGCGACTTCGCCGGTAATTCCCAACACTTCGCGGCTCGTGGCAAGGATTCTAAGCGTGGGACACTTGCGGAGAAGCGTCTCAATAAATCGCGCACAGGCAGTAACGAGATGTTCACAATTGTCAATCACCAGCAGCATTTCACGAGTGACGAGATAGCCCATCAACATATCCAGGACCGGTTGCCTGGCGACCTCCCGGACGTATAATGCGGAAGCAACCGCTTGCGGAATCAATTGGGGATCAGACAGGGAAGCAACTTCCACGAACCAGACGCCATCAGCAAAATCCCCATGAAGTTCATGCCCAACCTGGAGCGCCAGCCTGGTTTTTCCGCTGCCGCCTGTGCCGGTCAGCGTAACCATGCGGTTCTCAGAGAGCGAGCGCTTTATTTCGTGAATTTCGCGCTCTCGACCAACAAAAATACTTAATGGTGTTGGCAGATTGCCTGGTAGGAGTTTATGTTTTTGGCTTACTTTCATCATTCAACTCTAAAGTTTCGAGGAAAGTATAGCATCGCAGGCATTGAAAGACAATCGGCCTTAATATGCTGGCGAGCATAGTCAACTGAACCTTGGATTATACTGGTGTACAAACAAGCATATATGGGAAACAAACTCACCCCAAAAGTTATCCTCGAAGGTACCCGCCTGACGTTCAAAACCGAAATTGCGTTTGAGCTGAATGAACATCCACGTGTGGTGGGACCGCGCAAGTATCGTTATCATTCTCCGCTGATCTCAGCCGAGTGGTGCACGTTTACGAATTATCCGTGGGGCAAGGGACCGATCAACTTCGATCTCGGACAGGAAGCGCTGGCGATGGAAGTGTATGCTGCATGGGCGCGTATGTTCGAGCTTCAGAAATACTACTCGTGGATCGTAGACCGCTTCCACATCTCCACACAGGCATATCAGAAGCAAACGTTCGGGAAAGAGTACAACTTTCGCTGGCTGGAGGAACGTCTGCTTCCCTTGAATTTCAGAATTGTGTTTTGCACGCGCACTCCAGAGAGCTTCGAAGCCGCACGCGCCGAGAGGCTAAAAGTGTCAGGCAACCCGTCGCAATACGATGACTTGAATCTATTCGTTCGAGAACAGGAACTGATGCGCGAGCTGATCGCGAAATCCATGTTACCGAGTTTGAGATTGGATATTTCCGATAACAACATCCCCGCCGCCGTGGAGCGAATCGCCGATTGGCTCGAATTCTCCGGCGGACTCTACATGCCGGACTAGAAAGAATTCTCTCCATGAAGAAAATGTGCCTTGATACATTCAAATAACCGAAGCCAATATGGAAACGATTGATTGGATCGACTTAATCCTTGGCTTGGCCGGTATCGTTGTCCTGCTCTATCTTTGGAGAAGAAATCGATCACAGTCTGATGTGTTGCCGCAGATTTCGGGAATCGGTGGCGGCATATTCATGTTTGTTTTGTCGGCGATCCATAATTGGCTGCTCTTGCCGAGATCAGATTTTGTGCGACAAATGATTTCGGCATTCTTTTTATCTCTTGCATGGGGTATATGGGTATACTTTTGTGGGTGGATAGCTGTCCGCCGTTTATCCAAACAAAAGGATTATAATCACGATGAGAAAGCGAGGTATGAATGAACGATAAAACATCTCGTCGAAAGCAATATGAGGATAAGATCCCCGAGGAAGTGCGGCAGCATGTGCGCGCGGCGCGCGAGGAAATGCGTGAGAGCATGAAAGCATTTTTACCGCCCGGGTTCGTCGAGCATCGAAAAAATGCCCGCCGCGAAATGCTGCTTGCCTGGCGCAGCCTGATCGACTCGGCGCTCGAGCGAATGGATGAGAAGCAGGAAGAAGCAGAAGAAACAGTCTGACCGAATCATAATACCGCTTCCGCCGCCGTCCTCGGCGGCGGTTTTATTCTACAACCCAACGCCGGAGACAGCCTTGAAAGCGGTGCGGTTATCGCCACGGGGAATGACCACGCGCAAGGAACATCATCCAGAATAGGGTCAGACCTGAGAGTCCCCAGGTCACATACGCGGGGATGAAGTCTCTGCTTTGAAAAAGCGTCACCCCGGCAAACAGGAATGCAGCGAAGACGATACTACCGACAAGCCGATTGACCGCACTCTCGAGATGGTAGATCTGGCGATTGACCTGTGGGACATTTACATTCAATTCACCACGCTCGATACGCGTCAACACTCGACCGGTCTGCGCAGGGAGTACGATCAGCTGCCTGACCAATTCGCCGATCTCATCGAGCCAGACGTCCAGGTTGGACGTACCTTCATCGATGATCATTTTGCGAGCATACGGTACAAGCTGGTTCCAAATATTGAAGTCCGGATTCAAACCCGTGCACATGCCGCTCAGAATCGCAACCGTTCGTCCCAGCAGCAAAAGGTTGTGCGGCAACTGGAAGGGCATCTCATACATCAGTTCGCGGAATTGCATGGCAAATTGCGCCATCTCGCGATGGTCCACGCTGCGCAATTCGTTCATCGACATGCCCCAGAACCGGTCGAACATCTGCGCTTCGGCCTGTTCGATCAGCTTGATGTCTGCACCTGGCAGCAGCACATTGAGCGTCTTGAACGACTGCACCACCCGCGCTGCGTCGCGGGTGCCAACACCGATCAACAATTCGCGCAGTCCGTCATTGAGATTCTCGGGTACAGTACCAACCATCCCAAAATCAACAAATGTTAATTTCCAGCTGGCTTTCTTTTCCCTGGTCGCCGGCACCGGAGTAACAAAAAGATTCCCAGGATGCGGGTCGGCATGGAAGAATCCGTCTTCGAAGATTTGCTTGAGGTAGATATCCAGCAGGGCTTTCGCGACGTCGCCGCGCTCGATGCCGGCAGCTGTGATGGCGGCATAATCAGTGATCTTGATCGCGTAGACGTTTTCAAGAGTCAGCACACGCATGGTCGTCAGGCTTCGTAACAGGCGCGGCACATGGACTCGTTTTCGCCTGGCAAAATTCTTTGCAAAGGTTTCGGCGTTGTCTGCTTCTGCCAGATAATCGATCTCTTTACGAACTGTTGACTCCAGTTCCCCGATCAGTGCAGGCACACTGACCCGCTTGCGGATCGGTTCGTAGTACATCAACCACTTTGCCACGCGATGCAGCGCGGAGAAATCCACGTCTACAAGCTGCTCGATGAATGGACGCTGGATCTTGACCACTACCTCGGCAAACCCCGACTCTTTAGCCGTGTGGGCACGCAGCCGGGCGCGGTGGACCTGTCCGAGTGACGCGGCAGCCAACGGGTCCGGGTCGAAGCGTTCGAAAAGCTGCTCAAGAGGAGCGCCCAGTTCGGTCTCTGACAGCTTGCGGATGGAGTCGAAGTCCGCCGCCGGGACCTCATCCTGCAAACCGGAGAGTTCTTCGGTAATTTCCACCGGAAGTACGTCGAGGCGCGAGGAAAGGAACTGCCCGACTTTGATCATCACACCACCCATACCGATCGCCATGGCACGAAAACGCACCGCCAACTGCTTAAAGCGCTTCGAACGCGTGCGACGAGAGATGGCGCGCAAACCGAGGCGCGGCAGTACCAATTCCCAGAAAATGAAACTCGCTACAGCGCGCGTAAAAAATGCCATGATGTAACGATAACGAGCCTGTAATCGTAATGTATGCATGTGGAATCCTTGAGCGGATTGTATCACTGGCAAAACCGCTGCCTGTGTAAAATTAAGTCAGACCACATAGTCTGAATCGATATGAACACACAGATCAAACATATTCAAAAGCCGCGCTGTTTTCTTCTGTACGTCCTCGCACCTGAGGGAATGTCAGCAGCGGAAGCGAATCGAATTCTCAACAGCTTTATTGGCGATCCGTCACTTCCGGTGGCCATCTTTCACGACCACTTCATCGGTCAGGCGGGTGGAGTGGTGATCTTTTATGTGGAAACGACGCAGCAAAGGGATGCTTTGTTGGCACAAAAACATCTCGATGCCTGGCATGTGGAGCTTCAGCCGCTGATCTTCTCTCACAGCCCGGCAGCATTCGACGAGCAGATCGCTTTTACGCTGCGGGCCTATCGAGGCCTGGATTGGGAAGCCGTGCAACGAGACAAACGCCCTGCGTACGGAAACCCGAATCGTGAAGCCGAAACAGCCCAGGAGGAATGATGGCATTCGACAAAATTGTGGATGCATTGATCAGGGAAGCCCAGGAGCGCGGCGAGTCTGATAACCTGCCTGGCAAAGGCAAGCCGATCGACCTCGACGAATATTTCCAAATGCCCGAAGACGTGCGTATGGCGCAGTCGGTCTTGAAAAATGCCGGAATGACATCACCCGAAATACAACTGCTCAAGGAAATCGCTGAGTTGAGACAACTTCTGACATCCCTGGTGGACGAAAAGAAGAAGCAGGAAGCGCAAAAAAAGATCCGGGAGAAACAGATCGAGTTCAATTTGATGATGGAGAGGCGGAGGAAAAGGAGAAAGTAGGCAGATGGACAGCTAAACAGGTAGACAGCCACATGCCTACTTGTGTACCTGTACACCAAGAATTGTGAGTGTTAAATTCCTGTTAAGCGTGCCGTTCCCCGCTTTACAAATCATTTTATCCCTGCTATACTCCTTGACGTTGAATATGACTTTCACGGCGTCAGGACGCCGTTTGTTAGAGAACACCTGGAAATTCTCCAGGTACGAGCAATCGCAAGAGTGAGAGACGGCGTCACCCCCGCGAGCAAGTCAGCGTGGGTCTTTTTTATTAATGCTCATCCTTCCGCGGGTTGGAATACCTAACTTGGGCCGTCGCAAGAGGAAACCATTGGAACGTTTTGAGAAGCGAAACTATAGACCTTAACCGCCGTTGGCGGATAAATATCTTTTTTAATAAGTGAGGAAAAATACTCGTATGGGTAAGCAAGGAAAATTGAAAATTATTCCCCTGGGCGGGCTCGGGGAAGTCGGCAAGAATATGACTGCCTATGAATTCCAAAACCAGATCCTGGTGGTCGATGCAGGCATCATGTTCCCGCACAACGATATGCTGGGAATCGATTACATCATTCCCGATTATGACTATTTGCGCCGCAAAGCGCACCAGGTGGCGGGGATCGTCATCACGCATGGTCACGAAGATCACATTGGGGCCATCCATCATCTGCTGAGCGACATTCAGGCCCCCGTCTACGGAACGCCCCTGACCATGGGCCTGATCGAGGTCAAACTGACTCGCAACAACGCCGCCAGCAAAGCCATGCTCAATACAGTGGAGGCGGGGTCAACGATCGAGATCGGCCCCTTTAAGGTGGAACTGTTCCACATCTGCCATTCGATCCCCGACGCGGTGGGGCTGGGAATCACCACGCCCGCCGGTCTCGTCGTCCACATGAGCGATTACAAATTCGATCACACTCCCGTCGATAGCTGGCCTACCGACTATGCCAAGCTGACTGAACTCTCGCGGCGCGGAGTCGATCTGCTGCTCTCCGATTCAACCAACGCCGAGCGCCCCGGCTGGACTCCCTCTGAAATGGTGATCGGTCCCGCGTTCGATAAGGTGTTCACCGAAGCGCCGGGGCGAGTCATTGTAGCAACGTTCGCGTCGCTCATTTCGCGCATCCAGCAGGTGGCAGAAGCCGCGGCCAAGCACGGTCGCAAGATGGCCCTGGCCGGTCCGAGCATGGTCGATAATGTAAAGATCGCACGCAAGCTGGGCTATCTGGATATTCCCGATGATCTGCTTGTGCCGATCGACCAGGCCCTGCAAATGCAGGATCACAAAGTAGTGCTGATGTGTACCGGCTCGCAGGGAGAGCCATCTTCCATCGTCGGGCGCCTTTCGGCGGGCACCAACCGCCAGTTCGATTTGAAGCCAAATGACACGGTGGTATTGTCATCGCATCCCATCCCCGGCAACGAAGAGACGATCAGCAAGACCATCAATCGTTTGCTGCGGCGCGGCGCGAATGTGATCTATGACGCCCTGGCGCCGATCCATGTGTCGGGTCACGCCAGCCAGGAGGAACAGAAACTGCTGATCGACATGGTGCGGCCGAAATATTTCATCCCGATTCACGGAGAACTGCGCCAGTTGAAACAACATGGAAAGCTTGCTGTGGAAATGGGCATCCCCGAAGAGAACGTGATCGTCGTCGAGAACGGACAGATCGTGGAACTTTCCGGAGGCAAGATCAAGCTTGGCGAACGAATTCCAGGCGGATACGTTTTCGTCGACGGACAGTCGATCGGCGACATCGATTACGACATCATGCGCGAACGCGAGAAGCTGGCCCGCAACGGCATCTTCCTGATCGACATCAGTGTCGACACGTTGAACGGACGCCTGTCACACGAACCCGAGATCATTACGCGTGGTTTTGTCTCACCGGAGGATGCAGAAGCACTGCTTCCCGAAGTGCGCAAGCGTATTATGGATGTGGTCAACGGCGGCGGTTACGATAGCGAGAAAGACATCGCCAACGCGGTCAAATCCTATCTGTATGAAGAGACCAAACGCCGGCCGATGGTGCTGGTCACGCTGAGCAAGTCACAGGTTCCACAACAGTACTAAAACTGTGGAGCATACAACGCCAACGCAGAAATTACAGCCCGACCAGCGAGGTCGGGCTGTTTGTTTTTTCGTTCAACTCCAAACCCTGGAACTTGCGGCAGTCTACTTCAGCAGCATCGATGCAATTTGCCGGTCGATCTTGCCCATCGGATAATCGCCCAGCTTATGGATGGGAATCCATTTCAGGTTTTCGCCGATCACATCTGAAGCTAATTCACATCGAAAGACATGGACCGAAACGCTGAAATGGGAATAGGCGTGCTCGACCCTGCCAAGATACTGGGTCCCGGCAGAGGCACGCCGGTTCACGCGAAGCCGGAGGTTGTATCCCGTTTTCAAGGACTCAGCCAACCCCTCCAGCAGATCGCCGGCAGCGTTTCCTTTGGGGATCACGCGTCCGTTCGGGAACTCCCACATGCCGCCCAATAACCCCTCTGACGGACGCTTCGCCAGCAGGACCTTTCCATTCTCAGCAATCACACCAGCCGTATGGATATGATGTGGAACAATGTTCTTGGGAGATTTTACCGGCCGCAGATTCTGCGTCCCGTTCTGACGAGCCTTGCACAGCTTCATGACCGGGCAGATCAGACAGCGCGGATTCTTTGGAACACAGATCGTCGCGCCGAGATCCATGAGGGCCTGGTTGTAATCGCCGGCATCCTTCTTCGGCAATTGTTTTTCGGCGATATCCCATAACAATGCTTCACCTTTCGGTGTATCGACCGGCGCAGCGATATCGAAGATACGTGCGTAAACGCGTTTGATGTTTCCATCCAGTGCGGCGACATTCATGCCGAACGCAATCGAAGAGATCGCGCCGAGTGTGTATCGTCCAATGCCGGGGAGTTTGCGCAAGGCATCCAGATCGCGCGGCAGCTCACCACCGAAGTCCTTTACGACAATCTTTGCGGCTGTATGTAAATTACGCGCCCGGCTGTAGTAACCAAGCCCTTCCCAGGCATTTAGTACGCGCTGCTCTGAAGCCTTTGCCAGGGCAGAGACAGTGGGAAACAATTTCATCCAGCGTTCGAAATAGGGGATCACCGCCTCGACGCGCGTTTGCTGCAGCATGATCTCTGAAATCCACACAGCATACGGGTCGGCGGGCAGCGCGTCGCGCCACGGCAGGGTCCGTTTGTTTAAACGGTACCAGCTCAGGATCTTCGAAGAGAGGCGGGTGCTGGGCATCTCAAATATCATACCCCGATCACAACATGTAGTTCCGAAAGCGTACCTTGTGATTGGAGGGTATAAAAATCACGGAGACACGTGTGGGTACATTGTGTCTCCGTGATCGCTTTTCTGGTTCAGGTCTAAAATTGGAATCCGCCTCGGGCGGGAACAACTTTACAGGAGTAATTTTTTACATAGTCAAAGAGTTTGTCCTGCAGCAATCCCCAATCACTCGAGTCGAGAACCTGCCTTGCCTGTGCTGCATCGTTGGCAAGCAAGCCAACCTGGATCTGCGGGTATGAGCCGTAGATGGTGGCCCATGCTTCCGCGGGCTGCAGACCAAGGCGCTGCACTCCAGGAATGAATTCACCGATGATGAATTCGAAATACTCCTGGTCGCGCTCCCCGGCGATATCCCATGTCATTAATACTTTTACGGCCATTTTTTCCTATCGATACTTTTTAACTGCTCTGATAATCCAGCACGATGACATGCGTCTCATTGGGCAGGCCACTGCGCGTCACCTTCAGCGATGCCTGGGTCTCCGCCTTGGAGAGTCCCATTTCCTTGATGAATTTGTTCAACGAATCGAGTGATACTTTTGCGGCCGGCGTCGAATAGTGCATCGGGACCACCAGGTTGGGCTCGATCAGGCTGATCACCTCGGCTGCCTTCGCGGCATTCAACCCGTTCCCACCGCCGACCGGCACCAGCACTACATTAACCGTACCAAGCGATTCGATTTCCGATTGTGAGGGTGTCTGTTTCAGATCACCCAGATGTGCAACGGTAATGCCATCATAGTCGAACACATAAATGGTGTTGCGAGCAGACGGTTCCTTACTTTTCTTCTTACCCGAGCCGCTGTCGGATTGCACACCGGTGATAAACACCCCGCCGATCTCAAATTCGCCGGCGCCATTGATGATATGGGACACACCCTTCACTGCATCTGTGTTGCTGTGCCCGGGAGCGTCGTGGCTGACCGTAACAATATCAGACTTGAGTCTGAGCGCGTCGTAACCGACTTTCTTGCTGTCAAAAGGATCCGTCACCACCGTGGCGTAGTTGCGTTCGGTGAGTCGAAAACAGGAATGTCCGTACCAGGTAATTTCCATGAATCTGTAGCCTCCAGCACGATATTATACCCGTTGTTGCACAGACGTTCTATGATTGTTTGTGATGCACGATGGCTCGTCGTGGGTCTTTGCGAAGCATCCTGTAAGGGCAGACCCCGACGAGGACCTGATCGCAGGTCTCCCAAGTTATACAAGACCTTCGGTCGGCCATTCGGCTCGGTTGAAAACCTGCGCCGAGCCGAGACCTGCGCCGAGCAAGCTCATATATCGATCTTCCCCTTCACCAGCTCATCGATGAATTGCCAGCGTTTGGTCTTCTGGTAATCTCCATGTTCAGGATAGAAATATTTTGCATAGTCTGCCCAGTTGTCGACGACGCCGAAGCCATCTTTTTCCCCGTTTTGCATTTCATAATGGACGATCCTTTTTTTGGCGTGATCCGATAAGTCATTGTTTCGCTCCCAGCCTACGTACATGGCAACGCATTCTGCAAAGTCTTCCACCCGGTTGAAGTTCCAATCGGAGCCGCTGGGTTTGTCTCCATAGAAGTAGCCCGCCCTGTTGCAGCCGGGCAGGCGTCCCCAGCGGCCGGCTTTCCTTTCAAACCCGTTCACATTGCAATCGCGGTGTCCCCAGCGCTTCACAAACCAGGAATGGATCCTGCTCGTATGACCGCCTGTATATCGTTCCAGCAGGCGTGAAAGTCGCCAGTGGTAATGAGCATCCCATGTATGTGCGAACTCATGCACCACCGTCCACGCCGAGAATGGATACTTGGTGGAAAGGCTCACCTGGTGCCGCAGCGCCTCCCCACCATGCGTTCCCATATCTGCTTTTTTGACGGTCACGCCGCCGGTCCACTTTCTGAAATTCTCGTGCCCACCGATACAATCTGCAAAACAAGTCAGGATGCCGTATAGCTTATCCAACTCTTCCTTGGCCCAGGTGCCGGGTTTCCAGTTGCCTGCATCCTCCCCCCAATCTGCAAATATATCCACCAGGTAGTCCGATTTCAATTGTTCGATTCTGCTGCTAACATAAGAGATGTCATCTGGGTTCATGGGTTACCTCTATTCAGATGAAATCCTTGCAAAGGTTTGGTGTAGCCATCAAAACGCATTCTCAACAACCGTCGCAAGGCTGTAAGACTAATGCTATCGATGGGCCTTCACGTCGACCTGCTGGCACATCTCCAACACCGGGCATGTGGAACAATGAGGCAGCGTTCCGGTACAAACATGCTTTCCAAAGGGAACAAGCAGTCGATTGATATCGATCCAATAGCGCTGTGGAAGTTTTTCCTCCAGGGCAAGCATGGTTTTTTCTGGAGTGGACGTCTTTACATAACCCCAACGATTCGTCACGCGGTGAACGTGAATATCGACGCTGATAAATGGCGCAGCACAGGCGATACCCATCACCAGATGCGCACACTTGGGACCCACACCTGTGAAGGAGAGCAGAGTCTCTTCATCACAGGGCAGATCGCCGTTGAATTCATCTTCCACGCGCCGCGCCAGCTCAAGGATCTGGACCGCCTTGCGCTCGTGAAATGTGGATCGACCGATCAGCGCGTCGATCTCCTCCGCCGACAGTTGACTCATCTGCGCGGGAGTGCGTGCCCGCTCGAACAAGCGCCGCGATATCGGGATCGTTACCTCGTCATACGTGCGGATCGAGATCATGCAAGCCACCAACTGCTCGAACGTGGAGTTGAATCCATCTTCGGCAAGTTCGAACATGGCCGCTTTCCTGTATGGCTGAATAGATTTCTCGATCCGTTTAACTGCACGGTTAATATTGAACGGTTTCTTCGGCATACCTGTAAAAGCTTTCTGTGAGAAGTATACAACTTTTACCGCCGGTTAGATCAGTCAGTGAACGTCTTGCATTGAATTGTAAGCTGAGATTCGAGTTTCGCGTTTACTTATGCCAGAGGCGTGCGGCACCCCGTGCCGAATAATGTATGAGTATTGCTTGAGAACGCAAAAAGGTGACCGCCACGTTGCGTGCCGGTCACCTTTTACGCGAGTTCCTATTGCCGATCCAGTGTGCTCTATGGTCCTGTACCCAGCAGTTGGAAGGCGTCTATATCGTTGGCAGACAACGCCCAGGTACTGCCATCGAAGTATAACGCTGAGGAGTACGTGCAAGCCGTGGTGTTGCCGGCTGTGATAATAGTACAGACGAAGACATCCTCATCAGACCCGGATACTCCGCTCACCGCAAAATCACCAACGGTGGAAAGATAGACGGTGTTGCCGCCGACCACATCCAGTGCATCGAGGTCTTCATTATCAGTATCGCCCAGCCCGACATCCGATCCATCAAAGCCGATCGACCAGGTTCCACTGGTGAAGCTGCCGAGCGAGGACGGGCTGAAGGCAAGCACATCTTCATCGCTTGCAGCAACACCCGTCACACTCGCGCTGCCAGTTGTAGAGATCAAGAGCCACGGACCCGCTATCAGGTCCAGCGAGTCGATACTTTCGTCCGCGGTGGTCAAGCCTACATCGCTGCCGTCGAGGTACATGCTAAAGGTTCCAGCAGTGGTGCTTCCCAGCGAAGTGGCATCGAACTGCACCACATCCTGAGGAGTCACGGACATGCCGTTCAACGTGACAGAACTGCTAAACGACATCAAGATCGAATTGGAATCCAGGATCGAGAATGCTTTCACGTCCACAAACGATGCGCCAACATCGGATCCATCGAAGAAAATACTCCAGGTTTGACCGTCGAATTTCAGAATATCTTCATCGGCCGCTGTAACCCCTCCCACCGTCTGACCGTCGGCCAGTGAAAGATAGAGGGGGTGATAGGAAAAAGCTGGCGTGGCCGTCGCGGCTGGGGTACGCGTCGCTGTCGGCGGCGTGTTAATGACGGTGAAGCTGATCGTCAAGGGGCCGCTAGCCGCGCCGGTCGCATTGATTCCGGAGAAGGTCGTAGCAGAAAGAGTATGCTGTCCTACCGATGGCGTCCAGGGGTTGTAGTTACCAGATCCATTATCAGATGCCAACGCGTACGGGACTGTGTTTTCCACACGATAGGAGGTCGCGCCATTGTAGTCAAAACGTACGCTGCCAACGGCGGCGGGGCTGGTATTGGCGCGGATGTTCAGGTTGAGAGTTGGCAGGGTTGCAAGGTTGATCGTTTCACCGTTTGTCAGTGTGCGAATGTCTGCATCTGTATCGGCATTGACCAGTGTGAAGCCGGTCACTCTATTAACCGGCGCCGCAGTGGCAGTCTGTGTCGGAGTCCGGGTGGGAGTAAACGTGGGAACCGCGGTTCCACCAGGTACGCTGCCCCACACCAGCGACCCATTTACATAGACCGGGATCCTTGTCCAGTCGGTGTATGTTGAAGGGAGAATTCCTGTGTTGTGCCACCAATCGTTGCTGCCGCTGAAATTGAGAGCCCAATCCGTGAGATGCAACGTAGTTTGAAATTCCCAGGAAGAGCCGGCAGCCAATGTGGCAGATCCATAATTGACCGTGAAGTAATAGGTCGATCCAGACGCTTGCACGGGCCCTGAAACGGTGGCGGCGTTCGATTGATCCCACCACCTCTCGAGCACATACCTAAAAGCAGGCTGCGAGCCATCCAATGTAAAGTACACGCGCACAGAAATATTCGACCGCGGGCTCGTCCCGGTGTTAACCACCCGATAGTAAAAATCGGACCGTTGCGTATCATCGGAGCCACTCGAGCGGAGCTGAACTTTCAGGTTTGCTGCACTGACGGGCGTATCCGTCGGCGTAGATGTACGAGTCATCGTCGAAGTGGCTGTAAAGGTTGGTGTATATGTATTGGTTGGCGTCCTGGTGGGTGTGAACGTGGATGTCAATGTCGCGGTTGGGGTGCGCGTTGCAGTATTGGTCGCCGTCGGCGTGAAGGTTGCGGTGTTCGTGGACGTTGGCGTGTGGGTAAAGGTTGCTGTCGGTGTGCGCGTCGCAGTATTGGTCGCGGTCGGTGTGTAGGTTGAAGTATTCGCAGCTGTAGCAGTAAAGGTAAGCGTTGAAGTCTGGCTCGGGGTGAATGTTGCCGTGGGCGAGTTGGTTGGTATGGAGGTGGGAGTATTGGTCGCTGAGGCCGTGACCGAGGGAACTCCTATTGAAGTCGGCGTGGATGTGCCATGAATATTCTGAGGCGTACAGTTGCTCAACGAGACGCTGAAGTCATCGGGGGTATCAGGTGACTCGAGCAGAACATTATCTTCCGCCCCGATCAGATCGATCGTATGGCTCTCCCCCGCTGACAGATACGTGGAACGCCACACACCGCTGCCGCGCTGCCATTCGACGATCAAGACTATGCCTGAAACCGCGGTGACCCGGCAGCCATCTGCCCAGGGTCCCATGTAGGGATACAGCCTCTCTCCGGCTGGCGTGTAGGTCGTGCGAGAGAATTCACCGACAGCGGCGTTATTGTCATATGCTGCCCAGGAGGGCCAATTGATGACCGTCCCAATCCAGGGGGCGGCTGTGCAGCCCGGCGTGTTGCAAATCCAGTGGGCTTGCATAGACGTGACCGGGTTGCAGGTCAACGGGTCGGTACAGCCTGGTGGCGTACTTGGTACAGATGTGGTCGTGCCGCCACCGAAATTGTCTAACCGCGTGGCGCCGGGGCTAAAGGCCGCTAACCCGATGTAGCCGCCTTGAGAATAGTATCCCCAATCTGTTATGCTGCGCGTGGCCAACAGGTAACCGTTCTTGAAAATTTCGACCAGCCCGCCCGAGAGCGCTCTGGCGCCCAATTGATCGCCGTCTGCAAACCCCACTGGGACTGGGCCGCCATGCGTCCGCCAGCCAGTACTGCTTTGATGAGTCCAGACTTGTACAGACTGCGCAGCCGGACTATAAGCCACCGAGATCTGTCCCGGATTACTCGAGGCATTGTTCTGACTCTTGAGAATAAGGCTGATCTCAGGCGTCGTCGGGTCGATGTGAGTCAGGGTGACGAACGCTTCCTGATGCACTCCGAAGGCGGTTGGCTGCCAGTAGATGTTACCGCCCGCGCCGACAAGTACCTGGTTCGAGCTAATGGCATGCCCAGCAGTTGCCCCAGCCCAGTTGCTTCCCACTGAACCATCTGCGCGATTGAAATCGTCCAGGCCGTTTGTGTACGGGAAGGAAGAGCCGCCGGGGATGGTGGGAAGTGGCGACGGAGTAAACGTCGGCGTAAAGGTGGGCAAACCGGTGGATGTCGGTGTTGGGGACACCAAATCTGTAGGTGTCGGCGTCGCGGGCGTGCTCATCGTGCCACCCCCAAAGTCATCGACTACTTCCGTGTCGGTGCCACCCAGGTTATAGCGGAACCCAATATAACCCGAGCTGTTGACGAAGTCATAAGAGGAGACATCCTGGGTCAGGATCTGCGTCCCATTCTTATAGATACGAAGCGTGCTGCCGGCTATATCGACTCCAAACTGATCTCCGTTCGCGAAGGAGACCGATTGCGGGGTCTTCGCATCCGCAAAGGAGCCGCCCTCGACGACATACACTTGAATGTGCGATTGGGCATGACGATAGACCACCAGGATCATGTCACCGTTCGAAACATCTGCTTGTTGTTTTTTGAGGATCAGGGAAACCGACGTGCCCGAGTCGGCAACATTCAACCCCTGGATCGTCAGAAACGCTTCCTGATCGACCCCAAAGCTTTGCAAATTCCAGATGGAGTTGACGCTTTGATTATAGGTATCGTCCAACAGCACCTGATTGGATGTGATGTTTGTGGCGCCGCCGCTGTTCCAATTCGCTCCCAATGAACCATCAGCACGATTGAAATCGTCCAGGATCGGCGTGGAAAGCAAGTCCAGGCTCCGGTCTCCAGCCGCGCGTGCATCCGGGATGAGTCCTGCGCTGAACACAGAGCCTAGCAGAGCGAGCAAAAGAATCAAACGCGTAACTAAAGTGATGAGCTGTCTTGCTAACATCAATGTTCTCCTCTGAACTGGTGTTCCAAGCAACGTCGGCAGGCTTGCTCGCCCTATTCACTTGTCACGATGGCTTAGGCCTACAAATAAGTTCTAGACGCCATGTATCAATTTGTGTTACAGGATTTTGAAGGCATTTGGTTACAGTGGGTTACAGGGTTGTTACCCCTGGCAACATGACATTTGGTTCTGAGGGACAACGTATAATTCACATTGCTCCCGCTCCTAATTTTGGAGCATGTGATTCACCGCCAGCTGCCTGGATGAGCCTGTTTTTTCATTTGTTTGCAGGCTGATAGACAGGTTTTGTATACGAAAACAGTCCGGCAGCCTATGATAGGAAAGGTTACATTCAATCTGTGTCCCGAAGGATTCTCGCATGCCCACTTCAAAGTTATTTCCGTATCTTGAAGCCCTGTTTGCAGTGGCAGTTTGGGGCGCATCATTTATAGCCACCAAAGTAGTATTGCGAGATATTTCCCCGGTCACGATTGTATGGTTACGATTTGCGATGGGCGTGTTCATCCTTGGCATCGCGGTGACAGCGCGCAAACAATTCGCTTTGTTGAACAGCAGCGAATGGCCATATTTTGCACTGCTCGGCTTCCTCGGGATTACCTTCCATCAATGGCTGCAATCGAATGCGCTGCAAACCTCCGCAGCCAGCACCACGGCATGGATCGTGGCCACGACACCAGTGTTCATGGCGATCTTGGGATGGTTCGTGCTGCGCGAGAAACTTGGCTGGGTCAAGATCCTCGGCATCCTGCTGGCGTTCATCGGCGTACTGGTGATCGTCTATAACGGAGACCTGCGCGCCATTTCACTGCGGAGTTTTGGCAAGCCTGGCGATATTCTGGTCCTGATCAGCGCGATCAATTGGACTGTGTTCTCGGTCCTTTCGCGCCGCGGTTTGAAGAAACATCCGGCAGCGTTCATAATGTTCTATGTGATGCTCTTGGGATGGCTATTGACGTCCATTTTGTTTTTCGCCACCCAGAGTGTTTCTGAAATTCAAAACTTAACAGCCAGCGGCTGGGCGGGGTTAGCCTTTCTGGGGATTTTTTGTTCCGGTCTGGCCTATATCGCCTGGTATGATGCGCTTCAGACGCTGGGTGCAGCAGAAACAGGAGTTTTTCTTTATATCGAGCCGCTCGTCACAGTGATCGTTGCGTTCTTTGTGTTGAGCGAAACCATCAGCTTCGCGTCGCTGCTGGGCGGCGGAATCATCATCCTGGGGGTTTGGCTGGTCAACCGCTGAGGCGAGAATACCTCAATGAAACGAGTCCAGGCTCCGGCTTGGGTTGAAGCGGAGCACATCCTCTAACGAATGGTGGCAATCTCTGTTTATGTCAGGCGGTTGGGAGTATAATGAAATCACTATACTCTCACGAAACGGAGGAAAGTTCCATGGCTAGTGTAACGTTCGACAAAGTCGTCAAAAAATATGGCGACGTGGTTGCTGTCAACAATCTGAACATTGCTGTTGACGATAAAGAGTTTCTCGTGCTGGTGGGTCCCTCGGGCTGCGGAAAGACAACTGCTCTTCGCTGCCTGGCCGGACTCGAAGAAATCTCAGATGGGGAAATCCGAATCGGTGACCGTGTGGTCAACGATGTCGCTCCTAAAGATCGAGACATCGCCATGGTCTTTCAATCGTACGCTCTTTACCCGCATCTTTCTGTCTATGACAACATGGCCTTTGGTCTCAAGCTCCGCAAGGTGCCTAAAGAGGAGATCAAGCGACGCGTGAGCGAAGCCGCCGACATTCTCGGCATTCGTGACTATCTGGATCGTAAGCCGCGCCAACTCTCGGGCGGTCAGCGTCAGCGTGTGGCTGTGGGACGCGCGATCGTGCGCGAGCCAAAAGTGTTCCTGTTCGATGAACCTCTTTCGAACCTGGATGCGAAACTGCGCGTGGCGATGCGCGCCGAGATCAGCAAGCTCCACCAGCGTTTGCAGACCACGTTCATCTATGTGACCCACGATCAGATCGAAGCCATGACCATGGCAACCCGCATCGCAGTGATCAACAAGGGAGTGCTGCAGCAGCTGGATACACCGCAGAACCTGTATGACCACCCAAACAATCTGTTCGTGGCCGGCTTCATTGGCTCCCCTGCCATGAACTTCTTCCCCGGCAAGCTGCGCAGGGATGGAGACAAGCTGGTCATCGATACCGGCGACTTTGTGGTGCCGCTGCCCGCATCCAAAGCCAAGCCATATGAGGCACATGCGGGCAAGGATGTGATCTTCGGTATTCGTCCGGAGAATATTCACGATGCCGATTTCGTTCCACCCAACATCGATGCCGAAAAGGTTGCGGTCAAAGTGGATGTAACAGAGTTGATGGGCAACGAAATCTTCCTCTACCTGGTGAGCGGAAAGAACACCTTCGTGTCGCGCGTCGATCCACGCTCCAAGCTGCGCGTGGGTCAACAGGCTTCTGTCGCGTTCGATATGGATAACATCCACATCTTCGACGCCGCCACCGAAGAAGCGATCCGTTAAACGTTTGTTTGTTCAAGGTATTCGGGCCGGATGCAGATCCGGCTCGAATTTTTTAACCCGAACAACTTTTATCAAGCACTTTGTTAAATTACTTGAAAATATAGGGATTTGTGCTACACTTGGGGCGCTAGTTTTTCAAAATCGCTCCGAGAAGGATTACCTTGTCCTCGTCATACTGGCTTCCTGCGAATCACAATGTAAGGAATTTTAACAAACACCTTGCGGTGGATCTGGTTCGTTTTGCCACAAAGGGACTTTCGCGCACTGATCTGGCGGAGGAAATGGGGTTAACCAGGGCGGCAGTTACTACGATCGTCAACGATCTGATTTCCAATGGAATCATTCTTGAAACCGAGAGCCGCGTCACATCCAGTGGACGGCCGCCTGTGGCGCTTGAGATTAATCCCAGCCACGGCCTGGTCGCGGCGGTCGACATGGGTGCGCTGCACCTCAGCATAGCATTGGGGGATTTCTCTGCGCGTATTCTGGAAGAAGTGGAAATACCGTTCCGTATCGATAACGGCCCGGAGAAATGTTTGCGAGAAGCCGACCGCGTCCTGCATGAACTGCTGAAGAAAAGAGGGTTGTCAACGGCAGACCTGCTGGGGATCGGTATTGGCGTGCCCGGACCGGTCGTTGCTGAGCAAGGCACGGTCATGGCGCCACCCATCATGCCCGGCTGGGATCGATACCCGATCCGCGCCTCTCTTGCAGAACAGTGGAAGACGTCCATCACGTTGAATAATGACGCCGAATTGGGCGCCCTGGGAGAATGGGCCTACGGCGCGGGACGCGGCGAACAGAACGTGGCCTTCATCAAGGTTGGCAGCGGAATTGGCGCCGGACTGATCATCAATCGACAGATCTACGGCGGCACGACAGGTTCCGCCGGCGAGATCGGGCATCTGACTGTGGATGAGAACGGCCCGCTCTGCAATTGTGGAAATCATGGATGCCTGGAGGCATTCGCAGGTGGACATGCCATCGCGTCGCAGGCAAGGAAACTGGTTGCCTCGGGCAAGCGGACCCTGCTCTCCGAAAAGAACGTGGACTCGATCTCCGCCCACGATGTTGCGGAGGCGGCGCGGCGAGGTGACCTGCCTGCCCAGGAGATCATAAAGCGCTCCGGCACATACATCGGGATCGCGATTGCCGGACTCATCAATCTGATCAACCCAAGCACAGTGATCATCGGCGGCGGCGTGGCGCAGGTCGGAGACTTATTGACAGTGCCGATCCGTCAGGCAGTGCGCGAACGCTCGCTGCGCGCCTCGGAACACGCCGTGAAAATCACGACCGCCATGCTTGGGAGACGTTCCTCGTTGATCGGTGCTCTCGTGCAGGCCATCAACAGTGCCATACACGAAAGCATTGAAAGAAAAAATCAAGGCAAGAGTCAGTCATCTGAAAACGAACAAGGCTCTGAGTTCAACGGCATGAAGGAGGTGATCGCGTCAAAAGATTGATACCCCAATAATGAAACTGCGATCAGTAACGTTGTAAACCCAAATTTAGTTTCATCCATCTAGGAGAAGAGAAAAAATGAAGAATAAACTTTCCGTACTCTTCGGACTGCTGCTCATTGCCAGCATGGTGCTCTCTGCATGTGGTGGCGCTGCGCCCGAAGAACCCGCCGCGACCGAAGCTCCCGCCGCTGAGGTCACCTTCTGGCATGCTTACGCTACAGGCTCTGCTGAAGAAGCTGCTCTGACAAAGCTGCTCGAACAGGCCAAAACCGATCTGCCCGGTATTACCATCAATGTCCTGCAGGTTCCGTTCAGCGACATCTTCAACAAGTATCGCACCGATGTGGCCGCTGGTGGCGGACCAGACATGTTCATCGCCCCGAACGACTCCCTCGGTGATGATGCCCGCGCCGGCTTGATCGCCGACATCACCGAGCTCGCGGCAGGCAAGCTGGGCGATTACAACCAGCTTGGCATCGATGGTATGAGCCTGGATGGCAAGCTCTACGGCATCCCCGAAACCATAAAGGCTGTGTTGTTCTGGTACAACAAGGAATTGCTCCCCACCCCGCCCGCTACCACCGATGAACTCAAGGCGCTCATGGAAGACGGCCAATACGTAGCATTCAGCTACGGCTGCTACCATCACTACGGCTTCTTCAATGCCTTTGGCGGTGACATCTTCGACGACAGTTGGAAGGTTGTTGCCGATCAGGGCTCCGGCGTCACCGACGCAGTGTCCTACCTGAATGATCTGTATCAGATCTCCAAGACCAATGGCTGGTCGAAGAACGACAGCGATGGTCTCGCTCCCTTCACCGAAGGACAGGCTGTTGCGATCACCAATGGTAACTGGGCAATGGGCGATTACTTCAAGGCCCTCGGCGACAAACTTGCCGTCGCCCCGCTGCCGGCTGGCCCTGGCGGCCCCGCCGCTCCGATGCTTGGTGTCGATGGTTTCTACTTCAACCCAAATAGCACCAACAAGGAAGCCGCCCTCGACGTCGCGCTCTACCTGACCAACGCTGCATCCCAGACCATCATGATGAATGAAGCTGGCCACGCTCCTGTGAACACCACCGTTGAAGTTACCAACCCTCTCGTGCAGGCGACATTAGATGCTTTCGCGAAAGGCGCAACCATCCGCCCGCAGGTTCCTGAGTTGAACCTGTACTGGTCGAACTTCTGTGGTACCGATCAGGTCTTCGAAGCCGGCACCTCCCCCGCGGATTGGGTCAAGGCTGGCGCCGAAGCTGCCAACAAGTAGTATTGTTCGATCCCGAACGATGAGAACTCTCATCAAGCATTAGCTGGCACGTTGACAAAGGTGAGCAGGGGAAACCCTGTTCACCTTTGTCTTTTTTTCAATACCACCCATACAGAGTACCGTATAATTATCCCAACGCAGCACTACATTTCAGCCGACGAACGCAATACGAAGAATTATTTTTTTCGACAAGTGGTAGTAACATTCTACGAACGCGCGGAGGCATCCGATGGCAACTGCAACAGCCAGGGTCACTAGACGAAAAAGCAAAACGGACATGCGTAAGGCCATTACGCCTTACCTTTACCTTGTCCCTGCGTTTGCCGTGATGGCGGTGATTACGTTCTATCCGCTGATCTATCAATTGATCGTGTCATTCACCGATTTTCAGACCAAAGATCTTCGGTACGGGCTTGCCTCACCGGAACTCAATTACATTGGCATCCAGAATTACATCGATATTTTGACCGGCGGGCTGCCTGTACAGAATTTTGAATTTTTCCGAGTCCTTATCTACAACTTTTGGTGGGCGTTGACCAATGTAATGGTGCACGTCCCGGCTGGCGTTTTGATCGCTGTGTTACTGAATACTCAGGGACTGTGGTTCCGGAAAATTTATCGGGCCATTTATATTCTGCCGGTGGTGGTGCCTCCCATTGTTGTCGCCACGGTCTGGCGCAATATCTTCGATGAGCAATACGGGGCCATGAATCAGTTCCTGACCGCGGCGGCTCAATTCTTTGGTTCGGCTGACCCGGTCCGGCTGCGCTGGTTAACGGAATACGCACCTCCGATTCCGTGGCTCCTGCCAAGCGGACCTCTTCCACTCGCCTATTACGCGATGATGATCGCCAACTTCTGGTTGGGTTGGCCGTTCATGACGGTTGTGGCAACGGGCGCCTTGCAAAGTATTCCAAAAGATCTGTATGAAGCCGCATCGATCGATGGAGCAACCGGCCCGCAGCAGTTCTGGAATATCACTGTACCGCTACTGCGGCCGGCCATGATCCCGGCTGCCGTTTACGGCTTCACGATGTCTTTCAACCTGTTTGCCTTTGTGTTCTTTATGACACAGGGCGGCCCGGCCCGCAGCACGGAGATTCTGGTCACCTTCGCCTATGACCTGGTGCGCAACCTCCGTCTCTTCGGCGCTGCCGCCGCATTTTCCGTTTTCATCTTTATCGTTGCGCTGATCGTCTTTCTGATCACGAACCGGATCACACGTGCAACCGAAAGCTACACGGAGGCTTAATATGGCTACTGTGACACAAGCGCAGGCACCGGCACGCGAGAAGAATATCCTCCTCCGGCTCCTGACAATGAACACCTCGAAGGAAGTTGGCGGACGTGAGGTGCCCCTCTGGCGCCAGATCCTTCTTCAAGTACTCACGTTGATCATCGCGCTCGAAGTGTTATTTCCGATCATGTACATCGTGACGTTGTCATTCAGTTCCAAGACCACACGCCCCTCCTCACTGGAATTGATCCCGCGCGAGCTTTCCATCACCGCGTACCAGCAGGTGTTGGACCGTCCCACCGCCAACCCGGTTACCTTCAGTGAACTGCTACGAAACAGCTTCCTGCTTTCGACGGGTGTGGGTTTGGTCTCGTTATTGGTAGCGGTCAGCGCAGCCTATGCCTTCGCACGCTTCAAATTTAGATTGCGCCAGGTGTTGATGATCATGGTATTCATTCCGCTCCTGATGCCAACAGTCGGCCTCTTAACACCGCTTTATCTATTAATGAACGAGTTCCGAGTCATGGATTGCGGGCAGGGTGTGACAGCGCTCTCACCATTATTTACATGTGACGGCGGCGCGGCAGGCAAACTCATCTTCAACCTGCGTGACTCCCTGCTGGGCGTGGGCATCGCCATGATCGCCGGCGCGCTGCCGTTTGCCGTCTGGAATCTTAAGGGCTATCTCGACACGATCCCTGTAGAATTGGAAGAGGCCGCGGCCATCGATGGCGCAGATTCAAACCAGGTCTTCTTTATGATCGTGCTGCCGCTTGCCATTCCGCAGCTTGCGGTCACATTCTTCCTCGGCTTTATTGGGCACTGGCAGGAGTTCGCGCTCTCCTGGCTGTTCCTGACGAAACCCGAGAATTACACGCTCGCCATGACGCTCTATAACATGACCGGTCAATACGCGAACTCGATCCCCTGGAATCGTTTTGCAGCCATGGCGATCATCGTCGCCCTGCCGGTAGCGATCACCTATATCGCATTACAAAAATATATTACCGGCGGCCTGACCACCGGTGCAGTCAAAGGCTAAATTGTTGGTAGTGGCGAGCTGGTACTTTTCCAAATTAATCGGGCAATACATTCAGGATGAACCGCAAAATCGAACCGCGAAGGCACGGAGACACTGAGAAAAACCATAAAAAAACTCCGCGGCTTTGTGTCTCAGTGGTTCACATGGGATGGCTCGATTTAATTGTTAATCTACAATAGTCGCTGCTGAGGGCAAAAGCTGTTACAGTTGGATTACGATAGGGCGGTCTTTGAGACCGCCCAATTTTTTTTGGATGGATATGAAACAACTACTTGCATTGATTCTTCTGACATCCCTTCTTATTGGATGCACATTCGTAACGCCTCAAGCGTCGCCGATAACAGGCTCCGGTCAAACGGAGGCGCCGCCCCTCGAAACGGGACCAGCCCCATGGTGGAAAGACGCGGTGTTCTATGAGATCTTTGTGCGCTCTTTCAACGATTCAGATGGCGACGGCATCGGCGACTTCAATGGCATCATCCAAAAGCTCGATTACCTGGAGGAATTAGGCATCAACGCGATCTGGTTCATGCCGATCCATCCATCGCCTTCTTATCATGGTTACGATGTGCTGGACTACTACGCGGTCCATCCCGAGTATGGGACGATGGAAGAGTTCAAGAACTTGTTGAATGAAGCCCATCAGCGCGGAATCAAGATTATTATCGACCTGGTACTCAACCACACATCCAGTGAGCATCCATTCTTTATCGACGCGAACCGCGGGCCAGATGCAGAGCACCGCGACTGGTACGTCTGGTCAGAGACAGCAGGCAATCAATGGCATCCGGGAAATGACGGCTATTATTTTGGATTCTTCTGGAGCGGCATGCCCGACTTGAATTATCGCAATCCGCAAGTGACCGAGGAAATGTTCGAGGTGACAAGCTACTGGCTCAATGAAGTTGGCATCGATGGCTTTCGCATCGACGCAGCCAAACATCTGATCGAAGAAGGTGACAGACTCGAAAACACCGATGCCACACATGAGTGGTTCAAGCAATTTTATGCATTCTACAAAGCAGAAAATCCCGATGCCTATTCTGTCGGCGAAATCTATGGCGCAGGAGCTTTCCTGGCAACAAAATATGAAGGGCAGATGGATCATATTTTCAACTTCGAAGTAGCCAACGGCGTCGTCAACAGTGTCAACGGCGAATCGAACACCGGCATCAACAGCGCCTGGAACTTCACATTGAAAGATATCCGTGACGGCGATTACGCCACGTTCCTGACCAATCACGATCAGAACCGCGTCATGAGCGTATTGAACGGGAATGAACAGAAGGCCAAACTAGCGGCTGTGATGTTGCTGACGGCACCGGGAACGCCATATATTTACTATGGCGAAGAGCTCGGCATGCAAGGCCGGAAACCCGATGAAGATATTCGCCTGCCCATGCAGTGGAGTGCGGAGGCGAACGCTGGCTTTAGCACAGATACACCCTGGCGCGCGCCAGATCCCACGTATGTGGATGTCAATGCTGCCAAACAGGATGCCAACCCGGATTCGCTCCTGAATCTCTATCGAACATTAATCCGACTGCGCCGGGATCATGCCGTATTGAGGACCGGTCAACTCACCGTGCTGGAAACAGGCAATTCAGGCGTGTATGCCATCCTGCGCAGCGATAAGAGCGCGACCATCCTGGTCCTGGTCAACTTGAAAGGGACGCCGATCTCTGCGTATTCGTTGAGTTTGAAGGAAGGCATATTCACGGATACCACAGTTACACCGATTTCTCTGCTGGACACGACCAGCGCTGCGCCACTGACGATCACCAATGGCATCTTTACTGAATACAAGCCTGTCCCTGAACTGCCCGCTTATCAGGCGTATCTCTTTCAGGTGCGTTAGCTGATCCCGTTGTGGAGTGCAGTAGCTTGCTGCTGCAATTTCGGACGGCGAACCGTCCGACTCCAAAGTTAATTTCTAGTGTGAAAATGCTCCCTGCGCCGTCCCCGGCGCAGGTATTACTCTATAATCGCCGCCGCCCTCATCAGGGTGCTGCGCAAAGGACGGCGGCGTGAGCGAGGTCTCCAGCAATCTACTCTACCCTCTTAAAGAAAAAGAGGAACAGAGTATAGACGATTGTGATCACAAGCCCGAGCACTGAAATCACGATGCCTGCCAGGGCGGTTTTGGTGTTCTCGGTTTTCTGACTGACCACACCGCACACAATGCCTAGAATACTGGCAAGCCCGCCACATACTGGAATGATCGCCAGGCAAAGGCTCAGCAATCCAAACGACGCGGAAGCCAGGGATAATAACCGCGCTGTTCGTAGTTCAGGGTCAAGGCTGTTGGGGTCAACTTCCATGAGTGTTCCTTTTTATGTTTAGAAGATTATACTCGCTGGGATATTTACCCCACACGATACGTCTTGGGTTTTATAATCAGTATACTTTCTGAAATAAAGTGACTGTCACCTGTTATTGCGCTGCACAAGGGAGTTAGCCTGTGAATCACTCAAGATCCATTTCCCTGCTTATCAAAATTGTGACTGTTCTCATCGTGACATCCATCGCATGGATGCTGCGAGAACGCGCAGTGACCAGGCTGCCCGTGGACTATGATGAAGACGATTACCTGCGCGCCGCCCAGGAGTTCACGCAGCGTATCCGTGCGGGAGATTGGGCGGGCTTTCAGGAAGTCAACTACCGCACGGAGCATCCGCCGCTTTCCAAGATTATGTATGGATTCAGCCTGCTCTCCGTTCCGGACGAGCCATTGATTCCAGATCGTCCCACCAGCGCCGAGCCGGACAAATATCTGCCGCGTGTACTGTTATCTGCCGCACGCACAGCGGGGCAGGTTGCGGGAACACTGACTGTTTTCCTGCTCGCCTTGCTGAACCCTTTGGCAGCCTTGTTTCTCGCCTCGCACGCCTTTACGATCAAATATGTCTCCCAGGTGATGCTGGAATCATTACCCGCGTTGACCAGCCTGGTCACGGTGATGGCATACATTGAAAGCAAGAAGCACAGGAACACAATCGCGTGGCTGATCGTCTCTGCGATCTTTCTGGGGTTGACGGCCGCGTCAAAGTATCTCTACTGTCTTGTGGGGATTGCCATTCTTGTCGATTGGTTCCTGATTTCAAGGAAGAATAACACGCTGCGGCAGTTCTTTCGGGACGTGCTGATCTGGGGCGGACTTGCGATTATGATCTTCTTTTTCGCTGACCCCTATCTGTGGCCGGATCCAATCGGACGGCTCAGAGAGTCCGTTTTTTATCATGCTGGCTATGCTACGGGCGCGAGTGAAGTGCAGGATGCAGGTTTTCCTGCGTGGCAGCCGTTGGTGTGGCTGAACACGTCGCCGTATTACTGGCATCGCGGCGCTTTTCTGTTTGCCCCGGATCTGTTGATTTCCATTCTGGCCGCGTTCGGTGTTGCCCGCCTCTGGAAGAAAGAGAGAACCTACGCGCTCTGGCTCGGGATCGCGATGCTCTTCCTCCTGCTGTGGCCGACCAAGTGGCCGCAGTATATTCTAGTGCTGACAGTTCCGATTTCCCTCGCGGCCGCGGAGGCAGTTGCCCTGGGCTGGGAAAAGGCCCGAGAAAGCCTGCGCAATCGTCGGCTTCGGGAAGAGGCGAAAGTAACGTTCAATCGCCGCGAAGTTCTCCGCTCCATCCCCTGGCTTGTGCCGGGATTACTCATCTTTGCGGCGTTCACATTATTCCCGTTGATCTTCCAGGTTGCTATTTCATTAACTGACTTCAATAGTATCTCGATCCGGGATGGCTTGACCGGCGGCGTGTGGCGCGAAGTATGGGAAGGACTCACAGGACAGACACAGGCGGTCAATCCCGATGTCCCCTTCCGCTCCAAGGAAGTGCAGTTCACCGGACCCAGTTCGTATGTACCTGTGTTCGACTGGATCACCGGCGATGGCATCCTTGTATTCAATATCCTATGGACGGTCATTTCGGTAACACTGCAAACTGTGCTCGGCGTTGGCGCGGCATTGCTGTTATGGAACAAACGCATTCGCTTCCGGCGCGGCTGGCAAACAATGTTCATTTTGCCATGGGCCATCCCTGAGATGATCGGCGCGCTGATGTGGATGACGGTGTTCGTATCGCCATTCGGCTGGCTGGCATTGGCACTGCAGGATATTGGCAACGCTATTCCATTTGCATTTCTTGAAGGCTGGGAGCGCAACCCAAACCTGACGATGGTAGTGCTGCTCATCGTGGGATTATGGTACGGTTTTCCATTCATGATGCTGGCTGCGTCCGCGGGCCTGAAACAGGTTCCGCGTGAGGTGTTCGATGCCGCAGCGATCGATGGCGCTACTGCATGGCAAACGTTCCGTCACGTGACCTGGCCGCTGCTGATGCCGCTGGTGATTCCAGCAGTCATCATTCGCGGCATCTTTGCCTTCAACCAGTTTTATCTGATGCAGATCTTTTGGTTCCTGCACAGCAGCTATTTCATTACCACGCTGGCAGCGCTGTCGTATAACATCTTCAATCCAAGCGGTTTCTTTGATTTCAATGGACAGTTCGCGATTTCTGCCGCGCTCAACATCATCACGATGCTGGTACTGATCGGCTTCGTCGCGCTCTTCAATCGCTGGAGCAAAGCAGACGAGGGAGTGACCTATGCGTAGACCCACCCTGACCCAACAGATCGTCTCACAATTGGCACTGATCCTGATCGGGTTGTTCGTGATCCTTCCCATCTGGAGCATGGCACGCCTGGCCTTCGATAGCTCGCTGAAGAGTCGTCCCGTGGAGTTTCGATTGTTTCCGAAACAGCTTGGTTTCGAGCCAATGCAGCAGGTGTTGGACCGGCCATATCAATCTGTGAAGTTTAGTGACCTGCTCAAGAACAGTCTGCTGGTTTCGAGCAGTGCAGCGTTGGCGGCGGTCGGCTTTGGGATGAGTCTGGCGTATGCATTCGCGCGCTTCCGCTTCCCCGGGCAGAAGGCTGGACTCTTCCTCATGTTGTTAACCGCCATGCTGCCGCCGATCGCATTCACAACGCCCCTGTACATCGTGCTGAGCATCCTGAAGATCCGCACGACGCTGTTGGGTCTGGCGATCATCTACGCCGCATTCGCGATGCCATTCTGTATCTGGAATATGCGGGCCGCCTTTCAAGCCATTCCGAAAGAACTGGAAGAAGCTGCCTACCTGGATGGCGCAGGCAATTTCAGGACCTTCCTGTCGATCAGTCTTCCGTTGGCAATTCCATCCATCGCGGTGTCGGCGTTGATCGCATTTCTGATGGGCTACTCTGAATTTGCGATTGGCTGGCTGTTCATCGACAAGTCTGAAAATGTGACCCTGGCCATGTCGATCTATTCGATCCTGGCCTCCGGCGCCACACAACCGTGGAGTCAGATCGGTTCGCTGGCATTGATCATGTCGGTGCCGGTGGTGATCGTTTTCATCATTCTGCAGCGCACACTGCTCGATCAGTTGCTGCTGGGCAACACGGGTGAAACTTCGTAGCCCTTACAGCCGCATTGCCACTTTTACGACATACCGGAATTGAAGTAGAATCAGACCCAGGACAAGACCCGATCCTTTGACACGCCCGTCGGACAGTCAGGACAAGTCTTGTCTTACTTTATTCCACATCGAGGTCTCTCAATGTCCACACCAGACTGGGTTCAAGACGCAATTTTTTACCAGATATTTCCCGATCGTTTCGCCCGAAGCAACCGCAACCCGTCCAAAAATCTGCCATTTGAACTGTGGGACTCCGCGCCCACCGTGCACGGATTCAAAGGCGGCGATCTATATGGGATCGCAGATAAACTAGATTATTTACAGGATCTGGGGGTCACGGCGCTGTATCTCAACCCGGTCTTTGAATCGGCTTCCAATCATCGTTACCACACATATGATTACTATCAGGTGGACCCACTGCTGGGAGGCAATGCTGCGCTTCGCGAACTGCTGGATAAGGCCCACGAGCGCAACATGCGCGTGATCCTGGATGGTGTGTTCAACCATGCCTCGCGCGGCTTCTGGCAATTCCATCATGTGCTCGAAAATGGGATCAGCTCGCCGTACCGCGATTGGTTCTTCTTCGACACCGCCCGCCTGCGCGGGCAGCGCCGCTGGGGAGCGTACCCAACCCCGGAGGAAACCGAAGCCTTGCAGAAAGGCGAAGACAGCCTGAAAGCGATCGGGTATCGCGGCTGGTGGAACTTGCCGGCCCTTCCCAAGTTCAACACTAACACGCAAGCCGTGCGCACGTTTCTGTTCGAGGTGGCAAAATACTGGATAGAGTTTGGCGCCGATGGCTGGCGACTCGACGTGCCCGGCGATATCGATGACGATTCGTTCTGGCAGGAATTCCGCTATCGAGTCCGGCAGGTCAACCCACAGGCCTACATCGTCGGTGAGATCTGGCATGAAGCCCAGCGCTGGCTGCAAGGCGACCAGTTCGACGCGGTGATGAACTACGAGCTGACCAAACCCGTCCTGGCCTTCACGGCCGGCAAACACCTGAACACGCGAGTGGCGCACCAACAGTCCAATTATCAGGGCATCCAACATACCATCGACGCGCATGAATTTGCGAATCAAGTCGATCATAACCGCGGCTTGTACAGGAGTGACATCACGTACTCACAATTGAATCTGCTCGATAGTCACGATACACCCAGATTTCTCTCGTGTGTCAATGGCGATAAAGATGCGTTGCGGCTCGCCTGGCTGTTCATGCTTACATACCCGGGCGCACCCTGCATTTACTACGGCGATGAGATCGGCATCGATGGCCAACATGACCCCGATTGCCGCAAGTCGTTTCCGTGGGATGAGCACCGATGGGACCAAAACCTACGATCCTATGTGAAGGAAGCCATTGCGCTTCGCAAAGGAAGCCCCGTTTTGCGGCGCGGCGACTTTACACGCCTATGGTCGGCGGATGGCACATATGCCTTCTCACGTTCGCTGGAGGGAAGGACATTGGTTGTGGCGCTTAACGCTTCTGAGACACGCCAGCAGGTCAACGTCTCGTTCGAGGCACAGGAAACTCCACAAATCCTGTTTGGAAAAGCCAGCGATATTTCCTGTGGGGATGGACAGCTGCGTTTTTCGGTCCCCGCACGGAGCGGCGTGATCCTCGGGTAATCAAGATCACTGTTCTGCGGCGGTCCCCCTGCTCTGCGGCGGTCTGAGACCGCCGCATTTCATTATTCACATTGACCGTAGTAACGACTTTGGGTAGCACCCTGCTAAGGGTTAGTCGTCCATTTTCGAGTAAAGAAGCAACTGCATGGGCTTTCAGCCCAATCCTGACCCCTGCGGGCGGCAACGTGCTGGCGCACGGCGTCACTGCCGAAGGCGTGTGAGGAAAGTCGCCACTACGTTATCAGGCAATTGTGAGAAATCTGAATAGGCGGAATCATAAAGTTACTTCTCATTCTGGTACAGGGCTTGCAACCTGCTGAGTCGAGAAAGCTGGTTTTGTACCAGAACGAAAACCTTGAGACTGGGTTTAATCGAATGAGACACAGCGAGGTGAAGCGTGGCGGACAATGGCTTGCAGAAAACTCTCGACCACATTCTGAACGAACTGAAGAGTGATGATCCATCACGTTGCCTGCGCGCCATAGAGGAACTGGCGGCTGTTAACGCCAGCAGCGAAGCCATCCTTCTGCAATTGGAGCGCCTGACAGTACAGGCAGATTCCGAAGTGCAGGTGGCAGCGCTGAATGCCCTGTCATTGCGGACCAACCAATTTGTGGCATCGAAACTATCGGCGCTCGATCAGCCGCAACGAAAGATGATCCTGAACGAGATCGAAAAATGGGTGACAACGGGGCTGCTCGGCCAGCACCGTGCCGAAGTGCTGCGCAGACGGTATGACTTCGACATCATATCCGCGACGCGGGTTATCTCGCAGCCTGCCCCGTTGGCTGAGGAGAAAACGGAACAGGCAGCGGTCCCTGAGCCAGTCGCGCAACCAGCCTCCGTGCCAGCCGCTCCGCGCGCATCTTTGATGCAGACGTTGCTCAGCGAGTCGAGCATCAAAGTGTATCTATATCTCGGCGCGTTCTTTGTGATCGCATCTGCGTTGATCCTGGCAGCAGTGGTCGAAGCGGCGCGGCTGCCTATTTTAGCGGTGGCAACTTTGGCCTTCGGTGGGGGCGCACTCGTGATCCGCCGGCGTCTGCCTCAACCAAGTTTCGCGCTCTTCATCGTCTTCTCTTTCCTGCTCCCCATCGACGCAAATGTACTCGAAGAGACGATCGGCTTCACGGAGCCTGTGCTCAGCATCTACTGGACGTTCATCTTTTTGGTGATGGCGGCGATCTGGGGATTCAGCATCTGGTTTTATGAGTCGAGCTTTTTTAGCGTGGTCGCATTTATTGCCCTGAGTCTTGTCTTTTATCGCGCCGCGCAAATCTTCCAGACCGAAACTGAGTTATCGATCCTGCTGGGAATGATGGCATCGCTGGCTGCTCTTCCTGGCACCTTTCTATTGAAACGATGGAAAGGGAATCGATTTTCATTGCCGGTGTTTCTGCTCGCTCAATTGCACGCCATTGGAGCCCTGTCTGTTTCCTTAACTCTGGCGGCCATCCACCTGTTCGATGCGGATATCGCAAGTGGATGGTGGCTGGTCATCGCGCTGACGTGGCTGCTGGCCGCCTCCTTCTTCGCCGCAAGCGACATCCTGTTCCCCTTCGTTTTGTTCCCGTGGATGGCTGTCGCGGCGCTCCTGCCGCTCCCGTGGTTCGTGCTGCAGGCCTTCAACGTCTCGGCGCCTGCTTATGCTGTGGGATTCTGGGTTTGGACGGCTGTGCTTGCATTACTCAGCGAAGCATTTTTGAGACTGCACTTTGAACGGATCCGAAAATATCACTGGGCATTGCTCGCCAGCTCTGTTCCACTTTTCTTCACGTCAATTGTGATTGCACTGGTTTGGGAAAAGCCAGCTCTGACCTTCGCGCTGCTGGCGGGCATGGCGCTTGTTTATGCGGCGCTCCACCTCCTGCGGCCGCGATGGTACGTCTGGACGGCAGCGTTACTCAGCGCACTCAGCGCATATTCTGCGTTCTTCACACTGCCATTCGTAGAGAGACTCGAAATTCCCGTTCTCTATCAATTGCTTGTTGCGAGTCTCGTGTTGACGGTGCCCGAGCTTTTCATGCGCACCTCGTTGTCAGTCCATAACCAGACGCGCTTGCCCACAATCGTGTTGGGATTGTTCGTTTCAGTGCTTACAGCAGCACTGGCAATGTTTGAAACACAACAGCCAGGAGGGTCAGCAATTGTCTTCATTCTATTCGCGGCATTGCTGCTGTTCCATGCCTTCCACTTCAAACGGCCATGGATCGGATACTTCGCATGTGCAGCAGAAACTCTTGCCATCCTCTACGGATTGCAGTATTTCAAGCTCGACTCGTGGCTGCCTGTTCTGGTCGTCTTGTCGGCTCTTTATTGCGTTACAGGTTTCCTCCTGCGCCGCAGCAACTCTGAATTCAAGGATTGGGGCATCATCCTCATCAACAGCGGATTGGGCCTTGGTCTATTACTTTGCTCTGGTGCACTGGTCCTCTCAGGCGAAGGAGCCGGCTGGTACATGATCGTCATTGCCCTATTGTTCGCAGCAGAAGTGTTTGCGCGTCCGCTGGCTTGGCTGGAAGTCATTGTAGAAGGGCTGCTATCTCTTTCGCTCTTCAGGATCCTGAATGATATTCCGGGGGCGAATGTTCCCCAGCATTTCCTGTTTGGTGTCAGCCTGATCTGGCTGGGCGGCGATCTGCTCTTCGGGCTGGCGGTCGCGAAGAGAGCTCACCGTCCCATCACGCTAGGTATAGGCTATCTACTGCTGGTGGGAAGCACGGCCAACCTGCTGTCGCTGGTCAGCGCGCCCACGGCGACTATGTATCTCGCAGCGTACGCGCTCTTCTTCGCGATCTACGCATTCGTCTGCCGCGAACCGGTCCTGGGATATTTTGTCACGGGATATATTCCGCTGGCGACGATCAAGTTGTGGGACTTCGTGAACCTGGAAAAATGGATCTTCCCGCTCATCATCTTTGCTATGATCTATTACGCGATCGGGTTCGTGCTTCGACGAACGGAGCAAGCCAAAGGCTGGGATCAAATGCTGCGCAACAGCGGGCTTGGATTGGGCGTGCTCACATCGATTGCCGCGCCCATCCAGGGCGGGTTGGCCGCATCGATTCCCGTGGCCATTGCGGCAACGCTTTTCGCCGTGGAAGCTTTCAGGCAGCGCAATGTCTGGTGGGCATTGCCGGCAAACGCGCTTTATTTGATGTCTTATTTCATGATCCTCTGGCAACTGAACGTGGAGCAGCCGCAATACTACTCCATTGGCGCGTCCCTTCTCGGTATGCTCATGCATTTTCTTCTCACGCGGGCCGGCAGCAGGACGGGCGCCTTCACCGCGGGGATGCTTTCGCAACTGGTGTTGCTTGGCACGACCTATATTCAAATGGTATCTGCCAACGAGCTGGGATTTTTCTTTGTGCTGTTCGTCCAATCTCTGGTCATCCTCGCCTACGGATTGCTGCTAAGGTCGCGCAGTCTGGTGATCACCCCGATAGCATTTGCGGTGCTCGGTGTGGCCACGGTCGTCTATAGTGCACTCAAAGGGCTTTCGACGGTCATCCTGATTGGATGCACGGGCGTTGTCTTATTGCTGCTCGGGATCGTGGCCGTCGTTTTGCGCGAGCGGATCACAAAATTCGGCGAGCAATTGAGCGACTGGAGACCATAGCGCGCTTGGACATGAGTCCGCAAGAAATTGAACCACGGAGACACGGAGTCACGGAGTTTTAAAACATCTCAGTGTCTCTGTGTCTCCGTGGTTGATTGGCTGGTACTCGCTTTGACGTTCGTATTGAACGAAGCATTATCGCTCAACCCCAGACTGCTTCCACTAAACGAGGCAATATCTCCCCCGATTTGCCATGAAGAACATAATCGGCTTTGGGCGTGAGCGGGGTCGCTTCGGCGTTGATCTCTACGATGATGGCACCACGGTTATGGGCCGCAAACGCCAGGGATGCCGCCGGTTGCACAACACCAGATGTGCCGATGGAAAAGAAAACGTCACAGGTACGTGCGGCTTGCACGGCTGCTTCGAGTTGAACGCGCGGCAGCGACTCCCCAAACCAGACGACATCCGGGCGGAGCAGTCCCCCGCATTCTTTGCAGCGCGGCACTGCTTCTGAATCGTCATCCCAAATCTCGGTAAAGGTATAACACTCTGCACAACGCACGCGTTGGATATTGCCGTGCAGTTCCAGGACATTTTGACTCCCCGCCATGCGGTGAAGATTATCTACATTTTGGGTGATGAGGGTGAAATGCGAAGTCCGTTTTTCGAATCCTACAAGCGCGTAATGCCCGGCGTTCGGTCGCACCGCTTTGACAGCCTCGCGCCGCCATGCGTACCAATCCCAAACCAGCTTGGGGTCGCGGGCAAACGCTTCAGGGGAAGCAAGTTCTGTGGGTTTGTATTGGGCCCAGAGTCCGGCCTGGGCGTCGCGGAAGGTACGGAGTCCGCTTTCCTGGGAGACTCCCGCTCCTGTAAGGGCGACCAGCCTCAGGCTTCGTCCTGAACCGGATGAAAGCGTCCCGCGCAGAACATCGATGAGTCCAACCGGAATCGCTATTGGACCGGCATGCATCGCACGAGGGAAAGGCTTCGGTCGTAGACCTGGGTACGACCGATGACCTGCTGTTCGTCGTCGAAGGCAACAATTTGATATTCGATCCAGGCATTTTTGTAATAAATATAGCGCCGGAGGTTATCCTTGCTGAGATCATAGTAGAAGGAACCATTTTCCGCCTGGGTCATGATCGCGCTGGAGTTCCAATCGGTGAAATAGATCGTGTTCAGTTTATCGCGCAAACGCGTGAACAAGACGACCCGATGAGCTGCCAGGATATCTGTTACAAATGCAGTGATCCTGACGGTACGCGGTGAGCACGGGCCCTCATTCCAATAGATCACACCGCTGTTCGTCAGGATCGTTAGAAACCCGTAACCGACCGGTGTGTGGTATGTGCCGCTGTAGACTGACGCTGGCAGTCCATAAGTAGGCTCACCTGACGTGGGAGATACGCTGGGCGTCTGGGTCGCTGTAAATGACTCAGCACCGAGTTGTGTCACCGTGGGGGTAAAGGTCAATGGCGTGCTGGTGGAGGTGGCGAACAGGTTCTGGGTGGGTGCGGGTGTACCGGTCGGCTCGAACGTGGCAGTCACCGGGGGTGGCGGCGGCGGCGTAGGCGTGATGATCATATTTGTCAGATCAGCCAGCGATGCGCAACTGGAGAGGAAGATTGTCAGCACAACGATCTGAAATTTCTTGTTCATAGGATGACCTTTTGCAAATGTCGCCACGGCGACGCCTGCGCGGCTGAATGACGGCTCAGGGAACGAGCACCTTGCAATGTGTGAGCGAAACTTCATTGCGCGATACGATCGTACTGCCAAGTACTTTTTGCGTGATCGTGGAGGCAACCAGTTGGTATTGGAACCAGGCATCTTCGTAAAACCTGTAGCTGCTGATCTGGCTTAACCCGATTGTATAAAAATAGGTACCCTGATCGTTATCGCTAAAGATCGCGCCACCGCCCCAATCGGTGTGGCGCCCGCTGTACTTGTCCTGCAAGCGATACCATAACGTAACAAAGCGCAGCCGCTGCACAGGACGCACCTGGGTCTTGAACGTGATCTCACGCGCGCCTTCGCATGTGCTTCCCCAGACGAGCTGGCCTGTGCTTCTCTGTACGCTTAGGAAAACATTCGGAGAGGGGGTGAATAGAGACGGATCCATCGGATCGAGTGTGATGGTTGGCTGAATGCTGGGCGTGAACGTAGGCAGAGGAGTATTGGTAGGCAGCTCGGTTCCTGCGCCCAGAGTTTGTGTTGCTGCAGCTGTGTTGATCACGAATAGGTCGGGCGTGTGGGTGGCCTGCAACGAGAATGGAGTGGCCGTGGGCTGAGGCGAGGAGGCAGGCGCAGGTGTTTGCAGGAACGGAATGTTCATGGGCGGAAGCCCGCTGCAACCTGCAAGAAGAACAATAAGCATCAATACTGAAAACGTTCGATTCATAAGACCTCATCCATGATACTTCACAGTTCCATCCATGTGCACAACTGTTATCTTCCTGCAAGCGCCGCAACTCCCGCCGAACGCAGGCGGGCAGCCACCTGAAATTGTAGTTCACTTCCAATCCTGTCCGGCAGGGTAGGACGCCATATTCCTAACAAAGTTGTAGTTCTACGGCTCCCATTGCGGCTGCCAGTCTGGTTCAGGGTTATCGGTCACCTGTCGCAATCCTGTTCCATCCGGGCGGATAATAAATATATCAGCCTGATCGTTATTGCGCAACGAGTTAAAGGCGATCCACTGGCCATCCGGCGAGAAGGAACTCGCCGCGTTGTTGCCGCCATTCGTCAGTTGTGCAGCGGTTTCTGCTACGACATCGACCAGGAATATGTTTTTGTCACCGGCCGGGCCGGCGTAGATCAGCAGTTTCCGGCTGTCTGGTGACCAGTCGATGCTGCCGCCAATGCCAGGCAGGCCGCGAGTCAATTGCCGCACGTTCGTACCCTCGGCGCTCATCAGAAAGATCTCGTATACATCGGGCTCGGTGGCCATCGCAAAGGCGATATTCTGCCCATCGGGAGCCCAATCGACAGCAACAATCGTATTGGGCCCCGCATATAGCAGATCTGGATTCTTTCCGGTGCTTTCCACCGTCCACAGGGAGGTGGGACCCTCGGAGGCCCGATTCGCAAACAGGATTTTTGTTCCGTCAGGTGAGAAGGTGGGCGAGATCACATTCCCGATCTGGGTGGTCAGGCGGACGAGTTTCGTATCTTTGAAGGTAAAGTGGAACAGATCGAACACGCCGCCATTTTGGTTGGAGGCGTACACCACCGACCCCCCCAGCGGCGAATAGACAGGATAATAACTGTGCGCCTCCAGGCTGGTCATCTGCTGATATCCGGTACCGTCTGCGTTGATCATGCACAGCTGGTTGTAGTCGCCGCGCGTACAAGTGAAAATGATGCGTCCGATATGTTCTCGTGTGGGCGCGGGCAGAGGCGTGAGAGTATCCAAAGGAGTAGGCATGGATCGTTCCACCAGATCCAGGTTCGAAATGCTCATGGGTGTGGATGGGATCAGCAGGCATAGTGTGATTGCGAGTCCCACCAGTACCAGTCCAAGCGGCAGATGCACACCCCGTGGATTTGCTCGACGAGAAAAAATACGCCGTCGTGACATATACCTAAATTTTACATCGTTTCATCACCGGCTCGAAAATCTGGCCGGGAATCGCCGCACCGCCAGATCTGGCGGAGTATCACGGCAACTCCTGCTGAGCCGAAAATCTGTTGTAACGCGGGCAGGCTTCGCAAAATCCATCTCATATCAATCGGGATTTTCGGCAACACGCATACCTGTTCCATCTGGAAAGAATCAATTTTTTTCTCGCACAATGTGACATAAATGCCGCGATACATTTTTGCCTGGTCGATGCCGTGAGCGTAAGCTGGCAATTTCAGCGCTGTCACAATCATGTAACAAACATCTCTGCCTGCCGTTAACTACGATAGATTCACAGCTGGAACTGTCTTCATCACGGCTTTCGGTTTCAAATTGAATCAAAGGAGTTCGAAATGCTTGAAACACTTATCGCAGTATTGTTGATCTTATGGCTGATCGGATTTTTCGGCGGCGGCCGCGCAGGGATTCCGCGAACGGGAAATTTGCTGCATATTCTGCTGGTCATCGCGGTCGTGCTTCTGATCATCCGACTTCTATAGCTGCATGGATCATCTTGATATCGAAAGGAGATTGAAATGGAGACTTGTAGTGATGTCATGACAAGGAATCCGGTCTGTGCTCTGCCAAAAGATACTGTGGTGATGGTAGCGCAGATCATGAAGGAACGAGATATCGGTCCCGTGCCGGTTGTGAAGGATACACTCTCACGCAAATTGATCGGGATCGTTACAGACCGTGACCTGGCGCTGAAAGTGGTGGCTAGCGGGCATAACCCGAACGAGATCCTTGTGGAAGACGTGATGACCAAGGACGTGGTCACTTGCCGTGAAGATGATGACGTGCAGACGGCACTGGATGCGATGGCGAATCACCAACTCCGGCGCATCCCGGTTGTGGATGCGGATGATTCACTGGTCGGTATCATCGCCCAGGCAGACGTCGCCACCCGCATGGATGAGCCGGAAAAGACCGGCGAGGTCGTGAAGGAAATTTCGCAGTAGCACAAAAAAGACCAGCGCAATCCTCAGGTCCAATGAACCTGGGGATTTTTTGATTCCCCAATATGGTCTTCTCAAGAAAGCTTGACAGAAGTCCACTTCGGTACACGGAAGACACGGACTACACGGTTTCTTCCGTAAGAGACGGAAAAAATTCCGTCCGATCCGCGAGATCCGTGTACAAAATGACTGCTTATTCCTTTCTTGAGAAAGCCATGGATTCCCCAAAAACTCCCATTGAGTTTCATCCGGAATCTATATACAATGAACGTATGCTTATTAGTACAGGCAAGAGTGGCGGACATACCACCATCAACGCTTAATATCTCCTCTTCAATAATCTCCAACACGGTTCGCTCAGCTTCAGTCAGCCCTATCTGGGCTGCTAACTTGTGCTTGAACCGCCCGAAAGGAGGTGCAGCCTTCCACAACACATGATCCTTAAATACTACTGGTGGTCAATCCTGAAAATTCAAACGTAAAGGAGAAAATGATGAAAGCCAATAAGTTGCTTTACATTGTTGCCACACTGATGATCATGGTCGGCCTACTTGGCGCTGTTCCCGCCGCGGCTGCACCCGTTGATGCACCATTGCCTGCCCCACAATTCCAAAGCCCTAGCCCTGTGTTTTCGAATGCCGCAGCGTTTGATGTCTCTCCTGCTTTACGCGATATGGCTGCCAACGTCCCCTCCAGGAGGGTAGCCAATCCACCAACAGATGTGGTCGAGATTCGGCCCGAGGGTGGAAGAGAGGTCGAGGATCAGGGCTTCTCCGGTGATGGAGCCATGACTACCTCAAGCTCGCCTGAAGCTTCTGCGCTGGCCATCTCTGCCCCGCTTGCGAATTTCGAAGGACTCAGTAACAATGACAACTTCAACATATTTGGTTTCCGCGTCAACCCACCCGATCCAGTCGGGGACGTCGGTCCGAGTCATTATGTTGAGATGGTAAACCTGGTTTTCGGCGTCTATTCAAAAACAGGCACGCTCCTCCTTGGTCCGGTCGATACAGGCACACTATGGTCGGGTTTCGCCATTGAGGATTGTACCGATCCTTCCGGTGACCCGATCGTTCTTCACGACCAATTCACAAACCGCTGGCTGCTCTCGCAATTCACCACCCGTGGCTTCGATGATCCAACACTGCCGTTCTACAACTGTGTAGCGATTTCAACGACCGGCGATCCTACCGGTGCATACTATCGTTATGCATTCATTACGCAGCCAGATAAAGTTGACGGCGGTTATTTTTTCCCCGATTACCCAAAGTATGGCGTGTGGACAGACTCGTACGTGCTGACTACCCGTGATTTTGGGACCGTCGATCAATATGGGATCAGCGTGTACGCACTCGAGAAGAACAAAATGATCAACGGTGATCCCGGCGCTCGGGCTGTGCAGTTTTTCCTCAATTCAAATGTTGTGCCACTCGAGTTGATCGGTGACGGACTGCTTCCCGCTGATATCGACGGCAAGCAAAAACCCAAGGAATCCGCCAAGATCCCGATCGTGGGGACCCAGGACGATGGCGCTGGCTACGGCGCGACATTTGATGCAATCAACATCT
>CAZBAX010000026.1:42678-75821 GCA_964489725.1 uncultured Anaerolinea sp. | reverse complement strand
GCCGGCCTGAACCCCGATAAGGAATCGATTCTGCTGGCGCTGTTGAAGAGGAACGATCAATAGACTTATAATTGCACATAGAATTTATCGGAAACACTCTTATTCCGTCATTGCGACGAGCGGCGCCTGAGCGCAACGACGAAGCAATCTCATTTATGGTTAAAGTGAATTAACTTTGTTTGAGATTGTGTCGCCACGGCGACGCTTCGTGGAGTTTGCACTGAGCGTGTCGAAGTGCTCGCAATGACGGAATGGTATTTTAGGCAAAGGAGTGATGACCATGCATATTCACGAGCCTCGTGCGCAGCTCGATCACATGCTGCGCGAAACAAGACTTCATCTCGTCAGCTTCAGTCAGATGGCGGATACCAAAGCCAACATTTTGTTGAGCATTTCATCCGTCTTGTTGTCCATCTCGCTGACGCGGGTTTCAGATCCACGCTTTACCGGTACCCTGACCGTACTGGTGGGCTTTTTGTTGATCACTATTTTCCTGGCCCTGCTCACTGTCATTCCTCGCATATGGGGGTTTGGGCAGAAAAAAATCTCTGTGCATGATCCCACCTACACGCCGTTATATTTTGGCAACTACACCAGCATTTCCTACGCGGAATATGCCAAAGACTTCGAAGAGATCATGAACGACTCCGACCGCACCTACGAGGTCATGGTGAAGGAAATCTATTATTCGGGCGTGTATCTCGTCAGGAACAAATATAGATACGTTCGCCTGGGCTACATGTTCTTCTTCGCGGGACTGATCGTCAGCACCTTCATCTTTTTCATCGAGAATTTTTTATAGCATGTTCAAGAAAATCCTGATCGCCAATCGCGGCGAGATCGCCATCCGCATCATGCGCGCCTGCAAAGAGCTTGGTATACGAACGGTGGCGGTCTACTCCGATGCAGATAAGCACGCCGTGCACGTGCAGCAGGCCGATGAAGCAATTCACATCGGCGCTGCTTCGCCAAAGGAATCCTATTTGCATGCGGATGTCCTGCTGCGGGCCGCGCTCGACTCGAAGGCGGACGCCATTCATCCGGGCTATGGATTCCTCTCAGAGAACGCCTCCTTCGCTGCCGCAGTCGATTCCGCCAAATTGACGTTTGTCGGCCCCTCTGCCGATTCGATCCGTGCCATGGGCGACAAGGCGCAATCGAAGATCCGTATGAAGAAAGCGGGTGTGCCAACGGTGCCAGGCGTGGAGGGGATAAATGAAGTGGAAGAATTTGAGCGAGCTGCAAACGAAATTGGCTACCCGGTCCTGGTCAAGGCAGCAGCAGGTGGAGGTGGTAAAGGGATGCGCATCGTCCATGCGGAAAATGAATTGCAGGATTCCATCGACTCCGCTCGTCGTGAAGCGCTGAATGCTTTCGGCGATAACCGCTTACTGATCGAAAAATATGTGGCCAATGCCCATCATGTGGAATTCCAGGTCTTTGGCGATCAACACGGCAATCTCGTACATCTCTTCGAACGTGAATGTTCTGTGCAGCGCCGACACCAAAAGATCATCGAAGAGACTCCTTCGCCGTTATTGACACCCGAACTGCGCGAAGAGATGGGAAAAGCCGCCGTCGCCGCGGCAAAAGCTGTCAATTATTACAACGCGGGAACGATTGAATTTATCGTCGATCCTGACACGATGAAGTTTTATTTTCTTGAAATGAACACGCGCCTGCAAGTGGAGCATCCCGTCACCGAACTCGTCAGCGGACTCGACCTTGTCCACTGGCAGATTCGCATCGCGGCGGGAGAACGATTCCCGTTCACCCAATCTCACTTCACCCAACGTGGACATGCCATCGAATGCCGCATCTACGCCGAAGATCCGGCCAATGGATTTCTGCCCAGCACGGGCAAGCTCCTGCAATACATCGAACCGCGCGGACCAGGTATCCGCGTCGATTCAGGGTATGCCGCCGGTAGTGAGGTGACGCATTTTTATGATCCATTGCTGGCAAAGTTGATCGTCCATGGAGAGTCGAGAGAATTCGCCATCCAAAGGATGCAGACCGCGCTAAAGGACTTTGTGGTGCATGGCGTTGTGACCAATATCGATTTCCTTTGGTCCGTTCTATCTCATTCTGATTTCAAAAACGGAAAAATCGCGACAAGATGGGTCGAACAGAATTTTGATTGGAGTCCGCCTTCGGAAGTACCGTTCGAAGCTCTGATGGCTGCAGCTTTGGCTGAATTGACAATCCAAAATCCAAAATCTGAAACCACAAATGAACATGATCCCTACAGTCCGTGGAAAGCAGCAAGTGGATTTAGGATCGGAGCAGGCAATGGATAAGATCCAAAAGCAGGAACTATTCTCAGCGATCCTCGCAAGTGGGATTTTGGATTCATTTATGGAAAAGGATGCGAGCCTGGCGGAGATGGTCAAATCTTCGGAGCATCCGGACATTCATTATTATGAAACGTATGCCATTGCAAGTGAACTGACATCTTCTCTCAAACAAAGATTGAATATGATGGCGTCCAAAAATATCGACCATAATTTGAATGCAACCAAACAGCTTGTTGCTTTTATGGAGGAATATCCAGACGCTCAAATTGGTAATGTAACGTTCAATGCGCCGGCGCAGCACTATGGCGTCCGTTGTGGAATCGCAGACGGTCATTTGCATGTGATTTGTGTCATGACCGGTGGTCATATTTCAGATGCGCTGCTGGGGGAAACCGTCAAATGAAATTGTCGTTCGAGCACAACTCTGAGAGCATTTCTCTGGATCTGACGCCCACTGGCTCCGGCAAATCCTATCGCGCTACAGTCGGCGATCGAAGCCTCGACATGGAGATTCTCCAATCGAAAGACGGCAGGCTGGATTTGTTGATCGACGGCGAACGGGTCACAGCGTATGTTTCATCCGATAACACCAAACGCTGGGTGACGGTCAATGGACAGACGGTTGTGCTAACTAAATCCTCCGGCACGCGCAGAAGCGGGCACGCTCACCACGCCGCAGGTGAATTGACCGCGCCGATGCCGGGGCAGGTCCGCGCGGTGAACGTCGGCGAAGGCGATGCGGTGACAAAAGGGCAAACCTTGTTGTTATTGGAAGCCATGAAAATGGAGATACGAATTCAGTCTCCACAGGATGGAGCGGTAAAGAAACTGTTAGTCAAACAGGGACAAACCGTCGAACGCGAACAACTGTTAGTGGAAATCGAAGAGCACTAGCCACAGAGACACAGGGTCACGGAGATTCTCAATTGGTTTTCTCAGTGTCTCTGTGGCAAAAGGAGTCTGTATGCCGGGAAAATACTTTGATGAACTTGAAGTTGGAATGAAATTCAAGCACGCCGGGCGGACCGTGACCGAAATGGACAACGTCCTGTTCTCGGCGTTGACGATGAATTCGCAGCCGCTGCACGTCAATGAAGATTTTGCGTCGAAGACCGAGTTCGGTCAGCGGCTGGTCAATGGAGTATTTACGTTCGGTCTGGTCGTCGGGTTGACGGTCCCCGATCTCACCGAAGGGACGATCATCGCTAATCTCGGTTATGACAAGGTCGTGCATCCCAATCCGGTCTTTCACGGGGATACGATCTATGCGGAGAGTGAGATCATCGAAAAGCGCGAATCCAAATCCCGGCCGGAGGTTGGCATCGTACGGATCAAATGCTGGGGTAGGAAACCAGACGGTACAATTGCGGTGGAATTCGAACGGACGGCGATGTTTTTGAAAAAATCAAAATAACCCATCATTGCGAGGAGCGTCGCGCTGAGCGGAGGGACAGAGATCGTCCTGTCCCGAAGACGAAGCGTGCGACGAAGCAATCTTATTTACACTTCCAAGAGAACGTAAGATTGCTTCGTCGTGCTTCGCACTCCTCGCAATGACGGAAAACTGGGAGTTCTATGCACTCACGACGCGCACTACTGTATATGCCCGGCGATGACCGGCGCAAGATCGAAAAATCCACCACTCTTGGCGTGGACTGCATCTGCATGGATATGGAAGACGGCGTGGCCATGACCCGCAAAGTGGATGCGCGGTCTGTCATTGCACAGGCCATGAAAGACCTAAACTTTGGCAGCTCGGAGCGCTGCATCCGTATCAACGGCATTGGCTCGGGATTGGAGTCCTTCGATCTGGTGGCGGCGCTGTCTGCCTACCCTGATTCCATTGTGGTGCCAAAGATCGAATCGACAGAGCAGGTGAAATGGGTCACCGAGCGGATCGAAGCGTTTGAACAATCGAGCAATCTCAAAAGCGGCAGCATCCGTTTGCTGGTCGGCGTGGAGACAGCCAAGGGAGTTCTGAATCTCAAAGAGATCGCCGAATCAGACCAACGCCTCGAAGCGATCATCTTTGGCGCGGAGGATTTCGCCGCGTCGATCGGGGCCAAGCGCACAAACGACGCGACCGAAGTGTTGTACGCGCGCCAGGCAGTGGTCACGGCCTGCGCGGCCAATGACCTGCAAGCCATCGACATGGTCTTCATCGATTTTCGCGACAATGAGGGGCTGCGCGTCGAAGCCGAGCAGGGAGCAGGATTCGGTTTCAGCGGGAAGCAGATCATTCACCCGAACCAGGTCGCGATTGTGCAGGACGCGTATACGCCATCCGCAGACGCGATCGAGTATGCAAAACGGATCATCGAGTCATTCGAAACCAGCCAGAGCGAGGGCAAGGGCGCCTACGCGCTCGATGGGAAGATGATCGATCTGCCATTGCTGAAGAACGCCCAAAAAGTTCTGGATCGGGCAAGAGCAGCGGGAAAAATCTGATCCGATGCTCTCCATTTTCTTTGGTCTACTCTCTGCCATCACCTGGGGCGCAGGAGATTTTGCCGGTGGGCTTGCGAGCCGTAAGCTGGGTGCGTACCGGGCTGTGCTGTATGCCGATTTCTTCGGGCTCCTCTTGATCGGGATTGCATTAGGCGTGTATCGCGAAGCCATTCCATCCACAATGGCATTCGTGTATGCGGCTATTGGCGGCGTGCTTGGTTCGGTTGGCTTGTTGCTCCTGTACTACAGCCTTGCAAATGGACAGATGAGCATTGCTGCGCCGGTCTCAGCTTTATCGGCGGGGTTGCTTCCCGTCATTGTGGGGGCGATCACCGAAGGACTGCCGGACTGGATCCAATTGCTTGGGTTTGGTTTGGCGCTGCTGGCGATCTGGTTGATCTCCACTGGACAGGGATTCCACCTGGAGAGTCTTGCAGATCTACGCCTGCCGATCCTTGCCGGACTTGGATTTGGTTCCTATTTCATCTTTGTCCACTATGCCACTCAGGAGACCGATAGCGTCTTGTGGACCATGGTCGCTTCCCGCCTGGCGGGGACTCTGCTGTTAATCGTTGTTGTCGCGTTCCGGCGTGAACGGCTCAGCATCCCACGCACTGCCTGGACCGTCGTGTTATTGAATGCAACGCTCGATGTGGGCGGCAATCTCTTTTATATTTTGGCCAGCCGGCTGGGGCGACTCGACGTTGCGGCGGTATTGAGCTCGCTATATCCCGGGTCCACTGTCCTGCTGGCGTGGCTTTTGTTGAAGGAACGTATTTCGCTCCAGCAATGGATCGGTATCGGCGCGGCGCTGATCGCGATCGTTCTGTTCACCTTATGATGTATATGGGCAAACTCACAAACAAAGTGGCGATCATTACCGGTGCGACGTCTGGCATTGGCAAGGCGACCGCGCTGCTCTTTGCCGACGAAGGCGCGCATGTGGTCATTACCGGACGCCGCGCGGAGTTAGGCGAACGCGTGTTAAACGAGATCCGCGAACGGGGCGCGAGGGGCGCATTCCTCCAGGCGGATCATTCCCAAGCCGACGATTGTTCCCGCGTCGTCGAGCGGACTGTGTCTGAATTCGGGCGCGTCGACATCCTGTTCAACAATGCCGGCATCGTGACCAGCGGCACCGCCGAAACGACATCCGATGAAGTCTGGGAGCAGACACTTGCCATCAATATGAGCGCGGTCTGGCGCATGTGCAAACTTGTGATCCCGGTCATGAAGCGGCAGGGCGGCGGCGTGATCGTCAATAACGGATCAGATTGGTCAGTGGTCGGCGGGAAGAATGCATTTCCCTATATCGCCAGCAAGGGAGCTGTTGGCATGATGACCAAGGCCATGGCGATCGACCATGCGCGTGAGAATATCCGCGTCAATGCAGTGTGCCCCGGCGATACGCTCGTGGATCGCTGGATGGAGAAGGGATATTTCGAAGGCTCTGATCCGGTGACAGTGGAGCAGGCAATGAAGGCAGCCAGTGATTACCTGCCGATGGGGCGCTTCGGCAAACCGGAAGAAATCGCCAATGCCGTGTTGTTTTTAGCTTCGGACGATTCGTCTTTTATGACCGGGCATTTGTTGCTGGTGGATGGGGGCAATACGGCGCAGTGAGCAGTACGCAGTATTCAGTGTTCAGTATTCACTATTCAGTATTCAGTGGACAGTCCCGCAAAGCGCGATGGCGCCGAAGGCGCTCATATTCAGTTGGCAGTTATCAGGAGAAATGATGTCACCACTTGTTGAAACATCTACACCGCCAAACACGCCGACACCGATCGGGCCGTATAACCACATTGCGAAAGTTGGAACGTTCATCACCATTGGTGGTACAGCGGGAGTGGACCCGGCAACCGGTACGCTGGCAGGCGACGACGTTGCATCGCAGACCAAACAGATCCTGACGTCGTTCAAGGTCATGCTCAATTCAGTGAATTCAGAGCTGGGGCATGTGCTGCATATCAATATTTTTCTCAAGCATATGAGCGACTTTGAGGCGATGAATCGCGCCTATATCGAGATGATGGGAGATCATCGCCCGGCGCGGACTGTGATCGGAGTCAACGAACTCCCGAAGCCCGGCGTCCTGCTCACGATGAATCTGACCGCGGTGACAAGAGAATAGTGCAGCTGGCTTGTGAAATTGAGTTGTTGTGGAATTTCGCTCAGGGGAAGATGAATTCGTGATCCATATTTGAGAAAACCGAATAAACCAGATTGCCCGTCCGTTGAATCCATGATGCAGGTACGATGAGAGGAGAACGATCTATGGTAGATACACAAATAAAACTTTCGGCAGTCTGGGTGGCGTTGATGCTGGTGTATCTTCTGGGCGATGTGCTGCGCATTTTTAGCGGCGACTTCCAGAAAATGATGGCAGACGGAAGCATCAAATTCACACAGGGGATGTGGCTGGGAATATCGATGTTGATGTTGATACCCATTTTGATGGTGATCGCCTGCGTGATGTTGCCGCAGCCGGTCAATCGCTGGACCAATATCATCGTGGCGGTCTTCTTTTTCCTGTTCAATCTTGTGGGACTCCCAACATATCCATCTGCCTACGATAAGTTCCTGATCGTGGTGGGGTTGGTATTCAATGCGCTGACAGTTTGGTTGGCCTGGCGTTGGGTTTGAGCCCCCCACATCAAGATATCGTACAGGACGGCCGAATTTCGGCCGTTTTTTGTTCCAGGCGACCGGAAACTATGGGAAATTTGTATGTAAAGTTTACTTGACATAAAGTATAGTTTGTATTACTATATGCACACAATGATTTACATGATGTAAGCATTTGTAGACAATACGAGGTGAATTATGTCTTATCAAGAGAAAAGCGTGACCGTTTCGTTGTTCAGCACCCTGTTCATTCTGGGTTACTACCTGATCAATATAGCCCGAATGTACTTTGGTGAAGGACTGGTCTCGGGGCAGGTCTTTCGGCTGGCGGGGATCGTAATTGCCGCTGGAATCCTCGTGAACATCACGGCCAATATCCTGACGAATATTATTCTCAGTATTGTCCATGCCATACGGACTGGCGGCAAGGAAGAGGAACGGTTCATCGAAGATGAACGCGACCAGTTGATCCAGCTCAAAGGCGTCAATTTCTCCTACATTGTGTTTTCTGTGGGTGTCCTGCTCTCGATGATCGCATTTGTGATGGGGCAAACGGCGCTGGTGATGTTCACTATGATCGTCGTGTCTGGCCTTGTAGCACAGATCATCGGAGATATTGTCCAGATCGGACTGTATCGAAGAGGGTTCTAAGATGGACAAGCTCCAGATCAGGAACAACGTTCGGAAATTGCGTTTTCACCACGATGAAATGACGCAGGAACAGCTCGCTCAAAAAGTAGGCGTGACGCGGCAGACCATCATTGCCATCGAGGGCGGCAAATACTCGCCCTCCCTTGAACTGGCGTTTCGAATCGCGCGGGCCTTCGGGGCGCCTCTCGAAGACGTTTTTACGTGCGACATCGAAGACAATGCCACCTGACAAATGCAAGGAGAACCATGAATACCAAAATGAAAGCCATTATCTATACGGAGTATGGATCCCCGGATGTACTTCAACTAAAGGAGGTGGAACGGCCATCTCCGAAGGACAACGAGGTGCTGATCCGAATCCACGCCACATCGGTGACGATTGGGGATTTGTGGGCGCGGAATTTCAATGCCATGTCTCCAGGAAAATTTTCCATGCCGCTTCCCTTCTGGCTGCCGGCTCGCCTTTATTTCGGGTTTACCAGGCCAAAGGTCAACATATTGGGCGCCGAAATGGCGGGAGAAGTGGAAGCAGTCGGGAAAGACGTCAGGCGCTTCAAGAAAGGCGATCAGGTCTTTGGATATCCAGGCCAGAGCATGGGCGCATATGCCGAATATATGTGTATGCCCGAAGACAGCTTTATCGCGCTGAAACCGTCGAACCTGACCCATGAAGAAGCGGCTGTGGTCCCGTATGGTGCGGTCACGGCATTGAACCTTCTCGAAAAAGTGAATCTGCGTACCGGCCAAAAGATCCTGATCAACGGCGCTTCGGGAGGCATCGGAAGCGCAGCAGTTCAGCTTGCGAAACATCATTTCGGGGCACATGTGACCGGCGTGTGTGGTACGCCGAGAATGGAATTCGTTAAATTCCTGGGCGCCGACAGGGTCATCGATTACACCTCGGAGGATTTCACACAAAGCGGCGAAACCTACGATGTGATCCTGGACATCCAGGGCAAGTGCTCGTTTGCACGCTGCCGGAACTCTTTAACGCCAGATGGCATCCTGCTCTTCGCCAGTTTCAAGATGAAACAGGTCATGCAGATGTTATGGACTTCGAAGAGAGGCGGTCCACGCGTCATTTGTGCCCTGGCCACCGGCGGGAACGAATATCTGCTGGCAGCGAAAGAATTGATCGAGGCGGGCAAGATCAAAGCGACCATCGACCGCTGCTTCCCGCTGGACCAGGCAGCCGCGGCGCATCGTTATGTCGAACAGGGCCGTAAGCAGGGCCACATCGTCATCACGGTCAACGGGAAGCGATAACATCATGAAAACGGTTGTCTACTATCAGTACGGCCCAGCCGAGGTGCTGCAAATCCAGGAGTCCGCCAAACCTGTACCGTGGGAAGAAAACAATAGTTGACCTCTTGCAAAAGTCCAAAGCCTTAACCACGGAGACACTGAGCCACGGAGTTTTCCATAATTTTCTCAGTGTCTCCCCCGGTGCCACCCAACCAGGGCTGGTGTGTGTCTCAGTGGTTCAAAAGGGACTTGGCGATCAAAAGGAAAAGAAGCAGAATGAAAGCAATCGTAATTACATCATATGGACCGCCCGAGGTCCTTCAACTCAAGGAGATGGAAAAGCCGTCTCCCAAAGACGACGAAGTGCTGGTACGCATCCATGCGACGGCCGTGGTGGCCACCGACCCGCAGTTCCGCAAAGGCGACCCGTTCATTGCCAGGATCTTTACCGGGCTGCTGAAACCGAAGCATCCCATCCCAGGCGATGTGCTGGCGGGCGAGATCGAAGCCGTGGGCAAAGACGTAACCCTGTTCAAGAAAGGCGATCAGATTTACGCGGCCTGCGCCATGACCCAGGGCGGGCAGGCAGAATATATCTGTATGCCGCAGGATGGACCTCTGGCCTTGAAGCCATCCAACATGAATTACGAGGAAGCTGCGGGCGTGTGCGACGGAGGCCTCGGTGCATTGAATTTTCTGCGCGATGCAGGAAACATCCAGAGTGGGCAGCGCGTCCTCATCAACGGCGCTTCGGGCTCGGTGGGCACATACGCCGTCCAGCTTGCGAAATACTTTGGCGCGGATGTGACAGGCGTGTGCAGCGCCGCAAATCTCGAACTCGTGAGATCGCTTGGCGCGGACCAGGTCATCGATTACACAAAACAGGATTTCACCAAAAGCGATCAGACATATGATCTGATCTTCGATGCCGTTGGCAAGAGTTCATTTTCAAGGTGCAGGGATGTTCTCACTGAAAACGGAGTCTATGTCAGCACTGTTCCTGCGCTCGATTTCATGATGCAGCTGTTGTTGAAGCGCAGAGGCGGAATACGAGTTGCCTTCGTAGCGCCGGGGCTGCGGTCATCGGCTGAGAAAGCAAAAGACCTGGCATTTCTCACAGAGTTGATCGAAGCCGAAAAGATCCGCTCGATCATCGACCGGCGCTATCGGCTGGAGCAGATCGTCGAGGCCCATCGTTACGTGGAGATGGGACACAAAAAGGGAAATGTCGTCATCGTCCTCACCTGACCTTGACCATCAATGGGAACCGTCATGAAAACAATTGTGTACACGGAATATGGCCCGCCGGAAGTGCTTCAGATCAAAGAGATGGCCAAGCCGACACCCAGGGACAATGAAGTGCTGGTCAGGGTCCATGCGACGACAGTCACCATCGGCGATACGATCATGCGCAGTCTCAATATCCCCCGGCCGCGCCTTGAGCGGCTTCTGGCGCGGATCTTCCTCGGCATTTGGAAACCCAAACGGCCGATCCTCGGAATGGAACTCGCCGGCACAATCGAATCGACAGGCAGGAACGTAAAACGTTTCAAAATTGGTGACTCTGTGTTTGCCTCCACGTTCGCGATGAACTTTGGCGGGTATGCCGAGTACAAATGCCTGCCTGAAACGGGAGTGGTGGCCGTGAAACCAGTGAATATCACGTATGAAGCCGCGGCCGCTGCCCCCGGTGCAGGGATGACTGCCTTGCAGTGCCTGCGAAAGGGAAAGCTCCAACGCGGGCAGAAGGTGTTGATCTATGGCGCATCTGGAGCGGTGGGTACGTTTGCCATACAGCTTGCAAAGCATCACTTTGGAGCAGATGTGACTGGCGTGTGCAGCAGCGCGAATCTGGACCTGGTGAGATCATTGGGAGCCGATACAGTCATCGATTACACTCGCGATGATTTCACCCGATGTGCTGAGAGCTATGATGTCGTCTTTGATGCAGTGGGAAAGATTCCACCCTCACAGGCGAAAAGGGTTTTGAAAAAGACAGGTGTCTATCTCAACGTGCACGCCTCCTCCGAGGGCGGAAATAACGTTGAGAATCTGATCGCTATTAAAGGATTGCTGGAGGCGGGGAAGATCAGAGCGGTCATCGATCGATGCTATCCTTTCGAACAGATCGTCGAAGCCCACCGCTATGTGGAGGCAGGACACAAGAAAGGGAATGTGGTGATCACCATCTAAACAGGTGTGCGGCAAATTGCCTATGGCGAGTGATTCGAACTATGAAACAAACCGTCTCGTGACCTCACGAGATGGTTGTTATTTTGTTTAGGCTCTCCCGTTTTGGGGGCGATTGGGCCCTGAAAAAAAGATTCTTTGCCGCGAATTGCACGAACTGCCGCTCTGCCCGAATGGGCGTGACGCGGCGTCGCGAATTGGTTTACAAATATGTGTGAATTCGCGACATCGTGCCTGAAGGGTAAATTCGTGGCTGCGATTTTGGGTTTTCCTGTTAAAAACGGTAGAACCTTTGATTATTGATGACCGGAAATACGATGCGGCACATACGGCTCCTCCAGATAGGCCACATCCTCCTGTGTCAATTGTACAGGCAGCGCGCCAACGGCTTCTTCCAAATGCGAAATCTTGGTTGCCCCGATGATGGGCGCTGTTACTGGTTCCTTCTGCAGCAGCCAGGCAAGCGCGATCTGTGTGCGTGAGACCTCATACTTTTGCGCGGTTTCCGCGACCCGCTCCACGATCTTCTGATCGGCATCAGCGAAGGCATCGTATTTCATCTTCTGTATTTGGTCGGTCTCGGAACGAAGCGTGCTTTCCGCAGAGCGGTCGCGGGTCAACCTTCCAGACGCAAGCGGGCTGTATGGAATCGAGCCGATCGCCTCTGCGCGGCAGAGCGGCAGCATCTCCCGTTCCTCTTCGCGGTAGATCAGGTTGTAATGGTCCTGCATCGAGACGAAACGAGTCCAGCCGTGCTTCTCAGCAACGTGGAGCGCCCGCTGGAACTGCCACGCCCACATGGCCGAAGCCCCGATGTAGCGTGCCTTACCTGCCCGCACAACATCGTTCAACGCTTCCACTGTTTCCTCGATGGGCGTCTCGTAATCCCAGCGATGGATCTGGTACAGGTCAACGTAATCGGTCTCCAGCCGCTTCAGGCTGTTATCGATCTCGTTCAAGATCGCCTTGCGCGACAGTCCGCCGCCATTTGGTCCTTCACGCATTTTGCCGTGCACCTTTGTGGCGATGACGACCTCGTCGCGCTTTGCAAAGTCTTTCAAGGCACGCCCAAGAATTTCCTCACTTGCGCCAATGGAGTAGACGTTAGCTGTATCGAAGAAATTGATTCCCAGTTCAAGCGCTTTCCTGATGATCGGGCGGCTGTCTTCTTCCTTCAGCACCCATTTGTGAACCCAACGTTCCGCGTCGCCGAAGCCCATGCAACCGAGGCAAATGCGCGAGACTTTCATGCCGGTGGAGCCTAATCGAGCGTATTCCATGGTTTTCTCTTATCGAATAATTTCTTAAAATCGATCATTTTATTGTTATGACTTCCTTTTTTCCTGATGCGTCGGATCGCCGCGTTTCTTTTCTTTTGCGTTAGCTTCAGGGTGGGTGTGGCCGCGCATAAGAGCTAGAAAGGTCGCATTATCCCAGGCGTTTCGAATACCAATCAGTAAGAGCATCATCATGGATGAACCAACGAGATACAATGCCAGCGCTGGGTTTTTGGAGAGCAGAATCGCAGCGACAAACAGCATGATAATTGCAAAGAGTGGCAATACAATATACCAGACCCAATCTTCCGGTGTCGAATGATAGTGTGGCATTTGCCACATTCGCCGCATGATGATGATTTGGTAGGACACCATTCCCAGGCTTAACAATCCAAGCAGCAGGCTGATCATGGAAAATGTCTGCCAGGGCGCGCTAAAAATCCCGGCCAATAAGAGCACGGCACAAAATTGCACAACCGTTGGCGTATTGAATGCCGATATTCCCGCATTGGCGGTCTCCATATGAGTATTGAGCCCTGCGAATAACGTGGTAGCCACAAACATCAACCCTGTCAGAGTCGCTGCCGCGGTTCCCATAATCATGTAAAAGTTTTGCCAATCGCTCAAGAGGGATAATTCAGATCCTTGCATGGAGCCTGCCTTTGGGAACGGTATTCCGACGTGATATTGTTCATGCCGGCTTGGGTGAACTTTGGCGCGCCTTTCGGTCCAAATACAAAATAAACAATCCGCTCAACAACGTCAGTGCCGCACCGGCCCATGTCAATAAGGCAGGGATCTCCTGCCAGATGGCGAAGCCCCACATCACGTTGATCGGCAGCGAAACATATTCGAACGGAGCAGCCACCGAGGCCTGCGCCAGACTGTAGGCGCGTGCCATGAAATACGTCCAGGCCGCCCAGACCAGACCAAGCCCGCACATGATGATGCCATCCAACAGGGTTGGCATGCTCCAGTGGCGGAATAGGAAAGCAATACTTGGATGGGCGCCAGGGATTTCGCCAATCACCAAAGTGACCGGCACCAACACCAGCGCGGCGGCCAGGTAAACAAGAGAGCTGTAATATGCCATGGTTGCGCTGCTGTCTGTGGTTTGCAACCTGCGGGTGGATACGACCGTCAGTGCATAGAAAAGCACACCAATCAGAATAAAAACAGATCCGATATTGAAGGTCGCCGAACCGGGTCTGACAACCAATAGTACGCCAAGAAAGCCAACGATCAGCGCCAGCCAGCGGATGGGTTCGACTTTTTCATCCAGCATAAAAACAGACAGGATGGTGATCATCATGGGACCGGAAAAACGGATCGCTTCCACTTCCGCCAGCGGCAGAGCCGCCAGACCCATCATAAAGGTGGTATAGGAGAGAAAGAGGAATATCCCACGCGTGAATTCGACCTTGAACTGCGACGTACTGGGCAGTCCACGTTTTCCTTCCAACCGGAAAAAGAGCAGGGTGAACGGCAGGGCAACCAGGTTGCGCAGCACGACCATTTCCAAAACGGGATAACTGCCGCCAAGCCGTTTCACCGCGATGCCCTGCAGGGAGATGATCAGCATCGCCAGCAGCAGGAAGAGAATGCCCTTAACGTTGGAGTTTGTCTTCATCATCATTTCATCATCGGATCATCTTGTGGCACCAGTTTGATGGTTGCCGCTCGTGCATCGGAACCATTAATATGGTTGAGGATGCTTTCCGCATACCGGCTGTATTTCGTGCGATAGGCATCGTTGATCTGATCGTTGATCCCAGGGTCAAATTCTTCCACGAAGGTGACATCTTTAACAACACCACCTGCCCGCATCCGTCCTTTGTGGCGCGTTTGCATACCACGGAACCAGGCGGAAGTACGTCCATTCACAGAGCGGGCATAAATGTCGTCACCGACGCGCACCATCCAGATGATCGCCCAGTTTCGCAATGTATCGTCTCCCCGGAAGGACGCGACCTGCAATTCCTCGGCTTTTTCGATCCTTTTGAGCTCATCGCTCGTCCACGTGGTCATCGATGTCTCTCCTCTCTTTCTCTACGAAAGCGAAGTTTCAATGGAGACGGCAGATTTGCCTTGTTCACGCTGCTCAATTGCTTCTGCACCCAACGGGATTTCCGGGATGGTCAGGATGAGCAGCAGTGCAGCCGCCAGCGCCATCGCGCTCACCAGGAAAACCAATTTCAAGCCAGCTTCCAGGTCGGGTGCGCTGCGTTGCGCAAAACCCAAAATAGCTGGAGAGACTGCAATTCCCACCATCTGGAAGAAAAAGATCGCACCCACCGCCACACCTAAAAGTTCTTTGGGTACGGCAAATTGTGCCACCACCGCGTTAATGGTTGGAATCATTCCCAGGCCTATGCCCGCCATGCCTGTCACCAGCACATACACCCAAATCGGCGTGATGGCAGTAAAGCGCCACATTGCCAACAAGGCAAGCGTCACCACTGCATAACTAAACGTATACATCCAGCGATACTTCTTTGTCCTTGCCAGCAAAAAACCAACCGGAATACCCATAAAGGCGAGCAATGAGCTGAAGAGAGTCAACATCGAGCCGCTGATGGTCGGGCTGACCGCCATCACTTTTTGTACGAAGATCGGCGAATATGCCATGATCGCCACGATCCCAAAAAAGGAAAGCAAGCCAGCCAGGGCCGCCGTGACAAAGGTACGGTTGAAAAGCACCTGCGGGTCGAGGATGGGCGCTTCGGCCCGCTTTTCGATCTGGATGAATGCGATCCAGGCTACCAGCGAGAAGAAAAGTTGGAGCGCTCCCGCCGCGAACTTGTTCGGCGTTCCCAGCCATGAGAATCCGAGAATAAGGGTGGTCGTCCCCAGCACCATCATGACAGTGCCAAGCATATCCATTTTTGGTTTCACCTTTTGGCCAGTATCCGGCAGGGCAAACGCGACCAGGCCGCCTGCCACGATCATCAACGGAATTGTGCCCCAAAACAATCCACGCCAGCCGAATACGCTTTCGGCAACCACTCCGCCCAACACGGGACCCAGCAGCGCGGAGAAGCCGACCGGGATGTTGAGCAGCCCCGTCCACTTGGCGCGTTGTGTGGGCGGGAAGAGATCGCCGACTACAGCAAAACAGAGCGGATAGATCGGGAAGTGTCCGATGGTCATAAAGGTTTGCGCAGCCACCAGAAACACCATGGAGGTGCTCCTGGCAGAGATCCCCAGCCCAACGATGAAGATGGCAATGGAGAGCAAGATGATCGCTCGCCGCCCATATACATCGGAAAGTTTGCCAAAGAGCAATGTAGCCGCCGCGCCGGCCAGCGCGGGCAGTGCGATCAACCACGAGAAGAGCGCCATCCCATCGAACTCGGCGATCATGCCTGGCTGGGCAATATTCCTGGCGTTGGCAAAAAGTAAACTGACAAACTCTGCAATGAAAATCGCCATAACGCCAAGAGCGATCTTTTTTCGAGTTGATTCTTGTTCTGAGGATGAAGCTTGTGCGTGAGTCATTAAAAATCCTATGCTGAGATTCAACTATATTCCTGTTGGGCGCGGCACGAGCTTAATGGTCGCGGCTCGCGCCTTTGGGTCATTAATGCTGGGGATGATGCTGGCATAACGACGATACTTTGCTGCATACGCAGAATCAATTTGATCATTAATATTAGAGTCGGACTCTTCTACAAAAGTAACATCTTTATCCACGCCGCCCGCACGGATGCGTCCTTCGTGACGAGTTTGAGCACCACGAAACCATGCAGAGTTGCGTCCATTGACGGACCGAACGTAGATATCATTGCCGAGACGCACGACCCAAATGATCCTTGGCTTGCGCGATGTGCCATCGGCCCGCAGCGATGAGATCAGCAGTTCTTCCGAGTTTCCGATTTTGTTGAGTTCATTATCTGACCACATGTTCATGAGTGCCTTCCTGAAAACTAATTCGAGAATGCGAGACGTTCTCGACACAGACATCCCCAGCACGGTACATGACTGTTGCAGGCATTTTATTTTCTTCTATAACCCCGCCACTGACGGGATGATTTCTCTTGCAAAGGTTTTGAGCGGTGTAATTGAGTAAACATCTGGCATGTTGAAGATTGCATGGGTAAAGCCCATCGTAGATAGTTCCTTGATGCGACTGATGACACTGTTTACCGTATGCTTCGCAGAAAGATTCACGGTACACAGGCAGGTTTTCTCGATCGAGTCATAATCACGTCCCAGAGTCGCGCAATGCCGTTTGAGTACGTCGAGCGCAGTTCGCATATTTTCTGTGCCGACCCAATCCCCAATATTGCAGGCGTCCGCATATTGAGCAACCATGCGTAGTGTTTTATTCGGACCCGTGCCGCCGATCATGATGCGTGGATGCGGGCTTGAGAGCGGGCGGGGGTTATTGGTGATTGCCGGAGCAAAGAAATGCCTGCCCGCAAAACTCACTTCATCACTGTTACCACACCATAGTGCCTTTGCCAGTTTCAGGCTGTCTTCCAGCTGCTCGAAGCGTTCAGATCTTGACGGGTAGGGAATTCCATGACCTTTCGCCTCCGCTTCATACCACGCCGCGCCAATGCCGAAATAAGCACGACCGCCGGAGAGAATGTCGAGGGTATTGACCATCTTCATCAACACGGATGGATGGCGGTAAATAACGCCTGTTACCAGCACACCGAGATGGGCTTTCTCTGTCAGTCCTGCGAAATACCCAAGCGTCGTATAGGCTTCCAGCATCGGGTCGATATAGGATTCTCCGAACAGGCCCTTGATTTGATAGTAATGATCCATGACCCACAGGCTGGAAAAACCGGCTTCTTCTGCGGTTGTGACGATTTCTTTCAGTCTGGGACGGATGGCCGCCGTGCCGCCCGGATACTTGAACGATGGAATTTGCAGCCCAATATGCATGAACGATTTCCTTTTGACGCTATTCAAATATACATTTGCACACAAAGATCTGGGTTCGCGCCTCAGGGTCTTAGCAGTGCCTTGATCGCGCGGCGTTCATCCATGGCACGGTAGCCCTCTGCCACTTGTTCCAGGGGCAGCGTTAAGTCAAAAACCTTTCCAGGGTCGATCTTTCGGTTCCAGATCAAGTCGATCAGCTCGGGCAGATAACGTCGTACCGGAGCAGGACCACCGTGCAGGTGAACGTGGGAGAAGAAATATTCTCGGCCCGGGATCACCACATCGTGGAGCACGCCAACGAATCCGACGTGTCCGCCAGCGCGCGTGGCGCGGATCGATTGCGTCATCGCCTCATGAGTACCGACCGCTTCGACAACCGAATGCGCACCAAGCCCGTTGGTGAGCTCCCTGATCTTCTCCACGCCTTCGTCGCCGCGTTCGGTCACGATGTCGGTCGCGCCGAACTCCAGCGCGAGTTTTTGCCGATCGGCATGGCGGCTCATGACGATGATGCGCTCGGCACCCATCTGCCTGGCCGCGAGGATCGCAAGCAGTCCCACTGCGCCATCGCCGACTACTGCGACCGTCTTGCCGGGACCCGCCGCAGCCGCGTCGGCGCCGAACCAGCCGGTACCAAGCACATCGGACGCTGACAACAGGCTTGGGATCAGATCCTCTGACGGCAGGTCCGGCGTCGCGACCAGGGTACCATCTGCCAGCGGGATACGGGCATACTGTGCCTGTGCGCCAGTGGGAGCACCAGGCTGCCGGTTGATGCAGGATGACTGATAGCCGGAGTGACAGATCTCGCAGGTATTGTCCGAAGCAAAAAACGAGCCGACCACGAATTGACCAGGCTTGATATTCCTCACCTCGCTGCCGACCTCCTCCACGATGCCAACATATTCATGTCCCATCGCTACCGGCCGCTTCACCACGTCAATACCGCGGTAGGGCCACAGGTCCGAGCCGCACACGCAGGCAGCCGACAATTTGATGATGGCGTCAGTTGGTTCGATGATCGTCGGATCGGGGCGTTCCTCGAAGCGCACGTCCCTGGCGCCGTAAAGCATTGTTCCTTTCAAGGTATCTCCTTTATCATTGATCGTGTTTTCTCGTTTCAGGACAGTACCCCAACGATTACCAGTATCTGTGCTTCACTGGTTGCTGGTGGGCTTGTAGGCGCTGCCTCCTGACCAGTGGGACATTCCTGAATGGCGGGGAATACCTCGTCTATTAAACATCCAGTTTTCTGGTGCCCAGCCATTTCACTTTTTCAGGGTCCCGATGGTCGAAGAAACTACTGGTTTTTGTATCTAATGTTGTAATGGCTGCCATATCTTCCGCACTTAATTCAAAATCAAACACCTTTATATTTTCCATCATTCGTTCCTTGCGGGTTGATTTGGCAAGGGCGATAATGCCTCTTTGCAGGACCCAGCGCAGAATGACCTGGGCAACGCTTTTTTGGTGCTTCGCGGCGATGGATAACAATAATTCGTCTTGAAAAATATTGTTTCTGCCCTCCGCAAAGGGAGCCCATGCTTCCACCTGGACGTTGTTGTTTTGTAAAAACGTTTGCGTGTCAATTTGCTGCTGGAACGGATTGACTTCGATCTGATTTACCGCTGGCGTGATTTTGTTATGAACCATCAAGTCCATGATCCGGTCAGGCTGAAAGTTGGATAGCCCAATTGCCCTGACTTTGCCTTGTCCATATAGTTCTTCCATCGCGCGCCATTCACCATACACATCCCCGAATGGCTGATGGATCAAATACAGGTCGACGTACTCTAATTGCAATCGTTTCAGGGACCTTTCAAAGGCTTTGGTTGTGCCCTCATAGCCATCCCTCTGGATCCAAAGTTTTGTGGTGATAAACAGTTCTTCTCTCGCAGCGCCGCTCTGTTTAATCGCCCGGCCAACTGCTTCTTCGTTCATGTAAGAAGCGGCAGTGTCAATATGGGTATATCCGACTTGGATCGCATCCACCACGCTTCTTTCGCATTCGGCCGGATCCGTGATCTGAAAAACGCCGAAACCCAGGATCGGGATTTCAACGCCGTTGTTCAATTTTACAGTTTGCATCGTTTTGTCCTTAATTTTCTGTGTTAATGGCTGACATTACGCAAATTTGCCACACCGTTCGTGCCGCGAGTGGCGCTTGGGCGCCACGAGACGGTAGAGCCGCAGACACCACGCCTTTGGCGTGGTACAGGTGGAAAAACCTTTTGTTTTGCTCTGCGACTCCATGTCTTTATTATCCCCGTTAGGGGACCGTGGCTGGACTGCGTAACATCAGTTAATGATGTTGCTATGGGGTAAGCAGTTTGGTGAATGAGAGCGAGGCTAACTTCCAACTACCCTCTTGCTGTACATACACTTCTGTCACCATGAATGGATTGGTGACCTCATTGCCGCCCACGACGGCCAGCAGCGTAATTCTGTTGAGAAGGAAGGCGGTTGTGCCGATGATATTCACCGACACTTCATGGATGTCCGCTTTCTTGTAGTGAATCCCGCCGCTTTGGATCACATCGAGTTCCCGTTCTTTGCCCCAGGATCCTCCCATATGGACAAAGACAGACTTTTCATGGAAGAGAGCATTCAATGCATCTATATTACGCTCTGACATCCAGCGCCATTTCTCTTTCGAGAGATTTATTATTTCTGGTTCCAGGTTTATGTTTTGCATACTTGTTTAGCAGGAATTGTTTGAGCTACTTCTTGAAGACCTCGCGCGCAACCCTGACCGCCGACATCGCCCGCGGCCACCCGGCGTAGAAAGCCAGGTGAATGATCACCTCGGCGAGTTCGGTTTCAGAGAGACCATTCTCCTTAGCCCGGTTTAGGTGACCTGTAAGCTGCTCTGTATTTCCATTCGCAATGAGCGCAGCGACGGTCACCAGGCTGCGGTCCCGCTTCGACAGCTCCGGGCGTTCCCAAACATCGCCGAACAGCACATCGTCTGTAAGCTCGGCCAGTTTGGGTGCGAAGTCGCCCACCAGCTTTTGAGCAGGCGTTTGTTCTTTTGACTCAGACATCGCGTTTTTCCTTTTCTGGCTTGATTTCTTGCTCGGTGCGGGTCTCTGATCTCACCGAACGATGACCGCCAGGTCTCAGAGGAGACCTTTGGTCCATACTAGGCGCAGGTCTCAGGGTGCTACGCAAAGACCTTGCGCCAGCGGAGATTTTCATCACGCCGATCATAGTCCCGTCATTCGATTCAGCTCTTCAGGGTAACGTTCTCCTTGCACCTGGATCTCTGCCGCGGCTGTTTCGATCTCCTGCAGATCGCTGGATGTTAGTTCAACATTCACAGCTCCGATATTTTCTTCCAGGCGTGCACGTTTTGTTGTGCCGGGGATGGGAACGATCCATGGTTTTTGCGTAAGCAGCCAGGCCAGAGCGATTTGAGCAGGTGTGGCCTGCTTGCGTTCCGCGATCTTGCCGATCAAGTCGACCAATGCCTGATTCGCTTTGCGAGCCTCGGGCGTAAATCGTGGGAGTTTGTTGCGGAAGTCGGAACTGTCGAACGTAGTCTTTTCGTCCATCTTTCCTGTGAGGAAGCCTCTGCCTAATGGGCTGAAGGGGACGAAGCCGATCCCTAACTCTTCCAGCACCGGCAGCACTTCCGCTTCAGGGTTTCTGGTCCACAGCGAGTATTCACTCTGCAGGGCAGTGACCGGCTGTACGGCGTGCGCGCGTCGAATGGTTTGCGCGCCAGCTTCCGAGAGGCCGAAGTGCCTGACCTTACCTTCCTGAATCAATTGCTTTACTGTTCCTGCCACATCTTCGATTGGGACGTTCGGGTCGACGCGGTGCTGGTAGAACAGGTCGATCATCTCGGTCCTCAGGCGTTTCAGTGATGCCTCGGCCACCTCTTTGATATGCTCTGGCCGGCTATCCACGCCATCAGAGTTCAGCCTGAACCCGAACTTGGTGGCGATCACCACCTGATCGCGGATGGGAGCCAGGGCTTCCCCCACGAGCTCTTCGTTCGTAAAGGGACCATAGACCTCAGCCGTATCGAAAAATGTGACACCGCGTTCTACCGCTGTGCGGATCAACGCGATCATGTCCTGTTTATTTGCTGCCGGGCCATAACCAGAGCTCATGCTCATGCAGCCCAGGCCAAGAGCCGAGACTTCCAGCCCGCTGTTTCCAAGTTTTCGTGTTTGCATTTTTTAATCCAGTCTTTCCTTGTTTCGAATGCCTTCAAAAAATCAATCCTCAAAAACGACTCAGCCTTCCCCCATCAACTCTTCGATTTGAAGCATCTCTTTCTCTTTTTTCAAAATCGCGTTTTCGTACACTTCAACCTTGTGGTTGAGAAGATCCAGTGTTTTCTGCATTTCTGCCAGTCTGGCAGCAACAAGATCACGCTGCTCGATCAGGATCTCTTTTCTGGCTTCAATGGTGCTGTCGCCCTGTTGGACCAGTCCCATGTATTCGATCAGCACTTCCACGGGAAGACCCGCGGACCTCATGCATTTAATGAAATCGACCCGTCTGAGATCAAGCTCATCGTAGTCCCGGATGCCGCCTTCATTTCGATGGACAGGCGGGATGAGCCCAACGCGCTCGTAATAACGAAGCGTGTCAACGGAAAGACCGTACTTTTCACTGACCTGTGCGATTTTCATATTTCACCTCAAAAACAGTGTAACACCTGGAGTTGACTCCAAGTCAAGGGTTTTTAGTAACCACTTTTGATTCCTGGTCTGCGATTACAATCCAGGTAGAAACGATCAACGTTGTGACATCCGGCATTCATACTACGTGTCACTGTTCAAAAACATCGACCAGGAGGAGTAAGAACAATGACGGAAAATAGAACGATTACCCAGGTTTGTATTGTGGTTCACGATGTGCGCCAGGCAAATGCAAATTGGGCCAAGGTCCTCGGCGTTCCGGAAGAGAAGATCGAAACCATCTTTCCAGATGGAATCCTTCACTATACAAATGGACAAGCAGCAGACTACAAGGATTGTCAGGTCGCCAAATACCAGCTTGGAAATTTTGTGCTGGAATTGATCCAACCCGGCCAAACGCCCAGCCCGTGGAGGGCATTCCTGGAGAAAAACGGTCAGGGCGTGTTCCACTTCTGCGTACTTGTCGAAGATCGAAAAGAATTTCAACAGACGCTTTCAGAGATCGGCGTTGGGCTTCCCTATCACATCGGCTATTTTCCAGGCGGCTCGTACAGTTATGTTGCGTCAAGGGACCAGCTGGGACTCGAACTCAGCGTCAACAACCAGGCGGATATCGAGGAGTTGTTCAAGGGGCTGCAGAATGGCACCGCCATTCCTATGGACGAGTTGAAATAAAAAACTGGAGATCAAACAATGAATATCGAGACATTACGTAAATTCATGGCGGAACGCGACACGTTCAGCATTTTGGAAACGATTGACGTACATTCCGGTGAAAGGAATATTCTCAAAGAGTTTGACTATGTCATCGAAGCACCGAATTGGACGCGCGACGGCAGATATCTGGTTTACAACAGCCAGGGACGCATGTATATGTATGAGTTAGCCAACGGAGAGATCAAAGAGATCGACACAGGATTCGCCATCGATTGCAACAATGACCACGTCCTCTCGCCGGATAACAGCCAGCTGGCAGTTAGTCATTTTACGAATGAAGATGCCACGTCGCGGATTTACATTCTGCCGTTTGAAGGCGGTGCTCCACGCTTGGTGACCGACAAGGGTCCCAGCTATTTGCACGGCTGGTCACCGGATGGCAAACGCCTGGCCTATTGTGCCGAGCGTAATGCTCAATACGACATTTACTCCATTTCAGTGGATGGCGGCGCGGAAACACAGCTCACGAATTTACCCGGTCTGGACGATGGCCCCGAATATTCGCCCGATGGCAGATACATCTGGTTCAATTCCACACGGACAGGATTGATGCAAGTCTGGCGCATGGAAGCCGACGGCTCGAACCCGACTCATATGGTGAAGGAGGATGCCAATTGCTGGTTCCCTCATGTTTCCCCCGACAGCAATTGGGTGGTGTACATCGCTTATGGCAGGGATGATGTGAAGTCGGGCGATCACCCGGCGAATAAGAATGTCGAACTGCGCCTCGTGCCTGCCGAGGGTGGAGAATCAAGAACGATCGTCAAGTTGTTTGGCGGACAGGGCACGATCAACGTGAATTCCTGGTCTCCCGATAATCGCACGATCGCATTCGTTTCGTATCGGCTGAAGCAATAGGTGAAGTTACTAAAACTTCCTTAAACAGACTTTCTTACCACTGAGACACGGAGACACCGAGTTTTTTACAGTTCTTTTCTCCGTGTCTTAGTGACTCCATGGTTCAAAACAGTGCGCAACTTGCCCTGAACCAGGTAGGATTTCATGGTTCAAATCTTCGCCATTCGCGATACCTGCTTCCAGACGGGCACTTGTATCTTTTGTGGTGAATTAATCTCTAATTGCATAACAGTCACCGTAAATCTCAGTTAAGCAGAGTAAAGGAGAACTCCCATGATCCCTCTTGGCGATGATAATTCTGCCCGCAGGATTACCCCTGTTGTGACGTATGCGTTGATCGTGATCAACGTCCTCTTCTTCTTCGTGGAGTTGAGCGCCGGTGACGCGTTCATTCAACGCTGGTCGGTTGTGCCTCGTCGTTTGCTCGACAACCTCTTCGGTGATTTCATTACCGTATTCACGGCCATGTTCATGCACGGCGGCTGGATGCATTTGATCGGGAATATGCTCTACCTGTGGATCTTCGGCGATAACGTCGAAGACCGGCTCGGTCATGCAAAGTTCCTGGTCTTTTATCTTTTGTGTGGTATTGCGGCAACATTTGCACAGGTACTTGTCGACCCCGCATCGAACATCCCCAACCTTGGAGCATCTGGTGCGATCGCTGGCGTACTCGGCGCCTATCTGCTGATGTACCCGCGAGGAAGTGTTCGTGTCCTCATGGGACGGGCGATCATCCCGATGCCGGCGCTGATCGTCATCGGATTCTGGGCGCTGCTGCAACTGGTCAACAGCTTTGGCGCAATTGCCGCAACCGAACAGACCGTCGGTGGTGGAGTCGCCTACATGGCACACGTTGGCGGCTTCGTAGCGGGCCTGATCCTTGCGCCTCTGATGGGTGGCACACGTCAGCCGAGATTGCGAGCGTACTAAAAGGCTGACAGTCATAGCGCTTTGACAGCATGACGGTCACCTGCCAACAAAAAAATGCGGACTTTGCGTCCGCATTTTTATTAGGCTTCCTGCAAAAGCATTTCTTTGCCACGGATTTACACCGATTTCACTGATTTTTAAAATTCGTGCAAATCGGTGAAATCCGTGGCTGAAAAGTCACAAGGAAAATCTTTGTCACAACTTATACAAGGCTTCTATTCCTTTTCTTTACTCACTTTCATCCAGGCTTTCTTCATGTTGAGCGCATCCACTTCCATAATCGGGCTTTCGCACAGGATGCGTCCGCCGCAGCCAAAGTCCTTCAACACTCCAAAAAGAAATTTTAGTTTCAGGTCAGATTCGTCGATCGGAAGATGGTTCTTCTCCCCTTTGGGACCGTACTCGATCCCCGATAAATGGATGTGGAGATTCTTCAGCGCCTCTTTCCCCAGCGCGGCCTGATACGCTTCGAGGACCTTCGTCCACTCTTTGGCTGTGTTCATTGTCCCATCGCCGGGACGGGCATGCAGGTGGGCGAAATCCAGGCACGGTAAGACGCCTTTGATCGCTTTGCTCATTGCCAGCGTGTCTTCGAACGACCCCAGCATCGCAGATTTACCCATCGTCTCGGGTCGCAATGTGACAGGGTTGCCGGCCTTGCGAAGTTCATCCACGCAGCCCTTCAAGCGCGGGATGGCAAGTTTCAATACCTCAACAGGCTCAGTTCCAAAATACGATCCGGGATGAAAGATGATATCGGTCGCGCCGGCTAAATTTCCGTAGTGCGCCGCATCCATTAATCGCTTGCGGCTTTTGGGCCATTCATCGTCCAGAGCATTCAAATTAATAAAATAGGGCGCATGGACACTTAATGAAACACCTTCGCCCGCCCCAGCCTGTTTGATCAGCGCACAGGTTACTTCGGTCACGCGCACCGATTGGACCCATCCCAGCTCCAGTGTATTCAACCCGATCGATTTGCTGAACTGGATCGCGCCGATCGAGCCGCCCGGCTTCTTCGGTGTTCCGGTGGGAGAACCAACTGTCCCGAATTGAAAAGATAATGGCATGTAATTCTCCTCTGCCACAGAGGCTCAGAGACACAGAGTTTTGAATTTCTCTGAGTCTCTGTGTCTCAGCGGCTAAATAAAAGGTTTATACGACTCCACAACGGCGGGCCCAGGATTAATAGTCCGACTACAATGGCAGCCAACGCGGCCACAAGCACTGCACCGGCGCCAACGTCCTTGCCCACTTTTGCCAGTGGATGATGGTGTGGGCTGGCCAGGTCCACGATGGCTTCGATGGCTGTGTTGATGAACTCGGCAGTGAATACCATGGCAATGGTAAGGATCAGAATAGCCCACTCTGTCGTGGAGACCCTGAGCCACAATCCCATCACCAGGACAAGCGTTGCGATCAACGAATGGATCCACGCATTCTGCTGGGTCTTGAGCACGTGTCCCCAGCCGCGGAAGGCATGTCCGAATGCAGTGATGCGGGAGGTGAGGAAGGTTTTGAAGGTCATGAGTGTTCAGGTAAGAACCTTGCGAAGGTTTTCTCATAAGGAAATCGAGATTTATTCGTACAGCCTCCGCAAGGTCTTAGGTTATTTTTAGTCCTCGCGAATTTGAATACTGCCCAAACCCAGCGATTCCAATATCTCAGCTTGTGCCTTCCACATACGCGCTTTTTCTTTAGGTGCAGCATGGTCGTGACCCAGCAAGTGTAGCACGCCATGCACCACCAGGAGTTGTACTTCCGATTCAAGCGCATGCCCGGCCGCATCTGCCTGGGACTGGGCGCGAGGCATCGAGATAAGGATGTCGCCTATATAACGCGCACCTGTTTCCGGGTCGGTTTCGGAGGCGGGGAACGAGAGCACGTCGGTGGGCGCGTCGATTCCCAAATAGTCGCGGTTTAATTCCTGCAAGCGCGCATCATCCGCCAGAACGATCGAGAGTTCCGAATCCGATGATTCCGATTCGTGTGCGAGCGCGGCCTGGGCGGCGCGTTCCAGCAGAGGTTCGGGGAAGGGAAAGTTCAGTTCAAGGTTTATCATTTCGAGCGGGTACGGTGCTGACGTCCATTGTGGCGGGCGTTTCCTTTGGATACGAAATCCGCGGGTGATGCGTGCCGCGCAAAATGTTGACGAACGCATCGGTGATGACGCTCAGGTCACGCAGGGTCAGTTGGGTGTGATCGAGCTGCCCCTGCTTCTGTGCATTCTCGATCGTGGAGAGGACGATCTTACGAATCGCCTCTTCATCCTGCGGGCGCTCGGCGCGGGCGCGCGCCTCGGAGCCGTCGGCCAGCATGAGCAGGGCCGTCTCGCGCGAGAGCGGTTTGGGACCGGGATAGTGAAACTTCGATTCGTCGACCTTATTCTTATCGCCGCCGGCTGCTTCGAGGGCCTGGTTATACTGATACCGTGTCAACATCGTGCCATGATGTTCGAGGATGAAGTCATCGATGCGGCGCGGCAGCCGATGCTTGCGCGCCAGGATCACACCATCAGGCACGTGTGCTATGATCGCGGCAGCAGACTCGGCCGGGTCGAGATCCTCATGCGTGTTCATCTCGTCCTGTGCCTGGTTTTCGATGAAAAATGTTGGATTCATCGATTTACCTACATCGTGGAAGATCGCTCCCACGCGGGTCAGCAGCGCATCGGCCCCGATCAGTTCGGCGGCCTGCTCGGCGAGATTGGCGACCTGCAAACTATGCTGGTATGTGCCCGGTGCATTGCGCAGGAAGAATTGCAATAACGGAAAATCAGGACGTGAGATCTCGATCAACTGCAGCGCAGTGGTGAGCCCCATGGCTTGGGCGAGGAAGTATTGCAACAGCAACGCGATGCTGGAGGATGCCAAGCCGCTGAAGATCGCCGCGCCGGAAAGCTGCAGCATTGCCACCGGGTCCATTACCGTGAAGGGTACGCGGAATGCCAGCAGGATGGCCACAGCCGCGGCAGACATCATCATGCCGGCCCGGAAGAACGTCCAAACGCGGCGCGCCGAACCCAGCACAAGCACGCCGATGATAGACGAGACTAAATAATACGGCATCAGGTCGAGGGCATTGGGCAGTCCATACGGGATGAGCAACGCCAGCACAATCGAAAATACAACTCCCGTTTCGATGCCAAAAAGAGTGGCCAGCAGCAATCCCATGGCGCCCATGGGAAATGCATAGGGCACCACGGTTCGGTCGGGGATGGCCAGGCGCGCGCTGACGATAAACAGCAGGAAGATCAACGTGACCAGTACCAGGCTGCGCGGGCTTTGCAGGAACTGCAGATGCCGCCGCGAGAAATATAGTCCGATAAACGCAGCCAGCGCGACGACCAGGGAGCCAGCACCGGCATAATCCTGCCAGGGGCTTGGTTCTTCGATCAGCTCGAATTCGCGCAGCGCCTCCATTTGTGCAAGCGTGACGATCTGCCCGCGCAGGACGATGATCTCACCGGCTTTATATTCCTCGCTGACAGGTTCCACGGCCTCACGCGCCGCAGCTTCTGCGGTCTTGGTTAATTCATCGCTGTATAGGCTGTTGGGTTGTACAAAGGCCGCGGCTAATTCAGAGACGATCGCAGCCTGTTCCTCACTTAACGATAGACTCACCAGCGAAGGCACCGTACGCCGGACCGCTTCCATCTCCAGGTCACGGATGCTGCGGCGCATCACCTGTTCGAGCACGGTCAGCGCCTCCTGCTGGATCGTGTCCCATTGCGGCGGTGTGAGCGCCAGGATCTGCTCCACCGTCGGCTGCTGGATCACCACGTCACTAAGGGCATGCATATCCTGTGTTTTTTGTTCGAGGGATGCGTTCGTGTCGGCTCGCACCAGGCTGATATACATCAATGCCGAGCGCAAACGCTCGATCTGTTGGCGCGCGATCGAGGGATCAGGCAAAGCGTATACAGGCGCCACCGCATTCTCGGCCGCGAGACGCGCTTCGGCTGTCCGTACTTCACTGATGTAGCTGTGGTCTCGTGTGGCGCGGAAATCGCTGGGTGCCACGTCTCCGGCCTGGAGCGGCGTTTCACTCGGCAGGACCAGGTCCGGCAGGATCAAGGCCCCATAGGTGATGATGCTGGCCAGGATAAGCAGAATGAATTGAAGCGTGCGGATGCGCGCGGGCGTGGTGCGGGTACGCGCGTTGTCAGTCCCCATCTTATTTTTGGAGCAATTCCCGTACGGTCACGCTGACCATGTCGTTCGGGGCGCGTCCCGCCACTTTTGCCATGACAACCTTCATCACCTTGCCCATGTCGGCAGGCGAGGCAGCGCCGGTCTCTGCAATCGCAGCCTGTGCCAGGGCGCGCAGTTCGTCGGCGGGCATGGCTTTCGGCAGGAAGGCTTCGAGCACCTTGATCTCAGCTTCATTGGCTTCCACCAGGTCGGCGCGGTTGGCTTTCTTTGCCTCCTCCAACGATTCGCGGCGGTTTTTCACTTCTTTCTGCAGGACATTGATCACTGCGGTATCGTCGAGTTCGATACGCTTATCCACTTCTGCCTGCTTGACCGCAGCCAGCGCCATGCGCACGGTCCGTTTGCGGACTTCATCCCCGCTCTTCATGGCCTCTTTCACGGATTCGTTTAATTGAGTTTTGATCGTCATGGGCGTCATTATACTTGAGAGTATCAGGAACGAGAGACCGTCCATTCTTTCCGTTCGTAAGCATCCTTACGATGGCTGATCTATTATCTCCTTTAATCACACACCTTACGCAATTTTGCCACGGAGCCACAGACACTACGCCTCTGGCGTGGTGCAGGCGGAACACGGACACCGCATGATTTGCCAAGCAAATCACGGTGGGTGCAGGTGGAAAACCTTTTATTCTTTCTCTGCGACTCCGCGTCTTTACACCTGCCCTGGCGGGCGGTGCCAGGGTTATCCCCGTTAGGGGACCGTGGCTAGCCTGCGTAACATCAGTTAATAATTCACACCCAATGCGCTGATGTCATACTTCACCGGACCATCAGGTTTTGGGCCAAACCCGGTTCCGTCGAAACTGCCAGACCCGCCCGGTCCGATATCGTAGGCGGAGGCTGTTCCCACCCCAACGAGATTTCCCTGCTGGTCCAGCACTATGAGGCGTGCAGCAATATTCTGCAGGATTTGATCGGTATTATTCTTCACCGTGCCGCTAAAGAAAAAGAGCGGGCTGTTCCCTTCTTCGAACGAGACATTTCCAATGGTTGCCTCGACATCTGTAAAATAATTTACACTGTTTGTGGCATCTTCGACCAGGACCTCAAAGTTGAACGAGTCTGGTTCTCCCTTCAATGGCAGCTCTTCGCAGGTAAAACAACTATTGGCGGCGACGGTCTCCCCTGGCAGCAGAAATCCAAGTCCGCCGCTGATCCCATCCAGAAAATACAGAGAATGGTTCCTCAAAAGCTTCCCATCCTTGTCGAACACACTCACATTGCCATTCCGTGAAGGCTGCACCGGGTAATCGTTCGTATTGCGGAACAGAACGTTGACGCGTAGATTTCCAAACTTATCCACCCAGCTTTGGTACTGGACGAGTTCAAGCTGAAGCCTGGAGATTGTTGGGGTTGGAGAGGCTATGGGGATTTCTGTTGGGATCAAAGTTGGGGTTTCAACAACTAGCTGTGTATTGGTAGCAGTATCAGGCTGTTGTACGGCTTCAGTTGGGGTCGATGAGCCGCAAGCCAGGGTAGCCAGCGCAATACAAAAAAGGCCAGCACTGAGACGGAACGAATTCCTCATGGTTGCTCCTCTTAACTCCGGGATAAAGGTCTGCCTGGATTCTTTTCCGAATCATACATATGAAATGAATTTGTCCAATCCATCAGTGGTAGGGGCACGCTGCGGAGGCGTTATAGGAGCTTTGTCAGTGTGATATCTTCATCCTGAAATCCGAGATGTTTGTAAAATTGAAGTGCCCGTGAGTTTGCGGCGCCGGTGGAAAGTGTCAGGATCGGTATATCCCTGTTGGCGTGCCCATTGCTCGCAGGCGTTCACCAGCACTGATCCCACGCCATGACCTTCGGCAGATTCAACGGTTGCAAGTTCCCCGATAAATGCCTGTGGTTGACCGGTAAAATGTGTGCTATGAGAGACAGTTGCAAAGCCGACTCGTTCCCCGTCTTCATTTTCTGCGATCCAGACCATGGTCTTTTGACCGTGCTGTTGGATACTCTCTACAAGCCATTCTTCCACAGTGGCAAGCCAAAGGTTCCTGTCGCGCCAGGGTTGCTTTCCAATGGCCAGCCGAGGCGCCAGGCTGAGGACAAAGGCGCGGTCATCAGAAACCAACGGACGTACGCGAAGCATAGCGTACTCCATTACTTTTTAGATCCGGTCAAGGCGGTGCTAATACCCAATCCGATGTAGACCAAACCGGCGAAATAACGCTCTCCCTTTTGGAATTTTCTATTCCCTTTAATGCGACCCGCCAGTGAGCTTGCCAGCAGCGCATACATGCTGTCGGTGAGGAGTGCAAAACCGACGAAGATCGCACCGAGTAAAAGCGACTGCATAGCGACATTTCCAATTTCCGGGTTGACGAATTGCGGCAGGAAGGCAAAGAAGAACAGCGCGGTCTTGGGGTTCAGAATGTTGACAAGAAATCCCTGCCAGTAGATACGCGTCAGGCTTTCTCTCTGCACTTCCTGATTTTCAGATCCGTGGTCGCGGGTCAATAACTTACGGATGCCAAGATAGATCAAATAGGCCGCGCCGAGATATTTGACCATATCGAACGCCAGCGCGGACGATAACAGGATGGCCGAGAGTCCCAATGCCGCGGCAACCGCCTGCAAAAAGTTCGCTGTTTCGATGGCAAGCACTGAGACGAGCCCCGCCAGGCGTCCCTGGCTGGCGCTGCGAGCTGTGATGTATAAGACGGCTGGCCCCGGGACGAGCAATAAGGCTAACGTCGCTGCAATGAATAAATACAGTTTGGAGAAATCCAGCATGATGCACCTCTACGTCAAAGATACTTTATTTGAACCCTGCAATAGTTCAAAACCTTAACCACGGAGACACAGAGACACAGAGAAAAATTAATGAAAACCCTGTGACTTTCGTATCCCCATTAGGGGCAATGTCTCGGTGGTTCAAAAGGGAGTTGAAAAACATTTTCGTCCACTTATTCAAGAATCCCATTACTTGATCTTCTTTTCAAAACAAACGCTGTCTTCGATATCGGCGTATTGGCCATAGTTGGGGATGACCTGATAGCCCTGCTTTTTGTAGAGAGCAATTGCTTCAGGTTGTCTTTTTCCGGTTTCCAGTATGCATTTTTCATACGAGAGATCAGATGCCCACAACTCCAGTTCACTTAAGACTTTGCTCGCAATTCCTTTGCCTCTGTTTTCCGGTGAGGTATACATGCGTTTGACTTCCATCGCGTCTGGAGAATATTCCTTGATCGCGCCGCAGCCAACGGGGCGGTCATCTTCATAGGCAACAATGGCATATTTGATTTTGTCGATCTTGTTGAACTGCGCGTAGAAGGAATGGTCTTTTCCATCCCGTTCTGCCAGGTCGGCATCCAGGTGTCTGACGAGTTCAATAAAATCGGGATCGGTTGAGTCGGTCCTTTTGAGTCGGATTGAAAGCATGTCATACTTCCTTGTTTACTCGTACCGGTCCACGAAGGCGGTGACTTGTTCACGCGGCAAACCTGTCGTCGTCTTTTCAAACTCGATCCGAGTCCGTTTCACAGCTGCGTGGAGCGCGAAGTCGAATTGTGGTCCCTGTTCGGGAGAGTCGAGATTCATCCAGGCGTGCGAATCGCGCGGCAGCAGGGGCATTACGAGCGGCTGTAATAGCTTGAAAAAGCTGAGCGGTTCCAGCGGCAAATACACCTTGCCGGAATGCAGCGATGGGTGATCGATAGACGCGGGATCAACGGGATCGATCTCAGTCGCAGTCGGAGACGCTCCGTTTTGACGGGAGAGCCATAGGTCCACATAGTTGCTGTGGGCGTAAAAATCCTGTGCGCTGTGGGTCAACCTTCCAAACGCGGCCCATGCGCTCGCGACCCGGCCTGATTCCAAAGCTTTCCTCACCAGCGCGCGCTGTTCTTCGATGTAAGCATATCCCTTCTCGAAGGCGTTGTTGTCAAAGTGATATTCATCGTGACCGATTTGTGCTGTCAGACGGTCCTGATATAAATTCGCCGCAATGATCTTTTTCATCGCGGCGTCGCTGAAGTGATCCTGCAGAGCCAGGCGAGTGATCTCGGCGTGATATTTTGGGTACATGATTGTCCGATTATAAGCCATGCCCACAGGGTCCGCTTCGCTTACCCACAGGGTCCGCTTCGCTTACCCACAGGGTCCGCTTCGCTTACCCACAGGGTC
>CAZBAX010000026.1:0-42578 GCA_964489725.1 uncultured Anaerolinea sp. | reverse complement strand
CGCTTCGCTTACCCATAGGGTCCGCTTCGCTTATAATGATCGCTATGAGTTTTTATACATCCAAAGGCGATGATGGGATGACGAACCTGCTCGGCGAGGGACGCGTCGCCAAATACCATGTACGCATCGAAGCGGTGGGGACGCTGGACGAATCCACCGCCGCCCTCGGCCTGGCGCGTGCGCAATGTCTTGACCCTCGCTCGGGCCCGATCCTGATCGAAGCTCAACGCGACTTATATAAGTTGATGGCAGAAGTGGCGTCGACTCCGGAGAACGCGCAGAAGTTCCACTTCATCGACGAAGCACGCGTAAAGTGGCTGGAAGAACAGACCGACGCGCTCAGTGAAACGATCGAGATGCCGAGGGAATTTATCCTGCCCGGCGACTCGCTGTCTGGCGCGGCATTGTCGCTGGCCCGGGCGATCATCCGCAGAGCCGAACGCCGGGTTGTGGAACTGTACGATGAGCAGGAAGTGATCAACCCCGACCTGCAGCGCTATTTGAACCGCTTATCGTCATTATGTTTCGTGCTGGAACTGGTGGAGAATAAAGCAGCCGGACATCGGACAACGCTGGCGAAATCATAAAGATAAATGGCCCTGTAGGGAACGGCAGCTGCCGTTCCCTACAGGGCTACCTCGGATAATTCATGACAGGCACACTTCTCAACATAGCAACAGTGATCGCTGGCAGCGTGATTGGGTTGATCTTTGGCGCTCGTATTCCCGCGAAACTCAAGGAAACTGTGATCGCAGGGATGGGGCTTTTCACCGCCGCGATGGGACTACAGATGTTCCTCAAGACAGAAAATCCATTGATCGTATTGGGCGCGCTGTTGATCGGAACGCTGCTGGGCGAGTGGTGGCGTATCGAAGACGGGTTGCATCGCCTCGGTGAGTTCCTCGAACAGCGGTTTTCGCGTGAAGAGGACGATGGCTCGAACAAGTTCGTTCGCGGGTTTCTCACGGCCTCGCTTCTATTCTGTGTGGGACCGATGACAATCCTTGGATCCATCCAGGATGGCTTGACAGGTGATTACAACCTGCTGGCCGTCAAATCGGTCTTGGATGGATTCGCATCCATTGCCTTTGCATCGACCCTGGGGATCGGCGTGGCATTTTCCTCGTTGATCATTCTGGTCTATCAGGGCGGCATCAGCCTTTTGGCAGGGCAGTTGAACGCGATCGTCAACGCCTCGATGATGAATGAATTGACGGCGGCGGGTGGTGTATTGCTGATGGGCGTAGGCATTTCCAATTTGCTGGAGATCAAAAAGATCCGCGTGGGCAATATGCTCCCGGCATTACTGGTCGCGCCGTTGATCGTGTGGGTGTTGGGTCTTTTTTAGACACTCGATGTCGTTGCTTCGGAACGAACAGCGAAGTGTCGCAACGATCAACAATTTAGGCGTCTGAAAGATGCTCTTTTCCTGACCCATTGCGGCGTTCTATCAATTTTTCCACACATACTCGCGTATAGTCGTCCATGGGAAGCTGTACGGCCCGCTCCAACGGAACCCAAACATACTCTTCTGATTCATCATTCAATTGCACATCGGTTGCGCGTGTCCTGACCGCATAATCGAAGAAGATGAAATGGCGCGGCTTCCAGAAGGATGGATCATACACGAATTCCTGAAAGACGATGAATTCGAGATCGTAAACATCCAGCCCGGTTTCCTCTTTCGTCTCTCGCACAACCGCGTCTTCCAGCCGTTCCCCCAACTCCACATGCCCGCCGGGGACAACATAGTTGCCCGGCCATTTGTGACTCTTCAGGAGCAGAAGTTGATCGTCCTGGTTGAAAATAAAAACACCGACAGTCGGTTCGGGAAAGATTTGTTCTGCCATAGCCTATTTACCCAAATATCGTAATGACCAGAATCCCGGCGAAGATCACCGCTGCACCGAGTACGCGCAACGCTCCCATTCTCTCGTTGAGAAACCACCAGCCCGCCAGCGCGCCAAACACTACACTGACCTCCCGGATCGCGCCGGAGTAACTGAGTGGAGCCATCGAGTAGGCCAACACCGCCAGAAGGTAGGCAGTCACACCCAGGATGCCCATTAACGGCAGGCGAATCCCCTGGTCCTTCAGCTCGCTCCAGAGGTGGTCCCATCCATATTGCCTAAGGATGAATGGAGTGATCGGGATGGGAACAAGCGCGAACATGGTCATCACGTAGGCGGTAGCGCTCCCGACCTTGACCGCTGCACCATCGATCACGGAATAGATCGAGATGAGCAATGCAATGAACATCGCCACAGCGACCCCCCGGAAATGGATGTGTGCTGTAAGCGTCCCCATCAGGGCGCTGCCCCCAATGATGAGCAGCCCAACGATGATCAGTCCCAGCCCGAGCAGTCCGCCGCTGGTAGGCCGTTCCCCCAGAAACAGGAATGACCACAATGCCAGGAATGCAGGCGCGGCGCCGCGGGCCACAGGATAGATCAATGAGAATTCATTATCGTGATAGGCATAGGAGAGGATAATAAAATAAGCGGCTTCGGTAAGGATGCTGAAAAATGCGAAAACCCACATTTCCCGCACCGGCAAACCGGTAAATGCCAACCCCACCAATGCGACTACGCCGCCCGATACCACCATCCACCAACTGGCAACATACTTATCTTTGGATCGTTTCAGGATGAGATTCCAACTGGTGTGGAGGATCGCTCCCGTAAGCAGCAGCAGGATAGCCAGGATGGGCATAGTGTCATGACTGTACCACAAACGAGACCGGTGAGTCATCGATTTGTTTTGAAAGTCTAATCAAGCTGATATTGCATTTATTGGATGACCTGTTTATACTGTCGCCTACAATACAGAAAAGGAGAAGGAATGAAGACATTTCGCCCCGTATTATTTTTGACTGCCATTTTGATGATCGTTGGGCTCGCCTGTTCGGCGCTCGGCGGTGGAACTGATACCCCTGAGCCGCCCGTGGTAACCGAGGCGCCCACACAAGCGCCAACGGAAGAACCAACCGAGGAACCGACAGAGGAACCCACTGAAGAGCCTACGGAAGAACCCACGCAGGAACCCGCCGAGTCGAGAGACTTTTACGTGGAGGAATTTGATTCCCAATATAACCCGGACGACTGGCAATATTTCATTGTGGGTGATGGCGATGACGATAATCTTGTGATCGAACAGAGGGATGATTATCTGTATTTCGACCTTGGCGCTGAAGATCTGTATGTCTACTATATCTATGCGCCGTACGTCTACACTAATGTTTCTCTCGAGCTAAATGCATTGAACCAGGGACGCAACAATAATAATGTCAGCCTGGTCTGCCGCATGAATGAAGAGGGGACAGAGTGGTATGAATTCAGCGTGGAAAGCGGCGGACTTTGGTACTTGTATGCATTCGATGAGGGCTACAACCGCATTGCCAACGGCGGTACCAACGACCTGCGCCAGGGCAAGGAACAGAATACATACCGCATGGATTGTGTAGACGATGAGATCATCCTGTATATCAATGATAATAAGTTGAGTACTGTCAGAGACAGCAAGTACTTCTTCAATGAAGGCTATGTAGGTTTCAACATCTCATCCCTGAATGTGCTGCCGATCACGCTGGAAATCAACTGGTTCGAGATCGCCCAGCCGGAATAAAACAAATGAATAAAAAACTTCCGAAGCAGCTGGCATCGGAAGTTTTTTTATTTTACAGCACCGTCATTGCGAGCCCCGCTGACAGCGCCACGACGAAGCAATGACGGGTGAATTTTTAGTTTATTTCGAACGACTACTCATATCAATACAAGGGAATCCTTGCCCCGCTGATCTTCGACGCTTCGTCTGAGAACAAATAGAGGATCGCCGCGACGATCTCCTCGGGCGTTGTGCCTTTGCCGGTGTTTTCCACGTCGATGGCGTAGACCTGGATAATGTTGGCAGTCACGCCGCTATCCTTCAGTTCGGCGGCCAGGGTCAGTATTAGATTTTCCTGCGCGGCTTTGGCGGCCGTGTAAACGCCTCGTTTGGCAGGCGGGTTCGCTACCGTGGACGGAGAGACCGTGATCACGCGTCCCCATTTGCTTCTGGCCAGCAGCGGCGAAAATGCATGGAACAGGTGGAACGTCGTCCACACATGCTGACGCAGCATGGAGGTGAGATCTTCAGCGCTCACCTCGGCCAGGGTCTTGCCGCCGGTCCAGCCGCCCACGAGATGGATCAGGCCGTGGACTCCGCCAAAGCGCGCCGCGACAGCTTCCGCCGTCGATTGAACCGCCTGTTCCTCGCGCAGGTCGGCCACCGAGGACAGGAGTCGTTCGGGGGAGAGATTCAAGTCGCGTACCAGGGAATCCAATTTGGCTTGATCGTGATCGAGCAATACCAGGGAATGGCCGCGCGCCGCAAACGCGTGAGCTGTTTTGCTTCCCAGCGCGCCGGTCGCGCCGGTGATGATAATAATCTTATTCATACAACGCGCGCATCTGATCCTGGCTCATGCCTTCAATGATCGGCTGGTCAGACTGTTCGTCGAAACGTTCCCTGCCGTGAAGGTCGATCATGTGCCCGGATTTTGCGGCCTTGGTTTCCAGATAAAAGCGGTTGTGGTCATTCGGCTCCATGATGTGCGGGATGCGCCCGTTGACCTGGATGCCATATTGAGTCAGTTGATTGATCTTTTTGGGGTTGTTGGTCATCAACTGAACGGATTTGATCTTGAGCGACATGAGCATGTGCGCCGCCACCGCGTAGTCGCGTTCATCGTCGCGGAAGCCCAACGCCAGATTCGCCTCCACCGTGTCGAGACCTTCATCCTGTAAACTATAGGCGCGGATCTTATTGATCAGCCCGATGCCGCGTCCTTCCTGGCGCAGGTACAGCACCATGCCGCGTTCCATCTGACCGATGGCCTTCAATGCGGATTCGAGCTGGTCGCGGCAGTCGCAGCGCAGCGATCCAAGCGCGTCACCGGTGAGACATTCAGAATGTAGACGCACCGGCACATTCTCCGCGCCGATCACATCACCTCTTGTGATGGCCACATGTTCCTTGCCATCGCGATTGTTTTCAAATGCCACAATATGAAAATCGCCAAAGCGGGTCGGCAGTTCTGCCATCGCCACGATCCGTACACAGATCTTGTCACGCCCCAGCCCCTCACAATCGTGATCTCCTTCTGTATCCAGAAGCAGATCGAATTTCTCGTGCATTGTTGTGATCATGATACTCTCTCCAAACTGTATTTTAGTACTACACCGCCATCCTCCCACGACTCCACATGAACCAGCTTCAATGGGATGGCTTCGCTTCTTTCCAAGCCTGGGCCTGCCGCCATGGTGGGAGCGCTCGCGCCGCCGAACACCGTTGGCGCTACATAGGCCGTCAGCTCGTCCACAAGCCCGAGCCGCAGAAGTTCAAAGTTGAGCGTTGCGCCGCCTTCAACCATCAGGCGTTCGACCCCGATTTGCTTCAATGTTTCAAGCGCTTTCGGTAATTTGACCTTGTCTGAGTCGTCGACGTACACATCCACACCACGCGACTTGAGCAGTGAAAGGTGATGTTTAGATGTCCATCGTGTAGTAAATATTACGATGTTCGCAGGGCCTGCATTGAGGAATTCTGAGTCAGGGTTAAGATGCGCTTCGGTGACTACGCCCACTTTGATGGGGTTCGGTGGAAGCCCGCGCATGACGCGGTCGGCGCGCAGCCCTTCCGATTTCACCGTCAGCTTCGGGTCTTCGGCGAGGAGCGTCTTGCCGCCCACCATGATCGCATCGGCGTCCGCCCGCAAGTGGTCCACACGCTCCTTATCCCGCTCGGAGGAGATGGCTGCGCCCTTGCGCTGAAAGGTATCGATCTTTCCATCGACGGTCATTGCAACGTTCATGAAAACAAAAGGACGATTCATTCTGGCTGGTTCCCTCATCTTCAAACGTAGATTGTTGTGGTGACAGATGGCCGTGTAAGAGTTTGCAACATGTACTGCCACTCTGTAATACAATTGTACGTCCATCCGTTAAGAATTGTACCGACCAGTTTTTTTTCTGGCAGGAGTGAGGAGAGGTTATGCGTCAAACCATGCTCACGGAGGAACAATCCAAATTTCTGCGTGAAGAAAAGGAAACGTTATCCGAGATCCGCCTTGCGCTGGCGGAGATCGATGTGCCGCGCGAGATGCTGGCGACATTGCAGGATGTGATCCTGCAGCTGGATGAATTGTTCCTGATGGTGGTGGTGGGCGAATTCAACGCCGGCAAGAGCGCACTGGTCAATGCGCTGCTGGGTGAAAAGGTGCTGCTCGAAGGGGCCACGCCTACCACATCGCGGGTCACATTGGTGAAATGGGGGGAGAAGGTTGCCGAGCAGGTGGTGGATGAAAATTTTGCCGTTTACACCTATCCGTTGCCTCTGCTCAAGGAACTCAACATCGTGGATACGCCGGGCACAAACGCGGTCATTCGTTATCATGAACGATTGACCGAAGATTTCGTTCCACGCAGCGACCTGGTGCTGTTCACCACGTCCGCAGATCATCCATTAACCGAAAGTGAGAGGCAATTCCTCGAACGGATCCTGGCATGGGGCAAGAAAGTGGTCTTTGCCTTGAACAAAGCCGATATCATCGAAAGTGAATCGGGCCTGGAGGAAGTGCGCTCCTTTGTGATGAAACACGCTACCCTGGTATTGAAGGATATCCCTGAGTTCTTCCCCGTTTCGGCGCGACTCGCACAACGCGCTCTTGCGGAACCAGATGCAGCCAAACGCGATCAATTGCGCGCTGCCAGCGGATTGGACGCCCTGGAGAGATACATCAACTCCACGCTCGATGATAAAACGCGGCTGGGGTTGAAGTTCAACAATCCCATTGGCGTGGCGGAGAATTTGATCGCGCAGGTGGCACACGAAACGCAGACTCAATCCGAGGAGATCAAGGAAGATGTACAAACCGCGGCGTCGCTGGAGGCTACGGTCGCCGAGTATGAACGCGACCTGCAAAATGAACTGCGCCCGCGTCTGGCAGAGGTGGAGAACATCCTGCATCGACTCGAACAGCGCGGACTCGATTTCTTCGATACCACCATGCGCATCCTGAACATCCAGGAATTGGTGCGCGGCGATAAAGTGCGGGCCGAGTTCGAGAAGCGCGTGCTGGCCGATGTCCCGCAGCAGATCGAAGATCAGGTCCAGAGGCTGATCGACTGGCTCGTACAAAAGGACTTGCAGGAATGGCAGCGCGTCATGACGTATGTGCAGCGACGCCGGGCCCTGCATGCCGAGCATATCGTCGGCGAAGGCATGGAACCGCGCGAAGTGCGCCGTCGTGAATTGATCGATAGCATGGGCAGGACCGTTCAACGGATCATCGAAACCTACGACCGCGACCGAGAGGCGAGTGAACTGGCCGCACACGTCGAATCGGCCGTAGCACAAACCGCGTTATTGGAAGCAGGAGCTGTGGGGCTGGGAGCACTGGTCACTGCCGCGGTCTTATCGTCCAGCCTGGATGTGACCGGAATTTTGGCCGCCGGAACTCTCGCCATTGTCGGCTTTTTCGTCATCCCCTACAAGCGCAAACAAGCCAAGGATAATTTCAAAGAGAAGATGACCGCATTACGAACGAACTTACTGGAAACGCTGACCGAGTCGTTCCAGCGCGAAACCAGGAACGCCGTCTCCCGTTTGAAGGATGGCATTCGGCCTTATGTTCGTTATGTCCATACGGAGAATGAACGGCTCGAAAAAAGCGAAACGACTCTGGCAACGCTCAGGCAAAAGCTTTCTGTATTGCGGGCGAAGAGTCGGGCGGTCATCAAATAAGGACACGTAGGGTCGGGCAGCTGCCCGACCCTACGTGTCCTATTATTTAATCATTTCCTTGCTCTTTTTATCCCGTAGAAAATCGATTAAATAATGATTCACTTCCTCTGCCGCCTCGTGCTGGACCCAGTGTGTGGCATCGGGAAAGAGGATCAGATTCCCCCGATCCACATAATCCATGCTGGGACGTGCCAGGCGATGCGTGAGGGCGAAGTCTTTCATGCCCCAGATCATTAACGTCGGAACTTTGATGCGCATCTCCTTTGGCAGTCTGAGAAAATAACGCGCCCCGGCTCGATACCAGTTGATCATCGACGTGATCGCGCCGGGCTGTGACCAGGCCTCTTTGTACTTTGCTATATCTTCATTCGTAAACGTGTGGATCTTCCTGCTGCCGCGCAAGGCACGGACCATTCCGCGCCAGTCATCGGCGCGCATTCCGCTCTCGGGGATCCACGGCAGTTGAAAGAAGTATGTATACCACGAGCGGCGTATCTGCTCGAAGTCTCGCTGCAGAAACCTGCGCATGACCAGCGGATGCGGGGCATTGAGGATTCCCAGTTTGTGTAAACGTTCGGGGTGTTTGAAGGCAAAAAACCAGGAGACGACCGCGCCCCAGTCGTGACCGACCAGGTTGACCTTTTCATAGTCCAGCGCCTCGATCAATCCGAGAACATCATTGGTCAATTTGTCGATGTGGTAATTCTCGACCCCTTTGGGTTTATCGCTCAGGTTATACCCACGTTGGTCAGGGACGATGACCATGCAGCCTGCCTCTGTTAGTGCGGGGAGCTGTTTTCTCCACCCATACCAAAATTCGGGAAAGCCGTGCAGGAGCATAACGGGAATCCCGCTCTTCGGTCCCGCTTCCACTACATGCAGGCGGATCCCGTTCGTCTCGATGTGACGATGTTCAAGTTCCATGAAATCCTCAAGGCCTCCAGTCACACGAGATGAGATTGTATCAGTAAAAGATTTCTAACTTTGCCGCTTTTCTCGGGCTCTCCAGGAATTGCTGTGATGATTCACCACATCTGGCGTAAGGCGACATTAATGTCGCCCTACATTTGGCGGTAGATCACGGCAATTCCGAATGAACCTTTTCCCGAAATACGTACGCTGCTGAATTTTGAACAGAGTTTTAATTTCGAGTTCATTGAGCGTGCGGCACGCTGTATTTTGACTTCTTCAGCGGCCACACTTTGACCGGTACGCTATAGACCGCACGGAACATCGCGCCATAGCTGACGCCGTGACGCAACTCATTAACGGTTACCTGCTGAACATCCAAAATCGATCCCTGCTCCTGAAAGCGCGACCAGCCCAATTGCCTGGACAGATATCCGAGTAAATATTTATCCAGGGTTCTCTCAAAGGATTTGATTGCATTCGATACACGCGGGACCTTTACCAAAAGGTGGATCCTGCCATCCCAGGTCGGATCATGATTTGCATGAGACTCATCAAACCGAAACACAGACTGGATGGATGGCTGCCAGGCTGCCAGTCTCTTTGCAACGTGCTTCTCCATTGCAGCCTTAAATGCTTCGAGGAAATCATTCCGTTTTTCAAGACGATGTACATCCACACGTCTTAATAATGGATGCAATTCAGCGCGCGCCTCGTTCAGCGCTTTTTCGCACAGTTCATTTGCTGTTTGTGCAAATGTATCGACATTACTCATTTCAAACCATCCAGGACTAAATTTACGTGTAGTACCAGTTTCAGCCGTTGCCTTCACGAGTAAGAGCGACTAACCATCATCAGGGTGCCACTACCTTAAAGCTTTGGTATGGTGGTTAACGAGGATGCCACTCCGCAGTCACTTAATTTTATTTAGGAGAGAATGAGAATCGAGCATGTCGTTGCGAGGAGGGTGCTCTTCCCGACGAAGCAATCTCCTCCCAACTGGACTAATCGTTTCGATAAGACATTTCCACCTAACAGGAGATTGCTTCGCCCGCTTCGTCTTCGGCGAAAAGCACGCCTCCGCTCAGCGCGAACGGCTCGCAACGACATAAAATTAAACTATTGCTGTTTCGGCTGTGCAAGTGGAACGAGTAGATAGAAAATACTTCCCTGTCCCAGTTCGCTTTGTACCCACACTTTGCCGCCGTGGCGTTCGGCAATCGATTTGACGATGGCCAGTCCCAAACCGGTGCCGCGCTTGGCGAGCGCTTCGCGATTGGTGCCGCGATAGAACTTTTCAAACAGGCGCGAGAGATCACTCTTTGGAATTCCGATGCCAGTATCCTGGATGGCAAAGGTCAATGTATCGGCTGCACATTGCAAGCCAATCGTCACGCTGCCGCCATCGGGTGTGTACTTGAGCGCATTTTCGACAAGATTATAAAGAGCCTGATGCAGCAACGCCTGGTCTGCTTCGATGGCGTGCGGCAGATCTTTGGGAAGCTCCACGCCCAGCGATAAATTTTTCTGCGTGGCCTGCAGCTGCAGCGAGCTGGTGACACGCTCGAGAATATCGAGCACAGGGATACTCTCCACTTGCAGCCCGACACCGAAATCGATGCGACCCAGGTCGAGCAGGTTATTCACCAGCTTGGCCATGTTGTCCACGCCCTGCACGATCATCTTGATATAACTTTTTTGCTGTTCGTTCAATTCACCAGCCAGCTCGAGCATGGACGCGTAGCCGCGCATGAGTGTCAGCGGTGAGCGCAGATCATGACTCACGGTGGACACAAAGTCCGATTTTAAGGTGTCGATTTCCTTGAGCTGGGTCACATCCCTTAAGATGCAAACGCGCCCGACTGTACGCCCTTCGGCCGTCATGGGAGACGCCATGGCCAGATAGGTCTTGCCATCGGGCATACGCACTTCGGCGGAGCGTCGTTCTGTGGAGGAGGAGGTCAACAGGTCATTCAAGGCTTTCACTTGTACCGTCTGCTCGACGCCCGGACGTTCGCCTCTGCGTATCGTCACGCCAAAGACATGCGCCGCGGCCGGGTTCGCCAGGATCAGGCGATTGGATGCGTCGGTGACCAGTACCGGGTCTGGCGTGGAATTGAGGATCGCTTCCAGCTGACGGCGACTTACTTCCACCGTCAGGAACAAACGGATGTTCGCGACGGCCAGCGCGGCCTGGCTGGCCAGTGTGCTGATAAAGCGAATGTCAGCCTCGGTGAAGACGCGTTGTTTGTTGTAGCCCGCCCACAATACACCGTAATAGCGGTTCTCGTGTTTCAACGCAATCGCGATCAACGATTCGGGGTGCGGCAGGTTGGGGTCGAGCATCAGGCCGCGGTTGCGCGAGATCGTGGCCATTACCAGGCGCTCCTGCTGCTCGGTGAGCCCCAGGATCTGGTGGTCGAGGTGCATGTACACATCCTGTTCCAACCCGTCTGCAAACCGGACCGGCATCTCGACCGTGTTGGGAAACGTGTCGCGTACCAGCACGATGCGGGCGGAACTCGCTCCATTGGCGACCACCGCATCGAGCACCGGCCGCAGCGCATCACCTATGGTGAGACTCGATGCGACGCCCTGGCTGGCAGTCAATAAGCGACTCAGATCCTGCAAGCGGGCCTGCAAACTGACACGCATCTGCTCGAAGGCCCGGCGCAATTCACTGACCTCATCATCGCCCTCAGCCACAAGCGGACGATCCAGTTTGCCAGTGGAAAGATATTTTGCTTCCGTGGCCAGATTTTGCAGCGAGGCGGTGACTGCGCGCAGGTTGACGCGCATGAAGACCAGGGCGATCAACCCGAACAGGATGATCATCAACGAGATCGGCAACGCGATGTCGATCGCCAGCTGTTGTGCCGCCTGTGCCGGAACAGTCAATACCACAGCCCAGGGATGTCCATCGACCGGTTGGTAGTAGACCAGCTGCCGGGTCCCATCGGAAGCGGTCCGATCGAAGAAGGATGCCTGTGAAGTGGTCTGGCCATCATAGGCAGTCCAGGTCTGTGTGCCTCGTGAGTCATACACAATTGTTCCGTCGGCGATCAATAATCCCGCGCCGTCCACCTCGGAGAGACTGCTCAGATTGTTGATCAGGGAACGTGTGTAGGGATTTGCGCCAAGATCGGTGCGGCCGATCAGCACGCGTTGTGTGTTGGGGATGGCGGCCAGGAACGACGCGCCGGCCGCGCCGCTGCCCGCAAGCGGTGGGACCATGTATACCTGATTGGGCACGCCAAGTGAAACGAACGCCAGCCCCTCCTCTTCAGACCGCGTGATTTGGAATATGGGTTCAGCCGGGTGTGCAGCAATGATCGTGTTCGTGCCCAGTTCCAAAATGACGAGTTGGTTGAAAAATGGTACCGATCGAATTCGATCCCCCAGGACGGAGGTCGCCTCCGCGGCTGGATCCTGCAGGCGCGGGTCGGCTGCGATCTGCAACGCCAGGTTCTGCCCGGTCTCCAAAAAGAACGGGACGTTTTGTGCTGCAAGCTCTGCCGAACTTTGCAGGCGATCCTGCAGCAAGGTACGGGCGGCCCTGCCTGCCACGAACCAATCCCCGACGATCAGCGTGAGCAGAAGCAGCGTGATGATCGTCCCTGTGCCGACGATGAAGCGCGTTTCGATGCTGCGTTCCGCCGGGGAAGGCTGCAGCAAGCCGGAACCTCTCCAACGATCCGGGAAGGCTGCCGCGACGATCTGAGCGGTTAAACCTGCGATGAACATTTCTCCGCCGAACGCAAGGCTGACCATGCCCAGATTGCTCAAGGCGTAATCAAGCCGTTCTGTGATGGATGCTGTTGTGGAGGCAGTGAAAAATGCACTTAATACAAACAACAGGCCATGCGGGATCACCAGGCTTAACGCGCTCAATAGAGGCTGACGTAGTAATCGATAGAGCCAGGTGCGATACCGCTGCCGGTTTGCCACGGCAAACATGGCTGCCATCAATCCAAGGTCGATAACCGTAAAAAAACTGTGTGTATCCCAGATGCCGCGTACCAGTCCGCTTAACATGCCGACCGCCGCCGCCGCAAACGGACCCAGCAATCCGGCGGCCAGCGTCCAGGGGATGGCAGAGAAGATCATCATCGTGGAACCAGAGGGTTCCTCGGGCACGCCAGGCATCGGGAGCGCTGCGCTTGTTGAAAATTGCAGTCCAATGAATAAGGCTGCCACCGGAGCGGCAATGATTAACGCCGCCAGAATCCCCCATGAACGCGTGTTCCAGTCAGGATGGTATTTCCGCCAGCTGAGGAGTGCAACAGCCAATAGCCCCGCTACACCCAGCCACACCATCCATCCGGCCGGCGAAATGGGATTGATGTATGCAAGATGGTCCAACAGCCACGGCACGAATTGCATGGGTGAGATTATAGCGTTAATCTTATTAATTTTGCCGTCATTGCGAGCCCCGAGCCTTAAACGGCGAGTGGGCGAAGCAATCCTACTTTGCGTAGAGTAAGATTGCTTCGTCGCAACGAACGCTCCTCGCAATGACGGAAATCATCTTATTTGTAATTTCCTCGATAGGATCGCGGCAACAGTTCCGCGAGCGCTTCCATGATCTGACGGGTGCCGTCGCGCAGCATTTGCTGCCTATCGGCCTGTTCTCGTAGAAAAAACGGTTTTCCCACCTTGAGCGACACCTGAGCACGCCGAAAACGCTTGAAATGCCCATAGATATTTTCGTTTTCCGTCCCTGTCATCGCGATCGGGACGATCGGCACACCAGATTTTAGCGCAAGAAACGCTGCTCCTTCGTTGCCCTCTTCCAACCCGCCGGTCACCGATTGGCGTCCCTCCGGCGCGAGACCCACGATCCGCCCATCGGCGAGTCCATCCAGTGCGGCGCGGATCGCTTTACGGTCTGGGCGGCCGCGATGTACCCAAATGATCCCATAGGCGCGCATGATTGGCCCGACGAACCAGTGGTCTCGTAGTTCGATCTTTCCCATGCCATCGAACATGATCGGCGCGTAGGCGCCCACCAGGACAACATCTGCATCGCCGAGATGATTGATGACCACCAGCGCAGGTCCTTTTTTAGGGAAGTTCTCCAGTCCCGTTACGGTGGGACGCGTCAGTGTGAGGATGAGCAGCCTCATGATGAAATGTGTACACTGGCGGAAAAGCCGTCGCACCCATGTGAGACGCGGCAGCGCGACCAGTTCAGGTTTCCAAACATCGCTGATCGGTTTAGGCGGGGAGGATGGCTGATTCTGCATACACTCCACGATATTCTTCGGGCAACAGTCCTGCCAGGTGACGCATCACAAGGTCCGCGTTTTGTTGGCGCGCCTCATGCTTTTCTGTGCCTTTGGCTGTGATCTCAGGGAGTGTGATGGGCTTGCCGATCCGTATTTCGAGCGCCGGTCGTCTGCCGCGCCGGGCGCGCTGCCAGAAGTCTTCTGTGGTACCCACCAGCCCGACAGGTACGACCGGAACACGTGTTTGTTCGACGATGTAGGCAATGCCAGGCAAGGCACGCTTCATCGCCGTGACGTGTGAACGGCCACCTTCAGGCGCGATCAATAAGGGATAGCCGGCCTGAATGACCGAGATGATTTTCGTGAACAGTGCCCGGTCATACTCGCCGCGATGCACGGGAATAACGCCATACGCTTTCAGGATTTGTCCCTGCCCCGGCTTGTCGAACACATCTGCCGCGCCGATGACCTCGAGTTGTTCGGGCCAGAATGCACCGATCAGCGGAGGATCGAAGATCGAGACGTGATTCATCGCCACGACATAACGCGTCCGATATGGGATCTGTTCCTTGCCTGCGATCGTCACGCGTCCCAGCATACGGAAAATGCCGCGAAAGATAACTTTCAAAATGGGGCGGCTGATCCGAAATTTCAGCGGGACATGATACGCTTCGCGGTCACTCATTTGCACATCGCCAGCGCCTGTTCAAACACTTCATCTGCATTGAGCTGATCCGAATCCAGCACAACGGCATCCTCGGCTGCTTTTAGCGGAGCCACGTCGCGGGTCGAGTCGATGCGGTCGCGTTCGATCACTTTGGCGAGGATTTCATCGTAGTCCGCATTCTTGCCGCGGGCGATGAGCTCGTCATAACGTCGCTTTGCGCGTTCCTGCGCGGAGGCATCCAGATAGATCTTCAGATCTGCTTCGGGCAATACGACCGTGCCAATATCGCGTCCGACCATCACAATTTTTCCGCGCAACCCGATCCGTCGCTGCTGCTGGCTGAGCGCTTTGCGTACACCGGAATACGCAGCAACAATGGATACATTGGATTCAACCTTGCGCCCGCGCGTTTCCCAGGTAATGTCCTTTCCTTCCACGAGGACGTCACAGGCGCGTCCATCGTCGACTGAAGCGGGCGCGACATCGATGGGCACGTTCTCGGCTAACGCGGTGACCGCAGCTTCGTCGTGCGTATCAACCCCGCGGTCCAGGGCAAGCCAGGTGACGGCGCGATACATCACGCCGGTATCGAAAAAGAGATAGTTGAGCGCCTGCGCGAGTCTCAATCCAAGCGTGGATTTTCCCGACGCAGCGGGCCCGTCGATTGCGATGATGGAGGGAGGGATGGTCATGATATCTGGAGGTCGGGACGGGTCTCGCACCCGTCCATATTTACGAGGGCGGATGCAAGATCCGCCCCTACGGGGTACGCGCGTCGGGGAAGAGATCGTTGCGCGCCCAAAGAATGATGGTCTCATTTTCACGCGGCAATTGACGCTTCACCAGCCAGCGCCACCATTCGGGCCTGGCGATGGTTTCGTATCTCACGTATTGCCGCCAGGTGAAGTCCTGCCCACGATAAGCAGCCGGCAGGCTGAGGCCGTCCATGGGCGGCGTCACAAGGATCGGCGGCGCGAGTTGCGTGTCGAGAGTCGAAACCAGTTCGACGGAGTGATCTCGCAGCAGCCATTCGAGGGCAGGTGAATCGACTCCCATAATGGTGACCGGCTGAGACTGGTCGTGACCGAGGCTGAACTCCGAAATGTCTTTCACCGTGGCGAGCAGCAGCTCTGCCTGGACAGGTTTCTGATCGAGAGTCCACAGTTCGATCGCATCGGCATAACGCAGTCCACTGCCGCCCCAGGCAGCGCCGAGACTGTAGACCGTCAGAAAGATGACAAGGGACCATGTGCTTCCCAGCCAGGCAATGCGGGCAGACCAGCCAAACGAGACGAACGCGATACAGGCAAGCAGGATCGCCAGAGCGCCATACAAAATGGCGTAACGCGGATTTTGAATGCTGCCAAGCAGGGGAATGTCTGCCACGAACTGATTGAATGGATCGAGCCCGATGGCTGCAATATCGAACCAGATGTACGCAAGCAGGATGAGTAAGGCGGTGGTGACCACGCCCACTTCCAGCCGTTCCGATGGAAAGACATTGAAACTGCGCGAGAGTTCGATGGCTGCCAGCGCCAGTAATGGAATGATGACCCATACCAGTTCAGCCGGCTGGCGATAAAAGACTGCCAGCAATAACGAAACACCCAGCCACAAACCCAGACGGATGATGCGCCGGCTGCCGGTGCGAAAGCCGCGGATCAGGCACAACACTGCCAGGAAGATGCCAATTGGTTCATAGACGAGCAGTGTGAAAAGCATGCGACCCGGCGACATGGTGGATGGCTGCATCCAGCCACTCAGATAAGCGGGCAGGGAGGCAACCCAGGCGCTGAGTCCGTTGGGGACCATGAAGAATAATGTTCCACCGAGGACGATGGTGATGATGAGGGCGAGCAGGCCGGGGCGTAATTCGTAACTGAAAAGCGTTTCGCGGTAATTCGTAATTGGTAACTGAGCTTCACTTGCTTCAGACGTTTCAGATTCTTTGGTCGGCGATTTTGCTTCAAGGCCCTGGTGGAAGAACCAGGTAATCACGAGAGTGAGAAGTCCCGCCCAAAGCGACGGACCCGAAAGAAGCGCCAGTCCGGTGAAAACCCCGGCAGGGATCAGCCGGCGGTGGTTCCACATTCCAAACGCAAATAACAGGAAGGTTACTGCCAGGATCGTTCCATTCGACTGGCGTGATAGGAACACCAGCCCCGGGTCGAAGGCGAACAGGAAGGCCAGGATCACTGCCGGGCGTGGCTTAAGTTGTTCACGAAATAGATAGGGGGCGAATATCAGTACGCTACCTGCGATGGCTGGCAGAAAGCGCGCCATGAAGTTGGTGCTTTCGATTACCGCGAACAATATGCTCGTGAAAAGAATATGGAAAGGCTGGGACCCCAGCAATGGGTCGGCGCCCTGGGCGATCTGCAGAGATTGCAGAGCAAGGGCCGCTTCTGAGTCGCTTAGAGGCGAGGCTCCCAGCTGGATGATCCGAAAGCCCAGTGCAACCAGGAAGGCCAGTCCATATAGCCAGCCTTCGTATTTAAGTCGAGAGGAATTCATGCAGGTATTTTACCTTCTATACGGTGTCATTACATCAGTGACCATATTCTTATGGCACTTCATAGATCGTCACGTTACCCAGTTGGTAGATCGGTTTCGAAAAAAGGTTGAACTTCTCTTCGTTGACAGGGTAGGTTGTACGCTCCAGATTTCCAACGTACACATAGCGGATGTCATAACGGTCGATGATCTCGCGGGCCATGTTCCAATCGCCTGTGGTATAGAGAGTAGCAATATCCTCCTGCCGCGAACCCTGCAAGGCATCGTCACGCCATTGTCCCTCGTGCCCTGGCCAGCCCAATACGGTGGGCAAGCCCGTGAACGTGGAGACGCGCGCAAACTCGGAATATTGTCCGCCCACCGCCTCTGCCACTACGCCCGGTTCAAGCCCCTGCATAAATTGGAACGCCTGGTAATCATCGGGCATGATCAACGAGAGATAAAGTGAACCATCCAATGTGCGCTGCTCAGGGTTGTTCGCTTTGAAGTTATCGGTCTTACTGGGGATGCTGAACGCCGGGTAGACGAGTCCCAGCCCGATCACGATGACGATGACTGTTGTGTACAGCCCCGCAGCAACACCGCGCAACTCAGCGAGCATGACTGCCACGCCAAATGCGGCTGCAATGGAAAGCAGGATCCAGGCTTGATAATAGAACTTGAAGACCGTGTTGATTCGGTAGCCGAAGTCATCGCGCAGAAAGAAGAACTCCGGTCCAAGGATGATGAGGACGCCAAGGGACATGAGAAGCAGAACGAAGGTGGAAGGTGGAAAGTCCCGCAAAGAGGGATGGCGCAGAAGGCGCTCATGGAAAGTGACATACTGTTCTTGGGAGGCGTTGTCATCCGAAACACCATCACGCTTTGTTAGAAATGCGATCGTGGGAACCAACAGCGCCAGCAACGTAAGCAGACTGCCAATATTGGCCCAACGTCGGACCAGGCTGTCTGTGATAAAGGTGTTGGCGTCACGTCCCTGCCCGGAAAGGATCTGGCTGACAAGGTCAGGTTTCACCAAGGCTGCAAGCAGACCGACCACAAACATGGCTGCCATCAGCAGAATGACCAACCCAAACGTGGAAAGGAATCCAACGCGCCAGTTGGCAGTGCGCCGGCTTCGCCACAAGTGGATCAAATATGCAAACAACGGGACGAACAACGTACCCCACATCACCCACAAGTGTGCGCCGCGCGTCACGAACATAAAATTTGGAACGATGCCGCCGGCCTGTGAATCGAAGCCGATAAAGAATGGAAGATACATCACGAACGCGGTGACCGCTGCCGGGATTCCCAACAACAGGATATCTTCGATCCGTTCCCAGCCCCAGCCTGATTCTCTGACCCGGGCCAACGCGTAGCTGAATACGATCAACGCCGCGGCCGGCAGGATATCCCATGTGTTGAGGAAGGCCAGGCCTCCGAGCACCAGGGCAACCGTGAAGAATCCTGTTTTGTTGATCTTGAGCTGACCGAAGAACAGGTCGATCTGGCCCTGCCACCCGCCGAGGAAAACGTTCAAAGCCACTGCGACGGCCAGTAAATTAAACGGCATCGCCAGCACATGCGGATGCACGTCTCCCAGCAGATACGAGAAGAACGGAAACTCATCGATCACTTCGAGCCGGGCGCCATTCAGGTCGTAATCCTGCAAGACACGCGAGGCGCGCCACCACCAGAAGAATTGATCGGGAACCCATTGCAGCGGTTGCTGGGGTGGGTCTGTCAGAGCCTGTAAATTGATCCATGACCAAAACGAGGATGTCGCATTTCCATTTGCATCGAACGTCCAGCCAATACCCCGGCGATGAATGGATTCCAGAAAGCCTTCCAGATTGCTGACGATCAACAGAAAGATCGGGGCCAACAGGGCAGCAATGATGTTGCGCGGGCTGGTGCGTGGTGAAAGTTCATCTGATTCCCGCGAAGCATCTGCACGGGATTGTTTCCGGTATTCCAGTAAGTTATAGAGTAATCCATAGGCGCCGTTGAAGCTTAGGCCAAAGATCAGCGCCAGCATCAGGTTGTGGGCGATCGGCGCGGCCGTGGAGGTCAGCTTGGCGATCATGGCTGCCATCACATAGCCGAAATAATAGTACGAGATGGCATAGCCCGACAACCACGGGTCATGTGGGGGAAATGTAGGCGAATGCAGGATCGCATTGATGAACGCCACTTCCATCCACTTCTCGCCGCCAGCGGTAAAGGTTTCGGGATTGTTGGCGCGAACAAACGCCATGGCCGCAAAGGCGATCAGGAAGAGAAGTTCGATTGTGACCACAAACGATCGATTCGATTTCAGGAAGTCAACGATCTGCGTCTTGAGACTGGTCCCACTGGGATGCTTCGCGAAAAATTTCCATAGGCTAAGCCCGCCGAGGATGATCAATGCCAGAAGCAGCCCGCCCGCGTCGTTCTGTGCGATCCCCAGCGAAGCGAACAGCCAGAAGACATAGCCCCAGATCAATAGTCCCAGGGCGCGCGTCAATGTATAGCCGCGGTCTTTCAACGCGGGGAAGAGGTGATATGCCAGCGGAAACGTCAGCCAGCCCAGAATTGTGATCGCGATGTACCAGAGAATGAAGGTCGCCATGGTTTGAGTGTCAGATATTCAGTCTTGTTTATGTATAGCCTTGCGACACTTGCGCCTGCGCGCAGGGCAGGTGAGGTTTCTCTCGAAAGCGTTCTGGTGCTTACTGACAACCTTCGCAAGGCTGATCTTTAGAATTTTGGGAATGAATATTTTCCATCTGGAGCAGCTTCAAGGTCGAAGACCCTTACCACTGCATCGAGGTTGATCGGTCCGTAAATGTGTGGGAACAGGTCTCCTTCGGAGACGCCGGGGGGAGGCGATCCTCCGGTGGGCGGTTCCCACTTCAGGTCCGATTCGAGAAGCGCCGGTTCGATCACGAGCAGGAGCAAATCGTGTTGACCGGTATAGTATTTCTGCGCCACCGGCACTACTTGTTCCTCCGTCGAGCAATGGATGAAGCCTTCTGTCTCAAGACTTTCGGCGCGGTATTCGCCGCGGTCGCGGGCTTCATTCCATGCTGAGCGCGATGTAATATGGTAGATCATATTCTCTCGCTTTCCTGAGTAGTTAACGCTGCTAAACTGTAATTCCTTCACACAAAGGTTGAGCTTCGCTATAAAGGCAATGAACCACAGATGCTGTGAGTCACGGAGCTTTCGTACTCATTCTTTTCTTAGTGTCTCCGTGTCTCAGTGGTTCAACATTCTCTGCGCGGATTTTCGAAACACATCCTGAACACTTTAAAATGCTGTCGGATTTTTGCGCAGGATCATCTATGGCAGTACTTCGTAAATCCTGGTGCTGCCATCGCTATACACTTCGCGCCAGAATTGTCCCTCGTATTGCTCGAACTTTGCAATCCCATCGGGCATTGGCAGGTCGGCGCTTCGATACGCGGCCTGTTCCAGTTGACCGACGATAATATATTTAACATCATAGGTTTTGAGGAAGTCGCGGGCCTGGTCGACCTCGGTTGTTGTGTAGAACGTACCGACCTCGGCTACGCGCGCCTCCACCCAGCTGGCCATGAGTCCGCGCTGCTGGCGCTGATGCCAGTTCCAGCCCACCACACCGGGCAGGCCGGTATAAATGGTGAAGCGCGTACACCACTGATATTCCACGCAGTTCGCTTCGACAATGACCGGGGATCCCTGGATGTTATCCTGCATCCAGCGGATGGCGCGGTAATCCTCGCTCAGGTCGAGCCGCTGACCGAAATCATCGTAGTGAGCATATGCCATGAATGTCATGGCGTCGAGCGAGCGCGGCGCTTCCACGATCCAGCGGTCGCGTATTTTTCCAGAGATGCCGCTGACGGTGAACAACGCCGCGCCCGAGATCAACAGGATCATGGCGCTCTGCCAGAAGGCCCGCCAGCCGGGGGTCCACTTGAAGAAGGCGGGGACCGTCCACGCAAAGGCAGCGCCCGCGCTGACCGCCAGCAAAAACCAGGATTGCAGATAGAACTTGAAGATGGTGTTCTGGCGTCCGATGTCGCCCACGACCACCAGCACTTCCACGACGATTGTAATCACCAGTGCCGTGCCGATCAGAAACAGCACGAATCGTTTTACATCAGGCAAATTGGGGCGCAGCAGCAATACACCTGCCCAGGCCGCAATCGGCAGAGCAATCCAGCCAACGCTGGTTTTGCCGAAGAATTGAAGAGCCAGAAGAATGAACACGAAGAAGACCAGCAGGATTTCGATCAACAACTGGTAGGGTTTCAGCTTGCCCAGCGATGAAACCGGCGTGGACGCCATCCATTCGATCGTTTCCCAGGACATCCAGGACACAACAACGAACAACAAAACCAGCCAGTGTGTCAGATAGGAACCGATGGGTGTGTAGGGACCATTCCAGCGTTCCAGTGCGCTGTAGACCTGGCTGTACCACTCACGATAGGGTTGATACATCATGAAGGATAACGCGGTCAACGCCAGGACGGCGGCGATCACCCAGCCAAAGCGTTTTGTCGATGAGGATGTATCCGCGTAACGCCAGATGGCATATCCCACGGCGAACAGGGCGATGGGTAGATAGGTATACATATCAGATAGGTTGGATGGATACAACGCGCCGATGATGAGTCCACCGATCACGAATCCCACCCCCGCCGAAAACGGATTCCGCCAGTGGGCCCGTCCCGCCACTGCGGCCAGCGCCCAGCTCAATGCCAGCAAGGCCAGAGGCATGGCGATCATATGGGCGTGCAGGTCACTGTAAATGAACGTGAATAGCGGGAACTCTGTAATTTCATTCCCACCCAGCGGCGGTACTACACGGCTCGGATTCCAATACCAGTCTCCCACACCAATGCCGAGGGGGGTGACCCCCTTCAGAACCATCGAAAAGCCCTGCATAGCCCACGCCCAACGCTGGGATGTGCTGATTGTTGCCTCCCATGTAAACGCGGGACCCGCGCCGATCTGCTGCAGCTTTTGGAAAATCATTTGGATCGTGCCGAGGTTACCGAGGAACAGGGTGAAGGCGGAGGCGGCGAGACCGGCGAGCAGGGGTGAAGAGTTCTCCCTGGTTTCTCCCTCACCCTCCGCCCTCTCCCGCGGGGAGAGGGGACTCTTTGCCAGCAGATTCCATCCGATCGAAAACGCACACATGCCAACAATTGCAAACAGGGTTGGCAGGATGAAGTTATATGCAATCGATGGGACGATGCCCAGAAATTTGACCGGTGTGCCGACCAACACAAAGCCGTAATAGTAATAGTTGATATATCCACCCGCGAACCAGGGATCATACGGCGGAAAGGACGTGCTCTTGATGACGGCGTTGAAGTACGAGAAGTCCATCGGGCGTTCGCCGCCTTTGGCTGGATGCCACAAATCGGGGTTGCCCAGGCGGATCACAAAATCGAACAGGAAGAACGCCAGGAACAATCCTTCGATGGTCAGGAAGTACCGGCGCTTTGTCTTCCACTCTTCGCGCAATTCATCACGTTGATAGAATGCCAGCCCCGCGCCCAGCAGCAAGAGCAAGCCAAGGACGATAGCGATCGTCGTGCGCGTGTATGGAATTCCAACCGAGCCGCCGATCCATGCCAGATACCCGAACAAGACCAGTCCCAGGGCCCGGCTGAGAGGGTATCCCTTATCGGGCAGCCCAGGCATGGCAAGACGGATCAACGGATACACGGCAAGCCCCAGAATCAGGATGAAGACATACCAGATCAGCAATCCCAGAACGGGATAACGGTTTTGTACCCAATCGTAGTCAAAGAGTTCTGACCACGTCCCACCGGCGCGTTGTGCAGCGAGTGTCTGCGCGGGCAGCATCAAATTCGAATAATCGTCGAACTGACGCGGCGTGAGGTGTATCGCCTTCGTTAAGTCCACGCTGCCCAGAATGGAGCGGACCTGTGCAATGTCGAAGTCGTCGCTCTTCTTGAAGATCAATACCTTGGGATGATCGTAGAAGGTGAATGCCTCTTCGGCTCTTTGATCGTTGATGACAATTGGACCCAGCGTTGGATAGGTCTCGAACACCGCGACCAGATCGAATCCCAGCTTGCCTACCACCTGACCGGGACGCGCATCGAAGTAACATGTATTGATATCCGCCCCATCCGGGCAGCCAATCAGCTCGCGATAGTACAGCGTGGTCAATGGGAAGCGCTCAGGCAGGCGCGTGATCTGTCCGTATTGGTGGTTGGTGGGGATGAAGATGTAGTCCGCCTGGTTGAGTGTATCGACGATGCGGTTGAGCTTCTCTTCGTTGTCATCCCAATAGACCTGGAGATTGAGATCGCCGCGATAGATGCCGCCGAACCCGTCATAGGAGTCGATGCGGAAGGGAAGCCCGTAATCGTAATCGGTCTCATTCGCCACGGCGGCGCCGTCGAGCGTAAGCATTCCGGCGTCCATCTCCAGGCGCAGATGGTATTGCTGGCCCTTCACGACGGTCACAGGGCGGTCGAGAGTCAGCGCGTAGGATTTGCCGCGTGGGTCACCGGCTGAGTCAAAGGCGGCGGTTAGCGTGGATGTGGCAAGAATCTGATCGGGGCCCGGGTTCGGCGTGTTGGAGAGAGTCAGCTTGAGGGTGGAGGAAGGAACGAGTGAGTTCAGGGCGTGCCCGAGTGTGATCGTTTCGACCGTCCCATTTTTTTGAGCGATGAACTGTGTTTCGAATGGTATCCCTTGCTGGATCGAGCCACCTGTTGGGAAAGGCACAGGCTGGTTGTACGCCCCGTCTTCATTCGTTTCGATCTGCACGTTGATCGGGCCGGGAATGTTCTGGAAGATCCAGCGCGAAGCCGCAATGCGCGGTTCTTCGCGGATGTAGATGCTGTGGAACGCAAATGCCCAGACCGCTGTGGATACAACGACGGCCGGACCAACGATCCATGCCAGCACTGTTCCCAGGCTGCGGCCTTTCAGCGGCGTCGGGTTGGCACGTGCCAACTCGAATAAAAACCACGACGCCATCATCCCCATTAATGGATAGATCGGCAATTGATAACGCATTGTGGGGTTGAATTGCAGCGACTGCCAGACGAAGTACAAGGCGGTCCAGCCCCAAAGCAGGGCGTGACGCCATTCGCCTTTAAGAATGCGCCAACCCATCAGCAGGAAACCCGCCCACGCCAAAATGCCGAGCGGAAGCCCAAGCCCCCAAACGGTTAGATTGATAAAGGAAAAGAGAGGCGAGCGGCGTGCCCATTGCAGGTTCCACGGCAAGTCGGCGTCGCCTTTGGCCTGTAAGCGCTGTTCCTGAATGTTGGCGATCCATTGCGGGTTGATCTTCAGCCCATCGAAGGCGTACGGCTGGAAGATGCGGAAGGAAAGCAACGCGGCAAAGCCACCGGCTAGTAAACAGACAACGATCAGTGTCCAGTAGTCAGTATTCAGTAACCGCTGACCAGCGTCGCCGTGGCGCCGTGGCGACATGTTTCTGTTCTGAACGACATGACGCACGATGAATGCGCCGGGCAGCAGGATCGCCAACGGATAAATATTGACTTTCGACGCCAGCGCCATTCCAAAGGCAAGGCCAAAGCCGAGGCTGAGCCAAAAGAGGGGATGGCGGAGGAAAAAGAATAGATACTTGGTAAATGGTAATTGGGGGGTAGAAACTGGGGATTCGGGATTGGAAGGTTCCGAATCAGATATTGTGCTTTTCGTTCCGTCAATTGGTTCCTCTGTCAACTCTCCAATCTCTACTTCTCCACTTTCTACTTCTCTACTTTCTAATCTCTCTTCTTTTACTTCTTCATCCTGTTCTCTACCCTTGTGCTGCACAATCGCAACTGCGAAATAGATCGCCAGAAATGCGAACGTATTCACAAACAGGTCGGTGGTAAAGAAATGTGACTGCTGGATCTGCATCACCGTCAACGCGGAAAACAGCGCCGCCAGAACTGCCACACGCCGATCATATAAACGCGCCACGAGCAGATACAGGAATAGGATCGTGAACAGGTCTGCCAACGCCGAGAACTGCCGCCCTAATGTCTTTACATCCACTTCCTGCATGGCGTCCGCAGCCACACGCACGATAGTCATCGGCAGGTTGCCATAGACGAAGAATGCATAGCCTTTGTTATAGGGGTTGAGCGGTGAGGTTTTGGAATCGAAATAATCGCCCAGGGTCAACCAACGCACCTCGCCAGGCGGGCAGCCCTGCGGATCTGCGCACGTCCGCGCCTGCAGAGACCCCAGCACACCCGAAAGAAAGTTTTCATCAGGGTGCTGGTGTTGGCCTTCGCCCCAATTCACACCGGTCAAACGTAAATACGCTGCCAGCAGGAACACCAGCAGGAACAGCAGATCGTAAATCCAGGAATATTTTTCGCGATTCATACACTTTCCTCGCCCTGAGCGGAGCACAGCGCAGACGAAGGGCATACCACTCCCTTGCGTTCCCCAGCACCGTGCGGCTTACCCTGGCACCGCCCGCCAGGGCAGGTGAGCCGTACTGGGGCAGGTGTCGTCTACGCTTCGCTTCGCTCAACGCGTAATGTTACTGTGGCACCGTAAAGATCCAAAAATCATGTCCCGGCACGTCTGAGTCGAACAGGCGCAACTGTCCCTGTGGATACAGCATTTTCAGGACGTCCATGGATTGCTGGTCGTTCCCGGCCGGGTCGTCGATATTTGCCCTGAACATGAACAGTTTTGGTCCGGGTATTTGTAATGTGTCTGGCAAGTGATCTGGCTGCACAGCAAGATCACGATTTGGGATTCCTGCCCAGGCGGCTGGCAGACGCGTGTCTACCCAGTGCGGCCATGGCACGATCCACACCGTTTCCGTAGTTCCGTACGTGGTCTCGAATTCCTTGATCACCCTGCCCATATCCGATGTGTTCCACGAACTATTGCGATAGGTGTTGTAATACTGATCGAAGACCAGATCATAATTCTGCTGGGCCGAAACCCACAACAGGATTCCCATCAGCCCCCAGGAGACGAGGGCCCGCCTCCCTTCCCAGCCGATAGCGGATACCAGTCCATCGAGAGCCATCGCCCCGAGCAGGAATGCCGGGATGTATGCCCCACTGGCACGGTTCAACGCCGGATTCTCCTCCGGATACGCCAGCGAAAGGATGGATGGCAGCAACAGCAGCGGGATCGACAAGAGCAAAAAGAGATCGAGCCAGTGACGATTGCGGATGTAGCGTACCAGCACCAGCACGACGCCAAAGATAAACAGGACTGCTGAGATGATGTCTAACGCCGGGCGCTCGGTCACCGAATTGACCCAGATCACGCCATCATCGAAGTTGAACATCTTTAATCCATTCCAAAGGTTCGAGAGGAAGATCAGCCAGACCGGCTGCGTGATCGGATTCTCCATACCGCTCAGGCGCGACATGGCCCGGAAACCGAAATCATCGGGGTCATCCATCCAGAAACGCAGCAGGGGGATGAAAACAAACAATGAAGTTAATCCAATTATAGCCAGCCAGATGACCGCATCTCGGCGTGCCGTGTTCGATCGTTCATGCAGCCAGTACAGAACGAACGCAGCCACGACCACGAACGGCACAATCCGGAATGGACTGTACCCATGCAAGCCAAGTCCCAGGAAGAGTCCCGAGAGCAGGAAATCGTTGCGGTTACGCGTCCGCAGGCCGCGCAGCAGGAAGAAGAGCGTGGGCGCAACGAAGAGCGGATACAACGGGAAGCGCAGTCCCACCCGGCTGATCACGTTGGGCCAGTAGGCGATGCCCGTCAGGACGAACGCCATCAGTCCCACGCGTCGCCCGCCGACCTCTTTGCCAAGTAAATACATAAACGGCAAAGTCAGAAAGCCCAGGATGGCGGTTCCAAGCTTCAGGCTCATAAAGGAAAGCCCGGTGCCAAATACGTTCGCAACCAGCAGCGTCCAATACATCTGAATGGCTTCGCGCCCAGTATTGCGAGTGAAGAAGATGTGTGTTTCTCCCTGTGACACATCATAGACGTCGTAAAGTTTCTCGGCATGATCGCTGAACGGTTCAGGCGGCACGCTTGCCGTTTGGTAAAACCGGAAGAACAATGCCAGCGCGGTCGCAGCGATCAACAGCAGGGTCCAGCGTGAGACGTTGATCGTCCACGAATCACGCCTGAAAAAGGACCATATGTTTGCAAGAGTATGGCGCACGCTGCTGCGACCCAGCCAGAATGCCCACATAAACAGCGCAACGGCCAGCAGCCAGATGAACAAATTCGCTTTTGTGAAGAGATGATCGCCAAACATGAAGTAGGCCGATATCGCCAGCAATAGGCTGAGGATTAGTGGGATCAAACGAAAGGTCTGCGGGTCGCCAGCTTCCGAAGATGTGGCCGGTGCAGGCAGAGTCCATTCGCCGCGCCAGATCGCCCAAGCCAGCGCCGACAGGGAAGCAATATAGAAAGCATATCCAAGCGGATAGGTTGTGGGAGGCGGCTCAAAGAGTCGCTGGCCAATGATGGCAAGCACCAGGGCCAGCAGCGACCGCCAGGGAAACGGTGTCGACACTCTGAAGGATAGCGCTACGGCAGGCTGCGCGAGCACGACATCCTGCTCAGTTGTGCCCGTTACAAATTGTTGCGCCTGAACCGATACCTGTTCATCTTCCAGGAAACCGGGAATCTGAATTCGGTCACCGTTACCCGATCGGAATAACGATCTGACATAATCGAGCACACTGGGTTCACCCAGCGGATACTGGTTTGGGTTTTGATTCTCACTGCTCATCTGTATTTTCTTCAGGTGATTGTCACCTTTTACCTCTCACGTTTTATGAGTGCCCTTGGCGCCATCTCGTAGATCCCGCGTCAGGCGGGGCCGCTCTGCGGGATTTTTCACTACTTACTTCACCAACATCACCACCGAACACTGTCCACAGACTACTGTTTACTGAATACTGTTTACTGCCTAACCACTGCTTATGAGCGCCTTCGGCGCCATCTCGTAGATCCCGCGTCAGGCGGGTCCGCTTAGCGGGACTGTTTCCTCGCGATCACCAGAATGCTCTCTCCCCAGCGCATGGGAAGAAAGATCCAGCCGGTGATGGCCTGGAAACCACCCAGGGATCCAAAAATAAGCTTCTGGACAGGTGCTGGGATCAGCGGAACGTAGGGCACATCCCAGAACCCATCGGAGAATGTTTTAATCGGGCGAAAGCCGGCGCTGCTAATGTATTCCAGCCATTCGGCAGGCGTCTTCAATGAGATATGAGTCGGGTCCTGATAGCCGATCCAGCGGTTGCCTTTCCATGGCTTGAGCAGGGAAGCGAGATTGGGCGTGGCAAGGATGAGAGTCCCGCCTGGCTCGGTGACGCGTCCAATTTCGCGGATGGCCTGCTGCGGGTCGGGCAGGTGTTCGACGATGTGTTTGATGATGACCACGTTAAAGGCGTTATCTTTGAATGGAAGTTCCTGAGCACTGGCTGTCTGAAGGCTTGTTTTTTGCGTAACTGACTTCGATTGTAAAACTGCCCAGTGATTCAAGTCCATGCCGTAGGTGTCGAACGTATCTTCGAGTTGCCCCACCAGATGCCCCATCCCGGAACCGATCTCCAGTAACCGCGCCCCCGGTTTGCCATGACGGCGTGCCAGCATCGCATTGAATCGGTTCGACCACCAATACATGCTGTATCTGGCGAATGTGATGTTGGCGTATGTATGCGTGGAAAAATATTTCTCGTCGAAAGGCATGGTTTCAGTAGGTCGGTAGGCAGGTAGACAAGTAGACAGGTACACAGGTAAGTAATACTTGTGTACTTGTTTACCTGTTTACTTTCTCCTCGCGATATAGAACGTGAATGTCCCGTCCTGCACCGGCTGCGGCGACGCATACCTGCTCACATATTTTTTCGTTAGCCACAGGTTCCAGGGCGTGGGGGTGATGATCCATTTACCGGTCAGGACCTTTGCAAACACCGACGGGACGCCAAAATAATGTCCCCATTCTAACACGCGCATCGAAGCAGGCGAAAAATAATGCCAGTAGCGTTCGAGGGTGAATCCGGCCCGTTCCAGGCGTCCCTTCCATATATCCGGCTCATCTGCATGACTGACGCGCGAGATCTTGCGGAACCACTCTGTATAGTGTTTCCCTAAAACCCTGGAGATCGAAAGCTCACCCAAATAGCGTGTATTGGGGACACAGAAGTAAAACGGTGCGTCTTTCATTAATACCCGTCCAGTTTCCGCCAATACCTCGTCGATGTGCGGTATATGTTCCAACACCGAGTTGCTGAACCCGCTGGCGAAATAGCCCGAAGGGAATGGCGACCTGGCGCCATCTGCTTCGACGAGTGATTTGTAGGCGCCGAACTTCTTTGCCTCGTGGATGGGACCATGCCAGGGGTCGAGTCCCACGTCGATTTTCTGTTCGAAGGTAAGCGATGCAAAATGACCGTCGCCACAGCCTACATCATAGACCGGGGCGGGTAAGGGCAGCTCCTGATAATAGGTACTTTCCACGGCCCGCAGGAAGGCCCGAAAGTAAGGCAGGTCACGAAGCTGGAGATACAGGAAGTCTTTTTCGGGCATGATATAATGATAGCACTTTCTGAAAAATGATAGCAGAATCGAGGCTTATATGGTTCGGATCATGGTCCAACTGACCGAGGAACAGCTGAACGCTTTAAAGGAAATATCCAGGGCGCGTAAAACTCCTGTGGCGAAACTGGTGCGCGAGAGCGTGGCACAGTATATCGTAACAGCGCCCAGGGAATTGACCTATGAAGAAAAGCGCCAACGAGCATTGGATTTCATTCAGCAGATCAAGGAAGGAAAATTTCAAGCTCATGATATTGAAGGCAAAACGGATGTATCAGTCAATCACGATGTATATCTGGATGAAATCTACGGTACATGGAAAAAATCTTCATAGACACATCTGCTCTGTATGCATTGCTCAGTACGCAAGACAAAAACATAAACCTTGCCGTTGACACCTGGGATGGCGCCATTAAACGGGGCGATACATTGGTTACCAATAACTATGTTCTGGTTGAATGTTTTGCACTTATTCAGAGTCGTTTGGGTATTGAATTTGTTCGTGCTCTACAATCAAATATTGTTGCCTTCCTGCAAGTGGAGTGGATTGCTGAATCAGAACATACAGTCAGTGTTAACAATGTACTGGTCGCCAATCGACGTCAACTATCGCTTGTTGATTGTAGTTGTTTTGAATCGATGCGCCGTTTGGGGATCGAAAAAGTCTTCACTTTTGATGAGCACTTTCGTGAACAGGGCTTCGACATCATTCCATAATTTAGGCTCGACTACACGTGATCTGTAGCAGGTTTGATGATCCAATAGGCAAGCGAGCCGATCACGGGGACAATGCAAATGCTCAGCACCCAAATTGCCAACGGTGTGCCGGTCATCTTTTTCTTGGACAGGTCGATCAGCGTGATGATGGGAAATCCAGGAAATAACATGAGCACGATGACCGGTATGATGAACTCAGTGATGCCAATCCCTAACGTGCCCATCTTCATCTACCTTTCTTCACTAAACGGGAAAACAGTTTTTCATATTCCGCGGTGATGGAATTGGGGTCGTAAGCCTTGCTGATCAACGCAGTATCGCCGCGAAATTTCTGCGGCTCATCCAGCACCTCGAGGATGCATTCCGCTAAATGAGCCGAGTCGCCGATCCGGGCGACGCGTCCCATGCCGTGCATCGTAACCGGCTGCCGCACCCCTGGCAGCGCCGAGGCTACCGACGGTACGCCATTCATCATCGCTTCGATCTGCACAAGCCCGAATGCTTCGGTGGAATTCAATGAGGGGACCGTGATCACGTCCAGGTTGGGATAGACGGCTGCAAGCTCAACAGGCGAAAGGTTGCCTAAAAATGTCCAGTGACCCGAGTCTTCGTACTCGCGTATCGTTGGAATTAATCGCTCAAAGTACGCCTGTTCTCCCATCACGTCCACGTGCTGCCCGGCATACAAAACCTGCGCCTTGGGATATTTTTTCAGGATCCTCGGCAGCGCCTCCAGCAGGATCTCCACTCCTTTTTCAGACGCGAAGCGCGTCACCATGCCAATCACCGGACGGCGTTCAGCAATATTGTGTTCCTGCGCGACTGCCTCGACCGCGCCAGGGAGTGGAGCAGGCATCTCCACCGGAGGCAGGATCGGGGTCAGCTTGGAGGCGTAGCGCGAGAGATACGGGGAGTTGTCTGCGTAGTCCTGTGTGTAGGTCACGATGTGATTCGACAAGATCCCAGCCATATGATTTTGGAAGTTCACGACCATGTTGACGAAACGGTTGAAGAGTCCGGAAGGCAGTTGGATGTCGCAATGATAGGTGAGCACGGCTGGCTTGCGGAATAAGCGGGCACGCGCAGCCACGCCAGGCGCGTCGAATTGCGGCAGATGCATCTGCACGACGTCATGCGAGGCAACAAGTTTTGTCGCCACAAGGCCGAACGTGGGTGCCAGCACGCCCTTGCTTACACGGGCCACCACCGGCACACGGATGATCTTCACGCCATCCAGCGTCTCTTCGCGCTGCAATGCTGGATCGTATTGCGTGGTCATCACCGTCACGTCATGACCGCGTGCGGCAAAGGCGCGCGCCAGCCGCTCGGCGTAGATCGTCAGACCGGATGTATGAGGGCGATAATATGTAAGAACAGTCAGGATTTTCATTGGTATGTACCCGCTCCTACTGAGCGCCAAGATTATACCCTTCACGGTCACAAATTGCGCCCTTTACTGCGGGAAGCGCAATTCCCTGGCACCGCCAGGGCAGGTGCGTGATCCGGGTATTATATAACCCAGAGGTTTTAGCAGTTACTAAATTCAGTAAATCACAGGTTTGTCATTCTGAGGAGCCAACGTTCTTCTGGCGACGAAGAATCTCCCGTAATTTGCGCCGAGACTCTTCGTTCGCAACGAACGCTCACTCAGAGTGACATGAGAATCGTGATTTACTGAAATTGATGAGTCCGCTGCAAAAGGTTCTATTTACCGCGAAGGCGCGAAGTACCCTACGATTTTCCTGCAGGACTTATGCAAACTCGAAATTAATCCGCTACTCTTCGCGAATGCACGCTAATCTGTTGACATTCGCGGAGATTGGCGTAGATTAGTGGATAAGATGGTTATTTTGCGTCAGTCCCACAATCCTCAAGTGTAGACTCTGAATCTTTTCCAAATGGATGTTTGGCGCTCAGACTCATTGATACAATCGGGGGTTGAGGTAATCCATGAACAATACTCAAAAGCTAGCGAACTGGATCGTTAATACATTTCGTGAAGCCGCCTGGGCGCCTGTCGCTGTATTTGTTTCGTATCTCATTGGGCTTGCCTTCGGTTGGTTCGACCTCCTTCCACCACTCGATATTCCCACTCATTTCATGGGTGGTGTGGCGATCACGTACTTTTATCGTTCGGCGATCCGCAACCTGCAAAAATCCCCGGGCGAGATTGCGATCGGAATTCAGATCGTGTTTGCCTTCACTGCCACGGGAACCACCACGATATTCTGGGAGTTCTTAGAATTCCTTTCAGATTATTTTCTAAGTACCCAGCATGTGTTTGGACTGAACGATACCCTTAAGGACATGTTCTTTGGGCTTGCCGGGGGGATCCTGTTGTCTCTGCTCTATAGAGAACGATAGTTTTCCAAATGCCAACGTGACAAACGGATGAGGGACACCAATACGATTTGCCTCTGTCACTTTTTCGCGTAACATCCTGAGCGAAGACGAAGGACGCGTTAAAGACTCGGATATCCGACAACTGAACTGTAAGAATCCAACCTTTGACCTCTTGACCAAGTGCCCGTACAATGTATATATGCGTGATTGGTCACTCGCCAAAGGCGACCCGCTTTGTCTTACCCTGGCGGCAGATTCACGCCTCTCCATTCCCGATTACATTAACGACCATATCTGGGAGCTTCAGCTTGGCGGTGGGGAACCATCTGCCCTCTCGCTGGAGACTACCTATGGGCTTCGGGCGAGAGGGATGCGTATATTCATGCGTTTCGGCGAAAACGGCAGGTCCGTGAGTGACCCGGCCGCGTTCGCCCTGCCCCCTACTATTCGACGCTTTTACCCAAACTCACTCACCCTGGAATATTCTCCGCTTGCCAACATCGATGTCATCACCGAATACTGGGTGCCGCAATCCAACGCGGTGAGTGGACGTGTGTCTGTCGCCAATAAGTCGAATGCAGAACGCAAGATCCGTCTCGAAGTCTGCGCCCTGCTCGCACCCATCGACGGGCACGCCATGACAACCGCGCAAATGCAAATGGTAAATGTACTGGTGGGGCAAACCGGCGAACTCTGCCCGGCGCTCTTTTTGACCGGCGGCCCCGCTCATGGCAGCGGACCTCACCCTTCGCTCCTGCTGGAACTGGACCTGGGTCCCGGCGCCACGCGTCACCTCACCTGGACGCAGGCCGCGCTCGGCTCGCACCAGTCCTCCTTTGAACTGGCCCGCCAAACCGCGGCGCGTCCCTGGGAAGCGGAACGGGCCCGGCTTCAACTCATCAATGAGAGCCAGACCATCAGCATTCGAACCGGCGACAAGGACTGGGACGCTGCGTTTGCACTCAGCCAAAGTGCAGCCCTTGGCTTATTCTTCCCTCCCACCGATAAATTGCCCAATGCATCCATGGTCTCTGCACGTGGACCCGATAACGGATACTCCCCCAAAGGCGACGGCACCGACTATCCCGCCTCATGGAATGGGCAAACGCTATTCGATGCCTATTACGTTTCCAGCGTCCTGCCGGGTTCGACTGTTGCGCAGGACCTGCTGAAGAATTTTCTGTCCATCCAAAATGAAGATGGGACCATTGACGGCAAGCCCGGGCTTGCAGGCCAACGCGGGCGCTTCAATGCCCCGCCTCTGTTGGCCAGCCTTGCATGGAAACTGTATAAAAAATCTGAGAAGCGTGATTTCCTTGCAAAGATTTATCCTCAACTTGTGAAATTCTTCTGGTCGTGGTTCTCTCCTGAATTCGATGAAGACGCCGATGGGCTGCCTCAGTGGCGCCACATCCTGCAAACAGGCTTTGAAGATAACCCACTCTTCGACGCCTGGCACGATTGGTCGCTGGGCGTAGACATTACACAGGTGCACAGCCCCGCCCTCGAAGCGATGCTGTATCACGAAGCCGCCTGCCTGATCAAAATGGCGGAAGAGTTCGAGCAGCATGAGGCGTTGATCACACTCCATGAACGGGCCGCTGCGCTGCGCAAGTCCATCGAGTCCACTTGGCAGCCGCGCACAGGCTTGTACCACTATCGCGATCGCGAAACCGGCATGAGCCTGGCAGGAAAAGCGCTGGTGAAACAGCAGGGCTCGGGCACCGTGGCAACCAGGCTAAAGTTCGATGGTCCGATCCGCCTGTTGATCGAGGTGCAGACCCAAAGTCCCACCGCCGCGCGGCCGGAGATCCGCATCCACCAATATGCAACCAAGCCCGCCGATGAAATCATCGGGAGCGGCGAGTACCAGTGGCGCACCAATGGGCTGATCTACACCACGCAGAAAACCTATCCACGGCTTGCAAAGGTGGTTGTAAAAAACCTGGGCAAGGACGATACGGTGATCATCAGCACGCTCGATTTCACCAGCGAAGACCATACGCTGTTCATGCCATTGTGGGCCGGCATTCCCGATGAGCAGCATGCCCAGATCATGATCGGCCGTGCCCTGCTGGATGTAAAGCGCTTCCATCGTCCCTATGGGATTCCGGCCTGCCCGCTCCTGACCCAGCCCGAAGCGGAATCTGTTTCACAGGCAGTGCACCTGCCCTGGAATCTATTCATCTGTGAAGGACTCTTGCGCTATGGGTTCCGCGCCGACGCAGCGCGTATATTTGTTCATGCGATGACGGCCATCGTGCAGAACCTGAAACAGAACCGTGCCTTCCATGCGCGCTATCACGCCGAAAACGGGATGGGCATCGGCGAACGAAACGCGTTAAGTGGACTTGCCCCCGTGGGCTTGTTCCTGGATGTGATGGGCGTGGAGATCGTGTCTCCCACGAAGGTCAGGCTGGTGGGCGAGAACCCGTTCCCCTGGGAAGTGACGGTCTACTACAAAGGTTTGAAAGTGATACGTGGACTCAAAGAAACAAAAGTGATCTTCGCCAATGGCAAATCGGTGACGGTGACCGACATCGCGCCATGCACCGTTGAGATGTGATTTTGTAATTATGATCGACATCCCGCGTTCTGCGCGGGTTTTTGTTTCAGCGGGGAATTAATCTTAAGCCACCAGGTTTATGGTATATAAATTTTCGAAAACTACCGGGACGTACCAAATACAGGGGCTTTATCAGGAAAGGATTGAGCACAATGTCGGTCAGGCAAAAATTTACCTTTAACCCTGTTAGGCTGAAACTAACCAGGCTTTTCACAGAATTCTTTCAGAGCGAACAATCATCAGGGATCGTACTTCTCGTGTGTGCATTGACGGCAATTCTGCTCGCGAATTCCTACCGTGGAGATGAATTCCTCGCATTCTGGCATATCAAGCTTGGTTTTGAAACAGGAAACATTCTATTGAAATACAGCCTTGAACATTGGATCAATGATGGGTTGATGGCAATCTTCTTCCTGTTAATCGGGCTGGAGATCGAACGTGAAATTTATATTGGTGAGTTGTCCGATCTCAAAAACGCGTCACTGCCCATCTTTGCCGCGGTGGGAGGTATGGCGATGCCCGCTCTATTGTATTGGTTGATCAACCGAGGCGCCGATACCCAGAATGGCTTTGGTATTCCCATGGCAACGGACATCGCCTTCGCATTGGGAGTGATGGCCCTGGCAGGAAAGAAGGTTCCGGTATCGCTGAAGGTGTTTATTACGGCATTTGCCATCATTGACGATGTAGGAGCAATCTTTGTAATAGCCATCTTCTACGTCGGGGACTTTTCGTTTTACTACCTGCTGCTGGCCTTGTCCGTTTTTGGATTGCTGCTGGTTTTCAATCGTATGCGCATCCATCACCTCGCGTTTTACTTCATACCAGGAATCTTCATGTGGTACTTTATGCTTCGCTCGGGAGTCCATGCTACTCTGGCAGGAGTTCTGCTGGCGTTTGCAATTCCCTTTGGCGACGGCAGTGAAAAATCGCCATCCTATGGACTGCAGCATATTTTGCACAAGCCCGTTGCATTTGGGATCATGCCGCTTTTTGCCCTGGCAAACACCGGCGTGGCCTTCAACACAAACTGGGCAGCTGCGTTGCTCAATCTGAACAGTCTTGGGGTGATTGCAGGATTGGTGGTTGGCAAGCCGTTGGGTATCCTGCTTGCAAGTTTTCTGGCCATCAAAGCCAGGCTCTCCAAACTGCCCATCGATCTGGGGTGGACACACATCCTTGGGGCCGGTTTTCTTGGAGGCATCGGATTCACCATGTCGATTTTCATTACGTTGCTGGCATTTCAGCATGCAGACGTTGTTCAGAGCACCAAGATCAGCATCGTGCTCAGTTCTATCCTGGCAGGCACGACCGGATTCTTGATTCTCAACAGAACGGCATCGGATCAGGAAAATGAATTGCCTCTATAGCATTCGGTTCCCTTGTTCGGGAAGTGGATGCGGCCCTCATGCACGAAACCCTGTCCTGGCCGGAAACCGCAAAAGATACCCCTCCTGACCGTTGAATCCTGCAAGGACTTCTGATAAGATGAAGTCCATAAGAGGCCACCATGAATAAATCACCCATCCATCACCTGATGTTAGCGGTGGTGCAGGAACAGGATATGGACATTGCGACGCGGGCGCTGGAGCAGCTCAGTCTGCCAGTTGTTTACCTGTCCAGCGCGGGCGGATTCCTGGGACGGCGCAATGCCACGCTCTTGATCGGGCTCAGCGCCGGGAAAGAGGAGGCGGCGATCAAATCACTGGAAAACTCGTGTCGCCAGCGTATCGAATATTTAACCCTTCCCCTGGAAGGATCGCCTCTTCCTATGCCGACGCCTGTCCCCGTCACCGTGGGCGGCGCCACCGTTTTTGCGTTACCCGTTGAACACTTTGAAGAACTCTAGAATAGCACTCAACCTTGCGAAGGTGGTTTCATCGTCACACCTTTGCATGGTTTAACTAGTAGCATACCTGGGAGCGGCCACCATGAAAATGATCATCCTCATTGTGAAAGATAGTGACTCCGACGCCGTGACGCAGACGTTAACCACCGCACAGTATCGTGTGACACGCATCGCCTCCACCGGCGGATTCCTGCGCAGCGGTGTGGTGACATTGCTGCTGGGCGTGCTGGATGAACGCGTCGAAGCCGCGCTGGAACTGGTGCGCGGAAAACTTTCCCCGCTGCCCTCCGGCGAACGGCGCGCCACGATTTTCGTTGTTCCTGTGGAGAAGTTCGAACAGGTTTGATATAGCGGAACAATTTGTGTAAGTATTGAGTTAATACGTTCCAGGATGGAGGCACTGAGATCCTATCTCCGTGTCTTTCTTTTTATGTCGGGCAATGACCATCCTCCCATTTGCCTGATGATGTAAATCGATGAGAATCACACCGGCACTTTTATCGCTACTGAATTTCGAATTAATGATTTCTGCCGTACACATGTCGTTGCGAGCGCTCGTTGCGAAGCAATCTCCTGTTTCCTGGCAAGTTTACGGGTATGTTGAACTGTTGCCAAGGCGGCTGGGTCTCGATATGCTCTTTAAATCAACGAGAGGAAAAGAATGAACAAACATCTTCGTCCTATGGCTGCATTCCTGGTTTTGACGATTGCCATGCTGGCTTGCGCAGTACCCATCCCTGAGGGTCCTGGTCCCACGGTCGATGAGGTGGCTACAGCAGTGGCATTGACCATGCAGGCGCTTACTCCTGCAAGTGAGTCCACAACAACACCCACATCCGAGCCTGAACCGGCTCCGGCCGGGCTGCTGCCGCACTCGCTGTATTTCATCAACAACGACAGCATCGGTGTCGCGCAGGTCTTTCGCCTGGGTACAGATGGTAAATCGCTGACGCAGATCACCAGCGAGCCGTCTGCTGTTGGCTCGTATGACGCCTCGCCTGTGGATGGAAGTGTGGTGTATGTAGCCAATAACCAGCTCGTGCTTATCAATGCCGATGGATCCGGCCGCCGTATGCTGGTCGATGGTGGTCCCATCGACCCGGCCAATCCGTTCATCACGAGTCTTACCAGCCCCGTCTTTTCGCCAGATGGACAGACGATTGCATATAGCAAACAGGGATTGATCCTGTATTCGCTCGCAACGGGCGCGTCAAATACTGTCCTGGAAGAGATGACTACAGACCCAGCCACCGGGGCGCCGGTACCAAGTCGGGTATTCATCCCACAAACCTATTCTCCGGATGGAACCAGGATTCTTATCACGGCGGCTATTCCCAACAGCGACGGGTTCGCCCAACAGATCTATACGATTGCATCTGACTCTACTGTTGACGCTGCAGGCGGTGAGGGTGCACGGCTCTGTTGCGGAGGACAGGCCTGGGCATCCGATAGCTCGGCGTTGTTCACAGGCAGCGCCACTCTTGGTATGTTTGGTTCAGGACTTTGGCGAATTGATGCAGCTACGGGTAACGTTTTCACACTGCTTCCGACCGAGGCTGGCGGTGGAATTTACAACCTGGCGAAAGATCCGTATCTGGCCCCCGATGGTCAACTGTATTTCTTCTTTGCCACTGCCCCCAGCCCCGATGGATTTATCAACCGTGGGCCGCTCCAAATGGTCCGTTCCGGGCCCGATGGTGTGACCAGCAGGACCGTCCTGCGCCCCGATTCCTTCCTATTAATGAATGAATCGCTTTGGGCGCCGGACGCCAGTTTTGTGATTGCTGCGATGGCCCCTTCTGACACTGTCTTTGCCGGTGGACAATTGAATCTGTATTCTATAGACCCAAGCCAGCCTCCACTATTCCTGCTGCCGTTCGGTCAGCAGTTGAAGTGGGGCCCTTGATTAAACAGTGTAGGGGTGGGCAGCTGCCCACCCCTACACTGTTACTTGTTTAATAAATATTCATCGAAAAACTTGATCGCCCGCTTTGTATAACGCGTCTTGTAATACGCATACATATTCAGATGCGGTACATCGTCTTCCACCCATAATTGGCGCGGCCCGCCAGCTGCATCATACAAACGCTGCGCCGAATCGAGCGGCACCATGCCATCACCCATGCCTTGAATAATGAATACCGGACGCGGGCTGATGGATGCAATATCATCCACCGGGCGGACAAGATCGATGCTTGTGCCCGACTCCCTCTCTGCAAAAAACTGGATCAGCGAGCGCATCATGGGGAAGGGGATACGCAGGTCCATTTCCTCCTCCAGCGTAACAAAGGGACTATCGGCGATCAGCGCTTCGATCTGCGGGTACTGGGCCGCGGCGCGGATCATCGTCACCGCGCCCATCGAGCCGCCCCACGCGCCGACGTGCTCAACACCCGGTTGGGCTACAGCAAAATCGAGTGCGGCTTTGGCGTCCAGCGTCTCGTAATAGCCTAAAGAAGAAAAGTCCCCGCCGCTTTTCCCGTGGGCGCGGAAATCCCAGGCAACCACGCCGTAGCCATGACTGGCAAAGAGGGCATAAAAATCTTCGGCGCGTTTATCGCCATAGCCATGAGCCACCAGGATCACAGCCCCGTTGGTTGGCGGTGTATACCATGCCGAAAGCGTCACACCGTCTTCGGCCGTCAATTCGATGTCCTGGTATGCAATTCCGTGGGACTGCAATATCTCGCCCGAAGCAATATTTCGCTCGGGATGAAGATAGCCGACCGCCTGGTCATAGCTTACCCAAACGACCGTTCCGATGGCCGTAAGCAGCAAAGCAAAGAGCGCTGTGAGAAAGAGGCGCAGCCAATAACGCCATCCGCTGCTATTGTTTTTCCTTGTCAGCTCCAAAATCAACTCTCCAGGAATTGACGTATCTATCACCAAATGTAGGGCGACATTAATCCCTCAAGGGGACAATGTGTCGCCTTACGCAAAATGAACCCCAAACTCATCCCAGCACAACGTTGTCGATGAGCCGTGTCTTGCCGAAGAATACCGCCATCGATAGCAATGCTTTGCCCGTGATCTCGTCCAATTCTTCGAGCGTGTCATAGTCTGCACACGAGACGTACTGTGGTTCCGCCAGCGGCTCACTCGCCAATACCTCTTTCATTCTTGCTCTGATCTTCCCCGCATCCCGTTCACCAGTATCATAGATCTCCCTGGCCGCGTTCAACGAACGGTAGAGAACGGTTGCCGCTTTGCGCTGTTCGGGGTCAAGGTATACGTTGCGGCTCGACATGGCCAACCCATCTGGTTCACGCGCGGTGGGGCAGACGATCATTTCGAGCGGGAAGTTCAAGTCACGCACCATCTGGCGGAGCACCGCGGCCTGTTGGGCGTCCTTTTGACCGAAGTAAGCTCTATGCGGCTGGACCGCGTTGAACAGTTTGGCGACCACGGTTGTCACACCCCGGAAGTGACCCGGCCGCATCGTGCCCTCCAGCGGACGGGTCATCGCTTCCACCTCCACCCAGGTCTGATACCCTTGTGGATACATGATCTCGGCTGTGGGCGTCCAGAGCAGGTCGGTGTACGGCTCGATGAGCTTCCGATCCCGGTCGAGGTCACGCGGATAGCGGGAGAGATCTTCCTTTGGGCCGAACTGGGTCGGGTTGACAAAAACTGTCACAACGACGTGCTCACATTCCTCTCGTGCACGGCGGATCAGGGAGAGATGGCCCTCGTGAAGGTAGCCCATGGTCGGCACGAGACCAACCGTCCCCCCGAAAGAGAGGCGGGTAGAGCGCAGGTCAGCGAGGTCTATTACGGTACGCATACACGAAATCATCCTTATTGCTAGGGTAGAAAATCTGTGCTAAACTTATAGTCCCCCGCCACAAATGGCGCAAAGCGCCATGGCGCCAACGGTGCTCACAGGCGGGATCTTCGACAAAATCAGAAAAGGAGACAAAATGGCTTACTCATTTACGAATTCAAAGGGAACAACATATTATCTGCACACCAAGAAGTCGATAACTTCGACCGGCAAGGAGCGCACGCTTTTCTACTTCTCCAAGGAACTCAAGGAAGGCGACGCTCTGGACGCTGTCCCTGCCGGTTACGCTGTCGCCGAGATGAAGACTGGCCTGCCCGTCCTCAAGAAATCTGGCGGCGAAGCTGCTACCGAAGCTGCTACCGAGGCCGCATCAGAGTAAGGAAAGTATAACTCTGTTCGACAACCACATATCGTTCTTTTAGATAAAAAGGAGACTAACATGACACGTTACACAGCATCTAAAAGCCCTGTACACCCGAAAGAGAGGGAAACATGCCAGCACTAAATAAGGTCCAATTGATTGGGCGCTTAGGCAGGGATCCCGAAAGCAAGTTCACCCCCAGCGGCAAGAAGGTTGCCCACTTCAGCGTAGCGATCAGCAATCGCTGGAAGAGCAGGGAAGGCGCAGCCAGGGAATCTACCGAGTGGGTCAATATCGAAGCCTGGGACCGGCTCGGCGAAGTCTGCCAGGAATACCTCAAGAAGGGCAGCCTGGTCTACATCGAAGGGCGGCTCAAAACCGACAAATACGAAGACAAGGGCGAGGCCCGCTACTTCACGAAGGTCGTCGCCCAAACGGTCCAGTTCCTGGAGACCCGCGGCAGCGAAGGCGAAGCAGATCAACCGGCGCCGCTCGACGAAGAGGATCTCGAATCAGCCGAGTTCCCGTTTTAAGCGAAGGATCCGGTAAGCTGGGCGGACTCCCATACAAAGTACAATCGAATCAAATGGGCTGCAAGGAACTCCTTGCAGCCCATTCGTTTAAGTGCCGATCAGGGCGGGTGATTGAGTCAATAACAATAATGAAAAGGCTTTCTCATTCTAACAAAAGTGAAAATATTCACAATTGACGAGTATTCCTTTATAGATAAACTATACCTGTACCACACACTACACCAAAGAATGGGAGTAATCAATATGCCAGCATTAAATCGCGTACAACTCATCGGCCGCCTGGGGAAGGATCCCGAAGGCAAGTTCACCCCTACGGGGAAGAAGCTGTCCTACTTCAGCGTTGCCATCAGCAACCGCTGGAAGAGCAAAGACGGTGAGTCCAAGGAATATACTGAGTGGGTCAACGTCGAAGCCTGGGGACGCCTGGGCGAGGTCTGCCAGGAGTATCTCAAAAAGGGGAGCCTGGTCTTCATCGAAGGTCGTTTGAAAACAGATAAATTTGAAGACAAGGGTGAGAACAAGTATTACACAAAGGTGGTTGCCCTCAGCATGCAAATGCTCGACCGCAAGCCCAATGATGAACCGATCATGGCGGTGGAAGAGGAAGCGCCGGAATACGACGCAGCACCCGAGCTTGAAACAGCCTAAGGCACGTAACGGCGACCCGAACAGGTCGCCGTTTTTGTGTGCGCCCAGCATGGGCATTGGCTAAGGAGTGAAAGACTCTGATGAGGGTTGGTTGCACCAATCGTTAGCGGAAGGCAAGGGCGTCATCGTGAGGTGGGGTCTGGAGGAAGCCGGAAGCA
>CAZBAX010000025.1:2777-75977 GCA_964489725.1 uncultured Anaerolinea sp. | reverse complement strand
AGCATGAGCATCGAAATGAGCGGCGTCGCTTCGGGGACAAGCAATCCCACAACCACCGTCAGGATCACCGGGAAGAACAGGAGCGCCTTCTGCGATACAGGCTTGGGCGCATATTCCATGCGGATCAGGCGCTCTTTTTTCGTGGTCAACAGTCTCATGAGCGGCGGCTGGATGATGGGAATCAGGCTCATATAGGAATAAGCCGCCACAGCAATCGGAGCCAGCAACTCTGGCGCGAGTTTCGTGGCCACAAAGATGGATGTGGGCCCGTCGATCGCGCCGATCACGCCGATCGATGCAGCCTGGTTGAGCGGAAACCCGATCAGTACGGCCAGGAGCAATGTGCCGAAGATTCCGAACTGCCCTGCCGCGCCGAGCAGCGCCATCTTTGGCTGTGCCAGCAGCGGGCTGAAATCGATCATCGCTCCCACGCCGACGAAGATCAGCAGCGGAAACAACTCGGTTGCTATGCCGGCGTCGTACAGCACACCCATCATGCCTTCCACCGATCGCATGCCCGCCAGCGGAATATTTGCCAGCAGACAACCAAACCCGATCGGCAGCAGGAGTACAGGTTCAATTTCCTTAAAGACCGCCAGGTAGATCAACACCAGTGCGGCCGCGATCATCACTGCGTTGCCCCAGGTGAAATGCAGGATACCCTTCAATAGCTCAGGAAGCAGTTCTGCGATGTTCATTCAAATCTCACCAGGGCTTGTTTGTGTGCCACAGTCTGCCCCACCGCAACGAGGACATCTGAAACTTTTCCTGAGCGCGTCGAGCGGATGCTGTTCTTCATCTTCATCGCTTCGATCACCATCACCACGTGACCCGTTTCGATCGCTTCGCCGTTCTTCACAAAGACGTCGACAACGGTGCCGGGCAGGGGAGCAGTCAGTTCACTAAGATTCCCGGGCTGACTTAACGCTGGCTTGGGAGATTCATCGAACTTGAACTCTTTCGCCTCGTTCGAAGCAGCGGGCTTGTTCACGTTCTCGGGATGGACTTCAAAGCGCTCCCCATCTACATGCGCAATGATGGGACGTGCGTGAACGTCCTCCACATCCACTTCGTATGATTTGCCTGCGATGCTGACGCTATATTTCATTTCGAGCCTGCCTTGCGCGGGTTACGTACCGGCGGGAGCCGCTTTTCGGATAACTGCTGTGTGCGCCTACCCAGTTGCCAGGCAGAGACGATGGCCGTGGGAGGAACAGACAGCGGATGTGTGTAAGTACTCTGATCGTCGGCAAGTGCTATCGCCACCGCGGCCGCAGCGGCCCGGGCTTTGACGCCGCTCTCAGAAATGGGAGCCGGTTCGGCTGAGTCAGATACGCTGGTCGATGTTTGCTTTTCTGGCAGCACACGCGTCAACAATGCCATCATCCACCACAGCAGGATGATCGCGGCAAACACAAGCCCCATGCCTAAGGCAGTGATCTGGAGTGCAATCACAATGGTACTCATACCGGGATATTCCCATGTTTGCGCGGCGGCGCGGGTGTGTACTTGTCGCGCAGGGCCGATAATGCGGCGATGATCTTCGATCGTGATTCGCGCGGCTCGATGATGTCATCCACGTAGCCTGTGCTTGCAGCATAGTAGGGATTGTTGAAACGCTGGCGATATTCCTCCGCCAATTTTTTGCGTTCGGCAGAGGGGTCGGCCGCGCTGTCGATCTGTTTTTTGAACAGGATATTTGCTGCCCCTTCGGCGCCAAGCACAGCGATCTCGGCAGATGGCCACGCATACGTGACGTCGGTTCCCAAATATTTGCTCGACATCACAACATATGCGCCGCCATACGCCTTGCGCGTGATGATACAGATCTTCGGCACAGTTGCTTCGGAGTACGCGTACAAGAGCTTGGCGCCATGCCGAATGATGCCGCCATGTTCCTGAGCGATGCCGGGCAAAAAGCCTGGCGAGTCTACAAATGTCACCAGCGGGATATTGAAACAATCACACATGCGCACGAAGCGGGTCATCTTATCGGCTGCATCGATGTCGATCACGCCGGCCATAATGGCGGGTTCCTGTCCTACAATGCCAACACTATGACCGCCGATACGCGCCAACCCCACGATCGCGTTGCGGGCCCAACTGGGCTGGAATTCAAAGAATGTTCCCTGGTCGATGATCTTCTCGATCACCTGATGCATAATGTAGGGCTGCGACGGATCCAGCGGGATGACCTGATTAAGCCAGTCATCCATGAACGGCGTGTCATCATTCGGCTGTTCATACGGCGGATTTTCGACATTATTGGATGGAAGATATGAAAGAAAGGTTCGTACTGTCTGAAGCGCTTCCTGCTCGCTCTTCACGCTCACATGTGCCACACCGCTGACCGACATATGTACATCCGCGCCGCCCAGCGATTCAGCATCGATCACCTCACCGGTCACGGCTTTGATCACTTCCGGCCCGGTCAGGAACATGAACGAGGATTTCTGCACCATGATGACCAGATCCTGCAGAGCCGGGGAGTAGGCCGCGCCGCCCGCGCACGGCCCGAGCATCACCGCGATTTGCGGGATCACGCCCGAATATTGCGCGTTACGCCGGAAGATTTCCGCGTATCCGCCCATCGAGCGCACGCCTTCCTGGATGCGCGCCCCGCCCGAATCGATCAGCGAAATGAACGGCACACCATTGCGCACGGCCAGGTCCATGACGCGGCAAATCTTATGTGATTGCATCTCACTCAGTGTGCCGCCATAGATTGTGAAGTCCTGTGAGTACAGATACACCGTGCGCCCATTGATCTGACCGTAGCCCGTGATGACACCGTCACCATAGTACTTTTCGTTGAGCAGGTTCATCTCATCGCCCTGGTGGGTGATGAACGGCTCGATCTCATTGAACGTGCCCGGGTCCAGCAGCAATCGGACGCGCTCACGCGCCGTCAGCTTGCCTTTGGCTTTTTGTTTTTTAATTCGCTCTTCACCTCCGCCTTGCAATGCTTTGGCGCGCACCCGGCGGAGTTCTAGAATTCTGGGATCTTCCTGGCTCATAGGTTATCCTTTTTACCGCTTGTCCACAGGTTTACTACGCTTCTCTCAGGCATGTTCTACGTGCTTAAGTAAACTGATTGGGATGTTTTTAGGCAGGAAAGTTTACAAATCATGCGGCACGGTGGAATAAAGTGGTTTACTTGGAGGAGTATAGCCACGCCCCAAAGAGCAAGCCAGTGATGGAAGGCATAGGGACGTCGGATGAAGCGCCTCATCTTTTATGACGCTTTCGCCACACGCGCAGCCGAAGCCTGATACCGCTTCCACGATTGCCCTACCGCCCGCGCTGTAGCCTTTCCACCACAAACTCAGGAGCTCAGGGCTTTCTCAAATTAATGTCGGACAAAAGATGTGAACCGCCAAGCACGCGAAGGACGCCAGGAAAATCACAAAATCTTCGCGCTCTTTGCGGGCTTGTCGGTAGAAAATCGACAATCGTTCGACTTTGAGAAAGCCCTGCTCAGGAGCTTCGCTCTTATTGTTTTCTTACTGTGCTATGCCATAATGGAAATTGCATGGAGCTCTCATGAGAATATTGGTCATTGAAGATGAAGCAGGAGTAGCAGGCTTTGTGGAGCAGGGACTGATCGAGACGGGCTACGCCGTACACGTGGCGCGCGATGGATCGGAGGGCCTTGAATATGTACTCGCCTATGAATATGATGTGATCCTGCTCGATATTATGCTGCCGAAGATGAATGGTCTTGAGGTCTTGCGCGAGATCCGCGAGAAACGCGTAAAAACTCCTGTGCTTATGCTTACCGCGCGAGATGGAGTGGACGACCGTGTCCGCGGGCTTGATCTGGGTGCCGACGATTATCTGGTCAAACCCTTTGCATTTTCAGAGTTGCTGGCGCGAGTCCGTGCCCTATTGCGACGACCACCGCTGCAAACAGGAAACCTGCTGGGCATGAACGATCTCGTCATGGATATTGTTCAAAGGGAAGTTCGGCGCGCTGGCACGCGCATCGAATTAAGCCCACGCGAATTTTCTCTGCTGGAATTGCTGCTTCGTCATCCCAACCAGGTGCTCACCCGCACCCAGATTCTCGAACATGTATGGAGTTTTGATTTTCAAAGTGACACAAACGTTGTCGATGTATACATTGGTTACCTGCGCCGCAAGCTGGATCGTGAGTACGATCCGCCTTTAATTCATACAGTTCGTGGTGTGGGCTTTCGCCTGAGCGAGGATGCCCGCGATGATTGACTTTCTGCAACGCCGCATCCCGATACGATTAAGACTGACGTTATGGTATGTGTTGCTGATGGCGATCACATTCATGGCGTTTTCTGTATATTTGCTTCTGCGATTTGAGCGCAGCCTGCGGAACTCCATTGATTCGTCGCTGCAGATCACAGTTGCGAAAACGGTTGCTGCCCTGGATGAAGAGGATTACGCCGAAATTGGCAAATTCATCTTTGACCACAGGGGCGCGACACAACCTGCATCCAGTAATTTTGCCATGCGTATTCTCTCGCCACAAGGAGAAGTTTGGGATACATACAGCGCCTCCGATCGGGTGACAGGCTGGGGTGATGCGGAAGTGAATTTCTCCACGCAAGGCGGCTGGCGGATCCATACGGAGCCGATCCTCGATGCAAAGGGCGAAACCATCGGATGGGTGCAGGCTGCACGATCACTGGAATCTGTACACGAAAGTGTAGATGATTTGCGTGAACAATTATTGCTGGGCGTGGTCTTCGTTTTATTGCTCGCAGGCGTCGGCGGATATTTTCTGGCGGACCGCGCATTGAATCCCGTTGATCAGATCACACATACAGCGCAACGGATTAACGTACAGGATCTCTCCAGGCGGATCCATTATCAGGGCGCGCTGGATGAGGTGGGCCGGCTCGCCCAAACCTTCGATCAGATGCTGGCGCGCCTGCAGGATTCGTTCGAACGTGAACGCCGCTTTACATCCGATGCCGCGCATGAGCTGCGGACCCCGTTGACCATTCTGAAGGGACAGATCGAAGTCACGCTGAGTCGGGAGCGCAGTTCCGGCGAGTATGAAGCCAAATTGCGCGAACTCGCCGGGCAGGTGGATCGTCTTATCCGTTTGAGCAACGCGCTGCTGTTCCTCTCACGCTCTGACCAGAAGCAGATCGAGTTCAAGCCTGCGGTTGTCAACGTAACCGAATTGTTGAGTGTGTTAGTCGAGCAGGTACAGCCGCTCGCAGAGGAAAAACGACTCAATATATCCACTGAGTTTGAGGATGATCTGCTTGTACGCGGCGACAGGGATCATTTGATCCGCCTGTTCATGAACTTGCTGGAGAATGCCCTGAAGTACACGCCGGTCAATGGGCAGGTGCAGGCGTCGGCTGCGCGGGATGCGAATGATGTTCGGGTCACGATCCATAATAGTGGAGTGGGTATTGCCCGGGAACACATCCCTCATTTGTTCGAGCGTTTCTATCGCGTGGATGCAGACCGTTCCAGCCAGACAGGCGGAAGCGGGCTGGGGCTGGCAATTGCTTATGAAATCGTACGCTTGCATGGAGGCGAAATGACCGCCCAGAGCGCGCCAGGCGCAGGCCTGACTCTCACGCTGCATCTTCCTCTGGAAGGATAATTCATACTCCTTTCTTACTGATTTCTTAATCCCGGCCTGTAGAATGGCGTTAACGTCAGAATGAAATCTTGTAAGAAGGAGTTACTATGAAAATCAATCGATGGATTGCGCTCGCACTGATCGCAGTGCTTGTAGTGGGTGTGATGGCGGCGGTTACCTACACTACGTTCGCACAAGGTTCTGGTACAGATAACGATGACGCGTCGGAAACGCAGGACAATAGTACGGCCCTGCAAGGCCAGGCGGTCATTACCCAGGAAGAAGCCGAAGCCATCGCGCTGGCCGAATATCCGGGTGCGAACGTTGCCGCAACTGAACTGGAAAACGAAGGCGGTACATTGCTTTACAGCATCGAACTTGACAATGGGGCAGAGGTGGAACTCGACGCCAACACTGGCGCCATTCTGCCCACCGAATCTGAGGCAGGCACCGACTCCGACAGTTGATTCTTTGGCGAGACATTCAGTTCCTGAGGCGTGGCAAATTGATGCCACGCCTCCTTTTTTTAACTCACCTTCTGCAATTTGCCACCTGCACCGACCGCAGGTGCGGTGTCCGCGACTCTGCGTCTCCGTAGCTGGGCGGCGTAGGATCAGTTCTTAACTCTCGACATGCCCTAAGAACTTTATTAGTGGGCTATTACTGTTTTCTTACTCTCCATTTTTAGAATGGATTCAAACTCAATGATCATTGAGTAACTTTCCAAAAGGAGAAAATCTATGAAAACTCGAATTGTTTCCGTCTTAGGGCTGTTTGTGATGCTCATCCTGCCATACTCACAAAGTCCTTCCGCTTCCAAGGCGACTGCCGCGCCTGTGGTTCAAAATGTGATTCCGCTCAAAGAAGCAAAGCTAAACATCGAACATAATGCGACCGATCAGGATACAGGCTTTCAAGGTTTTGTAGATAGTGAAGGTTGGAAAAACCTTGTTTTCACTGGACCAAATGGGACGGTCCTGACCATCAATGGGCAAGGGAACCTGGGTCATCTGGGACTCACCGAGCTCTTTTTTGAAACGGTCGAACCTGCAAATGCAGAGGTACCCATTGAAGATGTGTTGGCAACGCTACCGGAAGGCAATTACACGATCAAAGGGTCTGGTATTGATAAAGGTAAAACGATCGGCACTGCCTGGTTGACACATGCGATTCCTGCTGGCCCTGTCCTGCTGTCTCCGGCTGAAGGAGCTGTCGTTTCCGCCGCTGAGGATCAACTCGTCAGTTGGAGCCCGGTGGACCAGACCATCGATGGCGCTGATGTGACGATCATCGCCTACCAGTTGATTATCGAAAAAGACGCGCCACCACATCCGCATATGATCGGGAAATTTGGCTTGAGCATGTATCTACCCGCCTCGACAACAACAATCACGATTCCCGCCGAGTTTTTTGCGCCGGATACAACATATAAGTGGGAGGTGCTTGCCATCGAAGAAAGCGGCAATCAAACGCTCTCATCGGGCACGTTTCAGACGCAGTGAACATGATTCGGTAGGAAAAGCGTTTCCCATTCTTAAACACATGCTCGGAAACGGACGTGGGTTTGGAATAGATCAGATCCGTTCCCATCTTGAAAGGAGATTATGTCATGAAAACCAAACGACTTAACATCTTGATGGCAATAGTACTGCTCGCCGTCCTTGCTGGATGCGCGCCGCCAACGCAGTCTCTTATTGTTCCTACGCAGGCAGCTACAGAACCCGCGAGTAACGGTTACTCCGTCAATATCAACCCTGCTGACTTTGTGGCCGTTGTGGACAACCCCTACTTCCCGCGCATTCCCGGCGACAAGTTCGTTTATGAAGGTCAGACGGCAGATGGTTTTGAACGGATCGAACTCGTCATTCTGGAGGAAACAAAAGTGGTCATGGGTGTAACCACCACCATCATGCGCGATACCGTTTATCTGGATGGCCAGGTCATCGAAGATACATACGATTGGTTTGCGCAGGACAAGGATGGGAACGTCTGGTATTTTGGCGAGGATGTCAACGACTATGAAAATGGTGTACTGATCAGTAAAGCCGGCTCATGGGAAGCTGGAGTGGATGGCGCGCAGCCAGGCATTGTCATGTTTGGCGACCCGGTGGCACATGTGGGTGAGACCTACCTGCAGGAATATTACGCCGGCCAAGCTGAGGACACGGCCGACTTGATCAGCGCCAGCGAAAAGCTGGAAATTCCTTTTGGCTCTTTCGAGAATGTGGTTCAAACCTATGATTACACTCCCCTCGACCCCAACTCACAGGAGCGAAAATTCTATGCCGCGGGCCTCGGCACGATCAAGTCGATCAACCTCGTCACCGGAGCTGAAGTTGATTTGATCGCCTACATTCCGGCAGGTGGTGTGGAAGCGCTGGGTATCCCGGTCGCGCCTGAGAGTGCGCGGGTGGACCTTGTGGAGCCAGTTTTCTCAAACCCAACGAATGTCACTAATCCTCTGTTCCCCTATAGCACAACCGATCAGCTTGTTCTGCTTGGCTCGGTGGATGGTCAACCGTTCCATGTGATCTACACCCTGCTTCCCACCACCAGAAAGATTGACTGGAATGGAAAACAAGTGGAGACGATCATTGTCCAATATGTTGCCCAGGTAAATGGACAAATCGAAGAATACGCTCTCGATTGGTATGCCCAGGCAGACGATGGTTCTGTATGGTATCTCGGTGAGGACGTGTACGACTATAAGGATGGCGTTGTTTTTAGTACTGCGGGCACGTGGCTGACAGGCCGCGACGGCCCCATGGCGATGATCATGCCTGCAAATCCACAAATTGGTAATGTCTATCGCGTCGAGACGATTCCCGGTGTGGCGTTTGAGGAGATTACCGTCAAAGATGTCAACGTAACCGTACAGGGACCAAAGGGCCCGATCGAAGGCGCGATGATCGGCGAGCAGCTACACATGGATGGGTCCTACTCGAACAAGACGTTCGTCCCCGGCTACGGCGAGTTTGTAACGATCACGGGAACGGAACTGGAAGCTCTTGCCCTTGCCGTGCCAATGGATGCACTGCCAGGTCCAACTCCGCCTGAGCTTGAGGCGCTTACGAATGGCGCCTCCAGCATCTTTGAAATGGCGCAGGCTGGAGATTGGGATGTCGCCACGACAACTCTTGAATCAATGGTCACTGCATGGAACACGCATCAGGCAGGCAATGTGCCCATCATGCTTGAGTCTCAGATGAGTGCCGCACTCAACACACTGGTTGGGGCAGTGAATGCGCAGCAGACCATCGAGGCGCGTTTGGCGGCTTTGAATGTGGCCCAATCCAGCCTCGACCTGCAGCTGCAATATCGTCCCCCCACCGAAATTGACCTTGCCCGCTTCAGGTTTCTGGCGAAACAGGTCCTCGTTGATGTGGAGAGTGACGAACCCGGAGCGGTCAAAAGCGATGTGGTTCTGCTTGGATTGATCCGCGATCGCATCGTTCACACCCTCAACAGCGCAGAGGCTGGTAATATCAACGCCCTTCTGGAGGACCTCAATGCCGCAGCACGCGAGGAAGACCTCGGAGCCGCAGCCGAAGCTGCCCGTTTGCTTCACGAGGGACTTGCTGGAGTCTCTTCAGAAGGGTGAGCGGGTAGTAAGCTTCAGGATAAGTTGAGTGTTCAAAAAATAAGGAGACCCAAAATATGAAAATCAGGTATCTTTTTGGAGTCATCGCGATCACCCTGCTCATCGTTCCGACGGGATGTGCATCCAAGCCCGATTCAACTGCACCTTATACGGTCAACATTACTGCCGCCGATTTCGTCCCTGCGATCGACAACCGCTACCTGGCATTCATTCCCGGCTCGAAGTGGGTGTACGAAGCGACCCTTGAAGATGGGACTGTGGAACACAACGAAATCGAGGTCCTGCCGGAGACGCGCAATGTGAACGGCGTCGCTGCCACGGTTGTCCACGATACTGTTCTTGTCGATGGGCAACTTAAGGAGGAAACATTTGACTGGTACGCCCAGGATAAGGACGGCAACGTCTGGTATTTGGGCGAGGAAGTGGACAACTACGAGAACGGCCAGCTCGTGGACCACGCCGGTTCGTGGGAATGGGGCAAGGATGGCGCTTTACCGGGCATCATGATGTGGGCCGATCCATCCGCGCATTTGAACGAAGAGTACTATCAGGAATTCTATGCGGGCGAGGCGGAAGACAAGGGCCAGGTACAAAGTGTCACTGAGAAAGTGAGCGTACCCGTTGGCTCCTATGACAATGTGGTCAAGACATATGATTTCTCAACTGCGGATCCCGACCTGAAAGAGAACAAGTTTTACGCGGCGGGAATCGGCGTCATCCAGGAGATTAATGTAACGACGGGCGAGCGTGTGGTTTTGGTTGAATTCACCCCTGGCGCCAGGTGAAATTTGTGGCCTCAAAAATACAGGCGTCGGAAAACCGACGCCTGTATTTGTAATGTGTTCAGCCCCGTAACAACACAATCTCTCTCTGTGGCGTAGTGAAATACTCTGCACCATGTTCGGTCATGATGACATCTTCTTCCAGTCCCATACAGCCATAGCCGGTTACGATGACATGCGGCTCGATCGTATATACCTGACCCGCTTCCAGGGTTTGCTTTGGAGAGTCACCATATTTTTCCCATAATGGACCCAGCAATGCACCGCCATCGTGTGCCACCCGTCCCAACTGGTGCCCCAGGGCGTGCATGAATTCGGGATAGCCCGAGTCGGTGACGATCTCGCGCCCGATCACATCAATGGAATTACCTGGTACGCCGATTTTCATCGCCTGGCGTGATTTTTCGATGGCTGTACGAATGGTAATAAACCCGCGCTGGACTTCGACCGGCGCTTCTGTTTCACCTTCACGTAGAACATAGGCCACGCGCTGAATATCAGAGCAATAGCCTTGATATTTCACTCCAAAATCAAAATGGATCAGATGTCCACGCTCCACTTTGATATCTGTTGGGCCGTTATGCCCGACGGGCGAGTTCGGTCCACTGTTGACCGCTGGGCAATTTTCAGCCGGCCAGGCAAACCCCACGCCATATTCGTTTGCCAGCTTGTGCATGTACTCACCGATCTCGATTTCGGTCATACCAACTTTGATAAAGTCGAATGTTTTGTTATAGATCTCGTCGGTGATCTCGATCGCTCTGAGAACGCGCGCCTGCTCGGTGGGTGTCTTGCGTCCACGTAACGCGGAGATCACAGACTCGGCACTGACGAGTCTCTCTGCGTATGGTGTGTCCGCCAGATATTCGCACAGGATCTCCTGCATGGCGTGCGTCAACCCGTCGGCATGGACGTTGTTCCTCGACGTGTTGACCGCGATCCGGTCCGGATGGAGGCGGGTGATCGTTTCACGCAGCAGTTCGCGGACCGATTTGTCGTATCCCAAAATCTCGTTGAAGATGTTCAGCCGCTGCAAGGCCTCCTTTTCGAGATTGCCAATAATCGCGATCTTTTCGCCCTTGCGGGTCAGGATCAGCGCAGATTGCCACGTCAGATCATTCTCGCCGATCAGCAGATCGAGGGCTGGATCGCGCACACCGCTGGTCTCGCGGACGAACGTGAGCCACATGTCGATCTGTTGCTCTTTGAGAATTTCGATGGCCTGATTTATTTTCTCCTGAATGAGGGTCATACTGTCTCCTTAGATTCCCTCTCCCTGTGGGAGAGGGTTAGGGTGAGGGATCTTTCGTGGCTCTTTCACTAAGAACATCAGGATCAACGTCATTACCACCGATAACAAAGCCGACAATGCAAAGGTCAACACAAATCCCTGTGTATCGGCAATCCAGCCTCCGATAATGGGTGCGATGATCGTTGCCGGTGCGGTAAGTGTCTGCGCCAGTCCTATATAAAATGGACGTTCCTTTTCATCGCTGAAGTCCACGGTCATGGTCATGCCGTTCGTCCAAATGGAGACGTTGGCAAACCCCGAGAGAATGAAGATCGGGAAGAACCATGCCAGTGATGGAGCGATCCAGGCGAGTAGTGAACTTAACGTTGCAGCTGCTGCGCCGATGATCAACATCCAGCGGTGTCCGATACGGTCACCGAGCCAGCCCATGCCCGCATTCGCGACCGTTTGCGCAATGGTCAGCGCGGCAGTGAGGAATCCTGCTGTGACTTCATCCATCTGGAAGCGGCGCAATGCGTAGACGATGTAGAATGCGAAGCCCATGGTGGCAAACTGAGAGAGCACGCGCGCGCTGAGGAACCAGTTGAAATTTTTGTCGCGCCTGAGTATCTGCGCCGCACCCTGCCAGAAGGGGATCGGGTTTTCGTCGATCACTTTATCATAGTCGGCCAGCTCGCGTGTCAGGGCAAGGAAGATCCAGGAAATGGTGAAAAACAATACTGCGATAAGGAAACAAATGGCAAAGTTGAGGTGCAGTTCGTACGCATTCAGTACATACCCGGCAGCAATTGCCGAACCGCTGATAAAAAGATTTGCAACAGACGCCTGGACCCCGAAAAATGTACCGCGATTTTCAGGAGGAATGATCTTGGAGATCATGCTGGTCCACGGGTTGGCGGTGAATCCGCCGCCGAGTCCCTGCCAGGTGAGTAGGAGGAATGTAATGATGAGCCCGGTCTGCAGTCCGATTTTCGGTAGTAGCAATGCAATCAGCGCAAACCCTAGAAATGGGATGCGTTCATGAATGGTCATCATCAGCACTGTAGGCTTATATCGCCGTAATCTCGATGTGTGACTTGCAGTGAACAACTGCGGAAGCAGCCAGCCTGCCGCATGAATGGCAGGGACAAGTCCGATCAATGTGGCGGAATCAGTCATGGATGCAACGAAGAGCGGCAGGATCGTCCCGAACGAGGCGAATCCCAGGGCCATGCCAAAGAGTCCGCCATCCGCTAGCCCAACGGTAACGTTATAGTGCAGGTGTTTGCGAGCGAATAGTTCAACTTTTGTAAGGGGGAGCATCTCACGATTCTACACCACCGCCAGTGATCGACCTGTAATTTGTACGTTCGCTGCTCACGACGCCCTCCCCGGCGGCGCTTGCATGAAAAATCCAGCGCCGGCGATCGTGTTGTTGGAAGATTTCAAAACTGCAATAAGTGATTTTCGGCCCTTGACAACGATTCGAATCCGACTAAAATAAAAACGAACGTTCGTTCATATTTTGGAGATGACATGAGAACCAATGAAAAACCCAAAAAAGGGGAAGCAACACGACTTGCCATTGAAGATGCGGCGCTCGAGCTTTACATGAATCAGGGCTATCACGCCACCTCCATGCGACAGATCGCCGAACAGACCGGTTTGGCGCTGGGCGGGATCTATAACCATTTCAAAAGCAAGGAGGAAATATTCGAAGCCATCATCATTGATAAGCACCCATACAAAAAGATCCTGCCTATTGTTCTTGCAGTGGAAACGGACAACCTCGAGGAGTTCCTGCGCAATGCCATGCAAGTTGTCATTCGGGAGCTTGGCGGCGAACCGTACTACATGAAGTTGATGCTCATTGAACTGGTCGAGTTTAATGGCAAGCATGGAGCTTCCATATTGAAGCTGATCGCTCCTGAAATATTGCCCGTTTTCGAGAGGCTCATCAAGTCGAGAAGAGACCTGCGCGTGAAGAATCCCGCCATGCTGATGCGCTTCTTTTTCGGGACGATCCTTTCTTACTTCCTGACAGGCATGCTCATTTCTGACTCTGTGATTGGCAAACTGATGCCCAAAAACCCCGCCGATGCTTACATAGACATTATCCTGCACGGCATCTTGAAGGAGCAAGCATGAATTCACGTCTCGTCTCCATCATCCGCAAGGAATTTATACAGATCTTCCGCGACCCGCGTACGCTGGTGTTGATCATTGTAATGCCCATGCTGCAACTGTTCCTGCTTGGCTACGCGGCCACAACGGATGTCAAGAACATCTCCCTGGCTGTCTGGGATCAGAGTCACTCGCCGCAAGCCCGGTCCCTGCTGGATGCCTTTCGCTCCGCGAACTACTTCAGCATCGATTACACCGTCGGTTCCGATGAAGAATACCGGCGGCTGATCGAATCGGGTGATATCCGTGCTGCGCTTATCATCCCACCTGATTACGAAGAACGACTGCTCGAAGGGAATGCGCAAGTCTCGCTGGTCCTGGATGGATCAGATGCCACAGTGGGCGGAACCGCTCTCAATACAGCCAGGTTGATCGGTCAATCCTACGCGACCAAAGTACTGAGTGAACAGGCTGCATTGACCGGCAGACCGTTCGCCTTTAGCCCGCCTCTCGATGTGCGCACGCAAGTTTGGTACAACCCCGATCTCATCGCAGCCTATTTCAACGTGCCCGGTGTGATTGGTATGATCCTGTATTTCATCACAACGCTATTGACGGCCTCCTCCATTGTCCGTGAGCGCGAACGCGGCACCATCGAGCAATTGATCGTGACACCGATCCGTTCGTGGGAACTGGTCGTTGGAAAAATTCTGCCGTATTCCATTCTGGCGCTGATCGACATGGTGGAAGTGCTGGTCATCGGGCACTGGTGGTTCAAGGTGCCGATCAAAGGCGACCTGGGCCTGATCTTCGCTCTTTCGGGATTATTCCTCATATCCAGCCTGGGCATTGGTCTGTTCGCTTCCACAGTTGCCAATACGCAGCAGGAAGCGTTCATCACGGTGATGGTCACGATGTTGCCCAGTCTCTTCCTCTCAGGTTTTTTCTTCCCCCTCGAAGCGATGCCGCAGTTCCTGCAATATGTTTCTGCGATCGTGCCGCTTCGTTATTATCTCATCATCATTCGGGCATTGTTACTGAAGGGAGTGGGCTTGCCTGCTCTTCAGAATGAAGTGATTGCACTCGCCATTTTCGCGGTAGTGATCATGGGCGTTGCTGCCCTGCGCTTCCGCAAACGCCTGGACTAAAACCGCACCTCACCCCTCTCCACAAAGGAGAGGCAGTTTAAGGAGTTAATCATGCAGCACAAACTTCCTCCGCTCCCTGTTCGTATCCTGGTTGCCTTGATCGTACTTTCGACAATCGGATATTACGCCTTCCGTTCATTGAATCCGCCGGATGATAGGCAGCTCAAGGCCTCTGGCACGATCGAGTCTGTGACCGTCAACATCTCGCCGGAGATGGCCGGCAAAGTGACCGAGGTCCTGGCCGAAGAGGGACAGCCCGTCAAAGCGGGTGATCCGCTTCTTCGCCTGGACGACAGCCTGTTGGCCTCTCAACGGGCCGTTGCCCTCGCCCAATTGGACTCTGCCATGGCAGGCACACAAGCCGCTCAAAATGCGCTGCTGACGGCGAAGGCACAGCATCAGATCACGCTCGAAGCCGCGTTGGCCCAGGGCAAAAGCACCCGCCTCCAGGACTGGTTCTCAGACCCAGACCTGTTCGAGCAGCCCGGCTGGTACTACACCCGCGTGGAACAGATCAAGGCTGCACAGGCGCAAGTAGACGCCGCTCAAAAAGCCGTGCAAGACGCACAGGCAAACCTGGATGAACTGTCGCAAACACTTGCACAGGCAGATTTCATCGAGGCAGAGCAGCGTCTGCTGGATGCACGCCTCGCCTATTTGATCGCACAAACGGTGAACTTTCGCGCCCAGAATTCCGCTACCGAAAATGTCCCCGTTGGCCGCTATAACCGGACACATTGCGGAACGAATCAGGGCTATTTCGTGGAAAATGCACGCCTGACGAATCAGATCTACAAGTGTACCGGTGATGAACAGTTGGGTGACGCCGGTCGAACTTTATACAATAATGCCCGCGATGAGTTGGAAGCTGCCCAACAAGACTACAATGAATTGCTCTCCTCAGATGCTGCCGATTCCGTGCTGCAGGCGCGCGCCGATCTTTCCGTGGCGCAGGAACGCTATTATTCAGCCCTCGACTTTCTGCGGACCTTGCAGACCGGCGACCAGTCTACAGCGGTCACTGCTGCGCAGGGTGCTGTAGATCAGGCACAGATCGGTGTCGATCAGTCCCAGCGAGGTGTAGACCAGGCACAGGCCTCGCTTGACCTGCTCGATGCACAGATCGCAAAGCTGGTCGTCTATGCCCCCATGGATGGGATCATCCTGACACGTAACGTGGAACCCGGAGAATTTGTGCAGCCGGGCGCGACCACGTTTGCAATGGCAGATTTGAACAACATCACCATTACTGTGTATGTTCCTGAAGATCGCTACGGCCAGATCACACTCGGGCAGCAAGCTGTTGTGACAGTTGACTCGTTCCCCGGTGAAACTTTCACTGCACAAGTCGTCCACATTGCAGACCAGGCGGAATTCACGCCTCGCAACGTCCAAACTGTGGAGGGCCGCAGTTCGACGGTCTATGCCATCAAATTAAGCGTAACAGACAGCGAAGCCAAATTGAAGATCGGCATGCCCGCGGATGTGCTGTTCAAATGATGTTGTAGGGGAAGGCAGCTGCCTTCCCCCACAACATCATATCGGAAAATAAAATGGAACTTCTCGTCAACGCTACAAACCTAAAAAAGTCCTTTGGCGATCTACGTGCCGTGGATGGTGTCTCCCTCGAAATCCCGGCAGGCGAGATCTATGGTCTCGTCGGTGCGGATGGAGCAGGCAAGACCACCACCATGCGTCTGCTGGTGGGCGCGCTCAAAGCCGACTCAGGCCAAGCCACCGTCTGCGGCTATGACATCGACCGGCAAACCGAGCAGGCACGCTCGCAGTTTGGCTACCTTTCACAGCGTTTCTCCATGTATGAAGACTTAACGGTGCTCGAGAATATCCGCTTCTTTGCAGAGGTTCGCGGACTCAAAGCCAATGAATGGCTGCCGCGTTCACTGGAGATCCTCGAATTTGTGGGCCTCGAAAAATTCAAAGACCGCCGCGCAGGCCAGCTCTCGGGCGGCATGAAACAAAAACTGGGATTAGCCTCTGCACTTGTCACACGTCCAAAGGTACTCCTGCTCGATGAACCCACCACCGGCGTCGACCCTGTTACGCGCCAGGATTTCTGGCAGCTCATCATAAAACTTACGTCTTCCTCGCTGACATCGTACCCTATGGGTAGCGGAGCGACCCGAATGGGAAGCGCAGTCGAAGAGCAAATTCCAGCTGATAATTACCCTTCGACTTCCGCTTCGACAGGCTCAGCGTCCGCTCAGGGAGGAGTTAGTGTCATCATCTCCACGCCGTACATGGACGAAGCCTCGCGATGTCATCGTGTGGGATTCATGAAGAACGGACGCATTATTGCAGAAGACACACCTTCGAATCTGCGCGGCTTATTGAACGGTCGCATCCTTGAATTGCGCGGATCACCCATCAACGTGCTCCGGCACATCGCGCGCAAAGATCAGGATGTGGAAGATGTTCAGGCGTTCGGAGATCGGCTGCATATCCGCGTGGGGGAGGATAAGGCTCAGGATGTCCTCAGCAGGCTCAAATCTGAAATTCGAAGCGCAGGTGGTCAGGTGGATGAACTCCGCCTCGTGCCGCCCGGCCTCGAAGATGTATTTATCGCCTTGTCGGAGTCATCTCATGAGTGAAAGAGTGATCCACGTGCAAAACCTGACGCGCCGCTTCGGTGATTTTGTCGCCGTCGATCATATCAACTTCGAAGTCAACCAAGGTGAGGTAGTTGGCTATCTCGGACCGAACGGTTCAGGCAAAACGACAACCATCCGCATGTTATTGGGTCTACTCGCGCCCACCGAAGGCGAAGCGACCGTGCTTGGATACGATGCCTATCGTCAAAGCGAGGAAGTGCGCGCCCGCGCCGGATACATGTCGCAGAAATTTGCGATCTACGACGACTTGACCGTACTCGAAAATCTGACGTTCTATGGCGGCGTGTATGGCATCACCGACAAGGCCCGCATCGCACGGACCCTCAAACTGGTGGGCCTGCAAGGGCATGACTCCACCCTGACGCGTTCCCTCTCTGCCGGTTGGCGGCAGCGACTCGCCCTCGGGATCGCGCTGGTGCACCAACCGAAATTATTGTTCCTCGACGAACCCACCTCCGGCGTGGACCCCACCGCCCGGCGCGCCTTCTGGGATCTGATCTATGAGCTTGCCGAAGGCGGCGTGACCATCCTCGTCACTACTCACTATATGGATGAAGCCGAATACTGCGAACGCGTGGGCATTATGCGCGATGGAAAATTACTGGCAATGGACACACCCTCCAATCTTAAGAAGAATTTCATTCCCGGAGATGTATGGGAAGTCTATGCAGAACCGCTGCAGGATGGGCTGGCAGTATTACCTGAAGTGGAAGGCGTATTGCGAGTGGGTTTAGCCGGCGATCATTTGCGGACGATCACGGAACGAGGTAAAAAGAAAGAGGATCTGCTGAGAGCTTTGAAGGCAAAGAATGTGAATGTGAAGGATATTTCCATCGGCGAACCGACGTTGGAGGATGTGTTTATCTCGCTGGCGAGATAAGAAATCATGAGAATGCATCGAAAGCAAAGACCAGGTTTATCAATCTGGGCTTTCGTTTATTTTATGATTCCGCGGTCATCCAGGAACTCAACAGGATCTTTATCTTTGCCATGTTCCCACATTAGTGAAAAAAACCAGATACCACTTTCACCAATCCAGAAATTGGCGGGAGTAAAAGTCATCCTGGATCCTTCAGGCTTCTTATCGGTTTTAGGGGTGTATTCTGCCTGCCAGCCAAAGATTTCTCCCTGCCAATACTTGCCAAGTGCATGTAGATGAGCAGCAAATGATTTTACTTCCTTCAGATCCGGGACGGCGAGAGGAAGAATAGGTTCGTAATCCGCGTGGGCGGGAATTTTTGCCTTAACCGTGAACATGTTTCTTTTTCTCCTTTTCCCATGCTTCCAACAAAAAATCGTGATTGTCTTCGATAATGCGTTGGATATCGCGTAAGTCACTTTTTCGGAACTTGCCTTCACGCTCGTTTCTGATCGGATCCAGCCAAAACTTGGCTTCATTTCCGTCTTTGACTACATGAACATGAGGAGGTTCGGTAGCTACTCTGCTTCATAAAAGAAGAATTTATAGCCATTCACGCGAAGAATGACTGGCATGGGAACTCCAATGAATGAGAGATGGAAGCATTATAGCACTTCAAAGCTGTTTGCTTTTCACAGCAAAAACCAGGCTTTTCAACCTGGTCTTTTGCATATATAGACCTGACATGTCTCACGCGCGCCTTGTTAACCCTAACCTGCGCGTGGACATAGGTGTAAGTCTGTCAGACTCCTATAGAGACATGTCAGGTCTTTCGTGTGTACTACTGAGATACTTGCGTCTGCTCAGGGACAACAATTGCCATGACCAGGTACACGATGGCAATTCCACCGAAGCCGGTGAAGAAGGCCAGCACAGCCAGCAAACGGACGATGGTCGGGTCGATGCCGAGATACTCACCCATGCCTGCGCACACGCCCGCGATCATCCGGTTGGATGTGCTGCGAGTCAATGTTTTGTAGTTTGTGTTCATGATGTTTTGCTCCTTTCCATAATTTCTACATGGACATACGCATGCATAGCGGGAAGGTTGCAGCCCCTCCCCTGCCCTCCCCAAATCCGAAACGGAATTCTGAGCCGCAAACTAAAATCTAAATCTTGAATTTGGGAGGGTGCCCGATAGGGCGGGTGGGGTCAATTTCCCAGTGGTGCTGGATACGGTTCCATTAGATATTCGGGGAGTAAACTGACGCTGCTGTTCAGCCCATCGAGATCTTTCAGCTCTTGCAACTTCTTCTGGACGATCAGAACCGCATAGATGCTATCGTCCACGAGGCGACTCATTGTCTCTTCGTTGAGATATTGGTAAGGGAGCGAAAGAAACCACGGTTCGTCCTGCTCGCTGTAAAACTTGCGGATGGAACCATATTGTTGGTGTAAGGCTTGTTCTTGCACGAAAGGCAGGTACGATGAGGGGAACGGATGCTCCATGATCACCCGCCAGAAAATATGCTCGGGATGGGCACGCACATATAACTGGTCGAGTCCATACCAATCTCCTTTGATGAGGCTGACGGCTTCGTTTTCGTCTTTTTCGAATAATGGCTTGAACTGTGACCTTGTCGCTGCGTAGATGCGTTTTGCCCATAGGATATCGCAGATCAAATGGAAGAAGTAGCCAAGCCGAAAGCTGTATAGCTTTTTATCTTCGTCCGGGTTAACATCTGCCAGATAGTTTCGGTAGTAGACGAGATCGTGGATTTCATCTTCCTCCTGCCCCTTGTGTAGAAAGTGAGTAACTTCCTTGGGAGGCTCGAACGCTGTCCAATCCTGGTTGGGGATACCAGAATCGGGAGACAGATTCCCGAATGTGAAGGTGACCTCGTCGAGGCCCGGAAAATACGGAAACAGATTTTCTGCAATGCGCAAATGCGAGATCCAGGTGCCCATATTCACCCTTTTGCTCTGGTGGGGCCCAGCCCCACGGGGAGCGCGATTATTTGTATTTCCTGCTCTCCCAATAATTCGCACCAGCTGCCCAAAGTAACGCCAGTCCAATCGCCAGATAGACAACCGCTTGTAATCCCAGCCAGCGGAGCTGCGAAATGCCAAATACAGTGAATAGGATGCCCACCACACCGTAGAAGATCGTATTGCGCAAGTAATCTGCGCCGACGCGTTTGGATTGCAGGATGTTCTGCTTCATTAACGCTTCCATCCCCCGAACTTGTTCCTCGTGCAGCCCTTTACAAGCCAACGAATCCCCTGCGTTTGCACTACACTCCGCACATAGCCCGCGCTGACAGTATTTGCACAGTCCGAGTGCAGGTCGATCAGGATGATAGTAACAGACCAACTTATTCTCCGATCACCTGTAAAACCAATTCTCTCTTGCGCGGTCGATTATCGAAATCCACATATAATACTCACGGTCACAAATTGCGCTTTCCATCTTCTAAAAAAGCGCAATTTGTGACCGAGTGCGGTATAAATGACTTGCTGCCATGTACCCAGGGTCAGATCTCCATTTACGAACGGAATCGTCAGCGATGGGCCCAGCAAGGCAGCGCGGATGTGACTGTGTCCGTTGCCGTCCTGCCAGCCAGCGGGCGTTGTGAGCGTATTCGCGTTCGCGGGGAATGATCTCATCGAAGAGGCGGCGTAGATCGGTCACTGCTCCGCTTTCGTATTCGATTGTCGTCAGTGCACTTGTGGAAGATGGGCAGAAAATGGTCACGGTCCCGTTTTTGACGCCGCTTTGTGCAACCTGGTGAGCCACTGCATCGGTAATATCTTGAACATCTGTGTCTCCACGGGTAGTGAGGGAAAGTGAAAACGTTCTTACCGGCATGAAGACATTATATCTTTGTGCCGCATTCCGAACAGAGTCGATCATGCAGGGAAATGACTCCTTCACATTTCCTGCATGTCCACCTTTGTTTTTCTTCCAGTAGATGCGCCGCTGTGCCGATCTGTTGGATGCGAAGAGAATTCTCGATCAAACTCACCTGATAGCGCTGCCGATAGCTTTTATCGAGCCGCTTGATGATCGCACAGGGGAAAGATGAACATTCAAAACAAAAGCCAATACCGCGGTCGGAGGCACAATTCCGTATGCTGCATTTCCTGCAATGATCTGGCTGGCTGGCTTCACGGCCGCGACATCCCTGACAGGCTTTCTTTTTCTTGAGATGCACATAACAGACCGCGCAATTGATCCCACAGGGGGCGAGCATGGACGTAGAGACTTCTACATCCATTTGCATTCGCGGATTCCCGTTCACGATCCCATCTTTATGACCGGATGCCGCAACACCGTTTTCATTTTCTCCGGCGTCGCCTTGCGCGGATCACTGATATAGATTTCATGGTGCTTACTGGGGCCGACGTTATCCTTGAAGCCATTTTCCTGGGCGAAGGCTCTCATACGATCGACTGTTGCAGGTTCCGTTGCGTAAGGGCCAATATGCATCACTTGCACGCACAGTCCTTCTTCAAAGTGGGCGAGCCGTACTTTATCGAGCAGCTGGCTATCTCCCTTCTTCTTGCGAACCTGTCCGCGCGCTTCTTCAAAGATCTCTGGAGTGATGATATCCGGCTGCAAGATCATCAGGGTATAGAACCAGTTGTCCTTCCTGAAAATATCGAAGTTCCCGTCTTCGACCCACCAAAGCCCCTCCAGCGCCATGACCGGATAATCGATGGCATTGGTCGTACGCTTCTTGAGCGTGAACTTCAGCGTGTACGATAGGCTATACAAAGCCTGGGTTGCTGCGGCGAATGCCGGCGATTTGCCTGGTTCTGATCCCTTTTCGATGAATCCATCGATCATCGCAAACTGTAGATTCGGCACCTGCACAAGTGCAGGCGTCCTGGCTGAAGGTTGATAGAGTCCTTTGTATTGTTTCTTGAGATCCAGTACTTTCATGTCAGGTACCTTTCTTTGATAAAGCTTGCTTCTTTTCATATTTCTTTCCTATTGCGGCGACCCATTCTGCAACCATGACCCGCAATTCAAGCGGTTCCAATACCTCCACCGCGGGGCCGTATGCCAGAGTTGTGCTGGCTGCCCATTCGAGTGTAGGTGATGCGAATGTGGCTTCCACAGAACCATCTGGTTTGGTTTCGACCGCCTCCCAATAGGAATCATTCCCTGCTACCAGGTGTGCAAACTCTGGTACAAAGTGCAGACGTGCCATGACCTGTGGCTGATTTTGCATTTCATGCTTTAGGTACTCCTGCAATTCAAAATCAGCCGATGGAGCAAATGTTGTGTCTGAAAGAGCAATGTCGCGAATTCGATCCACGCGAAACGTGCGCACCTCTTCATGTACGTGACAGAAGCCGATCACATACCACCAGCCCCAGCGATGGACGAGCGCGTAGGGATCCAATCCGCGTTGCGTGGCGTGCGGCACCTGGCTGGACTGGTATCGCATCTCCATGCTGCGATGTTCGCGAATAGCACGGCGCAGCTTCTCCAGGGTGGGCGTTTGCGATTTCAGATCGGCGCGATGCATTCCGGTGGCGACCAGCGATGCACGTGCCCAGGTTACTTCACGGACTTGTTCCTCGGGCAGCAGGTTTTCCAGCTTGGCAAGCGCGCCGCGTGCCGACTCGCGATACAACTCACCCCACATTTCCTCTACGATGCCTGTTCCCAGCGCTACGGCGACTGCCTCCTCCAATGAGAAAACCAGGGGCGGCATTTTATAGCCTCGCACGAGGGAAAATCCGCCGTAGGGTCCGCGTTCTGAGTAGACCGGGATCCCCATTTCGTCGAGCATCTCGAAGTAGCGATGGATGGTCCGTACAGAAACGCCGAGCTTTTCAGCCAGCTCAGATGCTTTCTGGTTCGGCTGGTTCTGCAGCAGAAAGATCATGGTGATGAGGCGAGTGGCAGTGTTTGTCATGTCATATCCTTTGCAAATATAAACCGCATATATGTCAAATTATGGCATATATGCGGTATCAATTTTTCGTCCGTTCATCATGTTTTTCGGCGTCTTAACTCAGGTTGCGAGTACACAATTAAAAGGGTACACAAGTAGACAAGTAGATACTTGTCTACTTGTCTACTGATCTACCTGTCTACTGTATTCTTCCCCCGTTTGATCACCTCTTTCCCATACTTCTCCTGCAGCGTATCGAGCACGTCCTGGATCTTGCGCAATTTCTCTGAATCAGTATCCCATAGTCCCAGCTGACGAACAGGTTCACCTAACCCCGTGACACCCACACCAATCAGACGGACTGGTTGATTCGGCTTCCTCACAGATTTCATCAGCTCCAATGCTGCCTTGAAGATAACCTGCGCCTGGTCGGTGGAGTCGTTCAATGTTGTTTGGCGCGTTAGTGTAGTGAAGTCTGGCCAGCGCATTTTTAGCTTGATCGTTTTTCCAGCCAGATTATTTTTCCGCAGCTGGCGCGCCACCTCATCAGATTGTTCACGCAGTGTGCCTTCCAGCACCTGATCGTCGCGCACATCTTTCGAGAATGTCACTTCCTGGCTGATCGATTTGGTCTCATGTTCGGTCACCACCGGGCGGTCGTCGATACCTTTCGAATGCCGCGCCAGGTCACGTCCGTTCTCACCAAACAGGCGGATCAACTCGGTTTCGGGCCATTTGGCCAGATCGCCGATCGTGCGGATTCCCAACTCGGTCAACCGGGCAGATGTCTTCGGGCCGACGCCCCACAACATGTCCACCGGCAGTGGAGTTAAGAACTCCGCTTCCTTTCCAAAGCCGACAACGGTCACCGCGTTGGGAGGTTCGACCAGCCCTTGCGCTTTGATCCGCTGCAATGCGAGGGCTTTCCCCACTTCGGTAGCCAGCTTTGCCAAAAGCTTGTTCGACGCGATCCCGATCGAGCAGGGGAGATGCAGGTCGTCGCGGATGCGGGACTGGAGTCCGCGCCCGAATCGTTCGGGGTCGTCGCGAATCTCGGTGATGTCGAGAAATGCTTCGTCGATGGAAATCTGCTCCACCAGCGGAGTCTGGTCGTGCAGCACCGCCATCACCTGGCGCGAGACCTCACTATACAGGCGATGACGCGACGAAACGATGATCAGGCCCGGGCTGAGTCGGATCGCTTTACTCATCGGCATGGCGCTTCTCACCCCGTTGCGTCGGGCCGCATAGGAGCAGGACGCAACGACCCCGCGCTCATCCGGTTTGCCTCCCACGGCGAATGCCTTGCCGCGCAGGGAGGGATTCTGGTTCTCCTCCACGGCGCAGAAGAACGCATCGAGATCGATATGCAAGACGGTGCGCGGCATGGTTCAATTATAAGATGAGTCATTACTACCCCTGCCGATGAGTAAAAAGAGTCATGTTTGTGATATTGAACAATCCTTAAAGAAAAGATATACTAGAGGCGTATAGTCATTGGCGCGGCGCCTTGTTGGATGTGTGCAGCGTGATGCCTAGCGACCCGACCATCATCTGGAACAATTTTGAACATTCTGGCGTTCCATATGATTGGATGTATTGGAGGAGGCCCTTATGAAACCCCGATTTAAAGCAGCTTCAGTATTGTTGCTTTGTGCAATGTTGTTATCGCTCGTGCCCGCGGCGATGGCGCCCGGGTCTGTGTCTGCCGCACAGACTTGCACCGACCGCGCACAATTCGTCAGTGATGTCACGGTTCCCGATGGCACACGATACGAAGCGGGTACAGCATTCAAGAAGACCTGGCGTTTAAAGAACGTGGGTACCTGCACATGGACCACTGGCTATCAGCTTGTCTTTGACACAGGCGAGCGCATGGGCGGTCCGGCGTCAACTGCTTTCACCAGCAGCGTGGCGCCCGGCGCAACTGTCGACCTGACCGTCGATCTTACCGCTCCCGCCGCAGCTGGTCGTTACATTGGGTATTGGAAATTCAAGAACGCCTCCGGTGTTCTGTTCGGGATCGGCGCTGCGGCGAACAAATCATGGTGGGTGGAGATCAATGTCACAAGCTCTGCTCCCACGGGCAGCGTTGTATTGGACTTTACAGCCAGCGCCAGTGGTGCCACCTGGTCCAGCGGCGCGGGTGGGCTTTCTCTCAACGGCACAGATGGAGATGCCAAAGGGTTTGTTCTGGTAAAGGATAAGCCGAAATTTGAAAGCGGCGTGGAATTGTCCAAGCCTGGCTTGCTCCTGGCTCCTCAAAACATCACAAACGGATTCATCCAGGGCGTCTATCCCGATTTCAAGGTGGAGGGCGGCGACAGCTTCCAGGCAACCATTGGATGTGAGTCCGGCGCGACAACCTGCTATGTTGCCTACCGGCTTGATTATCAGGTGGGCAATACGATCAAGACCTTCTGGACCTTCCGCGAACGTTATGAAGGCTGGACCTATAACGCCAACATCAGCCTGGCGCCTCTGGCAGGCCAGACTGTTAAGTTCATCTTATACATCTCTGCATATGGTTCGCCTGCCGGTGACCGCGCTCTGTGGGGTAACCCGGTCATCACGCGCAAGGGGATCGTTCCTCCTCCCACGGTCACTCCCGGCGGACCCACCGTCACGCCTACAACGACACGCACCCCCGGCCCTGCCACTGTGACGGTATCTCCGTCCGCTTGTGATAAGGCACAGTTCATTGCCGATGTGAATGTCCCCGATGGGACGGTCTTCCAGCCTGGTGCGACATTCACCAAGACCTGGCGCCTGAAGAATGTGGGCACGTGCGCGTGGACCAAGTCGTACCAATTAGTCTTCTTCAGTGGTGAACAAATGGGCGCGGCTGCCTCGGCGGTCTTCCCGCAGGATGTGGCTGTCGGCCAGACCATCAATATTTCGATCAATATGACTGCTCCGTCAGCCGCTGGTACCTACCGTGGTTACTGGATGTTCAAGAACGCCAATGGTACATTGTTTGGTATCGGTTCGCAGGCGAACAAAGCCTGGTGGGTGGAGATCAAGGTCGCCGGCCCAACCGTCACTCCCGGTGGACCGACGATGACTCCCACGGTTACCGTGACACCTGGCGGTCCAACGGTCACGCCGGGAGCCAATAGCGCCTATGACTTTGCCGCCAATCCATGTGCAGCCTCCTGGTTCAGCGGCGCCGGCGCACTGCCATGCCCGGGTACCGAAAATGATAACAAGGGCTTTGTCCTCAAGGTCACCAACCCCAAGCTGGAAACGGGTGTTACAGATCCACGTCCGGCCATCCTTACCTTCCCGCAGGCGCTGAACAATGGGTATATTCAGGGTTTTTATCCGCCGTTCCGAGTGCGAAGCGGTGACCGATTCCGCTCGACCATTAACTGTGAAGGCGGGGCCAGCCTTTGCTATGTTGCCTTCCGACTCGATTATCAAACCGGCAGCGATCCGATCCGCACGTTGTGGGGGCCGTTCCTGGAACGAGTAGATAACCCGCCGCGGTTTTACAATGTAGACGTGGACCTAAGCTCCCTGGCAGGCAAGGATGTTAAATTCATCCTGACCGTTCTGGCTGCTGGCAGTGCGCAGCAGGACCGTGCCTTATGGGTGGGTCCGCATATCTATCGGGTGGGCGGCGCAGCATCTGCCATAACCCCGATTGTCACTACGGCGGTCGCCACCACTGCCGTTCCTGCGGCGACGACTGCTGTTGCCACCACTGCGGTTCCCGCAGCCACAACTCCTGTGACTTCGAACTTGTATCAGAACGCAAGATACAACTTTAAGTTCACCCTGCCGGCTGGGGCAACCATCGCCAGCCAAAGTGACACGGCCGGGCGGGTCAATCTTCCGCTTGTCACACCCGGAACCAACCTCTCTGAAAAATATATCGAAGTGAGTGTTGCCGAGGGAATGAACCCATGCGCCGTGATGAACTACGAAGGTGGTACCGCAATCGAAAGAGTGACCATCAACAATATTCAGTTCGACAAGCAAAGTGGTCAGGGCGTGGCAGCTGGCAATATCTATGATTGGACCGGATATTCGACCGTGCGCAACAATGCCTGTATCATTTTGACGTTCGTCCTGCATTCCACGAATCCGGCAAACCACGCCACGCCGCCGCCGGTGTTCAACATGGCGCAGGAAACGGAAGTGATCAATACAGTGATGAATACTTTCAACTGGATCAATACAACGTCCCTCCTTTTGAGGGACGATTTTTCTTCTGGCAGCGGATGGGGTGTAGGCAGCGATGGCGATAGCTCTGTTCGTTATGCTGATAATGCCCTGCGCTTCACGCTGTTCACCCAGGATTATTTTGTGTTCAGCAGCCCCAACGAGAGCACCTATCAGAATATTCACGCTGAAGTGACTGTAAAAAATAACGGGACACATCCCACAACTGCGTTCGGCATCATTTGCGATCAGCATGGAGCCGATCTTTCCTCGTTCTACTATGTTGCAATGACTCCGGCAGGCGAGTATGTAATCGCAAAAGCCGTATCTGGACAGGCCGATGTTTTCCTCACCGGTAGTGGCACATGGGCATCCTCCGATCAGATCGCAGAGAATGCCGCCTCCTATCGCGTGGGCGCGGATTGCAGCAACGGCAGGCTGGTGTTGTATGTAAACGGAAACCAGATTGCATCGGTCTCCGATCCGGCATTTACAAGTGGAGGCGTTGCTCTCTTCACCTGGAGCGGAGAAGATGTGCCGTCGGGGGATGTCTCCTTTGACGATTTTGAGATGACTCAACTCTAATGGATGAACGCCGAAAGCGTAGCCGCTTCACGCTTGACGAAGGCCTGGTCCGCGCGGCCGGGCCTTTTTTCTCGCCTGAAGCGTTTGCGCGGAACCATTCCTGCCCTATCAGCGTACTACTACCGTAATGACCACAGACCGATCCACCATCCTTTTGGCAGATGACGACCCCACCATCGCAGACAGCCTGGCGCCGTTCCTCGAGCGTTCCGGCTTCCATGTGATGGTGGTCTCCGATGGCATGAGCGCCCTGGAGAAAGCCCAGGCGCATCGCCCCGAACTGATCATCCTCGACGTCCTGATGCCGCGCATGGACGGGCGTGAAGTACTGCGCAGATTGCGCCGCTCCAATGTGTGGACTCCCACGATTCTGCTGACGCAGGTAGGCGAGGCGTCTGAACGCGCCCTTGCTCTCGAGGAGGGTGCCGATGATTACCTCAACAAGCCGTTTGATCCGCATGAGCTGCTGGCGCGCATTCGTGCTGTGCTGCGGCGTGCCCGCCCCGGGGAGCGTTCACTTTCTGCGGCATGGCTGCTGACCGCCGATGAGTTATCATTGGACCGCCGCGCCCGTCGTGTCACGCTCAAAGGTGTGACCGTCGATGTCACGCCCAAGGCGCTGGCTGTTCTGGAATATCTGATGACGCATCCTGACGAAGCGATCACTCGCGAACGACTGCTCGAAGCCGTGTGGGGCTGGGAATATCCCGCCGGCACGCGTACCGTGGACACGCGCATGGCGGAACTTCGCCGTGCCCTGGATGATGATCCCGCGGATCCGCATTTCATCGAAACCATTTCGGGGGAAGGTTACCGTTTTATCGCGCACGTCGAGGGAAAAGGATAGGGTTCATCCATGCCAAAGAACTGGTGGAGAACACTCCTTGTCGTCTCACTGCCATTTTTGATGGGCATCCTGTTAGGTATCCTTGCCCAGGTTGTTCTGCAGCCCGAACTGCCCATCCTCATGCAAACCGATTTTGGCATCGCGGCGTTCGTCTTTGGGGGAGTCATCCGAAGCTGGGGGATATTTGCGTTTATAGTCGGCTTCCTGGTTACGTGCTTTTTGTTGTTCCTCTATTACTGGGACCTGCGCAGCGTCCGCCAGGCCAATACCATGATCGCCCAATCGGTCCGTGAGACGGAGTACTCCCGGCGCAATTTTCTGCGCAGGCTCGATCACGAGATCAAAAATCCCCTGACGGGGTTGCGGGCCGCGCTGGTGAACATGCAGGAGACACAGCAGGCGGTGGAACGTCAGCATGCCGTGGAAAATGCCGGGCGCGCCGTGACCCGTATGACGCGATTGCTCGGCGACCTGCGAAAACTCTCCGACCTGGGCGAACGTCCCATCGAACAGGCGCGCGTCGACGTGCCTGACCTGCTGCAGGATGCAGTGGATGCTGCTCACGTGCTGCCGGCCTACGACGGACGCGAAGTCAGTCTATTGATTCCCAAGGTGCCCTCTCCATTTCCAAACACGACTGGCGACCGCGACCTGCTTGTCCTGGCGGTGTATAACCTGATCGAGAACGCGCTCAAATTTACCAGCCCCGACGATTCGGTGGAGGTCCGCGCTCTGGAGGATGGGCAATCCATCGTGATCGAGGTCGCCGATTCGGGAGTCGGCATCCCCTCGGAGGATCTGCCAAAGATTTTCGAAGAGCTATACCGCGGCAGTAATGCCCGCAGCACCGAAGGGAGTGGACTCGGACTGGCGCTGGTCAATCGCATTGTGGCATTGCATAATGGAAGAATTTTCGTCCGCAGCAGCCAGATGGAGCCGCGCGGCACCGTCTTCACCATGCGCCTACCCGTAACAAGACGGGGATAACCTCCCACAGTTTGGTATCATCAGGATATGCGTTCAACCAAGTGGATCGCGCTTGCGCTCGCTTTCATGCCATTATTCCTGGGGATAGCAGTTTCGCTTCTCGCGCAGAGCATATGGGACCCCGTTCCGATCCTGGTGTTCAAAATCGATACCGGGATGGTCGCATTCATGGGCGGACTCTTCCTTACCCTGGTTTGTGTTTCCTATGTGTTAGGCCAATGGATCGCGCACAGAAAAGCAGACCGCCTGATGGACGAGACAGTAAAGGAATCAGAAGAAGGACGCAGGCGATTTCTCCGCAGGCTCGATCATGAGGTCAAAAATCCGCTGACGGGGCTGCGGGCTGCCATGGTCAATTTACAGGAAGCACAATCCAAAGATGAACGTATTCTCGCCGCGGAAAATGCAGGTCGCGCGGTGGTACGATTGACGCGCTTGTTGAACGACCTGCGAAAACTTTCCGATCTTGAAGAACGCTCCATCGAATATACATCGGTGGATCTGCCCGAGTTGCTGAACGATGTTGTCGAAGCGGCTCGTTCCATTCCCGCGTATGAGGGACGCGATATCAATCTGATGGTCTCCAAAGTCCCATCGCCGTTCCCGCTCGTGACGGGGGACCGTGACCTGCTGCTCCTGGCCGTGTACAACCTCGTCGATAACGCGCTCAAGTTCACGTCGGCGACGGAGCCGGTGGAAGTTCGCGCCCTGGAGGATGGAAAAGCCATCGTGGTCGAAGTGGCTGATTCAGGCACGGGCATCGCATCCGACGATCTTCCGAAGATCTTTGAAGAGTTGTACCGGGGAGCTAACGCCCGCGGCACCGATGGCAGCGGACTCGGGCTGGCGCTGGTCAACCGTATCATCGTGCTGCATGGCGGGCAACTGGAGGTCAGAAGCCGCCAGGAAAACCCGCGCGGTACCGTTTTCACCCTTCGGTTACCCGAAGGAAGGTAATAGAACTCTCATTTGTCCCTCAAAATATCAGTAAAAAATACAAAAAGGCGGCATTTTCCGTGAATCCAGTATAGCGAAAGATTAATTTACGGTTACAAAATTGTGACATCTCCGACACAGCCTTGTAACAGTGGGGATTTATAGTTAAGCTATGAAATCTTTACCAATTATCCATGATGAAGAGAAGGAGCTGATCGTTGCGGCGCAGCGTGGGGATCTGAATGCGTTCAACGTTTTGATCAGCCGATACCAGAACCTGCTGTTCGGCATCGCATTGCGGATGCTCAACGATGAGGACACTGCATCCGATGCTGTTCAGGAGGCGTTGATTTCCGCCTTTAGCAAGTTCAGGACCTTCCGTGGTGGCTCGCTTCGCAGCTGGCTGGCGCGCGTAACGGTCAATGCCTGTTACGATGAATTGCGCCGAAAACGACGTCAGCGTGAGGTGCCGCTCGAACAGTTCAACATGGAAGGCGAAGAGATAGAAGACCTGATGTGGCTGATCGATCCGGCTGCCCTGCCGGAAGAGCGCTACGAATCATACGAACTGGAAAGCGCCATCCAGCGTTCATTGAACCAGTTGACACCCGCCTATCGCGAAGTGGTGGTGTTGGTGGATATCGAAGGTCTTTCGTACGAAGAAGCGTCGATCGCGGCCCGGGTTCCGGTAGGTACAGTGAAGAGCCGCCTGGCGCGGGCGCGCTTGCAGATGCGCTCGTCTCTGTTGGGATATGGAGAGCTTTTGCCATCGCAATATGTGATGGATATGAAGCAGCCGGTTAACGTCTTGTAACCATACAGAGCCTTACATTAAACCTATTTCCGTTATTGTCCCTTTGGGACGGAGCGAAGCAATCTCATATAAAATTGCAAGTAACGATGAGATTGCTTCGTCGCCGCGTGCGCTCCTCGCAATGACGGAATTATTTGAGGATAAAGAATGCGGAAAGTGTTCGTCCTAATTATTTTAATTTCGCTGTTACTGTCTGGTTGCGGCACGTTCGAAGTGTATGTTGAAACGACGCCGGTTGGAAATTCATCAATACCGGGTGACGCTGTAGCTGTCACTGTTGAGCCGTTGCTGTCATTGAATTCCACCTCGGAACAAATCCAACGTGCAATGCTCGAAAGCGCCACGAAGTGGAAATCCATCTGGATGGACGGCAGAGTCACCTATTTTGCAATGGATGGAACCGACTCGCAGACCACAACGACCCGCGAACAGGTCTGGATCGATCTGACCACGGATCGCTTCCGCGTGGTAAGTGGTCCCGCGGATGCCGACGCAGAAAAATTCCTCACATCCGATGGTGTGACCATCCTCGAATTGGATCTCAAAAGCGGACAGAGTCAATCACGTCCCATGCCAGATCTGGGAGATATAAAGCAACTCGTCCCAACACTTCAACCGGGATACGGTTATCCCCAGCCGCTGTGGGGACAAATGGGTACGCCGCTCTCACAACTGGCATTCACATCAGACTTTGCCCAGAACGACGGGACCTTCAAACCGGTTGGGACAGAATTCATCGCCGAACGCGAAACGCTGATCGTGGAATGGACAAATGCTGGCAGCGAACTTCCATCCTGGCGCATGTGGCTGGACGGTAGAACAGGGGTCATTTTGAAAATGCAGAGTTTCGATAAAGGCGGTGGTGAGAGCATTCGAAGTGAAGCCGTTGTCGATCAGGTCAGCTTCGACGATGTGTTCCCAAATTCATTGTTCGGCATTCCCTCGACCATGCCGCAGTTTAGCGACATCAGCGGCCAGGTGAGTGAACCCCTCGAAACGGGTGCAGACGTCCCTGCCGGCAGAGACGCGTTAGGCGAATTGTATTTCTTCGAGCTGCCGCGTAACGCAAATCAGACTGCACGTCTGGTACGAATGCCTGGGTTGTGCAGCGTTGGCGAAGCCGAATGCCCGAAGTTGGAGTCAGTTGTCGCGCCGTTTCCATTCTCATTCTCCTTAACTGCGCTTTCGTGGTCTCCAGATGGAAACCTTGCAGCCTTTGCGTACCCAGATAACCCGAAGGGTACGCCGCATAAATTGTGGATCTTTGACCCTGCCGCGAACACATGGACAGCTCTGTACGAATATGCATATCTCGACCTTCCATACTGGTCACCCGATGGCGAGTGGCTTGCCTTCCGTCAACAGGATGGACTGGGCGGCGAAGCCATTATGACTGTCCGACCGGATGGCAGTGATCTGAAAAACCTCACATCATCCGATGTTCTGCCGGAAGAAGGCAAACCGTATGTGATGGATGGCTGGATCACGGGCAATGTCATTGTACGTTCCGCCAAGCTGGGCAATCAGGATACTGTGTATCTGATCCGCGTGGCCGATGGACACGTGCAGCCCATGTTCGAAACCGCGCTGACAAAAGCGGTATTCACGCCTGCACCGAACGGCGCCTGGATCGCGTATGACGAATACGATGATACGAACTTGATCCATTCGCTCAAGGTCGCTGAACCTGATGGAGATAATGCAGTGGAATTGGCGAGCTTCGCAGGTGGAACGTTATCCCCCATCGTTTGGTCGCCTGATAGCAGTAAGATCGCGCTCGTCTATTACATGGACATCACGGGAGGCACACAGATGTCCGATATTTACATCATCGACCGCAATGGCGGGACACAGCAGCACGTCTATCGAGGCACAACGGTTGGGACTCTACTGTTCTCGCCAGATGGACGATTTTTGCTTGTCAATGAGACTTCGTCTTCGACAGGTGGTCGGCTCTTCGTCATCAATGTGGAAACGTTCGAGCAGCGCATCCTGCAAAGCCCGGGCCTGACTCTCGACTCCGATTGGTATATGCCATCCTGGAGGAATTAACTCCCCACCGCCCCTATCGGGGTACAGCCCCTCGCGAAGCATCCTGTAAGGGCAAATTGCACTACAGAAATTTCAGTAAATCACAGATTCCTCCTGTCATTGCGAGGAGGGTGTTGAGGCGCAACAGCGCCGAAATCCCGACGAAGCAATCCCATTTCTCAGCCGTAAAATCGCCCAAAATCGTGAGATTGCTTCGCATGGCGCTTTCAGCGCCACTCGCAATGACGGTGTAAGTGGAGTTTGAAATTAAATTCGTGATTTACTGAATTCAGAAAAATTATCCAAAGTATCGATGTCGGATTTGGGAGAGGACGGGTGGGGGCGGGGTAAGGACTTTTGTCTCCACGCGATTCTTAATTTGCCTCGTTATAATCACTGTAGCTTTTAACGATAGAGGCGATCTTATGGGTGCTGGTCTGAACAAACATGATGTCTGGGCGAGCGGCGACGCATATGAACGTTACGTGGGTCGCTGGAGCCGCCTTGTTGCAGGCGAATTCATCCATTGGCTGGAAATACCAGAAAAAAGCGAATGGCTCGATGTGGGATGTGGAACGGGAGCATTGAGTCAAACCATCCTGACAATGGCAGATCCGGAACGCGTGAAGGGGATCGATCGCTCGGAAGCTTTTGTGCAGACCGCACGAAGCAATGTCAATGATTCGAGGGCTGAATTTCAAGTGGGCGATGCGCAGGAACTGCCTGTTCTATCCGAAACGAAGGATGCAGCGGTGTCCGGCCTCGTCTTAAATTTTGTCCCCGAGCCGCTGCGCATGGTCCGCGAAATGAGACGCGCCATCCACACCGGCGGGACTGTGGCGCTGTATGTTTGGGATTACAGTGGGAAGATGCAGTTCATGCGTCACTTCTGGAACGCGGCTGCAGCTCTGGACGTGACGGCTCGTGATCTCGATGAAGGCAAGCGATTCCCGATCTGTCATCCAAATTCATTGGCAGTATTATTTCATGATGCCGGGCTGACAGATATCGAGATCCGTCCTATCGACATCTCAACAGATTTCAGGGATTTCGATGACTATTGGAATCCCTTCCTCAGCGGGCAGGGACCTGCACCCGGCTACGTCACGTCATTAAGTGATGAACGCCGCACGCAGCTTCGCCATCGACTTCATGACAGTTTGCCTTTCGCGCTGGATGGCTCGATTCCACTGGTGGCAAGGGCATGGGCGGTAAAGGGCACTAAATGACACGTGGTAGTCATTTTCACACGAACTTGGCTCGACGGCGGCCTGACACCGCCGTCCTTCACAAGGTAGCCGCAGGGTCAAAGACTCTGTGAGAGCCTGGAATCAAGAGGAGAATTCCATGAAACGCTGGCAGGGTTCCTGTATAGGTGCAGTTCTCGTGCTATTGATCGGCGGTGCTTCGCTGTTCTTTATCGTCCCCGTTGGTGGCGCGATGCTGATCGGGATGCCTCCGCTATTCGATAAATTAACGGGCATGGTGGTCTGCCCGGGAGCGGTAGCTATTTCACAGGAGGAATACAACTCGGGCCCGGCAACATCCAGTCCATCAGGGATGACCGGTCATCAGGAGGAATGGACCTGTACGTTCGAGGATGGCACGCAAAGGATCGTTCCCAATGAAGAGATCGCTGCCAAGGGAATTGGCGCTTCCTTCGCCGCCGCCGGGATCTGCGGTGGCTTGGGACTACTTTTCTTTATGGTCCTGGCTGCCATTGTGGGTGGACGACTGGTGAAACCAAAACAACCCAATCTCAGCAACAATTCCAGGTAAAACCCGAAAGAATCATCACATCCTGACTTTGGAGGATGAGATGAAAATCATAAAACGAGTTTTGCGCGGCATTTTGATCCTGTTCGTTGTCCTTGTGGTCTTCCTGGTTGGCTCGGTGATCGTGGATTACGTTCTCGCGGGTGATCGGCTAGTGGCTGTGTCAAATACCACCGTCCCGGGCGTGAATGGCGGGCCCGATGTACGTGCTTATGTGGCCAAGCCGGACGGTGCGGGCCCGTTTCCTGCCGTTATTATGATCCATGAATTTTGGGGCTTGAATGAGTCCATCATCGGTAAAGCTGACTTGCTCGCTGAGGAAGGCTATCTCGTGATCGCTCCCGATACATTCCGTGGTTCCACTACAACCTGGATACCGCGCGCCATCTATCAGGTGATCTCCTCCAAACCAGAGAACGTAAACGCCGATCTGGATTCGGTGTATGCCTGGCTCGAAGCACAAACTGACGTGGCTTCCGATCGTATTGCCATCGCAGGATTTTGCTACGGCGGCCGGACTTCCCTGGTGTACAGCCTGCATAACAACAGGCTGACTGCAACCGTCATCTTCTACGGCTCGCCTGAAACCGACGCCGAAATCTTGAAAACTCTGCCGGGTCCCCTCCTCGGCATCTTTGGTGGCGCGGACCAGTCGATCCCTGTTGAAACTGTGAACGCATTCGATACAGCATTGACCCAGGCTGGAATTCCTCACGAGATCACAATTTATGAAGGACAGCCCCACGCCTTCGTCCGGGATGCAGAGGGCATTAAGGCAGGCGGCGCGCAGGGTGATTCATGGAGTCAAATGCTTACATTTCTGGATGCCAATTTGAAGAGCAAAACCATGTCATACACTGAGGCCGCCGTGAATAACTATACCGCTCCCTTTGCATGGAAATATTATGCAATGCTTGTGTATGAGCATACCTTTGGCATAGCGAGTCCTATGCACTAGATCAAAAGCGACCGTAGAGTGGTCGTCTTAGGTGATTGGTTCAACAAGAATGCTCGCATTTCCTCATAGACCAATTCCTCCTGCTGGATAAAACAGTAGTGATGCCCGCGCGGGATTTCCACAATCTTTGCATGAGGCACGTTTCTACGGAATTGTTCAATGCATTCACGAGTCCACGAGTCTTCCCTCTTTGTGACGTGATCCCGAATGGACGTTTTCTGTTCCTCCGTCATCCACTCATCTGAAATGCTATTCAGGCCCTTGGAAAGTGAATAAAAAGCCAGTGTTGGAGCCTTGATTTTCGCATCTTCCAACGCGTAGCTGTGCAATGTGTCTGTTAGGGCCTTTCCGATCTCATCACTCATTCGATCCACGATCTTCCCATCAGGAAGCTGGCTGATCTCGTACAGGGACTGTTGCGCCATAGCTTCCGTCCAAATCAACTGAAACGATGGATATGCTCTATTCTGAGCGGCGAAATATTCATCTGTTGAATAATGATCGACATCCTGATCGGGGAATTGGATGTGTTTGAACGGGCTGTTATCTACCATGTCTCTGAAAGATGCGGACGTGCGGTCATAAGCAGCGTCCAAAAAGATCAGCTTGAGAACCCGTTTCGGGTATAACGCGTTGAAGTGCGAAAGCTCCACGTTCGCCATCGAATGTCCTGCAAGGATCACTTTTTCGATTCCAAGCGCGTCAAGGAATTGCCGAATATCTTCCGTCAGCGTGTCGACGTCATAGCCGGTTTCAGGGTGATCCGACTCGCCATGTCCACGGCGAGTGACTGCCATCACACGGAATGTGTCTACAAAGCGCGGTGCCAGATCGTCAAAAATGTGAGCATTACACCCCATCCCGGCGAGGAATAAGAGCACGTCGCCGCTGCCGCCCCAATCCAGATAATGCACATTGATCCCATTCGCTTGTAAGAAATCGCTTTTGTGAGGGGATTGATCCATCATGCCTCCTTTAGGAAATATCCATATTCCCTGTGCAGTTTACAACGTTTGAACAGTCAGGAAAAGTATTCTGATTTACTATTGCAATCGCCCTTGAAATCTTATACAATGAAAATGTAGAACTTAGAGATCAAACAAAAATCTGCCCTGAAAACGGGCAGATTTTTGTTTGAAATGCAATTTCTTAGTCTTCCAAAATCTTGAACAATATTTCCATATGCTTCGCCGCCAGCGGCACTGTCATCAACGGCTTTGCTTTGCCATCCAGACAATCGAGGAAATGTGCTGTGATCGCAAGCGTGTCATCCATGCCACTTGATGCGTCGGCGGTAAAGGTCTCCTTACGCGGTTCGCCATTTTCTGTGGTGAAAAAATCGATTTCATTCGAGTCCCAACTGAAATGTTGAAAGCGCAAACCGCCTTTTGTGCCGTACATACGCGTTTCATTCGGCGCTTCACTGTGGACCCCGGAGCCGCTTTCGTAATAATACGTGAGACCTGTGTCAAATTCCATCCATGCCGCGCCGTGTTGTTCGATATCACTGAATGCCACCAGCCTGCTCATATCACGCAAGTCGTTGCGCGTGAAGCGCCGCATCGACTTCAGGTTGGGCAGATCGTTCAGCAATCCCAGGTGGAAAGACAGGTCGTACACGCCGCGATCTGCAAATGGACCGCCACCGGCCAGTTTCTTATTCATCGCCCAGGCGCCGGCCGGGTTATATTCAATAAATGTGCCTCGCGAGAGTGTGTTGTGGTGGATGTGATAGATCTCCCCAAGTTTTCTGCTGTCGATAAGATCCTTGATGAACCGGAACTTGGGTGTCAATCGGGTATGTCGAGCGGATGCTTCCAAGACGATACGGTCACCTGCCTTTTCGGTGGCTTTCACGATCCTTTCCAGGCTTCCTCTGGATTCCGCAATCGGTTTTTCGAGCAAAACGTGCTTGCCTGCCGATAATGCCGCTTCCAGCTGATCGGCATGCAGGAATGGGGGCGTAGCAATGACCACCGCGTCTACATCTGGGTCCGCCAGGATCTCGCGGTAATCCAATGTCCATTTTGAGACGCCAAATTCCTGCGCCGCAGACCGTGTCGTCCCTTCACTGGCGCTGTTGACCCAGGTAATATTGGCGCGTTCGTCGGTTCGAAAACTGCGCATCAATATCTTGCCATACATGCCTGCGCCGATGATGCCGAGATTGTACGTTGTCATGGATTTCCTCATAACACCGTAGGGTACGGCAGCTGCCGTACCCTACGGTGTTTAACCAAATTATTTTCCTAATTTCTTCTTGAACGCTTCCGTCAAGGCAGGCAAAATTTGGAATAGATCACCGACTACGCCATAACGCGCCTGCTTGAAGATCGGCGCATCGGCATCCTTGTTGATCGCCACGATCACCTTGGCATTCCGCATTCCAACCAGATGCTGGATCGCGCCGGATATACCACAGGCAATATACAGGTCAGGCGTTACGACTTTCCCAGTTTGCCCTACCTGGTGTGAGTAGGGGATGTAGCCTGCATCCACGGCCGCGCGCGAAGCGCCAACTGCGCCGCCAAGCACTTGTGCCAATTCGGTCACGAGAGCGAACCCTTGCTGAGCACGCCACAGTTCGGCTTGCTTGTCGTCCATGCCAACTGGCGCCTGCAGCGATGGATTGTTCGAAACGCCGCGGCCACCCGAGACGATGACACCAGCGTCGCCCAGGTTGACTGCGCTCTCAGATGCCGAATAGCCTTCGACTTTTGTCAATGCATCAGACTTCACTTCGACCTTCGTTGCGGTCCCGGATTTGCTCGCGTCCGCTTCCGGTTTTGGGAAGGCGCGCGGTCTGACGGTTGCCAGGATCGGCTTGCCCGTACATACGCTCTTTTCCAACACCTTGCCTTCATAGATCGGGCGGGTCGCGATCAACTGATCGCCTTCCGCTTCCAACCCCGATACATCAGTCAGCACACCGGTGTTCAAATCGACTGCCGACATGGCGGCTAGCTCACGGGTACGCGCGGTTGTGGGGAAAAGGATCAGGTCCGGGCTCGCGCTGAGCGGAGACGGAGCGTGAGCTGAAACGAGCGCCGAAAGGGTCGCGGCGTACGGTTCGGCGCGGTAATCCGTCAGCGTGGCGTCGTCCGCGACGAAGACGTCATCGGCGCCATGTTCGAACGCAGCCTTGGCGATCGCATCCACGCCTGAACCAAAGATCACGGCGCTTGCTGTGCCCAGCGATTTCGCCAGCCCGAGCGCTTCCCACGAAGCAGGCTGAATCTCGCCCTTGAAGTGATCGATGTAGACCAGGGTTTTCATAGCACCTTCTCCGCCAGAATCTTGTCGACCAGTTTGTCCGCGATGTCGGTAGGGGTTTCACCGCTGATGATTTCGACCGCAGTTTCACGCACCGGTGGGTTCATCAATGCCGTACGCTTCACAACAGGCGCTGGAGCCGCAATCCCCAGGTCACTCAGCGACCAGACCGGGATGTTGGCCTTGGACGCTTTGCGGATGCCCATAAACGATGGATAGCGCGGCTCGCCAATACTTTGGACGACGCTGATCAGGGCCGGCAGCGTTGCACTGACGGTCTGCCGGCCCTCTTCGATGACGCGGTCAACAACTACGCTTCCATCCTGGACCTTGATGCTGCCGGCCAACCCGAGCATCGGCCATCCGAGGACGCGCGCCGTCTGCGCGGGTGTGAGTCCTGCGCCGTTATCGAGAGTCTGACGGCCGAACACGACCATATCCGCCCCGATCTTTTGGATGGCTGCAGCCAGGATACGTGCGGCTCCGGCTGTATCCAGTTCATTCAGCGCCGGGTCCGATACAAGGACTGCCTCATCCGCGCCCATTGCTAGGGCGTGCTTGAGCGCCTCCTTTGCGGACTCAGGCCCGATACACAGCGCTGTAACGGTGCTCCCAGAGTTGGCTTCCCGCTGCTGGAGCGCGCCTTCCACCGCGTATTCATCGAACGGGTTGATGACCAGCGGCGCGTCCCCCCATGATACTTGCCCGCCCTCGGCTCTTACCTTCGCTTCCGAGTCGGGTACTTGCTTGATACAGGCGATGATTTTCAAGAGACTCCTCCTTTTGAAATTTCGTCATTGCCAGGAGGAGCAGAGCAACGACGAAGCAATCTCACTTACTGTATCTAAGATTGCTTCGTGGCGCTGCGAGCACCACTCGCAATGACGGATAATTCTATTAGGGGTTAGCAAAAAACTCAGCGTACAAATCTTTCCATTCAGAAATTCGACTATTGATCAGATCAATCTTTTTCTGTCTCGAACCGCCTTTAATTTGCTTTTCGCGGGAAATAGCTTCAGGCATGGTTTCGTATTCTTCGTAGTACACCAGTTTCGTCACATTGTACTTGCTTGTAAAGCCGGGAACCAATTTGTTCTTATGCTCGGACACCCTTTTGAATAAATTGCTCGTAGCTCCCGTATAAAGAACTCCATTGTTCTTATTAGTAATGATGTAGATACAGGGATGCAGTTCTCGTTTCATGTTTTTCTATATTTCCCGTCATTGCGAGGAGCGACCGTTAGGGAGCGACGAAGCAATCTTAGTTACTATGGGTAAGATTGCTTCGAGCAGAAGTGCGCTGCCCTCGCAATGACGGAAATCATAACCAGGAAGATTATTGCATGTATGCCCTTACCACCAACACATCTGCTACAAGAACTGCCAAAATTCCCAGCAAACTAAACACTTTCTGCCATAGCACCCAGTTCGTCTTATTCTCCATCCGCTTCAGGAAAAATCCCCTGAACGGATAGATCGAGGGTTCGCGGGTAAGGCTATTATAAATGTCCTGATAATACTCGTCCGTCTTGAACCAGAGTTTATAGCTGTTGCGAAGGAATAGCATGCTGAATAGCAGAAAAACGAGGACAAATCCCAGGGACGGTTGATAAGATGTAGACATGTTTACGCCGCAGGCAAACCAGTCAGTGACCGGAGCTCTTTCAGTTTACTATACTGCTGATAGATCACGCGCAGAATGGAGAGTTGAACGAACAGGTGGATGAGAAATCCCGTCGTCAGAAAGTAATAGTCGATCTGAATCATCAATAGACCGCTCATGATCCACAGCACCAGACCCTGTTCCAGTTTTTGCCACGCCATCCAGATCAGCAGGGGAGGCAGCAGGAAAACGTAATGGTGATACCACATGACGTTCGGAGAGACAGTGATCACAAGCCCGAGGACGATGAATAGTGGAACTCTGTCCTTGGTCCTGGCAGCGAAGTATCCACTTACCAGCACAAGAATGCCCATATAAAGCAGGAAGAACGTGTGGAATTGAGCAGGCGAAAAGTCTGGCCGGAACGTCATCCACACTTTTGATTCGAAACTTTGCGAGTTTTGGGTCAGGCCTGTGGTCTGTAAAAGATTGGCAAATACATCGATGTACGTTGTGTATGTGAAGAATCCATATCGAAACCCCGCCGCCAGCATCACAACCATGATGAGTATCAGGGAATAAAAAATAGTTCTCCGATCCCTGCCGACGAAGCTGTAGAACAGAAATGCCACAGGTGTCACCTTGGTAATGACAGCCAGGGTCAGCCCCAATGCGGCAAGCCAGGGAATAGCAGCCACAAAGAAGAGCACGATGCCAAGTTCTGTGATCAGGTTGATCTGACCCACCTGCAGGGTGGCAAGCAAGGGGGCGAAGAAGAACGTTAGGGGAAACCAGAACCAGACCTCCCGCGTGCTGTAGCCAAAACGGACATGGATCTGGCGGATGATGACGAGCATCGCAACAAGATTTACGAACAGAGCTACATAAAACTGTACTGTTGCATTCAGTGGAATACCAAGAGCTTCGATTACGAATAGCGATGGAGGCGGGTAAAGAAAGGCGGGCCCGATCTCCCGAATATCATAAGGATCCAGGCTGGATAATGCCCGCGAAAGCGCTCTCTCGTAAAGGTCAAAATCGTAAGCCGGGCGTGTACTTTGGAAGATCGAGTGGGTGTAAATTCCAAAAAAGATGTAAATGCATAGTACGAATCCAAAAGCAATTTGATTGGTATTTAGAGAGTCTGTTGTTTTTTTCGGAGGCATGGTTTCCCGCTGCATACTTGTATCAAATGGCAGGGAGCATCTGCCGGGGCTTCCTGTTTCATCACAAACGACGCCAACGCAAGACCAGGAAGCGGAAGCCGACAGTTTCCGGTACGGCTTTCTGCGGCCCCACGAAGGTATAGATCACCGCGACGATCAACACCAGTACTGCCCAAATGAACCAGGGAAGACCGAGAAGTCCTCTGATCATGTTCGCTTAAATGAAACTGGTCTTGCTTAAGATTCTTCCAGTACCGGGTTCCAATTCGCAGGCGTGGTTGCTAAGCGTATATGTGGAGACGCTTATGGCATTCTCATTAAGTTTTACCCGTGAATACAGCGTAGAAGGGTCTGGTTTCTCAGCCTTCCAAATGATCGCTCCATCTTTTGAAACGCAATACAGATTGCACTCTGCCCACGGAAAACCCACCGGGTCTTCCAGCACGATCGTCCCATAACGGGTCTGGATGGTTTTTTCAATCTTGGTGTAAAGAGGTCTAATTTCCATGTTTCATCAATTCTGCCAGAACGCCTCATCATAAGCAGGCAATTCACAGCGCAGGGGTTTGTCGATCCGTTCGCCCAGGGCATAACCAGCCTGGATGAGAGTCTGTACTTCGCTGGAGCCTTCGTAGATCACAGCACCTTTTGAGTTGCGCAGGTAACGTTCCACATCGAATTCGTCGCTGAACCCATACGCTCCATGGATCTGGATGGCCTCATTCGCAGCCTGGAAAGATGCTTCGGTGGCAAATTTCTTGGCAAAGGATGTCTCTCGCGTACAGCGCCGGCCCTGGTTTTTCAACCAGCCCGCCTGGTAATACAACAAGCGCGCGATCTCATAATCCTGAGACATTTTGGCGATCTTCTCCTGGATCAATTGGTGCTCGGCAATCGGCTTGCCAAAGGTCTTGCGGGTTTTTGCATAGCGCACACTTGCTTCCAGCGCAGCACGAATAATCCCGGTCGCACCGGAGGCAACGGTGTAACGTCCATGGTCGAAGCCAGACATCGTGATCTTGAACCCTTCGCCTTCCTCTCCGATGCGGTTTGCAAGCGGCACTTTGACATCCGTAAACGAGATCCACCCGGTGGAGCCGGCCCGCACACCAAGCTTGCCATGCAGGTCGCCGGTCTTCACCCCCGCACTGTGCAGGTCCACCATGAACGTTGACAACCCGTCAGATGGCTTTCGGCTGGATGCCCCCGTTTTAACGGTGACCAGCGCCAGGTCCGCTTTGGAGGCGAGCGAGATCCACATCTTTTCGCCGTTTAGGATGTAGATGTCGCCGTCGCGTTTGGCAAATGTGGTCATCGCCGCAACGTCCGAGCCCATGCCCGGCTCGGTAAAAGCGCCGCATCCGATCTTTTCGCCTTTTGCCAGCGGGACAAGAAATCTCTGTTTCTGCTCCTCGGTGCCCCACTGAAAAAGTGTCATCCCACACAAACCCGTATGCACAGACATGACCACACGCAGATGCGTATCTACGGCTTCCAGCTCCTCGCACGCCAGCCCCCAGGCCAGGAAATCCATGCCCTGCCCGCCATAACGCACCGGGAAGGGAAGACCCAGTATGCCCAGCTCGCCCATGCGCTCGAGCATGAATGGAATGGGTTCCTGCCGGCGGTCGTATTCCTTAATAACCGGTGCGATCTCCTTTTGCGCGAAATCGCGCACCATCTTTTGACTCATTTGTTGTTCCTGCGTGAGCGAGAAATCCATGAAATCGCCTCAGTGATGCAAAATTTCTCTCATTATACCCGCGGGATAGAGGTCGCCGCTTCGCGCCCAGCCGGTCATTGGTTCTATTTCGGCAGGCGGGCTACCCGCGCATGGCTCCGTTAAACAAAAAAAATGCCCGATGCTGCAAAAACCAGCATCGGGCTAGGGGAGATGGATGCTTTCAATCATGATTTCTTGTCAACACCCATATTGCTCAGCTCATCCGAATTGATATTCGAGACGAGCAGGTCCGCGCCAGCAAGGGCCACGAAAAGAAGCACAGAAATTGAAACAACGATCGCGAACATAGTCCACTCCTTTCTCTATGATTACTATAACCACTTCGCAGTGGAAAAGATATATCCCCTAACAGTACTGATATTGAGCTGCATTTCAATCATGCAAGGGATATCAATTAGACGCAAAACGCTCGATTTTGTTCCTACGATTCATACGGATTAGGCAGCGAGACGTTGTACAAATCATTTTATATGCATCTTGTACAAGGTTTTATGGTAGGAAACCCGTAATTCAGCCTGGATTTCCTATACTTGATCGAACCATATGATAGCACATTTGTTCTAATTGAGTAAATCACCTGTTTGTCCTATTCAGGACTGCTGCAAAGCCGTTGTTTAGCCGCGCTCCCGCCGCCGTCTTGCAGATGCCGCCTGGCCGTACAAGGCGGCGGTGATTCAAGAAATCCAGCGACGACCATGGCGCTGGGAGCATTGTGAACTGAGTGCTTGACTCTAAGCAAGCTCTGTGTCCGATTTTTCCACACAGAAGCAAGAAGCATCTTTAAGCGTATGGCTGTAGCAAAGTCGCTTGACAGAATTTTGAGCTTATGGCGCAGCTCTAAACGCGAAGTACGCCAACAGGCGAATTGCGCTAAGAAACCGTAAAAATTCGCACAATTCGCTCTTTCGCGGCATTCACGTTAAGACCCGTCTGACTTTGCTACAGCCATGTCTTTAAGCGGGCATTGTGTTGACAAAATGTGCCTTTGAGATAAAATACAGTCCGCACGAAAAAAGCCGAAGTGGCGGAATTGGCAGACGCGCTACGTTCAGGGCGTAGTGAGAGCAATCTCATGAGGGTTCAAGTCCCTCCTTCGGCACAAACTAAAACTCGCGGATAGGCGGGTTTTTTGATTCAGGGAAAAGCCTGGATGATTCGCTGTGGATGGGTGGCGGACGATCCGGTTTGGCAGATCAGCTCCAGACATCGTTTACATGTCACTATGCCCCCGGGGGTTCCCACTCACCGATTTAGAACGCGAATAACGCGAAAGCACAGATTCCACGAATTTTTCAGAATCCAATCCCGTCATTCGTCGGTTAGCGGTTTTGGCGTTGAAGATTTTCCAAGCGCAAAACTGGTTAACGGTTTGACGACGTATCGATGTTCGACCAGTCTGCGGCGACCTTAGCGTCACGCAATAGCCTGCGTATAGGTAAGCCGGGAATTCTCCTTAGAACCACCGAAACAGGCAAAACTCCTGGAACGGCATGCGAATTTCCGCCTGCAAAACTGGATTTCGCGGTATAATTGCAGAGTAAAATAGGCATATTCTTCATTAGTTAAGACGCGGAGTCACAGAAACCAGTCCTTCGTGTCTTTTTTATGCCCATACCCCCCTTACAAAGTGCCGCACGCCTCTGGCATATCCAAAACTTAGGATTTGAATCTCAAGGTTTGGTTACGCATGATGAACATGCGTGAGATAAGCGGCAACAAAGAGAAAAACGATGCTAGAAGAAACCCCTCCAAACGGACAATTTGGAAACGTCCAGCAGGTTGATATCGACTCCCAGATGCGTGATGCGTACCTGGATTACGCCATGAGCGTGATCGTGGCCCGCGCCCTGCCAGATGCCCGCGACGGCTTGAAACCCGTCCACCGGCGCATTTTGTATGCCATGCAGGAACTGGGAATTCGGTCGAACACTGCTTATAAGAAGTCTGCCCGTATCGTCGGTGAGGTATTGGGTAAATTCCACCCGCATGGCGATTCGGCGGTCTACGAGACCATGGCGCGCATGGCGCAAGACTTCTCAATGCGTTACCTGCTGGTCGATGGACAGGGCAACTTCGGCTCCGTGGATGGCGACGCTCCTGCCGCGATGCGTTATACAGAGGCCCGTCTCCATAAGCTTGCCGAAGAACTGCTCGCCGACATCGACAAGGACACTGTCGATTTTGGTCCAAACTTTGATGACTCGCTTGAAGAACCCCTGGTGCTGCCAGCCCGTGTGCCGAATATGCTTCTCAACGGCACGTCTGGCATCGCCGTCGGTATGGCAACTAATATCCCACCGCATAACCTGGTCGAACTCACGAATGCCATCATCTTCCTGATCGAAAACTATGAATCAATGGATGAGATTCCGCTGTCGGAGTTGATGAAGTATATTCCAGGGCCTGACTTCCCCACCGGCGGGATCATCGTTGGGCGCGAGGGGATCGAATCGGCATATGCGACCGGTAAGGGACGCCTTGTTGTCCGTGGAATGGCCCATATCGAAGAAGGCAAGAGTGGGCGGCATGAAATCATCATTACCGAAATCCCGTACCAGGTCAACAAGTCCAATCTGATCGAGCGCATTGCGGAACTTGTGCGCGGCGAAAAGATCGACCAGATCTCTGATCTGCGCGATGAATCTGATCAGCGCGGTATGAGCATTGTCATTGAGCTCAAACGCGGCGCACAGCCCAAAAAGGTGTTGAATCAACTTTATAAATACACCACGTTACAAACTACCTTTGGCGTGCAGCTGCTTGCCCTGGTAGATGGGGAGCCGCGTACCCTGCCGCTCAAGCGTGCGCTGCAAATATTTATCGAACATCGCCAGGTTGTCATCGTGCGCCGCACGAATTTTGAGCTGGCGAAGGCCCGGGCACGACAACACATCCTTGACGGGTATCTGATCGCGCTCAATAACCTCGATGCGGTGATCAAGACCATCCGTGAATCACAGGATGCCGACGTTGCCAAACAGAACCTGCAAACGCGTTTCACACTGAGCGAGGTCCAGGCCCAGGCTATTCTTGATATGCAGCTTCGCAGGCTTGCCGCTTTGGAACGCTGGAAGATCGAGGAAGAACACAAACAGGTTGCCGAGAACATCGCCTATCTTGAAGACCTGCTTGCCCACCCGAAGAAAATTCTGGCGTTGATCCAGGACGATATGCGCGACCTGGCTGAAAAGTACGGCGATGACCGCCGTACTCGCATCGCGGCCGAAGCGACCGAGTCACTGAGCGAAGCCGACCTGGTTCAGGATGAAGCGGTGTTGATCAGTCTCACTGCACGGGGATATATTAAGCGGGTGGCCTCGTCGGCCTTCCGTTCGCAAAGCCGCGGTGGACGCGGCGTGATGGGGCACACGACCAAGGATGAGGATACGGTCGTTGCCCTCATCCCAGCTCGCAGCCTGGATACAATGCTGTTCTTCTCCGATCGAGGCAAGGTCTACAGCGAAAAGGTCTACCAGATCCCCGACGCCGATCGGACCGCCAAAGGCATCCCCCTGGTCAACGTGTTGTCGCTCGATCCCAATGAGCGCGTGACTGCTGCCATTGCTGTACCTGATTTCTCAGCACACGGCTATTGCATTCTCTCCACCGTACGCGGCAGGGTCAAGCGCGTGGTGATGGAGGAATTTGCTGCTGTTCGCCCCTCGGGACTGATCGCCATGAATCTGGATGAAGGCGACCGCCTCGGATGGGCGCGCCTCACCTCCGGTCAGAACGAGGTTATCTTTGTGACCGAAAAGGGCAAGGCGCTGCGCTATAACGAATCCAAGCTGCGCGCCATGGGACGCCAGGCCGCCGGTGTACAGGCCATCCGCCTGGATGGCGATGACCTGGTGACCAGCATGGATGTGCTGGAGCCCGATGCTTCGCTGCTGGTGGTTACATCGGGAGGTTATGGCAAACAAACGCCTCTGAGCGCCTACCCCGCAAAGGGACGTGCGACCGGCGGAGTGACGACCATTGACGTTAAGGCATTGGGCGACATCGGCAAGATCGTTTCAGCCCGGGTGGTACAAAAAGCCGATGATCTGACCATCATTACTTCGAATGGTGTAGCGATTCGCATCAAGAATAAGGATGTTAAACAGGCCGGCCGTTCCACGAAGGGCGTCCACTTGATCAAGCCGCAACCAGGGGACAGCGTTGCATCGGTGGCGCGTATCGCTGCCGAGGACATGAGAAAAGTGGGCGCAGATACCGAGGTGGAAGAAAAAGCGGAACCTCAACCACAATTGATGTAAAGTCACAAGATAGAACAAGGACGAGCCAACGGCTCGTCCTTGTTTTCAGGTACAGGAATCAGGCAGCATTAAAAAAGCGACATCTTACCCAGCAAAAACATTACGAATGTGCCGCCCACACAAACCATGAGAAAAAACATGAGCGAGAGAATAAACCTCTGTTGCCCGGTCAGCCCCAGGAAACGTCCGCCGCTCTTGCGGCGTTTCGAGCGACCGGCAGACTTGGCTTCCGGCTCTTTGTAGAGGTCGTTTGGTTCCTCTTCGTAAAAGTTTGATTCAGAGTCGCGTAAATTATCAAACATGGTGTTTTACCTCGGGCAAAAGTATACCGCACTCGGTCACAATCGCCCTGGCGGTGCAGGGGAATTGCCTTATTCTGAAGATCGAACGTGCTGTTTGTGACCGTGGGTATACTATATCATGTGAGCGGACGCAGGCGCACATCCCCAAAACGTACTGTCACGATTTCGCCATGTTCGTTGAGCAGCCGCAGGCTTCCATCGAGGTCCAGCCCGTTGACCGTGCCGGAAATCGGCGGGGTTGTGCCCGTTTCCACTTGAACCGCCTTCGCGTGAAATGCCAGCAAGCCTTGCCATAGCGATATCAGTTCATCGCTGATCAGGCGCGGGCGTAATGCAAGAAATGCCGCCAGGATCTCGCTCAACACTTCCACCCGGTCAGGTGGCTGTCCCAGTTCTTCCTCCAGGCTGGTTGCTGGAAAGAGAAGATCATCGGCAGGTGGAACCGATCCCTTTAGCACGTTGACCCCTATTCCCAGGACAACACAATCTACCTCATCGCCCGACCAAACCGATTCAACCAGGATGCCGCATACCTTGCGCTCATGGATCAGCACATCGTTCGGCCATTTGATCTGGGCGGCCAGTCCACGCGTCCGCAGGGATTCGGCGACGGCGAGGGCGGCTAACCCCACCGTCCGGGAGAGATGCGGTTTTTCCTCTGCAGAGGGGCGCAGGATCAGGCTGAAGGCAAGGGCTGTTCCCCTGGGTGTGAGCCATTTCCGGTTCTGCCTGCCGCGCCCTGCGGTCTGTTCATCGGCAATGACCAGAGATAGGTCGCGCCCGTCGGCCGCGGCCCAGGCGAGAGCTTCGTCATTGGTGGAACCGATCGATTCAAAATATTTGACATCGCCCAATGCGAGTTTGGAAAGCGATTTTCTGAGCTCGTTTTGGTTCATGAGAAATGAAAAAATCCTAAAGGTCTTCAAGACCTTTAGGATTTATAGACTAAGGTAATACAAACCAGGGATTGATAAAGCCGCCGCCCTGACGCACTTCGAAGTGCAGGTGCGCACCCTGCGAGTTACCGGTGTTGCCAGATGCGCCGATCCACTGTCCCGCGCTGACACTGGCGCACACGCCCACGCCGATATTGCTCAAGTGGGCGTAGACCGTGGAGTATCCGTTCCCATGATCGATCTGGATTACGTTGCCATACCCATAGTTGTAACCGCCCGCGGCCATGGTGACCACGCCGCTGGCCGCCGCATAGACAGGCGCGCCTTCACCGGCGGCAATGTCGATGCCGAGATGCCCGGACCAATAATCGTTTCCCGATAAAGAATGACTATCTGCGGGCCAAACGAAACCACCACCCACCGCACCGCCACCACAGGCGCTCTGGCTCGTTCCCGACGTCCCCGAAGCGCCGCTGGCCACGGTGGGCACCAGCCATTGCACGAATTCACGTTCGCCGCCTGGCAGCATTACCCAGGAACCCGATTCCACTTTCGGATCGGTCAGGTCGATATCGTTGCCCGGGTAATTGAGGATGTCCTCGATCGTGGTCTTGTATTCGGTGGCAACTTTTTCAAGCGAGTCGTTTTCTTTCCACTGGTAATAGATGCCATCAGTCGGCGGGATCTTCAATACCATCCCCGGCGCCAGGCTATGAGGGTCATCTTTTAGAACATCGTAGTTTGCCCAGAGCACAGTCTCGGGCGTGAGCTTGTACGTTTCAGAGATCGCGAACATCGAGTCACCGCGGATGACGCGATACTCGACCACTTCATAACGAGGTTTATCGGCGGGGACGTTGGTCTTGAGCTGGATCTCGCGTTCAATGGATTGGAACGCAGCTGGCCCACCCAATGCTGGCATGGCCACATTGGGCGTTTGCTCATCTGGCGCGGCAGTGGGCACAGGCGCCAGCGCCCGCGCGTTGGATGCATCCTTCCACTTGAGCGCGCCGCCTACCAGTCCCGCTACCAGAACGAGCGTAATGATCCAACTAATGATCGTGAATCGATTCGTTTTGAAAAACGATGAGAGAGTAGACATTCGATAGAGTTTACGCTTCTGATGAGCCCGCTACGCATCTCGTCCGAGATTCTCAAGGAATTCCTGGTTGTTACGTGCCCGGTCCAAACGCGTGACGATGGCTTCGGTGGCAACCGATTGGTCCATGCCTGCGCCGGTGGGCTGCGGCGAGATCATCTGGATATACATGCGGCGCATCAGCCATACACGCTGTAACAGATCGGGACCCAATAGCAAATCCTCGCGACGCGTGGAGGAGCGTTCGATATCCACAGCTGGGAAGATGCGTCGCTCCTGTAGTTTACGGGAGAGCAGCAACTCCATGTTGCCGGTGCCTTTGAACTCTTCGTACACCACATCATCGAGGCGCGAACCGGTATCTACCAGGCAGGTGGCGATGATGGTCAGCGAACCACCTTCTTCGATGTTACGAGCCGCGCCAAAGAAACGCTTGGGCGGGTACAACGCTGAGGGATCCATACCGCCTGAAAGCGTACGCCCCGATGGGTTGACAACCAGGTTGTAGGCCCGTGCCAGCCGCGTGATCGAGTCCATCAGGATGACTACGTGGCGACCAATCTCCACCAATCGCTTGGCGCGGTCCAGTGCTAATTCCGCGGTGCGGACGTGAGATGTGACCGGCTCGTCAAACGTAGATGCCACGACTTCGGCATCCACCGAGCGGTCCATGTCGGTGACTTCTTCAGGGCGTTCACCGATCAATGCGACCAATAAATGCACATCTGGATATTTGGTTGAAATAGAATTCGCAATCTGCTTCAGGATCGTGGTTTTCCCCGCCTTGGGTGGTGAAACGATCAGCCCTCTCTGTCCTCTTCCGATGGGCGCCACAAGATTGATCAGACGTGGAGCAAGCGTATCATGGTCGGTTTCGAGATCAAATCGTTTGTCTGGGAAAATGGGGGTCAGGTTCTCAAATACAGGTCGGCGGGAAGCTTCTTCGGGGTCCACGCCATTGATCGATTCCACCTTTAGCAATCCAAAATGCCGTTCGCTCTCACGTGGCGGGCGCACTTGCCCGATGACCAGATCGCCGGCTCTCAGGTCATGTCTGCGAAGCTGTGCCTGGGAGACGTAGACATCCTGATCGCTGATCCTGTAATTGGTGGCCCGCAGGAAGCCAATCCCTTCGCTCATGATTTCCAGGATGCCGCCTCGCAGTTCGATGCCCTCCTTCTGCGCTTCGGCCTCGCGGATCATCATGGCCAGGGTTTCTTTCTTTAAGCGGTTGGCATTCGGAATATTCAGTGACTTTGCCATACCGCGCAGTTTGGTAAGAGGTTCGTTCTCAAGTTCGAGGATTTTCATGTTTTTACTCATTGGGATGGGATGTGGGTTGAAGTGCAATGCAGATTAAGCCAGCTTTGCCCTCGGCAGGCTGGTAATTTCCCTTAGGTTGTGGATAGATGTGGAGTATCGCTCAAGTTTATGTACGCGAGACCCGTACAGGTTAAATCGCCACGCAACGGATCAAGTAATCATGGGGGCTCTGTAACACAGTCGGGGAATTAATTGATTATAGCATGTTCGAATAGGCTGTGCAAGCGGACAATGCACTATTTTTCCAGACGAACTTTCAAATTCGCAAGCAAGGTACGCTGCGTATGATTCGCCTGACTGAGCACAATGGACTGAAAGAACTGATTGACTTTCTCAAATCGAAGCGTTTGGATCAGATGGGTGTGCCCTTCTTCCATTTCCTGAAGTTGAAACTCAAAAACGAAATGTATCCCCGGCCGGCTGAATACATGCAGTTCCAATTCATGGAATGGTTTTGTGAGATGCAGGACTACATAAACACGGTTTCTGAAAATCGGCAGCCCCAACCAGCGGTACGTGATCAACATATGAAACGGACGCAGGAGGATGCCGCTGGCATCCTTTTGTTCCTTAAGTACATCGATCGTAGTCAGCCATGGCTGCAGCCCGATCATGTTGATCGGTTCGGCCAGATGCTCATATACCTGTTGCGGCGGTCGATTGATAAATGCGTTTAGCTCATAACGGCGCATCAGACTTAACCCTGTGTCTCGCTGAGTATTTGATTTTGCAGATGCCATAGTCTTTGGTAAAGCCCGGCTCCCGCCAGTAAATCGTGATGTCTGCCCTGCTCGACGATTTTACCCTCATTCATCACCAAAATCTGATCCATGTTTTCCAGTTTGACCAGGCGGTGAGTGATGAGCAGGCTTGTTCTTCCTTTCATCGCTTCGAACAGCGTTTCAAGCACCCACTTTTCGGTCAGTGGGTCCAGGTGGGCGGTAGGTTCGTCCAGGATCAGAATTGGCGCGTTTTTCAGCAATGCCCGTGCGATTGCCAGTCGTTGACGTTCGCCGCCGGATAATCTTAATCCCTGTTCGCCAATTAGGGTGTCGTAGCCTTGTGGCAAATTCATGACAAAATCATGGATCTGTGCCGCTCTGGCGGCCGCCTCGATTTCCTCTGCCTGTACCCCTCGACGTGCCAACCGCAAATTCTCACGGATACTGGTATTGAAGAAGTAACTATTTTGGGAGACGATGGCGATTCGTCCGCGCACCTCATCCTGATTCAGCGTCTTCAGCGACGCCTGCCCGAGACTGATCTCTCCTGCTTCATACTCCCAGAACCGCAGCATGAGATTGGCGATTGTGCTCTTGCCCGCGCCGCTGGGTCCCACGATGGCGAACGCCTTGCCCTCCGGCACGGTAAACGAGACGTTTTGTAAAGCGGGCGTCGATTGAGTGGGATAAGAAAAGGATAGGTGTGCAATTCGTAGTTCGTAATTGGTAACTTGCGACTGATCACTGACCACTGAAGATGTCGCCACGGCGCCAGGGCGATGTTGATCACTGACCACAGGTTTCGCGTCCACCACTTCAAACAGACGCCTGGCCGCCTCGCGCGATGCGTTCCACATCTGCGCGGCGAGGGGCAGGGGATTAACTGCCTCGAACGAAGCCAACGTCATCAGCGTGAATGTTCCCAGCATTACGCCCTTGATGTTGCCTGCCGTGACCTGAGGAATAATGAGCACCAGCACGAGCCATACGGCAAGATTGGTAAGTAAGATCCCCAATGCAGAATGGACTCCATTAATACGGGCCATGTGTTTTTGTGTCCCGCCATATTTGACCCCGATCGTTGCAATCTGCCTGGCACGATCATTACCGCGCCCAAAGGCTAGCAGGTCTGCCAGACCCTGGATCCCATCGACGAGTTGAGACGCCAGTTCTGCGCGTTGTGCGATCAAACGCTGCCCCGGCTGGCGGCTCACAAGTTGCGCAAGGAGTGGCAGAACCAAACCCAAAGCAAAGAAGAAACCAATGAGCACGAAAGCAATCGGCAGGTAGAATGAAGCAAAAAAGACCGAAACGAGGATACCCATGAGTACAGCGGTTAACGTGGGCGAGAGAACGCGCACGTAGAAGTTTTCCAATGTTTCCACGTCCCCAATGACGCGGGCCAGCAGGTCGCCGCTTTTGTACTCCATCAAACGCGCCGGCGCAAGGGGTTCCAGTTTTTCATAGAACCACACGCGCAAACGGGCCAGCAGTCGGAAGGTGACATTGTGTGACACCAGCCGTTCCAGATACCGAAACACGCCGCGGCTGATGCCGAAGAATCGCACGCCGACAACCGATACACCCAGGTCCGCAATCGACGGGTGCAACGCGGCCGTTGAGATCAGCCAGGAGGATGTACCGATCAAGGCCACACTCGAGCCGATGGTCAACGTGCTCAGCACAATCGAAAGCCCTACCCAATTCCATGAGCCGTGTAGGAAGGAGAGGAGGCGGAGAAGGATAGATCGGTAATTGGTAACTGGTAATTCGGCAGTAGAAAGTGGAGAAGTAGAAACCGGAGACGGAATGTTGTTTACCGCGCCGGGGTCAGTACTCGCCAGCTCAAACCCTTCCACTTTCGACTTCTCACCTCTTGTGATCGCCGCTGACGCCATCTTGCTTTGCGGGACTTCTTCACTTTTTACTTCTTCACTTCTTACTTGGTCATCTGCAAACTCATATGCCTTCACGATCTTCGCATAGGAACCGTTCAGAGCGAGCAATTCACGATGCGTTCCGTGCTCAACGATGCGGCCATTTTCGAGAACGATAATACGATCGGCTTTGAAAATCGTGTTCAGGCGATGAGCGATGGTGATGACTGTACGTCCCTGCATCAGACGGCGCGTGGAGTCTTCGAGAAGCGATTCGGTTTCAGGGTCAAGGCTGGACGTAGGCTCATCCAGGATGAGAACAGGAGAATTCTTGAGAAAGGCACGGGCCAGAGCTACGCGTTGAGCCTGTCCGCCACTCAGGCGTGCTCCGCTTTCGCCGATGGCCGTTCCATATTTTTCGGGCAGCGTTTCGATGAATTCATGCAAGTGGGCTGCTGTTGCCGCGGCGATCATTTCTGCATCGCTGGCATCTGGTTTGCCAAGACGAATATTTGCAGCCAGTGCATCGTGGAAAAGGTGTGGCCGTTGGGGAACCCAGGAAATTGAATTTCGTAATTTGTAATCTGTAATTGGTGATTGGTGATTGGTGATAATCTGCCCTGATGTAGGCTGGATGAAACCCAGGAGCAGGTTTACGAGTGTAGATTTTCCCGCACCGCTTGGACCGACGAGGGCGATGTGTTGCCCTGCTTTGATCTCCAAATTGATGTTTTCGAGTGCTGGTGTTGCTTCGCCAGGATATGTGTATGTAACGTTGATAAAATCAATTGACTCGACTTTTGCACCGGCCTGGTCACTGACTACTGATAACTGATCACTGGAAACCGGTAGCGGTGTATCTAAAATCTCATAGATACGTTTTGCCGCTGTTGTTCCAGACATCCCTGCATGGAAGCGGGCTCCCAGGTTGCGTAGGGGTAGATAGAATTCCGGTGCAAGGACCAGGATGAAGAACGCCTCCAGAAATTCCATGCGTCCGTAGAGCAGGCGGAATCCGATTTCAACGGCGATGAGCGCGGTGCTAAGCGTGGCGAGCAGCTCCAGCGCCAGTGCAGAGAGAAAGGTGATCCTCAAAACGCCCAGTGTCGTGTCGCGGAACTGGTTGCTGACATTCTCGATGTTTTTGGTATGCGCTTTCGATTGACTGAATATCTTTAGAGTGGTCAGTCCCTGCAGGCTGTCGAGAAAATGTGCCGAGAGACGCGAAAGGGTTTGATATTGCCGCCTGGTGACGATCTCTGCTCCCTTGCCGATCATGATCATGAAGAAAGGGATCAGCGGCGCGGTGACCAACATCACGATGCCCGACAATACATCCAGTGGGAAGACGACCACAAGAATGCTGATGGGGATCAACGCAGTAACAACCAGCTGTGGGAGATATTGACTGTAATATGCATCCAGCGCTTCGATGCCTTCGACCGCGGCAGTGGTCAATTCGCCAGTGCGTTGCGTGCGGGTGTAAGCAGGGCCCAGATTCAGGATGTGGTTGAAGAGGCGTTCGCGCAGGTCCGATTTGATCTTGACGGCCACCAGGTTGGCGCTGACTTCGTTGACCCATGTCAGAAATGCGCGCCCGGCGATAACGATCAAAATCAGGCGCAGCCAGTGTGAGACCTGGTAAAGTGTATATCCCTGCAGATGCACTGCATTGACGGTGTTACTGAGCAGGTAGGCCTGGCTGATCGTAAGCAGGCCGGCTAAAAATCCGGAAAGAACTGTTAAAAAGAGAGCGGTGCGAGAGTCACGGGTAAGGGCGAGAAGTCGGCGGTGCATAGGTCAGTTTCAGGTGTCAGGTGAGTTAAATAGTTGGGAGGTTGAGTTTTATTCCTCAACCTCCCAATTATACAAACAGCAGACGTTTAGTAAACGAGAGATTTCTTGTCAGTTGTGATTCGCTTGCGGAACATGTAGTAGGTCCAGCCCTGGTAGGCGAGAACGATCGGCACGAAGATCAGGGCAACGATAGACATGACCGTCAACGTATATTGCGACGACGAGGCGTTGTAGATGGTCAGCGACCAATCGGGGTTGAGACTCGACACCATGACGCGGGGGAACATCAGTGTAAAGAAGGCGACCTGCGTCAGCACAATGTGCAGTGATACGACGATGAATGCCCAGCCTTCCATTTTGCGATTGATGAAGTAGATGGCGCTCAACAACGTTACCACCGAGACGATGGGAATGATGCCCGGGTTGACACCGATCTTAGTGAGAATATCGGTATAGAGATAGGTTGCAGCGGCTAGTGCCACCACCATGATCGCTGCGAAGATGTAGAGTTTTTTCGAGAGTTCGCGGGCGCGTTCGCGCAGTTCACCATCCAGTTTGAGGGTCAGAAAGTTTGCGCCGTGCAGGAGGAAGACAGCCACGGTGGTAAGACCGCCGATCAAACCAAAGGGGTTGAGGAGACCGATGGTGGTTATAATGCCGTTCGGGCTGACGTAGTTCATGTCCGCATCGATCGGCACTCCTTTGGCCAGGTTGGCGAACGCGGTACCGAGCAGGAGCGCAGCCAGGAAGGAACCGATGGAGATCATCCAATCGAAGCGATTGCGCCAGGCGGGAGCGGCGTCCTTCGACCGATATTCGAAGGAGATGCCGCGGATGATCAGGCCGATTAGGAGCAGGAAGAGGGGCAGATAGAAGCCGCTGAACATGGTCGCGTACCAGTGCGGGAACGCGGCGAAAGTTGCACCACCAGCCGTGAGCAGCCAGACTTCATTGCCATCCCAGGTGGAGCCGATGGCGTTGATGATGGCGCGGCGCTCTTCATCCTTTTTACCGAGGAAGGGCAGGAGCATTCCCACGCCGAAATCGAAGCCTTCGAGGAAGTAGAAGCCGATCCATAATACGGCGATCAGGATAAACCAAAGAATTTGGAGAAATTCGTAAGACATGTTATGCCTCTTTTACTAGTCTTGTGCACCGACAGGCAGCGCTTCACGCGCGCCGCCAGCGGGTTCAACATCTACAGACTCGTGGATGGCGCCTTCCGGTCCGGCTTTGGCGTATTTGACCATCAGCTTGACCATGGCAACTGCCAGTGAGCCGTATACGGCGGTGTAGCCAATCAGCGAGATCAGCAAGTCGAGGGTGGTGAGGTTGGGCGAAACTGCGTCTTCCACCTTGAGCAAGCCATAGACGATCCAGGGTTGGCGGCCCATTTCGGTCAGGATCCAGCCGCTGGCGTTGGCCAGATACGGAAGCGTAAGTGTCAGGGGTACCCACTTCATCCACTTTGCATTGGCGATGTCACCACGCATGTTGGCCCACAGGAAGAAGGCCGTGATCGCCATCATGATGAAACCGAACGTCATCATGATGCGGAAGGTCCAGTACGTAACAACCATCAACGGGACATAATCGCCAGGGCCGTACAGGCTTTCATATTCAGCCTGGATCTCATTCACGCCGCGCACTTCGCAATCAAAGTTGTTACAGGCGAGGAAGCTCAATACACGCGGCATGCGCCACGACCAAACTTCACGCTTGCCGCTCAGATCACCAATTGTCAGAATTGAGAAATCAGCGGGCTGGGAGGTTTCCCAGTGAGCCTCGATGGCCGCGAATTTCATCGGTTGGTTCTCGTACATATACTGACCCATGGTGTGACCGCCGAGGAAGACGAGAACGCCGGCAATCATACCTACCACTGTGCCCATCATGAACGAACGCTTGAAGAAATCCACGTTCTGTTTGCGGAAGATATGATAGGCACTCACTGCCACGATGAAGAAGGCTGCCATAAGCATGCCATCTGAAATGGTGTGCCAGAAGAAGATCCAGCCTTTGGGATTGCCGATCAACGCAAAGAAATCCACCAGTTCAGCGCGGCCGTTGGCTTCATTGATCACATAACCGACCGGGCTCTGCATCCAGCCATTGGCCAGCAGGATCCACAATGCAGAAAGGTTGGAACCAAGCGCTGCCAGCCAGATGGAAGCCAAATGCGCTTTTTCTGAAATTTTCCCTTCTCCGAAGATCCACACGCCGAGGAATGTGGATTCCAGGAAGAAGGCCAGCAAAGCTTCCACGGCCAGAGGTGCGCCGAAGATGTCGCCCACGTAGCGGCTGTATTCGCTCCAGTTCATGCCAAACTGGAATTCCTGGACGATACCTGTTACTACGCCAATGGCGAAGTTGATCAGGAACAACTTGCCCCAGAACTTGGACTGGATACGCCAGCTTTCGTCCCGGGTTTGATAATAGCGAGTTTGCATAAACGCCACAAACCAGCCTAGTCCCAGCGTGAGTGGAACAAACAGCCAGTGATAGATGGTCGTCAGTGCAAACTGCAATCGAGAAAGTGTGATTGGATCCATATGCTTCTCCTTGAAAAATGATGTACGCGCCCTCCGGGCGTACGAATTTCCTACACCAAACTTGGCATCACCATGGGAATGCCAAGCGATTCCTTTGCCAGATCTTCAAATGAAATGGACGCCATTTCCCGCAGCATCGCCACCTGGACGCGTCCCCACTTTGACCGTACTGGACAATTGGATTGGAACGGGCAGTCATCCTCACCCTTGACCTGCATACATTCCGAAAGCAGGATCGGCCCTTCGAACGCCTCCACCACATCTTTCAGAGAGATCTGCGAAGCGGGGCGGGGGAGTGACAGGCCTCCATCACGCCCGGGGAACGTACTGACCAGTCCTTCATGAGCCAACTGAGCCACGATGCGGCTCATAAACGACCTGGGGATCAACATTTCCTGCTGAATATCCGCGCTGGAATGCCTGGCGCCCTCACCATACTTGGCAAGGGCAAGGACAACACGGACGGCATAGTCGGTTTGGCGGTTGATTTTGAGCATCAGTATTTTCCGTAAATGTTTACTGAAAAGGTAAACGTTAACTTCCATTGTAAACATTTCCAGTATACCATCATGTGCAATTTGTCACAAATCGTAGGTGACAGATGTAATAGGGGCATTTTGGTCCGAGTGTTAGGTGTTTTCCGGTGACTGACATACTTTTAGTGCACCTTTTCCCGCTCAACACGGTCCTGGTGGGCAATCTAGGCAGTATAATCACCTGAAAATTCAACCTGAGGTATTCGATGATCGACCCTGTAATCTTTTCTCGTGAACTATTCGGTTTTACATTTACGCTGCGCTGGTATGGTGTGATCGTAATGCTCGGCGTGATCGCTGGCTCCCTGATTGTTGAGCGCGAACTTAAACGCCGCGGAGAGAACGGTGAACGCATCTGGGACGCTCTGATCTGGGTGCTGCCCGCTGGAATTATCGGCGCGCGGTTATGGTATGTGATCAACGCGACGCTGGGCGGGAATCGCTTCTATATGGAGAATCCCGGTCAGATCATCAACATCCCGGCTGGTGGACTTCATATCTTCGGCGGACTCATCCTTGGAGCTGCTGCGCTGCTGTATTATCTTCGCAAGAACAACCTGGACATCTGGCTCTTTCTCGACTCAGCAGGTCCTGCCATGTTGATCGGTCAGGCGATTGGACGAATTGCCAACTTCATCAATCAGGAACTCTACGGCCCGCCCACCACGTTGCCGTGGGGCATTCCTATTTCAGCCGAGCACCGGCTTCCAGAATTCGCCAACCTACCCGAGACAACACGCTTCCATCCCACCTTTGCGTATGAGATGCTGTGGAACTTCCTTGCGGCAGGTTTATTGTTATGGATCTCCCGCCGCTATAAAGAGGAACTCAAACCTGGTGCGCTGTTCGCTGGCTGGCTGGTGCTGGCGGGTGTGGGGCGTGTCTTCGTTGAGTTCTTCCGTCCCGATCAGCCCAAGATTGGGGACCTCGGTTTCAGTTACTCGGCTCTTGTCTTTGGCTTAATGGCGATTGTTGGCGCGGTCATGTTGCTGGCGCGTTATAAAGCGATCAATTTGAAATTCGCCGAAAACTGGGAAGAGGAATACAAGCTAAGCAGCCCTATGGATCAAATTGGTGAGAAACCGGCCGCTGCAGCAACCGAGGAAGAAGCAGCGCCGCGTGTAAGGAAGGCAGCTTCAAAGCCAAAATCAGCATCTACGAAAAAGGCAGCGCCAAAAAAAGGCGCCGCTAAAACGATCGAGGAACCTTCCACGCGCAGCACACGAACGAAGAAATCTTCCTAACCGGTCACACCTGCACTGCAACGAACGCAGTGAGGCGCAAGTGTTGCGATCCGGAGGCGACACAATCTCCCCGCAGTAAAGCAAAACTCCCGAAGATTACCTTCGGGAGTTTACCGTTTGTCTCATTATTAACTAAACTTTATACATAAATCCGCAGGCTAAAATTCAAATATAAAGTTTAGGAAATGTGCGGCACTCTGTATTATTAATCCAGTACAGAAACTGTCACCATCTGGGTTTCCACCCCTGCCTCCTCATGGTCACGCCTGTCGAAACCGAAGCGATCGAAGATATCGGCGTACATTTCGACGATCTGTTTGCGTGTGAACCCCATCTCTTCATACGAATACACGTGATCGGTCTTGAACGCCAGGGTCTCTTTTACGGCCGCGTCCACAATGCCATCGAGACCGGGTTTATCGGGATAGCCGAACTGTTCATAGAACGCGCGAATGACGCGCTCCGGGCGCTGGATCAGATCATCGTAGTTCAGGATCAGGTGCCGGGGAGAAGGATGCGCATCCAGGTATTGCAGCGGGTAGCGGTACCAGTGCTGGGTCAGGTCCAGGATCTCGGCCAGATATAGATATTTTTCCTTCGGCTCGGTGAAGACGCCGCGCGCGTAATTGATCCATGAAACTGTAGAGGGAAGCATATCCAATGGATTGCGCGCCAGGTAAATGATGCGTGCATCCGGGAAGAATTCCAGCAGGGTCTCGATCTTGGGGCTGAAGGCGGGATTCTTGGCAACAAAGTACTTTTTGCCGGTTGCGTACATATGCCGCTGGAGCATGGATTTGTAGAATTTCATGACGCGGCGTTTGTGCTCTGTTGAAAGCGCTTCGTCGAAGTGCTGGTAGTTGGGCATCTCATCCATGAATGGGAAGAGGAAACTAACCCAGAACGAATCCCAGGCGTGCAGCAAAATGTTCTCGTCTTCTTCCGGCTGAAAGAACGAAATGCGATGGATCTTGAACTGACCAAGAGTTCGTTTGTCGAACGCATACAGCAGGCGGTGAAGATGCCCGCCAAGTTTAGTATCGAGCCGCGAAACAAATTGCGTGATCTTCTTCTGAAGGACAGAGGGAGTGAGGTAAATATCCCAGGTGGTCAGGCTGGTGAATGTTTCCGAGTCACGTGAGAGCAGGCGGTGAAGAAATGTGGACCCACTCCTCAAGTTTCCGATGATAAAGAGCGGCTTCTCGATTGGTTGTGTCTTATGACCCGGGAAGAAAATATCGTCTAATACGAAAAAGATTCGATGCATCACCTGGCCCATTGGCCAGACTACGTAGAACATCAGGAGGAAAATCAATCGTTTGCGGGTGAGTTGGGCGGGGGTGTTTTTGGAGCCGAAGAACGAGCGATAGGTTGTTCGCCAGAATAGGCGCAGGTTGTAATACATTCAGTGCGGGATCCTTACTTGCTATCATAGAAAAAGCCCGCTTGGGCTTTCTTTTGGATATTCTATCAGGAAACAACTTTTTTGTATTAACCGAAGGTTATTGTTCCACGTTGCATTCCACAGAGCTTTGCGATGACTTGACTGTTTTCTCTCTGTACTCCATTTGCGACGTACTCTCAGATTCTGAGTGTTCCACCTGCACCCGGCCAGAGGCGTGGTGTCTGTGGCTAAAGATCTTTCCAGCCCACTTAATCCCAGAAAACCGAAAAAGTTATCTTTGCAGGTCTCAACAATCGGATTGTCGTAAAACAAAGATCCGAAGTCTTCTCGAGAAAAGTGCAAAGTATGTCTCTACTTTCTGCAAAATACGGTTTCTGCTCTGTATAATGCCGCAAGATCAACGTTTGGAGGTAGATATGGTATCGAAGACTCGATTCAACGGACGGCACTGGGAAACCGGCAGCATTCACAATGCACTGGCAATGCAGGGCATAAAAACGCCGCATACAGGTTCGCCCTATTCTGAAGCGTTGCTGCTTGGCGTCAGCGGCGGGATCGCGTTTGGATACTTCACATTCGAGTACAAAGGATATTTGCCGCATGTAGCCATGCTGACGCGCAATACGTTCAATCCATTCTCGACGATCCTGGAACGCCTGGGAATCGTGCAGGATGTCCAGCAGACAAATAAACCTGAGATCGCGGAGAAAAATTTGCAAAACACACTGGATACAGGCTTGTTTCCCATCTTGTGGGCAGACCACTTCAGCCTGTCCTATAACGACCTGGATCCGAATGATGCCATGTGGAGTCCACTGCCCATGCTTGCGGTCGAATCGGATGGAAAAACCGTGACCATTGCGGATCGTTCCAGCCGTCCGTTGCATGTCGGGATGGAGGAACTGACGAAGGCGCGCGGACGGATCAAAGACGATAAATATAGGCTGCTGACGATCGAAGCGCCTCAGCCCGCGAAACTGACGGCCGCCGTGCATAAAGGCATTTGCCAGGCGATCAGCCTGTTCACCGAAGAGCCACCGCGCGGCGGGCGCGATAATTTTGGGTTCGCGGCCTATAAAAAGTTTGCCGACATGCTGGTCAACAAGCGCAATAAACAAAGCTGGGAACGGTTCTTTGCTCCGGGTATACGCATGTATCATGCGCTGGCCGGCTCCCATTTCCAGCCCGGGCTGTATCAATGGATAAATACCTGGGGATCAACCGACGGCGCGGATCGCGGTCTGTATGCCGACTTTCTTGAGGAAGCTGCGACCATTCTGAAGCGCCCCGTCCTCAGGGAAGCAGCCGCGGCATTCCGTGCGAGCCATACTCTCTGGCTTCGATTCGCGGATGCCGCCCTGCCCAGTGATGTGCCCCTGCTGGGAGAAAGTAGAAAGTTGATCGGCCGCAAACACAAACTGTTCCTCGAAAAAGGGGAAGCAGCATTGCCGGAGATCAAAAAGATCAACCAGCGCCACCGGGAGCTGCTCAAGGAAGCAGAAACCGATTTTCCCCTTTCCGACTCTCAGGCAGCGGACCTGCGTGCAAACCTGCGCGATCACATCCTCCAGATCAGCGCAACCGAAAAGCAAGCGGTTGATCTGCTTCAAAGTGCTATTGTTTAGAAAACACTGTCAACCCTAAATCTAAGAACTCAGCCACGGATTTCACAGATTTTAAAAACAATTCGTGAAATCCGTGGCTAAAGATTTATCCACCTTCCACCATTTCCTTGAAACGCTGCATATCGCTTTCTGTTCGTGCCACAAGTTTTTTCTTCATGAGCGGCCCCATGATCTTCATCAACAGCGTCTTGAACTTGAACTCGGTTTCCACGATCCACAACGTTTGGTCGCTGCCTTGTTCGACGAAGCGGTTGCTGATCGTGTTATCGGCAAACTCGTTTTCGTAGATGCCATCCAGCCGATTTGGTTCGTCGCGAGCCGTCACTTTTTCGATCAGCGAAAACTCGCGTTCATTCTCTCGAAATGTCAATCTCGACACAGCGCCAGGCTGACCTTGTGCACCTTCAATAGTTTCGAAATCGATCAGCGACTGCTGCCAGATCTTCATATTTTCGGGATTGTCAAAGGCCTTCCATACTTCGGCGCGCGGTTTTTGGATCGGTATTTCCAGTTTAAATTTCATCTTGCAGCCACCTGCTATTTGCCCAGGAATTCCAGTGTCCGCTGCCAGGCGAGTTCGGCAGCCTCTGGGTTAAATTCAGGGCGATCCTCTTCAAAGAACCAATGGGGCAACTGGGGATAGATGTAAAAATTCGTTTTCAGCCCTGCGCCGCGCATATCCTCCTCCATCGAACGGACCCACTTGATATCCTCCCACTCATCTGTATCAGAATAATGACCAAGGATCTCCGCTTTCACTTTTGTAAAATCCGCCTCACCGGCCCCATAAAACAAGACTGCTTTGCCGATATCTTCCGGGTACATACTTGCCAGCTTCAGTGACCAGTCTGCACCCATGGAGAATCCGATCAATGAAAGCGGTTGCTTGCCAACATCAGGGCGGACACGCATGAAATCAAACGCTGCCCTGACCACATCATATTTCCGCTGCTGATCCAGGCTGGACATAATTTCCCTGGCATCCTCGATCGTGGCTGCAACCCGGCCTTCATTCAGATCAGGCGCAAAGGCAGCAAAGCCTTTGGCTGCAAGGCGGTCACATAGCTGCTTGAAAAACGGATTCAGCCCCCACCATGCATGCAGCACGATCACACCCGGCATATTCGACTGATAGGGGAAGGCGAGATATCCACTAACAGGCCTTCCGTTTACATCAAATTCAATATCCATTATTGATTCTCCTGTTTAAGTTTTTCAGCACCTTTTTTGGTTAACTCGGCAAGTTCTGTGAACAATTTGGGTTCCACTTTTTTGAAATTGAAACATGACTTGCCCTGCATTCGTTTTTTCAATTCCGGCGAGATACCGTTCAGCAGTTCAGGATACATGTATACCGGCATCAAATAGAAGGAGACGTAATTCTTCTTGACCTGCGCCGAGGCGAAGAACAAATCCTTCTGCCATTTCTTGCTGTAGGGACCATCGAGATAGTAGCTGTCTGGTGTATCGGCTTTGACCGTGAGATTCTTCGCATAGGGCTTGAGAATGTTCTTCAATTGTTCAAATACGATGGGGAAATCATTTTGGGCGGGCATCGGTATCTCCTTCTACTGATAAACGGTAGCAACGACTTCAGTCGTTACTACGGAGACGCAACAGTGACCCGAATATAGATGGGATCGCCGAAAGGTGCTCCATCGGCGTCGTATGCCTGCCAGGCGCTTTCGTATACACCATCGGTAAAGGGCGCGGTGAAAATGATTTGGATGGTGGCTCGTGTTCCCGCACGTGCAGGATAAAGCATGACCTCTCCCGGCGCGCCAAGCTCGGCGCCGCCCAGATGCCTGATGCGATAGCCTGCATCCCAGTGGCAGGTACCGTTGTTCTCGACCAGCCATTGTTTGTCTATGGTGGAGCCGTAGGTGATGAATGAGTTGTCGGGAACCGTCAGGTCATCGATGAAACGCAAGTTGCTGAAACATTCTTCAGGGTTTGTCGTGGGAATGATCGTCGGCAGGGTCGTCGATTGAACGATCACCACCTGTTTGGTGGGCTGCATGATAAACGTCGGTTCGATCAGTGGCGCCTGCGCAGTGGGCGGGCGGAAAGGAGTCGCTGTGGGGATGGGGGAGCAGGCCGCAAGGGAGACGAGAATCAATAGTGCGGCGATTAAGATCCGGCTGAGATAGAGTCGGAGTGTCATTAAAAAAAGGAGGGCGACCCGCTGCCGAGTCGCCCAACGGGCTTTCTACAATTCTTCAGAGGCGGCTGCGCCGTTTCCACCATCATCGCCACCTCCGATGTCGAGAGGCAGGGCGATTTCGCCGCTGAGGGCTTTCTGCCGAATGACAGTATCGATCTCGCCCATTAGTTCGGGATTCTGGCGCAGGAAATCCTTGGCGTTCTCACGTCCCTGACCGACACGGATGTCTCCATAAGAGAAGAAGGCGCCGCGCTTCTGAACGACTTCAAACTTTGTGGCCAGGTCGAGAACATCGCCGGATTTCGAAATACCTTCGTTGAACATGATATCAAACTCGGCCGTGCGGAAGGGAGGCGCAACCTTGTTCTTGACCACTTTGACGCGGGTACGGTTACCGATCACTTCATCGCCAACCTTGATGGCCTGGATGCGGCGCACGTCGAGACGCACGGAGGCATAGAACTTGAGCGCCTGGCCGCCGGTGGTGGTTTCAGGGTTGCCGAACATCACGCCGATCTTTTGGCGCAACTGATTGGTAAAGATCACGGCCGTCTTGGTCTGGTTGATGGCGCCCGAAAGTTTGCGCAGCGCCTGCGACATGAGACGAGCCTGCACGCCCATGGTGGCATCGCCCATGTCGCCTTCGATCTCAGATCGTGGAACGAGGGCCGCGACCGAGTCGATCACAACTACATCCACGCCGCCAGAGCGGACCAGGGTCTCGACGATTTCAAGGGCCTGTTCACCGGTATCTGGCTGAGAGACGAGCAGGTTGTCAATGTCCACACCAACGCGGGCCGCATAGACCGGGTCGAGAGCGTGTTCCATATCGATAAATGCGGCAACGCCGCCCATCTTCTGTGCTTCTGCCACAATGTGCTGACAGATGGTGGTCTTACCGGACGACTCAGGACCGTAAATCTCGGTGATCCGTCCGCGCGGGATGCCGCCGACGCCGAGAGCGATATCGAGGGATAAGGAACCAGTAGGGAATGATTCGGTTACCATGCCATGGGCCTGACCCAGGGGCATGATCGAACCTTCACCGAAGCGCTTGAGGATATCGCCAACGGCTTTATCGAGTACGGCACGTTTGGCGCCATCCACCTGGCGGGTAGGCTGCTCTTCTGCTGCGGCTGATTTTGATTTTCGTGGGGACATGTTTTACTCTCCAAATACAAATGTAAAGGTCAAATTTGTGTACGTAGGCAAAAGTATAGCACAGATGTTCTGCTCGTCAAGGGGTTGTGACAGGTTGTGTCACAAGGGACGTACCAAGTGCGAAATGTCAAGACTCCGGTGATTGCCCGTGGTCACGCATATATTCCCCAAGGATATCGTAGATTTTCTGAAGTTGGGCTATTTTCTGTGCGATGCTTTCACTGGATAGTGGCTGCTGTTCTATCTCATCTCCACTCGCGAGATTTTCAGCCAGGTCTCGTAACTCAGCAACCGGGGTTTTAAGTTCATGCAGAAGGACAGTCATCAACTCTTCTGGTGACAATGATTTCCATTGATCTGAAGAATTTTCGATCTCCGAACCGGTTTTGGATTCATCGCTCATTCTGGCTCCTTACGGAATAGCTGTTGGAGTCCCTGGTAAAAAATCCAGCGTGGGCACAGGCGGCGGCTTGACTTTGAACCCGTCATCGTGTGTGAACGTAAAGTATGTGACCTGACCGGGGTAAATATCCACCCAGAACTGCATTTGTTTTTCCATGTATTCAAAGGCCACTTTATACAAGCCAGCCGGCAGATCGCTCAAGACCAGATTCTCATTGTAATAAGGATCAGGGTTCACAGGCCCATCGGCATAGGTGTACACTTTGCGCAGAGGAACCTCTGACGGCAAGGGGCGCACCTCTACAGGAAATAGATATAACAAATTGCCTTTTTCATCGGTCATCCGTCCCACCAGGATCCCCCATCCCTGCGGTGGCGCCATCCATAACTCAGGGTTATACGTGCGATAAAACGTATTCTCACCCAGGCGAACTTCAAAATGCAAATGTGGTCCTGTCGTTGCGCCCGTATCGCCAACCAGGCCAAGCACGTCACCGGTTTCGACGTGCTCGCCTTTGACCACAAGGATCGCGCTCATGTGAGCATAGATCGTATACAACGTTTCGCCCTTATAGCCAAAATCGTGGCGTATCACCACCGCCTGCCCGTATGGGTCGTTGACGTTTCCCTCTGTGCCTGAGAACAAGCCCCAGCCTGCCGAAATCACGGTGCCGGTCCCTGCTGCCAGGATTTCTGTTTCATCATCGGCGTCGATATCCACCCCGGTATGGACGATGTTCGGCGCGAAAAACACGCCGCCATACCGGTACTCTGCCAGAGGCCAGTTGACATTGTCTGCGGCGATGGGGCGGGCGAAGTAGAAATGATCGTAGGCAGAAACAGCCCACGGGACAGGATAGAGTGGAGGACGCCATCCTGAAACGGGTTCCGCTCCCGGCGTGGGGAGGACGAATCGGAACGGCGCGACCGTGGGCCTGGGTCCCGGTTCAGACTCAGCCGGAGGCATGGTCGCCGCTTCACCAGCCAGGACCGCCGTTGGAGTCGATTCCGTTTGCGCGGGCGGTGTGCAGGAGGCGAGGAGCAGAATTACCAACAAACCAGCAAACACGTCATTGCGAGCGGAGCGAAGCAATCTTACGCAGAGTTTGAGATTGCTTCGTCGTGGCGCGAGGCGCCAGTCCTCGCAATGACGGAAAATTCTATTCTTCATGGAATAATCGTGGGTGGTGTCGGAGTTAGCGACGGCGTGCTTGTCGACGTGAAGGTTGGCCGCGGTGTCGGGGTGCGGCTGGGTGTAAACGTAGCACGCGGCGTCCTTGTTGGCAATGCAGTCCGTGTTGGAAGCGGTGTACGCGTGGGCGTAATGGTCGGCGGCAGCAAACGCGTCGGTGTGACCAATACTTCCGGTGGATACAGTTCGAGCATGGCCGCGTACCAGGTTTCACCATCTGTCAACGCAAATTCGGTAAAGCGTGCGCCGCGATAATAGGTGCGCCAGTTCGGCAGCGCAGGGACCCGTTCCCATCCGTATTGGATCGCCAGGGAGGTCACATCCACCCAATAGCCGGGTGGGACGTCGCTGTACTGTCCGCCTTGTTCATAGATTTTGGGATCCAGGTTATAGCGCGCCGAGAGGTCCCACGGCTGATTATGCAATGGTTCGCCTAATGAACCATCCTGCTGTTGGGCGCGGATGTAGAGCCGCCAGTACGTTTGCGCACCCAGGTCTTCGCGCACCACGACCATCCAACCGGCGTTGGTCATTAATGAATTGATCGCAAACGCACGGCCGGTGTACAACCAGTCTTCTCCATACCCCGGATCGAGCAATGTTGTGATGGGTACAAATGCATTCTCCAGGCTTGCAAGCGCGTCCCAGCCGGCTTCTTCAGTCACACGCCGGCGCAGGGCGTCAAAGGCTTCGTCGGCCAGGTCATGCAATTGCGGATACGGCGCCTGCACGCCTTCCAGGTCGGCCAGCGACCAGCGTCCAAACGCGCCTTCTGAAACCGGGTCCCCATTGGCGGCCCACAAGGGCGCGGGCGTAAACTGCGCCGATCGTTCATACTGATCGACGAGTGAGTCTGGAACGACCACATCGGCCCACATCAATCCACGCAGCGACATGGGGAAAGGCTCCAGCGGCTGCAGTAACTGTCCGTTTCTCGCGTAAACCGTGGAGTACGTTTGATTGGCTGCGCCCAGTGTGGTGAAGATCTGATCGCCCGTCTCATTCCAGGCAGCATAGTCTCCATCGCCAAGCCACACAGCCGGGACATTTTGATCCGAGTCCCAAATATAAATCCCACTCCGTCCCAGCGAGGTGGCAGAGGATGCCCACGCAAGGCGCTGCCCGTCTGACGACCAGACCGGGTGTGACTCGGCGGCGAGAGGTGTACCGCTGACGTTTTTGAAACGATCACTATCGGCCTGGTCGAGGTTCGCCACGATGACTTCCCCATCTGAAATGAAGGCGATATGACGACCATCTGGCGCCCAGACCGGGGAATGATCGGCAGCCAACGAGGTTGTTAAACGGATCGGGTCATCCGATGGATCGTCTGCGGGACCGATCACGATCTCGAGATTTTCATTGATATAAATTTCATATGCAAGGAATGAACCATCCGGAGAAAACGTGGGCGAACTTTCGTACTCCGGCGTATCGGTAAGCCGTGTGATGTCGCCTGTGGAGAGTTCCAGTAAATAGAGATCCCAGAAGCCAGTGCGGTTGGATGCGAAGGCGATGCTTTCCCCGTCCGGGCTTGGCGCGGGAGCGATGTCATCCCAGTCACCGGATGTGAGGCGGGTGAGCGGCAGTTTGTTGGGAATGTATGCAAACAGATGAGCGTACCCGTCCTCTTCGAAGGAGAGGATAACAATATCCTCCGAGTTCTTTGTAATCACGGGGACCAAGTCATCTGTCGCGGATGCTATGATTTCGATCGTATTGTTGGCTTCAGGAGTGCCTGTGTTGACTTGCTGTGTGCAGCTGATGAGCACGGGAATGACAAGACACAGGATCGCGGTCAGCGCAGGGAAGCGGAGGGAAGTTTTCGGCATGGATGAGTTAGTTACTCAGAATCAGTCTCAGGCTTACGCCGAAGGAGGCGGCGGTTTGACGTCAAACATATGCGTAACAGGTGCTGCAGAAGGTCCATCTGGATAAAAGAGTTTTGCTTCGAGAGTATACGGATTGTTCAACTCGCCGCGGATGTGCATGGTGAATTCCATTTTCCAGGTGAGTGGCTCAACAATGGTAGTAGACGCAATCTCATCTCCATTGGCATCGAGTAATGCCACATCAATGTGCGGTCGCTGTTGAAACGGCGTAACTTCGATATGCACCCGCGCCCGATATCCATCAGGATACGGTTCGGCGCTGAGATTTGTAATATACGTTTCTTCGGGCGTTGCTCTTGTGAGGCTGTCTTCGGGGAAAAAGAGATCCATTCGGTAATTATAACCAAAAGGGGAATGCCCGCCTTCGTGAGAAAGCGGGCAATTGGATTACAAAATTACAAGTTCCCGTCATTGCGAGCCCAGAGGGCGAAGCAATCTTACTTACAATTATGAGATTGCTTCGTCGCAGCTTACGCTCCTCGCAATGACGTACTTTCCATTAACCGTTCTTCTTCTGGAATTCCTTCATGAACTGGACGAGGGCTTCCGCGCCTTCGATGGTCATGGCATTATAGATCGATGCGCGCATACCGCCGACCGAGCGATGTCCCTTAAGCCCGATCAGGTCATTCTTCTTGGCTTCCTTCGCGAATTGATCTTCGAGCTCCTCGCTGGGGAGGCGGAAGGGGATGTTCATCACCGAACGCGCTTCGGGGGCGGCATGACCGCGATAGAAGCCGCCGCTCTGATCGATGGCGTTGTAGATCGCATCTGCTTTCCTGCGATTGATCTTCTGGACTTCCGCGAGACCGCCGAGTTTCTTCGCCCATTGGAAGACGAGCCCCACAATGTAAATGGAGAAGGCAGGCGGCGTGTTGTGCAATGATCCACTTGCAGCAAGAGTCTTGTAATCGAGCATGACAGGCAGGTTGGCGGGAGTGCGTTCGATCATATCGTCGCGCATGATCGCAACAGTGACGCCAGCAGGACCTGCGTTCTTCTGCGCGCCTGCGTAGAGCATCGCATACTTGGAAATATCAAGCGGGCGGCTGATGAAATCGGAGGATGTATCACAGATCAATGGAACGCCCGCGGGTGGGGTCGGCTCGTTCACATATTCCACACCATGGATGGTTTCATTGGATGTGAAGTGCAGATAGGCTGCGTTCGGGTCGAGATCGAGATTCGTAGGCAGGCAGTTAAAGCCTTCCTTTTCGGTGTTGGCAGCCGCGCGGGCCGTGCCAAGTTTCTGTGCTTCCTTGATGGCGGTCTTGCTCCAGGTTCCTGTGACGATGTAATCAGCAGAAGCGCCGGCCGGACGCAGATTCATAGCCAGCATCGCGAATTGGAGCGTAGCGCCGCCCTGCAGGAACATGATCTTGTAGTTGCTGGGGATGCCGAGCAGTTCGCGCAGATCGGCTTCGGCAGTTTGGATGACAGCTTCGAATTCCTTCGAGCGGTGGCTGATCTCCATCACAGACATGCCCGTACCTTTGAAATCGATCAACTCAGCTTGTGCCTGTTCGAGCACTTCGAGCGGAAGAACTGCCGGACCCGGATTGAAATTGAACACACGCTTGGTCATGGAAATAACTCCTGTTTGCTTGATTTTATTAACTCACCTTACGCAATTTCTGCCACACACCGCCCCGGTTGATCGGCGCAGGGGGGAGTCACAGACACCACGCCTCTGGTGCGGTGTCTGTGACTTCGTGTCTCAGTAGCTAGACTGCGTAACATCACCTATTAAGCGCATCTGTGCGCAGATTCACCCATTTGGGTGAGAACTTCTGAATTTCAATTCATTATAATGGTCTGTCTGACAATTGACCAAGAACGATTTACACTTACTTGACCTGATTTATGTCGTTGACAAGGATTTTTGGCAACGTTACAATGATTTCTGTGGTTAGTATTCTTTCATACAGAGACCAGCCGACTATGGGTCGGATAGGTCTCTGTTATTAATTTACATTGAAGCAAGGAGAATCTGCAATGAAAGTCCTGATTTGTGACAAGACCGAAAAGGAATATATCGAACAAATGCGTGCAGCCGGCCTGACTGTCGACGTGCGCGACGACATCACCCCGGAAGAACTCCCGAACGTTCTGCCGGCCTATGATGCCATGGTCGTTCGCTCGCGGACCAAGGTACGCCAGCCGTTGATCGACGTTTGCCCCAACCTGAAAGTGATCGTGCGCGGCGGCGTGGGTCTTGATACCATTGACCACGAATACGCCAAGTCGAAGGGCATTGCGGTCATGAATACGCCGCTTGCCAGCTCGGCCTCGGTGGCAGAACTCGCCATCGGCTACATGTTCGCCCTGGCTCGCAACATCTATAAAGCCACCTCCACAATGAAAGCCGAGAAGTGGGATAAGAAATCCTTCGAGGGCGATGAGGTCGGCGGCAAGGTGCTTGGCATCATCGGCCTGGGTAACATCGGCAAGGAAACTGCCCGGCGCGCCATGGCGCTTGGCATGACCGTCATCGCTTATGACCCGTTTGCCAGCCCTGCCGAAGGTGTTCGCAAGGTCTCACTGGATGAACTGTTCACCCAGGCAGACTACATCAGCCTTCATGCTCCCAAAACGAAGGAAACCACCAACATGATCGCCGCAGAACAAATTGCCAAAATGAAGGATGGCGTTCGCATCATTAACTGTGCGCGCGGCGGCATTGTGAATGAAGAAGCCCTGTACGAGGGACTCACCAGCGGCAAGGTTGCGGGTGCGGCATTGGATGTATTTGCTGAGGAACCTCCCACCGATTGGAAACTTCTAAAGCTCGATAACGTGATCGCCTCCCCGCACATCGGCGCAGCAACCAGGGAAGCGCAAGCCCGTGTTGGTTATGAAGTCGCACAGAAGATCATCGACTTCGCCAGAGACACGCAGCCGGCATAAGTAATTTCCCGTCATTGCGAGGAGGGCTGCTGGTGTGGGGGGCCACAGCGGCTCCCCCACGGAAAAAAACACAACACAACCCAAACCAGCACCCA
>CAZBAX010000025.1:0-2767 GCA_964489725.1 uncultured Anaerolinea sp. | reverse complement strand
GTAATCTTATATGCCCCGCCTGGGGTGGGGGGGGGGGGGGGCGCGGGGGCGCCGGCGCCCCCCCCCCCACCACCAGCCCGACGAAGCAATCCCTGACGCAATGGGAGATTGCTTCGGGCTAACGCCCTCACAATGACGGAATTATGGATACATCTATGAAAATCATCCCCGAGCTTGGCATTCAAATTCCCCAAGTCTATCTTCCCAGAAAAGGTACCGATCTAACCAAATGGGCCGTCATCGCCTGTGACCAGTTCACCTCGCAGCCTGAATACTGGAACGAGGTCGAGAAAATCGTTGGCGATGCTCCTTCGACATTGAAGTTGACATTTCCAGAAGTGTATCTGGAACAGCCGGGCGGCGAAGAACGCATCCAAAACGTCCAGGCTTCGATGCGCAAATATATGGAAGAAGACATCCTTCAGGCTCATGACGGACTCGTCTATGTGGAGCGCAGTGTCGCAGGCAAAACGCGCAAAGGCATCGTGTTGTGTCTTGATCTCGAAGCCTATGATTACAACAAGGGCTCATCCAGTCTGATCCGCGCCACGGAGGGGACGATCGTTGACCGCCTGCCACCACGCATCAAAATCCGCGAAGGCGCAACCATCGAACTTCCGCATATCCTGGTGTTGATCGACGATCCAAATCGCACAGTGATCGAGCCATTGGCTGCGGCAAAGAACAGGCTTGAGAAATTATATGACTTCGATCTCATGTTCGATAGCGGACATCTCACTGGCTATGCTGTGAACGAAGACTTGGAAAACAAAGTCGTCGGTGCCCTGCGCGGGCTTGCAGACCCCGAAGCCTTCGCAGCGAAATACGAAATCGGCAAGGACGAACCTGTGCTGCTCTTCGCCATGGGCGATGGCAATCACTCCCTCGCCACTGCGAAAGCGATCTGGGAAAAGGTCAAGCCGCAGGTCGGCATGGACCATCCCTCACGGTATGCGCTGGTCGAGATCGAAAACGTGCATGATGAAGGGCTTGAATTCGAACCCATCCATCGTGTGCTGTTTGGTTTGAAGCAGGATCTCTTCGCAGAGTTGGAAAAGTATTTCGGCGCGAACTTCAGTTACAAGCCAGTTGCCCGCGCGGAGGAAATGGTCAAGGCGGTGGATTCGGCTGCGGGTGAGAGGCAGGCTATCGGCTTGGTCGGAGGCGGCAAGCAGTTTGGCGTAATCGAGATCGCGGACCCGTCATCCAATCTTCCGGTTGGTACCATCCAGCCGTTTATCGATTCCTTCCTCAAAGCCGGCGGCGCAGAAAAAGTGGATTACGTCCACGGCGAAGATGTCACGGTGAAGCTTGGAAGTCAGCCCGGCAATGCAGGTATCTATCTGCCCGGCATGGATAAATCTGATCTGTTCAAGACGGTCATTCTCGATGGGGCCCTGCCGCGCAAGACGTTCTCGATGGGGGAGGCACGCGAAAAACGCTTCTACATGGAAGCCCGAAAGATTTCGTAACATTAATAATCAATGTAGGGACGGGCAGCTGCCCGTCCCTACATTGATTCTACCTACATTTGCATTAGGATATTCAACGCCTCTTCAAAATCATTCGGGCGCGGCGCGGAATACTTTACCCTCTCGTTTGTCGCCGGATGGATCAACGTCAACGTTTGTGAGTGCAGCATCGGGCGGGGAAATCCATATCGATCCCGCGACCCATACAGCATGTCTTCCACAAGCGGATGCCCCAACGCATAAGCATGGACGCGGATCTGATGCGTTCTGCCGGTCATCGGCTTCGCTTCGACCAACGCCGTTTCTTGATACCGTTTTATGACTTTGAATCGCGTCTCCGAGGGTTTCCCGTTTTTGTCGTCGACCATCGTGCGGTGTTTGTGCCCTACATTCGCGCGCAGCGGATGCCTGGCCACCTTCTCATCCCATTTTGGGTTGCCTTCGACGATGGCATGATAAGTCTTCTGCGCTTCATGATTCTCGAATTGGATGTTGAGTGCGCGATGGGTTTCTGCATCGCGTCCAAAGACCATCACGCCGCTGGTGATCTTATCGAGACGGTGAACAATGAATACTTTGCCATATTGTTCTTCGAGTAACTTTACAAGGTATTCAGAATCCTTCTCCCATCCATCTGGAAGAACGGACAGCCCCGCAGGTTTATCGACAATAAGCAGGTGTTGATCTTCGTAAATGATCTTCATATTGATGTACTAAGCCGCGGTGCTGCCGGCGGGAGCAGGAGATCGTGTCTTCTTCGCCAATCTGGCGTGACGAAAGCCTATTCCATAGCATGCAAGCGCGCCGCCAAAAAAGAAAAGACTATATGTAAGCAGTGCGACCAATAAAAGAAAAGTCCCGGTGATATATAGTTCGTTCGCGGAATTTCGATACGAGAACCACTGCTTATAGCGGATCTGTCCATCCACGCCGCCGTTCTTGCGTACCTCGCGAATGATCGCAACATTTCTCAAGTGGCGAAGGTGGACAGCAACCTCCAGCAGCAGGAACATTCCAAGATACAGGGCATACGTCCATTCCAAATAGATGCTGAGATGCGTGATCCACCAAACGAGGAGGAGGATCAGACTGGATGCAACCAACGAAAATAGATGTCGTTTCGAAACCGGCCGCAGGTGATCCACATCATTCTGGAATTGTGGTGTCAATTCCATACTGCCTTCAAACTGAAAGCGGTCGATCTCACGAAACCCGCGCGCGGAATAAATAGTTAGATAATACAATACCATCGCCAATTAGGAAGTAGAAATCGGTTCAAAAGCTGGATGAATCAT
>CAZBAX010000024.1:0-77833 GCA_964489725.1 uncultured Anaerolinea sp. | reverse complement strand
GCTCCCATCCGTTTCCTTCACACCAATTTTTCGTTGAGTTTTTGCAGTGCAGTCACGGATTTTCACGGAAAGGCATCATAATGAAAAATCTGTGTGAATCAGTGTCAATCCGTGGCAGAAAAGGAAATGTCCGAACCTCAGAGTTAGCCCAGATTGACTCTTATCTTTCTCCCTGCTACACTCATCTCGATGAATAAAACAGATCGATTGAGTCAAAATCTCAACCAGCTCGCCCGCTGGATCAAGCCCGGCCTCGGCGTGAAGCGCTGGTTCTTGTTTGTCCTGGCAGGGATTACCCTGCTCGGCGTAGGTCTGGCGATCTTCCTGCTGGAACTGTATCGCACCGAAACGACAAATCCGCTGCTGCTGGAAATCCTTTCCGTAGCATCGCTGCGTTTTCTGCCGCGTGCCGTACGCGCCCTGATCTTCGGCGGCCTGGGGATCACGTTGGTGATCTACGGAATCGTGCGGCTCAACCGATCCCTGTTGCGCCCTTTTATCCGTCCCGGCCGCACGGTCGTGGATGAGCTGACAGATTACCGCCAGCGTAAGCGTGGACCGCGCATCGTGGCGATCGGCGGAGGGCATGGCTTGTCCACGCTTCTGCGCGGGCTGAAAGCCTATACTCGAAACCTGACGGCCATCGTCACGGTCGCGGATGATGGCGGTTCCTCGGGTCGCTTGCGTGAAACCTATGGCATCCTGCCGCCTGGTGACATCCGCAATTGTCTGGCGGCGTTGTCGAACGACGAACAAATGCTCACGCAGTTGTTCAAATATCGCTTCAGCGGCGCGGGCGAGCTGGACGGACATTCCTTCGGCAATCTGTTTATCACTGCCCTGGCAGATATTACTGGCAGCTTTGAGTCCGCGGTTGCAGAGTCGGGCAAGGTGCTCTCGGTCAGCGGACGTGTGCTGCCATCCACGCTGCACGACGTGCGACTCGTGGCAGACATGGTGCTGCCCAATTCGCTGAATCAGGTTCGGGTGCAGGGAGAGAGCCGCATCCCCAAAATGGCAGGACGAGTCCGCCGGGTGTGGCTGGAGCCGAACGACGCGCCGGCCTTCCCTCCCACACTGAAGGCAGTCCTCAGTGCAGATTTGATCGTGGTCGGCCCCGGAAGCTTGTATACCAGCCTGTTGCCGAATTTGCTCGTGCAGGATCTGCTTGGCGCCATCGAGGCCAGCCGGGCGTTAAAGGTTTACGTTTGCAACATCGCGACCCAATCGGGCGAAACCGACGTATATACCTGTTCAGATCATGTCGGCGCTCTTGAGGAGCATGTGGGGAGGAACGCCTTCAACATTGTTTTATGTAATGATAACTACAACGGTTCGCTTAATGAGAATTCGCAGTTTGTTGTTTGTGACGATAAATCGATGAGTGACATTCGCACGCGTTGCAGCGATCTGACCGACGTAAACCAGCCGTGGCGGCACGATTCGAATAAACTGGCTGCGGCTTTGATCGAATTGCTCGAGGAATACACTGGCCCGCTGGATCGAGGTCGCCTGGAAAGCTAAATCATGAACAGCTTTTTAGCGCGATGATTACATTCATCACAATCGCATAGCGGGGGTCTGTGATAAAATCGATTGGTTATTTTCATCACAAACAATCTATTTCGGAGGTCGAAATGACAGTAAAAGTTGGTATTAATGGATTTGGACGTATTGGTCGTCAGGTTCTCAAAGCAATCCGCGACCTGTATCCAGATCAACTGGAAGTGGCTGCGTTCAATGACATCGGTGACATGAAGACCATGGCTCATCTGCTCAGGTATGATTCAAACTACGGCCGCTTCAATGGCAAAGTCGAAGTTGCAGACGATGGTCTGGTCATCGATGGGACGAAGGTCAGGGCTTTCAAAGAGACCGACCCGGCTGCGATCCCCTGGGGCGATATGGGCGTCGACATCGTGATCGAATCCACCGGCCTGTTCACCATCAAGGAAGACGGCGTCAACAAAAAAGGCAAGACGGTTAAGGGCGCGGTCAATCACATCAAGAGCGGCGCGAAGAAGGTCATCATCTCTGCTCCCGCAGAAGGCGAAGACCTCACCATCGTGCTCGGCGTCAACGAAGACCAGTATGATCCCAAGAATCACCATGTGGTTTCGAATGCCTCCTGCACCACCAATGGTTTGGCTCCCGCCGTCAAAGTGGCTCACGATAACTTTAAGATCGTGAAAGGCTTCATGACTACCATTCACTCGTACACGAATGACCAGAAGATCCTGGACCTGCCACATTCCGACCTGCGCCGCGCCCGCGCCGCTGCGATGAATATCATCCCCACCTCCACCGGCGCTGCGAAAGCATTGAAGCTGGTGATCCCTGATATGGCCGGCAAACTCGACGGATATTCTCTGCGTGTTCCCACCTCCACAGTTTCGGTCATCGATCTGACCGCGGAATTCGAGAAAGAGACCACCACTGAAGAACTGCGCCAGTGCTACCGCGAAGCCGCCAAACAGCCGCGCTTCAAGGGTATCCTGCAGGCGGTGGATGAGCCACTCGTCAGCATCGATTACAAGGGCGATCCTCATTCCTCCTCGGTGGACCTGCCATTCACGATGATGCTCGGCAAAGAAAAGAGCAACTTCGCCAAGATCGTCGCCTGGTACGACAATGAATGGGGCTACAGCTGCCGCACGGCGGACCTGGCTGCTCTGATCGCGAAGACTCTCTAAATTCAGTAAATCACGATTCTCATGTCACTCTGAGTGAGCGTTCGTTGCGAACGAAGAGTCTCGGCGCAAATTACGGGAGATTCTTCGTCGCCAGAAGAACGTTGGCTCCTCAGAATGACAAACCTGTGATTTACTGAAATTACATGATGGGGCGGGCAGTGCCGCCCCCGCTTTTTGGCGGAAATATGAACAAGAAAACTGTAAGAGATATCGATCTCAAGGGCAAACGCGTCTTCATGCGCGTGGACTTCAACGTCCCGATGGCAGATGGCAAAGTAACCGACGATAAACGCATCAAGGCCGCGCTGCCCACGATCAAATATGTATTGGAGCAGGGAGCGTCCGTCCTGCTGGCGAGTCACCTGGGACGTCCCAAGGGCGGTCCAGATCCCGAATTCAGCCTGAAGCCTGCTGCCGACGTTTTGGCAGGCCATCTGGGCATTCCCGTTAAGATGGCGCCCGCTTGCGTCGGCCCCGAAGTGGAGGCCATGGCCAGGGAACTCAAACCCGGCGAAGTGCTTATGCTGGAGAACACCCGCTTCCATAAAGGCGAAGAGAAGAACGATCTCGAGTTGGCAAAGCAGATGGCTGCCCTCGCCGAGGTTTACGTGGACGACGCGTTTGGTTCTGCACATCGTGCGCATTCCTCTACCGAAGGCATTGCACGCTTCCTCCCGGCGGTTTCCGGTTTCCTGATGGAACAGGAACTCGAATATCTCGGACGGGCCGTATCTACACCCGAGCATCCATACATTGCCATTCTGGGCGGCGCCAAGATCAGCGACAAAATTCTGGTCGTCGAAACTCTGGCCTCGAAATGCGACAAGCTCATCGTCGGCGGCGGCATGGCCAATACCTTCCTTGCTGCCAATGGGTTCAACATGCAGGATAGTCTCGTCGAAGCCGAATCGATCGAGACTGCCAAAACCCTGTTGGCGAAATTTGGTGACAAACTCGTGCTGCCCCTCGATGCGGTGATCGCAGATAAGTTTGCCGAAGATGCCAATACCCAGGTCGTTGACGTGGACAAGATCCCCGCCGGCTGGCGCATGTTGGATGTTGGACCGAAAACGATCGAACACTACAAGCAAGTATTGAACGGCGCCAAGCTGATCGTATGGAATGGACCCGTAGGCGTCTTCGAAATGCCGAAGTTTGCCGAGGGTACGTTTGCACTGGCGAGGTTGCTGGCGGAATCCGGCGCGACCACTGTGATCGGTGGCGGCGATTCGGCGAGCGCAGTCAAGAAAGCGGGCGTTGCCAAACAGATGACGCACGTCTCTACCGGCGGCGGCGCATCACTTGAATTCCTCGAAGGAAAAGAACTTCCCGGCGTTGCCGCGCTGAACGATAAGTAGAAAATTGTAGGGCGGGATGATATGCCGCCTATGTGACTGTATAAAAACGGAGCCGGAAGAATTGTTCTTCCGGCTCCGTTTACATTATGAAATGCCTGTGACGTGTATAATCGGCAAATCTTTGCTGCCCTGGAGGAGAGAATGGAATCACCATCACCTGATGTTATTCCTGTCAAAAAGAATCAAACACCACTGATCATCGCAATTTCTGCGGCTGTACTGTGTTGCTGTTTCGCTGTTCTGGCGGTTGCCGCGTATTATGGATACAACATCATACAGTCATCAGAAGCTCCTGTTGATGGATTCGAAACAGTAGAGCCCGAGACGCCTGATGACTCGCAAGCCCCAACATTTGAATCGTTTGATGCTGTCGGTGAAGCGCCCACCGGCGGACTCGGCAACGATATTCTCCGCAATGATACCTGGCAATATATCGCCTACGCGTCGATAGGACAGGGCTGTGACCAGCCACTCGGTGAGGAGACAACCATCGAAGTGTTGCAGGAACCACAAGATGGAGTCTGGGTAGAAAAGTGGACAGTTGCCTGCGCATCCGGTGACAGCTATGCCTATGAGGTCGAGTACATTCTTGACGATACTGGCGCAACCTTCAATATCAGATCGCTGGAGTAATTATCAGAACGCTGAGCTTGGCTCGGCGTTCTTTTTTATGATTTGACTGATGTAACGCAGCCTGGTCACTCTCCCCTGGCGGGAACAGTGAAGACGCGGAGTCATAGACGCCGCACGTATGGTTGTTGCCGGTGGAAAAAATAATGGCCTTTCTCTGCGCTCTCTGTGGCTCAGTGGCAAATTTTCGAAAGGTCAGGGAATTAACTCATCTGCTCGCTAAAAGCGATGTCATGTAAAATACAGAGTATCGCGTTATAGGGCAAACAAAGAATTCCATTTGTCTCATATTTTTCAACAGGAAGTTTGTCTTGTCCTGAGAAAAGCGATAAGCGCACACTATTGAATCGAAGGAATCTTAACATGCGTACACCTCTCGTTGCTGGAAACTGGAAGATGAACAAGACCGTCGCCGAAGCGCGCGACCTGGTCAACGTATTGGCCGCACCACTGAGTGCGATCCCAGATGTTGAAAAAGTACTCTGCCCGCCCTACATCGCGATCGCGGCGGTGTCCGTGTTGCTGGAGCGCACGGGGATTGGTCTCGGTGCGCAAAACCTGCACTGGGAAGAGAAGGGAGCCTTCACAGGCGAAGTCGCTGCCAATATGGTGCGAGAATATTGCGGCTATGTGATCATTGGTCACTCGGAGCGTCGCACTTATTTTGGCGAAACCGATGAAACGGTGAATCGAAAAGTGATCGCCGCGCTCAAGCACAACCTGACTCCCATCGTGTGTGTGGGGGAGACGTTGGATCAGTACGAATCAGGGCAGACGGCGCAAGTGGTTCGCCGTCAGATCGGCGCTGGCCTGGCTGGGATCGACCCCGCCAATGCTGCCAAACTCGTTGTTGCCTATGAACCGGTGTGGGCGATCGGGACGGGAAAAGCCTCCAGCGCAGAGAATGCCAACGACGTGCACCAAAAGGTCATTCGTCCCGCGTTGAGCGAATTGTTCGGAGAAGATGGCGCGCAGAACATCCGCATCCTGTATGGTGGTTCGGTCACAGCCGCCAATGCATCAGAGTTCTTCATCTATCCCGATATCGACGGCGCACTCGTGGGTGGCGCAAGCCTCAAGCCCGATGAATTCGTGGCGATCACCAAGGCGATATCCGGTCGTTAATGTCGTTGCGAGCGCTACGAAGCAATCTCCTGTTACATCTGCGAGTCCAGTCGACGGATGCACTCCGCTTAGGGGGAGATTGCTTCGGGCGAATGCCCTCGCAACGACATAACCGTTATGACCCAACTCTCCGGTCTATTCTGGTTTGTTACCATGGTCGTGCCGCTGATCTTTCTTCAGCGGCTTTTGCATCGCGAGATTCAGGCGGTGTTCCTGATCTTGACGCGGGATGCACGCATCACCATGGGAATCTTTTCGCTGATCTTTCTGCCGGGGGTATTCCTGCATGAGTTAAGTCACTTCGTGATGGCCAAGATCCTGCGTGTTCCAACGGGACGGTTCTCCCTTCTGCCGCAGCCGCTGCCCGATGGACGTCTGCAATTGGGTTATGTGGAAACGGGTCGGGCGGACATGCTGCGCGACTCATTGATCGGCGCCGCGCCGCTCATCGTGGGCACCGTGTTTGTTGCGTTCGTGGCGATCGATCGTTTTCAGATGCGTGTGCTTTGGGATGTATTCCGCAACGGTCAAATGGACCTATTCTGGATGGGGATGGGTACACTGCCAGGCGCTGGCGATTTTTATCTCTGGTTTTATCTTATATTTGCGGTGAGCAGCACGATGATGCCATCCGAATCGGACCGCCATGGCTGGCTCGAGCTGGCTGTCTCGATCGGCGTGCTGTTTGCGGTTGTCCTGCTGCTGGGTGCCGGTCCCTGGATGTTAACCAACCTGGTTCCGTATCTCAGCAGTTTTTTCGGCTTCGTGGCCGTGATCTTTGGCTTGAGCAGCATTGTGCATATCCTGCTGATCCTGCCGATCGCGTTACTGCACCGGGTCTTGACGCGGGTCACAGGGTTGGATGTCCAATAAGGACAGTCACGTATCGCTGACGGTATATTCCCCATAGGAATCGTGCGTGGTGATGGTTACAATGACTCAAAAGCCACCGGTCGGCCATATTTTATTTTTTCATCGAACCCTCCGACCGTGAACTCTATTTCCTTTGGAGGTAAAACGTATGGATGCTCATAACGAAAAGCATATGGATATGCTTCGTACATGGCTAAAGGATGCCTATGCTATGGAGCAGGGGATCGTTGAAATCCTGGAAAGGCAGATCGGTCAGTTCGAAGAGATGCCCGACGCACAGATGAAAATTCAGCAGCACCTCGACCTTACGAAAAGCCAGGCGGAACGGGTGCGCGGCTGTGTGGAACGACTCGGCGACGACGTCTCCCAGGTCAAAGCCGGGCTTGCAAATTTCCTCGGGGCAGTGCAGGGTATGTCCACCGCGATGGCAGACGATAAGATGGTGAAGAATGCCATGGCTGCGTATGCCATCGAACACTTCGAGATTGCCTCATACATGGCGATCGTGGCGGCCGCCAGTGAAATGGGACACGAAGATATTGCCACCATTTGCGATGGGATCATTCAGGAGGAAATGGAAATGGCAGATTGGCTGCGTATGCAGCTCCCCACGGTCGTGCATGAGCACATGATGGTAACCGTTCGAAAATAAGGTTCCTGACATTTTGAAGAAAGAGACTTCCAGTCTGGAGGTCTCTTTTGTTGGGATGGTCTGGTGCACATTTCCTTCCATACGGTGAGCCAAAGACGAACTGTCATGATAAGCCTTGCGAAGATTTGTAGTAAGGAAAAAACGCGCTTCAGATAACCCCTACTGAGTTTTGAAATAATCATGTCCGTTTGTTTCCGTCATTGCGCGCGTTCTTTGCGAAGCAATCTTACACTCGATAAGCAGATTTGCCCGTAACTTGAGTGTAAGATTGCTTCGTCGGGAAGGTCACCCTCCTCGCAACACCTGCACTGCGTGCATGCGCAAGTGTGACGGAGAAGTGAGACTTTCAATTTTCAAAAATCAGTAAGAGACTGTTTCTTAAGTAGTTTGAAGCTATGTAAAAACGCCTTTCAAACCATGTTTAGCCACGAATTTCACGCATTTACACGAATCTTGTCCACAAATCGTCAAACCTTCGTGCTCTCCCCCGCACTTGCACCCGGGGCAAGTGTTGTGTCCTTTGTGGTGAGTTAAGAAATACTCTCTAACCTTCGCACGGATCCTGCTTACGGTGTTCACCCAAAAATTAGGGTAGGCGTTCGATACAAGCGCAGGTTGCCGGCACAGGCGGAGCGACGCGACTGAGGAAATCGACCGATTGAATTTCCAGGATGCGCCAGCCTCTTTCTGCTGTGAAACGCGCCTGCAATTCCTCTGGCAATATCTGACGAGGAAGGTTCGGCGCGGGGAATTCAATTGCAAATTCGTGCAGGTAATATCGTCCGCCGGCATGCAGTATGTCTCTCACCTCATCGATCACGCGCTCGGATTCGTCGGGGTTAAACAGATGATAAAAGCCAGAATCGACCACTGCCGCGAACGTTTGCTGAAGTTGGGAAAGCTGAAAAGCATCGGCTACCTGAAAGCGCAATAATCGCGATGTTTCCGACGGCAGAGCATTCGCCTTGGCCCGCGCATTCTGGATCGCAGATTCGACAAAGTCGATGCCGACTACTTGACACCCAAGCTTTGCGATATGGATCGCCAGGTCGCCGGGTCCGCAGCCAAGATCCAGGATCGGCCCCGTGGGCGGATACTTTTCCAGAAGCGCGATCATGGCGGGTTGAGGCGCACCAATATCCCAGGGCGCGCTGTGTTGGTACACCAGATTAAAGAATTCGCGTGGATCCGGCCCAAATCTACTCAAAGGAAATCTCCTCGTTAGTTCAACTATGGATGATCGTACACACAAAAATGGAACGATATTTCGAATTCTCACGGCAGGCGGACGCTCAGCCCTGAGTTCGGGCCTGACGGCACACCTAATTTCGGCGGCTCGTCGGGATGGACACGCAGGTCGTCGAGCACCTCCTGCGGCGATAGAGTCGATTCGATCAACGCATCTGACCCAGGCCGTGGACTCTGTACAGGCTTGGCGCGATAGATGACCAGATCGGGAATTCCATCCTCGATGGCCCGGCGTGCCAGTGCTCGAATGTAAAATCGGTTGAATTCACTTTCTGCCAGCAGGTCGGCTGCGTTGGTGGGAGCAGCCGCGATGGCGTACCCGCCTTTCGGCCGGCGCCGCGGCAGGGTCCGCGTGATGCGGCGATGCGCTCGCAGTTCCTGTGCGAGAGTCTCATCGGTGCCGCGTTGGATCGCTTCGCGCAGCAGGTTGGCGTAATCGTGTTGGCCCTGTCCACTCAGGAACGGGCTGATGTGAAGGCGGTTATGGGCAAGGTCGTATTCCATTTCCTCCAGCATCAGCTTGCGGGTTCGGTCATCCAGATTGACATAATACAGTGCCATGATCTTTTAATACCTCTAGAATGCTAAACGTATGGGTTGAATCGCCTGTTATAGTGTAATACTAGAACATAATTTCTACATTAATAGGGTTTTGCGCCGGTAATCATAGTGTACGCGGGAGTGGCTAAATGGATGGGCTTACTTGTCTTTTTGCCACAGAGAACACTGAGTTCTCTGAGAAAAAACTCAAAGTTCTCTGTGGACTCTGTGGCTGAGCCCACGCAATTATCCACTCTCAGTACGCTGCTAAGGGCAATCGCATCGAATTTGTGACTCAATCGGCTTTGAATCGTGTTTGTCAATGCAGAAAACCCTGAAATGCATTTGATCAGACACAAGCGGCCTTTCCCTCACCCCAATTTTGATGAATTTTTGCCGGGACGACTTCCCCCTCTCCCGCTGGGAGAGGGCAGGGTGAGGGTTTTTCGCGGTGATGTAATTACTTTGGGTACAAGTGTCACTTATTGATTGAATTTAGATGCGATTGCCCTAGTACGCTGCTTACAACGCACAGGCTCTGACCACGAGTATGTTATAATGAAGTTGCCCGTTGTCAGGGTGCCCCCCTCACTCTGACAGCGGGTACTTCTTTTGAGAAACAGGAGCGAGCAATGGCCAAACTTATCCCCGCTGCCGAGCGCGTCATTCGTGCTCGTGAGTTGATCGAAAAGGCCCGCCAATTCCCGGTACATGCTGAGCTGGGAAAGAACGCCCTCTCGTATATCGCGGGAGTCAAGGATCTGCTGCGCCAGGCCCGTGATATGGTGAAATTCATTCCGCAGACGGCCGGCGTTTCCGCGGAGATGAAAGACGAAGTGAGGAAGATCTATGAGGAGATCGAACAGGCCAACAAAGAGATCTTATATTCATAAATATATGTCGTTGCGAGGAGTGTCTCGCTGACATCGTACCCTTTGGGTAGCGGAGCGAGTGTAAGCCAAGCGCAGACGAAGCGTGAGCGACGAAGCAATGGTAATTTTCTTCAATAAGATTTTCCGTTTAACGAGAGATTGCTTCGTCGCAATGACATATGATTTTCACCCAAAGGTCATCTGCGGTTCTACCGCTTCTCTCCTAAATTAGTAAACTTTTCAAGTGCTTTTGTAGGTTGAATTTCAAATTTTGAGTTTAGACACGCCAAAGGCGTGCGGCACTCTGTGAAGACTTGCAGGTAAAATAACTTCCAACATTATCGTTACGAAAGGGACGTACACAATGGAGTGGATTTTTGCCGGTTCGGGTTTGATCACGATCATCACAATCGCATGTTCCTGTCTTCTTACCGCAGTTATTTTGGGGGCTACTGGGTTCTTCCTGTATCGTATGTTCAAACGGATGTCACAAAACAGCGGCCTGGTCAAAACAGGGGCTCCTGCCCCTGCTGTCATTCTCGACGTTCAAGACACTGGCGTATCCATGAACAATAGCCTGCAGGCGCGTCTGACGCTCCAGGTGACTCCGGCAGGTCGTCCACCGTTTCAGGCAGTGGCTACGACCTTCGTCAACCGCTTCCAGGTGGGGATGCTCGTACCCGGCGCCTCGGTAAACGTGAAGTATGACCCGAATGACATTACGAAAGTGGCCATCGAATCGTTGAGCGCGGGTGGGATGAGCGCCATGAATATGCAAAGCGTGCAAGCGGCTGTCCTGGCACAGGATCAGTATTACGAACAATTACGCCGCACCGGCGAAGAAGCGCTGGCAACAATCGTCACTGCCGATGAAACAAATATTCGCGCTGCTGAAGGCGGATCTGTTTTCCGCTTCACATTCGATGTAAAGCCGCGTGTAGGTGAACCATTCCGCGCTGAGTCGCAGGCAGCCATTGCCGACCAATCGCGTGCCAAGTATTCTGTTGGCAAACAAGTCTACGTGCGCTTTGATCCGTATGGAGATAAGAAGCAGGTTGCGTTGGACCGGGCTGCATAAGAATTATTCATAACCAAAAAGCGGACGAGTCAAGCGGGCAGGAATCAACAGGTCTTATCCCGTTTGAAATAGAAATAGCACTTTAGAACAACAAACACCCTCGGAACGAGAGTGTTTGTTCATAGTACAGATGTGCTATAATTGCTTAGATCACTACAACAAACGGAGCCAAATGAGAGATTACATCCCTGTCGAATTGTGGAAGGACAGTTATAAACCGCCTACATTTTGCTTTGTCGAAAGAGTACCAATTTCAAGTATCGCAATCGATAAGAAATATTTTGCTTGGCAAAATGAAGTAGACCCCACCCAAGTTGATTTTATAGCCGAAAATTTTGATATTGATTTTTGGATGCCTGTTATAGTCAATCCGGAATTTTACTTATTGGATGGTCAGCATCGCTTACAGGTCGCTGAAAAATTGGGGTTGAAATATATTGATGTTGTTATAGACAATGAAACCAAAGGTCTAACATATGGGAACTGAACTACTCCCTCACTCAATTCTTGATAACTACGAAGTTCATGAGTGGAAACATGCATGTGCAATTTTGAAAAATGATTTTCCCAATGAATGGGCAGATATTATTGATCTATTGAAACAGTTTACTTTGCAGAAGAGTTGGATAACTATTGGCGGCGGTCGAAAGTCTAGAGTCTCAGAAGCCATTGATGCATACTTGTATCAGAGGGGATGGATTGAAAAAGAATTTGCAACTTCGGTTAAGGTTGATGATTACATAATGGATTCTCCCACTCATAAAGTGGATTGTTTCAAGAACAAGATTGCTCTTGAGATTGAATGGAATAATAAGGACCCGTTTTTTGATCGAGACTTGAATAATTTCAGATTATTGTTTGACTTGAGAGCCATAAGTGTCGGCATTATTATTACAAGATGCGACCATCTACAACGGATTTTTGATAGCTTGGGTCGTGGAGCGTCCTACGGCGCATCTACAACCCACATGTCGAAACTTCTACCAAGGATTGAAGGTGGTAGCGGTGGCGGATGCCCTGTTTTAGTATTTGGAATCACAGAGAAACTATATCGAGAGGACCGTTAACATGATTGACACCTTAACTCCCGCTCAAGATTTTCTTCAATGTGTGCAAAACAAACAGTATAAAACTATTCTGGCTGATCCACCTTGGCAGTTTCAAAACCGCACAGGGAAAGTTGCGCCAGAGCATAAAAGACTCTCGCGGTATCCTACTTTATCCCTTCAAGAGATAAAAGAAATTCCCGTTTCCCTCGTATCTTCTGAACAAAGCCATTTATACCTTTGGGTTCCTAATGCACTTTTGAAGGAAGGTCTGGAAGTTATGAATGCATGGGGTTTTGAATACAAAACAAACATAATTTGGCATAAGGTTAGAAAAGATGGTGAACCAGATGGTCGCGGCGTTGGCTTCTACTTCCGCAACACAACAGAAATTATTTTATTTGGAATTCGTGGCAGATTACGAACACTTCAGCGCGGAAGAAGCCAAGTAAACATTATCAAAACTCGTAAGCGGGAACACTCTCGAAAACCTGACGAGCTTTACGAACTTATTGAACAATGCAGTCCCAGCCCATATTTGGAACTATTCGCACGCGGACAAAGACCAAATTGGGATCAATGGGGGAATGAAGTTGAAGATTATCTACCTTCATGGTCCACGTATGCTTACAATAGTCATTCGCAAGTTGAACAACAAAAACTTTTTGAATGAAAGAATCTGAATTTATTGGTACATTGATGCCGTCACACCCAGATCTTCAGCCAATCATTCAGCAATCCGAGAGAAATAGCCGTTTGCTGAAATCAGCCACGATGATGAAACAATCAAGCGAGTTTCTAAAACCAAAAAGCGGACGAGTCACCTCGTCCGCTTTTTGGTTTTAGTTTTAACTGTACTTGTTTAGAATCTGCGAACACCACGTACCAGCAGCAGGAGTACCACGGCGCCGATAAAGGCGGTGACGATCGTGCCAATAATACCGCTGCCGATGGCAATGCCCAGTGCACTAAATAGCCAGCCGCCGATGAAGGCGCCCAGGATACCGACTAAGATCGCAGTACCCAGTCCGCCACGGGTTCCGCCGACCATCGATTGCGCAAGAACACCAGCAACTGCACCGATCACGACCCAGATCAAAATAGTTTCGAGTGTCATATCATTCTTCCTTTCTTCTTGTAGAATCAGGATCATTGTCTCAGGCATGTGCCATCGCAATCGAGCAGGGCAGTGGCACATGCCTTCGACGATTGGGAACATCTCGTAACTAGCGGGATGTTTCTAGGGTATATAACGATTGAACTGCCATGCTGCTACGAGCAATTTTTGAGGTCTTCAGACAATAAGTTCCAATTTTCACATGCGCGGAAATCGATCTGAATTCGTGTACAATCTTTTACACCATTTCCAAGGAGTTGAATGCACAGCACTACAGGGAACGCCATCGAGGTTTCACATCTGCGCCGGACTTTTACTTCAAGCATTGGGGTGATCAAGCGCACGACGCGCGAGATCGTGGCCGTGGAAGATGTCTCCTTTGCCATTCGGGAGGGGGAGTTATTTGGGCTGCTGGGACCCAACGGCGCAGGCAAAACGACCACCACCAAGATGTTGACCACGCTTCTCATTCCAACGTCGGGGTCTGCTTCCGTTAAAGGATTTGACGTGGTCACCCAGGCGGATGAAGTCCGCCGCCGCATCGGATTTATCTTCGGCGGCGAGCGCGGCTTATATTGGCGTCTCTCCGGGATCGATAACCTGCGCTATTTTGCGAGTCTCTATAGCCTGGACCCGGATCACACCAAAAAACGCATCGAGTATCTGCTCGACATGGTCGGTCTGAATGGACGCGGCGATGAAAAAGTGCAGGGCTACTCGCGTGGCATGAAACAACGCCTGCACGTTGCACGCACGCTGCTGCATAACCCCGACATCCTCTTTCTCGATGAACCCACACTGGGGTTGGACCCGGTCGGCGCGCGTGAGTTTCGCCAGGTGATCCTCAACCTGCAATCTGAGAAGAAAACGATCCTGCTCACCACGCATTACATGTTCGAAGCCGACGCGCTGTGTGACCGCATCGCCATCATCAACCATGGGCGCATCATCGCTCTCGATACCCCCAGCGGGCTTAAATCCAAAGTGGACGATATGAATGTGGTAGAAGTGGAGACGTTCGGTTTGCCGGGCGCCATCCTGGAAAAGATCCGCCGGCTCCCGTTTGTAGATGCGCTGTCTGTAGAGGACCACGACCAGAAACAAATGCTGCTTGTGCAGACCACGCGCGGGGCAGAGGCTGTGCCCGATATCATGGGAGCCATCGAAGGTCAACGCGTCGGACGCGTGGTAGTGCGTGAACCAACCCTTGAGGACGCCTATGTCCGTCTGGTGGGGAGCAGCGCATGAACGTCAAAGCTTTGTTCAAATATTGGCGTACGATCCTTACGGTTGCCGAAATGACCATGCGTCAGCAAATGACCGACGGGTTCATCGTATTCACAGTTCTCTTTCAGCCTATCATCATCGCCGTGCTGGGATTATGGATGCTCAAAGACAAGGGCGCCGATGCAGCCATGTTCGTCGTGGTCGGCAGCGGACTCACAGGATTGTGGTCGAGCCTGCTTTTCATCTCTGGCAACAGCCTCACTGCCGAGCGCTGGTCGGGAACGCTTGAATCGTTAGTGGCGGTCCCTACGCCGTTCGAAGTCATTGTCTTTGGGAAGAATCTCGCCAACGTGGTCCAATCGTTAGTGTCGATGGTCATCGGGTACTTCATCGCCGCCTTCGCATTTCATTACTCGCTTGCGATTCAACAGCCTGCGTTATTCATTGTATCGGTGTTCCTGGCTGTGATCGCCTTCGTCAGTTTTGGTCTGATCATCGCACCTATATTTGTGATGAACCCTGGCGTGAGAGCATGGCAAAATGCCATGGAATTCCCCGTGTACGTCCTCTGCGGATTCCTGTTCCCGATCGCCCTGCTGCCCGGCTGGACAACCCCGGTCTCGTATCTGCTGCCTCCGTATTGGGCAGCCGTCGCTTTGCATGGGACATCGACAGGTGGCGCTTCATTGAATCAAACTCTTGCCGCATGGGCCATGATGCTGTTCTTCTCGTTCGTGGATCTCCTCATCGCCTCACGCTTGTTCAAGCTGATGCTTTACAAAGCCCGCGCCGATGCAACGTTGGGAATGGAGTAACTGTTCCCGCGCTGAGCGGAGTGGCGCCTTAAGCGCCACACAGTCGAAGCGCCATTGGATACTCGGTATTGACTAATCTTTATGCGTACACTCTCTAACAACCTCCGTCTCTTCTGGCAGGGAGCATTGTTATCCTACATTGCCCTGTTCCACTGGATGCGCCCGATCCAATATATGGCGTCCAAGATCCTCATGCCGCTGGCGCAGATGTTCTTCTTTGTCTATCTGGGAACCTACGCCACAGGCTCTGCCAACGCTGCGTATTACATCGTCGGCAATGCGTTACAGATCGCGGCAGTGAGTGGCATCTACGGCATGACCATGTCGATCGGCGGCGACCGTGACAGCGGCACGCTGGCTTACATCTTTGGCACGCCCGCCAATCGACTGGTGGTATTCATGGGACGCGCTTTTATGAACATCATGGATGGCACGCTGGGTGTCATCATTGCATTCACATGGGGAGTTATTCTGATGGGGCTGGATCTCTCCAACACCAATATTCCAGCCCTGGCGTTGACGATCGTCATCACTACGATCAGCACCTGCGGATTAGGGCTCCTGTTGGGAAGCATCGCGCTGATCACCGTCAACGTGATGTTCGTGAACAACTTCGTGTACTTCCTGCTGTTGATCTTCTCGGGCGCCAACGTCCGCATGGAGCAAATGCCCGCCTGGGTGCAGCTCATCTCATTGAGCCTGCCACTCACCCGCGGCATCAGCGCCGCGCGTCTGTTGGTACAGGGTTCCAGTTTTGCAGACATCACACCGTTGCTGCTCGGCGAGCTGGGGATCGGTCTCTTATACGGTGTGCTTGGCTATCTCTTATTTACTTCCTTCGAAGTCATCGCCAAACGCCGCGGCACATTGGAAGTGTTCTAATTATTCGTATTGCGACATTCATGTCTCACAGCAGGAAATCAAAATGCCAGCACTGTTGCTGGCATTTTTAATTTCAATACATCACAAAGTTTATTTTGGAGTCGGACGACTCATCGTGCCCTGTGGGTATGCCGTCCGAAAGACAGGAGCAACTCCTTGACTCCAAAATCATTGCATTATGGTACTGCTGGTGTTGTAGAAGTCGGCGTGGATGTGGATGTGGACACACCAGTAGTACTCGTCGCTGCCGTGGCATTCCCGACCACGATCACGACGAACACCTCATCACCAAAGAATTCCCCACCAGCGGTGGACATGCGCCAGTTGCCGCGTACCGTGCCTGCCGCATTCGGCGCAGTCATGGGGACCGACAGATCGAATGTCGCGCCGGATGGGACCGCGCTTGGCAATGTCAACGCGGTAGCGCCCATCGCATTGCCGCCTGTGTTCTGGAACTTAAAGCCCGCATCCCATGCGCATGTACCGGAATTCAGAACCTGCCAGGTCTTGGTGAACGTCTCACCCGGATCCATCTGTGTGTTGTCAGGGATCGAGATGTCTTTGACGAACGTGAGCGCATAGCATGAACCGGCCCCGCCGCTCACCGGGACCCCGGGCGTGGTCCCGCTAAATGGAGTTCCCAGTGTGCTGGTTGCCAGCGGTGGAAGTGTGGGCGCCGGCGTGGAGGTAGGCGTTTCAGATGGTTCGGCCAGCGCGGTCAGCGTGAGAGCCGAAGAAAATGTTCCCACGGCCTTAGTCTGGATTTCACTGACGCTCTGCGTCGGGGTAACTGTCCCCTCGGCCGCGCCTGCCCCACAGGACGCGATCAGTAGCGCCCCTGCAAGCAACAATATGTGCACCCTCTTTAATCGATTTTTAAGCATTCATACTCCTTTCCAAAAGAGCCGCTATTTTACCTGTGTTTTGCCCTATCCTTAACATACGAATATCCCACATATTTCCTACGGCTTGCAAGGCAGCGGTTATAATCTTTTACATGCTGTATTTGGACTATTCTGCGACAACTCCCGTGGATTCGCGCGTAATTGACGCGATGAACCCCTATTTTTCCGCCTCGTTCGGGAATCCCTCGTCTGTTCACCGTTATGGACAGGTTGCCGAAGCTGCGGTCGACTCGGCGCGCGAAACTGTGGCCACCATCCTAAATTGCGCGCCGGACGAAGTCATCTTTACCTCGTGCGGTTCCGAATCAGACAATCTTGCGATCCGCGGCGCCGCCTATGCCATGCGCGAAAAGACCGGCGCAAAGTGGATCCTGGCCGCGCGCGCAGAGCACCCGGCAGTCACCAATACAGTGAAGCATCTTGAAAAACATGAGGGCTTTCTGGTCGAATGGCTGGATGTGGACTCACATGGACGTGTGACACCCGAGGTCGTCGCCGGGGCGATCTGTAACGATACCGCGGTCGTTTCAGTCATGTATGCGAACAATGAAATTGGGACCATCAATCCGATCAGGGAGATCGCTGCCATCTGCCGTGCAAACAACGTCCTGTTCCATACCGATGCAGTGCAGGCGGCCGCGTATCTGCCTGTGGATGTTCAGGTGCTTGGCGTCGATATGATGTCACTGGGCGCGCACAAGTTTTATGGGCCAAAAGGCGTCGGCGCGCTTTACGTGCGCAAGGGGACGCCGTTGATCTCCCATCTCACTGGTGGGGGGCAGGAATTCAGCCTGCGCGCCGGTACGCAGAATGTGCCGTACATTGTTGGCTTTGCCGAAGCCCTGCGATTGACAAACGAGGAACGCGAAGAGCGGACTGTTCATGTCCGCCCGCTTCGCGATAAGATCATCGGCGCTGTTCTCGAAAGTATTCCTGATTCCCAGTTAACAGGTGACATGCAATCGCGGCTTCCACATCACGCCAGTTTTGCCTTCAAAGATGTGGATGGAAACCTGCTGTTGACCCTGCTTGATGCGGCCGGGTATGCCTGTTCCTCTGGTTCCGCTTGTAAAACCGGTAACCCTGAGCCAAGCGAGGTGATGAATGCCATCGGTCTCACCCGCGCCTGGGGTTTAGGATCACTCCGTGTAACACTTGGCAAAGACACAACGTCCGAGAACATAGAATCATTCCTGACCATCCTGCCCGCGCTCGTAGAAAAAGCCCGCAAGCTCGGCGGCTAACCTGCTGAGCGCATCACTTCTTACCTCTTACTTCTTACTTCTTACTTTTTACTTCTTACCTATAACCACCCATGCCCAAAGTTGTCGTCGCCATGTCTGGAGGAGTAGATTCCTCAGTCGCCGCCGCCTTGCTCAAGGAGCAGGGTTATGATGTTATCGGAATGATGATGCGTCTGTGGAGCGAGCCTGGCAAGGAAGACTCGAATCGCTGCTGTACTCCCGACTCGATGGGGCAGGCGCGCCGAGTTGCTGCGAAGCTTGATATTCCTTTTTATGTCGTCGATGCCAAGGATGTTTTCCATAACACCGTGGTGCAATACTTTCTCGATGGATATGCGCGCGGGGAAACGCCCAATCCATGTCTGATCTGCAATCGCCAGATCCGCTGGACATTTCTACTCGACCACGCACTCGCACTTGGCGCAGACTTCATGGCAACCGGGCATTATGTGCGAGCTAGGAAATTGGAAAGTGGAAAGTGTGAGCTCTTACGCGCGGTGGACAGGAGCAAAGACCAGTCGTATGTATTGCATGTGCTGACGCAGGAGAAGTTGAAGCACGCCTTATTCCCAGTCGGCGAGTATCCCAAGCCGGAGATCCGTGCTATTGCTGAGCGCTATGGCTTGCCAACTGCCTCACGAAAAGATTCACAAGACCTGTGCTTTCTGGCTGGTGAGGATTATCGAAATTTCCTGCAGCGTAATGCGGCCGCAATTCTGCAGCCGGGGCAGATCGTCACGCGCGACGGCACGGCGCTGGGAGAACATAACGGGCTGGCAAATTACACCATCGGCCAGCGCAAGGGATTGGGCGTGGCCTCGCCAGTCCCATTGTATGTGCTTGGAAAGAATGCCGTCACGAATACATTGGTCGTTGGCACACAAGAGCAACTCGGTTCATACGAGCTGACGGCCCGCGACGTCAATTGGGTGAGCGGGGAGGCGCCCGTGGATCCGTTCCGCGCCGAGGTCAAGATCCGCTACACCGCGAAGGAGGCCTGGGCAACGGTCACGCCGGTAGAGGGCGGGCAGGCCCGGGTCCAGTTTGATGCGCCGCAGAGAGACATCACAGCCGGGCAGGCGGCAGTCTTCTTCCAGAATGATCTCATGCTCGGTGGTGGGATTATCCTTTAAGTTTTGCGTGTAGCCAAGAAGGAGAGAAAGAGATTTGATCTCGTGACGGAGATGCGCACACGTATAATAAAAGAGTTTTCTATTTGAGTGTTTACTCATCGCAAGCGGCCGAACTTCTATAGCGGTTGACATTTGGTCCGCTGGGTCATTCTTGAAAGGGGTTCACCATGCTCACAATGACGCTTCCAACTTTATTATTGGCGCTGTTGATCGCCTTGTTCTATGGTACCTTCTATCATTTGGTACGTGGTGGGGGGGGCTGGCGATTGCTGTTTTATCTGGCGTTGAGTGTGACAGGCTTTGTCGCCGGGCATCTGATCGGGCTGTGGCGCGGGTGGATCTTTTTCCCGATCGGCGGGATGAACCTGGGACTTTCTTCCATAGGCAGTCTTGTGGCTCTGATCCTGGGCGACTGGCTGAGCCGCGTCGAAGTGAATATGGAAAGCAAGGTATAATATCCCGCCTATCATGAATTCTGGTCAAGCCTTGCGAAGGCTTGTCCTGAGGGCAGCGCCCGAAGGATCTCCTCGCAGGGCTTTGCTTTGAAAATATTCAAACTAAAGGTTTTTGCATGGAACAACTCAAATTTCTTCTCGATCTCTTCTTGCATCTCGACGAATACATGGCGGGTATCATCCAGCAATATGGGGCATGGACGTACGGCATTCTGTTCCTCGTGATCTTCATGGAAACCGGTTTTGTCGTAACACCTTTTCTGCCCGGCGATTCACTCCTGTTTGCCGCCGGCACATTTGCTGCGTTAGGCTCCCTCAATGTCTGGTTATTGATCGTATTACTGATCGTTGCGGCAATCGCCGGTGATACGGTTAACTATTGGATCGGTCACTACATGGGCGACCGGGCCTATAACGTCAAATGGGTAAAGAAGGAATATCTCGACCGCACGCATGCCTTCTTTGAGAAGCATGGCGGCAAGACGATCTTCCTGGCTCGCTTTGTACCAATCGTGCGCACGTTTGCGCCGTTCGTGGCAGGCATGGGGCGCATGTCTTACGGATATTTCTTTTCGTACAATGTGTTTGGCGGCATCGTTTGGGTGCTCACCTTTACCCTGCTTGGTTACTTCTTTGGCAATCTTGAATTTGTGAAGAAGAACTTCGAACTGGTGATCATCGCCATCATCGTGATCTCGGTTTTACCCGCCGTCTGGGAAGCCTGGAAAGCACGGCGTGAAATGCAAATGGAAAAAGCAAAGATGGAGACGCCATAAGGCGTCTCTTTTTTTATGAAGTGGCTTGCGATCCTCTTCACGTTATTTATTCTGCTTGTCATCATCCTGGCCGATGCAGGAATGTTGGCGCAATATGTTGGCTTTGTTTACAAAGTACCCTGGGGAGACAAGGCGGGACATTTCCTCCTGTATGGGATTCTGACAATGCTCATCGACCTGACACTATTCCGCACGCGTCCCACCCAAAGCCGGAACCTGCTGGCCGTTAAATGTGGTCTGATCCTTGCCATGCTGATCGGTCTTGAGGAATTCTCGCAGCAATTCTTTGCCGATAGGACCTTCGATCTGATCGATCTGCTGTTCAGTTACCTGGGCGTGATTTCATTTTCAGTATTGGCAGTTGTACTTAACAGATAGGACGAGACCAAAAGTCTCGTCCTATTTTTGACGAATGCACTACTTCGGCTGTAAGGTCAAATGTGCCTCGGCGTTATCTGTAACAGATCCCTCATCCCACCACATCCGATAGTATTCCAGATTTGCCCACATCGAGGCCATATCGATGTAATGTGGGTGGTAGGCATGACCAGACTGACCGGTCGTGTGGACAGTTACAGAGTTATTGAGGTCTGACATATCATAAACAGCGCGCATTGAAGGCAGGTTGGTCACCTCGTAACCTTCCACTGCGTTCCATGATGTTGCGTTGAGAATGGACGGGCCGCCACCAGTGGGGAATGGCCCGCGGTTGAACAGGTCTTCGATCAAGCCAACGCCCGATTTACCCAAAGATGCATTTCGGAACACACTACCATGCAAGCTTCCCCAGCTCCATTGTGACGAGTCCTTGCCTAGCGTTTTCTCCAGTTCAGACACGGCGTCACGAAATGCGGACACAAATATTTCATCACGTGTTTCCACGCGATCCTGTGTAGATTTGTCATCCCACCACCTGCTCGTTTCATCCACACTGCGCATCACTTCGAACCAGCGGTCTCCACCAGACGGCCAGTAGCGTTCCGGCAGATCATCATTGAATGTTTTTGCGAGCAAGTGCTTCCAAAAGACTTCGTAAAGCGCAGCCGGGGCTGAGTCGGCGCGTGCCTGATAATCCCAGCCATCGAGAAGCTGACGTGTTTCTTCCAGGTGTGTGTCATCGAGCTTTACATTCAGTAGGATCGGAACGATCCATGCGGCGCTGGCATCATAACTATCCGCCTGCATCTTTTGGAAGTAGGCAATATCGAACTTGTCGGTGCTCTCCTCGATCAACTTTAGGGCGCGTTGTGCCCGGAAGCCATAATCCCAATCGGCGGTCAGGAAATGATCGTAAGCATCACCTGCGATCCGATTGTTGACCGGCGCGATAAATCCTTCGGCAGGATTGATCGTGTACGGTAACTCGTCGAATGGGATAAAGCCGATCCACTCATACTCGCTGTTCCAACCTGGGACCGGAATTGTACCGTCACCCTTCTTGCGGATCGGCAGATCCCCGGATGTTTGATAGGCGATATTTCCATCCACGTCTGCATACAACAAGTTATGACCGGGCGTATGAAACAGACTTGCCGCCTGGCGGAATTCATCCCAGTTTTGAGCCTTGTTGAATCCGAAGATCGCCTCGAGCGGATTGCCCGTCTGTAAAGCGACCCAGCTCAGGGCAATGACATAGTGCTCCGGAAGCTCGACTCCGGCTCGTTCCTTGAATGGGATAAACTCTTCATCCCGCGGATCGCCCTTATCTTTGAGTGGACCGTACGTATCGGAGATGACCGGGCCATGTCTCGTGGAACGAACGATGATCTCCACCGGGTCGCTGCCCGTCACCAGGATTGTCTCTGTGCGCGTTTCGAAATCCACCCACTTTCCGTCGATCTCATATTGATTCGGATTCTCTGGATTCACCTTTTCGATGAACAGGTCCATGACGTCCCCGAGCGCAAAGGTAAGACCCCAAGCGATACGATCGTTGTGCCCGAGGACGATTCCCGGCGCGCCGGCCAGCGAGAACCCAGCGATCTCGAGCCGACACGCTTCGGTTTTGGGCCGGCAGTGCATACCAACCTGATACCAGATCGACGGCATTGCAATCCCTAAATGTGGATCGTTTGCCAGCAGCGGCATACCTGTCGCAGAAAGATCACCGGAAACCGCCCACGAGTTGGACCCCACTCCATCGCTGAGCGGACCCAGCACACTATCCAGGAGTGAAACGTTGTACTCCAGTGCGGCGAGCGTTTCGTCGGGAATGTTGACAGTCTGTGTGGGCAGCGATGCGCTCGCCGCTGTTCCACCCAGCGTATTGACGATCACAGGATGATCGTTCGGATACGGTGGATAGAGTTCTGTAAGCTGCTCAGATGTGAGCGTTTTGAGCAAGACGGCCCGTTCGATCTCTTTGCCCATATTGGCGCGCAGGTCCCATGCCAGCGCCTTGGTCCAGGAAAGGGTATCGAGGGGCTCCCAGGGTTCGATCTGGTAATCGGGACTCAAGAGTCCAAGTACAGCATATTCGAGGCTTACTGCATCGCCATCATGATCTTTCAGATACGCGTTGACGCCTTCGGCATAAGCCTCCAGAATGGCTTTCGATTCAGGGCTGAACGATTCATATTCCACGGCCGCGACCCTGCGCCAGCCGAGCGTGGTGAGGAACATATCATTCTCAACCGAGCTTTTGCCGAACATCTCTGATGTGCGGCCCTGGCCGACATGACGGTAAAAATCCATCTGCCAGAAACGTTCCTGCGCATGGACGTACCCCTGCGCAAAGAACAGGTCATGTTCGGTGCTGGCATAGATGTGAGGAATCCCCATTTGGTCGCGGTAGATATCTACCTGTCCATTTAGACCTTCGAGCTGGATCTCTCCATCGACCTGCGGAAATGACTTTGGCGCAACAGTGTTGGGCAGATAACTCTTGAAATAGTATGTTCCGCCTGTCCCTGCGATGACAGCAAGCACGACGATTGCAATGGCTCCCCGTTTCAAAAATGATCCAACTCTTCTCATTGTTCCTCCGGCGAACGTGGAATGATGATTCGATAGAACACAGATGGACATAAAAAGAGACGCCCTCTGGAACGCCTCTCATTTTATTCCGTCATTGCGACCTTCGGGAGCAATCTCATGTTCAGCAGTGACGAGGAGATTGCTTCGCTCCGCTCGCAACGACATGGAAACTACTTCACATTTCCCAACAGCCTCGGGAACCAGTACCATAACAGGTCTGCGGCAGGCTTGCCATGAATCGAAGCCGACTTATCCTGCAATGCGGCCGGCGCAAAATAGCCGCGGCTTACAAAGCCGCTGACCCAGGACCGCGCGTTCACTGCATTGAACATGGCATCGTAAATCTCGAACTGCTGCTGCAGGTCCAGGCTGACGGTGCTCAGGTCCGCGTTCGGTTGATTCAGCGCAGACCAGTCATGACAGCCATTGCTTCCATCGGGAATACACCCGGTGGCAGAATAGTTGGAAGACGGATACGACAACGCGATGATAAAGGGCTTGTTCACCTGAGTCTGCACGGGCGCCACATTCTCATCGAGCAGGCGTCCTGCTTCGGCAAGCATATCCGCTTTGTTGGGGTTCGCCGAAGCGCTCAACGGCGCGAACCAAAGCAGGTAAACGCCGTCGCTATCCTGCAATACGCTGATCGGGGCAACAACATCTTCTGAGGTGTAGGGCAGCGCGAAGAGCACATTGCCGCGGAAGTGCTGTCTTACTTCGGCGATGATGTTTCGCCAGCGTGTCTCGGCGTCAGCGGGGACTCCGCTTGGGGTGCCATCGGCAATTCTCCCCTGGGGAAGAGCCGGTCCGATCCAATCACCGCCCAGGATGATGGCCTGCGCACCGCTGGCAGTCGCCAGGTCTGCGTGGTGGATGATGAAAGCGCGGTAGTGATTGAACCAGGTATCCCACCAGACCGAATCACGCGGCGCCGACCTCCAGAAATCGTTTGCAGTGGTGGCAAAGCGCGGCTGGGGGAAGAGGGCCACATTCAAGTTGAGCGCCCGCGCTTGCGCCACGCGCCCCACCGTATCAGACCAGAACGGGTCGCGCCCGGGCAGCGCCCCGAAGATCAGCGGGTGATTACGCGAGTACGTCCAGGATGGAGTGTATGTCACCCAGTTCGACCCGATGGCCTGGATGTTTTGCAGCGCCAGCGCACTGAAGTTCGGATTCGCCAGATCGTTATAGGACTGGAGCTCGACACCCGCGAAGAAACCTGTGCCGCGCGAGGATATGTTCGTGGAGACCAGAGTGGGTATGGGCGCTTTTTGCGGCCAGGTCCATTGATTGACCGTATCGACGATGTCCTGCGGTGCAATGCTTGCTGACACACTCCTGCCGCGCGACGCTTCTCCGCCGGTCTGCTCATCGTCGGCCGCATTGCATTGCGCGTTGCGACAGTAACGATACCCAAAGGAGCCGAGCATGTTCAAGGGTCCGTACAATTTGTATCCCCATCGGTTGTTGCCGCGCGACCACATTGGAATCGGCGGCGTCCAACCGTATGGATTGAATTGGATATAGACGATGTCTGTTGGGGGCGTGTATGGTGGCGCGGTCACTTCGAAGAGGATCGGCGCACTCGGTCCTGCCTGCCAACTCTGTACTGCATCTGTGATGGTGGTGTTCTGAGCCGGGACGATCAAGTCACGCAGCATGTACTGACCGTTGACCGCGAACTCTGCATTCCAGAATCCATCGCCCAGCGTATATTTGTATTGCACATGCGCGCCCACCGGCAGAAACAGCGAGACGGAATAACGTCCATCCGGCAGCGGCGTGAGCACCGGCATGCGGTCAGCGACAGTGCTTAACCCGCCGCTCACATCGGAGAATGTGTTGCCAAGTTGCAGCAGGTTTCCAGCCAATCGCAGAGGGACACCGCTCTGTGTGGAATCGGGCACCGTAACGGTGAAAATGATATTCACCAGTTGTGCCGGCCGCATCGTCACCTGTACTGGCGTGCCCTGGTTCTCGGCAACGGTTGCACCCTGTTGGAATGTCTGGAAGGAACCATCGAGTGAATACGCCACAAGATTATGAGTCCCGCCGCGCAAACCGATCAGCTCGAAGCGCCCGGCAGAATCGGTGAGTGTTTGTGCGCCGCCGGCAGTCACCAGGATGCCAGGCACAGGCGCGCTGGTATCGCTGTTGAGCACCGTTCCATAGATATTTCCCGATAGCGTGCTGACGGGTCGATCTGACCAACCGCTGACCGTGTCTACGATCTGCATCGGCCCATTGATGTGAACAATGCGATAACGGATCGGCGTATCGGTGTTGGTATCTTCGATCACCACCCCCGCGCCGCGCCGGATGTAACGATATTTGAGCAGTGCCTGGTCGGGGATCGGGAGCGTCGCCGTGTAGGTGGCAGGATCGATGGCGTTCATTTGATAGTCGACCGGATTGAGGGCAAGCCCGGTGACTTCGTCGACTACACTCAATGCCAGCACTTCTCCCGCCGGCAGAGGCTCAGGCAGGCGTACTGTGAATTGCACCTGTGAGCGCGGCATCGGTGTAGGTGACGGCCCGCTCGGCAAAGGCGTGGACGGTGTGCCCGGCAGTTGCGGCCACTCCCACTCCAGCAGCGAGAGAGCACAGGACTGGCTCGTCAGTGCAAGGATGACAATGAATGCAAGAATGGGACGCGTAAAAACAAAATGTGATTTCATTTCTCTCCTCGCGCAGATAGCACGGCGTTCCTCTGCGCTTCGCTTCAAGCCGATTACCGAATCCGTTAAACGGACTGCTCTCTGGCTGCCAGGTTCCTCCGCCGCCCGGCGTAGGCGACGTAACTCAGCCCAATGCTGACAAAGTACAGAAACGACATCGGCAGCATCACGAGTCCCATATTGACCGGGTCAATGGTGGGAGTGACGGTCGCAGCCAGGATCGCGATGATCACAATTGCCAGCCTCCATTGTTTGGCCAGGATCGACGGTTGAACGAGTCCGATGGACGTCAACAGATAAATGACGAGCGGAAACTCGAAGAAAACACCGATCCAGATCATCAGCCCGGTGATAAAGCCGAAATATTCACCAGCGGTCCAGTTCTGGGCGATGTCGGTGAAGCCTCCCAGGAACGGGAGCGCCGCCGGGATCAAGACATAGAATGTAAATGCCATTCCGCTGAGAAACAGGATCGTGGCCAGCGGGATTCCGACCAGCGTGTTTTTCTTTTCTCGTGAGGTGAGTCCCGGTGCGGCGAAGAGCCAGATCTCGAAGGCAATGTACGGCAGCATCAGCGCGATCCCACTGGCTAGTGCGACGCGCATGAAGACGCCGATCTCTTCGGTGACCTGGATCGCCTGCAGCTTTTCGAGTCCTCCGACGGGAACGGCGAGATATTCCATCAGTGGAACTGCGAAATAAAATGAAATCCCTACGCCGATGGCCAGCCCGATCAACATTCGGAAGAGATGCATACGCAGCGCTTCGATGTGATCCCAGAAACTGGCGCGGGCCTGTTCCTCGGTAGCCAGCGTGGAGAACGTATCCAGAATCGGACGGTCATCCACATCCGTGTTCAGGAATTTGAGTGCGCGTCTGATCAGCTTGAACGGGAAGGCAATGATGGTGAAGAGCAGCCAGAATGGAAATGTAATTACCCGCCAGAGTCCTCGAAAGAACGTTTTCATTTTTGATCGTCGGTCTCTGGGTTATCGGCGGAGGGCTGAGGCGGAGTCCCGGCTGGGTTTCCCGAAGGAACACCGCTTCGGGACGGTGTGAGCGGCGGCGAGCCGGTCCTGAGCGGAGCCGAAGGATTGGGGCCTTCAGAAGAAACGGGCGGCTGACGTCGCGGGTCGATGCTGTTGCGAACGTCCCGGTCTATTTTCTGCAGTTCTTCGATATTCGCTTCACGCATCAGGTTGGTGGGAAGATTGCGAATTTCCTTCGAAGCGCGCTGTAACGCCTTCCATCCATCGGAGCGCACAAATTGATTGAGCCAGCGCCCGATTGTCTTGCCCGCCTTCTGCATGTCCTTCGGACCGAGCACAATGATCGCGATCAGGATGATAAAAATGAGTTCAGACGCACCAATGCCGAGAATTTCCATAGTTATGAGTTCTGGATCGCCTGGTGAATTTCATGCTGATGCTCTGCCAGCGAGCCCAGCACGCCGTTGACAAAGCGCGGCGCTGAATCGGAGCCGTATAGTTTGGCGAGTTCCACAGCTTCGTTGATCGCCACCTTGAGAGGCGTCTCGCGCGACACCGCAAATTCCCATAACGCCATGCGTAGAATATTGCGGTCGATGGCCGCGATCTGGTCGAGCGGCCATTCGGGCGCGTATTTGCTGATAAGAGTATCAAGAGTGGTCGTAAGGGGGATGATACCGAATATGATCTGGCGGGCGAACTCAGCCAGCTCGTCAGAAAGCGGAGCCTCCTCCAGGCGCAGCTTGTAAATTTCGCCGGGAGGATGGTTTGCGATATCAACTTCGTAAAGTACTTGCAGGGCAAGGGAGCGTGCCCTGGTGCGGGGTTTCATGCAGGCGATGCCTCTTGTTCCTCGTAATCAATATCTTCGATGTGGATCTCGATCTCGCCGATATCCATACTGACCATTTCCTGCAGGGCGCGCGCCACCTGGCTTTGCACGTTGCGGCTGACTTCGCGGATATTGACATCTTTTTTGAGGATCAAATACAGGTTTGCGTACACTGTATTGTCCTTTACTTCCATGCGTACGCCGTCATGCACGCCGCGCTTGAAGAGTTTGTTCACGCCGCCGGTCACGTTGGCCATACGGCTGACTCCCGGTACGCTCAATGCCGAGAGCCGCGCGATGGTCACGAGCACATCCGGCGCGACCGTGGTTTTTCCTTGTGTGTTTGGGTAGGTCATTTTTGCTCCTATCGCCCTGAGCGGAGCGAAGCGCAGACGAAGGGCGCTTCGTCTACGGGTCTCTAAATCCATTCGACCCTCCGCTCGGCGCGAGAAAAATTACATCATCGCCATACCACCGTCCACACCGAGCACCTGCCCGGTAATGAACGCGGCCTGGTCAGAGGCCAGGAAGGCAACCGCGTAGGCGATTTCTTCCGGTTTTCCTTTGCGCGCCAGCGGGACAAGTTTGAGGGCGGCTTCGAGTGTCTGGGCTGGCATGGCGTCCAGGATCTCGGTATCCACGAAGCCCGGTGCAATGGCATTGACCGTGATATTGCGGGCTGCGATCTCACGCGCCAGTGATTTGGTGAAGGCGATCTGTCCGCCTTTGGAAGCGGAGTAATTGGTCTGACCGGGGTTGCCCATCTGCCCGGCCACCGATGCCATGTTGATGATGCGTCCGGTGCGTTTGCGCATCATGTGTTTGACCGCGGCTTTCGAGCAATTGAACGTGGACTTCAAATTCGTGGTGATGACCGAGTCCCAGTCTGATTCGGACATCATCATGATGACCATATCTTTTGTAATGCCAGCGTTGTTGACCAGGATCTGCAGGTCGCCAAACTTCTCGACCGCAAATTTAACCAGCGCTTCGGCTTGCTTGAAGTCAGATACATCCGCCTGGAAGGCCGCGGCTTTTCCACCGGCGTCTTCGATCTTCTTTACCACTTCATCGGCTGCCTCCGATGACTTGTTGTAGTTGACGACGACCGCTGCGCCGCGGGCAGCCAGTTCGATGGCAACGGCACGCCCGATGCCGCGCGATCCGCCGGTCACGACGGCAACTTTGTTCTCAAGCGATAGCGTCTCTGGCATTCTCCAATTCTCCTCGCCGCGATTATACATCAGGTTGTAACGTTAGCCTTGCGAAGGTTCGTTTTGAGGAGCCTGGATACTCATGATTCAACCTTCGCAAGGCTCTTTCACTTCGTCCTTAACCCCAAACCCAGCGCAATGCCGCCGCCTAAGGCGATGACCGCCGCCCACAGGAACGCATCCTGCCAGAAACGGATGGGGAACAGGCGAATGAGTGTATCGGAGAAGCGGAACAGCCACGAGTCGCCTTCGAAGAACAGACTGTGGAACCAGACGAAGAATGAATAAAAGATATTTGGATTAATGACGATCCCGACAACCACGATGAGCGCGATCGTAACAGCGAGTCCCACCATGAACCAGCCGCCGCGCATCAATCCCAGCCGGTAGCCGTCCCACCAACCGCCGAACCAGGCCCACACCCCGAGCGCGAGCAAGAATGCCACAGATACATACCAAAGTCGCAGCGCGCCCTGCGTTAACACCTTGACATCCACCATGTGCTTCAATTCCCGCTCGTTGTAGAGAGGGGTGCCGTCGTCGAATCTTAAATCGCCAAGATAGGAAACATCTGCATTGTTAGTGAGATAGTTCACTGCGTATGGCGCCCACTTCAAGCGGTCTTCTTTGGTGAAGCCGTAATCATCTGGAGGGAAGTATGGCATGTTGTATTCGGTCCGGTAGAAGATCGGCGAAAGCAATACGCGGATCGCCAGCCCGATGAGGAAGAGAGGAATAAGAAGAGTAACGAGCCAGGGGAGAATAGGTAGTTTCATAATGTGGCCTGAATTGTTGCTGCACAAAATACCTTAGGCATGTCACCCTGAGAGAGCGCCCTTGGCGACCGAAGGGTGACATGGCTTTGATGAATTTACTGCAAATACTCTGTCCCACCGCCTAGAATGAAGCGGACCACCATGTCGTTGACGATCCACTCGATGGGAGCGTGATCGTCGGTGAAGACGGTGGTAACTTCATATCCAGATTGGAGACCGCTGAAGGTTGTTTGCATGGTATTGATCAACAACGGATGAACGTTCGGATCCGCGGAGAGAGCCACGAGATTCGCGGCGAAGTCCTCTGCCCGCGTCGGCTGCCTGGTGGCAAAGATCATCGTGTTCAGCGAACCGGGAATGTCAACTGTATATATTGAGGGGAAAACCGTTCCCATTGTAGTCGCAAGCCCATTGATGAGCCGCCGGTCGCCGGGGACGCTGGCGCTGTTGATGGTCAGCACACCATCGTCGGCTAAGTGAGAGGCGACGATCTCGAAGAATTCCTGAGTCGTCATGTGTGGAGGAATGTACGGTGGACGGTATGCATCCACGGCGATGATGTCGTATTTGTGTGGGCTGCGTTCCAGGTTCAATCGTCCATCGCCGACGATTACATTTAAGTTTGGCATCGTCATACCAAAATATTTCTGTCCGACTTCAACGATCCTGGGGTCAAGTTCGAATCCGTCGATGGGAATATCTCCATACACAGCCGTCATTTGGCGCGCGGTCGTTCCTGCCGCAAGCCCGACGATGGCGACGCGCTGGATGCTCGCCGGTTTGCGTCCCGCATAAAAATATGGACTGGCAAGGAATTGATCCCACGGTCCGTTATATTGCAATACGTCAGGATGATAGATGGAGTGAATGCCTTGTCCCTCGTTCAGACGCAGAATTGTGAAACCATTCTGCTCGGCAACCTGGATGTAGTTGTAGGCCGACTCGGTTTCGTACACTTGTCCGCTGTTGCTCTTGAGCGCCTGCCCAGAAGAGACAATGGCAACCAGGGCGATCAGAACGGGCATCCACAAGAGCTTGAACATTTCGCGACGACCGGCGAACTGTGCCAGCCCTGCCAATGCAACGAAAAGCAGCGTGACACTGAACAACAGGAAGGTCCTTGTCGTTCCAATCGCAGGGATGGTAACCAGCGTGGGCAGGAACGTACCGATGAACGAGCCTAACGTGGATATGGCGTAGATCTGCCCGGAGATTTGTCCGGCCCGCGAGGTGTCGTCTACTGACAGGCGGATTGCAAACGGGGAGATCGTCCCCAACAGCGTGATCGGCACACTGAACAGGATCAACACTGCTGCAAAGGAAACTCCCAAAACGCCGACTTGCAGCACTTCAAAAGCGGTCGCTGCCGACCTGAGGACGGGCCCCGCTATGTAGGGCACGAGTCCCAGCGTGAACGCGCCCCACGCCAGTACACGGTACATGGCTCCAGGCGTGGGATTTGCATCAGCCCATTTGCCGCCCAGAAAGTATCCAAGCGTGAGGTAGATGAGGATGAGGCCGATGATGCTTGCCCAGACGAGATTACTGGTGCCAAACACGTTGCCGATCAGGCGTCCCGCGGCGAGCTCGGCGGCCAGTGTGGTCATACCAGAGATGAAGACGGTGAACAGTAAATAACGGCGCATGAGTTGTCCTGTAGTGAGATGGAGGGATTATACCCTCGCTACCTCTCCGCGCTGAGCGGAGCGACGAGTGCTTTTCGACACTTGCACCTGCATGCAAGTGCAGGTGGGAGCGCAGTCGAAGCGTGGGTTGCCTCAACCAATCGCGCTTCGACTGCGTGGCGCTTGAGGCGCCACTCCGCTCAGCGCGGACGTCGAGAGTTGTGGTAAAATCTGCCGCGTTGGATTTTTCCGTCCCGCGCAAGGTGCGGGACGGCTTTGTGTCAATGTAATAGACGACTGACCCTTTACAGGGTGCTTCGCGAAGTCGTCCGCTACAAATTATTTTCTAAAGAGCGAAGGTAACCACGCCGCAGGTGTGGTGAGAGGCGCTCGAGGAGTCAAGATGGAGAAAGTCGTTTTAAATGCAACCAAACGTGATGTAGTCGGCAAACAGGTGAAGGCGCTGCGCCGTGAAGGCAAGCTGCCGGCGGTGATCTATGGCCGCCACACCGAGCCCCTCAACATCAATCTGGATGCGCACACTGCGTCGCTCGCTTTAGGAAAAGTCACATCTTCCAGCCTGGTGACGATCAATCTGGACGGGACAGAGTATCCCGCGTTGGTGCGCGAGAAACAGCGCGATTACATCAAGAACCGCCTGCTGCACGTGGACTTCCTGACTGTTTCGATGTCTGAGACACTCCGCACAAGCGTCAGCGTCCACTTCATCGGTGTTTCCGGAGCAGTGAAGGATTTCAATGCTGTGCTGGTGAAGAACCTGGAACAGCTCGAAGTGGAATGTCTCCCGACCGACCTGCCCGAACGCATTGACGTGGACATTTCTGTCCTTGCGAAACCCGGTGAAGGTATCCGTGTACGCGAAGTCAGGGTCCCAGACAACGTCCGTTTGCTCAACGACCCCGATACCATGGTGGCAGTTGCGACCTTTGCCAAGGTGGAAGAGGAAGCTGCAGCAGTCCCTGGTGCCGAAGGCGTTACGCCAGCCTCTGGAGAACCCGAACTCTCTGTGGAACGCGGCAAGAAAGAAGACGAAGGCGAAGAGTAATTCTCTCGTCAATCAGAAACTCCCCGATTTCGGTCGGGGAGTTTTTTTATGTCTACGAGAGCTGACAGGTTTCCATGGAACCATAATCGACTCAGTCGTTTACCGAGAGCAGGCACATACCGGACCCGCGCCACGTCAAAACCTGTCAGGTCTTTTACGTTACAACCCCAACACCCTCAAAAAATCCACAGTCATTCTCGCGGTGGCGCCCCAGAGCAATTCACCATCATAAGGATGATAGGCGATCAACGTCCGGTTCCTGCCGGGCATCGTGAACTCCCAGCGGTTTATAGGATTCGCCAGCCACATCAATGGAATCGTGAACACGCGTGCAACTTCGTGTTCTCCTACGCGGAACACTGTCGGCCAGCTAATGACTCCCACCACCGGCGTTACACGGAAATAGGTAATGGTGATCATGTTGGCGATTCTGCCCAGCACTCGTACATCGCCTGGGTTCAGCCCGATCTCTTCCTCGGCTTCGCGCAGCGCGGTCTGTTCGGGTGTGGTCTCGCCATCATCACAAGCGCCGCCAGGAAAGGAAACCTGTCCCTTATGTGATTCGACTTTATCGGTCCGGCGCGTGAAGAGCACATGCCACTCGTCGGCGTGCCATACAAGTGGAATCAATACCGCCGCGCATTTGAGACGCGCGTCATCGCTCAGATCGATCTCCGCATACCCGTCTGACGATGGGTCAGCGGCTTCAATGGCTTCGGTTAGACGTAATCTAATGTATTCTTCGGTGAGATTCATTCTTTTAAACACTAAGGACACGACGTACACCCCGCACGCTTGATTCTGAAACTGCATGAAACGTGCGGCCTACACAAAGGAGAATTCAAGGAAGCCCTCCGGTTGTGCTCCGTGTTAAACCTTCGAGTCTTGAGTGACCTTCGTATTTATTGGGATTCACGGATGGGACTGCCGCAATAAGCGCATTCGGCGGTGACCTCATCCATCCACTCGACTTCATCGGGTCGCACAACTGCACCGCAGGATGGACAGTGTGTTGGCAGCACGGGTTTCTTCGCAGGCGGCGGCTCCGTGTCAACTTCAATTCTGGTAGGCGCGATCTCTCTTAGCCATGCTGCGATCTCGGCGGCTTCAGTCTTCAGACCACGCGATTCCAATTCACCGATTACACGTTGTGCAGCGCGGCGATACTTCAAATCCAGCCCGCCTTGCGATAGGAGTTGGAGTCCGCGTTTGAGGGAAGGAATCCCCAACCTGGTTTGCCCGGCGAGGATGCGGGCCCGCCCGGCCTGTAAGTGGAAGATGGGAGCGCGCGGCCCGCCGCGGGCATCTGCGGCCCTGGCGAGATTCTCGAAGAGCTCTCCGGCACGTCCGTATTCACCTTTGTCGAAGGCGAAATTTGCTTCCTGTAAGACAGGCGGGATGTTTTGGGAAAGTGTCTTGCGGATATGTCTGCGAAATATGCGGCGCATACTGTTCTCCTCTAGCCAACTTCCTCTGCCAGCTCTTTTCCACGCGGGTCTTCGCTCGGTTCGACCTTTCGTGCAAAGACCAGAAACCCGGTATGTGCCACCATGCGATCGGTGGGACGGATGCGATTCGGTTCCGCTTGAAAAAAGCGCAGCAGGATCTCACACACTTCGACGAACGCGTAACTGTTCTGCCGCAATGCGATCAGCGTCTTTTCCACCTGGTTGAACGTGGGGATCAGGCAGCACAGGAATCCACCGGGCTTCAGCGCGCCGCGCACCTGGGCAGTGAAGTCATATGGATTTGGCACGTCGAGGAAGAAGGCATCCGCATCCGATTCGTCGAAGCCTTCGTTGATGTCGCGCAGCTTGAAGTCGACGCGAGATTCGAGCCCGAAGCGGGTCAGATTTTTGCGGGCCAGATTCTGCACATCTGGTTTGACTTCGTACGAGACGACGCGTCCAGATTCTCCCACCGTATACGCCAAAGCAATAGTCATCGAACCGGAGCCGGTGCCTGCTTCGATCACCTTTTTGCCTGGACCGATCCCCATGGTGACGAAGATGAAACCGATGTCTTTGGGATACAGGATTTGCGTGGTGCGCGGCAGGTCGATGAGCAGGTCGCCGAGCGACGGCTGTAACAAATAGAACGGCGAACCAATGTGACTGAAAACCTGCGTGCCCCAAAGTTTGCCGATCAGGTCGTCGTGTATCAGGATGCCGCGGTGCGTTTCAAATTTTGCGCCGGCTTTGAGTGGGACGATGAAATGTTTGTGACGCAGGCCCACCAATTGGGCCAGGTCACCGTCGCGAGCGATGGATGAATAGGGAGTTACGGACATGAGGAGTATCTTACCATGAGTGCATTTCTGTTTCTGAGAGAAGCAGAAATTTTTTCACCGCAAATCCCGCCGTACGGCAAGGGGGCAGGTTCGTGAAGCGCGCTACGGCAATTCCTTTTCCAGTGCAAGAGGTTCATCAACGATGGACACAGGCAGTGTCGACTTTATCCTTCGATTCGACCAGACAAGGATTCCACACAAGATCACTGCAAAAACCGCCATTCCGATGTTCAGCGGTAGTGCCCATGCGCGGAGCGGATGTTCCAATTCGAAGTATTCCGAAATAGTAGCAAACGCGAAGAAGATCGCCAGTGTATTCCATAAGCCGTGGAGTGAAACAGATAGTGCATACGTGAAAAGCAAACGTAAGTAACGTCGTTCACGGATCGCATACACGATGGCCGCGCCCATCAACGCGGACGTTGTGATGTGCAATGCCCCTGTGCCGATGCGGCTGAGCAGCAGCGTGGACCAGTCCGCAGTCTGCCCGCTGACGCCGAGGGTCTCGATCAATCCGTAGGCAGAACCGCTTAACGCTCCCAGTGCAAATCCCTGCGCAGGAGAAGTAAGCCGTCGGGCAAAGAACCAAACCCCGAGCGGCTTGAGCAACTCCTCCAGCATGGGCACGATCATGGCGAAGTAGAGCAGCGCTGTGATGATAACTCCCGGCTTTAGCAAATATGGAGCGATCAGATCCTGGGCTGCCCTTGATTGCGGATCGAGCGATTCCATTTGCGCGGAGAGCTGCAGGATTTTCGTCTCGAGCCCGGGTTGCGACATGAGAACTACCACCACGATCACCGCGATAAACAGCAGCGCGAAGAGCTCCAGAAACACGAGGATGAATGGAGCCAGTGTCATGGCAAGCCCAAAGCTATTCCAGGATTGCCAGCGCGTCCCCAGTGGGAGGCCGCGAATTCCGAACCCAAGCAGTACGAATAAGGGAAGCACCACCGCGGGTAACGTCAGGATGGGAAGGAGCAGCCAGTTGGCGATCTCACTCTGCACGATCCAGTATCCAACAATGAGTGCGAAGCCCGTCAGGATAAAGCTGCTCACGATCTGCCAGGCGGATACGCTAAACGATGAATCCTTTTCTGCAAACGAGCTCTGGCGGAAACGCTGAATGGAAACAAAAGCTGCACCGGTCAGTATCAATGCCTGAAAGGCCGAGACGGTCATGATAATGGTCTGCTGCGCCCCAATGTCTTCACCAGCGAGGACCGTTCCCAGCGAGGTGACCGCCATGAGCAATGCCACACTGAAGAACGTCAGCGCGCCTACGATGAATAGCAGGGCGCTCAGCAGGGATGGAATATGCGATTTGGATGCGCTCATTATTTTTCCTCGATGGTAATGCTGAGCAGCTCGTCTCCGGGCGGAATGACGGTGCCTGGTTCCGGGTCGCGGGCTGTCAGCTCCCCAAGGACATCCATGCCGCTGATGACCTGCCCGAAGATGGTGTACTGTCCATCGAAATCAGGAGTGGCAGCATAGGTGATGAAGAACTGGCTGCCGCTGGTATCGGGTCCTGAGTTGACCATTGCCACCACGCCCGGACGATCGAACTTGAGTGATGGATCGATCTCGGTGATGATGTAATAGCCGGGGTTGCCTTTGCCTGTGCCGCTCGGGTCACCGGTCTGTGCGAAGAGATCGGGAACCACGCGGTGGAACGTGATATCGTTATACCATCCATTGCGGGCCAGGAAGAGGAACGAGTTCACGGTGATCGGCGCCTTGTTGGGGAACAACTGGAGCACAACATCGCCCTTCTCTGTATGAAGTGTGGCGATATATTGCCGGGTCGCCTGCACGGTAACAGGCGGGCATGACTCGAACTGCCGTTCACCCAACTGGATCAATTTCAAAATGCTATCGAGACTGCCGATGTCGCGCGGTCCGCCGTAGATTTGACCGTTGATGAGGACCAGCGGCGTCCCCGGCAGCCCCATGGCTTGCCCATCCTCCCAGGCTTTTTGGACTCTGGCGACGATGTCTTCGCGTTTCAGATCGGACTGGAATTGTTCCACGTCCATCCCGAAAGCCGACACCTGCGCGGTGAGCCAACTTTCGAAGTCCGCAACTGATAGGCCGAGCCAGTTGGCCTGCTGGTTGTAAAGCAGGTCACGGACCTCCCAGAATTTGCCCTGTTCTGCAGCGGCCTCGGCAGCCTGCGCGGCCAGGGCGGCTTTATCATTGACGGCAATCAGCGGAAAGATACGGCTAACCACCTGCACATCGTCTGGATTCTCGTCCAGCAGTTGATCGATCGTTTCCGCAAACAGAGCGCTGCGCGGATCCTGGTAGTCGCTGTACTCCATCACCGTCAACGTTGGATTCGCCGCGCCGCGTACATGGTCTGCATCAGTTACCGGCGGAAACACCGAGGGAACTTCGGGTCCCGGCGTGGGCGCGGCAACAATATCGGTACAGGAGGGAGGTGTGGGAATGATGATCTTAGGTGTTGGTGTGGTGTTAATGTTTACAGGTGTAGTTGCGGGAGGAGGGGTGCAGGAGGATAGAGTGAGAAGTAATAAGTAGAAAGTGAAAAGTAAAAAGTCCCGCAAAGCGAGATGGCGCCCTGGGAGCTCAAAAGAAGTGAAAAGGTTTTTCATTGCTTACCGTGCTTGCAAGTGACCGTGTGTTTCGTCGTGACTGTCACTTGATAGCCTCTTGAAGTTGTTCGAATGATGTCATCCATGAAATCGTGTTGACGAAGTCGGCAAGGGAAGCACTTTGCTCACGCAGGGCGCGCACGGCAGGTCCCACAGGGTCTTCACCGGCCGCGCCGCCGGGTACATCGGCATAGGCGCCGTGAAATGCGAAGTAAGCCTGATTCAGCTTTCGGATCACGTATCCCTGCTCGATAAAGAGCTGCCGGCGCTGCTCCATATAGGCTTCCGCTTCTGCGATCTTTCCCTGCGCCAGAAGTTCATCGGCAGTCACACGGGTCTCATGCATTTCTGCGCGAAAGTCGAACGCGGGCGGCTCGTCCTGTGCGTAGGCGGGGAGGAACGGCAGGTTAAACGAGATCAGGTTTCGGCTGGGCCCGGAGCCGAGTAATTCTGGAAAACTCTCATGCAGGATATATGTCCCGATTTCGCTGCCAACGATGGATGCTGTCGTCTCGTTCATCGTGCGCAGTTCAGGCGTCGTCGAATAATTGATCCCCAGCGGACGCAGCGTGAGATAGTTGTGTGCCCATTCATGTGCAATGGTATCCAGCACCCAGCTCAGATTCGTCGTCTCCATCACCATGGTGGGATAGACGCCCACGCCGCCAATGGGCACGACCAGTGTAGAGACATCCAGCGATTCGCTCACTTGATTTTCGAGGGCGATCTGCTCGTCGAGAGTTAATGTGGGCAGCACCGAGATGTTGGCAATCTGCTCGATGTGATCGCGCGGCGCCACGATTAATGCAAGCGGTGTCGATGACGTGTGATAGAGCACGGGCGGGATGGGCTGCCCTCCCAGGGTGAGCCCGAACTCTGCGAGTGATTCAGACACCTGCGCTTGTAACCCGGCCTCGGCAAACGGCGCCAGCGATTCTTGTCTTTCGATAAGTTCGTCGCGCTGGGCGCGCACCACAGCACTCGTGGATTCTTTATCTGTGACCTCCGGGTTGGCATAGATCTGCTCGATCATCGCCTCGGCTTGCACCAACTGATTTGTGGTCCGCAAATAATCGATCAGGATGTCCTTATTGACGCCGCGCTCAAAAATGTATGGTGCACCGATGACACTTTGCTGGAGCTTCGTCCAGGTGGCATTCCATACCCAGTTGGGATAGTCGAACTCGATCTCGCGGGTATGGACGCGGACGCGGTCTGCACTGTCTGAGAATCGCGGTGTGTCGCCTCCGGTTGCGATGATGATCGCCAGGGCCAGGGCGAGAAAGTCGATGACCTGCAAGATACGATAAAGCATGTTGAGAATTATAGCCTTAAATGAATCGCTCCTTTTGCACAGGCAAAAGGAGCAATGTTAGCGTAAGGGAATCTTGATTACATTTGCTTCAGATATTCATCGATCGCCCAGGCAGCTCTGCGGCCTGCTGTCATGGCGGTCACTACGATATCGGGCCCAGTGACGCAATCGCCTCCGGAGAAAACGCCGGGACGTGACGTGGCGCCGGTGTTCTTATCGGCTGTGATCAGTCCCCAGTCATGGGTTTCCAGGCTGGGTGTTGTCTTGCCGAGGATCGGGTCGGGCCAATACCCGAGGGCGAGAACAGCCGTATCGCATTCGACGACGAAGTTTGAGCCTTCCACAGGGACGGGTTTGCGGCGGCCCTTTTTATCGGGTTCGCCCAGTTTCATTTCAAGACATTCCACGCCGGCCAGTCTTCCGCCCTCACCGGCGATGAACTTGATCGGTTGGGTGAGGAAGCGATATTGTGCTCCTTCATCGCGGGCCATGCTGCGATCTTTCCGTCCGCCAGGCATTTCTCGTTCGGTGCGACGGTAGAGGCAGGTGACCTGTTCCGCGCCGAGTCGCAATGAGGTCCGCAGACAATCGGCGGCTGTATCGCCTCCGCCGATCACGACGATCTTCCTGCCGATGATGAGGGGCGCTTTCAAGCTCTCCGGCAGCAGATCTGGATCCACATTGCCGCGGATCAGATAGTCGGTTGCCTCATAGACTCCGGGCAGGTCTGTTCCCGGTGTATCTTCCATTTTTGCATCGATCTCAGAGCCGACGCCAATGAAGATCGCGTCAAACCCTTCATTGAAAAGATCGTCGATGGTTTTGTCTTTTCCAATATAGGTATCCGGGACGAACTTCACACCGGCCTGCTCGAACTCCTCCCATTTCTCGGCCCAAACATCTTTTGGAAGTTTGAAGTTGGGAATGCCATACACGAGCAGTCCACCGGCGGAGGGTTTCGATTCGAAGATCGTGACCTCATGTCCGCGCTGGACGAGTTGGTCGGCGCAGCCCAGTCCGGCCGGTCCCGCGCCGATAATGGCGACACGCTTCCCCGTTGGCTGACCGAGCGGAATCACGCGTCCTTCGGTGCGTCGTTTGTAATCGACACAGAAGGTTTCGAGTTCGCCGCACAACACCGGACTATGATGTTTATTCAGGACGCACGAACCCTGGCAAAGCTGTTCATGTGGGCAAACGCGCCCGCAGATTTCAGGAAGAGAACTGGTCTGGTGATAGAGATTTGCGGCTTCTAAAAATCGCCCCTGTTCGATAAGCCACATGGCGGAGGGAATATCGTTGTGCGCCGGACATGCCAGCATACATGGAGCCGGGTCTGGGCAGTGAATGCAGCGCCCGGCTTCGAGCATGGCCCGCTCCGAGCTGAAATCGATCACCACCGCGCCGAAATCGCAGCGACGTTCCGCGGGAGGTCGCAGGTCCAGGTCATGGAAGGGCATATTCACACGGGCCTTACGATCGATTGTCAGCGTCTCACTGGGTATGTACTGCATCAAATCCTCCGTTGGCGAAAAGGAAAATTTTCACTATCATGATACCAAAGTTGATTCACTCCCACATGCCTTGAATGTCACCAATGCCGACGACATTCATCACATTTGGAAGAATATATCCTTTACGGGAATTATAAGATTTGGGGAATTCTGATCGTCAAAATTGAGTGAGAACCGAATTTTCTGGCGAATCATACGTTAACTCTTCAGAGTTCCTGTGGACAGCGGTATTTCAAACGGATTCATAGCACGCGAAGAAAGTAAAAAACCATTTGATAAATAGTCCAGCTCCTGAATTTTGAAGACCATAATGTCCTTCGTGCCTTTGCGTATAAAGTGGACTTATCCCGGAAATCGGCGGCTAAAAAGGTTTCTTTCTACCAAGCGCCCTTCATCCGCAATTCACATTTATAAGGTATAAGTGTGCGCGGGCACGATAGAATTTGCCTGACGAGGTGTACTCTCGCGGAGGAAAACAATGCGTCAAGTTTTGAAAAAACGAACATTTTGGATCATCCTTGTGCTCCTGGTCGTAGGGGTCGCTGCGTTTTTTGTGGTGCGCAGCCGCAACGCGACCGCGGCCGAGTCACAATATCAGACCGCAACGATCGAGCGTGGTAACCTGACGGCCACCATTGGCGCCACCGGAACGGTACGGGCCAAGCAAAGTGCAGTGTTGGTCTGGCAGGCCGCGGGAACGGTGGAAGCAACTCATGTGAAGGTCGGTGACCTGGTCAGTACCGACGACGAGCTGGCTTCATTGCTGAGCACATCGCTGCCGCAGAGCATTATCCTGGCGGAAGCTGATCTGGCAACTGCACAGAAGGAACTGGATGAATTGCTGAGTTCAAATACGGCCGAGGCAGAAGCGGTCATCGCATTACGCGACGCCCAGGAAGCCTTCACCAAGGCAGAGAATTGGAACAAGCAGGTGAACAACGGCAAGATCCACATGGAACGGATCATTTGGCGAACCGTTGGTACACAGCGATTTCCCGTCTTGAAACAATTCCGCGCCTATGCCGACGAGGAAACCAAGAAGAAGGCCCAGGAAGACCTGGATCTCGCACAAGCCAGACTGGATGATGCCCAGCGTACGTATGACCAATTAAAAAACGGCAACACTGCCGAGATCATTGCCGCTCAGGCACGCGTGGAAGCGGCTCAGGCGACCCTCAACCTGGCGCGCGTCCTCGCGCCTTTTAACGCCACTGTGACTGAATCTCACCCATTGCCCGGCGACCAGGTTGCTGCAGGAGCGACGGCATTTCGCCTCGATGACCTGACGAGCCTGTACGTCGATGTGGATGTCTCTGAAGTAGACATCAACAGTATCAAGGTGGATCAACCGGTGACGCTGACGTTCGATGCGATCCTCGACAAGGAATATCACGGCGAGGTGGTGGAAGTGGCGCAAACGGGCACCGTCGCCAGTGGAGTGGTCAACTTCAAAGTAACGGTCGAGCTGACGGACGCCGATTCATCGGTCCGCCCGGGGATGACGGCCGCGGTGAACATCGTCGTCGAAGAGATGAACGATGTTATCCTGGTTCCGAACCGCGCGGTGCGGTTGGTGGAAAATGAACGTGTGGTCTATGTTCTGGTCGATGGGCAGCCAGTCAAGAAAGAGATCAGGCTTGGATCTTCGTCTGACACGATGAGCGTGGTGGCAGTGGGTGACATCAAGGAAGGTGACCTGGTCATCCTCAACCCGCCATCGGCCCAGTTTGGGCCGGGCGGCGGCCCACGCGGTGGATTCGATTAATGGGGGCAGGCATGTCGAACGTCATCGAAGCCCGTGACCTGACCAAGGTCTACATTATGGGCGAAGTGGAAGTACAGGCGCTGCGCGGTGTGTCGTTCACGATCCGACGCGGCGAAGTGGTGGCCATCATGGGACCTTCCGGCTCGGGAAAGTCTACTCTCATGAATACCCTGGGTTGTTTGGACCGCCCCACAGCCGGTGACTATTTTCTGGATGGGGAGTCAGTTGCGACGTTGAACGACGATCAGCTGGCAAACATTCGCAATCGCAAGGTCGGGTTTGTCTTTCAAAGTTTTAATTTGCTGTCGCGGCAGACGGCCATTACGAATGTCGAATTGCCGCTGCGTTATTCCGGGAACCTGGAAGGCAGGCGCGATCGCGCCATCGAAGCGCTCAAGGCAGTTGGTCTCGAAGATCGCATGACGCATCGTCCGTTCGAGCTTTCCGGCGGACAGCAGCAGCGCGTGGCGATCGCACGCGCCATCGTCAATAACCCGGCGATCATCATGGCAGATGAACCGACCGGCAACCTCGATTCGAAGGTGGGTAAGGAGATCATGAATCTCCTGCTTAATTTGAACAGGGAATCTGGAACCACTCTGATCATCGTCACTCACGACCCTGCGATCGCCGAACAGACGCAGCGCGTCATCCGTTTGCGCGATGGACTTCTGGATGGTGCATCATGACGATTTGGCAGGCCTTTCTCGAGGCGCTCGAAAGTTTAAGCGGCAACAAGATGCGGTCTGGGTTGACCGTGCTGGGCATTGTGATCGGCGTGGCAGCCGTGATCGCCATGCTCGCAGTAGGCAAGGGCGCAGAGGAGTCCATTACCGGCTCGATCAGCGGTATCGGAACGAATCTGTTGTTTGTCTTCCGCGGTAACCCGGATGATTCCCTCCGCAATCCCAAGCCCCTAACGCTGGGAGATGCCGAGGCGCTGCGCGACCAGTTTGCTGCTCCATCCATCGAGGCTGTTGCACCGGCTTTGGAGAGCAGTGGTACCGTTTCGTTTGGCGGCGAACAAGCCTCCCCGCAGATCTTTGGCGTGACCCCCGAATATTTCCAGGTGCGAAACCTCGAACTGGCAGAGGGTGAGTTCATCACGCAGGAACACATCCTTGGACGGGCGTCTGTTGTCATTTTAGGGCCGGAAACAGCCGAAGCGTTGTTTGGGCACCCCGATGGCGTGACCGGTGAAACCGTACGCATCGAGGGACAGCCGTTCCGCGTGATCGGGGTTTTGAAGTCAAAGGGCGGCGGCGCGTTTGGAAGTGAGGATGACCAGGCCATCCTTCCCTTTACCACAGCGCAGGCCCGTCTCATCCGCCGTGGGAACAGTGACCGTGTGGACATCATCTTTGTGCAGGCTGTGAGCGGTGAAGTTGTTACCCAGGCTGTGGAGGAAATCACCGCGATCTTAAACACCCGTCATCGTAATGAAGTTGGGTTGAACGATTTCACGATCTTCACCCAGCAGGACCTGTTGACCACCTTTGCATCGATTACCGGAATCCTGACCGTCTTCCTGGGTGGCATCGCAGGTATTTCGCTTCTGGTCGGCGGCATCGGCATTATGAATATCATGCTCGTCTCTGTGACCGAACGCACGCGTGAGATCGGCTTACGGAAGGCGCTGGGCGCCCGCAAGCGCGACATCCTTACACAATTCCTCACCGAATCATCTTTGCTCAGTTTGATCGGCGGCATCATCGGAATCATGCTGGGCTGGTTGATCTCGTTCATTGTGGGGCAGATCGCGGCGGCGAGTGGCACAGCATTTACGCCTGTGGTCGGAGCTGACGCAGTAGCTCTGGCCACTCTCTTTTCCGCGGCGGTCGGTCTGTTCTTCGGGATCTATCCCGCCAACCGGGCCGCAAGCCTGGAGCCTGTAGAAGCGCTGCGATACGAATAATTCGGAATACCCTACTATGGTCTTCTCAAGAAAGCTTGACAGAAGTCCACTTCGGTACACGGAAGACACGGACTACACGGTTTCTTCCGTAAGAGACGGAAAAAATTCCGTCCGATCCGCGAGATCCGTGTACAAAATGACTGCTTATTCCTTTCTTGAGAAAGCCATGAATCCCCTACTTGAGGAGCGGGTCGTGCCGCTCCTTTTGAGTTAAAATACAACGTGATCGGTAGTACTATACAAGCTGAAGATGGACTGGTCGGTTGTGGACAGTCCATCTTCCATGCTTGCGTAACAATGAAAATGTCCTTTCAAACAGGAGAAGATATGAGCGAAAAGTTCGAGCAGTTAAAAGAACGGCTTGGGGAAGTATCCGACATCGGCCACGCCGCCAGCGTATTGGGTTGGGACCAGCAAGTCAACATGCCGCGCGGCGGCAGTGAGGCCCGCGGTCAGCAGCTGGCAACGCTGAGCAAGATCTATCAGGAAAAGTTTATCGCCGATGAAGTGGGGCAGTTGATCGAAGATGTGAAGCAGGAACTGGCGGGCGCAGACCCCAACTCAGACGAAGCGGCAATGATCCGGGTGGCCTCACGCAATTACAACAAAGCCAAGCGCGTTCCACCTGAATTCGTCCAGGAGCAGGCGATTGTGACGACAAAGGCGTTCGAAGCCTGGATGGAAGCCCGCCAGAAATCCGATTTTTCGATCTTCCGCCCACATCTCGAAAAAGTGGTGGAGCTGGTTCACAAGTACATCTCGTTCTTCCCTCCGGGCGATCATCCATACGACACGCTTCTGGATGATTACGAACCTGGAATGAAGACGGAAGAGGTCAAGGCGATCTTCGATACATTGCGACCCAAACAGGTAAAGTTGATCAAAGCCATTGCCGGTAAAAAACAGGTTAAGGATGATTTCCTCTTCAAGAAGTACAACGAGAAGAAGCTGATCGACTTTGGTGTAGATGTTGTTACCAGATTTGGGTATGACTGGAGCCGCGGACGACAGGACAAGGCTCCTCATCCCTTTGAGACCACCTTCGGTGTGAACGATGTGCGCATCACGACACGTTTCGAGGACGACAATCCTTTGGCTACATTATTCAGCACGATGCATGAAGCGGGCCATGCCATGTACGAGCAGGGCAGCAACCCTGCCTATGAGCGCACGCCGCTGGCCGGCGGCACGTCGCTGACTGTGCACGAGTCGCAATCGCGTATGTGGGAAAACCTTGTCGGTCGTTCCATGCCGTTCTGGGAACACTTCTACCCGGTGCTGAAGAAGACCTTCCCATCACAGCTGGATGGTGTGAGTCTGAAGACCTTCTACAAAGCCATCAATAAGGTTGAGCCGTCGCTCATCCGCGTCAACGCCGATGAAGCCACTTACAACCTGCACATCATGCTGCGGCTGGAACTGGAGATTGGCATGGTCGAGGGCACGATCGCGGTGAAAGACCTGCCTGAGATCTGGAATGCGAAGATGCAGGAATACCTGGGCATTGTCCCGCCCAATGACGCGAAGGGTGTTCTTCAGGATATTCACTGGTCTGGCGGTTCGATCGGGTACTTCTCCACGTATGCGCTTGGCAATCTCGTTTCTGCGCAGTTATGGGAAAAGATCCGCAAGGACATCCGCGATCTCGACGATCAGATCTGCAAGGGCAACTTCAGTGAATTGCTTGGCTGGCTGCGTACGAACATCCACCGGCACGGCCACAAATACGATCCTCAGGTCCTGGTCGAAAAGGTCACGGGTTCGAAGATCACACCCGAACCATACGTCCGTTACTTGACGAAGAAATACAGCGAGATCTACGGACTCTAGACGATCAACTGGAGTGCGTCGCGAAAATTCGAACATACCCTCACGGGCATAAAAAAAATTGGAGCGACGCACTCCTCATGCTATATGAGACTTCGAATTATCATCATCGCCGCTCTTCTTGGACTGATCGCTGGCTGCGCGCCCGCGACGCAGAGTCCTGTGCCCACGCCGTATCCTGCCGAATACCTGCCGACCGTGATCGCGCTGACCGCGGAGGCCGCCAACGCCGCCGCGACGCAAGCGGCCATGACGGTGCTGCCAACCGGCTCTCCGACCAATACGCCCCGGCCCACACGAACGCCAGCGGCCAGAGCGACCTTCACCGCAACCACGATTCCCGGGCACGAGCCTGCCGCGATCCAGATCCAGTCGCCGGGACCCATGTCTAAGGTCGTCTCCCCCATCAACTTGAAAATGAACATCGTTGCCGGTTCGAGCCAGAAAGTGCAGATCGATCTGTATGGTGAAGATGGACGATTGCTGTCGCGCATTGCAAAGAAGGTGCCCCTCTCCAGCGATGGTGTTTTTCAACAGATCAGAATCCCATTTGAAATACGTGCAGCGGCAGAGGTGGCGCGTATCACCGTCAGCACCACCGATAAGCAGGGACGCACGCAATACCTGAATTCGGTCCGGGTGATGCTGCTTTCGTCGGGGGTGACTGAGCTCACCACACCGGGAAATCCGTCTGAACCGATCGGGGTGTTCAGTCCCACGAAGAAGGATGAGGCATCGGGCGGGGTCCTGAGAGTCCGCGGGGATATGTGGCCGTTCAATCTCAACCCGATTCTTCTGGAGTTGACCGATCCCGATGGCAAATCGCTGGGGCTTAGAATCCTGACTGTCAATCAATTGACGCCCCAACTCTTCGAGACGACCATTCCATACAAGGTTTCAGATCCAACACTGGCGCGGCTCAGCATCCGCCAGGACGATGATCGGATCGACGGGCTGTTTTATGTGTATAGCCAGGAAATTTTGTTAAACCCGTAATGCACAAGCAGGAAAATCAGGTATAATCTGCGACGCTATCCCCTAAAGGGGACTTATTCGGGGTGTGGCTCAGACCGGTAGAGCGCACGGTTCGGGTCCGTGAGGTCGAGAGTTCAAATCTCTCCACCCCGACACATTTAGACGCTTTGTTATTATGGCGTGGGGTTTATTTGTCGATAATAAAGCTCCTCTCTAACTCCTGCTTGCTTTCTTGGCAGGAGTTTTTGCCGCCTGCTTCTGATCGGCTTGCGAGAGAAACGCCGCATAGTAAGCTAGTGCAGTTTCAATGGCTGCGTTCTGGGTAATATCGCCGACGTGCGCTCGGATGGTCTCAATATTGACCTTGGCCTGGTCTGATAAATGGATGGTCGTTTTACTTTTGGTCATCATCGTCTTTTGATTCATTTTGCAGCCTGTCCGTAATTGTTCCCAGCATGTCCCCGAGCATATCGCCAAGGGCATCGAGCCAGGTCATTAACCGCGCATGATGGCGATGGTTCTGCACCAACAGAGCCAGCAAAACTAAAAACACCATTCCAAGCAAAAAATTTGTCAATGTTCCTCCTATGCTTTTCGGACTGTCAATATCAGGCCGTCGCCGATGTCCACAATTCGCCGATGTTGCCGGCCTGCTTCGTCCGGATCTGACCAGGTGCTCACGCTCTGAGCGCCGCGGCTTTTCTCAATCCACTGATACACAGAGACAACATGAGAGCATCCGCTTTGACCGTTGTTTTCAGCCGGTCGATACTTTGCCCAATCGCATGAGCACGTCGCGCCGGTCTCCAGAAGAGTGACATTATATTCCTTGCCAGTTGCGCCGCTGGTGACCCCGAAGGCCTGATTATCCAGCTGCTTTACTTCGTGTGATCGGCTCTTGGTCTGAATGGCTTTTGCGTGTCTCATGTTGTGCGCTCCTGTATGTCATGATTATATGGCATTTTGCCATACTGTCAATGCAATGAGCGTTGACACTTTGACAACGATCGTTGACTGATCGGGAAGCTGTCACCGCGCACAGCTGGACCAGACAGACTCTCGCCAGGCCGCTTGCAGGCATCTTTTGCGCGTGCCTCCCTCACTATGCGAATCGTTTGAGTATGCAGATCTTCGAAAGTGTTACGATGGTAACGGTGCCATAAAGTGGCGTAAAATAAATCAGAAACAAACACAGGGGACACTCTCACCAACTATGTGATAGCGAACACAGCGGCACAGGAAGCCGCCCACGAATGGAGTAACTACTATGCCTAATATTATCGATATCGTTGCCAAGTTCATCAATGAAGCTTCCCCGGGACTTCAGGGACTGAAGGGGGACATAGCAGGAGTTGAGGATTCTCAAAACAGCGCCACATCATCTAGTGACAGCTTTACCGATTCATTGCTGAGCCAGGCATTAGCTGGCGTGACCGTTGGAGCTGTGTTCGGCGCCGTAGTGAGCGGCACAAAGGCGATTATCGACGCCTATGGCGAAGCCGAATTGGTTGGCGCTCAATTGGATGCTGTGTTGCTCTCCACCGGTGGAGCCGCTGGGTTACAGCGCGAACAACTCGACGCTCTCGCCGACTCATTGAGCAAAATGAGCGGTGTAGATGACGAAGTGATAGCGAGGGGTGAAGCAGTCCTTCTTACATTTACTAAGGTGGGAAAAGATGTGTTCCCGGCTGCCGCTGAAGCTGCGCTAAACATGTCAGCTGCGATGGGGACAGATCTACAGAGTTCAATCGTCCAAGTCGGAAAGGCGCTCAACGATCCAATTCAGGGAGCGAGCGCGCTGCGAAGAGTTGGCGTGCAGCTCACGGATCAGCAAGAGGAGCAGGTCAAATCGTTCATGGAAGTGAACGACATCGCGTCTGCGCAGAAGATCATCCTGGATGAGTTGGCGGTTGAATTCGGCGGCGTTGCGGAAGCGATGGGAGACACGACAGTCGGAGCCACAAATAAACTATCCACAGCCTGGGGGAATCTGATGGAAGAAATGGGAAAGGGACCTGCCAAACAATATGAAGAAGCCGCAAAAAACGGCACTACCTTTATCGAAACACTCACAGACGGCTATCGATTTCTGAATCTAACATCTGAAGCCGTTGATAAAGGAGCGTTGAGCTGGCTGGAATACAACAAGATGAACACGGAAGTTATCTTCACTTCCAAGACCTATGCAGATGCGCAACGCGAATTAACTGCTCGGTTGGGAGATTCGACTCAGGCACAGGAGGAGTTTCGCCGCGGTGAATGGGGTGTCGTGGAAGCCACGCAGGCGGCCAGTGAAGCCATGGACGAGTATGCGCCGAAGTTCGATCAGCTTCTCAGTCTCAGCACAAGGATCTCAAGTGAGACCGAGAATTACAACGACAAGCAGACGGATCTGATCGCCAAGCAGGCGGAAATCAAAACACAGATCGATGATCTGATCGCTAATGGATGGTGGCCTATGTCGGATAAAGTGCAGGACCTGCAAAAGGACTATGACGATCTTGGGTTGAAGTCCCAGGACCTGGCACTCAAGCACGCCGAAGCCATGGGCAAAATGCAATACGATCTGCTGATCACGAAGCTATCGGCGGGCGGACTGACCGATGCAGAATATCTGATCGGACAACAGGCTGGACTGGCGTTTGGTGTGTTTGACCAGGAGTCGGTGGACGCCGCCCGGAATATGGACCTGGTTACCCAGGCGGTGATAACAGGCAAGATCAAGGTCGAGGACATGAAACGTGTTCTCGACGGGTTGAAGAACGGCTACAAGATCGATGTGATCCTCAATATTATTCAGGGTGTTACTTCGGGAAATGTCGCCCCTTCCCGGGAGGAGATTCTCCGCCGGGCAGGACAGAACCCCGGCTTTGCGGAAGGCGGCATCTCGACAGGTCCAGAATCAGGGTACCCGGTGACGCTGCACGGCACTGAAGCCGTCATTCCATTGGCGAATGGTTCGGTACCAGTTCAACTCTCTGGAATGGGTGGTGAAAGATCGATCTCGCCCGTTTTTAATTTCAATTTTTCTTCTCCAATTACTATACTAGATGAACAAACGGCCGTCGACGTCATAAAACCTTTTGTGATCGACGCTCTCAGAGAAGCACAGGCTCAAGGGATCTTGTAAAACATCTGCGCGCATTTCCCTACGTAAGCGCAGATCTGAAAATTATTTCTTTTCGTCTGGCGGCTTCCCCACTACAGGGAGAAGGTTTCTTATGCTATCCTGTAGGTCTTTTGGGAATTTTGCCTCGACGTACTCAGTCACTCGGAAAACATGATCGAGGGTGCATGCGGCACACGTCACAAATTTCACATCCTGGTATTGATATCTTGGCGCTTGTTGGCAAATAACGCATTTCGTTGGATCGTCTGACATTTGATAACGTCTTCCTTTCTTCGCATTATTGTAACTTCGTTGAGCAGTGCGAGCACATGTCACGGGACCTGGTCAAGATAATAGCCGCCATGAAAGAGCCGACACCAACACAACTGCTGTATCTTCAAATGCTGATCGACGGGCTAAATCAAAAGCAGATCGCCCACGCATCCGGAAGAAGCGCAGGAACCGTCAAAGCCAGTTTCCGGATACTTCGCAATCGGCTTGGAGTCGAGACTCTCTTTCAAGCCGTCGCCGTCGCTGCAACCATGGGATGGATCAAAACGCATCCATCCTCTACTGATTTATAATCATCACGATCGCGGCGTCGCCTACCGCGTCTCACACGTGTGGCTGTCTGCTGCCTGGTGCAGCGCCCAGGACTCCTCTGCCAGGCTTTATGGTGCAGAGGAGTCCACCTTTCTGTTAGTGAACCATTCGCATGGCTGCCGATTGGAAAGACACAAGCGCAGCGCTGCGGAGTCGTGATGATCGGCGACGTGGCCCGAGAAAGTCACTCACACCGCGCAAAGCCATAGAGCCGTTACGGTGGTAACGGACAGGTGAAACCTTAAAAAAAAGCAATTGAGACCTATCAAAAAGCAACTCCTTGGAGCAACTGAAAAACGCAACTACCGCGCAGTGTTGCGTTTTTTTAGCTGCCCAGAACGGCTCTAAAAGTTGCCGGTCACGATTTGAGAGTTCTTGCCTCGACTATTTGCATCCGCTTCATTGGTTGCACCAAGTGCGCGCTTTGCCATTTCCGCCGCGTAGAGCTGAGGAAACGTCTGATCGAACACATCCGGATCGCCGCCGGCAGTAATCCAGGCTGTGAGCATTTGCTCTTTCATGGCATCTTTGACACTCGCGGCATTGGCTTTGATTTCTTTGTTAGCGTTCTGCAGGGCCGTTGCCTCGGCTGCTTGTGCAAATTCCAGCTGTTTGCGTTTGTCCGCCAGGATAGAGTCATAAGTTGCCCGGGCCTGATCGATCTTACTTTTTAGCTGTTGTTGCTTTTGCTCGGTGAGTCTTTGACTCTGTGCGGTCTCAAGCTCTCGCTCAAGCTTGCCGATGAACTCTTCCGACTCCCGGGTGATAACTGAAATGGTCGCTGCTATGGTCTTAGAGTCTTGGTCTGGCATTTTTACCTCGTTTCTTTGTTTGGTCTGATAGTTGGATGGATGCATAAAAGCCGACGTGCGCGCACCGGCTCTTATGCACCTGTCAATGATCTCGAAACATACGTTGAAGTTTCTCTCTCAAACGCTTTTCTAATTCAGCCTCGTACAACTTTGGAAAGGCTTTCTCGAACTTTTCCGGCTCGCCGCCAGAACGGATCCACCATTGCAAGAGCTCCACTCGTATGGCTTCCTTTTCCTCAGCATCTGAATCGCTTTGCGCAGGACCATTCATTATTCGCTTGCCCTTGCCTCTGTAGTACCTTTATCTTGCGTTTTCTGGCTGCCGGTGGGCGGTTCGGCTCGACTTGCGCGTTCCCAGGGCTTTCAGGAGCTTCTGAGCTTTGGCGGCTTTGGACCGATAATATCGAATCGATCCCATTCCGTTCAACTCACACGTCGCCAAATGGCGCGGGGCAAACATGGACAGAGTCTCACCGGTGACAAGAAGCGTAAACATAAAAAAGAGTTCTTTGCTTCGTTCGTTGAGAGACTCTATAAAATAGTTGGTGATCTTTTCTGTGATCGGTAATAGCTCCTGATCCAATGCTTGCGCCGCTGTCATTGCCTGCTTGAATCGGAGATCCTCGCGTGTCGGCTTTGTTGGCTTGCTCATGAGCTGCTTTTGATTGGCGACACTTAGAAAATGTGTCACCGCGTCGCGCTCGTGCTTTGGCATTTTCAGAAGCTCACGCCGGATCATTTGCATCGTTTTATCGTCGATAACTTCGGGCTGCTTGGTTGCTTGGGATTGGTCGGTTTTCATGATGGGGTTATTCCTTTCGCTGGTTTATTTCTTCCCTGTTAGGGAGTTGATCAAATTGGGATGATCGCGCAAGAGTTCCAGGAGCTTTGCTGCGCCTTCAATGTCACTATCGCTGCTTTGTGCCTGGCTCGGCTGTTTGCTTTTAGACATTCCAGCATAAACCTGATGGATCTTCGAGCCGTCCAGGTTGCCATAGATTGAGTCCGTGGTCACTACACTGGAATGCATGACATTCTGGCTGATAGCTTTCAGACCGGCCATATCACTCACATTTTGAAGAGCATAAACAATGTGCCCGTGTCTCAGCTTGTGCGGCGAGAGGTAAGGAATATTTGCCCGCTCGCAAAGCCTTATGAGTGCCTCGGCTACATCCTGACCGCGCCGCGCGTGTGCCTTCGTTCCTCCGGTGAGCTGCTGTCCGTCACGGTTCATGACTGAAAACCAGAGCGCAGCCGGTGAGAGTTCCTTTCTTACAATGGAATCCCATTCCCTGACCACCTCGAGCAACTCAGGGATCTCCAGTAAATGGGTTCGAGCGGCTTTGCTGTTCTTGGTCCTTACGCCTCGCTCAGGCAATTGCAGGATCTCGTTTCGCTCCAAGTCAATGCAGGAGATTGGCAGGGATGCAAAAGCATCGACTCGCATGGCGGAGAGGAAGAGGAAACAAGCTGCTGCTCGATCTCGTTTTTCTCGTAGAGTCTCCACGGGCAGGGCCGCAATCTTTAGCACATCCTCGAGCTGGTAATGCTCGTGCTCTTTCAGCCTCGATTGCAGGCCGCTACTCTTGGGCGGCTGTAGACTCTCAATCCAACTTTCCGACAGTCCCTTGTATCGTGTGGGCCATTCGTTCCTGGCAAAGTCGAAAAATCGGCGGGCCACTTCAAGAGTCTTTGCCAGTGTCGCCGGTGAAAACCCGCGTCCCACCAGGTAGGCCGGAAATGTTGGGTCAAAGGACCGCGCATTGACAAGGAGTTTTTCATCAGCCCATATCAGGACATGACTCAGATGGGTTCGGTATCGTTGGACTGTGCGGACTTCGGTTTGACGCTGCCGACGCGAGTAGATTAGATAAGCGCTCACATCTAGCCAGTTTTGTCGATTGATCATATTGATTTACTCCTGGATGATCGGCGTGCCGGCGTTGCTTTGCCTGTGGTGATATCAGACCGTTGGCGCCCTCGCGCACGGTTCACGATTCCGCCGCAGTTTGGGCACTTGGACTGCATGAGTTCAAGGTATCGATTGATCGGCTTGGGTTTGGGGTTAATCTGGTCCACTGCCTGCTTACAGCGCATACACCAGGCTTTGCCCTCAGGCATCGATGCGCGCTTGTTTTTCTTGGCTTTGATATTCTCATCTGCCCATTGTCGGAAGGTCAGACCGTGAATCCAGATGTTTCGTTTCGCGTCTCGTTGATGAGGAGCGCCGGCCGGAATGTAGGACCTATAAATCGTGTCCGACGTGACTCCAAGCTCCCGCGCCAGCTCAGCCGGTTTATACAGCATATCCAGGAGCCGAGCCAACTTCACAATCTGCGCATGTTTGAAAAGTGGTTTTCTGTCTTGCTCTTGCATCGTTTCACCTTAACAAAAAATCCGCCGTGTTTCCCGAAGGATTGGCGGACGCATAAGACAGGTATGCTAGACTTGTCTTATCGGTGGACCGTCACCTTCGGTTGCCGATACTGCCCTTCGATGGTTCGCAGCCATCGCTGGGCATTTCTTTTAGCTCTCACACCACGCCGCCGAGTCCTGCAAAGAAGTCAATCAATATTCGGCTCTATGATCGTGCTGTGATCGCCACTTGTTGAATACAAGTCTAAATGATTTTTTGGGGGGTTATTTGTGCGCTGAAGGTGGATCTTCACTACACACCGCATGGTTTGTTGTTTCGTCGAACCGTGCGGTCCCTAGTTGGCAAATCTCTAATGAAACTCTTATGACGCAAAATGCGAATTTTCATCATCAGAGATCGGTCACGGTCCTGCATTTATCGTCATCAGAGCTTGTACAGTTCCATTTTTTTCAATCTGAAAACTGTATACTTTCTAGTAGTAACTGCAAGTCCGTGAGGTCGAGAGTTCAAATCTCTCCACCCCGACAGGCATGTAAGAAGACTCCCGCGACCCGAGGGAGTCTTTTGTTTTTAACCGACAGGCAGCAGATCATGCAAAACCATGCCAGATACGAAATGGATGATTGAAAATCTGCTCATGATTCGATAAGATAGGGCAACATTATCGGAGGTCACATGCATACCAGTCATTCGATCAGTGATTACGTGCGGGTTGTGAGGGATGGGATTTCCAAACAGTTTGAAAACGTTGGCAACAAGAAAAAGGTGGTGATCGTCGGCGCAGGCCTGGCAGGGCTCTCCGCCGGGTATGAGCTCCTGCGGGCGGGGCATGAGCCAGTGATCCTCGAAGCGCAGCAGCGTGTTGGCGGTCGGATCTATACGATGCGCGAACCGTTCGCGCGCGGCTTGTACGGCGAAGCCGGCGCGATGCGCATTCCTCGTTCGCACGCATTGACCATGGCATATATCGATAAATTTGGCTTACCGATGTCTGACTTTACGATGGGCAATCCTAACGCCTATGTGTACATTGGTGGTGTGAAACGCCGAATGGCTGAGTGTATTGAAAACCCCGAGTGCATGGGGTTTGAAGTCTCTGACGTGGAGAAGGGAAAGATTTCGGGTCTGTATTGGGAGGAGACGATTCGCCCGCTGGTGCACATTCTCGAAACGGAAGGCGAGGCCGGCTGGGATAAGATCAACGCGGAATATGACCAGTATTCTGTACGCGAGTTTCTTGAACTCAAAGGCTGGTCGGAGGGTATGATCGAGATGTTCGGCTTGCTGAACAATCAGGAAGCGATGATGAATTCATCGTTCCTCGAGTTGTTCCGCGAAGATGGCGGAAATTACTATACAAACATGTGTCAGATCGTGGGAGGCGCGGACCAATTGCCTCACGCATTCCTGCCCGAACTGGGAACGCGCATCCGTTATGGCGCCAGGATGATCGCCGTCGATCAGACTCCTGATGAAGTGATCGTCCATTATCAAACGCGTTCCGGCCGCTTCGAGGCGCGCGGAGATTATGCCATCATCACAGTTCCTTTCCCGGTCTTGCGGCATGTGGAAGTGTTGAAGCCGTTCGCACGCGCCAAACAGCGGGCCATCCGCCAATTGCATTATGATGCCTCAGCAAAGATCTTCTTCCAAACGCGGCGCCGCTTCTGGGAAGAGGATGAGGGCATCTTCGGCGGCGGTACCGTCACTGATCTGGCCATCCGCAATTTGTATTACACCGACTATGGCAGGGAAACCGGACGCGGCATTTTACTGGTCAGTTATACATGGTCTGAGGATGCGCAGCGTTGGGGTTCGTTGCTGCCGCATGAGCGCATCGAACAGGCCCTGGAAAATGCCGCGGTCATCCATCCACAGATCCGGGAGGAATTCGAAACCGGCGCCTCCCACATGTGGCACGATGACCCGTTTGCGGGCGGCGCGTTCGCGTTGTTCGACCCGGGGCAACAGACGCTGTTACATGATGAGATCATCAAGCCCGAAGGCCGCATTCACTTTGCAGGCGAACATGCGTCGTTGTATCATGCCTGGATCCAGGGCGCGTTCGAATCGGGTTTGCGCGCTGCGATCGCGATCCATCAATCCCCGTAAAATAAATGAAACGCTCTGGACAATCGTATCCAGAGCGTTTATAGTCGATGCCCCCGCTCGTGCCGTGTGCTGCGAAGTTTTGAACCTGCTTTCGCAGGTGGGTCCCTACCCAGAAACGCCGCCTTGGCTCAGGCCTATCGCGTTATTTCTTTACGGAGTTAGAGACCCTAAAAGTAAGTGTTGGCTCAAAACGGATGGTGCAGCATCACGAACACCGCAGGGACGATGATTCTTATACCATAAAGCCTTATGCAATGGTAGTGAAACATTAATCATGGATGCTGAAGCAGTTAAGAATTTTGTTTGCTTTTATAAAACATTTATGCTACGCTTATACGATGATCTATTCAAGGAGGATTCATGGCAACCGTCCCAGGGATTGATGTTTCGTACTGGAATGCAGGCATCGATTGGCCCAAGGTGCGCGCTGCGGGACAGCGTTATGTGTTTGCCAAAGCAACCGAAGGGGATTTCTATGCGGATCCCACCTTCGACGATAACTGGCGCGGCGCGAAAACGGCCGGCCTTTTGCGAGGGGCCTATCACTTCTTCCGCTCGAATGTGGATCCCAGGAAGCAGGCCACGAAATTTATCGATTATGTCAAATCGATGAACGATAATGGTGAGCTTCCTCCGGTGCTCGATCTCGAAACCAATGATGGACAGACCAAAGAAAAAGTGATCGCACGCGCCAAGACCTGGCTGGACCTGGTGGAAGCAGCCTTCAGTAAGAAACCGATCATCTATTCAGGCCAATATTTTCTGCAGGATTATTTCTCTGAAGCTGGTGGAGGTCCACCTGCCTGGGCAAAGGATTACCCATTATGGCTGGCGCAATACCCAAATATTTATGTGGATGGTTCACAGCCCACTCTGCCGCGCGGCTGGTTCAAGTGGACATTCTGGCAATATACAGATAAAGGCAAGGTCAATGGGATCAATGCCAAAGTGGACTTGAATGTATTCAACGGCGATCTTGAGGAGTTGTATACCTTTGCGGGCGCAGAAATTGTCACCCAGAAACCGAAAACCCCGCAAAAACATACTGTGGCAGCCGGCGACTCTTTTGAAGCAATCGCCAACAAATATGGCGTGACAATCCGGGAGCTGGTGGCGGCGAATCCGCAATTATTGAAGACCGGTGACCAACTGACAGTCCCAGTGGCCGTAGCAATTCCCGCACAAGATGGCGGCCGCTCTGCAACCAAGCGCACGTACATCGTGAAGGCTGGCGATACGTTGACATCCATTGCCATCAAACATGGGACGACAGTTGCCGCGATCGCCTCGCTCAATAATATTACGAATATCAATAACATCAGTGTAGGGCAGTTGTTATATATTCCATAGATCTGCCGAACGAAAAAGGTCTCCACGAGCATACACTCCTGGAGACCTTTTATGAGCGCCCGTAGCCCCATCTCGCAGATCCCGCGTTTTTGTGGCGGGGCCGCTCTGCGGGACTTTTTACGTTCTACTTTTTACTCTCATACATACCTACGGATATATCCTCTTGATCGTCCTCGGGAAGGGGATCGCTTCACGAATGTGTTCGATGCCGCACATCCAGGCGGTGACGCGTTCGGTGCCCATGCCGAAGCCTGAGTGGGGGACGGAGCCATACTTGCGCAGTTCCAAATACCACTTGAACGCTTCTTCCGGCAGACCTTCTTTTTGGATGCGTGCCAGCAGTTTATCCGGATCGCTCATGCGCTCGGAGCCGCCGCAGATCTCGCCGTACCCTTCGGGTGCAAGCAGGTCTACGGATTTGCAGACCTCTGGACGATTGGGCCACGGCTCCATGTAAAACGCTTTGACCGCCGATGGATAGCCATAGACAAACACTGGCTTGTCGTGGAGTTTCGTTAATTCGGTCTCATGCGGAGCGCCGAAGTCCATTCCCCATTCGAATTTGAGAAGTTCCTTCTTCTCGGGGTCGGTCTCTTTTTCGTAAAGTTCGATGAGATATTTCGCGGCATCATCATAGGATATGCGCGGAAAAGGCGCGACAACCTTTTCCAATTGGGACGTTTCCCGTCCAAGGAATTTCAGTTCCGCAGCGCAATCCTTCAATACAGATTGGGTAATATTGGTGATGAGTCCCTCTTCAACATCCATGAGCCCATCGAGATCGCAGAACGCGATCTCGGGTTCGAGCATCCAGAACTCGGTCAGGTGGCGACGCGTCTTCGATTTCTCGGCGCGGAAAGTTGGTCCGTAGCAGTAGACCTTCCCAAAGGCGAAGATGTTTGCTTCGTTATAAAGCTGTCCCGTTTGAGCGAGATAGGCAAAGCCTTCGTCAAAATAGGGAGTTTCGAAGAGGGTCGTTGTCCCTTCGGCCGCGGCGGGGGTGAGGATGGGTGTATCCAGGTTGAAGAAGCCCTGACCATCGAGATATTCACGCACTGCAGACATGACCCGCACCCGTACGCGCAGGATGGCCCACTGGCTCTGCATGCGGATCCACAGGTGACGGTGATCGAGCGCAAAGTCTGGTCCATGGTCCTTGAGTGACATCGGGTAATCCAGCGCCGCTTCCTGCACCACCTCGATTTGTTTCACGCCCAGTTCGTATCCGCCGGGAATGCCGGGTGCTCGCTTATCTTCACGCACTGGCCCCGTGATGATGACCGATGATTCCTGCGGAAGGCGGGAGACGCGGTCGAAAACTTCAGGTTCCAGGTCCCCTTTGAAAGCCACGCATTGTACAAAACCTGAGCCGTCGCGAACCAACAGGAAACACAACTTTCCCTTATCTGTGCGGTTGTAGACCCAGCCTTTGACGGTCACTTCCTGCCCTATATAGTTTGAGATCTTTGAAACGCTGATGTGTTCAGCCATGAGTCAATCCTTATCCGAAATGATTTATTCGATTATAGCAGAAGGAACTTTTTCTCCTGCAACTTCCAGCCGGTGATTACGTTATACTGGTGTCAATACTTTGCATACTTTCAAGAGGAACTTTTATGCCAAACCGCTACAAAATACGTCAGAAACTGATGTCGATTGGGGATGATTTCTGGATCGAAAACCAGGATGGACAGCGCGTCTTCAAAGTGGATGGCAAGGCGCTGCGCCTGCGCAAGACCCTGATCTTCGAGGATATAAAAGGAAACAAGCTTTGCCAGATCCAGGAGCGCTGGCTGCCGATCAAGGAAACCATGGCCATCGACGATGCCAACGGCAACCAGATGGCTACTGTCAAGAAAGCGCTGATCGCTCCCCTGCGCGACCGCTGGGCAGTCAACGTCAAAGGCGGCCCCGACCTGGATGTGCAGGGCAACATCCTGGACCATGAGTATTCCATCAAGCAGGGCTGGAACAAGGTTGCCGAAGTATCGAAGAAGTGGATCAGCCTGACCGATACGTATGTCGTCGAGATCGACGAAGGACAGAATGATATCCTCATCCTGGCGATCGCCGTTGCCATCGATATGATGGCGCATGACGGTGGTGATAGAGAGAAAAAGAAGAGACCAAAGCAGAAGTAGGAGTAAAAAAGAGCCTTTTTTAAGGCTCTTTTTACTTCGTTTGGCTCTGCAAAAGTGCTTCCTGCGCTCAGGACAGCAGAAAATTCATATTTGGCTATCTTGCTGAATTCGCGTTTCTAACTCTTGTGATGCCGCGTTGAATAGGTCATGGGCTAGGCGAAGGGTTTCGTGCGCCTCACCTTCTGTTACATCAGGTGTGTGACCCGGATAACGTGACTCGACTGCCCAAATCGATAAATCATAAAGCTGTGGAAATTTTTCCTTGATTTTCCAGCCTGTTGGGATCAGTTCTCGAATGAGGTCAAGATCATGAGTCTTGGGAAAGTTCATTCCAAGATAAACTAGGACGGCTTTTAAGACCTTTTCCCCTGCTTGTTGTGACATAAAACAAATCTAACGCGGAAAGAAATCGCCGTTTTCGAGCAGGACATTCGCCGCATCCAAATCTGATTTTGCATAGGATATCCAGCGTCTTGCTTCATCCGTTTTCATAGATCACTTTACCCTCTTCAAGTGCAGGAAGCAAAATGTCGCCAACGGACTTTCCGTATTTTTCAATATCTTCAGGCGTAGTTACGATTATATCTTTGCTGATGGGCAAATTGCTCAAGGAATTACCGATTTGAATCGCCGTTTTTCTTTTATGTTCTACCTTGGCCAATACAACCAGCAAGTCGAGATCGCTATCCTCTCGGGCGGTGCCACGCGCCCAGGAACCGAAGAGTATGATTTTGACGGGATGGAACTTGCGCACGATCCGGTCCACTGCTTCAGAAAGATAAGGTGGTTGCTTGGCAAGTAAAGCGTTCATTGGCTTAATTTTACATCAAAAGCGGTTTACGTTCTTCGTTCGTTCAAACCCCTAAGCATCAATTCCTTCGTCATGTTCGGGTCTGCCTTGCCTTTCGTAGCGCGGGCCACCTGTCCCATGAACCATTGCAGCAAAGTCTCTTTTCCAGCGAGATATTTTTCCACTTCGGATGGGTTGTCGTTCAACACTTTGGCCACAGCTTCCTGAATGAAGCTTTCGTCAGAGACCTGAGCGAGTCCCTTTTCTTTGACGATTTGTTCGGGGTCGCCGCTGGTCTTCACCATCTCGCTGAACACGACTTTTGCCGAGTTGCCGCTAATGACCTTGTCGGTGGTCATGTCGATGAGTTTGGCAAAAGATTCGGGAGAGAGTGTTATATGCTCAATACTTGCGCCGGAATCGTTCAAATACCGCATGAACTCACCGGTAATCCATGTGCTGACAGTTCTGGCAGGACTCTTGGATTGCGCGACAACGGATTCGAAAAAGCCAGCCAGCGCCTTTTCGGATGTCAACAAGCGCGCGTCCTGCGGCTTCAGTTCATACTGTTCAATGAAGCGCTTCGTCTTTTCTTCGGGTAACTCAGGCAGAGATGCGCGGATCGACTCGATCCAATCTGCATCCAGTACGAGTGGCGGCAGATCGGGTTCGGGGAAGTAGCGATAATCGTGTGCGCTTTCCTTGCCGCGCTGTGAATAGGTCTTGCCGGTCGCTTCGTTGAATCCCAGTGTTTCCTGCTCAACAGTTCCGCCATCCGCATAAATCTCGGATTGGCGTCGAATCTCGTATTCTGTCCCTTGTACAAGAGCACGGAACGAGTTGAGATTCTTGATCTCAGTGCGCGTGTTATAGGTGTCGCTGTCCGCTTCACGCACCGAGACGTTTGCTTCAAAACGGATCACTCCCTTTTCCATGTCGCCGGTGTTGACGTCAAGATAACGCAGGATTGCATGCAGCTTCGTTGCATAGGCACGTGCCTCTTCCGCGGAGCGCATATCCGGCTCGGTGACGATCTCCAATAAAGGGACGCCGCTGCGGTTGTAGTCGATGAACGAGCTGCCATCCGCATGAGACAGCTTGCCCGTGTCCTCTTCCAGATGGACGCGCCGAATCCGTATATCCTTTATGCCTGCTTCCGTTTCGATCTGGATCTTTCCATCTGTGGCCAGCGGCTGGTCATATTGCGAGATTTGATATCCCTTCGGCAGGTCGGGATAAAAATAGTTCTTGCGGGCGAAAATGCTCTCCGTGTGGATCTCGCAACCGAGCGCCAGCCCCACGCGGATTGCCAACTCAATTGCCTTTTTATTCAACACCGGCAGCGCTCCGGGCTGACCCGTACATACCGGGCAGATAAACGTGTTTGGCCGCGCGGTGATCGAGTCGACCACTTCACATCCACAAAACATTTTGGATCGGGTAAGTAATTCAGCGTGGACTTCCAGTCCGATGACGGGTTCGTATTTCATGTTCAAAAAATCCCCCTCTCCCTGAGGGAGAGGGCTGGGGTGAGGGCGACTATTCATTCCAACACTCCGGATGCTTCGTATGCCAATCGGTCTGGCCTTGATACAAATGACCGATCTTCAGCAGTGTCTCCTCCGATAGATGCGGGCCCATGATCTGCATCCCGATGGGAAGTCCGTTCGAAAACCCGCATGGGACTGACAATGCCGGAATGCCCGCAAGATTGACTGCCACCACGTGTACATCCGACAAATACATATCCAGAGGATTCGTGATCTTCTCGCCGATGCGGAACGCAGTAGTCGGCGCGACAGGGGTGATCAGCGCATCGACTTGCTCAAATGCCTTTTGGAAATCCTGACGGATCAGAGTGCGCACCTTTTGTGCCTTCAAATAGTAGGCATCGTAATACCCAGCCGAGAGAGCAAAGGTTCCAAGCATAATTCGCCGTTTGGTCTCTGCGCCAAAGCCTGCTTCGCGCGTCTTGAGATAGACATCCAGCAAGTCTTTGCCGCCGCGTTCTGACAAGCCAAAGCGAACGCCGTCGTAGCGGGCAAGATTCGAGCTGGCTTCTGCGAACAGGATCAAATAATAAACCGGGATGGCGTACTGCGTGTGGGGGAGTGAGACTTCCACAGCTTCGGCTCCCAGCGTTTCAATTTCCTTGATCGCGGCCCGCAGTGCAGCATCCACATCCGGGTTGAGCCCATCTGCAAAGTATTCTTTTGGAACTCCAACGCGCAGCCCGCGCAGGTGGTCCGTTTTCTTCAAGGCGTCAGCATAGCGCTCCACAGGTTCGAGGCGCGATGTGCTGTCTTTCGGGTCATGCCCGGCAATGGCTTCGAGAATGAGCGCGACATCGTACGCGCTGTGGGCCATCGGTCCGATCGTATCGAAGGACGACACCAGGGCAAGCAGTCCATAGCGCGAGACCCGTCCGTAGGTGGTTTTGAGTCCTGTGATGCCGCAAAAACCTGCTGGCATGCGCACCGAGCCGCCTGTATCCTCACCCAGCGAGAACGGAGCCAGTCCGGCCGCAACCGCCGCAGCAGAGCCTCCGCTGGAGCCGCCCGGAACGTATTCAAGGTTCCACGGGTTGCGGGTGGTGAAGAAGCCCGAGTTCTCTGTGGAAGACCCCATGCCAAATTCATCCATGTTGTTCTTGCCAAGCAGGACCCCATGTCGCTCGTTCAGTTTACGGATGGCCGTTGAGTCATAGAATGGCTTGTAGTCCGCGAGCACCTTTGACGAGGCAGTGGTCTTTACGCCGCGCGTCGAAATGGAATCCTTTGCAGCGTAGGGGATGCCCGTAAGCGGAGTCAACTCTTCACCCGCGTTGATGCGCTGGTCTACATCCCGGGACTGTTGCAGCGCGACGTCCTCCGAAACGGTCACATACGATTTGACTTGCGGGTCAATTCGATCGATGCGCTCGAGATAGGCGCGGGTCAATTCCTCCGAAGAGATCTTTCGGGTTGCAAGAAGTTCATGCGCCTGCTGGATGCTTAGCTCGTGGAGTTCCATAAATCCCTAACTACCAATCACTGTTCCATATGCACGCGCGGGATGACGACATACTCATCCTTTGTCTGCGGTGCATTCGAGAGAAATTCATGGGTTGGCACAGACTCTTCGATCACGTCTTCGCGGGTCACGCTTTGGCGAGCCGTCGATAAATATGCGGGTGGCACATCCTGTGTGTCGACTTCATTCAAGATACTCACATAATCGAGAATATCCTTGAACTGGGAAACGAACATCCCGGTCTCTTCCCGCGTTAGATCGAGACGCGCAAGCGCCGCAATTTCCTGCACTAATGTTTCGTCAACAAGAATCTTTTCATCGCCGCTCATACAGACTCCTCTCGCAGCAATTCTCCAATAGACCTCTTGCATAGGTAAGAAAAAAAACAGTCACACACTTGCCCCAGGCGTGGCGCGTGGGCGCCATCGGGGGAGTACACGGAGACCTTTGAGAACGAACTCTTAACACTCATACTCTTTGTGAGCTCTGTGGCAAACAGGAGTTTTGCAAGATATCTACTCTCTAATCTGAATATGCAACTCCTTAAGTTGCTTCGGTTCCACTTCGGAAGGCGCGTCTGCCATTACATCGCGTCCGGCCTGATTCTTGGGGAACGCGACCACTTCACGGATATTGGGTTCGTCGGCCAGCAGCATCACCAGACGGTCGATGCCGGGCGCCATACCACCATGTGGCGGCGCGCCATACTCAAACGCTTCGAGCATGTGCCCGAACTTTTGTTCGATCTGATCACCGCTCAACCCCAGCAGCTGGAACACTCGCAACTGAATATCACTGCGATGGATACGGATCGACCCTGAAGCAGTCTCGTATCCGTTGCACACCATATCATAGGCATCGGACAGAATATCACCCGGATCGGTCTCAAACTTGGGCAGGTCGTCCAATTGCGGCATCGTAAATGGATGGTGTTCGGCGTCCCATTTCTGTTCTTCTTCGTTCCAGGCGAACATCGGGAAGTCCACCACCCAGGCAAATGCCATCACGTTGGGATCGGCGAGATTCAATTTATCACGCAGGATCAGGCGTAAACCACCCAGCACCTTGTTGACCACGGCGCGCTGGTCTGCGGCGAACAGGATGAGATCGCCTTCTTTCGCTCCGGTGATGGATTTGACCGCCTCGGACTCTTCGGGCTTGATGAACTTCGCAGCGGTTCCTTTCAAGCCTTCGCCTGTTACCGCTAACGTGGCTAATCCCTTCGCTCCGAACGTTTTCGCGGACTCGGTCAACGCGTCTACTTCTTTGCGCGAATATTCGGCGCAGCCGGGTGCGACGATGCACTTGACCATGCCGCCAGTTTCCAGCGCAGACTGGAATACCTTGAACTCACTTTTGGCAAAGATCGTACTGACATCGATCAGTTCCATCCCAAAGCGCATATCGGGTTTGTCTGTGCCAAATCTCTCAACAGACTCTCGATACGAGAGCCTGGGCCAGGGCGAAGACAGCAGTTTCTTATGCGGCGTGACGGTTGGGATCAGCTCTGTATAGAGTTGTTCCACCAGTGCCAGCACGTCATCGCGCTGCACGAACGACATCTCCAGGTCCAGCTGCGTGAACTCGGGTTGACGGTCGCCGCGCAGGTCTTCGTCGCGGAAGCAGCGCGCGATCTGAAAGTAGCGATCCATGCCTGCCACCATGAGCAATTGCTTGAGCTGCTGCGGTGATTGTGGCAGCGCGTAGAATTGTCCCGGATACAGCCGTGAGGGTACAAGGTAGTCGCGCGCGCCCTCAGGGGTTGCCTTGAATAGAATGGGTGTCTCGATCTCGATAAAGCCCTGCTTGTCGAGAAAGTCGCGCATGAACTTGACGACCTTATGGCGCAGGACCAGATTGCGCGTCATGCGTTCGCGGCGTAAATCGAGGTAACGATACTTGAGGCGCGTATTCTCGTCGGGCAGGTCATTTTCACCGCTGACCATGAAGGGCAGGGTTTTGGCAGAGTTCAACACTTCCACCGATTCGGCGATGATCTCGATCTCGCCGGTGGCCATTTTGGGATTTTCCATCCCGGCGGGTCGCTTGTGAACTGTGCCGCTCACCTGCAGCACCCATTCCATGCGCACGTTGGCCACGTGCTCCAGCGTCTCTTTCGAGGCGTTGGGATTCACAGTGACCTGAATGATCCCGTACCGGTCGCGCAGGTCGAGGAAGATCACCCCGCCATGATCGCGCCGGCGATGGACCCAGCCCGCCAGCGTCACTTTCAGGTCTGTGTGGGTGGCCCGTAGTTCACCACAGTTATGAGTCTTGTACATTGTGCGCCTCCGATTTCGATGGTTGTCATTGCGAGGAGCGTCGCGCTGAGCGGAGCGAGTGCAAGCTGAGCGCAGACGAAGTGTGAGCGACGAAGCAATCTCCTCGTAGATAGCGGTCCATGGTTAACACAAGGTTGCTTCCTCGCAATGACATTGTAGCTATAGACAAAATAAATCGCCCTTCGTGTTGCCTTGGCTCCACGTTGGGCGATTGGTTTCCTTTCAGAACTTACTCTTTAACCAGCAAAGCTTCGCCCAACGATAGGGGGATTATCGTCATTGTCATTATTATTATCATTGACGAAGCACAGGCTGTATTTCATGTTGGCGGCATTATAGCACAAAGATTTCATCTGGGCGGACCACTTTTGTAGCGCGTCATTAGCCAGCCGGTGATCGACGAGACGACCAGCCCGACGCCGACATTGATCAGTAGAGCCCACAACCGGAACTCGCTCCGATAGGCAAACCCGCCCTCTTCATAGAACTGTAACGGCCAGCCAGCGCGGGTGATATCGTCAGCACAGGCATCCTGTCCGAAAACGGCGGGCAGGCCGCAGTCGGAGGCAAGATGCGCCGCGATCAGGTTGATGGCGATGAAGATCAGGAGTCCCGTAAAAAATCCGATAGCGAACAGTTTGTACATAGTTAGGTTAGGCCCGGGGATGAAAGTATGTTAGGTGAATGTAAGGTTGCGTGAAAGTATTTTACTTCCAATCTGATTCCAGGTGCTGTATAGTATTGATACTCGTTCATTCCAATTTCAAAGAGGAGAATCCCATGAGTTACCGCATTCTATTCGTAATTGATGCCGTTTTGGCATTCCTGTTTGGACTGGCTTTTCTGTTCGTGCCCGAGCGTGTACTTGGGCTGTTTGGAACAACTGAAAAGTATGCCTCTACCTTGTTGCTGGCCCGATTCTTCGGCACCGCGTTGCTGGCGCTTGGTTTGGTGTTGTGGTTCGCAAAAGATGCCGAGGAAGGCGTACAGCGCGGTGTGGGAATCGCTTTGATCGTCGGCGCACTCGCAGGTTTGATCGTGACCCTGCTTGGTACATTCTCGTCTGGGGCGGTAATTCGCTCCAATAGTTGGATTGCCATGCTCCTTTACCTTCTCGCCGGGCTTGGGTCTGCCTACCTGGTCTTTCTGGGGCCCCGCCTAAGAGAATAGCCGTTCAGCACTGGAGGAACGCCCGCCCGCGCAAAGCATGTACGGGCGTTTTTCTTTTAATTGTCTGTGGAGAAACATTGCCGTTTGATTGCAAAACTACTATTCAGGTAACTTTTGGCATGATTTGCTGTCATGAGCATAACAAGCAGCTGAAGTCGTTGCAGTTAGCATTCCCTACCCGCTTCATTTGAAGATCTACAGTTTATTTCAGGCTGGCTAGTGCCGGAGCATTATCCAGTCAGGAGATGGTGTTAAATTATGGATGTAGAACAATTGACTGATACTACAACCAATGATAAATCTTCAATGAAAATTCTGGTTGTGGATGACGATGACCTGAACCGTCACATGATGAAGATCCTGCTGGGGCGTGCAGGGTATAAAGTGGACCTGGCCTGCAACGGGCTCGAAGCGTTGGATGCAGTCAAATATCACCAGTATCATATGGTGCTTATGGATCTGCAAATGCCGATCATGGATGGAGTGGAGGCAAGCCGCCGGATCCGAGATTGGGAGAAGGGTGGTTCGCGCACCTTTATTGTTGCCCTAACCGCCAGTTATCTGCCCGGAGAGGGACATATCCTGTATGAAGCGGGGATTGATAACTATATTTCCAAACCGTTTGAAGTCGAACAGATCCACCGAATGTTAAGCTATCTCCCTGCAGTGCGCATTGATCCTCCGAAAGGGCAACTGCCGCACAACCCAGAGCGTGATCCATCGAATGGAACACTCAATGTTACGTTGTAAAGCCAGCGAACGGCAAGGCGATCGATTACTTAAAGCGTTGGCACGAAATCGTGACGGCGTAGCGTAAAAATCAGGCGATCACTCGCCTGATTTTGTTACCTTTCAAAGACCTCGTCACTGGCTGCATCCAATCTCGCCACTTCTTCATCGGTTAACTTCCAGCCTAATGCGCCGGCATTTTCGTGGGCCTGAACGCCATCCTTCGCACCGGGGATCGGCAGTGCGCCCTTACAGATCACCCAATTCAAAGCCACTTGTGTGTTCGACTTACCGCCATGGTCCTGGCCGATCTGGGTCATAATTTTCAACAACGGTTGAATTCGCGGCAGCAACGCTGCATAGTTCCTGGCCCTCATTCCGGGAGGTGGATTGTCTGCTGAGTATTTGCCTGAGAGCAGCCCCTTTTCGATCGGGCTGTATGCGATCAGCCGAATTCCCAATTCTTTACATCTTGCCAGTGTGCCGTTCTTCTCGACAGCGCGACTCAACAAGCTATAGTGAACCTGATTCGACGCCAGGGGAATATTGTGCTGCGCCAGGCTCGAATAGGCGGCCAGCATTCGTGACTGTCCAAAATTGGAGACACCCACAGTGCGGGTCAGTCCGCTTTCGACACATTCTGCGAGTCCATCCATTAGCCGGTCAGTGCTGAGCACCGGGCTGGGCCAGTGGACCTGATACAGATCCACGCCGTCCACGCCCATGCGTGCCAGGCTGCCTTTCAAGGCGCGCAGGGTTGCGTGCTTGTGAAGCCTCCACGGCCAGGGAAAGAACTTGGTGGCGATCAGCACTGGCTGATTGGTTTCCCGAATGAAATTTCCAAGCAGCCGCTCCGACAGTCCGTTGCCATACATCTCTGCCGTATCGATGAAACTAATTCCCTCCTGAATGCTTGTCTGAAAGGCCTCACGGACCTGTTCAGAGCCATACTTCTGACCGTATTGCCACATCATGCGGTCTCCCCACTGCCAGGCGCCCAAACCCATCTCGATCGCATGCAAAAAACGCGTCTCCGTGCTGATGTCGCTCATAGCATCCCTCAAAGAAGAATGGCTGATTTTACCCCGCTCACTTCATAATTAGAAAGAGAAGAGGTGAGCGGGGTTTTACCCCGGACGTTACATTCAGTGGAAAAGAGAAACGTCCGGGGTTTTACCCCGCCCGTTACATAAACAGGAACGCAAAAACGTGCGGAGTGATGTCTTAAAAAATCATGGGGCTGATCCACAAGACCGACTGGCGTGTAGTACAATTCGGCCCGCTTTATACCCCGCATGCTGCATGGAATGCCTGAAAAAGCGCGCGGGACAATATCAGGAACTGATGGACCGCGAGACCCCACCCGCCTCCTGAACCCTCCCTAAAGTCGCAGCAATTTCTGTACCTTCGCTTAATTTTCTTTGTGAATTCCGGGAGGGCTGGGGAGTGGTCGGTCTGGCGCTCCCTGAGTTCCCGGGAGACTTTTGTGACCGCTCTGTCTTCGAGGGATTTTGAGTCCGCTTCAGATTTAAGCCGACGCCTGGGCCTGCGCTTCACGAATTTGTCTTTGCTGACGCGGGCTCTCACACACCGTTCCTTTGTCAACGAGAATCCAAAATCGTTGGAAGATAATGAACGACTGGAGTTTTTAGGCGACGCCGTGTTGGATTTTATTGTGGGCGCCTGGGTGTACAATCATTTCCCGGAAATGCCAGAAGGTGACCTGACAAAGATGCGCTCGGCATTCGTCCGCAACGACCAGCTGGCTGTTTTTGCTCGAACGATCGACCTGGGCGGCGCGCTCCGCCTGGGACGCGGAGAACAATCTTCAGGCGGCAGCAAACGCGACGGTCTTCTCGGGTCCGCGTTCGAGGCGGTGATCGGCGCGTTGTACCTGGATGCAGGCTTGAGCGCCGTCGAAGAGTTTGTGCATCCCATGCTGGAGCAGTCACAGGATTACATCCTCGAAGAGATCCACGATCCCAAGAGCGTTTTGCAGGAATGGGCGCAGGCAGAAAAGCTGGGATCGCCGCAATACGTAACGGTCTCGGCCATGGGACCCGACCATGCAAAAGTATTCGAAGTGGAAGTTCGTATTCAAGGCGCCACCTACGGTCGCGGTCACGGCTCAAGCAAACATGTGGCTGCACGCATCGCGGCACAGACCGCACTGGAAGCACTGGGAATTTCGTTTAAATGAATTCAGCCACAGAGATCACAGAGAAATTAAGTTTTTCGAGCCTTTCTCAAAGGTCTCCCACGGCACTTGCGTGCGGCTTAAGCCGTATGGCAAGTGTGTGTGCTCTGTGGCAAAGCATATCCACTTGATTTCAGAGTTCTATAAAATCCATCCAAAGATAGTGATACATGCCTCTTCGACTAAAATCTCTTGAACTGCAAGGATACAAAACGTTCGCATCGAAGACTTCCTTCGAGTTCGCGGGTGGGATCACTGCCATCGTGGGCCCGAACGGCTCCGGGAAATCGAACATCGCCGACGCCTTGCGCTGGGTGCTGGGCGAACAATCGTACGCGCTGCTGCGCGGCAAGAAGACCGAAGACATGATCTTCAATGGGTCCGAACACCGTCCGCGGGCCAGTATGGCTTCGGCGCATATCCTCTTCGATAACACGACCGGTTGGCTGCCCGTGGACTTCACCGAAGTCGGCATGACCCGGCGCGCCTATCGTGACGGCCACAACGATTACTTGTTGAATGACCAGCACGTCCGTTTGCGCGATCTCAACGAGCTGCTGGCGGCGTCGGGACTCTCCGAACGCACGTACACCATCCTGGGTCAGGGGCTGGTGGATGCTTCGCTTGCCCTGAAGGCGGATGAACGCCGCCGTTTGTTCGAAGAAGCAGCCGGCGTCGGCTTGTATCGGGTGCGACGCGAAGAAGCCTTGAAACGACTCGACGCTACCATCCGCAACCTGGAACGCGTGCTCGATATTATGTCAGAGCTCGAGCCGCGTCTGCGCAGCCTGGAACGGCAGGCAAAACGCGCCAACGAATATATCCGTGCCCAGGCCGATCTTAAGGTCATCCTGCGTGAGTGGTACGGCTATCACTGGCATCATGCCCAACGCGAATTAACGGAGGCACGCGATATTGTGAAGGTACAAGAAATTCGCGTGAACGAAGCGCGTGAGGCACATGCCAGGGCGCAGGAAGCCTATAACACGTTTCGCGAAAGGCTGGTGGGATTGCGCGCCCAGTTGAACGCGTGGCACCGTCAATCGGCAGAACTGCATAACCAGCGCGAAGAGGTGAGCCGTGAACTGGCGGTGCTGGAAGAACGACGACGTTCACTGTTGACGGCCCAATCCTCCGTGATCGCGGATAAAGACCGGGCCTCCGATGAAGAGCGGGTCGCGTACGAACGCCTGACAGAACTTGAGCAGGAAACTCTCCGTTTGCAGGCAGAGCTCGACGATGCCCAAAAACAATTCAGCGAAGCTCGTGAAGCATTGCAAAGAAAGCAGGCAGAACGGACAGAGGCCGAGGAAAAACTGCGCACGGCGCGAGCTGAGATCGAGAAGTGGAGCGCCCAACGTGCCGAGTCACAAGCGCGGCTCGAAGAATTGAGGTCACGCCTCGAAAGTTTACAAACGCGCCTCGATAGCGCCAATAAGGCGATCGAAGCTGCGGAATCCAATGCTCGTGAAGCCGGGCTGAAATCGGCCAATGCGCGTCAGGCACGCGAAACTGCAGAACAGGAATGGCGACGTGCCGTGGAGGAGGAGGAACGAGACAAGGCAGAAGTCGCCCAGCTCGAAAATGAGCGCCGGACGAAATCAGATGAGCGTTCTCAACGTTTGGCAGAACACATGCGCTTGAAGGCCCAATATGATGTGCTGGAGCAGGCCGAGCAGTCGCTGGCCGGTTATGCCGAAGGCGCCCGTTATCTATTGGACGCGGCCCGCCAATCGCGGCTCAAGGGAGCGCGCGGTGCGTTGAGCACCTCGCTGGATGTACCCGCCAACCTCGAAACCGCGCTAACCGCCGCATTGGGCGATACCCTGGACGCAATTCTGCTCGACTCAAGCGAGATCGATGATGCGCTTCAGCTGCTTGAATCGGAAGATTCAGGGCGCGCAGCATTGTTGCCACTCGAAGACCATGCACGCCCGCCGATCTCCAAGCCAGACGATGCCGAACTGCTGGGGGTTGCATCGGAACTCGTGAATGCGCCGGAGGAACTGCGCACCGCTGTCAACCTGATTTTGGGGCAAACGCTGATCGTCCGTGATCGCGCGGCCGCCAGGAGGATCATCCGTGATCTGCCGACACATGCGCGCATCGTGACGTTGCGTGGAGAGGTCTTCCGGGGTGATGGTTTGATCATCGCCGGGAAGTCCGCTTCGTCCTCCGCTTTGAGCCGTCCGCGCCAGAAACGTGAGTTGACCGAAACCCTGGACGCGTTAAGCGCTCAGATCGAATCGCTGAACAATGAGGTGGATGGACTCTCAGCCCGCATCCACGAGGCGCAGTCCTGGCTTTCGCAGGCGGGCGAAGAGGCACGGCAGGCACGCGTCCGCCTGGAGGATGCCCAGGGAACCGAGCAGCAGGCCGGATTGGAGTCGGAATCGACGCGGCGTCAGCTGGAGTGGCAGAAGAGTCAGCATGCTCAGCTGCAGGCAGAAGCGGATGAGGCAGCTTCGATCCGCCAGAATCTGATCCAGTCACAATCAGACGTGGAGTCACACTCGTCGAGGGCGCAGGAAGATGTGCGCGCTCTTTCAGAGCAGTTGCGCACGATGGACCTTGCGGAGGCACAATCGCAGGCTTCGTATTGGAGCACTCGCGTGGCGGTGGCGGAGCGCGCTCTGGAAGATGCCCGGGCCCGTACGGCTGAACGCAGCACAGAAGTGTCACGTTTCGATATGCGTCGCAATGAATTGACCACGCGCCTGCATGAGGCGGAAACATCCCTGACCTGGCTGGATAACAATAAATCTGCGTTTCGTGAACGTGAGAATGTATTGCACGTACAGATCGAAGAATTGCGCGTATCGATGGAGCCTGCCGAGAAAGATTTGGAAACCGCCGAGCAGGAAGAATCACGCCTGCAGGAAGGCGAGTCGAACATGCGGCGCACTCTGACAAATGCAGAGCGCGCGTTGGGCCAGGTGCAGTTGGAGCAATTGCGGAAACAGGAGGCGTTGGATAACCTGCGCCAGAAGATCACTGACGATTTCGGTTTGGTCATGTTCGAGTATGCCGATGATGTTTCAGGACCCGTGCCGCTGCCATTCGAGGGGATGGTGGAGGAACTGCCTGTGGTCACCGAGATCTCGCCAGAACTGGAATCACAGCTTGCGCAGAACCGCACGCATTTACGCCGCATGGGGCCGATCAACCCAGAGGCCAAGCAGGAATTCGATAGTGAGTCAGAACGTTATTCCTTCATGAAGACTCAGATCGATGACCTGCATAAAGCCGAAGAGGATTTGAAGAAGGTCATCGCCGAACTCGACGAATTAACCAAACGGGAATTCTCGAAGACGTTCGATGCGGTCGATAAACAATTCCGTGCCATGTTCACGCGGTTGTTCGGGGGCGGCTCGGCGCGTCTGGCATTAACAGACCCCGATAACCTGGTGGAAACAGGCATCGAGATCGAAGCGCGTTTGCCGGGCCGCCGCGAGCAGGGACTTGCATTGCTCTCCGGTGGCGAGCGCAGCTTGACTGCGGTGGCCTTAGTGTTCGCGTTGCTCAAAGTGTCGCCGACCCCCGTCTGCGTGATGGACGAGGTGGATGCGATGCTCGATGAAGCCAACGTGGGACGCTTCCGTGACTTGTTGCAGGAACTGAGCCAGGATACACAGTTCATTGTGATCACCCATAACCGTAATACCGTGCAGGCTGCCGACGTGATCTACGGCATTACGATGGGACGCGATTCTGCAAGCCAGGTGATCAGCTTGCGGCTGGATCAGGTGACCGAGGAGATGCTGAAGAGGGCTTGAACAGTAGGCAGTGCCCAGTATTCGGTACTCAGTATAGAGTGAAATGAAAAACGTCCGGGTCGTTGAGAGACTCGGACGTTTTTGTTGTGTGTTCAGTGATGTTTACTGAAGGACGGGACCTGTGGGGACGCGCTCTTTCCAGACATCGAATGTTTGAATATCGGCGCTTTCGCGCGTAGCGGTCAGCCATTCGTCGAAGATGGATTGCTTCTTCTGTTCGAACTGGCTGTCTGTGGTGGGTAGTTCCTCACGACCGATCACCTGAATGATGTGGTACCCGTATTCAGTTTTGACAGGCTTGCCGATGACGCCGATTTCCTGCGTCAAAGTGGCATCGCGGAACTCGGGAACATAGTTGGATGCGGGAGCCCAATCATAATAACCACCGTTGGCCGCAGAACCTGGATCGGTGGAGAAATCGGCTGCCAGCTTGGCGAAATCCTGACCTGCCTGCAGCTGGTCATAGACTAACTGCGCCGTGACTTCATCGGATACAAGAATGTGACGCACCAGGACCTGCGTATCGGTATGAGCAAGATCCCTGGCTAACTCTTCCTTCAGCTTGTTACGAAGGATATCCATTTCATAGACCGATCGCAACGTCTTTTCGCTGATCTCATAGCCTTCGAATGTGGTGAGGGATTCGGCATATTGCGTTTGGAAGCCCTCCAGCGTATACGGTGTGGAAGTCGCGGTCGGCGATTGAGGCACGAACGTCGGCGTAGGAGGCGCCACCGTGGCCGTGGCAGTCGCGGTTACGGATTTGTCAGGGGTCGATGTAGGGGCAGGTGTAGATGTCAGTACCGCTGTCGGCGTTAATGTCGGCGGGTACAGTGTCAGTTGCTCTGAATTGAGAGTCGGATACCCAACCACCATCTCTGTAGGTGTGACGGTGGCCGTCGGTGTGCCACTGGGGAAGAAGTTGAAGGCTTCCTGTACCATTTTGTCCACTTCTTCAGAGGTGACCGTGATTCCCCGTTTTTCCGCTTCCTGGCGGATCAAGGCGTCGTTCACCATTTCGTCGAGCACCTGCTGGCCCAGCAACTCTGGTAATTGCAGGGTGCTCATGATCTGGTTTTGCTGCTGCGTAACGTCCATGCCAAATTGCTGGTAGAACGCGAGCGTGCTCAGCTGGTTGTACAAGTTAACCCGCGCAAAGCGGACGCGCTCCTGCCAGTCGCCCGTGGTGATCGTTTCTCCGTTCACCTCGGCCACCGGTTCACGCGCCGCAAGGACGTTGATTTTTAAGTAGCCATAGCCCAGGAGCGCCACAACGATCAGGACCGCGCCGATGGAGATCCAGCGGATGAGTCTGATCTGTTGTCGTTCACGCTCCAGACGGGCGATGTGCTTTTTCGTGACAATCTTTGGATTCGGACTTTGCTTTGCCATTTCAGTTATCCATGACGCCAAAGCGGGGTTCCGTGCTTCCTGGAACCTGGCTTTAACATTCCGGAATTAGCGTCCGTCTTCCAGGGATTTGCCAACGAACGGGAGCAGAGCGATCTGTCGCGCCTGTTTGATCGCTGCAGCCACCACGCGTTGGTGGCGGGCGCACGCTCCGGTCTGGCGGCGTGGACGGATCTTTCCATCCTCGGTAACGTAGCGGCGCAGCAGGTCCGTCTTTTTGTAGTCAATGGTCAGTGTCTTATCGGCACAGAATTGACAAAATTTGGGCTTGGCAAAGAAGCGGCGATCGCCGCTACCGCCCCCTTCCTGGGACCCGTATTGTGGTCTTCGATCTTCAGCCATTTATTACTCCAGTCTTTCTATATAGAGACCTGTCAGGTCTGGTTAATTAGAATGGAAATTCATCTTCATTGGCGGTCACGTCAGATGCATCTTCAGACATGGGCTCGGAGGGGCCGGCTGCGCTGTTGGTATGTTCACGGCGGTCGCCAAGCATCATCATCTCGTTGGCAACGACTTCGACGCTGGTATGTTTCACACCTTCTTTATCGTCCCAGCGGCGGGTCTGCAGCCGTCCTTCAATATAGACCTGTTGACCCTTATTGAGATACTGCTTGCAGATCTCGGCAAGGTTACCCCAGGCAACCACATTGAACCATTCCGTCTCGTTGTGACGCTCACCATCCACTGTATTCCACGAGCGGCTGACGGCCACTGTAAACGTGGTTACCGGCCGTCCGGAAGGTGTATAGCGCATTTCGGGATCACGCCCTAAATGACCAATAATTTGAACTTTGTTTAAGCCTCGGCTCATGTCCGTTCTCCTTTAAAAAAACCGAGAATACATTGCTACCGCTTGTCTCACGCATATCCTGCGTACAAAGTAAACTGTTTGAACCGAATTGCAGGCTGAGTTCTAATTCTGAGTTTACTTACGCCAGAGGCGTGCGGCACCCTGTAAAGCACTATGCCACGACAGACAGCATGTGACGCAGGACAGTCTCGAGGTAACGGATGTTACGTTCGATTTCGCTGGTGGACTTCGGGTCGAGGGTCACGTTCAACAGAACGTACTGACCTTCGCGCTGCTTGCGGATCTGGTAGGACAGTTTGCGGCGTCCCCAGACATCCACTTTATCCACGCTGCCGCCTGCTTCTGTGACCCAGCCGGAGACGCGGTCGATGACGCCTTTAAAGGCCGTCTCGTCCAACTCGGGCTGGACAATGCAAACGAGTTCATATTTGCGCATGAGGGATTTCCTCCTTTCCATGGGATTGCTCCAGTTCAGACCGTAGATCCGCCTGGAGCGGAAAGGCACGTACACTACGTGCGTACCTATTTTCGAACGGGCTGTAGTTTATCACAGTTCCTGAAAATGGGGAGGGTATAATGAAAGTAGGCAGGTAAATACTGGAAATATGTACATATGTAGACAGGTAAACATGTAAATACATGCCTACTTGTGTACCTTTCTACTTGTCTACGTGTTTACGATCCTACTGAGGACCCCCATGTTCGATCTCCCCAACGACGAAATTCTGTCACTTTCAAAAGAGCATGTTTTTTACACCTGGTCGGCGCAGGCCAGGGTGGATCCAATTGCCGTAAAACGCGCCCAGGGTGTGTATTTCTGGGATGTGAATGAAAAGAGCTATCTCGATTTCAATTCGATGACGATGTGTGTGAACATCGGGCATGGGAATGCACGCGTGATCAAGGCCATGCAGGACCAGGCAGCCGAACTTCCGTATGCCGCGCCCGGGATGACCACTAGGGTCCGGGCCCTGGCCAGCAAGACCGTGGCGGAGATCACGCCGCGCCAGGCATTGAGCAAGGTGCTGTTCACGCTTGGTGGTGCAGATGCGAATGAGAATGCGATCAAACTGGCCCGTGGCTACACCGGCAGACACAAGATCCTGACCCGCTACCGGTCCTATCATGGCGCCACTGCCGGAGCGATGGCAGCCACCGGTGACCCGCGCCGCGTCACCTGGGAACCGAACCTGATGCCCGGGGTGGTGCATTTCCTTGACCCTTACCGCTACCGTTCCACCTTCCACCGCACGAATCCCGATATCACGGAGCAGGAGTTTACGCAGGATTATCTCAACCATCTGGAAGAGATCATCCGCTATGAGGGCCCGCAAAGCATCGCTGCGATCCTGATGGAATCGGTGACCGGCACGAACGGGATCATCATTCCGCCGCAGGGATATATGCAAGGCGTGCGGGCGCTGTGCGATCAATATGGCATCGTAATGATCGCCGACGAGGTGATGAGTGGGTTTGGTCGCACGGGCAAATGGTTTGCGATCGAGCACTGGGATGTCGTTCCCGACATCATGACCATGGCAAAAGGGCTCACCTCTGCGTATGCGCCGTTGGGAGCTGTGGCCATGAAACCAGAGATCGCGGCTGCCTTCAACGAGCACGCCTTTGAAAGTGGGCTGACGTACACGTCGCATCCCATATCATTGGCCGCCGCGGTGGCAAACATCAACGTCATGCGCGATGACCGGATCATTGAGCACGCGGCCGCGATGGGTCCGGTCTTGAAGCGTATGTTGACAGACCTGGGCGAGGCGCACCCGTCGGTTGGCGACGTCCGCAGCATCGGCCTGTTTGGCATCATCGAGCTTGTGAAGGATCGTAAGACGAAGGAGCCCATGGCGCCCTGGAATGGATCCTCGCCTGAAATGAACGCGCTTAAGAAATACTGCCTGGATCATGGCCTGTTCCTCTACACACACTGGCATACCGTATTGATCATTCCGCCGTTGATCATCAATGAAAAGCAATTGAAAGAGGGTTTTGAAGTTTTGGATAAGGCGTTGTTGTACACGGACGATGTGGTGAAATAGCAAAGAGGCTGTCTAAAAAGTAGAGAAAGACAGCCTAGAGGAGAAGGAAAAGGGGGA
>CAZBAX010000023.1:0-78696 GCA_964489725.1 uncultured Anaerolinea sp. | reverse complement strand
TCGGTGATAACACCGTCAAAATCGCAGATGATCAGCTCGATCCTCTCGGGCATGGGGCGTTTCACTCCCCCCGGTGTGACCATCTCAAGCCCGCTGCTCACCAGCGATTCATATTTCGCCCAATCAGATAAATTGTCGATATCCACGCTATAACGCGGGTCGATCAGCAACGGATAGATCACATCGCCGGTCAGGGATTTTTTATCTTTGATCGTCGAGACCCGAATAGCGTCGATATGTCCCGTTTGCCAGTAGACCGGCGGCAGGATCTGACGTGGGGCATTGTAAGGTTCGGCAATTCCATCTATCTGGAGTAGGGGTTTCATGGGTTGATCTGCACCGTCGAAGCGCCACATCTTGAAGGGATTCTGTCCGGCGGGTACGACACCGCGCACACAATCGGCGTCGCTGTGTGCCAGCAGAATGCGGATGGCATCATCTACCATGGTTTTTGGGCGGATCGGCGAGGTAGGACGGAGTTGAATGACAATTTCAGGTCGATAACTTTCGTTCTGCTCCAGCCAATCCAGGGCGTGTTCAAATAAGGGTAAATCGGTTGAATTGTCCTGTGCAAATTCTGCCGGGCGGAGGAAGGGAGTCTCTGCGCCACACTCGCGCGCCACGGCGGCGATCTCTTCATCATCCGTAGACACGATCACGCGCGTCACCAATTGCGATCCCTTGGCCGCGGCAATGCTCCACGCGAGGAGAGGATATCCGGCAAAGTTGCGGATATTCTTGCGCGGGATTCCCTTTGAACCACCGCGGGCGGGGATTAATGCAAGTGTCTCTGTCATGATCAAATCGGGTAATTGGTAAGTGGTGATTACCAATTACGATTTACCATACCTACCAGGCCGTCCAGCCGCCATCGACGACGACGTTATTGCCTGTCATATAAGACGATGCATCGGATGCCAGGAACAGCAGCGCGCCGTTCATTTCATCCTTGTGCGCCATACGTCCCATAATGGTTTTGGCAGAATAGTTCTTGACGAAATAGTCTTCATGATTATTGAACACACCGCCGGGGGTGAGTGCATTGACACGGATATCTGTCCCGGCGTAGTAGGCCGCGAGATATTTGGTGAAGCCCATCACGCCTGCTTTGGTCACCGTGTAATAGACCGGCTTGAACGCCACGCGCTGTCCATCCTTGATGTAGATGCGCTGGTCGGGTCCGTTCAGGCCATAGGTGGAGCAGATGTTGATGATGCTTCCCTTTTTCGCCTGTTCGATCATTGGCCTGACACAGGCCTGCGTCATCAGGAACATCCCTGTGAGATTGACGTTCAATGCCGAGTTCCACAGATCGAGCGGATAATCTTCGAACGCGCCGGGTGTGATGCCCTTATTGACCGCATCGGGGTCAAACTTCGGATCGAGCGCGGCGCTGTTGACGAGGATGTCGAGCCGCCCAAAGGTGGAGAGCGTCCTTCTGACAAGCGCGTCCACTTCATCGGGTTGGGTGATGTTCGTGGGAATGGCCAGGGCCTTGTATCCGCTCCCCGTAAGGGAATCAGCCGCGGCTTGCGAAGCTGAAACGTTCAAATCCACCACAACGACAGACGCTCCGGCTTCGGCCAGCGTTTTGCAGAATTCCGTCCCCAGTTGTCCGCCGCCGCCTGTCACAACGGCGACACGCCCCTTGAGATCGAATTTTTCCTGTATTGTCATTTGTGCCTCTATGGATGTGCTGTATAGATTTCGTCGCCCGACGATTTATGTGCAAGATACAAACCTTCACTGAACAATGCCGCATCCTCATTATTGACTTCGCCGCCCTGGAAAATGGCGAGCACTGCGTCACCATCGAGAATTTCCTTCTTCATGATGTCCAGGCTGTCCTCGAAGCCTTCGCGCGGCAGAGCAGTGGCAGAATCATAGCGGTCGGGCAGCACGTAATTTCCGCGCCCGGTGTACAGATAGACCGCGCCGGGTTCGTCGGTATAGATGCGGATGTCTTCTGGAAGTGCATCCAGGAAATCCATGGCTTTCGAGTCATACCATTTAAAGGACGCATATCCCATGCCGCCTTTGGCCCATGCAGTGATCGTGTTGACCTGCTTGTACGCAGAAAACGCCAGGAACACAAATGTAAGCGCGATCACAAGCGGACGATTCTTATTCCGCAGCCAGACTCCAAAGTAGACCAGCAATATTAATAAGGAAACGAAGGTTGGGGCGAGGATGCGGAGCTTGAACTTCGTCGCCGCGTCGAACATCAGCATGGATGCAATGATGGAGGCGAGATAGGCGAAGAGATATAGAGCCGTGGTGAAGGAGATCACTTCTTTCGAATAAAACTTTGTTGCAGTGCTGGAGGTCTGCGAGGGCGAGTTGGTGATGTGTCTCCAGGTTCGAATGCCAAGCCAAACCAAAAGCGCGCCAAGAATGAGGACGATCGATGTTTCGATGATGAACTGTTGTTTGCTGATTTCTCTTCGCCAGGCATCGACCGGGATGAGCGCATCTGCAACCGTATTCAACCCAATATTCAGATTTTCAGACGTGAGTGGATGCCATGCAAACGTACGGTTGGTGGCATTGTCTGCGACAAGCCTGTTGCGAATTGTCCAGCCTAAAATCCAGGGTAACGTACCTGCCACAAACCCGGCACTGGCGAAGAGTTTCCGCTTCCAGCTTTTCTCCAGGACCAGCAATGCCACAAGAAAGGTGGCGATCAAGGCCAGCCCTGAATAGCGCGTCAGGTATGCGATGCCAGCGAATGTTGCACAGGCGCCCAACCACCAGTGTTGCTCGCGCTCCATATAAAGATCGAACATCCAGAATGCCAGGAGCGAAACGAAAATAAAGAGCGGTTCGCTCATCGCCATGGCATAGACTTGCAGCAAGTCAGCGCTTAGGACGAATAAACCCGCTGCCACAACACCAGCGGTGAGCGAGGGAGTCATTCGCCAGACGAGGATCCCGAGCAGGCCGGCGGTCATAAAAAACAAAAATGCATTGACCCAGCGCGCCGCGTTTAATGGATCGATGCCCAGGAAACCAAAGAATGCCAGAACTGCCGGAAACGCCGGGGGAAAATGTGTAACAGGCTGATTGGATGCCAGCCAGGCTTCACGATAGCCATTTCCCGCCACCATGCTGCGCGCCCCGGCGATATAGGCGATCGAGTCGTCTGACAGCCCGGCTCCCTCAGGAGTTGCCAGCATTACCAGGATGAACCCGGTAATTGCGATCAACAGCAAGGCAACAAAAATAGCAGAACGGGAAGTGACACGAATGTTCATGGAAAAGATACGCAGTACGTACATTATACGTACTGCGTATGAATGTTGCGATTAGCTCGCCTGCAAATATCCCTGGTCTTGGAGATATTTGAGGATCATGTGGGCGTTCTCTTCGGGCGTAGCGCCATATCCTTTGAGTGTGATCTCGGGATTGATCGGCGGTTCGTACGGATCATCGACACCCGTGAAGCCCATTGGCTTGCCATCCTCCATGGCCTGGCGAGCCTTGGCATATAAGCCCTTGACGTCGCGTTCTTCACAGACTTCAACAGGTGTATCCATGTAGACTTCGATGAAGTTCTCGCCCACCATCTTGCGAGCCTCGGCGCGCGTGGAGCGATAGGGGCTGATCGCGGCGCAGATCACTGCACCGGTGGCGCCGACGATCTCACCGGCCACGAAGCCGATGCGCAGGATATTCGTGTCGCGGTCTTCCTTGCTGAAACCAAGTCCCTTTGAGAGGTGCGTGCGGACCACATCGCCGTCGAGGATGGTGATCTCACGTCCGCGCTCGAGAAGAAGTGATGTCAACACCTGGGTGGTGGCGCTCTTGCCAGAACCACTCAAGCCGGTGAACCAAATACAGAAACCTTGTTTGTGCCTTGCCGGGTACATCTCGCGCAAGATCTCAGCGGTCTCCGGGCGGGTGAACCACTCGGGAAGAAGTTTGCCCTTGGCAAGATATTCGTCACGCACCTGTGTGCCTGAGATGTTGGCGACTTTCGCGCCCTTGGGCACATCCTTCTCTTCGACGTAGCGGCCTTCATCGGGCAGATACACAAGCATCTCGAACGGGACCATTTTGACGCCGAGTTCTGCTTCGTACCTGGTCATCAATTCCTGCGCGTCATACGGACCGTAGAACGGCTTGCCCGTGGAATCGTTTCCGGGTCCCGCGTGATCGCGGCCTACGATGAAGTGGTTGGCCCCATGGTTGCGGCGGATGATGGCATGCAGTAACGCTTCCTTGGGCCCAGCCATGCGCATGGCCAGCGGCAGCAGGCTGAGCATAGTGCAGTTTTTATCGTAGTGATTCTCCACCAGTGCCTTATACGTGCGGACGCGGGTGTAGTGGTCCACGTCGCCGGGCTTGGTCATGCCGACCACTGGATGCACGATCAACGAACCCTGGACGCGCTCGGCAGCGCGCTTTGTCAATTCTTCGTGGATGCGATGTAAGGGGTTGCGGGTCTGGAACGCGACCACATTGTCGTTGCCCATCTCTTCGAGCATAGTGCGCACCTGGGCAGGTGTGTGACGCAGATTGACAAAGTCATAATATTTGGGCAGGTTGATGACTTTCAATGGTCCCGAGATACAGACCTTGTTCCAGCGCTGCATTTCAGAGATCATCGGGTGCTTGGAATCAGTGGAACCATATGCCAGCGCGGCCTCGGTCTCTGTGTCCCAATGGTAGACCTCGTCTAGGGTCATGATGGCGATCACGTCGTTGTTTGTGTTGCGCAGGACCAGGTCATCGCCGACGGTCGGCAGTTCTTTTGGATCCGCTGTCAGCGTGATGGGAAGCGGCCACAGCGTCCCGTCTGCCAGGCGCATTTCCCTGAGGACACGGTCGTAATCCGCTTTACCCATAAAGGTCGTGAGCGGGGAAAATCCGCCGGTGGCCAATAATTCCAAATCACAAAGATTGCGCATGGTAATCTTGATGGAGGAGAGCATCGGAGCGCGGGCAAGCAGTTCCTCGCGTTCCTTTTCATCCACAACCAAATTGACCAGTTTCCCACCATAGGGGGTAATAAGTTTTGCTTTCGACATTATTTCTCCTTAACGTACATAAAATTCTTTACAGAGTGCCGCATAATTTCCTAAACTACATATTTGAATTTTCGCCTGCGAATTTATGTATAATGTTTAGCCAATAATGAGACAAGCGGTAAAAATATACCCGGACACAAGGGGCAATTATATCCTAAAATTCAGTGAGTGAATTTTGGATTGCCTATCAAAGTTATTCAGCGCAATATAGAGATGTAACCGTCTGTTTTACAGAATTAGTCACCTCAGGCATGGCTTGGATGATCTGGCAGGCCTGATGAGCGATATACGGGCTGGCGGTAATTTCCGGCGCGCGAGCTTGCAGTTGGGCTACATCCCCACGCTGTGCATACGCCTGCAGGAATGGTATCCACTCAATGCTGTCGCTGGGAGAATGGTTTTTCCCAAATGCTTCCTCCCCTAGTTGCAGCACCTGCTCCCAATCGCCGCGTTGACGCGCAAGGTCAGCCATCTGATAGTAATAGCACCAGCCATGCTCTGGCTCGGGGCCAAAGACAAGTGCCGGCGGCGTGTGAGGCGTTTCCTCTACAAGGATGTGTTCGATTTCAGAGTACGGACCGATCGCCCGGATGCTCTCTGATTCGGACTGCGAGAATTCCGGTTGCAGCCCGTCGATCACATGAACACAGGACTCCATCGTTGGCTGACTCAGGATCAAAATATTGCGATAGTTCTTATACGTGATGATGTTCTTGCGGTTATCGAATTCCTGCCGTTCCCTGGCAACAACCTTCGCGACCGTCTCCTTGTTGAGGATCGCAGCAAATACTGCGGGCTGTATCCCCGTGGCAGACTGACTCTCAGGATAATAGATCAGATTGGCAGGCCCCCAAATGAAGTAATCCTCTTCTGTCGGCGCACCAGGGTAATTTCCAATCAGTGTAGTACGTGCTTCGAGCTGAGGGATACGCCATGCGACCTGCCACCAAAAATTCCGCACGATGGCAGTTTCCTGAGCAGACTTAACTGAGTTTGCATGATGTGTCAACATGGCAAGGATAAGGAATAGGGCGAAGACCCCAGAACGCAAAGCTTGTCTCTGTAGCATGCTCACGAGAGCCACGAGAAAGATCGCCACACCCACCGAACTCACTATTGCATAACGCGAAAACGATGGGAATGCAACCTCGCGATTCACCATTGCAATTGGAACCAATCCCGCAATCGCCGTCAGGATGCCCAGCCATAGGGCTTCACGAGGGAAATTAGGCTGCTCACTTGCAGCAGGACCCTCGGCAGTATCCAGTTTCGATAGCAGGAACACGATGACACCTGACGTGATCAGCGCGAGAGTCAATCCCCACCATTCGATATAGTCAAGCAGGCGTGAAAGTGGTATCACCCATGCAGCAAGCAGCACATCGTAGAGATCCTGCAAGACCTGGATGGACCAGTGATACACCGTCTGTACAGGATAGAGCTTGAACAGTTCAAACTGCAAATCGACATCAGTTGCGCCGCGCTGACTCGAAAAGAAAAACAAGCGCCAGGCCAGGAAAACCGCAGGAACCAGGAGCGAAGGATATGCGCCGCGGATGGCCCGAATGACTTTTTGGAAAAATGTACCACCTTGACGCGAGAAAAGCAGGAATACACAGGCCCAGCGGAAAAACTCAAATCCGATGTACCATTCCATTTGACTCAGATACAACCAACCAAATAGAATGGCTCCAATATGTGAAAGAGTTTTTTCCGGGAGTCGATCAGACTGTAAAGCCTTTACCGTGAGCCAAATGGACAGCAGCGCCGCTGCCAGCCCCACAATATGGCTTTGGTAGTCAATTGCATTCGGCATCGAAAGAAAGCCCGGATAGACCAGGAATAATAACGACATCCCTATTGCAGGAACAGGACGTCCCGGCCAAAGCCGGCGAAGCAGGCTCAGCAGAGCGCTGCCTCCCAGCACTCGAAAAAAGAACGCACTTAAATTATAGAGGAGAGGATTCGCTCCAAAGAGTTCATATGCCGGGATCATCACCAGAACCCGCCCGGGACGATCCACACTGAAGATATCGATAAACGCGTTCGGCCCGTAAGCAGAAGCGGCATACATTAAATACCAGTCATCGTTGGTGTACCCAAATTTGCCCAATAAGGGTAGGTAGGTCAATCCCGAAATAATTAACAGCAAAAGGATGCTGAAAAAATGATCCTGTTTTCTCGATCGGTCTTTCACAAATATTTTCCCTGTGGTTTATTCATCGACCGGAACCAGATCATTTCGAAGAAATAATCGGAAAAATTCTCTTTCCAGGATCAACGTATAGTGTTCCTGGAGGTATTCCTCTAATGCCGGGATCCGAAAACGCGCCATCATTACTTGTTCTGGTTGATACTCGCGCATCGTGTTAAGGATGTCGGCCTCTGTCAGGCTGCCCGTCGACAGCCGCTTTTGCGAGAACGTCGCCAAAATAGGCGGAACCGGCTTGCCCACACGGAAGGCATACAACGGCATATCGGTCACGATCCAGTTCGTCTGATCGGCATATTCCCCCATCGTTCGCAGGATCGCCAGTTTCCCCGGTGTGGCCCGCAGATTGAAATCGGTCAGGCGTGGAGTATTCATCAGTTCACTATTCAAAACAGGCACATAGATCGTGGAAACCCAAATAAAACTGACCACGGTTAGCAGTCCCAATGCCGTTTGAAAACGCACGATATCAGAGAATTGTCGAACACGGAGGAGTGACGAAACGCCATCTCCGAGGCCCGATGCGGCGATCATGGTCATGGGAATCGTGATCAACAATTGGTGATGGTAGAAAACAGGCGAATAGATACTGAATAGTATATATGCCAGTGCCGCCCATGCCAGCGGATATAACAGCAACCATTTTCGATTGACGATAGCCATCAGTGCACCCAGAAACCCCAATACCAGCAATGGGACCGCCGCCTGCAGATGTGTATTCATCGCGAAGTACTCGCTTTGAAATTCTGCCTGTGAAGGAGCATTCAGCGAAGGGGCAAGGATCGACCACACGTTCTGAGGGCCGATCAACACGAGCCCAAGTAAGGTCGTGAGTCCGGCGAAGGAAATGCTCCAGACCAGGGCGGGTTGCAGCACGCTCCAGGAAAGTTTCTTCTCCCTTTGATCCATGTATGCTGCAATCGTAATTCCAATAACGAAAATCGGAGCAACAAAGCCGGTGAACAGCTTGATGAGCACTGAGAGTGCCAGCATAAAACCGGAGAGCACCAGCCAGGTATTCCTGCGCTGGTGATGCCACACGCCCAGGAACGTCAGTGATGCCACAGCCAACGCCAGGGAAGGTATCCCGATCATTACGGCGACACTCAGCCCCAAATAACGTGGAACCATGATCGTCAGCGGCAGGAACAGGATCGCGGCAAGTTTCCCCGATGTAAGCTGCAGGAACTGTGCACCAGCCCACACCAGGAATGTTGAAAACAGCAAGACAAGGAAACGAGCGGGATTTACCTCAAAGCCGACGACGCGGAACAGCAATGCCAGGATCTGGTTGAACAAAGGCGGCTGGTCACTGGAAATCTCGCTGTACAACGGATATCCGAGAGTCACCAGCATCGAACGCATCAGGTTGAGGCCTTCATCGGTGTCAAATTGCAATTTTTCACGAAAGGGGAAATAGGAAAACGTGAACGCCAGAAAGATCACTGCGATCAGGATCGGTAATATGACAGGTCCTGCTTGATTCCACGATAGTCTTCTGATGGATTGGGATTTCATACACAAAGGGAATAAAGTTCCGAAAATAATCCGCCAACCAGGCGGCAATTTATTTGACCTCTTGCAAAAGCCCAAAACCTTAACCACGGAGACACTGAGTCACGGAGTTTTTCTTGTTTTTTCCACCTGCACCGACCGCAGGTGCGGTGTCAGTGTCTCCGTGTCTCAGTGGTTCAAAAGGGAGTTAATGGGCATTTTCATATAGTTATGCAAGAGGTCTATTATAACATTCGGAAAAGTAACCGAATTTAACAGGCGAGGAATACCTAAAACACAAGACATTTCCCGTCATTGCGAGTGGCGCTGTCAGCGCCACGAAGCAATCTTATGCCCGATAGAGAAAGATTGCTTCGTCACAACGAACACTCCTCGCAACACCTGCACTGCAACGAACGCAGTGAGGCGCAAGTTTGACGGAATCCTCTTGTTTTGGATGTTAGCTGCTCCCAGGGTGTTATATAGTGCCCTGATCATCAATTGCATTTACCCAACAATGGAAAGACGCAATTGTGTCGTGAAGGGTATAATTTTTGCGGAGACCCAGGATGAAGCCAACTTTCCAGAAGCTATTCAAGAATGAGACCTTCGTTGCCACGCTGTTGATTTTTCTCACAACCTTGCTTACCTACGCGATCAGTATCCCCCAACTTGGATACTATCGTGATGACTGGTATCTACTATGGTCGGGAGGCGCGCGCGGCGCCGCCAGCATCATTCCGCTGTTCGCTACAGATCGACCGTTTATGGGCGTCGTCTATTCCTACGCCTATCGTCTCCTGGGCGATACGATTATCAACTGGCATTTGTACGCACTGCTCTGGCGCTTCATCGGCGGACTGGCGTTCTTCTGGATTCTGCGCCTGCTGTGGCCCGAGCATAAATATGTCACCACCCTGATGGTAGTCTTGTTTATGATCTACCCGGGATTCCTGTCGATCCCCAATGCCAACACAAAACAAAATCACTTATATGGCTTTGGCACAGCGTTGCTCTCGATCGCTTTGATGCTGGAGGCGACGAAAACGAAGAACCAGGTATGGAAGATCGTTTCGTATCTCGTTTCCCTGCTCCTGACCGCCAATTACCTGTTTATTTATGAGTATATGATCGGCTTCGAAGGCGCGCGAGTTGCCCTGCTGGGGTATTCGCTCCATCAGGATGGAACGAATAATATCCGCGCCATGATTGGCGGAACATGGAAGCGCGTCTGGCCTTATTTCCTGGTCACGGCTGGGTTCCTCTATTGGCGCATCTTCATCTTCGAAGGCGAAAGGAACGCCACAGATGCCGGGAAGCTGGCGGCAAGCTATCTCAGTGACTTTCGCAATATGTCACTTCGCTTGCTCCTGGAAACGGTCAAGGATTTTCTGGATACATCCATCTTTGCATGGTTTGCCTTCCCCTACATATGGATCTCCGGCGCCCGCTATTCCGAATTGCTAACGGCCGTAGGAATCGCCGTGCTCGTGATCGCATTGGTGGTCATCTACACGTTATTGGCCAAACGCGCCTGGGGAATCGTCCAAAGCGAAAAAGATTCGGTCCTTATTCGAGATTTCATTCGGCTCGGTGCGTTCATTATTTTGTGTGCCATCGTCCCGGTCATCTTCTCTGACCGGCAGGTGGAACTGTTCGACGCCTATAAGAGCTATGGGCTTCACCCTATTCCCGGAGTGATCCTCTTTGTCACTGGAATCGTGCTGATGCTCCAGCCCAATTTCCGCAAGTGGATGGTCATCACTCTGATCGCCATCTCAGTGACAACCCAGATTCTCAATGCCAACAACTGGGCGCAATACTGGGAATTTCAACGTCAGATGTGGTGGCAGCTCACCTGGCGCGCACCCGATATTCAGGATGACACGCTGGTTATGACCTACAGCGCAAGCGGATACAATCCCGAGCAGGATTACGAAATTTGGGGGCCGCTCAACCTGATCTACCGACCTGGCCGTTACGAAGCGCCAGCCATTCAGGCAGAGGTCCTCAATTCCACGATTGCCTTAGACATCGTCAAACGGGAAGTGCGTAACAATATGGTCCGTGATATTCGGCTTCACAGAGACTTCAACAACGTGCTCCTCATGAGCATGTCGTCCATCTCCTCCTGTCTGCATGTGCTCGACGGAACGCTGCCGGTGTATTCAACATCCGAAGCATCCTTGATGAAGCAGGTCGGTGCCTATTCACACATGGAGCGCATCATTCCCACTGCCACTGCCCCCACTCCCCCTTCTGCGATCTTTGGCGCCGAGCCTGAACACAATTGGTGTTACTACTATCAAAAAGCATCTTTAGCCAGGCAAATGGGCGATTGGCAGCGAGTGAAAGAGATATACAGAGAAGCAGATAAGGCCGGCTTCGACACTGACGACAAGTCGGAGATGATCCCGTACCTCGAAGCTCTGATAAACCTGGGCAATTACGACGATGCCAGGACTCTGTATAACAAAGAGATCAAAGGCAGCGCCGAGATGCGTCTTCCTTTATGCGACCAACTCGCTACCGATCCTGGCTATCCGCCTGAATTTAATTACGACTACGAGATGATCCGTCAGATCTTGTGTGAAGAATAAGGATAGGGGCCATCTGCGGGATGACAGGCCGGTTCATTCTACCCGTGACCTGCTTCCGTGATAGAAACCTTTTTGGCACGAAAGGCTGATTCCGCTTAAAGGCGCGACAGAATCAAAATCGCCCGTTTCTATTTGCCAGGGGGATTTACATTTATGGGTCTACCGTTATTAACGGGAATCTATTTGACCTCTTGCAAAGGCCCAAAACGTTAACCACGGAGACACTGAGTCACGGAGTTTTTCTTGTTTTTTCCACCTGCACCGACCGCAGGTGCGGTGTCAGTGTCTCCGTGTCTCAGTAGTTCAAAAGGGAGATAATGGGCATTTTCATATACTTATGCAAGAGGTCTATTTTTCAACCACCAAGGAGACAAAGGGGCACAAAGGAAAAAAAGCCAAAAAACATCCTTTGTGTACCTCACCTGCACTTGCGTGCGGTGCAAGTGTTGTGACCCTTCGTGGTAAGGGTTTTTCCACCAGAAACGGAAGAGCCACATTTATTCACTAAAGGTTTTGCAGCAAGGACTATTGTTACAGCGCAAGGTTAGGGTAGGCAGAGTCAGAATCCGCTAATCCTCGCTAATCTTATTCACGTAGATTGGCGGACGATTGCGCTTTGCATAGCCTTCCGCGCGACTTTGCGCTGTAATACTATACAATATCGATCAACCTGCCCGTTCTTTGTGACTCGTGAACCGCGCGGATCAGTTTCATGGCGCGGATACCATCCTCGAGCGTGCAGGAGGGTTCCACGTCGCCGCGCACGACGGAGAGGAAATGCTTCATCTGTTCGAGGAACATCACGTTCCGTTCCCAATTTTCAGCGATGGGATAGGTTTCCCATGCACCGCCGGCCTTGATCCCCATGCCCGAAGCGATTTCAAGCGAATCAGGAGATGCGCGGTAGATGCGCGCTGCCCCATCTGTTAGATCCCACTTGAGGGTACCTCTCGCGCCAATGATCGTGAAGTTGTGTTCGGGCGGCTGCTGATTGAAATCCAGGTGGATACTTCCCAGCGCGCCTCCTTCGAAGCGCAGTCCGATCTTGGCTGTATCTTCCACATCCACTTCCAGGTCGCTCAATTTTGCCGTCAGGCCCCAAGCTGCTTCCACCTTGCCCACCAGCCAGGGAAGATAATCCAGCGAGTGACACTGTGTCAGCACCACGCCGCCGCCCATATCGGCGCGTGCCGCGTACCCTTTGCGATAATCTTCCCAGGGATGCCAAGCTGGCAGATATTCGCCGAACTGTACATGCGCAGATATGATGCGCCCGATCTGCCCGCCAGAAAGCAATTGCTTTGCGCGCACCAGCCCAGGATGGAAACGGAATTGAAACGCCACCAGGACCTTTGACCCTGTTTTTTTTATGGCAGTTTCCAATTGGTCGAGTTCGTCCAGCGAATCAGAGATGGGCTTTTCGAGAAGAATTTGGCATCCCGCCTCTGCAGCCGGGATTGCCACGTCAAGATGCATGGAGGTGGGGTTGGCCACGACTACAGCATCCGGTTTGTGTTTCTGCAGGGCTTCATGAATATCAGTTTCCACAGGATACCCTGCCAGTTCGTCATCCGGCAATGTCCCTTTACGCGTGCGAAGCAATACGATATCGTTTTCACCCAGGGCAATCAGATTGCGGAAGTGTCTTCTGCCAATCGAGCCGAGGCCTGCAATGAGAAATTTCATTCCAATTCCTTATGATAGGTAATGTAGTGATGGAGCATCTCGAAACCCAGCGAACGGTAGATATCCAATACTGGCTCACTTTCGCCCCAGAATTCAAGAGCAATCGGATGCATTCCATGTGTTCGTAAATGTTCAATGCCGGTAAGGGCCAGTTGTCTTTGATAGCCCTCCTGCCGATATTTTTGGATCACACCGGGAGCGTCCAGCAAGTCGACCCGGGCGCCATTCTCGTCCCGTTTGCCCTCAGGCTTCAGCGTGCATATTCCCGAGATCTCATTCTGAGCATCAAACAACAGGAGAATATCGTCGGACTCATAATATTGCAGAAATCGCGGCGATTGAAGTTCCTCTTCCGTTGGCTGGTCGTTATGCTGATGTCCCCACATATCCAGATAACAATGATCCAGCGCAGTTAACAGAACGATCGGTTCATTGATATCGGAATATTTTTTAAGAGTAAAACCAATGGGCAACTCGATTGACGGTGTCGTTAGGGGATTGTCGGCTCTCATGATCCCTGAGGATCCCACCGCAGCAAATCCATGATGTTTCAGGAACTCGTTGGACGCGGTATTACGTTCATTGGCATGAATGAGGATCGTATTGCAACCAAGCTCACGTGCACGGTTGAGTGCAAGATCGAGCAGTTGGCTGCCCAATCCCATTCGCCGTTGTGAGGGATGAACGATTACATAAATTGTGCATCGAAGAGATGGTTGTTCAAGTGCTACCGCATACCCCGTCAATTTCCCATATGTCTCCGCAACCCAAACATCCTGATCCGGGCGATAATTGGGCCATTGCAGGGCAGCCAGCAAATATTCCTCGGTCGTATCTTCGCCATCATGATCGGCCGACTCGATTTCAGTAAGCATGCTGGAGAGAGCAGCCAGCTCCCCTATCGGGTTGTAATGGCGGATATGGAACTCGGTCATCATTTACCAACCCATATCGTTCTCATACTTCCATTTGATCAGCATCTCCCCAGCCACATCCTTGAACAGGGACTTGTCTTTTTCTGTGAACAACCTTTGCCAGTTGCCGGCATGCCCTTTCGGCAGGAAGGAGGCGATCCCATCGTTCCGCTTCGCCTGCCATTCCTCGTCAGGGTTCGATGACATTTCAGCCTGGATCTCTTTTTCCAGAGCCCTGCTCACCGTTTTCACACCAAGGAACTTCCAGAGTCTGGTCATCTCTTCAAAAGGCGTAGAGAGCATATCTTCGTATCGCATTCCAAAATACTGATCTCCAAACAATCTGCGCGCCTCCTCTTCGGTTTCCTGTAAATTCTGTACCCACCCTTTGGCCACGCGGCGGATAAAGGCCTCTGTGAAAATGGAACGCCGACCATTTGTGAACTGGTCCTGGTCCTTGCGCAGGTCTTCGAGAATGCGTTTATCTTCCGCACTCAAAAACCTGGACTCCTCGACAAAATTCCGAAAGCGCTCCGAGATCAGCACATCGCGACCGTCGCGCACGATGTAGATGAGCTTTGCATCCGGATAGACGGCGTGCAGGTCGCGCACCGCCTGCCCATGGATCGTGGAGGAAGGGCTTTTATCCCCGACGATCATTTTGCCTTCTTTCGCTGCGTCACGTTCCATGATGAAATCGGCAGCAGCGCGCAGGACCAGCGCCGAAAGGTCGCCTCCCTGGTTCCAGCGGTTGGACTTGCGCGTCAGCCACTCCTCCGCTTCGGGCGTGTTCACCAGCGACTTAAGCAGCGGCTGGCGCGTGAAGAAGTGCGCCTGATAATTGCAGTGCACGTCGGGGTGCAGGCGAGCAAGGCGCATCAGGAGCGTCGTCCCTGACCGGGCGTGACCGAAGATGAAGAACTTCTCACGCGGGAAGAACTGCCTGATCTCGGCAATTTCCTCCGCCGTAATTGCAGGAACGGAATTGCGCTTTTTCTTTTTTTGTTCGCCCCTGATGAGGATCCGGGCGGCGGATTTGATACGTGACAGCATCAGTGTACGATCTCCAGGTTATCGTTTCCAGTTTAGCATGACAAGCCCGATAAAACACACAAGGATCCCTGCCACATTTAGCCACGAAATCTTATCTTTAAAGAGAAAAATCGCCGCTGGCAGCAGGATCAACGATGCGACCACGTTGACCAGCACCGCCGCGATCCCAAGATTCCAGCCGGCGCGGTAGGTGAGCAGGAATCCAAATTCGATCCCGACGATGGCAATCGCCAGCCCAACGCTTGCCCAGTTAAGTTGTTTGAGTTCAGTGGCGATACCGTTTGCAGCCGGAAAGAAAAAGAAGCCGAGCAGGGTCACTGCAAAGGCGACTGCATACGTCACAAGTAAGGAAACTGTGAAATTTACGTTTGCTGGTGTGCTCTTTGCAACAAAGTGGTACAGCGCACTGGAGGCAATTGCCAGCGTAATAGAAAAATAAAACAGGAACATATTGCGTTTTCCGATCATAAGATTGAGCTGCCGGCGAAAATGAGATATTTCCTGAACTTTCCTCAAAAATTTGTGCGGTCGGCCACAGGTTGAACACTTCTTTGAACCACTGAGACACGGAGACACTGACACCGCACCTGCGGTCGGTGCAGGTGGAAAACCTACTAAAAACTCCGTGACTCACATCGTCCCGGTGCTCTTTCGGGAGTGTCTCCGTGATTAAGGATTTATGTGCAACACCTATTTGACTACCACACGTTCCTCAAAAATTACAGCGTACCGCAAAATTAAATACGCTTTATGCTTTTATTCTGGTCTACCAAAAGCGTACTTTACACATGGAAGACAAGAGTTAGATTGCTGAACATTATTCAGGAAAACCGATTGTGTTCTTGTTAATCACAAGAACATATCTCCCAGAGAAAGCTTCCAGACATATATAGTTTACTCTTGGCGTGGATGGTTCGGGCCCATTTTGATACCCGGCGATCCAATAACAACCAGCCAGGACTGTGACATCCTCAGACAAATTTCTGCCTACAAAAAAAGCAAAGGTAAAGCATTCTCCCCGGTCGTTTGGTTCATACATTCCCATCGAAAGGTCCACAGGACCGTCTGCTTCGTTGGTGAATCGAATATTCACCGTGGTTCCCAATAGTTCTTCGGGAGGCGGTTGGTAGCAATCGGGCGTGGGGCTTGCATTGGAATTGCTTGGCGGCGCGACGATTGGAGTTTCGATAGCGCTGGTTGGTAACGTTTCGAGCGTTGGAATGGCCGTGACGGGAATGGGCGTGGGAGGAATGGCTGTATTCGTTGGCACTGCGGATTGAGTCATACCAATGTTGGTCAATGCCACCGCGAGAGCTGTGTTCTGTATGTCTGTCAGACTGAATTCGGGCGCAGCCGTTGGTCCACACGCAGCCAACGCCATGACAATCATCAGGGAAACACAAATCAGAATTTTTCTTTTCATTTTTCTCCGAGAATGGATATGTTTACTACAAGGCTTACACTGTCGAATCAGACAACAGTATTTTACTTTGAGTTCCATGCCTGCCATACAGGCTCGATCTGAACTCAGTAGTGCGATTTTTCCAATATGCTCAAAATAAACTCTGCTGTCCGTTTGCCGGAGGTGCCGTCGGTGTATGTGATCTCGTCTTCGATGAATTTTCGACGTTCGGCAGAGTCGAGCGCGGGAGTCTTCAAATAGAGATTCAAGATTTCGCAAAGTTCAATCTCATTTTGGGCGACACGCCCTGCTTTGGCATCCCGGAATCGCTTATGTGTGGGCCAGTTGCCGATCTCCTTTAGAGACAACGAGAACTTACCCTTTTTATTCCATCCGCCCGGGGTATCGATCACCGCCGCGACAATAGGCGTATCGTGGACGGCGGTCTCGACGACCATGGTCGAATAGACGGTGACCAGCACATCTGAGTGTGCCATCATGGATGATTTTTCGTCCATGTCTTCGCCGCCGTAGTAACCAAGCGAGCCGCCCAAAGCAACCGGCTTCACCACATGCACATTCGGATATTGCTTCTCGAGGGCGAAGATGCGTTCACGTTCTTCGGCAAAAATCCTGGGCTTGTCCTGAAAGTGACTGGGATGCAGACGGATCAACAATTGCGAAGGTTCCACCAGCGCATCGGATGAAACCAGTCTAGCCAGGGCTTCCACATTGGGATAATTCGGCGCAAAATGGACGAACGAACACGCGTATGAGATCAACTTACGATCTGGGTCAAGCCCGTGAAGCTTGAAATAATCGGCCTTTGATAGTTGCCATTGCTTGCGGAAATACCCATCATACGATGGAATACCGCCGATATGCACGCGCGCCGGGTCCCAATCAGAACCGTAGACCAGTTCGTCCTTTTGCAGCTGTGACCAGCAGGTAGCGTAATCCATCCGCGCGCCGCGGATGGCGTAACTCGACGGGTTATCCCAGCCGACGATGGCAGCCATGCTCGGCACGTTGTGCAGAGTCGCTTCACGGAGCAGGTAACGGTCCAGGCGCCAGCCTGCCGTCGAAGCGATCAGGAGATCGGGCTTATGCGACGCGAATAGATCGGCATACAGGTCCGGGCTTGGGATGAAGCGGTTCTGCATCCGCACGAGAACATTACGGGCGAAGGCGAACGTCCGTAACACGAGGATGGCAAGGGCCGCAGGAATCCAAATCCCCAAACGGAACTTCCAACCGTTTTCGACCCAGACTTCCCAAATGTGACTGTCCATGGCTTCGGTGTTGATACGCCACGAGCCGCCGACGCGCCGCAGGTAGGCGAGCAGCCATTGGATGCGAGGTTGATGGGTAGTGGCGAATTTATTCGCTTCTCGTAGACGCAACCCTTCAAAGATGAGACCTGGGCGTGCAAATCGTTGGGCGATCTTCTCCTTCGTTTCGTCGTCGGTGAGCACGACAATTTCAACACCTGCATCGAGCAGCGTTGTAACGACGTCGCTTTGCAGGAAGTAGATGATTGCCATGCCGTGGTCGGCAGAGATGAATAATTTTTTAGACATGAATCCTTATTGAATCGCGAAGGCACGAAAAGTACAAAGTTTTAGTTGCGTGCTTCGCCCACTTTGCAGTAGAACGCTAAGAATAATACCAATTGAAGATCTTGTTATAGACAGACAGCAACATCTTCCTGATCGGACCTAACTCCAGAACGCGCCTTTTCCAACTTTTTACTTTTCTACGTTTTACTGTTTCCTTCCCCAACTCTCCACGCAAATATCCCAGCGTATTCGACATATTCATTGCCAGCGGGTCAGAGATCATCAGGCGAAGTAATCCGGCGTCGTTCATGCGTTTATCCAACTGGCGGACCTGTCCCATGGGCTTGTCCATGTCGAAGGGCAGAAATTGCTGAAGGGTGGATTTATATGCGGTGAACTGCCAGTGCGATGCACCTGCAAAGGCAACCACGTCCTTCGACTGCGCTCCGCTCCGCTCAGGACGGTAGGTAACGCGCCAATCTTTTGTTTCTGCATAGACTTTCTTATTCTCTTCTTCGGTTTGCCCGAGCGAGAGATTGAATTCCAGGAAGGTTTCCCACGGGATGAATTGACCTTCTTCAAGGGTTGCGTTTTCCCGCGCCCATTTCAGAGTGGATTCGTAATACTCCGGCGGCGTACGGAAGGGACGCGCGGTCACCATGCCAACGTTGGGAAAGGTTTCGAGGATTTCCACAGAACGTGAAAGCCATGTCGGCGAGAACAATACGTCACTGTCGGTATAGGCAATGATCTCACCCGGCGCGCCAGCCAGCATCACATTCCACGCGCCGCCTTTGCCCACGTTCTTTTCGGACAGGACCAGATATTGGATCCGTCCCTCTTCTTTTTCCTTTACCAGAAAATCGCGCACTTCGGGGCAGGAACCGTTATCGAAGACCATCAGGTCGAACGGCAGGCCCGCGTCTTTGCGCATGGACTCGAGGGAGACCTTCAGCACGTCGAGGGTCTCGGCGTAGAATCCGCTCAGGAAGGGGATGTAGTTGAGCAGCGCGACCGTGATCCGCTCAGGGCGGGCGACGTCTTTGACGAACTTGGCGGGGTTTTGTCCTTTACGCATCTAACCATCATACTCCGGTGGTTGAGTAGGGCGGAGCCCGTATCGAAACCACCACTTACTTGAAAATTTTAGATTTGCCTGAAACTTGTGGCCTCGATACATGGTGCACTCGCCGTTTCAGGCTCGGGCGCCATTACTCGACCACCAACTCACTTTTGCTTGAAGAATTTCTGGATTCTCTTCTTCCATCGCTTGGGTCTGGCAACATTTTCGAGTGTCTTTTCCGGCAGGAAGAAAAAGATCCTTCGCAGCAATACTTCCAGGCCGCGCATGAAGCGCAGGTACGTCAACTTCGGGCGGACAAGTTTACCATTTCGCAGCTGATGTGTTGCATCCACGACCGTATAGCGGATATTGGCTTCTCCACCGGCAAGGCGAATATTTTCATTGGTGTCAGGGTGCTCGTAATGCGGCTTCCCACCGGGCAGATGGCTGTAATCGTGGTTCTGATGAACGATGATGATGGATGGAGTGCCGTCGATGACAGGCCATTTTTCCTTGCGGGCCTTGTAGATCATCCAGTTGTCCCAGCCGGCGCGACCGATGGTGAAGGGAGGAATTTCGTGGAAAGTGGAAAGTGGAAACAGAAAAAAATCAGAGCCCGCAGGACGATGCAAAGAGCCTTGACGATGGACCACGAATGATAGACGTTCCTCCCAGCCTTGGGTGAATTCGATAGATTGCGTTATATCCAGATCCCAACGCTGGCTTAATAAAACGAATTTGTCACGCCACATGCGTGACCTACGCGCTGCCTCGACAAAATCGGGCATCAGGATCATGTCGGCATTGATGATACAGAGCAGATCAGTGCTGGAGTTTCTACGCGCCAATTCGAACATCGATGAGATCAACGGTGTGCCCGATTCATTGCGGTCCACGTTGCGGATGTGCCTCACGCCCAATTCCTTTGCTGCTTCGGCAAGGCCAGGTTCGTCGCCGAGCAAAAGGACATCGACATCCGGCAGCAACGTCCAGGATTTAATCGCATTACGCTGGATCATCGCAATATGCGGATCGGTGAAGGGTTTGGGAGCGGAGAAAAAAGTTATGAAAGGCATAAATTCGATTCATATGTCGTTGCGAGCGGAGCGAAGCAATCTCCTCCGAAGAGGAGGAAGTAATCCAACAGAGTCACCCATATAACAGGAGATTGCTTCGTCGGCAAGATACGCCTCCTCGCAACGACATTACTTCAGAGCACGTTTATCGATATCCTTCAGAGTTTTATGTTGTATGCCAGAATTGATTTTCATGAGATCAGGGTCGTTATGAACCAAATCCAACACTTCTTTCCAGGTGAAGTCGTCCCGTCCATCCAAACGGGCATAGATCTGGCGCATGAATTCGAGATCTTCGGGGGTATCAACGGTCCAGCGGTAATCGCCGAAATCTGTGGTGTGATGAAGGAGGGCGATCGTATAGCCGCGGGGTGAAGTACCGGTTTGCAGTGTTCGGTTTTCAGCCGTCAGTTCCACGCCTTCGTAGAAGTAGGGCATGGCGTGTTCCCGGTGCTGAGGTTCTTTGGCGTCCTTCCAGGCTTTTTCCAGAACTTTGAAGGTACAGGCTTCAATATCAAGACCGATGGGATACGTACGGCGCCAGGGAGGAGGCAGACGGTTGCAGACAAAGTCAGATTCACGATCCAGCAACGTATTCACCACGGCGTCGATCAACTCCGGATCGATCACCGGGCAATCGGCTGTGATACGGACAACGACATCCGCTTTGGCTGCTTTTGCGGCCTGGTAGTAACGGTCGAGCACGTCATAGAGGCTGCCGCGCGTGAAAGGGATTCCGCTGAAGACACAGTATTCGGCAACGGGGTCGTCGGAGGGATCAGTCGTCGTGGCGAAGATGGTTTCGGTAACGGTAGCAGCCCGTGAGGTCCGAATGAAGACGCGCTGCAACATGGGCTGCCCGGCGATGTCTGCAAGGATCTTCCCAGGCAGGCGCGAGGAGGACATACGTCCCTGGATGATGGCGATAACTCTTGGTTTCATAATTGTAGGTAATCTTGTAGGGTAGGGCAGCTGCCTTACCCTACAAGATTTATTTGATTGGCAATGGATTCACAAATCCCTTTGCTCTGAATTTTTCGACGTACTCGCGCACCGTCCAGTAATCGAGATTGACCTGTTCGGCGATATCGAAGATGGAATGATCGCCGCCGAAACGCATCATGATCTTCTCGATGGCGCGGTTGAGATCCCAGTTGACGCGCCAGTCGACCCACAATCCATTGCCGCTAAGGAACAGCGGACCGCGGAACGTTTCCCTGGGAATGTAGTTGCTGGCATAGACGCGAATGATCTCTTCGATCACATCGGCGGCTTCCTGCAATTTATCTTCGTGGATGATATTCAGATTATCTTCCGTGGTGTGATATTCGGGATACGGGAAGCGACTGATTGAGAGACAAGGCACATTCACACCAGGACCATTGAGGACACGCTCATCGTTGTTGATGATCTCGGTGAACTTGCCCTGGCGGAATTCCGCGCCACGTCGTCGCAACACGGACTGACCGATGCGGTCGAGGATGTCAGTATCCTGGCGCGTATGCTGCAGGGCAATGGTGTTATCGTTGCCGGTCATCTCGATGAAGATGCCGCCGCGCAGATTCGGGATCAGGTCTTCGTGATGGGCAAGATATGCAATCGAACCGATCGTCTCCGGCCCGAACCAGAAGCGGACGCTCATCGACCCAGCCGGGAGCGGATTCGCTGCGAGCCGCCGCACCACCTCGACAGCAGTCACCACACCTGCCGCGTCGTCGTTGGCCTGGTTCGGATGGCAGACGTGCGCCATGATGAACATCTCCCCTGCCTCGGGGTTGGGTCCGCCCTGCGGGTGGATCAACGCGGTCGAGACTTTGAATCCCTGGGCAGGGTCGGTGACAAATTCAGAATTGATGACCGCGTGATATTTTTGGTCGCGCGGCAGTTTGTCAAAGACGTTCTTCGGCAGGCAGAATCCCCAACTACGTTCATAATACTTGAATTGCCACGGAACTGCATCGGGGTATTTTTCGCTGAAATAGAGATGCGGCTGCAAATCATCCCAGGTTAACAGCTTATCTATAGGTAAGGAATACGAGACGATGTGCAGAGGATTATCCTTGAAATCCAGGATGCGCTGGCCATCTTCTGTTTCGAGATATGCTTCATGGACAACATATCGTTCCGGCACGTACCACGTCCACACGGGTTTGAGTGGTTCGTAGGTCTCGATCTTATAGCAGGCGTTTTCGGGGAGATACGAGCCGATGATATCCAGAGCCGCGTCGGTGCCGTCCGAGGCGAGCGTGCGGTGCAGCGGCATGATCTCAGCAAGAACATCCTTCAGGGATGTGATCGGTTTCATCGGCGCGATCCAATCTTTGGCGCGTTCGGGGGTCTCCAGAACGTAGGTGAGTCCGGGTCCCTTGTGTTCCTTCATAGCATCGACTGCCACATCGAACACATCGCGGCATCTCATCAGGCGCACATCGGCGTCACCGATCTTGCGGCGTGTGACAACTTTACTATCGAGCAGCGCGCCGATGGGTTCGAAATCGAGAACCACACCCATGTCCACATTGCGGACGAACATCGTGTATGTTTCGTCATGGGCCTTGCCATCCGCATCGATGGCCGTGCCTTTGAATTCTTTCAGAAACCGATAGTCCACACCGGCGGCTTGTTCGCAATGATGCAGGAAGGTGATACTCTTGCTGTACGCCAAACCCAGGATCAGAATCTTTGCATCCCAATCGCGGAACTTTTTGAAAATGGTGGTCTCGCCAAAGCAATCATTCGAGCGATGGGCGGCAACTTCATTGGCAAGTTCGCCAATCGCAGACATGGAATAGATGGCATGATGCATCCGTCTGGCGCGCGGGTCGGTGCGCACCAGCTCAGTCAACACGCCCATTTGCGACGGTGTGCTGCGAATATCCCAGGGCACGCCTTTGAGAAAATCGTAGTTGAAGGTTGGCATGATAAGCGTACCTTCGGGACCGATCACATCGAGCAGAGCGTCGATCACGGTTTGTGGACCGCCGTCCACGCCGCCGAATGCTTTGTAGGAACTGTGGATGAAGAGCACGTCGCCCTTCGTTACTCCGAGTTCGCGAAATTCCTGCACCAATTTGTCAAACGTCAGCATGCACTAATCCTTTTGAATAATTTCCATCTCTTCGAGTCATTATTGTTGCCCCTGCAGCTTTTGCTCGACGGGGTATGTCCTTTTCAATACTTTTTGGGAGATTGCTTCGTCGCTCACTACCGTTCGCTCCTCGCAACGACATGATGGTAAGTCTGGAGTAGTTTACCAAAGTTCTTCTTCCAGTCGGCTTTCTTTTCAGCAGTTTTGCGTGCGGCTTCGCCAATTTTCTTGAACGACTTGCGATTCTTCACTGCAAAAAGGATTTTCTGCGCCAGGTCATCCACATCACCATCACGGAATAGCCAGCCGTTGACGCCATCCTGGATCCATTCCTGATTGCCCGGGATATCAGACACCAGGCACGGCAGTCCGCTTGCCAGTGCTTCCATCAATGTCACGGAGGAGCCGTCTACATGTGAGGGCGAAATATAAATATCAGACATGTGATACCAGCGCGGCAGGTCGCGTTGACCGATTTGGCCCCCAAAATGGACTCGTTCCATCACGCCGCCATTCATCAGGATCCGACGGATCTTCGGACCCTGCGAGCCTCCGCCCAACAGAATGAGATTCACTTTTGGGTCAACTGCTGCCACTTTGACAAACGCCTTTGCCAAAACATCGACACCGTAAATTGATTCCCAGCTACGGCTGCAAAATAAAGTGAAAGGTTTCTTCTTTCTACTTTCCACTTTCCCCGGTGTGAAATGCTCGATATCCGTTCCCCACGGAATGATGACCGTTTTCTCCGGGTCCATGCCAAAAGCTACAGCCTTGTCGCGCGAGACGTTTGCATCGCTGGTAAAGAATGAGCTGCGAGTCAACGTGTATCGCGTGACCCACTGCATCCATTTGCTTTTGTCGGCATCCATGACCAGGTCATAGCCCCAGGACATGGCCAGAAAGGGACGAAAGCCACTCAGGGCCGTGATAAACGCACAGTTCTGGATCGGACCGGCATGGACAAGGTCAGGTTTGATCTTATTTATGACGCGCCGAAAGTCCAGCATGAGGCGCGGCAGGTCACGCCAGCGGAATTCGCGCTGCCCGCCCGCCCATAAGATGCGCTGTACATTCTCCGGGACGGGGCGATCTTCCGTCTGGCGCTTGGCGGCTTCCAATTGCAGGAAGTAAATTTCGTGTTCTGTCTTCGAAAGGGAAGAGAGAAAACGATAATCGTGTGGGGTATAGTTTTTAGAGAAATAGATAATTCGCATGAAAAAAAGATTCGACCACGAAGGGTCACTAAGGTACACAAAGGGTTTTTAAGATTTTCCTTTGTGACCCGTTGTGACCCTTCGTGGTAAAGAGTTTTACACGCCTAAGTCCGTCCAGCGCAGTTCCTGGCCGTACTTGAAATTATGCAGCGCCTTCGTGCCGATGACATTCTCGATCTGGTCCGGTTTGATCGCGCCGACCGTGGCGGGACGCAGCACATCGATCATATCGCGGCTGAAGACTTCACCAGCCTTGATGTCACGCGCTGCACGCAGACAGCGACGCTGGACAACGGCTGTGTCCTTTTCATTGTCGGCAATAAATTTATCAGCCGAACCGAGCGAGCGTTCCAGCAGGCGTGTCTCTTCGACCATGCGCGCCCATTTGTCGGGATCCATGGCAAACTTGTGGTCGGGGCCTTCACGGTCATTGCTGTCTGTAAAGTGACGTTCGATGACGCGCGCACCCAGCGTCACCGCGCCGAGGACCGGGGCGACCGCGTGGGTATGGTCGGAAAGTCCCAGGATCACATCCGGGAACATGGTTGCGTAGGTCTTCAAAACGTTGATGTGCAAATGGTCATAGTTATCGGGGCTGGCCGTGTAATTGGTATTGCATTGCATCAATACCAGCTGCTTGTTGATCTTCAAAATCGCATGGACCGCCTTCTGCACTTCGCCAATCGTGGATGCGCCGGTGGCGATGAAGAACGGCTTGCCCTTACTCGCCATGCGCTCGAGCGCTTCGATCCAGTCTATTTCACCGGAGCCGGCTTTGTAGACCGGGACATACTGATCGAGAAAATCGATGGCATTGAAATCATACGGCGAAGAGAAGTAATCGATACCCACCTCCTGGCATTCCTCTACAAGTGTCATCGACCAATCAAATGGGATCGACGCGCCTTTATAGACCTCGAACACAGATTTCTTCCAGGCTGCCTGATGACTGACCTGCCCGCCGCTCATGGCTTTGAAACCATAATCCGAGACGATCTTCGGCGCGTCGAAGTTCTGAAACTTGGCGGCGTCCGCGCCTGCTTCTTTTGCCAGTCGGATGAGCAGTTTGGCGCGGTCCAGGTCGCCGTCATGATTGGCGGCGATGTCGGCAATGAAATAGGTGGGGTGGTTCAAACCGATGGTTCGATTTCCGAATTTGATTTCCATTTGTCCTCCGGGGGTATGAAGAGCGAAGAATGGCGTTTTACTGGAGTGCGATTACGTAGGACGTGATTTCTTTGACAGCAGAGCCTTTGGTAGTACTGAATTCGTACACATCACAAAAAGCGCTCGTCTTCCCATCATTCAACTGTGTGGTGCCATTCACAAAACCTGACTTGCCATGGGTGGTAATGTGGTGAATGGTTACGGCTTTCACTTTTATGGTCTTCATTTGTTTTAGCGCATTGGCGAAAGCATCTTTTCCTTGAATGGATCCGAAGCCGAGAATGTTCCAATGAATATCATCCGTTACATGCGCAAGAAGATATTTCGCATCGCCTTTCGCAAAGGCGGCGGTCATTTCTTTGAGGAATATATTCTTGGGCGAGTTGCCACAGTCTTCAGCGACGATCACTTTTGTCATACAGCTGTTCCTTTTACTGTTCCGTCATTGCGAGGAGCGCAAGCAGCGACGAAGCAATCTCACTTGCGATAGGTATAAAGACAATATTAGATAAGATTGCTTCGCTCCACTCGCAATGACGTAAACGGGAGTAGCCGACAATAAGAGCTTCACAAAGTACCGATCAAATTTGTATAGAAACCACATGCTTCCACGATCTGATCCACGCGACAATTTTCATTGCGCATGTGGGCTAGCTTATACTCGCCGGGACCGAACCCGATTGTGGGAATTCCCATACTGACCGGTGTGACTGCATTGGTGCTGAAATCCCAAAAGTCAAAGGCCGCAGGTTCGCTTCCGAAGGTCTTTCGATAAGCCGCAATACAAGCCTGCGTGAGTTCATGATCCATATCGATTTTCCAGGCGGAGTGGAACGGTTGGTACGTGATGTCCAACCCGGTCCAGCTTTTGCGGTGCAGTGTGCCCACCTCCCAGGTGGCCTTCTTTCCCGCGGTCAGCTGATCCATTTCCTTTTTGATATCGTCATCCGTTTCGCCCGGAACAGTCCTGCGATCGAGATAGGCCTCGCACTCTGAAGGAACAGCATTGAGCGATGCGCTCACGCTCGAAATTTTTGACATCACCAGTGTGCCGCGCGGTGCATTTTGTTTCATAAGCTCTGCATTCCGATCTTCTACGCGCTGGATGATTTCTGCCATTTCATAGATGGCATTGAGTCCCTTTTCGGGCGCGGAGCCGTGCGCGGAAACCCCGTGTGTTTTGATGGAAATCTGCGCTTTGCCCTTGTGACCCAGCGCAATCACATTATTCGATGGTTCACAGATCACCACATAATCGGGTTTGAGATTTCGTTCCTTGAAAAGGTGCTTTAAGTTTTCGCCGTCGCAATCTTCTTCAAACACTGTACAAGAAACGTAAATGGTCTTCCCGGAATCGAAGCCCAGTTTCTTGGCCAGCACAGCCGCATACATGGATGCCGCCACGCTGGATTTCATGTCCACGGAACCGCGACCATAGAGACGCCCATCGCTGATCTCGCCGCTGAAAGGCGGAACATCCCATTCCGATTCATCATTGACCGCCACCGTGTCTACATGCGAGTCGAACAGTATCGATTTCTCTCCGTTGCCGATCCGCCCGAGCAGATTTCCCATCGAATCGATGATGACTTCATCAAAGCCAAGTGCCTTCATCTTCTGCTCGATAAAACGGATGATCTGCTCTTCCTGCCCGGAATAGCTTTGAATGCGTATCAGGCTTTGGGTAAATTCGACGAGTTCACGTTCGATTTGAGACGTGATGAAGTCAGAACTATTCATCTTCCAATCCTGCCCGGGTGCGTGTTCTGGAATGCATCTTCGTGCTTCAATTGAAGGCTGATAAGGGTCTTCATGGGGATAATCCTGTGGATAAGTGCCTAAAACCTGTGGGGAATTGTTTATCTCAATGTTGAAAACATGCCCTACGCCTGTTGATAACTGCGGATTTTCTGTGGATAACCCTGTTGGAACTGTGTATAAAACTCCGCCAAACCTGTGGAAAACGAGGGGATTTCGTGCCCCAAATCTGTGGACAATTTGTGGGTAGACAGCCATAAATTGTGGGATCTTTTTGCGGTCAGTTCCGACGCCTCGACCGATTTCGGGGCAATCAGGCTTTCTCTCAGCCCGAACGTGCGCGCGATCTCGCGTCCGAACTGGTACTTGTTCATCGCCTGCGCGCCGACCACGTGATATAGACCGCTCAAATTCTTCTCCAGCATCTCGAGCAGCAGCCGGGCCGTAACGTTGACGAGCATCGGGCAAAAGAGGACGTCGGTAAAGCCGTTGACGTTCTTCCCCTCGCTCAAGTTGTTGACAAAGAACTCGCCCAGGCTGCGCCGGCCACGAAGACTCCACCCAAACATATTGACCCGGGCAACGATGGCATCCGGGTTTTCGGAAAAGGTCGCGTGTTCACCATCTAGTTTTGTCTGTGAATACAGGCTGAGCGGATTGGGCACATCGTCTTCGTTATATGCGTCTTCCTTTTCGCCGTCGAAGACCGAGTCGGTGGAAATGTGTACAAAGCGGATGCTGCGTTCGGCACAGGCATTTGCCAATTGCGCCGGCAGGTCCACATTTAAGACTGTTGCCAATTCCGGATGTTCTTCACACTCTTCGAGATTTGCCAGCGCGGCACAGTTGATCAGCCAGTCGGGTTGTGCGTCATCCAGAATGGATTCGATCGCAGCTCGATTAAGCGTATTCGTACTGAATACCCGAAACGGAGCAGACTTTAATTTGCCGCGATCCACGCCGATGACTTCATGCTCGCGCATGGCTTCCATGGCGAGGTTGATGCCGAGTAGTCCACTGGCGCCGGGGATTAATAGTCTCATAGGTTGAGTGCAAATTACCAATTACCGATTACTGCGTAGTAATTTGTAATTGGTAATTGATGGTTAGCCTTCCAGTTTTCCTTCTGTAAACAATTGTTCGAACGGGGCGACGAATTCCTTGATGCCATGGATGTCGAGCCATTGCGTGTTCGTGTCGCTGGAATAATGGTAGCCTTCCGGCAATCCATTGCCTCTGTCTTTCCAGGAGTAGCCAAACCATGAAGCTTCTGCGGGCTGGATGACATACATCTTCTCGAGCTCGATCGTGTGACGCGCTTCGTCATCCGAGATCAGATCTTCATGCAGCTTCTCGCCCGGGCGAATGCCAATAATGTTGACCTTCGCATCCGGGACGATGGCATTTGCCAGGTCGATGACCTTGGTGCTGGGGATCTTCGGCACGAACACTTCGCCGCCTTCCATCTGTTCGATGCAGTTCATCACAAAGCGGACGCCCTGTTCCAATGAGAGCCAGAAGCGCGTCATGCGGTCATCGGTGATCGTGACGGATCCGCTGGCGCGCTGCTTGAGGAACAAGGGGACGACCGAACCGCGGCTGCCCACCACATTCCCATAGCGGACGCACGAATAACGTGTGGCCGTCCCAGCGGCGTAGGCGTTGCTTTGAATGGTTAGCTTCTCTGCAGCGAGTTTGGTGGCGCCATACAGGTTCGCCGGGCTGACGGCTTTATCGGTGCTGATCGTCATGACCTTTTTCACACCTGCATCCAGCGCGGCTTCGACCACGTTTGCCGTTCCCATGATGTTGGTTTTGATCGCTTCCATCGGGTTGTACTCACATGCAGGCACCTGCTTCAACGCAGCAGCGTGGACGACGATATCCACACCGTGCATGGCACGGACGAGGCGCTCGCGGTCGCGTACATCGCCGATGAAATATCGCAGGGATGGGTGATCGTATCCATGCACTTTCATTTCGTGCTGCTTTAACTCATCGCGGCTGAAGATAATGATCTTCTTTGGCTGTTTTTCCTCCAGCGCGATCTTCGTAAATTTCTTGCCAAACGAACCAGTGCCACCTGTGATCAGAATTGTTTTATCTTTCCAGTCCATGATTACCTCTTTGATTTTCCCGTCATTGCGAGGGCTTCGCGCTGAGCGGAGCGAGTGAATGTCGAACGTAGACGAAGCGTAGCCCGAAGCAATCTCATGTTATGGCAAGAAGATTGCTTCGTCGTCGCTTCGCTCCTCCTCGCAATGACGGAACTACTTTACAGCTTCAAACAAACCCGAATCCTTTGAAATATAGATCGATTTTTCGTTCACGAGTCTTGCCTGGAGTTCGCGGCGAAGTTCATCCACTTTCTCGGGCAGCACTTGTACTGCCTGAAAACCCGATGAAAGATAGGCGATGATCGGCTCTACTTCGGTGACTTGCAAATGGTCTTTGTAACGTTGCAGTCTTACTGCCGAAAAGTATGTCTTTAATTGTTCGAGTCCGTTTTCGAGCGAGAACGGCAGCGAGAATGGTTCGATATCCTTGTTTGTACTGGTCCTTCGCATCCACTCGGTCATTTCCTGCATGTGAGTTTTTCCGAGGGTGGTTGCTAGTAGGAGTCCACCAGGTTTCAGGACGCGGCTGATCTCTGCGATGGCTTTGGGACGATCAGGCACATGATACAGCATGTGATTGGCGATGACGGCATCAAACGTCTCATCTTCGAATGGAATGAACTGGGCGTCGATCTCTTTGAATTGGAAGGCCCGTCCCGTGACGACCAGGTTTCTCCAGGCAGCATCCAGCATCCCGGAGGAAAGATCGCTGAGGGTGATACGCCAGCCTGCAGGAATGCGCTGGATATTTTCCTTCCATAGATATCCAGGACCGCAGCCAAGTTCCAGAATGACGGCCCCTTTAGGCAATTTGAGAAGATGGTCAAAGACCCAATGCGCCCAACTCTGGGGATTGGTACCAAACCGACTGTGGATCGCTGCCCGCGCATCCAGATTGGACGAGTCCTTATATTGATCGTTCTTCAAATACTGCTGGTCTGTAAACTTGGACAAATCTCGAATCTCCAATCTCCAGTCTCCAGTCGCTACTTCTCTACTTCCGTATCACGATCAACGGATACTGCCCATTCTCACCGAAAAACGTGGGAAAGGTTTCCTCGAGCCAGTACACCAATCGCAGATAGGCCTTCCCACCCAACTGCGGACGCACGAACCAACGCATGAACCGCGGGCTCAGACTGCGCCAGGGCAGGATTTGAAACTTCACTTCACCGTTCAACTCGTTCTTCAACCAGCGCGGCGTCATCTTTTCGACGAATGTGCCTGCCTGGTCATCTTCTGTGTTCCAGTTCTTCTTTTTCTTCGCAGAACGTCCGCTCAGGAAGCGGGCCATGCCGATGAACGGTTCCGCGATCCGCATCAGCAGTGGATTATGCCAGCCGTTGATCACAACCGCGGATTTACCTGTCTTCAGAACACGGTTCAATTCAAGATAAGCGCGCTTATGTTCTGTAAGTGGCAAATGGTGGATCGTGTGCATCGACACGACGCCATCGAAAGTTTCCGGCTTGAACGGCAGGTTCGCAATATCTGCAACCACACACAGTCCCTTGTCGCCAAGTCGTGTTCGCGCCTCTTTCAATGCGGTGATGGAAATATCCGCGCACAGACGATATCTGTACTCCTGTGAATACGTTAGATATTCGGGCCACTGCACGGGACCTGAACCCGCGTCGAGCAGGACCTCACCTTTCGGCGCGAGGTGCTGTTTTACGCGCATATGGCAGTTATGTATATAGTCGCGCGAAACAGGACGCAGATCTTCATAACGGGCGTTCTGGTACAACCCATCGCCAACCTGCGACCAGCCGATCTGATCATAAAACTCGCGCACTTGTTGTTTGGTATTTTCGGCCATACAATCCTCGTAAGGACGGGCAGCTGCCCGTCCCTACATGTGATCGATTATTTCCATGTGAAAGGCTTGCCAATCAAAAAATCGAACGTATCGCCGAACTGTGCCATGCCTTCCTCACTTAACACTTTCTCCACCGGCCATACTTCCAGGTCATCCCAGAAATTCATTAAACGCCACGGAAATGGACGCGGGTATTCAAAGAAGAAACGATAGGCATAATTCCAGGCTCTGGCGGTTTGTTCTTCGGTGAGTCGATGGCCTGGCAGGTCACCCAGCACTTCATCGAGCGTGGAGAAATATTCTTCCCAGGAGTTGGGATCAAGGGTGAAGCCACGATTACGATAATGCGTATCGCCACATACGATCACCGGAGTGCCGTTCATCGCGGTTTCCACACCGACTGTTGTTGTGTACGCCAAGCCTGCATCCGCGATCTCGATCAGATCATAGGTATTAATGTTATCGAGCGCGCCGATCAAATGGATATGAGCAGGCAGTTCAGGCAGCACTTCGCGAACCACCGTCCCCATCGACTTCACCTGCGGAACGATCTTTTCCCCCGGATGGACGCGCACGGCGAGCTGGACGTCCGTCCGTTGGGCGAAATATTGGACCGTTCTGGTGATCCACTCGCTCATCGATTCGGCGAAGACGTTTCGTCCCAGTGTGAGGCTGTCGCCCAGGACATTCGCAGCCAATAACACAACAGGGCGATCGTCGAGTCCCAACACTTTTCGGGTTTGCTCAGCTCCCTGCGAAGAAACATATTGCCATAGTCGTTTTGATTTGCCCCAGACGCGCGCGCCGCGCCGTGCATTCTCAAGGTCGGCGAGCCGCTCATACATGGCGTCCGTCATGGGCAGGCTGCAGCGTTCACGCACCAGATAATCAGTATCCTGGCGCATGATGGACGTGTTCTGCGCCAGCCAGATCTGCTCGCGCTGGTCATTGAACTCGAATGTCATCGCCGGGATGTTCAAATAACGCGCCACGCGGAAGACAATTCCCATTTCGAGAATCAATCCATTGGGGATCAATACAGCATCGGGCTTATTTTGCTGCATCCACTCGAGGGCGGCAAGGGCGGCGAAGGTGTTTCGTTTGATACGCAGCTCGTATAGGGCGCGGTCCTTTGCCGAACTCATGTCCACTTCTTCGCGCATCAGGGTGTATTGCGCGTCCCACTCGGAGATTTCGTCCACGTCAGCTTTGAGGGCGATCGGTAAAACGGAGGCAGGTTTGAGATCCAGCAGAGAAGCGTGATGTACGAAAGTAGAAAGTGGAGAGAGGGCATCACGCGTGTGCAGCGCGCGCTGCCGCTGGGTCAGCTTATCCATTTCCTTGTGCCATTCAGAAAATGGCAATGTCAACAGCGTGACCTTATGTCCCAACCCGGCGAGTGTGAGGGAAATATACGCGGCTTGCTCGATCCAATAATGAAGCGTGGCGAAGAAAAGGATATTCTTGCCGGCGGGCGCCTTGTCGATCAATGGTTTCACGCGCTCCACATCACGCGGCAGCGATTTCTGTAAACGCGAAAGATTATAGTGATCCTTGCGGGCGCGGTTCTTTTGCCGGAGGATGTAATCCAACTCGGCTGCGAGAGGCAGTTCACCAATGAAGTTGCGAAGAGACGTTTTATTGAGCATAAAATTTTTGCCACAGAGACACAGAGACACGGAGTTTTTCTTTCTCTGAGTCTCCGTGTCTCAGTGGCTAATCCAGTTTTTCGATCTTCCAATCCAAACGCGGGCGGACGGGGCCCTGGCGGACCTCCGGCCACTGTGTGCCGGGCGCACCGGAAATGTCTACGTTAAACGAAAGCGCATTCTCGTCCATGAAATAACGTCGTACGCCGAACGAGCTGGCGTTCACGCCGAGAGAATAACGACCTTCGTTGAAGAAGTCCGCAGGGATCGTGCAGCAGCTGACATAGCGTCCTGGCTGGCGTGCGCCAAACTGCTCATACTGTTTTGCATCGTCAGTATCGAAAGCAGTGAAGACATACTCACCGCGCATCGTGCTGAGATACATCCCGACTCGCAGACCGGTGACCGGCGCATCGAGCTGGTACTCCCACTCGACGCTGACCGGCTCAGTGGAGCGGACCGTGTCGACGACTTTGCCGGTTCGATCCTTCAGCCGCAAACGGATCGGTTTGAACGGCGCGCTCGCGGCCGGGACGTCCTCTGCCTCCCAAATGCGCTCGCCCGATTCGGCTTGACCAGAGGCGAGATAGAAATCCACCGCTTCGGGGGTCGGCGCGCGTTTGATCAACTGCCCGCGCTTGAGAACGATGGCTTCCTGTGTCAGGCGCAGGATGGCAGACATGTTGTGACTCACGAACAGGACCGTGCGTCCCTGCTGGGCCACGTCATTCATCTTGCCAAGGCACTTGCGCTGGAACTCGGCATCGCCCACTGCCAGAACTTCATCGACGACAAGAATTTCCGGTTCAAGATGCGCCGCGACGGCGAACGCCAGGCGTAGATACATACCGGAAGAATATCGTTTGACAGGCGTATCGATGAACTGACCGACTTCGGAGAACTCGACCATCTCATCGAACTTCTTATCGATCTCGGTGCGCTTCATGCCGAGGATGGCACCGTTCATGTAGATGTTCTCACGCCCGGTGAGCTCGGGATGAAAACCGGTCCCTACTTCGAGCAATGATCCCACACGCCCGCGGACTGATACCGTTCCTTCGGTAGGTTCCGTGACGCGCGAGAGAATTTTGAGAAGCGTACTTTTGCCGGCACCGTTACGGCCGACAATGCCGAGTACCTTACCCTCATCGACGTCAAAGGAAACATCCTTCAACGCCCAGACAAAATTCTTGTTTGCCCTGCGATCCGATTTACCGACGAGTGCTCTTGCCAGCCGTACCGGCGCATAGACGGTATCCACCAGCACATCGCGCAGCATGTTATAGCGGAATTTGGTCTCCGCTGCGCCGATCTGATATTGTTTACCCAAATTCTTTACAGAGATTGCAATGGTCATAATACTCTTTAATGTCGTTGCGAGCGCTCTTGCGAAGAAATCTCCTCATTTCGAGGACTTGCTTGATAATAAGGAGATTGCTTCGTTGGGATTTCGGCTCTATCGAGCCTCAACACCCTCCTCGCAACGACATATTGATTGACTAGATCGTATCCGCGAACGTCTTTTCCATGCTGCGGAAGTAAAACAATCCTGAGATGAAGATCAGGATGGAAATGGCGACCGAAACCCATAAGGCGGCATCTGGTCCATTGCCAGTACCGAGCAGCGCCCAGCGGAATCCGTTCACCACGCCTGCCATCGGGTTGAGTGAATACAGTAGCTGCCACTTTTCGGAAATTACAGATGCCGAGTATGCCACCGGGGTAACGAACAGCCAGAATTGGGTCAGGAACGGTAAGGCATGGTTCACATCGCGATACTTCACATTGATCGCCGAGAGCCATAACGCCACGCCCAGCGCCGTAATGACCGCCAGCAGTAAAAACAGAGGCAGCGTCCATAGAAGGTGATAAGCAGGCGTCACCTGGAAGTAGATCATCAGCGCGATCAGGATCACAAAGGCAATGGCGAAATCCACCAGCCCGGCAAACACCGATGACATCGGAAGGATCAAACGCGGGAAATAGATCTTGGTCACCATATTGTTGTGCGCCACTAAGGAACGGCTGCCCTGATTCAATGCAACGATGAAAAGCCCCCACGGTAAGAGTGCAGTGAACGAAAACACGGGATAGGGAATTCCGTCTGTCGGCAATTTTGCCACACGGTCGAACAGGAACGTGAAGACCAGCATGGTCATAATCGGCTGGATAACAGCCCATGCCATGCCCAACAACGTCTGTTTGTATTTCACCTTCACATCGCGCCAGACCATAAAGAAGACCAGCTCGCGATAAATCCACAGGTCACGCAGATTCAGCGCGGCAAGTCCTTTGGAAGGCTTGATGTAAACGGTGGTGGGTTCGTGCTTTACAAGTTCAGTCATTTATCTTTCATGAATTACCGATTACAAATTACCAATGCTAGTGATTCGTAATTTGTAATTGGTAAATGATCAGCGTATTTTTTCGCGATTTTCCTTGAACCACTCAATTGTCCGGCGCATGCCTTCTTCGAACGGGACCTGAGCACTCCAGCCGAAGAGTTCTTTCGCACGCGAGACGTCTAATCCGCGGCGGGGCTGGCCATTGGGCTTATCGGTTTGCCAGATCAGGCTTCCTTCGAAGCCGGTCATTTTGACAATCATCTCGGTCAGGTCTTTGATCGAGATCTCGTAGCCGGAGCCGAGATTCACAGGCAAATCACCGTTGTACTTTTCCGCGGCAGTCACAATTCCATCGGCGGCATCTTCCACGTACAGGAACTCACGTGTGGGAGAGCCATCGCCCCAAACGGGAAGCTCCTTTTCACCGCGTACCTGTGCTTCAATGGCCTTGCGGATCAACGCCGGGATGACATGCGAGGATTGCAGATTGAAGTTATCGCGCGGGCCATAGAGATTGACCGGCAGCAGGAAGATGGCATTGAAGCCATACTGCTGGCGGTACGCCTGGGCCTGCACCAGCATCATCTTCTTGGCAAGTCCATAGGGAGCATTGGTCTCTTCGGGATACCCGATCCACAGGTCATCTTCCCGGAATGGGACCGGCGTGAACTTGGGATACGCACATACCGTACCGATGGCGACGAATTTGCCAACGCCGTTCTTATAGGCCTGGTGCATTAATTCCACGCCCATCATCAAATTGTCATAGAAGAACTCGGCGGGGTGCTCGCGGTTCGCGCCGATGCCGCCCACGTTCGCCGCAAGATGGATGACGACCACCTTCTTCGGGTCCACGCCTTTCAATGTATCTGCATACAAACGGCGGATGTCGTTCGGGTCCACCAGGTTGTAGTTATCGATGCGCGGGATGAAAATATCGGCTGCGCCGCGCTGTTTAAGTTTTTCGATCACAAAGGAACCCAGGAAGCCTGCACCACCGGTGACGATCACACGTTTGTCCTGCCAAAAATTTTCTGCCATATATTCTCTTAGCTCCATGTCATTGCGAGTGGCGCCAGCCCGAAGCGTCGCGTGGCGCCGTGGCGACACAATCTCCTGTTAGATAGGTAACTGCCAATTGCTAGGACGCTTCGCGGCTTCGTCATCGCGGAGTTTGCGCTGAGCCCGTCGAAGTGCTCCTCCTCGCAATGACAGAATGTTATTGCACAATGAACTGCGCGTTCCTGTATTTCTCGTCGGTCGGATTGCGGATGATTCCACTTTTCAACGCGAACAACAATTCGCGAATCCCATCGTCCACAGTGAGGGTTGTTTCAAACCCCAGCACACTCTTGATCTTGGCGAACGAGACGGTGATATCGCGCATATCGCCGCCAAACGTGAGATTCTTGTAATCCACAATGGTCTCTGGCATGCGTTTAAGAATTAAACGCACAATGTCATCCTTCGAATAATTCCCATTCTCGGTGCCCAGGTTGAAGACTTCTCCGCAAACTTTAGACCGTTCTGCCTCAAGGCCCATCATGACGCCGCGTACCGCATCACGGATGTGGACAAACGAGCGCGAATAGCCGCGCTGGTAAATGATCAACTCGCGTTTGGCAAACGCTTCGAGCACGAATTGATTGACGATCAGGTCGAAGCGAGTGCGCGGCGAGAGCCCGTACAACGTGGCAAAGCGGAACAGCAGCGGCACGCAGGAGGCGTCTTTCTGCGAGATCAGGAATTCCTCTGCCGCGATCTTGGTCTCTGCATATAGCGACTGCGGGTTCAGCGGGGATTCTTCCGTGACTGGCTTGCCGTCTTCGGATAAGCCATAATTGCTGTACGTGGACGCAAACACGAATCGATCGACGCCCAGGTCGACTGCCTGCCCAAAAACGGATTTCGTAGCATCGACGTTGTACCGCCACGCCACCTGCCTGCCAACCGCCTGACAGGCCGGGAACCCCACGATGGCAGCCAGATGCACAATGGCATTTGGTCTCTGCCAGCCATCCTTGAGCGCATCCTTGACGGCGCGCGGCTCGGTTACGTCGGCTTTGACGAATTGAAAATTGGGATGATGCAGAAAGGGGACCAGCGACTCGCCGCCAAAGAGAAGCGAGTCCAGCACGGTGACACGATCATTGGCGCGCAGCAGTTCCGAGGTCAGAAGGGAACCGATGTATCCCGCCCCGCCGGTGATCAACACATGGCGATCCGTCATTTATCCTCCATCTCCAAATGGACCTTGAATCCATCCACCCGCAGGGCGGGCACATCCCTTTCAGACACCACCTCGATCCCATGCTCCAGACACGTCAGGCGGCAGATGTCAGCGACATCACCTTTTCCAAGAATGCGGACCTTCTTGTGGCCCGCCGCCTCCACCGTTTTGAGGTGTTCGTTCACGCGCTGGCGTGTCTTGCGGTAAAGCGAAAGAGAATGTTCCACATAATCCAGCGCCAGGCGCGCACGTAATGCAATCCCTTCAGGTGTAATGATATAGCGCAGCTTCTTGCGTTCGGCGCGCTTGACCTTAACATAACCTTTGGAGATCAGCCGTTTAATGTGCCAGTTCACGGTTCCCACTGCCACTCCCAATTGCGTGGCAAGCGTGGACTGGTTCACATCGGGGTCATTTTCAATATTTTCGAGCAGGGTAAGTTCGCGGAGCTCTTCGTTAGATGATTCCATATCACTCGGCAATTCAAAATTCAGTGACTGAATTATAACCTTATTCGAGGCAGGGTCAAGTCTGCGAATCCCTCTGCTGAAGCCGCCGTCCTCGGCGGCGTTTTACATCTGAATCCTGCGCCGACGCCTACGGAAGCGGCGCAGAGAGCAACTACCTGACAGAGATTCTGGTTCTATGCAAAATCCTGTCACCTGCATAAAATCAGGGCGTTATGAAACCTACCGCCTTCTTCGATACAAACGGGGCCAGCTATCAAAAAACCCGCATCGCCCACTGGAATGCAATTGCCTGCAAGCGCGATACATGGCGCGGCATGGGAAAATGGTATCATCAGCGACTTCACGAGATCTATCGTTTTCATAGCAGCCCCAACCAGCGCGTCCTGGAAGTGGGCTGTGGCACCGGCGACCTGCTGGCGGCCATCCAGCCTAAACGAGGCGTGGGCGTCGACTTTTCAGAGGAAATGATCCAGCGCGCACAAGCCAGGTATCCGGGTCTCGAGTTTATCCAGGCAGACGCGCACGATCTCTCCGCGCTGCGCGAAACCTTCGATATCATCATTCTGTCAGATTTGGTGAACGACCTATGGGATGTGCAGCGCGTATTGGAACAGCTCAAGCCGCTGTGCCAGGCTCATACGCGTATCCTCATGAATTTTTACAGCCGGTTCTGGCAGGTTCCATTGGGACTGGCGCGAACGCTAAATTTAGCCACATCCAACCTGTTCCAGAACTGGCTCACACCTGAGGACATCCGTGCGCTGCTGCTCCTGGCGGGCTTCGAGCCGATCCGTACCTCGCAGGAAATCTTATGGCCGCTGCCGCTGGGTGGGTTTGCCAACCGTTTCCTCGTCCGGTTGTGGCCGTTTCGTGAGATGGGACTTTCGAACCTGATGATCGCCCGTCCAATGCCACAACGGGCGCCCGAGCCACTCGTCTCGGTGATCGTTCCGGCGCGCAATGAATCGGGAAATATCAAAGCGATTTTTGAACGCACGCCCCAAATGGGAGGCGGGACCGAACTGGTCTTTGTCGAAGGACATTCGAAGGACGACACGTACGCGGCCATCGAGAGGGAGATCGCGGCGCATCCATCCACGCCCAGCGCGTTGTTCCGTCAAACCGGCGTCGGCAAAGCGGACGCGGTGCGTCTCGGCTATGCTCAGGCCAAGGGAGACGTTCTCATGATCCTGGACGCCGATCTCACGGTGCCGCCGGAGGATCTGCCGCGTTTTTATGATGCACTGGTTTCGGGGAAGGGCGAATTCATCAACGGCGTACGCCTCGTGTATCCGATGGAAAAAGAAGCCATGCGCACACTGAACTTCCTCGGCAACAAGTTCTTCAGTATGGCATTCTCATGGCTGCTGGGACAATCGATCAAGGATACATTGTGCGGCACAAAAGTGTTATGGAAAAAAGACTACGAAAAGATCGCTGCGAACCGTTCCTATTTTGGCGACTTTGATCCCTTTGGAGATTACGATCTGATCTTTGGCGCGGCCAAATTAAATCTTAGAATTATCGACCTTCCGATCCGTTATCGTGAACGCACGTATGGCTCAACCAACATCTCGCGCTGGAAACACGGACTTCTGCTGCTGCGTATGATTGCCTTCGCGGCACGCAGGATCAAATTTGTGTAAATATTTAGGATTGATTAAGACCATACTCATAAGGACGTACAAAGGCATTTTACATAATAGACCTCTTGCAAAAGTCCGATCTTCGCCACGGAGACACTGAGTCGCAGAGCTTCATTCTTGTTTTTTTCTCAGGGTCTCCGTGTCTCAGTGGCTCAAAAGGTTTACATCACGTTTATCCTATAACTCATGCAAGATATCTAATCAGACATCGCATTTTTCCACATGGAAGGCATCGAACCTTTGGGCATTTTTCTCCATCAGGGATTAATTGAAAAAAACCACGATCATTGGAATCGCAAACGGTTGCTCCGGCTGGTCTATCAGGATCTTTATTGTTCGATCGCCGACAACTTAAGCGGGCTGCCTGATCCCAAAATCGTCGAGCTGGGTTCGGGCCTGGGCAATATTCAGATGGTCCTGCCGGACTGCCTGCGGACAGATCTGTTTCCGTATCCATGGATCGATCAGATCGAAAATGCCTATAAGCTGTCCTTTGAGGACGAATCGGTGTCCGATCTGATCCTCTCGGATGTATTTCATCACCTCAAATATCCAGGCACAGCCTTGAGGGAGCTCCATCGCGTGCTGCGCAAGGATGGACGCGTAATCCTGCTGGAACCCTGTATGAGCGCGCTGGGATTTCTGGTGTACGGGGTACTGCATGTCGAAGCGATCGCCATCACAAAGCAGATCGAATGGTTTGCCCCCACAGACTGGTCACCAGAAAATATTGATTATTATGCAGCCCAGGGGAACGCAAGCCGAATTTTTCTTGGCAGAAAGTTCCGTTCACAATTAAGTGACTGGCAGACGGTCAAAGCGATCCGTTTGTCTGCCATTTCGTATGCAGCTTCGGGCGGTTATTCGAAACCCCAGTTGTACCCTACATCTGCCCTGCCGCTGATTAAAAAGCTGGAAAGAATTCTTGATCCACTGCCCGCCCTGTTTGCTACGCGACTTATTGTGATCCTGCAGAAATGATTACGGACACTGACGCGCACCCTCTTGCGGCACATATAACGCGATCTCATCTTCACTGAAAACGACTTCTTCGCGGTAATTACAAAGAATCCGCTTCATCACCCGTCTGACCCAGACGTTGTTTTCCTCGGCGAAACTTCTGTCTGCCGCCATGATCTTGTAATTCAGAGGATCGACAACAATCAACGCGAAGCGCTGGTTCTCCATATCATCACCGAACTGATCGAGATAGAGAACGTTGTTTCCCATGGCCATCTCCATCAGGTCTTCACGTTCATACTCGGGGACAAGCGTTACGCCTTGCAGCATATGCATCGAGATCAGCTGGCGCTGGGTAATGAAGAGGATCTCGCCGCCCTGCGCGTTGACATCATCGACACGGCGCTGCAGCTCTGTCAATACCGACTGGGTTCTCTCAGCGTCGTATGTTCGTATACCCAGGTTGAATTGCGTCCACGCCCAAACCGGCATAAGCATCAACAGCACGGCAACAAACCAGGGCAGCAGGACCGGCTTCACATCTTCCCCTGATTCAGATTTGTAGCGCGCAAACACCAGATACGCCAACACGATCAAAAGCAGCGAAAGATAGGCATCCATGTTGTGCAGGTTCGCGCCGCCCCCGATCTTCAAGCTGACAATGATCCCACCGACGAACAACACCAGCAGCGCCGCGAAGATGAAAATCAATCGTATCGGATGCCAGTCTGTCAAGCGGGCACGAACCAAGATCCACATTGCCAGCCAGGACGGCAGCGACGCCAGCAATGCCCCCGGCAGGATCCCAAGAGAATAGGACGGATTGGGCCACAACCTATCCCATAGCAGGTCTGATGTGAGGCTGGTGTAGAAGAGATCAGTGGAGGAAATACCGGAAAGAGCGATATACACGCGCTGCGAAAGAAAGGCAACCAGTGTACCGACTACGAACCAAAGCGCGGGCTTTGACAGATAACGCCAGATTTTTTTCCCTGCAACGGGAACTTCCATCAAATACAAGACCGCTGCGATCATGCCAGGCATCGGGTACCAGTTCACGCGACTCCATCCGCACCAGATCGAGGCCAAGATGACGGCGGCCCAGCTCCGGCGTTCGTCCTGACTCGAAAATCCGATCAGCACGATGATGACGGGGACGGCAAGATGAAAATAAACGGGACCCATAAACAGGAACAGGAACATCCACATCCCCACCAGCCAGCGCGTACCCTGGTCCTGGATCTTCAAGCGCGTCAATAGAGGCGGAACAATTGCCGCCAGCAGAATGTAGCGGATTGCCACCTGCCAGAAGCGATGGAACCACAGCGATGCATCGAACAAATACGGCGGCGCGAGAAGCAAATGCAGTGTGGGATGCAGAATGGGCCAGGGATAGTCTTTCCCGTATACATGTTCGGCCACGAATAGAGATGGGTAATAATAGCGGCTGGTTTCTGACCATCCCATCGCGAAGGGATAGGAAGTGATACGCGGCATATACACGAGCAGCAGGTGGATCACCGATTGGACGAGGACGACACCGATCAGGGCAGTCAACAATGGAACCTGCCTGCGCAACAATTTGACCCCCCACATACCTGTTAGGCTGAACAGAAAAAATGCAAGGAATCGCGGACCTTGTTGACCGCCCAACAATCGTTGGAAAAAAGGATGCCATGAGACGAGGACGAATCCGAACAAGCCGGTCACCCCCAGCAGGACCCCAAGCCAGCGCGCCGCCCCGGAGTCTGATCCCAGCGATTCCAACCGGTCCCAGAGTCTGTCACCCGCGCGCAGGTAGGTCATGCGCACGCCGACCAGGGCTGCAATGAAAAAAGCGCCCAGCAAAACGAAGAGCATCTGCCATGCCCGGCTCTGGGGGAGGCTGACGTGCAGATCACGCGAACGTTCCCAGTACCCCAACCCAGCCAATACCACAAGGACGGCCAGCGCCGCAAAAACAAATCGCCAGAAAACACGACCGGATGGCTGGGTGATCATCGGCAGTTCACGCTTTTCCGTCAGTTGGACGCAATCACGCGGATCAGGCTGACCGAATCTTCAGCCATATTTCCGCTGATAAACTCCGGGCGGATGCGAGGCAGCGCCCTGCCAAACGCCTCTTCCTCCCGGGCAAGTACGTCGATCGTTACATGCTTGAAACACGCCTCAAACGCAGCGCGGTAATTCCAGACCCGATAACGATTGTGATTGCTCGAAGGGTTCAGCCACCTGCGCCATGTTGTTTCAGAAAAGCAAAGCATTTCAAACGGATATTTGAACAGATGGTCGCGCAGGTCTACATAATGAATGTGGAGCCCGCCGGGTTTGGTGACCTGCGCCAGAGCCTGTGTAATCCCTTCCACATCCTCCAGATGCTCGTACACAGAATTGCTGATCACCAGGTCAAACGGTGCCAGGCTGCGGATCACGGTCTCGTCGCGGATGTCTGCCTGCATCAGGCTCATGAATTCAGTCCGTGGTCTAAGCCCGTCCTGGTTGTGGAGAAAATACTTTTCCTCACGCGCAAATGTAGTCAGGTTATGCGCTTCATCCGGAGGCGCATACTTGTCACAGAGAGTCACGTATCCGGCGCCTTTTTTCAGGAGAGCAAATCCAATATCGAAGCGGCCGCCATACCCAAATACCAGTACGCGCTTTCCCTGCAGGGCAAGACCGCGTCCTGAAAGATAATCAACATAACGTTGAACGGCGGCAAAGGGATCGTTCGTTTCGAGACCGGCTTTGATGATCCAGTTGCGCAGCAGCAGAAAACGAACGATGTTTTCCGGCAGAAAACGACGAACGACACGCAGAACAATATACTGTAGATTCAAGAAACCTCTTACGGTGTGCAGTCGATCACGGCAACGCGTCTTCGCAATTCACCGGGCCGGTTTGCGGTACCAAAAGCTCCACATCCACTTTTTTCAAAGTGTCCAGCGGTTGATAATAGCACAACAGGGGCCGGGTCACCCATTTTACCCAAGCGTTATTTTCCTCCGAAAAATGTCCTTCCTGCCTGTCAAGCCGCCGGTTGATCGGGCTGGTGATGATCAATGAAAACCGGTGGGCTGCCAGGTCCTTGTAAAACGCTTCGAAATAGGCAGCATCTTCCGACATGGCAGTGTCGATCAAAAGTTTTTTATCATACTCAGGAACCAGCGGAATATTTTCGAGATAGCCAAACGTCAACAGTTGACGTTGATCCATGAACAGGATCTCGCCGGAGGAGGAAGCGGTCTGCACTGCGTTGCGAAGTTTCTGCAAAGCCTGCTGCGTATCCTCGTCAGAGGGGATCGTATCAGGCAACGGGTCGGGAAGTGGATCGTTCGGCGTAATATCGGCTAAGGTGACCACCAGCCTGGGATCGGCGTCCACGGAAAGCGGGCGCATTGTCCGCAGGGGTTGATACGCCGGTAGAAGCAGCATGGCGATCAGGCTACCGGCAACCCAGGCTGGCATCGATCCTGCGGAACGGATCCATTCATAGCCGCCATTACGCCAGGCAATCGCCGCGGCGAACATCAGCCCGATGATGAACATATCCAGATTATGCAGGTCGCCGCCTCCGCCGATCTTGACACTGACGATCAATCCCACCACCAGGAATGCCAATAGCGGCAAAATGACCGATACCTTTTGCAGGGAATTCAGCTTCCAACGGCTGGCCATCGTGAGATAGACCAGGACGAGGATCAACGGAAGAACCGCCAGGGCAAGCCCAAGCAGGATGCCCGGTCCATACGTGGCATTGGGCAGCAAACGATCCCAGAGCAGGGGTTGTGCTGACAGTGCAGACTGAACCTGGGAGGGTGAAACACCTCCAGCGGTCACAGGTCCGGTCGGGATCGTCGTTTGTGCGAATGACTGTATCCACGTAATGATCCCCGGCAGATAGGATGGGATGACATATCCACCCAGCAATCCGGCGACCCCCACAGAGATGGATCGCCGCCATACCAATTTGGTCAATTCGGGGGCGCTGGCAAACTCCAGCATCACAGACCACAGGGCCGGCGCAAATAACCAGGTGAACCGGCTGGCTTCTGCATAATATCCAGCCGCGAAGATCAATGGCAAGGCCAACCAAAGCGGACGTCGCCATGCCAGCGCTACCACGATGGCAGAGATCAAAAGCGGAGGGTGAATGGGACCCTGCCGCACAAAGGTAAAAGCCCAAATGCCGGCAAGTATCCACGCGATCCAGGTTGTTCTGGTCAATCGAAATGCGATCCATCCCAAAATCAAATAGGGGACAATGTCTACCAATGCCAGCCACAGACGTACTTGTGCAATCGTCACGCCTGGAAGTAAAAATGGGATGCCGCCCACAAACTGCCGGCTCGTATCCAGGAAAACAGGAATGGATTGTTCCGCCGGGTAGTTGTATACGTCACGTCCAAACAAAACAGAGTAATCCCAGAGCCGGTTCCCCTCCGACCAGCCCAGGGAAAACGGATAGTTCGTCACACCGGCAAGAGGCGCAAAGACGGATAGGATCCCTGCAACGAGAACAAGAGAAACCAATAACGATGCCCAATCCAGAAGCCGATCGTTTTGATTGGTCAGGAGCCAACCCACTACTACTGCGATCATAATGACCAGCATGATCCGCAAATAAGGACCATGTATGACGATTCCCCAAAATGTATATTGCAAAATAAGTACAGGGAGCAGGAGCAGCGCCAAAGCGATCCACCAGCGTATGACGCCCAGCTTATTTCTGATGGCGGCAAGGAAAACAACTGTGCGGTCGAATTTCTGAGGCTGCCACAGAATGCCGATCCCTATGACCAGCAGGAAAACGGAAAACAATACAAAGCCACAAAAGGCCCCAAACCAGGAGGGCGCGAACTGTCCCAGCCAGACGCCTGTACCCCAACCGATCTGGTAGAACTCCAGGACAGCACCTGTCAGAAGCCAGATGGTTAGCATCACTAACAAGTATCGAGACCAAAGCGGGAGTCGTTGTTCCATTGTGTTATGAGCCCAGTGCATTGTAATGTTTCTTAGCCTTCAACAGGTTTATCATCAGATCATAATACTTAGTGAACATAATATCGGTTGTGTAGGATGCGATGATGTGATCATGTGCTGCAATGCCCATTTGCTTCCTCATCTCAGAATGTCCCACCATTTGGATCAGAGCTTTTGATAATGCCTGCGGGTCTTTCGGGGGGACTAACAGTCCATGAATACCATCGGTAATAACGTCCTCCACACCCTGGACTTTTGTAGCAACGACCGGCACACCGGCAGCCATTGCTTCCAACATAGCCCGTGATAGTCCTTCAAAACGTGAAGAGAGTACAAAAATGTCGGCAACGGCCAGCAACGGGGCGACGTTGCTCCAGTTTCCTAAAAGCTTTACGTGATCCGAAAGCCCCAGCTCCGAAATTTGAGCTTGCAGATCCGCCAGTAGTTCTCCCCCGCCACAAATATTTACAGTCAGATGCGGATACTTCTGGATCAAAGCTGGAATCGCATCGATCAAAATATCGAAACCCTTTTGATATGTAAGCCGGCCGACAGCAAGTAAAAACAAGTCACCTTCTCGTACATTGAGTTTCTTGCGTACTTCACTTGCATCCACCGATTCAACATCCAACGGCGTGACGCCATTCATAATGACACGGATTTTCTCGGGGGAAACACCTTCCGCCTGCGCCTGACGCCCAATCGCATGGGATACCGCAACAAAGACGTCGGCAATTCCCATATTGATCATCAGCGTATGCAATTTCAGGCGCCACCGGGGAAAGCGTTCGTCCAATCCGCGATGCGTCGCGATGCGGACGGGTACGCCTGCCAGCCAGGCAATCGGCAGCCCGATGAGGTTGCTGTCATGCGTGAACGTTTCGACGATATCAAACTTTTCACGTCGCATGAACTTCCACAAGCGAAATATGCCTCGCAGGAAGACTATGGAACGCTGTATGAAGCTGGTATTCGGATCATACATCCGCAGGTTGTGGATGGGAAATGCTGCTTGCTGCTGCCAGGTCTCATGCACGCCAGCCTTATCATACACGAATGCGGCCTGCACGTTACAGCCGCGTGCGTGAAAACAGCCTGCCTGATCGAGCAATCCCTTTTGTGCGCCGCCAGTCGCCATTTGGGTACCGATGAGGAGGATCGAGAGTTGTTTGCCCATATATGATTTACTATTGTATCGTTGTTGGTTCAGGCGCTAACGCTTCATGAACTTTGAACTGAGTCTCATTCCCAAAATCTCTTTTACCAGCCAACTCCATACATTCAACGGTGGGAATGGATATGTGGAGTAGGCTTTTAGAATATAGCGGAACATCTTACCAAAATTGCGTTCCTGCGCGTAATAGCTCGCCACTTCCATCCAGCGTTTGCTGATAACTACATTTCGAAACAGTCCAAACTGCTGAAGATATTCAGAGTGTTTCTCAACAAAGGATAATGTTGAGCTCTCCAGATGCGCCGGAGACCGCCTGGAATTGTAGTAAATTCGAGCTACTGGATGGTCGACTCCCAAAAGGCGATACTTTCTACAGTATCGCAGCAGCCAATCCCAGTCTTCGAACCGCCGCAAGGATGTATCCAGAAAGCCTACATCGTCGAGTAACGCACGCTTAAACATCAACGTGGACCCGGGAGCTTTGTCACATCCGAGAAACAACTTCTTCTCATCTGATTCCGGTGAAAAATAGATTTTGGTGAAATCCTGCTGAACAATCTCATATGCTGTATAGCTGGCCTGATACTCTGAAGAAGCCTGACGCATGGCATCGATCTGAACCTGTAACTTGTCTGGAAACCATTCATCGTCGGAGTCGAGCCAGGCAATATAGTCCCCTTCGGCTGCCTGCATACCTGTATTGCGCGCTGGACCTGCTCCCAGATTGCTATCGTGTCGTAACAATCGGATACGAGCATCGGCAAAGCTCTCAACAACACTTACGGTGTTATCCGATGAGCCATCATCTACAACGATAATCTCAAAATCATGTACAGATTGATTCAGTACGCTCCTAAGGGAACGTTCAATCGTTCCAGCGCGATTGTAAGCAGGGATGATTACACTTACGAAGGGAGTCATTTTGAATTTCCTAATTGCTCTCGTATACGCCTGAAGCCTTCGGCGATGAAAGGAATTGGCCAGAGCGGATCGTAACGGATTGCGTTCAGTACTACCTTTAAGGCGCTTATAAGTTCCCGTTTGCGGAGATACGATACCATCAATTCTATGGAGGTCCAGGCATGGCGTTTCTTCGTTAAATGCCTGATCATTTTGTCGGAAAGATGAGAATGCATATATTTTTCCGCCAACCTCAAGGTATCTTTGCGTAGAGGTATTTGAGAACTGCGATCGTTACTAATGCTCAAAGAGGTGTGATGCCGGCGGTAATTGTAAAAGATGGGATCAACGGATATGAAACGCATTCCACCCAGGTAACAGCGGATCAGAAAATCACGGTCCGCCACAATGGGAAAATCCAGTGAAAAAGACCCGATGCGCTCGAGCAGTTTCCTTCGGAAGAACCAGGCATTAAAGATCGGAACACCTACGATCACCCGATGGACAAGCTCATCGGGCTGGACGGAGGGATAAGCAGTGATCGTTCTTTCCAACCCCTGCGGATCAATTTCAAATACCCGTGCTCCTCCCACAACCGCGTCCACTTCGGGATAATGTAAAAAAACATCCAGGACCATTTCAAAAACACCGGATTGATAACAATCATCTGTATTCAATAAGCCGACGATCTCGCCTTTCGCCAGTTGGATCCCCTTATTCAGCGCATCGTAGACACCGCGGTCTCGATCGCTGATCACCTGCAGGTGCGGATATTCCTTCAGGATGGGTAAGGTGGAATCGGTCGAGCCGCCATCAACGATGATGTGCTCAACGTTCTCCGCGTGTTGTTTCTGAACGCTTTCAATAGCGCTTTCAATGAAACCGGCACGGTTGTATGAAGGCGTAACAATGGAAATTCTCAACCTGGAACTCATTAGGTCATTTCCGAGCCGCGTTCGACATCAGAGTCAGGAAATTCCTGCCGAATGATTCAGCTCTGGATAAAAGGGACTGGTACGCCGATTGTTCGCGTTCCAGGTCAGGTCCAGCGCGGCCGTCTCGAAAATTACGAATTAGCAGATCAGCCAGATTCCCTGGATCGTGCGGGTCGAAATAGTCAGCGCCCAATGCATCCTGCTCCCTATGCACAGGTATGTCGGACGCGATCACATGCTTTCCCAGTGATTTTGCCTCTTCAATACTACTGCTCCATCCTTCGAATAGGGATGGCTGCAGGACCGCCAGAGAACGACGCATTAATCCGTACACGTGCCGTCGTGGTATCAGTCCGAGCAAGATAAAGCAATCGCGTACGCCATGGCTCGAAATAGAAGCCACAAATTCAGAGGGATACTGGCGGTCACGGTAATCTTCAAGAATGCCACTGCTCACTACCGCAACATCGGGAACTGCCGACTTTGCAATCGCAAGAGCATCCAATACCACCTTGTGATTTTTATGTTTCCAAAACTGGTTGGGCAAATAAAAGAATTTGTCTGGCAGGTGATACCATCCTGCTACCTGCTCGGCATTTTCTTCATAGAGGGAAGGATCGATCCATGCAACAAACGGAAGAACTTGTAACTTTTCCTCATGACCAGCGGCGACCCGCAGGAAGTCATCGCGAACCACATTACTATTAAGAACGATACGGTCTGCATAACGGGCAATGTTTAAGGCAGCCTGCACATACCCCTTGTAATCGTCCGGGGTAAACATCTCTGGGTAATGCAGATATTGAAAATCTGGAAACCAGCAGACCTTTGGAACTCGAAAGTTCGCCAGGGGGTCTTTCGTTAGAAAAGCGACGTCTACGCGATGCTTCCGGAAATAGCGTGAGAACGTTGCTTCAGGTGTTAACCATGCGATCGCGGTCTGGCTGGTAAGTATTTGCGCTGCCCGATGTTTTATTTTTTCGGCAGTTGAAACTTCGGGCAGATGATAAATTTCATCAAAATGACCCAGCAGATCTTTGAATCGTTCATCGTTGCCAGATATCAATCCAATCAAACGATATGTCTGTGGGTCACGGGCCGCGTTGATGCAGCTCAGTATATTTTCATAATACGATTGTCCACCCATCCACAATCGTTGTACATCCAGCGAAAACCCAATGCGAAGTGTCACATGTCCTCCAGCATTTGGTCACACACCTGTGATTTCATGGCGACACCAATCCACAAACGATTCGACACCCTGTTGCGGTTCAACCTGCGGCGCAAAACCTAGAGCGCGAATCCGGGCGATATCAGCGCGCCATTGTTTCGGTGTGCCAGGTGGAAGCGTACCTGAAAAGATTGGTGGGGCTGAATAATTGAGTCGCTCAAGAATAAGACCTGCAAGCTCATCAATATGCGTTTCCCTTCCACCTGCCAGATTATAGACTTCACCCTGCAATGGAGCGTGTTCAAGCATAACTTCCAATCCCTGAGCAATATCCCGAGCGTGGATAAAATCGCGGCTTTCCCGACCCGTCCCCTGCAACCGCACTTCGGGCTGGGTCAACGCCTTATAAGTAATGTCCCACATCACCTGTCGACGCAGTCCTGCACCATACGCTGAGAAGATGCGCGCACTGCCTGTTTTCATACCCCACAGACTCGAATATTCCCGACAGCAGATTTCACTCTGCCATTTGTGATAGCCGTATGTGGAGACCGGCGCGGGCAACGAATCTTCACTCACGGGGAGTGTGCTGGGGTTCCCGTACACAGCCGCGCTGGAGAGGAGGATGAACGCGCAATCAAGCCCAAGGTCCCGCACTGAGGAGAGCAGTGAATAGGTTAGCACAGGTCCATCTTGAAAATCAGAAAGTGGATCCTGCATCGCACCGGGCACCGAAGCCCTTCCTGCGCAATGCAGAATGGCATCCGGCTTCCAACGTCTGAGCGCCTCTCCAAAAAGCGGCGACGGCAGTTCGATTTGGATGTATTCGATCAGGTCGGCAAGAGGTGCGTTTTCGGCGTGGGCGCGATCCATCCCGAACACCTGATCTCCGCGGTGTGTAAAGTAACGCGCCAATGTGCGGCCAATAAATCCTGCAGAGCCTGTAATCAGTATTTTTTTCATAAAATAGTTCAGGGTTTGACAGCAACGAAACTATACAACCGCCCCGGTGCCTGACTGACATACGACTTATACCAGGAAAGAATTCGATGAATCACATTACTCCACAGCATTGAATCCGAAAGTAAAAAGCGGGCGGCGGATCGACCGATTCGCTTCGCAACCATACTGCGAAGCTCACTCTTCCACTCAGTCTGTGTGGTGGGGAAAAGATTGATGGCCGTATCGTATGGTCGCAGAATAGATTTGATAACCAACCTGGCACTTTCGATTGCATTTATGTATTCCGGCAATTGGAAGGCGTTTTCTCCACCGTATAACTTGTGCAAAGGATGTTCTGCAAGGAAGACAGGCAAGTCTTCGCGTTTGCTGATGACGTGCTCGCGCGTAGCGATAAACATGCCACCGCGTTTCAGAACGCGTGCAATCTCGATACCCATCTTTTGCAGATCATGTGCATGGTGCATCACCTGTCGGCCATAAACAAGATCATATTTTTCGCCATCGGACGGTATGTTTTCTGCATAACCATCCAATGCATAAACAGGTACGTGGCTTTCCCTCGCAAGCTGTTGGATAGCACCGCGCCCCACCACATCGCTGGGGTCCGGTTCCAAGGCGTCCACGCGCCAACCAGCTTTGGCCAACGCATAACTGCTGATGCCGCGTCCTGCCCCAAGGTCGAGGGCCAGGCCTGTCTTTTTTGGCAGGATATCCAGTGTTGCCTGCCACTCTTCACCGGATTCATAACGCACAGCAGCAGCCAGAAGTGGATCATCATAATAGCAGGCCCTTACAAGCTCTTGTTGGTCAGGCTGGGCACGTAGCCAGAGGACGGCTGCCTCCCAAGTGGAAATTGATTTATTCATGTGGCTGGCGTGGAGCATAAATTTCTTTTATCGGCAAGGTTTGTTTAGAACCAATATCGTAAAGGGGTAATTCTTTGATGACCTCTAATTTATTCCGACTGGATACAAATGACAAGTTTCCCTGTTCATCCAGTGAGTCTCTGAATTTGCTTTGAACAAAGTTCTTATGAATGGAACACTCCTTGACACTATCTGCGGCGTCCTTACGAACGAAGAAAGCATTCGACCCAGCAGAATTCGAACCGACATAGATATAGCCTTTTTGGTTGGCCAGATCACAAAACGCTGGCAGGGATGCCCCCCAGTATAGTTGGGAAAAATGTGCTTTTGCGCGACTAAAATCGGACCGATAAGGGATTGTGACTGCATGTTGATTTCCAAAGGAACTGTTGTATTCAACGATGACGATCTGAGGAGAAATCACGGAAATTGTATTCCATATCCAATAGTCGTTTCCGTCAATATCAATGCTTAATAGTCCTATGGAACCTGCTATTCCAGCATTCCTGATCAGATCATTGATATTATCCACGGTCACAAAATCACAAACAGCCGTCAGATCATATTTCCAGTAATATTCCTGTGAGTGGATGTGTTTAATGAATGTTGAACTGGCATCAATCACCAATCCTGTCCAATTATTATTTACGAGCAAGAATCGTGTGTTCGATTCGCTATAGTCTTGAACACCAAACTCCACAAAAACCTTGTTTTCTATGGCGATTCTCGATATTAAGTATTGTATGATGCCGTCCTCGCCCCATTGTGAAAATACTTTAAACTCTGCATCGCTGAGTTCTTCAAGCGTTCCCCTTTTTTGCAAGTTTTGAATAAGTGATTGCGCGACAAGAATACGATTTTGCTCGATTTCTTTCAGTAAACGAGCTTCCATTTGGGAGAATCGGCTTGTTACGGGAGAAAATAGTTTCTTAAAGAGGGAGGCAAAGAACATTTAACAATCTTTCTGATCAAGAACAGGAGTGATGACAGGGATAACGTCATTTCGATAGACAACATGGGGCGGTATGTCTTTTGTAACCAGTGAATTCGCCGCGACAATGCTTCCTGCACCGATTCGCACGCCTTTCAGAATAGTGACGCCAAAACTAATCCATACATCATCTTCTATGACGATCGGGGCAGATGAAACGCCTGGCATTTCCTGATGAGTGCGCGGATGCCCGGAACGGACTATGTGTCGATAGTGTTCGTGGCGTTCCAAAGCATTTTGTGAATGGGCAGTTCCATCGTGGATATTTACATCATGAGAAATCAACACCCGATTGCCGATTTCAATCGATTCCATTGACCATATCTCAGAACGCACACCAAGATAACACCAATCTCCTATCGTGATCCGACCGCCATGTCCATAGGTAAGCAGTCTCCCGCGTAAATATGAATCTTCACCAATATTCACTACGCGAGGATCGCCGAAATAATTTTCAATGGCCCCTTCTGGTCCAATTGTGGTTGAAGAGGCAAGCGTCGCCACGCGACGGAAATATTTTTGTCGTTGGCGCTCCTTTGCGGATTCATATTGCGAAAACAGTTTGACGAATAGCAGGTCAACTAGATTTGATATCACACTTATCTACTTTCTCATTGATCAATGTAGCACGCGTTTCCACAAATCTTTTACACGCTTTGCAAACGGACGAGCCGATTCGCGTCGCAAAAGACGCTTCAGATTACCAAAGGCCATTGGATCGACTTGTACTGCTTTCGGGAACGAGAGAAGACCAGGCCATTCTGCCTGTGAAAAAACGTCAAGAGAGATTTGCGGTGCGGTCGCTTTCGTGCTGGTATTCGTGGCGCCTTCATCAAAACCATTTTGCCATACCAATGATTGGCGCGGGTATAGCGTGAGCTTGTCCGCTGCAAAGGTCTGCCAGTACCAGCGGATCGCCCAGGAATCCACCTTACCTTGTGAGGCGCGTCGCAACATATCCGAATAGGGATACGCTCCATCCAGATCAAAGCGGTCACGTTTTTGCGGATCAGTATCCAAAATTTGTAACGCCGCATCTACATCCCAGGAAAATAACTGCCAGGCTCTTTGCCAGGTTGCCCAACCCCAGGAGGTAGAAAGAGGCAAGAAAAACGCATCCAGCTCAGGCGGGGCTTGAATCGGGAAGGTGAAGCCTGCAACTTGCGCGACGCGCTCATCATCCGAGTAACGGTCCAGTGCCTGCAGCATGAAATTGATGAAGAACGGATGCAGGATAAAATCATCCTCCAGAACGATTACTCTTCCGCATTTTTCACAAAGGTCGGTTACTCCAGAAACAATGGAACGAGCAAGTCCTAGGTTCTCACTGCGTTCAATCAATTGTGATGTCTTCATTTTTTTAGAAAACTCATAGGCAACACGTCTCGCAGCAAGCACATCTTGCCTATGTTCAGGCTTTTTAGGTCCATCACAAAAAACAAAAATCTGACACTCATCCAAACGCGCACATTCAAGAAGAGAATCGAGTAACTGGCGTGCATGATGAGGACGGTTATATACAAATACTGCAATAGGAGTGGGATCGTTCATTTACGATGCAATCCCACGTGCCCATAACTCCAAAACCAGGGCTTTAAAGGAAACTGGAACAACAACCTTTGGGTAAACACCGGTTGCCAGATGTTTGGCAGCTTCGTCGGTTAATATCTTCTCTTGAACCAAAATACCATCGACCAGTTTTTTACCATAACGCTGGAATATATCATCATGCCACCTACGTATCGGTGGTGCAAATCCCTGTTTACGGCGAGAGAGGATGTCTTTAGGAAGAAGATCCTTCAAGGCTTGTTTAAACCAGTGTTTGGCTCCTAAAGCGTGATCGGGATACATACGGCGCAGACCAATCACAGTCTCCACCAGGCGATAATCCACCAATGGCAAACGCAATTCCACTGAATTTGCCATCGCAAGCCGGTCACCTTGAGCAATACCGTTTTCCAACAAGTACGTCTGCATAATCAGCTTTGTGAGAGCAACCGGCACATCTGGCCAGGGATGCTCAAATCGATGCAAACTTTCAGGAGGAAATCCACTGGTTTTCTTCAAAAAATCTGACGTGTAACTGTTTGGCATTTCCTCGCGCGCAGAAACGAAATCTGACACCAGTTCCATAAAAACCATGTTTTCAGGATCAGTATGGCTATCGCGATAATAGGCGCCCCAGTTTTCAGGAATCCCGAAACCTTTTTTGACCCAGCCCCATACTTTCCCTGGACGGAAATCAGAAGGTAATCTCAAGTCAAGATAGCCGAATCTTTTTAAATATCCGCCAGAGAGATATTTTTGTTTTCGAAGAGTTTGCCGAGCAGCCTGGGAAACCCAATCGTATCCCCAAAACAACTCGTCGCCACCTTGTCCTTGTAATAATACTGGAACACCAAGTTCGCGAGCTTTTTTGGAAACAGCATAGTATCCAAAACCTGAGATATCAGCAATTGGATCGTCGCGCAAATAAACCAATTCTTCAAAAAAATCAGTTTGTTCCTCTGTAGACAATTCCACTTCATGAAAAGGGATCTTCAGCGACTGAGCAAAGCTTTTTGCCAACTCCCTTTCGTCGTGATGCGGCCTGCCCGGATATCCCACCGAGAAGGCCTGCAAAACACCCGGATACGTTCGAACAGTAAGAGCCGCAATGGCGCTGGAGTCAAGCCCACCGCTTAAGGCGACACCGACCGGGACATCGGAACGAATCACCAGGGCACTGAGTTCCTCCAGTTGTTGACGAATCAATTTGACTGGGTTACCTGAAAGAGGCGGAATATCATCGATACTCCAGTAGGTGCACTCTTCGACTTTCCACGACTGAACATCTACAACGAGCAGGTGCCCGGCAGGGAGTTTGCGCACAGACGCAAGAGGCGTGAAAGGCTCAGGAACATAGCCATAATGAAAGTAAAGCTGTATGGCAGCGGCGTCTAATTCAAATTTGATCTTTTTGGTTTTTACCAGCGTCTTCAACTCAGAAGCAAAATATAGGGCATCTTCTGTCTGATAAAGATAAAGAGGTTTTTCACCCATGCGATCACGGGCAAGCACGAGGCGGTTTCGTTTTGCATCCCACAGAGCGAAAGCAAACATACCTCGAAGGTATTTTACACAGTCCAGCCCATAATCTTCGTAGAGATGAGCGATGGTCTCAATATCACTTTTTGTAGACAAGTGATGGCCATGCTTCTGAAGCTCATCGCGCAACTCAACAAAATTATAGATTTCACCATTTGCAATGACAGCCACAGTACGATCTTCATTATAGAGGGGCTGCCAACCACTATCCAGGTCGATAATACTGAGACGGCGCATCGCCATTTGAAGATGAGGAGCGTCGAACCTGCCTTCTCCATCCGGACCGCGATGAACCAGGGACTCGCTCATTGCATTGAGTGAGTCCAAATCACCCTGAGGATGGTGTGAAATAACACCACAAATTCCGCACATTAATTAGCTCCTAGCCCTTGCAGGATGTATTGGATTTGTGTCCCCAATTTGGAAAAATAAAGCATACTTTGTTCGTAAAGATAATTTTGATAAAACGGATATTCTTTTCTATTACGCGACAACAAATCCCAGGTGCATGACTTGAAGATTTTCAATATCGTCAAGAATATCGAGGGAATGACGGTAAAAAAAATAACTACCCGATGGATCGGTCCTGGTCTCTTACTTTCCCGCACTTTGCCTGAATAAAGGCCGGCTAGAAAGAAGCGCTTGGGGGCATTTCGTAGAGCCAGTTTTTCTGTCCGCACCAGGTGATGAACAAATAAAGCCGGGTCATAGTACAAAACAACATCCTTCCTTTTCAGACGGAGTTGATTGAAAAAATATGTTTCTTCACCATAGGCTATTTTTTTCCCCTGCATACCAAGGTCAGATTGGAAACCACCGAGTTCGATTAATACATCCCGGCGAATGAACATATTTCCCCCATTCAAATACTCTTGATCATCGAGTGGACGTGCAACCATACCCTGAACATGGGAACCATATGCATCTTTAAACCATTTCGGTTTGGATACATTATAAAAAGCATAATAAGGACCTCCAAATGCATCTGGGTGAACCGTTTTTGCGATTTTGTGAGCACGCACTAGCCACTCTCGAGATGCTTTACAATCATCGTCGAGGTAGGCTACATATTCACCTTGAGATTCCTGCCAACCGCGATTACGAGCATGAGATAATCCCACATTCCTCTCTAGGAGGTACCGGACATTGGGAAACGAATGACAATATTTCTCTGCCATTTCGCGTGTATCGTCTGTGGATGCGTTATCAACAATCAAGAGCTCAAATAATTTACTGGGAAATTCCTGTTCTAGAACCGAGTCGATTGCATTACGCGCCAAACCGGTACGGTTATGGGTGCAGATGACAATACTAATGGGGGGTGACTGACGATTCTTATCCATCTGGTCTCAGTACGTTGGCGCTTCTCATTTTTAGCGAGAACAGGATTCGATTGATTTTTCAGATCCTTGGTTTCTCTTGAATCAGACCGGCCGGCAAGTCTATGGCAAGATCATCTTTTATGATGGCCTATATCACCTGACAACTTCAGCGAACCGGTTGTCCTTTATGGCTTTGAAAGGAAAGCCTTTCTAAGTAAATTCCCAAGATATAGTGAACTCTGGCGCAGTAAATATATGAATGCACGGATAATTTTCACTATTCCAGTACTGCCTTTATATGGAAGCGGACTGGAAAGGATAGAGCGGAAGATTAAATTAGGTTTATCTTGTGTGACGCTGCAAATTTGACTCCAGCGTCGGGCCAGTTCCGCTTCAAACACGGGTTGTGGAATCAACTTCACCTGTTTATTGGCATGAAGCAATTTTCCAAACCATATGTAAGCGCTTTGTACAAAGGCATAATCTGATTCATACTGATGCATGCCTAATTTTTCATGAAGAGACAAATCATCTTCGGCATATTCAAGCTGCAATCTGGTTAACATACGGGCATAGATACGACCCCGCCCTTCACTTTGCTCATCTGCATGTAGATCACTTGTGTTTAATCCATGAAGACGATATTGCAGCAGCACTTCTGGAATATTGGCAAAACGGAGCAAGGGAAGAGCTCTGCTCCACAAATCATAATCTTCAAAATGCGTCGCGCTTCCATCGTACGATAAACCAAATTGATGAAGAGCAGATGAGCGCATAATGACCGATGGATGTATCAGCGTATTTTCAAAAAACATTCTCGCAAAAATTTCGGCATGTCCGGTGGGATATTTCCAAATTTCACTTGCCCGGTCGCGAATCAATTCTGCCCAACTGCCACAAACATCTACATCCAGATTCGTTTGCATATATTGAACCTGCTTCTCGAGGCGTTCGGGCGAACTAATGTCGTCTTGATCCATACGTGCAATGTACTCGCCACGCGCCAGTTCGAGGCCGCGGTTTAAAGTAGTGGGTAATCCCAGATTTTTTTCATTATCATAAAAACGGATACGCGCGTCATGGTGCGCAAACTCCTCAAGAATGACGCGACTTAAATCTGTAGACGAATCATTAATGACGATCAGCTCCAGGTCAGTAAGAGTTTGGGTAAGAATACTGTTCAACGCCACATTCAGGTATTTTTCGCCGTTATATACAGGCATGACAACAGAAACAATAGGAGACATCCCAGTTACCTTTTGAATTAATTTGACCGGTCATAATATCCAGCAAACTTGAAGAATATTCATCTTGTTTCTTCTACGAACATTCTCCAAGTTCGCTCGATGCCATCAGTAAAGTCTATCTCAGGATGCCAAGCTGAGATGGACTTTATTTTTCCGCTGTCCAATACATTGGCAGGAACATCAAACCATCGTTCGGGTAATATGTTTATTTGAATTGGATAGTTATATGCCTTTGCAAAGGGCGCAATGGTTTCTACTACATCCATATTGTTCAACCCAACTCCAGAACCAATATTATATACTTCACCCAGCCTGCCAAAATCCAGCGCGGCGATAATACCTCGCGCAACATCTTCAACATAAAGATAATCTCGAATAGTACCTTTTTGACCAAAGATATTTACGGGTTGTCGTAGTATGACTGATTTTATTGCCGTGGAAACAAAGCCCTGCCCACCAAATGCTGGTTGATATTCGCCATAGGCATTACTGGGGCGCACGATAATGGCAGGCAAGCCCATTATGGAGTTGAACATAAGAATATATTTTTCAAGGGCAAGTTTGGTAATGCCGTAGGGAGAGATCGGGTTTGTGGGATGATCCTCCTTAATAGGAAGAGTCTGTGTGGATCCGTAAACAGTACCACCTGAAGAAACGAATACAATTTTCTTCAGGTTTGCTGTGGACGCTTCCTGAATCAAGCCGACACCCGGAGGCAGGTTCGATAAAACATCATAGACAAGATCGTCAAAACTTGTCTTTGGCACTGTTGCGTACGCAAGGTCGATCACCTCGTCTGTATCTCTTAATAGATCGCGTAATAAAAGACGGTCCCCATAATTTCCAGAAATATACTTAACCTTGTTAGACAGCCGTTGTGGGAAAATAGATGAACGACCTAATGCAATCACATCCCGCCCAGCGTTAGCTAGCAGGTTGGAGACATAACTACCTATGAATCCCCCGCCGCCAACAACCAAACATTTTGTCATAATAATGCCCATGAATGGTTAACATTAAATTTTGTGATGACTGAAATAACTTGCATTAATAATCCAGTACTTTCTCGAAAATCCTGCTGTGGTTTGCAATAAATATTTCAAGGGAAAATAGACGCATCACCCTTTCGCGCGCGTTATCTGAATATTCCTTGTAATTTGACATGATCTGAAAGACTGCATCGGACATTTCATCAGGGCGGGGTAGATTAATACGTTCCCAGTTTTGTTCGACTGGAACCCCTATCCCGGCATCCGCTACCAATTCAGGAACCCCTCCGCTATCAATATAAGCAACCGGCAAACCAGACGCCATCGCTTCGAGCACCAGCGTTGGAGAGGCGTCATTATACTGGGTATGCAAGAGGACATGGGCCTGCCCATAGATAGACGGCGCCTGTTCCTGCGAATATTTGCCTGTGAAAGTTACGTTCTCCGTGAGGTTCAATTCCTGCAATATATTCCGCGTCCAGTTTGCGGCGTCGTCTTCCGGTTTCCATAAATTGCCAGTAACAATCAACCTTGCAGATGGACTTTCTCGACTGATGACTTTCAGTGTTCGCATGGCAAGCTCCAGCCGGTAACGATGAAACTGATTGCCACCTAACAACAGAGTGAGGTCCGCAGGTCTGATCGAATCAGGCCTGGGTGAGAACAGCTTCGTATCGACAGGATTGTAGATTACCTCACATGGCACATTCGGCGGCGAAAGAAAACGTCGGGCACTGCTCTGGCAAAATTGGCTTTGATACACAATGTAATCAGCCTGCGCAAGGATTCTGTTAAGATCTTGATTGGTCTTCTCCCAACCAGCTCCATGCCAGGCGGGATATGCAACTCCATTTTGGTTAACAACAACTTTGATTTTCCGCTCTTTGGCTTTTAGAATGACTTGCTCGGCCAATGGATGGCCCACGCTGCTTACCGTATAAAGAATATTTGCAGATGGAAAACTATGCGGAAAAGCTTCGGCCAAATAGACCATTTTCACCTGGCCGCCATTCGCATACTCTCTCCGCGTTGGAGGTGGTTTGGGATGAATGTTTGTCAGATAAAAAATGGCCATATCGCGCGACATATTTCGGCGAGGGGCCCGCAAACGCATCGCAATCGTGAATGGATAGATGATCTGGTTAAAACGATTCAGTATCTGGACCAGGACAGGAAATTTTTGTTTAAGAAAAGACTTAAGTTTTATATTCATATATGTTTTACAAAATCATTCTGATGGGATACATTCGGCCCAGACGTCTCCCCAACGAATTTCAAGATGAGTAATTTTCAAGTTCGCCTCTCCCATCTCAACTGCAAAGATTTCAGGCGAATACTCCAGAACATGTGTGGGATCAACAAAGGCAAATAATCCCAACTCCCGCTTTAAAGCCTTGAAATAATGTTGATCGAACGTCGGGACACGAATGAGGAACTTCTTTGGCTTGAATGTCTGTGCAAGGCTCTTGAGAAACGTTGATCGGTTTTCCAGGTGCTCTAACACGCTTGACAACACGATCACATCAAATGTCTCATTCTGTGGAAGATCGGTAAACACATTGCCGCAAATGAATCGAAGCTTGGGATGCTTGAAACGGCCTTTTGCAAAGGCAATGGAGTCTGCGTTCATATCAATGCCCAGCACTTCGGCATTGGAATGGCTTGCAATCGCTGCTGCCACGGCTCCGATCCCACAACCCAAATCCAGAACTCTTGAGTTCTCAGGAATACGCTCGTAAAAGAAAGAATGTATTCCATCCATCAACTGATGTTTTATGTGTACACCATTTCCCCAGCGAATGCTGGACTGATCGATCTCGAAAGAGACAGCATCATAAATCTCCAGCAGCCATCGAATTGCGTCCTGCGGGGCCGAGTTTTTTTCAGCAGCGAGCCAATTTAGAATGCTTTGTTTGCGCAAAGCCCGGGGCGCCATATTTGTGACCGTTTGGAATGCCTTTCGCAACCATCGCTGGATTCGTTTCATAAGATGAAACCTTCCATAAATTTCGCCCACAGAGGGATCTGTGCGTTGTAACTATTCATCTCTGCAGTTGCCCGGGCCCCAGATCGAATCGGCATAAGCGAACCATCATTCAAGTTATATATCTGCAGAATCCAATGTGCCAAACTTTCCACATCCTCAACCTCTGCCAACCAGCCGTTTTGACCATGCTGGATCAGGTCCATGGCCTGTCCAACGCGCGTACTTACGAGGGGAATACCGCTTGCCATACTCTCGAGAATAGCTTTGGGTCCGCCCTCCTGCCTTGATGAAACAAGGTAGAGATCCAGGGCGTGGTACATTCTCCCAATTGCAGAGTAATCGTCTAAGTATGTATGGTAGTAGGGAACGTCTATCGCTTCCAGGCCTGCTTTCATATAACCTCGCGCTGGGCCAGAAAGCAGAACACTTAGCTCAGGAATGCGCGATTTCAACTGCCTGACTGTGGCAAGGAAAACATCCGGGCCCTTGATGAGTTTGGGTTCAATTCCAGTATCCCAGCCGACCCCATCCTTCTGAAAAGACCCGATGACAAAAGCCGACTGCGGAATTCCCAACTGTTCACGCGCCAAATGTTTGCGGTCATTATCCCGGAAGGGGAAAAAATCCAGGTTAATGCCAATTGGAATCTGAAAGACTTTCGCAGGATCGATACCTGTTTGCAAAACAGCGCTCTTCATCTCGCTATGTGAGACCTGAATACGACTAATACGAGAATGGTGCTTACACAAGTTCTCATATACCTGATCAAAAACAGGCTCCCCGGTGCCGGGTAGACCGTGGAAGTAGGCGAAACCGATACGATGGCGTGTCTTGAGCCAGTCCTGTTTGAGAAGAAAATACTGGTCTGCAAAAAAGACAGACAACGGTACCCATGCGTTTTGCCAGCGCGCTTTTACGAGGCGAACACCAAGTTGCTGTGCGATCTTGCTGACTTCTCTCATTTCCCAGTCCAGCACCCAACCGGCATTGTCACCGTCCAGAACCAGGCGCGAATAAGGTTCCCAACCTTCCGAGGCTAAATAATGCAGGTTTTCGCGAACCTGGCGAAAACTATCCAGAGAAAGCTTTAAACCAGTTCTAAAACCTTTAGATAGTCGGTACATACATCACTCAATGAAGGAATGTTAATTTTCGCCTGGCGTAGCTCGTACTCTTCCACAAGGCGATCAAGCAGCGATGGAATTTCTTCGGCCATATCAAACCCAAAACCTGCTTCTTGAACGATCTCAGGATGTCCACCGCTTCTCAGGTAGATTGCAGGCAATCCACAAGTGAGAGCTTCGATCAAAGAATTAGAGCAAGGGTCATGTTTGCTAGCAGTAACATAAATATCATGTTGCCGAAACAGCTCTGCCATTTTGTGCGAATCAACTGGCTGCAGCATCCTGATATTTTTGTATTGCACCGGGCTGCGGCCAACAAAAGTAAACTCAAAGCGTTCCCAATTCAGATGTTCGTCAAGCCATTGATAGACAGGCGCTCCTTTGTTCATGTTGTCAGACCAACTCGATGCAATCAAACGGATCTTGCGATCCGGGGAGAATGCCAGATGACCATGTGGATGGAAAATTGTTGGGTTCGCCGCATTTGAAATGATGACCGGCTCTCGAAATTCCAATCCAAGTTCCTGATGTTTTTCCAGGCTATAGCGGGATTGGAAGATAGTTTTGACGGCGAATTCCCGGTTCACACGCCAAATATTCCGGTCAACGCCTTCGTTTTTGCCACGGTATATGTCAATTGGGCCATCAACTCGGTGAAGATATAAAACCGAATCCCGACGCAGGCGCCGAAGGCGTTTTTCGTTAAAATTAAATGAATTCATCAGGCAGGCACGTGTTTTGTGAGAAATGGAATTGTTTTCCACTTTCAAACCGCGCGACTCCAATTCATGCCAGAAGGCGCGCAGAAACTGGTGTCCACCGCCTGTGGGTGGAGGGGCGAATTCGTGAAATATGGAAAGGTCTGCACTATAAAAGCTGGAGAATATCCGAGATATTAGAAATTCAAAATCCAATTGGGCTCCATGGAATAAATTTCGACCTTTCTCATTAAGAATGCCATTCATAACTGCCATCTCCATAGCTCATATCAAACGAAAAATTCTCATAAAGTTTTATCCCTTTTGCACCCATATACCAAATCCAGTAGTGAAACTCCCCCAAAATGGATTCCCCGGATGTCCAGTTTCCTGGTCAAATTTGACAGCCTTACGTTTTGCCCATGCCAGCAAATGAGGAACAATTTTTTTAAAACGCAAATTTCCAGTTACTTGCAAGTCATATAGCCATGCTCGTAACATATCCACCAGCACAGACCAGAACAAGCCCTGCTTTTCAATTTCTATGTTATTAAAACCGATTCCCTTTAGATGATGTGACCAATAATAATCCGTGTAACGACCAAAATCATAGGGATCGCCATGGATCTGATAATTAAATGGTACACAAATCAACATCACTCCACGTTTACGCAAAACTCGATGCGCTTCTTTCAATACAGACGGGGGATCTGGAACATGTTCGAGCAGTTCGGAGCAAATAACCACATCAAAGTTTTCATTTGCAAACGGCAGGCAAGCCGCATCTGATTGAACATCCGGGCTCTTAGCAGTAGTCAGATTGCAATACATTACATCCAGACCATATTGTTCAATGTTAAATTGACCGCGTTTCTGAATCTTATTACCTGCCAGATCTAGCACCCGACTACCTTTTTTTATGTTTGGTATCTGTTTGGCATAGAAGGAGTCGACATAGTATCGTCTCAATGAATAATCGAGTCGATTTGCCCAAAGATCAACGTTGCGTATTTCAGGCGAGAAGGTGTTCATTGGCAAATTTTATCCATTCGTCCGGGGTTACTCCTTTGACATGCTCACCAGATGACTTTCGCACGCCTCGCCCAAGGTGTAAAAATATCACATTACCCGCATCATCAAATGAACGGTCCACGCCCAAGGGACGGAACGGAGAATCTTCAGGCAATATATCAATCAATCTTTCATTCCAAAGCGAGTTGGGGCAGGCGAAAATCTCAAAGCCCGCCTCGCGAATTTTTACAATCGCGAGATCTCCCACATCATAACCTGGCAGGTTGGGGAAAAAATCCAGCTTCATTTGCCGAAACAATTGAAAATCTACTAAATAGCCAAGGACATGAAGAATCCCTTCCTTGACACGTTCAGTATCCATTCTCACACCCGAGGCGCGTACTTGTTCATTTAACTTTCCGAGCAGGTATGAGAGCCAGCCCTTTTGACAGGGCATGGTATCCATATGCATGGTCATCAGGAACCGAGCATTGGCGTCAACCAGTCGGGCGCCAATTTCCAGGGCAATAGCATTGGCATAACTGCCCCAGTCTTTTTGTTGCGATCTATCGGGAAAAAGTCGCTCGCCGCGCGGACGCGGATCAGTTCGGTTGAAGACAAGATTGATATTACACAATTCCAGCAACCGATCCGCTTGAGCGCGCGAGGAGTTATTATCCACCACCCAGATTTCATGGGGCTCAGGAGTAAAGTGTTGTATCGTCTGAACACACACCCTGAGGATCTGGAACGCCTGCTCATTTGGCAAATAGGACACGATCAACAAACGTGGCGCATTTGCAGGCTGTGAAACCTGCCGGATTATTTCAAGCCGGTACGGACGTCCATCCAACCACAACCAGCGCTGCAACTTCTTTATCCTTTTCATTCTTTGTTATTGAGCCTTCAAATGATCTTGTAGATTGCAGTTACTTGAATTTCAAGATGCCGATGCCAAATTCGCGGGGATTTGCAGTAGCATCAAATATGTGTATTTTCAGGTTGTCATTCTCAAAATCCCTCGTTTTGATTTCAAGCAGCGGCGGAGCATACATACCAAGCACATGCCGTTCCCAGGAGCCAGTTGCTCCTGTTGGTACTGCGTCAAATGGGATGGTCATGGGATTTTGGAAAACGCGAAAACCCACATCGTGAAACAGGTGAACTGTATGGCGTTGCTTTTCGCCTATTTCAACCTGTTCTTTAACGAGTTTATACATATGGGCGTCTTGAAATAGAATATCAGGATTCCAACGCGCCCAAACATCGTTCATTTTTCCTGTAAAATCTTCGATGACATATTCCACATCGGGATCGGGGTACTGGAGTTCATCCTGAATGTTGATGGTTACGATTTTTGTTTTGATTCCTAGATGGCGGCATAAGCGCGCGATTACAGTGGATGAACAGCCGGATTGGGTTCCAAATTCAACGATACATTTTGGCTGAACATCTTGCAATACAGCCATCCAAACCGCCAGATTTTCATAGCTAAGGGATTTGGTCTTATGCAACAGCAAGGAGGTATCGTCTTTATATAAAAAGTTGCGTATTTTTTCATCAAATTCAGACGTCGTAATATCCATGTCAAAGAAAGATGAAATTTCACGGAGGTATGACTTTGGCACGCCGTCAGCTCTGACCCAACCCGACGCGTAGGCCAGATTAATGGCATCCGCGCATGGCAAAGCGAAAAAATCCTTGCGACTCATGATCGTTTCGTCGCTCCATTCCCACCAGCAAATGGCGTTATATTTCTGGATTAATTCATCCGACTCAAAGCGAGTTTTTATATGTTTGGCAGGATTTCCGCCGACAATCGAGTAATCTTCCACATCTCTTGTTACAACGCTACCCGCCCCTATAATTGCGCCATTCCCAATCCGTATCCCCGGTAGAATAATTGCGCCATTTCCAATCCATACATCATTTCCGATTCGGGTGTAATTCTTGTGGTTTTGTGGGGTGGGTTGATGAAAAAATACGTCAATCGGGAAATTAGAGGCTCGATCAGGAAAGTGATTACCAGGGCATAAAAGGAAGGAGACGTTGTGCGCTATTGAACAAAATGCCCCAATTGATAGCACGTCATTTTTATGAAAGCCCGAAAAAACACTGTTTCCATAATAGCTCCACTTGCCTATGAAAACTGTCCCGCGACTCCCGGCATCACCAAGATGGATTTCGCGCCCGTGCCCCAATTCAATTTTCTTTCGCGCATAAACAGACAACCCGGGCTGCGCATTTGGAGAAGATATTATCAGCCTGCGGCGAATTGTCTGTGGAATTATTTTTTTTAATACATTTCGAATATTTTTCTTCATATACGTATCTCTGATTACCTTTTTGCACTTATCTATTCTTGAAATAAGTCTTTATATCTTCTCCCTGATATCTGCAATTAGTGTTTTTTGCTTATTTGAAATACTGTACGCGCAATCGCTGTCCCACCATCGTTCCGTGGGTGCCCTGAAGGTAAATCTTCAGATAAAAAGGCCTTCACAAAGTGATCTCCGAACAACTTGTGAACGTTATCAGTATCACCAAAGTCAATCAAATCCGCTCCTCGTACATCATATTGAACGGGAACTTCGATTGCAACCCAAGCGTTTGGACGAGCCACGCGAATAATTTCCCTAGCGACTTTGTTAGGATCGTAAGCATGTTCCAAAGAGTGAGAACTGTAGATTACGTCAAACCGACCATCCGGGAAAGTCATGCTATGCATGTCCATAACTAGAATATCCGGGCTCTGGCTATATAAATCAATACCTAATACATCTTTTGCACCTTTCGAGAGCAAATAGTCGATTTCAGCGCGATTTCTGCACCCGATACACAATATGCTGGATGAATTTAGATCCTTAAATTGGGAAAGCTTGTCCACCAGCAATTGCGTATGCAACATTAGCGGAACTTCCTGTTGATTTTTTTTCAACGTGCGTGTTAGCTGAGTCTCAAGGTAAGCTGAATATGAAGGGGAATTCTTACCGATTGTTCGAAACATGATCAGCCGGTGAGAAGCTATCCGAAATTCTGCGATGAGGGCTTTGCCTAATCTCTTTACTTTGCCCATAATAGATGTAAAAGCATCTGCAAATTTTCGTCGCATCTTCATTATGATCCTTTCTATTTTTCTCCACGGGGATCGATAATCTCGCAGGATGTAATTACTCACGAATTCAGGTTCGCCAGCTCGGGCGATCATTCTACCGAAGCGATCCAGCGGATCTTCGGTGATCGTTTTGTTGAGGAATTTTGGCAAATAATAATCTTTAATGTGAGCTTGAAAATCAAATTGCTGGGGGGCATTAGGGTTAATTTGCCGATAACTCTTAGTAAAGTTAAATTTATCGCGCATATCGTCTATGGTCATTTCCATTCCACAATCAACAAACGCTTCTCGCGCAGTATCCGGGTGCGACTGGTCATACAAAATTGGGATCTTTTTACCGTCGGGAGATTCTGTCCAATCATATCTGACGCGGTAAGGGTAAGGCAGTTGCAAATTGATAATGTTGGGTACACCAGCATCTGGAACGAATAATTTGGAGCCGAGTTGGAAGCGGCGGTACACCCACTCATAAGGACGATCCTCTTGTATCATTCGCTCGATCTTTGCGTGAATCAATTGAATAGAGGATTCGGGCACATACGAATTAATGGGCAAGACCACTGCTGCATCCATAGCCTCATGATGTGCATAGTTCATTCCGATTGCCAGGTTACGATCCCACTGATAAATATCAAAAACTTCCTGGCCTGCTTCATCAAGCGCATACCAGGTTTGATCGTTCGAAACAAGAATTACCTTTGGAAACCGCTGTCCAATATCTTCCACGTTGCCGCTACTACGAGTAGAACACACAAGATAGATTGCATCAGCAAACAGTGAAAAACTCTCCAGTGCAACTGAATAAGTATATTGATAACCAAATCGATCCAAGGGACCGATGGGGCAAACTACAGCGAGCTTCATATAAAATCAGGCATTCCTTTCGGCATACATCCGAATGGCTTGAGCTACGGTTTCCACCTGCTCGGCTGCCATATGCGGACCGATAGGTAGACTCAGAATAGTATTGGAGAGCTGTTCTGTAATTGGGAAGTCTCCAGCCTCGTATTCCAGACCAGCATAAGCACCTGATAAATGCGGTGGGATCGGATAATGAATCAGGGTACCGATGCCATCCTTGGCTAATTCAGACTGCAGCTCATCACGGCTTTGGCACAAGATTGGAAAGATGTGCCAAATCGGCTCTGCATATTCCGGAACAACTGGAAGTTGTATAGCGGGAACATCGGTTAGCTTATTACGATATAGATTTGCAACTTCGCAACGTTTTTGATTCCACTGATCCAGGTGTTTCAGCTTGACACTCAGAAAGGCAGCCTGTAATGGATCAAGCCTGGAGTTAAATCCGACCTCATCGTTGAAGTATTTGACGCGGGAACCGTAATTTCGGAGAACACGAATACGATCTGCCAGGGTTGGATCGTTGGTGGTCACAGCTCCGGCATCCCCAAAGGCTCCTAAATTCTTACCCGGGTAAAAACTAAAGCCTGCTGCATGGCCTAACCCACCCGTCTTTGTACCTTTGTAGCATGAGCCCTGTGCCTGGGCTGCATCTTCAATTATCGCAAGCTCATATCGCTCCGCAACACTGTTAATTGAATCCATATCGGCCGGTTGTCCGTAAAGATGGACTGCAATAATAGCCTTTGTACGGGATGTAACCGCCTGTTCGATCTTCTTAGAATCCAGATTATAGGTGAATGGATCAGGTTCTACCGGCACCGGTCTGGCGCCCGCATAGGAAACAGCCAGCCAGGTGGCAATGAAGGTATTTGCAGGGACAATGACCTCATCACCCGCCCCAATCCCATAGCCAAGCAGAATAAGATGTAGAGCTTCCAGGCCATTCCCCACACCAATGCAATATTTGACATCACAATATGTGGCAAATTCCTGCTCGAAAGCATCCACTTCCTCACCAAGGATATACCAGCCAGATTCCATAACCCGACGGTAGGCATCATCCAACTCGTCTTTAAGGTCAACATAAGCCCTGGTCAAATCAAGAAAGGGCACTTTCATCTCTCACCTCGTACTGCCTGAGTGAATTCGTCATAATTGCGGTAATAATCTGCTTCCTCAAAATACTCTGAGGCCAGTGCCAGGCACACTGCACCGGAAGAGAAGTTATCGATCTCACGCCAAATCATGGATGGAATATAAAGCCCATAATACGAACGATTCAACTGAAACTTGGTCTTACTCCGTCCATCATCGATCGTTACATCAAAACTACCAGACATGGCCACAAGGAACTGTTGTAATTTCTTATGTGCATGGCCTGCCCGGCTGGCCCCACCGGGCACATCATACAGATAGTACACGCGCTTAATATCGAAGGGTATATGCCGACGGCCCTCGATAAATGTCAGGTTCCCACGTTCATCATGAACCTTGGGCAGTTCGATCAATTGGCACTTCTCCAAAGACATCAGAAACTCCATGGATTTCATTAATTCAAATCAATAGCGTATAAATCATGAACAACTGTCCGACCGCCAAAGCCTTCCTTGTATTCAATCAAGCCTGCATTCAAATATTGGCCGTTGTTTTCGGTTGAGACTCCAAAATCAAAATAACGTTTATTCGGTCGATAAAAGCAGAGCAAGTGATCCAAAACAACATCTAGGGCACCGACCTGTCTGCCAGCCTCAGCTGCAGCATTATATTGGACGTGGCATACGTTGCGACTGAGATACACGACAGCTCCGGCAAGCATTTCTGTGCCCTGATAAGCTCCATACAGTTTGATTTCATTCGGAAAGTGGCTGGCCAGCAACTTGATCTCATCAACCGAATGGACGGGTCGTACGTTATGATGTCTCTCCAGGTTACTGGCCAAAATTGTCCAAAATTGTTCGTAATTATCCGTCTCCAGGCATTCGATTCCAGTTCGCTGCGCCTTATGAATGCTCCGACGGCGACGTTCCTGATATACAACAGGTTGGCGATAATCCATAACCGTTAAAACATCTCGGCGATAGACATGCGCGCCCAATCGATACAGGGCATAAAGATCCTCTTCCGCAGGAATAGTATGATAAATATGTGGTACAGGTTTATAAATCCAGCGGCGAAAATTCAGGGCACCGATAAAATCATGCACGACTTGAAACATCTCCAACATAAGGGGCATCGTCATGGATTGATCAACAACAAAGCCACCGTATGTAAGCCCGGCATGACTAGCGAATTGATCGCCTGAGCTGTTAGCCGGCAATACAGCCTTTAATTGGCTGTTTTTATCAAACACCATTAAGGAATGATCCTGGAACCGATCAACGTGATAGTCCATGTAGTTACGGAAGAACAGGAAAGTACCGTTCTTTGAATTCGCTACAAAGGTATCCCAAATGTCCCGATCGGCTGGTTGATAAGAGCGGATCTCCATTTTGCCTCTTATTCCTCAATCAATTCTGCATATCCAAAACCAGTCGCGCCATGGCGATTCCCGTTGTAAAACATGTAGCGTTTGCCCGCAACATCCACTACACAGGGAAAGCAGATCATTTCAGAATCCCAGCCGGTCTCAGACCGGGTAATACCCACCTCTTCATCTTTGCGTTCCCAAGTTAAGCCATCCAGAGACTCAGCATATCCAAGTCTATAGGGTTCAGTCTTTGACCGGACGGAATACCACATCTTATATACAGAGCCATCTTTGACTACCCATGGTCGGCCGAAACCAAACTCATACTCCGAGCTAAAATCAATACACAATTCACTCTGGTTATCCCAATGAATTCCATCGGTTGAACGCGTGTGACGGACAACATAAGAAGGGTAGAGTTGATCACCCAAATTAATCCAATCGAAGGCAGAGACATACCACATCCTAAAAATACCATTTTCTTCAATAATTGTTGTTGCGGACCTAATAAATGGTTCACTTGTTATTCTTTCGAGGATAGGAACACATGAATACTTCTGAAAACTGTCTCCATTGTCATTACTTATGGCAAGCCCAGCAAATGACATATAGGGAACTCTTTGCGTTCTTTGCCACCCGACATAGTATAGATAGTCCTTGTTGTTAACTTTCACAATACACGATGGGTTTACACCGCTATCATCGAAAGTACCCAATTTTCCTAGGTCCAGGATTGGTTCTCTTGTGAGAAATAATACGTGAGTGGGATCATCGATATCTAAATCCACATAGCCAATTCTGCCAAATTTATTTTCATCCAGTCCGGCAAAATAGACCCGGATAGATTCATTTTCAATAATGTCCGCAGTTGGCAAGTAGGCATGACTCTTTGCCCACCACAAATCTTCCTGTGGCGCATAAACCAGGCCGTGCTTTTGCCACTTCATTTTGCTGCTTTTCTCCGTCTCTCTTGGATGGTTTGTTCAAGCCAATCATGTACGCTTATTCCTTTTGCAGCAGCATCATCAAGCACAAATTTTTTAGTGTCTTCAGTAACCCCTTCCAGTTGTCCATAAGACCTGGTTCTGATCGTGCCTCCACGACGTCCTTTGTGCGGAACATCAATATCCATCAAAGGACCATTCTCTGAGACCCGAAAACTAATTACATAAAAACAATTGCCAAGAACCCAAGATAATTCAACGTCTGTTACAGTTCTTGGTAACTTATCTACAGGTGCAATAGCTGCCCACAATGGATTGTTTGTAATTGCCAAGCGTCCATATTCTGTATCTCTAAGCCAGGGCCCTACCCCTTCATCGCCAAAACACACGATGCCACCTGGTTTTACTACTCTATTCATTTCACTAATGGATAACCTAACATCATCAAAAAGGTTAATTCCTCCAAAGTGAAATGCTCCATCGAAGAAATTGTCTGAAAAAGGAAGACTCTCAGCATTGCATATTGATAAATGTATATTTTTCGAATGTAGTGAATCCGATAGGGTGGAATTCGATGCGGCAATAACCATTTCGGCTGCTAAATCCTGTGCATATACTTCACCATCATCTCCAACGAGCTCAACGATTGGCAATACATCGTCTCCCAGACCGCAACCAGTAATTAGAACTTTACTTCCCTTTTGAAGTTTTAATCGCTGAATGAGTTTTTGCCGGAAGGACGCCTCGTCTTCATTGAATGTCAAGAACAACCAGTCCAGAAAATTTCTGTATATATCAGGTGATATCTTTTGGTTATACATATCCAAAGACTGCTTGCCTGCTTCGCCAAGGCTCGTAGCAACGAGAAAATTAGGAATAGGAATATTATTCTTTCCTCGAAAAAACGGGTAAAAAATACCGTCATGCCTTGCCAATCCATTTTCCATCTCAAATAAACTGTCTTTTGTTTGTGGGCATACATATACGGATTTCGATTGCATAAAAGATCCTTGTTCCATGAAGAAACATACTTCGTCATTTCATGGTTTCATTAACTTCCGCGTTTCTTCCACATTCCGACAACCGTCTGGTTATCATCAACATTACTGAGCACAACGGCAGCTGCACCAACGATACAATTATTTCCAATAGTTATGTTGTTTGCCACAGTAGCATTGACACCCATAAAGCAAGATTCGCCGACTTCGCAGAAACCTGAAATTACCACGTGTGACGAAACAAAGGTATCATCATGGATAACAGAATGATGCCCGATGTGATTGCCGCTCCATAAAATCACATTATTGCCTATTTTAACAAACGGTTGGACCGTATTATCCTCAAAGATAAAGCAATGTTCTCCAAGCTCCACATTACGCCATACAAAGGCCCGTGAACTCACATAAGAGGCAGGCATAAAGCCTTTCGCTTTTCCTTCGGCATAGAATCGCTTTCGGAGGGCATTCAGGGATGAGTAGTTCGTAGCTGCAAAGAAACTGTGCGCTGACGGCAAAAAGTGATCCTGCAAATTTTCAAATGGAACCACAGGCAATCCAAACAATGAATCCTGTTTGAGATAGGCTTGATCCACTGAGAAAGCGACGACCTCATAAGGGGAGTCATAAGTGAAATATTCATACGCGATCTCTGCAATCGCGCTGTCGCCCAAGATGATTAGTTTTTGAGTTTTATCCATGAGAGTGCCTGTTAAGGTTTAATGATTAGGATATCTTCACGTCGGTTGGCCATAGGCAGATCAGATGGCTGAGGCATCACATAGGCATCAAAGCCGCTGGCTCGGCATCGCGCCAGTAGCGAAAGTACAACGGCATCATCCAGTTTACCGGGTTCTACTCTATTGAACTGTACATCAGGGCCTTCCATGGTTCCTGTATAGGCTTGATGAAAACGTATCCCCTCAGGCGAACGAAAGAACCGCTTACGTTTCGAAACGTTAGGGATATCACCTATCAAAAACTGCCCGCCCTCTCCCAGCAAACCGAGCGATCGGTCCACAAATTCATACACACTGGACTCCACAAAAATATAGTGCAGTACGCTATAGGTGATGATCACATCCAAACGACCTGCGTATTCATCAAACAGGCTGCGACAATCTTCTGGATAGCGACCTGGAATTTTGAGGATAAAATCCTCATTGGGCAGTTGATCGAGCATTTCCTGCGAATCGATCAGGATCAGCTGGTGACCTTGAGCACGGCAGAGATCTATCATCATGAAGGCTGGTTTACTACAGCCAGGTCCTATCTCCATGACTTTGCGGTTCCTGCTCCCCAGGTTGGCGGCCTTTCTGAGGATATCCTGAAAGATCAAGTCCTCTTTGCCTTCCCGATAACTATTTGGAAAACCAACCTTCTCAATTGGGCTGAGCAAACTATCTTCAGCCAGTCGTCTGAAATCGTCGAACTTTAAATCGGAGAAACGTTCCAAATTCGGATCGGTCACTGTAACTGCCTTTCATGTGTTCGCCATTGACTTACCAATTGCGCACAGGTCTTCTCCAATATGGGTTGTATTTCAACCAATGAAATGCCGCTCATTCCAATCGCGAATACAACCCTGTAATCACCAAGATTACTTTGATGTAACAGGATCGGATCAAACCCAGATTTTTGCGCTACCTGCAAGGCTACATCCTTTAACTTTACAGTTGGCGCGATGTCATCGGCGTTAGAAATCTCAATCGACTGGCAGGTTACGCGATTGGATTCGATGGTAAGCCCAGTACCCAGGACCTTCGAAACTGCTTCCTTTGCTGCGAAGCAGGCAGCTAATGAGGAAAGCACATAACCATACACCCGTTGTTCGTTGGGGGTAAATACTCGTTCATAAAAAGCGGCCCCACCAGGTGTAACGATGAACTTTAATCTCTCTGATTGAATTAGATCAATGCCAACCTTCAACATACTTCAATTGGAGCTAAGGCTGCGAACGACTAAACTTAATAGTTCGCCAATGGTTCGACAGTCTTTTAATTCATTTGCTGGAATGGTTATGTCACAGACTTCATCGATAACCGAGATGGCGCCGAGCTGGGCAGTAGAATCCCAGTTATCTGCACTCAATGCAAAATCCTCCGTTAGGTCCGCCGGGGTTACTTCCATCACATCGGCAAGCTTCGACACCAATACGCCTTTGTCCATGAAATGCCTCCATCATACGATATGTATTATCCCGGCTGCCCATGAATAACCAACCCCAAAACCAACCAACATCACACGCTGACCGGGCTGAACTTTATTTTCCTGGCGTGCACCTTCCAGAGCGATCGGGATGGTGGAAGATACCGTGTTTCCTACACATTCCATATTCAACCAGAACTTTTCCGTCGGTATCTTCAATTTATTTCGCAGGCGCTCAAGCATAAACTTATTCGCTTGATGAAATACAAAATAATCGATCTGTTCCAGTGTGCGATCCGACTTTTGCAGCAATTGCTTTATCGCGGCCGGGACGGACTGCAGAGTGAAATTAAAAATCTCTGGTCCGTTCATGTACAGATCCTGTTCGGAACGCCAGTTGCCCCCTTCGTCCTCATGTTCTACCGAACTATCTGAACGGAAGCGCTGTCGCAAACCGCCCACCGGCACAATTAAGTTGTCTGCGCCTCTTCCATCTGTCCCAAAAACGAATGGGCCAATCAGGTCAACCTCCGACTCCACAGGCTCAATTAGTGTTGCCGCTGCGCCATCCCCAAAGATCGTTCGCACACTCCGGTCACGTGGATTGACGAATTTTGAATACGTTTCTGCCGTGATCAGCAAAGCTTTATTGGCCAGGCCGGTTTCTACAAGGGTTTTGGCTAGAGCAAGCCCGTACACAAATCCGGAGCAACCTTGGTTGAAGTCGAGCGCACCGCAACTGGTGGGTAAACCGAGTCGATCCTGTATCAGACAGGCTGACGTGGGCAAGAAATAGTCCGGGCTTTGCGTACAAAACAAAAGGAAATCAATCTCGCCCGGCGCGCACGCCCCGCTCTGAAAGAGTCCTTTGGCTGCTTCTACCCCAAGGTCTGAGGAACACTCAGTCGGTTGAGCAATGTGCCGTTCACGTATACCGGTTTTTTCCAATATCTGGTCAGCATCCCAGGCGCCAAGCTCAACAGCTAATTGATCATTGGTTAACAAGGCCTGAGGCAGATAAGTTTTGATAGCAGTAATTGCCGCTTTTCTCATTGAACCACTTCCTTTTCAAAGAAAGAATTTCTTAATTCTACCCAGTATCATGTGTCCACTAAACTGCGGACAAGGGCCTACATTAATCGTCAAAGGCTATTTGTTGATACTACCGCTTGTCTCATAAGAAAGTAAACTTTTCGAATTGAATTGCAGGCTCGGATTTGAATTTTAAGTTTACCTAATTATGCGGCACTCCGTAAGCAAGAAGTAGATAATCCTGCTGCGTCTCAGAATTCTATAAATGCATCATGGCACCTTCACGGCCGGAATCGGGTCGGTCCATTTTGCATCAAGGTACACATATCCGGTGCCCACCAGTTTTTCACCTTTCAGGGATATGGGAGCCACAGAAAACTTAAGTCCCGAAATTCTGTCTACATAGGCTCCTGATTGTTCCTTGACCACAATTTCCAGAGTATATTCACCGGGCAGGAACGGCGTAGTGGACTGGAAGCATATCTGATATGTTTCTCCGACCTTTCCGCGCAAGTGCCCCCCTCCGGAAAGGTTTTGAACCAATGCCAGCAGAGTACCATCCGTACTACGGAAGTTCACCGAAAACCGGTAATACCCATCTGCATTGATCTTATAATGAAGCCGGCATTCAAATGGCTCCTGTACAAGCAACCGTTCAACATTCTCTGCCCTGCTATTCACCAACTCTACTTGTGTGACCTCAAAGCCAGGAGGATAGCTCTGGTGTGCATCAATAGCGATGGGTGTATTAAGAGAACCGTACTTTTGTTCACTAAGATATTCCCGGATGATATTTTCCGACGGTCCCTGGGATCGGATTTCGCCGCTCCGTAAAAAGATGGCTTTCTCGCAAAGAGCTTTCAAAGCAGACATATTGTGACTAACAAATAGAATGGTTCGACCTTGTTGGTGTGCTACAGTGTCCATCTTGCCAAGACATTTCTTTTGAAATTCCGCATCACCGACCGCCAACACTTCATCCACGACCAAGATATCCGGTTCCAAGTGGGCTGCTACTGCGAAGGCCAGGCGTACATACATTCCGCTGGAATAACGCTTCACAGGTGTATCAATGAATTTCTCCACTCCTGAAAAATCCACGATCTCATCGAACTTGCGATTTACCTCAGCGCGGCTCATCCCCATGATGGCACCGTTCAAATAGATATTCTCGCGCCCGGTGAGCTCCGGGTGAAAGCCTGTGCCGACCTCCAGCAGGCTGGCAATGCGTCCCTTGACTTTAACTTCACCGGATGTTGGAGCGGTGACCTGCGACAGAATCTTCAACAGCGTACTTTTTCCGGCCCCATTTTTCCCGATAATTCCTACCGCTTCACCTTGCTGAACCCTAAATTCAATATCTTTGAGCGCCCAAACGGTTTCGCCATCCCGATTCCCATAGTCATTTTCACCAATCTTAAGATAAGGATCAGGCTTGCCACGCTGTTGGGCCCACCAACGCTTCAGATCACCATAAAAGGTGCCAGTACCTATCGAACCCAAACGGTAAGATTTGGAAATGTTCTCAACAGAAATTACAGTGCTAGACATATCAGACTGTATCCATGAAGGTGGTTTCGACATGATTGAACACCAAAACGCCGATCAATAAGGCCACCATCGTAAAAGCAAAACTATACAGTAGTAAAACCGGGTTTAGGCTGCTTTCACCCAGGAACCCCAATCGGAAAAGTTCAACGATTGGAGTGAGGGGATTTGCCAGTACCAACCATCGAAAATTCCCCGGCACGGTTGAAAGTGGAAAGATGACAGGACTGGCATACATCAGCAACTGCACGCCAAAACTGACGAGTTGCTGCAAATCGCGATACTTGGTTGTCAACGACGAAACGATAATGCCAATTCCCAGTCCAAGTCCGGCCATCAACAGGATCAATACAGGAAGCATCAAAGCCCATATTGTTATTTTGACATCAGACCCTGCCAGCATAAAATAAACCAGGAACGCGAGAAAGGTGACCATCCGTATGACAAATGAGATCAGGTTTGAGATCACCACTGAAATTGGCACGCTGAGGCGAGGAAAATACACCTTACCAAAAATACCGGCATTGCTGGCAAACGTATTGGATGTGTTGATGAGAGAAGTAGAAAAGTATCCCCAAACCGTGTTGCCCGCCATATAAAACAGGAATGGGGGAAGACCATCAGTAGGCAATTTTGCAATGCCACCAAAGATGATTGTAAAAACTATGGTTGTCATCAGAGGTTGAATCAGGTGCCAGAGTGGTCCGAGGATGGTCTGTTTGTAAGCAGCCACAAAATCGCGCCATACCATCAAACGGATAAGGTCGCGATATTTCCACAATTGGCCAAGGCGCAGGTCCCACCATGCCCGCTGGGGGCGGATGACCAAATCCCAGGTTTCCTGATGTGTCGTAAGTTCCTGTGAAGACATGATGTTGATTAACCTTCTTTTTGATCCATGAGCGCGATCCTGAAATCCTGCCCTACCAAATCCACGACAACATTTGTGGGTTGGGGATCAATAGCGATGCCATTTTCGATGCAGGTCAGTTTGAGGATATCCATGATCTCATCGTTGCCTTGTACAAACACATGATTAACGTTTTGCTCCGTCAGTTGTGCAGCGACATACCTGGCCTTATTGCGGAAATTACTGTACACCTTGAGTGAATCGCGCGCGTAAAGCATAGCGCGCTGCGTAAAGATCTTCATACCGTCTGCTGTAAGATCATATTTCAGTCTGGTGCGATCGAGACGCGAGACCTTGACCCAGCCGCGCTGGATCAGGCGTTTGATGTACCAGTTCACGCTGCCAACAGCAATGCCCAGTCGGTCCGATAAACTCGACTGGGTGACCAGCGCATCCTGCGCAATTTCGTTCAACAGTTCGTATTCGTGTTGTTTAATCTGTGCCATAATTCAGAATTCAGTTTCTGAATTCTCGCACATAAACGTCCCCTTGTCAAGCGATCTGTTTACCGAGGACTTAGACCCGGCTAAATCCAGTTGCGAAAAAGGAAGATGTTAGCTAATGAATACGAATATCTGCACAGATACTCGTATTCATTAGCATTAAGAAACCTCAGGGGATCACCTGGATGGCATCGATGTCCATGTAGGTGCCTGAGGTATGCACGAACTTC
>CAZBAX010000022.1:0-80674 GCA_964489725.1 uncultured Anaerolinea sp. | reverse complement strand
ACTCCGTGACTCGGTGTCTCCGTGGTTAAGGTTTTGGGCTTTTGCAAGAGGTCAATTTGAAGACCAGTGGCTCCATGGTGGTCTTAGACCACCGTATTTCCAAAGGAAGTCGCCGGGTTGCAAACCCGGCGAGAGCAGAACTTTACGTATTCAATGGCAGGGTCTTGAGCGGCGATTTTCTCTTTGCTTGGGCGCGTTCGTATTCCTCGTATACGCCTTGATAATCGGCAGCCTCATAGCGGCTGAACAACTCAGCCAACGGATTAGGCAGTTTGCGATACGGGTTTACTTGCAGCTCCCGGAGCAGGATGTCAATATACTGCTGGAAGCGCGTGCTGACGGCGCAGGAACGAGCGTTCTCGAATTTGATGTTCTCGCGCTTCCACTGCCGGATGTGTTCGATGCTGTGTCCCATTTCCTCAGTTGATGGAAGTTCCAGCTCGCCGCGCAAAGAAGCACATAGCCACTGTGTGGCGATTTCCACGCTGGGGATATGCATGTATCCATGATTGAAACCTGCGAACGCCAGCCCTGGGATCCGCGGGTGGAGCATATGCCGGTAAAGCTGTACGCCATCCCTTTCGGCTTCGAGCAGAACGCGATATTGCTCAGGCAGGAAGGGGAACGTCGGTGTGCGGTAGCCGGTCGATAAGACCACCACATCGCAGGGGATCACCCTGCCGTTTTTCAATTGAACCGCATCGTGTGAAAAACATTCGATCTCAGATCGATACGGAAGAATCTTTCCTTCCGCGACCAGCGGATAATAATTCTCCGGTCCCAGCGCGCCTGAAGAACGGAAGTCCATCAGGATTTTGTGGTGAGGAATAAGAGTCTCCAGGCGCTCCTGTGCAGCATGGTCTTTGCCCCTGCCGTTGCGCATGAGCTGAAACAGCACGATCGATTGAATGAAATCCCAAAAGCCCGAGATCACAAATTTTAGATTCTTGTGCAGGAAGCGCTCCATGGCAGTAGGCTGTTCCCAACTCGTCATCATCACATTGCCGAAGCGTGTGAACAATGCATACGTAAAGTGCGCACCCAGGATCCACTCAGGGATCAGCCAGTTCGCGTCGCGGAACACATGATGGATCTGTGCGCTGCGCTGCGCGGCCAGAGTTGCCATATCCAGGGCGCTTTTGCCATAGCCGACGATGACCACGCGCTTGCCGTCGAAAAGATCGAGCGATGTAATGTCGCGCTCGGTGACGACCGTACCATGGAATTGTTCCTGATCTGGAAAGCGCGGCTTGTTCTTGCCATCCGTATATTGACCCGCTGCGAGCAGCAGATACGGGAACGACTCCTCGTGCATGCCGTCTCGATTCATGCAGCGGACCAACCAGCCATCCGGCTGCTTCCTGGTTTCCAGTATGTCGTGATTCAGGCGTACGTCTAGTTTGTGATGTTTCACCGCTGCCGTGAGATAGTCCATGACCTGTTGGCCGCTGGGATGCAGATCTGGTTTGAACGGCCAATCGAAATCGGAGAGGCGATACTGGGTATAGATGTTCTGCAAATGGACGTCTGGATAGGCCGTGGCCCAGACTCCCCCGATCGTTTCAAATTTTTCGAAGATGACCGGAACGAAACCGTTCTTCCTGAGCATGTTCGCGGCGGCGATCCCTGAGATACCTGCGCCGATGACTGCGATGCGGGAACCCTTCTGTAAAACCATAATCATTCTCCTATTCACCACTAAGAACGGATCAGGCACACTGACCACTACGTGTCTGATACTCAAGGGAAACGTCTGGTGCTGAATTCTATATAGTTTTCGACGGATCGGCATCCCTCTACGGGAGTATCTCGGGGAAATTAGCGCGATGGACTGAACCGTGTTGCATCGATGCCGATCTGTTCGGCGCGCCAAAACTCCATAAACAGATCTACCGCTTGGCTCACAATAAAGTAAACTGTCTTGAACAGAATTGTAGGCAAAGATTCAGAGTTCGAGTTTATTAGACCTGTTGCATACGTCGACGAAAATGATTATTAAGTTCTTTTTGAACCACGGAGACACTGAGTCACGGAGTTTTCTTTAATTTTTCTCAGTGTCTCTGTGTCTCCGTGGTTGCGGTTTTGAACTTTTGCAAGAGGTCAATTGAATTATGCGGTACTCTGAAGTATTCACGTCTGGTGTGAATACTTGATCGACTATCGCTCGGTATCACATTGTACTGATGAAAAAATTACGATAGACCCCTCCATGGGAGCGGATTTGGTCAGACGGCGCCCGTGGGTGCAGCCTGTTTGCGAAAGCCGTTCAGAAGCGCACGTACAAGCCCGACCAGCACCAGTCCGATACTGATGATTGCGAATGCCCATTTGACCAGCCCCGAGAGCATGGTGAGCCACGCGAGCAGGGCAGGCTGCGCGGGATGCATGGTTATCATCGACGCGACACCAAGATTTTCGAGCAGGTCAAAGAACCACCCGCCGACCGGCATCACGTTCCATTTTTGCATGGAACTCTCGGGCTTGAAGCCGCGTTGGAACAACCAGGAGATCAGCAAGCCAAAGAACAATGTGTAAATAAGGGGATAGATAATGTCGGCTGTCAGCTCGATACGCGTATAAATGGCTCGTCCTTCCTGGCCATATTTTTCGATCATCTGAAAAGCTGTTTCGGGCGTGTAAAAGAACATCATGTCCAGCGGTAACACGCTGTTATTCGCTGCCAGGGCCAGGATTCCAGCTGCCGCCGGCATCACAAAGCCTGCCATCAATGCCTCGGCGATCAATAAGATAACCACGCGCCAGCCGGTGGCCCATGAATGAAATTTTTCTGAAATAGTGTTGAGCATGATGCCTGCCTCCAAAGTTGTTTACCAATAAAACCCCGCGCCAGGCAGAAACGCCTCGTCTCAGACAGGCCAGATCATGGGAGCCATGATGATCACGATGATCGCCACCACGAGGGTGAGCGGAATTCCGACCTTCAGAAAATCGGAGAACTGGTAGCCGCCCGGCCCATAAATCAGCAGGTTGCCATGATGCCCGATGGGCGTGAAAAAAGATGTGACCGAGGCCATCGCCACAGTAACAACCAACGGCTCAGGCGGAAGGCCAAGTCCATTCGCCAGAGCAAGTGCAACGGGCGCAAACAGAGCTGTTGTGGCAGCATCAGACATGATCTGGGTGGCGAGTCCTGTGATGATGAAAAAGGCAAACAGGATCAAACGAATATCCCAATCCACGACAAGGTTTTGCAACCAGCCCGCCAGGAGGTCAGCTGTCCCCGTTTTTTGCATTGCCAGCCCCAATGGGATCGCGCCAGCGATAAAGATAAAAATGCGTGTCTCAATGGATTGATAGGCTTGAGACATGGAAATGCATCCGCTCAGGATCATCACCGCCGCTCCGCCCAGCATAGCGATTTCAGGAGGTGCAACGTGAAAGGCCGCGATCAGGACCGTGATGACCATGATCAACGCTGCAAAACGAGCCTTATGGACCGGCTTGGGCTCGCCTTTGAACGGGACCAGCATCAGAAACGAGCGGTCTTCCGAAATGCGTCGGAAGGAACTGTCATCGCCTGCCAGGACCAGCACATCCCCTTCCCGCAGGCGGACGCGCGAGAGCTCGGTTCGCAGCCAACCTTTGCTTCGCCACACGCCCACAATGATGACACCGTAGCTTTGGAGAAAATCCACTTTGCCGATGGTCTTGCCGATCAACTCTGAGCGCGGAGCCACGACCGATTGGACCAGACGGGCGGACATTTCCTCCTTCTCGTTTCCATTTTCCTGGCCGGGTGAGAAGGAGTCTTTGTATTTTTCGAGCGGACGAATGGCGATGCCCGGTTCCTGATCGATCGTGGCGATCTTATCCGGACTGGTGCGGATGACGAGTACATCACCTTCCTGAGTCTTTTTGTGGCCAAATGGACGATTGCGCGGATGGTCATCACGATACCAGGCAGACACTTCGAAATCAGTTTCCTGGTTTTCCTCGATTTCGCGGATGGTCTTGCCGATCAACGGCGAATTGGGGAGTAACATCAATTCTGTAAAATAGCCATCCAGTCGAAAGTGATCCGCCGATTCATCGTTATTCCCGCGCGAGGGCAGCAGGACGCGGCCCAGCAGCAAAAAGAAAATCGTCCCGGCCAGCGAAATGGCCAAACCAATTGGCGCAATCGAAAAAATACCGAGTGCCCCGTGTCCTGATTGTTGCAGTAAACCGCTGGCGATCAGAAACGCAGGTGCGCCAATAATGGCAATGGCCGTGCCCAGGGATGCCGCAAAGGAAAGCGGCATGAGCAGTTTCGATGCCGGAATATCGTTTTCACGCGACAGCTTCAACATTGGCGGCAGCATGAGCGCCGTAATGGTGACGTGATGAGTAAATGCCGACAGTAAAGCGACGGATGGCATGACCACGGCAACCGCACGCTCCAGGCTTGTACCTGCCAGCCGCTTGATCCAATTGCCTAAGCGTTCAGAGAGCCCCGTATGGTACAGCGCGCCATTCAACACAAAAACAGATGCAAGCAAAATAGCGGGTTCGCTGCTAAACCCAGAGAGGGCATCCTCAGGCGCAAGGACACCCGTCAGGCTGAGCGTGAGAACGATCAGAATGGCGGTTAAGTCGAGGCGGATCCATTCTGTAAAAAGCAGAACGACCGCCGCCGCCAAAATTAATAGAAGAATTAGTTGATTCGGTTCGAGTTCACTCAACATTCTATGTCCCGTATTAATAAAAATAGCATGTCATTTTCTTGAGGACACAGCCCAATTGCGCTCCCCAGAATGACATGACTGGTTGCATTGTACTAAACGAAACCGGACCTCACTTTATTACAGCCTCGCGATGGCAGGCGAGCGTATCCAAGATGCGTTCCTTGTGCCGTCCCAGAAATGGAAGGTCCGCGATCTCCTCGAGCGCGAAGAAACCGAAATCTGTGGTCTCGTTACTTAAGCCCAGTTCGCCTCCGAGGATTTCGGCCTCAAAGTGGATGGCGACGATAAACGCCTTGTTCCCATCCTTGTACATCACCAGTTGATCAGGATGACTGTAGACACCCACCAAACGCTTCACGCGGACGTTCAGGCCGGTTTCCTCGAATACTTCCCTGATACACGCCTCGGCCACCGATTCGCCCGCCTCCACAGCCCCGCCTGGCAGACACCATTGACCGTTATCTTCGCGCTTCGTCAGCAAAAACTTCCCGTCCTGATCGAAAATAATTGCAGAGGTGCCCAAACGCAATGTACCTTCTTTGCCCAACCCGGGACCGTAGAATACCTGTGTCATCTTGTTTTTCCTTTCCTCAGCAATGATCTAATAATACCCCGTCTTTCGTCATTGTCCCTTCGGGACGGAGCGAAGCGTCGCCGTGGCGGAGCCTGCCCCGCGAGGCAGGGTGGCGACACGATCTTATGCCATGTTTTGTGCTTTTATGCAGGTGCGTGTGCGCCTCACTGCGTTTCCTGACACGCTTTCGGCAGTGACGCCGTGCGCGCCAGCACGGTGCCGCCCGTCAGGATTGGGCTGAAAGCCCATGCGTTGCAGTGCAGGTGCGACAGAGAAGTAGGTATAAAAATCGAGGGAAAATCGTTAGATAAGCGGTAAAATTGGCGCAGTCCAATGGAACAAAAAAAGAATGCGAACGGCGCTTCGATGCGTATTAAAAGTCAAGGTGGTTTTTTGCGCACACAAGAGAAGGGAATGACTCAGCAACCGAGTGACGATATTCTGGTGACTCAGGTTGCCGAGGGCAATAGTGACGCGCTTGAAACCCTGTATGACCGTTATGCCGCCATCGTATTGGGTCTTCTGCTCAAGATCGTTGCAGATCGGCCGCTGGCTGAAGATGTGCTGCAGGAAACCTTCTGGCGTGTGTGGCAAAGCGCCTCCACATACCAGGCGGAACGCGGTTCTTTCACCGGCTGGCTCTTTAGGATCGCCCGCAACCTGGCCATTGACGCATTGCGGCGAAGGAATGTACGTCCGCAGCCATGGAATGCGGTAGAGGCAGGTGAACCGATCCTGGAGCAGATACCCGATACCGGTCTGGAGGTTCTTGAGCAGGTGCAGCTAAATATGGAGAGTCAGCAGATACGAGTTTCACTGGCATCTTTGCCCGGCGCGCAGCGACAGGTGATCGAGTTGGCTTATTTTTACGGCATGACCCGGCAGGAGATCGCACAAGCGACCGGGGAGGCGCTTGGTACCATCCATACCCGCGCCCGCCTGGCATTACAAAGACTACGTGAAGAGTTGGAACGAGCAAAACTGGAACGATGACAATGGATTCAAGGCAGATCGAAGAATTACTTCCATTCTATGCACTGGATGCACTCAGCGATGAGGAGCGGGGACTTGTCGAAGACTATTTGCTGGAGCATCCTGAAGCGCGCCAACTGGTCGAGGACATGCGGAACACGGCTTCGGCCCTGCCGTTGAGTGTCTCACCTGTGGAACCGGCGCCGCGCACGAAGCAGGCATTGATGGCGCGCGTCGCTGTGGAGGAACGCAGCCGCTCTTCGGCGCAGAGCCAACCGTCCCGCCGCGTGAACCGGTTCGAATCCTTCTTTCGCAATTTTAGTTTTGCGGTTGCGGCGCTTGCGATCGCTGGAGTGATCCTCTTAAGCGTCCAGGTGGTGCAGTTAAGAAACGAGGTCGCTTCCCTGAATAGTAAGATTGCGGCCCAGTCCGATTCGCTGAATCAGATCATCGAGAATCTTCCGCAGACAAATCCCTCCGGGGCGATCACCGTCTCGCTGAAGGGAACGAATGTACAACCGCAAGCGCAGGGGCAGCTGATCGCCGACCCCGCCAGTCAGTCGGCTGTTTTGGTGATCACAGGCCTGCCGCCGCTTGAACCCGGCCAGACCTATCAAGTCTGGCTGATCGCTGGAGCGCCGGTGAGCGCCGGCCTGTTGACGGTCGATGAAAATGGACAGGGTGTATTGATCGTGACGTCGACCGAGGCGATCGGCTCGTTCCAGTCGTTGGGTATTTCGGTTGAGCCTCAGGGGGGCAGCCCCCAGCCAACGGGTGATATAGTTGTATTGAGTGAATTGTAAAACCTTCACTTCCGTCATTGTCCCTTCGGGACGGAGCGAAGCGTCGCGTCGCGGAGCCTGCCCCGCGAGGCGGGGTGGCGACACAATCACCGGTTATTGCAGGTAAGATTGCTTCCCGTGGGTCGCAACACTTGCACCGGGCGCAAGTGCCGGTGTGACAGAAACGCAAGAGTGCTGAGAACTATTTCTCAGCACTCTTTTTATTTTCATAAATGCAAACCGAGCAGACCTGCGTATGGTTATGTAGGTATACCTATCTCAGAGTCCGACATCAACCAGTCGAAGGAGGTAAGGCGATTGCACAAACATATCTACACGTTTCAAGTTCAAATATCGTTTTAGACGTTTCCATTTATTGAGTCTCAAAGGAGTACCCTATGCGTAAGTTAGCGAATGGTCTTGTATTAAGCCTCATGGTGCTTGCACTGCTGATTGGATCTGCCCCAGCGGCAACCAATGCTGCAAGTCACCGTGAAGCACCGTTGATCTCCATGGATCCAACTGCGGACATCAGTGATTTCTTTATGTTCCGCAGCTATGAGCCGGGTCATGAAGACAACGTCGTATTGATCATGGACGTCATCCCCGGTGAAGAACCCAGCTCGGGTCCGAACTATTACAACTTCGACCCGAACGTGCTGTACAGCTTTAACATTGATAACAATGGCGACGGAAAAGCCAATGACATTCGGATCGACGTCCAGTTCAAGAATGAATTCCGCGGCATCAACCAGGCTGCAGGTTTGTTCCTCTCGTATGTAGCCTTGCCGCCAATCACCGCTCTGGATGGAGCTGGTTCCGAAGGCCTGGGCTTGCGTCAGAGCTATACGATCACGGCCTCTGGCCTGGGCACGCCCAAGGTCCTTGGTAGTGGTCTCTTCGCGGTTCCTTCCAATGTGGGTCCGCGCACCATGCCGGACTATGAAAGCCTTGCCGCGCAGGGTGTCTACGATCTCGATTTTGGTATCCGCGCTTTCGCAGGTCAGCGTCAGGATCCCTTCTACATCGATCTCGGCGGCGTGTTTGATACGCTCAATCTGCGCCGCACGCCTCTGCCGCTCCTGACGGCTGCTGAGGATGCGAACGATAACGCCAATGCATTCGGTGTGGATATGCTCTCTGGTTTCAACGTTCATACCATTGCGATCGAGGTCCCGATCAGCCTCCTGACCAAGGATCACATGGGACCAAGTGACACTGCCTTCCCGACCCTCGGCGCGTACGCCAGCACCAGCCGGCGTTCGACGGTTGTCCTTATGGGTGAGGATGGGATGAAGCACAGTGGAAACTGGGTCCAGGTTCAGAGATTAGCAAATCCGCTGATCAATGAAGCGATCATTGGCACCCAATACAAAGACCGTTGGAACCGATTGGATCCTGCCAAGGAAGGCCAGTTCCTGGATTTCTATTTGAACCCGCGGCTCGCATTGGCGCTTGAGCTTGTTTATGGTGTTCCTGCCGCGCAGACGAATCGCACTGACCTTGTGAATCTGCTGCTGAAGTACACACCCAGTGACAATGCTCTCTCTGAGCTGTTGCGCTTGAACGTCAGTGTCGCGCCGACGCCATTCGGCAGCCAGATGCGGCTTGGCCCGCTGGCTCACGATGCCTCCGGCACATCCACGCCTGACCCGGCTGCGTGGCCCAACGGCCGCCGCCCGATCGACGACGTGACCGATGTGGCTGTGCGCGTGATCGGTGGATCGAACTACATCGGCGCATTGGCCGGTGATGGCATCAACACAGACGATGCACCCCTGTCTGGTGTCTTCCCGTTCCTTGCAACTCCGTTCGATGGATTCACCCGCGTACATCAGAATCCGTAGTCATTTGATTTAGTTGAGAGTGGGTTGGGGAAACCCGACCCACTCTCAATGAGAGGAGTCCGTGTGGTAGCTATTTATCAAAACAGATCATTTCAACGAATGGTTTTGCTTGTTTTTATGGTGACGCTGGTCATTGTACTCTCCTGGCGCTTCGCCTCCGCACAAGACCCGGAACTATCGTTTTCGAACGATTTTGCTTTTGATGACTCTACCCGCACAGGTGCATCCACCGATGCTCAAATGCAGAGCCTGCAGGAGCAGCTTCGAGTGCACCAGGAGGACTGGCAGGCCTACAGTCAGTTGGGATTGGTCTATTTGCAAAAGGTACGTGAGACCGGCGACCCTTCCTACTACCAAAAAGCGGAAGAGACATTGGGTACTGCATTGTCCTTTCAACCCGATGATTACGCTTCCATCAGTGCTATGGGTGCCCTGGCTCTGGCTCGCCATGAATTCGTATCCGCACTGGAGTGGGGGGAACGTGCCCGGCAGATCAACCCAGACCGCCCTTATGCCTATGGTGTGATCGCCGATGCGCAGATCGAGCTGGGTCGCTATTCTGAAGCGGTGGAAACTCTACAGACGATGGTGGATTTACGTCCCGATATGAACTCCTATGCTCGTATTTCGTATCTTCGCGAATTACACGGCGACGTACCCGGCGCGCTCGACATGATGCAGCAAGCCGTCGATAGCGGTGTCCCAAGTTCCGAAAGCACTGCCTGGCTGCGGACACAACTCGCCAACTTGTATTTCAACACCGGCGACCTGGAGCAGGCAGAGCTCGAATATGAACGTACTCTCCAGAGTAGGCCCGATTATGTCTATGCTCTTGCCGGGCTGGGACGTGTCTATGCAGCGAAAGGGGACATGGAAGAAGCGATCAAATCACTGAACCGGGCTGTGGCAATTATGCCGATGCCTGAATTTGTGATCACGCTTGGTGATCTGTACCAGGTGACGGATCAGCCAGAGAAAGCCAGCCAGCAATACCAACTGCTGGGAGTGATCGAGAAACTACATCGCGCCAATGGCGTCGATATGGATATGGAGATCGCCTTGTTCAACGCCGATCACGATCGAAACCTGGAAGAAACCCTCGCGCTGGCACAGAAGGCATATACCAACCGCCCCAGCATTCATGGGGCAGATGCACTGGCTTGGGCCTTGTATAAATCAGGGCAGTATCTGGAAGCGCAGAAGTATTCCGATGAGGCCCTGAAACTTGGAACACAGGATGCCTTGAAATTATTCCACGCCGGGATGATCGCTCATGCTCTGCATAACGATGAACAGGCCCGCCAATATCTCGAACAGGCGCTGACGATCAACCCGCATTTTTCAATATTGTTTGCAGAACAGGCGCAAGACCTGTTGGATTCGCTCGAATAACGTATGTCATTGCGAGGGCTCATCCTGAGCGAAGCGTAGCGCAGTCGAAGGATAGCCCGAAGCGTCGCGTGGCGCCGTGGCGACACAATCTCCTCTTGATCGGGGAGTGCGATCGATGAGTTTCCGCTGCTCCACGGGAGATTGCTTCGCTCTGTCCCAAAGGGACAATGACAGGAAAGGATTTCTATGAAAAAATTCCGCCGCATGATCACGGTTTTACTGACGTTGATTACCGCCTTCACACTCGTGCCGGTTGCTTTCGCACATCCATTGGGCAACTTCACGATCAATCATTATGCTGGAATACACGTCAGCAAAGACTCGGTCTACATTGACTACGTGCTGGACATGGCGGAGATCCCTGCATTCCAGGAGATCGCCGCCTTCGATGCCAACGGGAACTCTCTAGCGGATCCTGCCGAAACAGCGGCCTACCATGCTGCAAAATGCGCCTCGCTTCAACCGGACCTGAGACTGATACTCAACGAAAAAGCTTTAGGCTTAACGTTGGCATCCTCCGCGGTCGAATTCCCTGCCGGGGCTGGCGGCTTGCCAACCCTGCGCCTCACGTGTGGTTTCTCTGCACCCATTGTAAACGTTGAGCAAATCACCACGCTGTCGTTCGCAGATCATTCGTACAGTGAGCGACTCGGCTGGCGTGAGATCGTTGTTACGTCAGATGACCTGACGTTGACCGGCGATTTTGCCTCCACCAGCGTCAGCGAGCGCCTGACGATGTATCCTGAAGACCTGCTATCGAGCCCATTGGACCAACGTGAGGTCGCGCTTGCAATTGGCTCCTCCACACTGCCGCTATATAATTCTGAAGCTTCCACTCAACCAACCTCTTCGATCACCGGGAGCCGCAGCGACGCCTTCACGCAATTGATCACCCTGGAAAACCTGACCCTGCCGACAATCTTGTTCGCACTTCTGATTTCGTTCGTCTGGGGCGCGATGCACGCCATGACGCCCGGTCATGGCAAGACGATTGTCGGCGCGTATCTGGTCGGGTCACGCGGCACGCTGAAACATGCGCTCTATCTCGGCCTGACCACAACGATCACGCACACGCTCGGCGTGTTTGCATTTGGTTTGATCACATTGTTTGCCGCACAATATATCGTCCCCGAGACACTTTATCCATGGATGAGTTTACTTTCCGGGTTGTTTGTGGTGGGCATCGGGATCAACCTTTTTCTGGACCGGGTTAAATCCTCCGGGCTAAAATTTCCCAGTCTCAAGCCGCCTGTACACAAACAGACTCTTTCACCCGTCTTCGAGCATGTCCATTCTACTGACGACAGAAAAGGACATTCGCATAAATTTGTTTTGAATCCCTCCCATGCGGGCACACCTACTCACGGGGATGAGGAACACCTTCACGTCCATGACCACGGCCAGCCGCATGTCCACAGACACCATGACCACGATCATGACGAGCATGACGGCCACTCACATACGCCGCCTGAAGAAGTCACCTTGCGTAGTTTGTTGGGGCTGGGCATTTCGGGCGGACTGCTGCCGTGCCCATCTGCGTTGGTTGTATTGCTGGGCGCGATTGCATTGAACAAAATAGGCTTTGGTCTGATCCTGGTGCTGGCGTTCAGTTTGGGTTTGGCCGGCGCGTTGACCGGCATTGGAATGTTATTCATTTACGCCGGGAAACTCTTTCAGCGATTCCCCTCCAGCGGAAAAGTCTTCAGCTTCGTACCCGTGCTGAGCGCGCTTATTGTTTCTGTAATTGGGATTGGGATTATGTATACCGCGTGGTTGGAATTAATTTTATAACCATGTAGGGAACGGCAGCTGCCGCTCCCTACATGGTTATAGGTTGTTATTTAATAAACGTCCCGTTACGCAATTCTTTCAATGTCTGCTGTATCTCTTCGATGGTGTTCATCACGAACGGACCGTACGGCACGATCGGTTCCTTGAACGGTGCGCCTGCGATCAGCATGAATCGCACGGGATCATTTTCGGTTTTGACCGTGATGCAATCACCGTCTGTGAACTTGAGCAGTTTGACAGCGGAAATGGTCTGACCCGAGAAAACGCCCTCGCCTTCGAATACATACGCTAACATCGTGTGACCGGCCGGGATTTCGTGGGTCCATTCTTTAGCGGGGGCAAGCTGAACGTCGAAGTAAAGAGGCGCGGCAGCAATATCCTGAACGGGGCCGCTGACTCCGTCCACGGTCCCTGCGACGATGCGGATCTTGATCCCATCCTGTTCGTACGTGGGAATCGTCGAAGCGCTCACTTCCTGATAACGCGGCTCAGACATCTTGAGAGGAGACGGGAGGTTGACCCAGAGCTGGAAGCCGTAGATCGCGCCGCTGGGACCACGACGCGGCATCTCCTCATGCAGGATTCCACGCCCTGAGCTCATCCACTGCACATCGCCGGGACCGATGACGCCTTCGTTGCCCAGGCTGTCGCGGTGAGCGGTGGAGCCTTCGAGCATATACGTGACCGTCTCGATGCCGCGATGAGGATGATAGGGAAAGCCGCGCAGCGGTCCTTCGAGAGGATCGTTGAAGGCAAAATGGTCGAAAAGCAGGAAGGGATCGAATTCGTTACTGACCCGCGGCGCAATGGACCGGCGCAATTTTACGCCTGCACCTTCGATGGCGGTTTGTGGTTCGATCATTTGAGAGATAGTTCTAAGGTTGTTCATATCGTGTAGACGACACAAACTCGTGAAGTATTACATCATCGATACGGCATTTCTCTTGCTTCCCAGTTGAAAAAGCCTGATGGTGAACATCACTGTCCAAGCCAGGAGCAGCAAACCGCCCGGCATGGCAAAGGCCACAGCCATTTTTTCCACGGCAGGCAGGAACGTGACCAGGATGACATAGATCGAAATCAAAATATTGCCAGCGATTCCCAGGTAAGCAGTAAGCCTGCTGAAAACCCCTGCCCGAAGCATCACAAACGACATGAGGAGACCGGCGACATTTGGCAATAGAAAACCGATGAAGACTCCCAGGCTGCCATGCGCTCCTCGGGCGAGCATTGCTTCTCCCGCGGCTGCCAATAGCACTTTCTGCGAATCGGATGTTGTGGCAGCATATTTGTGGCTAAGCTCCATCATCGGGAGAGCAGAATTTGTAGTGACAAAAATAGTTGTGGCCACCAGGAAGATAATCAAGGCAAGCAACGAATAAGCAGCATTTGCTCTGCGATGTGCTGCGTAGAGTGCAAAGTATGCCGGGATCATCAGGAGTTGATTGATCGTATTTAACAGGTCGAGATGATACAGGCCCAGCAGAGGTGCAACTTGAAATTCGGCGAACCGTTCCACGGCTGTTTGCGGCAGAGTGGAGAGATCGCCGGAGGTGGACGAGCCGACAATCATATCCACGACAATTCCCAGCAGGGTAATGACTGTGGCCATCGCTCCCAGCGTGTAGATACTTTTCCATTGCGTGACCAGGTGTTCCTGTTCTCCGGTCGCGTGAGCAAGTGCAGACATAGTTCCCAATCTCCTTGTGATGGTTTGTACAAGCAACTCAATATACTCCCAAAGCAGATTGTCCGGAAGTGGGGTACTCTATTTTTAGAAACAAGGTGACAGTCCTCTTGAGTCTCAAATGCCGAAACGAAGACCTTCGGTCTGCATAGGCACAGGTCGAAGACCTTGTGCCAGCAGAAGCAGAAACCGTTGAAGTAGGCAATATTCTGCAAGACGCGGACTGCTTGCGTATGGTAAAAGAAACCATGCACACGAACGAATGGACGAAGATCGGCCGGAACCCACAGCTCGGGCTGGATTATTTGCATGCTCATTATGTCGATCATGCGTATCCACGTCATAGCCATGATTACTATGTTTTCTGCCTGATCGAACACGGCCGTCAATCGTTCCTGCACCAGGGTTCGATGCATTACACGCCGCCCGGTGGCGTGATCCTGATCAACCCGGGCGCCGTCCATACAGGCCAGGCGTTCGATGAAGCCGGGTTCGAGATGCGATCTTTGTATCCCACCGTTGCACATATGAAACTGGCTTTGGCAGAGTTGACGGGTCGACAGCGCAGCACACCGCCATTTTTCAAGGATGTGCGCCTCGACCATCCCTGGGCATCCCGGCAGCTTGTGTCTCTGCATCGAGCGATGACGGATGGGCACGACTCGCTGGAATTCGAGTCGCGCTTCCTGTGGACACTGGCGCAGTTTATCAAGCGCTATGCAGATATTTCCTACAGCGAACAAAAAACAGGCAGAGAACGAAATGCCGTGCTTCGGGCCTGCCAATATATCGATGAGAATTTTGCAAAAGGGATCAGCCTGAGGGAAGTAGCGGAACACGTTGCATTGAGTCCCTATTATTTTCTGCGTGTGTTTCGCGCCGAAGTTGGACTGCCTCCCTATATGTATTTGGAAAACGTCCGAGTTCGCCACGCCCAGCGCCTGATTGAAGGTGGTACGCCACTGGCCGCGGTGGCGGTGGAAGCTGGGTTCAGCAGTCAAAGTCACATGACGCGGCACTTCAAGAAGATCATTGGCGCAACGCCGGGTCAGTACGCCGCACAAATCCGATCCTGATCCATACAAACCAATCACGAGGTATTCTTATGTCCGGTAGTTTGATCGCTCTGCTATCGTATGTTTTCATTTCGACGTTTACACCGGGGCCAAGTAATATTTCCACGGCCTCCCTGGCTGTGCTGCATGGCTATCGGAACACATTGAAATATCAGGCCGGCCTGGCAGCTGGTGTTTTTCTGATGATGTTTCTAAGCGGATGGTTTTCCACAGCCCTACTGCACCTGTTTCCCGCGTTGGAGCCGATCCTGCGTTACGTGGGAGCGGCTTATATCTTATATCTGGCGTTCGGAATTCTGAAGGCGAGCTACATGTTTAACGAATCTGATACAAGCTCTCTACAATTTATGCAGGGACTGATGTTGAACGTTCTCAACCCCAAGCTGGTCGTATACGCATTCACGCTATTCTCTGCATTCCTATCCCCGATCACTGCCGATGTCCTGTTATTAACTGTGGCTTGTTCACTTCTGGCTTTCGTTTCGTTTTGCGCTACGTCTATCTGGGCGGCTTTTGGGACCGCAATCCAGGTTTTTCTTGGCAATCCTCGCCTGAAATTTGGTGTTAATCTCTTGTTGGCGCTGATGTTGGTTTATACAGCTGTGTCATTGATACGTATCTTGTAACTCTCTCTCTAACTTTTCATCCTCGATTGCAGCCACTCGATATGTGCTGCCAGCCCATCCAGGCTGGGAAATAGCGAGAATTGATTGACCCCATATTTGTGAAGCACTATTCGTAGCTCGGCATGGATTTCGCTGGGCACGATGATCTTCTCCATATCATCGGACTCAAATGGTTCATGCGGATGTGGATGAATGGTGAACAATCCGCCCTGGGTCGTGATGCGCTGTACAAAATGCCTCGGAATGAATTTGCCCACCGATCTGTAACGGAACGGGTCGGGATGCTCTTCGACGGAAATATACGAGTCGCTGCGATATACGTAGATCACGCCGTCCTCGTCGGTTGATTCGTTGATCGCAAAGAAGCAGGCCACGAGGGGATTGTCGGTCCAGTCTAATAAGCGTGTGGGCAGGCCATATTGCTGACCGACAGCGAGCCAATCCCAATCAGTCGTCGGCGTGAAGTTGAGATATTGAAATGCCCGCTCTTTGAAAAGACGAAGGATCTCCTGCTCATTCTGTTCCGCGCGGACCGATCGGATCGGGTGGCGCTACGCGTCCGATCTTGGGCAAGAGCGGAAAACTGACCGATGTGACACCCCGATAAATGACGGACCGTGAATCATATTTTTCGACAATCCCATGAAACTCGGTGAAATTATGGATCCTGTACTCATTCATGGTTTCTTTCGAAGCAGCCACCCTACCACCAGCACGCCCAGAGAGAGCATCGCAAGATAGCCGCCAAATATGGAGGGATGATTACGGCTCATAGCTGGACGTTGCAGGAGAGGCAATTCCTTTCGGCGCTGAAACTTGACAAAGAATGCGCTAAACAAATCCACAAGGCCCGGGAATACAGCGTTCATCATTACGGGAATATCATAGATACGGCCCAGGTACAGAGATCGCTGCGGATTTTCCACCAGCCCCACGATCTTGCGCGCCACCGCTTCACGAGTGACTCTGCCGATGGGTGTGGTGGAATAATTGACACCGCCATCCGCGATGGCCTTTTCTTTGAACTCTGTACCAGTCACCGCGCTCGGATGAATGCGAATCACTTTGATGCCCCAGGGAGCAAGTTCGCGGCGCAGTCCGTCGCTCAGCGACTCTATCGCTGACTTTGTACTCGAATATACAGTTAAGGGCGGTACGCTGATCTTGCTGGCATACGAAGACATGTTGATGATGATCCCCGAACGCTGCTCTTTCATAACAGGCAGCACCTGACGGATCAATTCTCCCATGCCGATCACGTTGACCTCGTATTGCCTGCGCAGAGTCTCATGCGTCTGTTCTTCGAACCAATCGTAATGCCCCCAGCCGGCGATATTGACCAGTACATCGATCCGTCCAAAGGTCGATCGTGTTTCCCGTATAAGGTTGGCGATCTGTTGTGGATCTGTCAAATCGGCTGGTACAGGTAACGCCACTCCACCCGCGTCATAGATCCGTTCTGCCAGCCGTTCCAAACGCTGAGCTCGCCGGGCGGTTACGACAGTCCTTGCCTTCCACTTTCCGAATTCCCAGGCAGTTGCTTCGCCGATCCCGGACGAGGCGCCCGTGACGATGACTACCTTTCCTGCGATGGCTGGTTTTATCTTTGGATTCATACACTGCTCCTCGCCCTGACTAACGAAGACGTGTTCCTGCTGTCACATGAACCCGGGCAGGCAGCGCTATGTTTTTTTGGGCACAGACTTCGGATGTCTTTAGACCAGGCTCAGACGTTCCAGGATCGTACCTGTACTGCGTTCATATTCCAGTGTTTCATTCGAGACATCCAGATGCAGAACACGCTCAGATGGCATCGACTCAAGCCATTCATCCAGCAGCGCATGGAATAGTGCTGTATCGTCGGCGCTGGCAATGTTGATCCGGTCACGCGTAGATAGGCGGCCTGCCACCGTTATTTCATCCGCCCACAAGCGGACGATGAGTTCGGGTGCCGGTAATAACTCGCGCAGGAGACGATAGAGCCTTGCACAAAGATCATACTCGGGCTGTGTGAGCAGGCCGCGGCTGAGAAAGAGGCGGGTGAATCCATAAAAGTCGAGATCGAGTCCGCCGTCCATCAATCCGATCAAGGAGCCTGTACGCAAGGCGCGTTCCTGTTCGGCGCGCAACAGCAGATAATCCATTTGGTTGGCCAGAGCGTACTGCCTGTTCTCTTTGAACAGCGCTTGAAAGGGCCGCTCTGTATGCTGTTCATAAGCATGAGCGAACCTGCCCGTTTCGCTCAGCGCGCGGGCCAGGGATGTCTTGCCGACCCCACTTGCACCGACGATTGAGATCAGTTTTTGCACAATGGTTATTAACTACAAAAAGAGGGAACATCATGGAACTGGACCGTGGTGATGTACCAGCTTGAATCCAGTTGTTCGATCGTGATGGTCTGCGGCAGCAGCGCAGGGCCTTCGCTGTTTAGGGGCTCTCCATCAGAGGCGCGATAGATCGTATTCGTCCACACTTCACACGTGTCCACTTCGATGCGCGTGCTGGTGATCACGCGAATGTCATCGATATAGCTTTGATAGTAATCGATCTCTGAGATCATCACCAGGCCCTGCTGGTTCAGCTCGGCAAGGCTGCTTTCCAGGCTCGCCAATACCTCACCCGCCATGACAGGAGCCGCGATGGAGGAATTACTATTGCGATAGGCCTCGATCTGCAGCTCGATGGCGGTCGTGAGAAAGTCGCTGACGTCCTCTTCCAGCTCTGGGGAAATGTCTTCCTGTTCCGGGAAGAACGGATTGCTGCCCGCATCCACTTCCTGCCCATCGCTGAGGCCATCCTTATCCATATCGGGGTCCAGCGGATTCATGCGATTGGACACTTCCACTCCATCGCCCAATCCATCGCCATCGCTGTCCGCATTTTGCGGATCGGTGCCCGTCAGGAGGACTTCATCCTGATCCTGAATGCCATCCTGGTCCTGGTCCTGACCGTTTGCGTCTGGCGGCGATTCATTCTCAGGGACATCTGGTACCGGCTGCGGCGCGCTCGCCACGCCGTAGAGTTCCTGGATGCCGGCGATATCGTCATCTCCTAAAAAGCGACGCGGCCCGTCGTAGCTGGGGTACATCAGCGCGCCCGGGTCGCTGCTGTGGGCAAGCCCGAGGGTATGCCCGATCTCGTGCGCGGCCACCGTCAGCAGGTCCACGTTGCGGCTTTCACTATCCACCCAGCGTTCGTCGTCGTCGAAGTGCAGGAATACCTGCCGGTCATTATAGGGATTGGGGAACGATGCGTGCGCCAACACGTCGCCGGCTCCATCGAACGGGTCGCCATCTCCATGATCGCGGCTTGCCCAGCCGATCACAATGCTTGCAGTACTTTCATCATCGGATTCCATAAAGGTCAGCGGAGTCTGCGCCGCCCATAACGCGAACGCCTGCCGGACGAGATCCCATTCGGTTTCCCCGGCAAGCTTTTCTGTTCCATTGACGAAGGTATACGTCAGGTCAAGCGTGCTCCACTTCGAGATCGCCTGGTATTCCGCAAAGGCCGCGCTCTCATTTGCCTCCGTGGGAAGATCATCGTAACGATAGCCGGTTTCAGTCGAAGTCGGGGTCGATTGCGGAACTGTCGAGCAGGCAAGGGTCGCTATCAAAAAGGGAATTATCCATCTCATTGTGCTGCGATGAAAAGCCATGCGCATGGAACTACCTCCAAAGATTTCATTTCGTAGTTTGTTCAGACTTTACGCTGAAGTGTTGACTTTTCTGACATCGCCCGCCGGAGTCAGAACACGCCTGTTCTGGTACAACTCAAGGCGTTTGGCGGGAGTGCAGTCACCGCTCTACCTACAATGAACGATTGAACTCAATTTGTGCTACTTGCATAGGTTTCGCAACGCGAAGCATACGCCAAAAAACTCGCAGAGTAAAGGCATCCCATATGAACTGAACTTGTAAGCATCCGAAAATGCCCTTATGGTAGAATGCCTTCTATCAACGTATGAGCGAGCCGTTACTCATCACATCAAGCGATTCCATCCTATCGGAATTGGACTTTAAGCCATATCGCAGCACAGTGGAACGCCGTGTTGTGCCGTTCCTGCCTGGCCCGCATGAGCCTCAGACCATGGAGATCAATACACCCTGGGGTACGCAGTTGACTGCACGCAAGGGTGATTTTTTGGTCAGCGAGATCGCAACTCCAAATGATTACTGGTCGATCGACCCGGTCATTTTTGAAGAGAGCTACGTCATGATTCGGCCTGGCTACTGTGTAAAAAAGGCCGTCACTCTGCTTGTGCCGCTCACTGATATTACACGGGATCCGGAACGCCTGGTGACTGTGGTCACATTGGAGGGAGCAGAAACAGTGCGGGCCGGTGATTTTTATCTGGCAAAGGGGATCAAAGGCGAGGTCTGGCCATACCCAGCGGAAAAGATAGATAATGTGATGACGCCCGTTGAATGATCAACGGGCGTCATTTTTTCGCATAAGCTTTGGAGTCGGACGGCGACGCTCCTGCACTCCACGCGTCATTTCTTTTTTCGAGACACGCTCTTTGGTTTCCTGCGATGTCCATTGGTCGGCGTGCCGGGTAGCGTGTCCATCGGCATGACAGGAATTGGGCTGGCAGCCGTTGAGACATCGGGTAGTTCTGGTCGGGGCGCCAGTTTTCCCGGGTGGATTTGTTCGACCATGCCGCCGGTATCGCGCATGAGGTCCACCATGTGTTTGACCAGCCGCGCATCCAGATCCCTGGAAAGCTCACCTTTGCCGTCCCACACCGCGATCAGACGAACGCTATCGATACCGCGTGTCAGTGAGGAGTAGAGTGCCCAGCGATTGTTGCGTTCATGAACGTTATCGCCTTCCTTCGGCAGGCCCACACAGTCTGGCTGGTAAAACTCATCGACCAGCGGATGATTACGCATGCGATAGAACCGTTCCACCCATTGCTCGCCGCCCGGGCTGACGAAGTCTCGAACGTAGGGCGCCTCAGGCACGGGGAAGTATGCCTGCACCGGGATGCCGCGCTCCACGCAGCTTTCCACGAACATGATCTCGCTGCCTGCATCCATACCGGTGGTGACAACCATATCGTCGGGTCCAGCATTGTATTTTTTGAGGATGGCTTCGATGGCATCCTTGATATCCTGTTCCTTTTCGGGGGGGAACTGATTTTCCTTTTTCATCGAGTTGCTGATCATGTACCCGGTAAACAGGAATACCAGTCCATCTCGTTTCCTGGGTTTTACCTCTGCGACAGGTTCCTGTTTACCCTTCTTCTGAGCAGCGTCTTCGCTTGCCTTCTCTTTGCGAATGGTGCGCAGTTCTTCGTTGATTACGTTGATGCCCGCTTTGACAAACTCGGCGCGTATCTCCAGTGATTGCAGGATCTCCAACTGCCCAAGCGATGATTGCAAATAGAACTGGTTACGGCGTGAAGCAGTCAGGGCTTTGCGGTAGGCGCGGGTCACTTGCTGCGTGACGTCTGCCGTAAACACGCGCAGGTCTGCAAGGGAGATGAGCGTCCAATAATCCACCTTTTCATCCTGGGCCCTGGATTCGAGCGCAAAGGTCAACGCGCCGCGCAGGTTGGGCACCAGGCCGCGAACCCATTCGATCTCGGGGTCGGGCTGTTGTTTATCATCGAATTGATCGGCCAGATAGATCAGGATTTCGCCGAGCGTCAAGGCATTCGCGCCAGGATAGGTTTGATCGAGATCGGAACGCCACCCTTTCAGATAGGTTTGAAGAGCTTTGATCAGCCAATGATACGAGTCGAATGCAGCCCGCAAACGCAGATCGCTTTCGGGAATCGATTTCCACGATTCGTTCCACATCTCCTTATAGATGCGCCCAAGATACCCGATTGCCTCGGTATCGTTGGGGACATCCGTAAGGAAATTTTCCAGCTTCACAATCGCTTCATCCACGCGACCCAGGCGGTTCAAATTAAAGGCCTCTTCACGCCGGAAAGATAAGTTGCGCGAATTGACCTCCAGTCCTTTTCGGTATTGGCTCAAGGCCAGTTCGTTTCGTCCCAGGTTTTTGAGGGCCATGCCGGCTTCGCCAATGGCCTCTTCCTTGATCAACGGATTGCGGATCTCCTCGGTCAGAAGCAGGATGTCGCCAATGCGTTTCTGCCGCTGGGCAATGGTCACACGTTCCTTCCACTCATTGTATTCGCGCCAGAAGCCGGTGGCCAGCGGAGTGCGAAGAGTCTTGCGGTCGGGTTCTACCAATCCATCAAGAAGATTGAAAATGGGACTGTGGATCGCTTCGACATCGGATGCCCATGTATCGCGCGTCACGCGTGCGATCGCGGCTTTTTCCTTTTCCAAAAATGCCGGGTCGGGAACGCCCTCCGGTGTGATGTGGTAGGGGATCGTGCGTACATTGAAGACATCAAACGGCATGTAGGCGCGCCCCGCCTGGATGTGGACAACGCCGCGCTTGCGGAATGCATGGCGGATCCCCAACTCGTAGAACACATTGGCATTGTCGATGCTCATATCCGCGATACAAAGGTCTGCCAGCAGCAGTTCCTGGAACATATCAGTCAGGATGTCGCCGCTGGTGGTTTCCTCGTCAGCGCGGAAGGCTTCAAAACCGGCCGCTTCGAGCGCAGGCTTGATGAGCTGGCTGTAGATCGCATTGAAATCATAGAGCGATCCATCGCCGCCCTTCTTTTTTCCAAAGGGCATGATCACGAAAGCATGAGGGCGAATCTCCGGCCGGATAGACCCGGAACCTGCCGCAACGTCCTCCGCCAGATCCAATGTCTTGACTTCAGACGTCACTTGCTTCACCACTTCCACGACATTCGGAGGAATGGGTTTTTGTACCTCGGCTGCAGGCGGCGTGGACTCGGCAGGCTTGGCTTCTTCGGTAGCAGGCGCTTTTACGGTTTCCATTGCTGGACCTTCTTTCTTCCTACTAAATAGGCGCTTCCAAAACATACTAAAGACAAGCCTTGCGAAGGATGGTCGCAAGGACCCTTCGTATCCTTATGGCAAACCTTCGCAAGGCTTTTGCATTAGAGACCTGATTACCCCTTCACGTCTGTCGTCTTGGGGTACATCGACAGGATCTTGTTTAATTCTTCCTTGCTGGTGTCCCTGCCGATGTCGATGTGAGCGTATTGCTGGGCGATGTGTGCCAGGGATGATTTGAGTCCTGAAACCCGTTCCATCGCGTTTTCGGCTGCCTCTGTGATTGCCTGGCTCATTGCCTCTAATTCCTTCTGCACGAGTTCGGAGGAGGCTTCTTCGGCAAGAGATCCCACGGCCTCTTTGAAAATCTCTTCCATCTTCTCTTCGGCGTCATGGATGGCCTCCTGCGCGGCTTCGACCAGAGTCTCGCGCATCATCTCTTTGCTGCGCTCTGCCGATTCGACCGATTCCTTGATCACCCGGTTGACCAGGCTGGCTTCCTTCTCCAGGTCAGATTCCTTGAGGGCTTCCTGCATGGTCTTAATGTACTCGGTATTTTGTGCCCACAATACGTCTTCGCAGCCACGCACCATTTTGTAGAACTCAGCGTCTGTACGTTCCTCGAGTTCCAAATTTGACCAATGGTCATAGACAGTGGTCAATTCAAGGATCACTTTGCTATAGTTCTTGATCACTGCATCCAGGTTGCGTAACTGCTGCCAGCCGATCATCGCAGCCGCAATCGATGCTGTAAGGGCAACCCACAAGCTGATCGTGCCGCCGATTGCGGCCAATAACGTGCCCAGCGCACCCACCACCACAACCAGAATGGTAAGCAGTCCTCTTTCCCTTTTGTATTCATTGACTTCCCTGATGTGCCAGCGAAGCTGATCTTCCAGGCGCCACTTGAAATATTGGTCACCCGTGAGATCCTTGAAACCAGGATCGCTGTCATAATCTGGACTGTAGTAGGGAGGAACCGCTCCTGTATAGGGTCTAAAGGCAAGCTCACCGCCCAGCCCACGGAAGAGCTGTCTCTGGATCTCGTTAATGCGTCCTTCCATATACTCTCGCCGCTTTTCATTCCCACGAAGGACCGTTCGGAAAAAATAAATTTCCTTTAGATATTCCTCCGCCGCCGCGCGCGTGATCAACCAATCGCCGTTGGCAAAGGTTCGCGAGCCTATGGCGGCCAATAAGGATGCCGCAATAGGTATTGTAAGAAAAATAAGATGTATCACCACGCCTAGCAACGACGGATCTTCCGCAAAATAGGAAGAGTAGATAATGGAGAACAACGTGGCCAGAACACCTAACGCTGCAATCCAGATCCTCAGCCGTTTATGAGCATTGGTTCGCCGAATGGACGTTGCATTGAGCTGCGCGTAGCGTGTCCACGCGATTTCAAGAATGGGGGGATTTTTCGGGGCTTCGGTTTCCATAACTGGTTCCTCCGTCGTCAATCTTGGGCTAGAGTTTCGGGTGTAGGCAAATTCGGGCAAATCGGACGATAGGCTTCATCGCCAAAGAAGGTCGTCCACATATCCTGGCTGAGATTGGTAATCAGGTGTAGACATGCAAAGGGGATCAGTTCATCCTTCGGGACCAGCGGGATCGAGTCCACGGCCCAGATCCTGACCACTTTGCGTGCGACTGTATATAACTGCGAACCATCTAATGAAAAGGACACTCCGGTGACCGTGTCGTAATGCGGAATGCGCGCCATTTCCTGCGTGGTGGCAATGTCCCAGAGATAGGCAAAGCCAGAGGTGCCTCCACTGGCAAGCCATCGATCGCCAGGGCCAAACGCCAGCGTCTGCGGGGTTCCACCGGTCTGCAGTCCCTGTCCCTGTTGTGTGAAGGTTCGGTCGGCGGCGTTCCAAATGACGATCGCACCTGTCGAACTTGCAGAGGCGAGCCACTTGCCGTCCGCGCTGAACACAAGTGGTTGTATATCACCTGGCTGGGACAATTCGGAGATTTTTTCACCCGTAGCCAGATCCCAGATGGCGATCTTATCATGCAGCCCGACCGCCACCAATGTGTCGCCTGGACTGATCGCGAGCGAGTACACGGCTCCGGTGTGCTGCAACCCCTGTGATTGTCTCTCGCCGGTATTCACATCCCAGAAAAATACGATGCCATTCATTCCGCTCGTGGCGACCAGCTTGCTATTCTGATCGAAGGCGATGCCGGTCACTTCGCTGCCATGTTCAAGAGGGAAAACCTTCGCGCCGTTGATACTGACGAGGACAGCGCGGTTCTTTTCTGCGTTGTTGCTGTCATATTCGACCGCGGCAACCCAGTTCGAATCAGGGCTGATGATGGTGTCATAAGTCAACGTGGATGCATGGTAGATGACCTCACCTTTGGTGCCATCGGTGACCTGACCAATGGTTTGGCTGGGGATCTTCCAAATGTTGTAATCGTCAGTATTGACGATCATAAACTCGCTGGACGGTGTCAGGCGTGCTTCATGTACAAATTCAGGAAACTCAAGATATCCGATGCGTGAGCTGAGCGCGGAAATATCCCAGATACTAATATTGCCGGCTTCATCCGCAGCAACGATTCGGCTTGCATCCTGATTAAAAGAGACGGCTGAACCATTGGCTTCGAGCGGGAATTCCAGCATCTGGATGCCAGAGACCGAGTCCCAGATGCGAACCACGCGATCATAGCCTGTCGAGGCGATCCAATGCCCATCGGCGCTGACGTCCACCTTCTGCGCGAAGCTGGTGTGCGACATGCGGAATCGCTCGGCGCCGGTGGCTGTTTCCACAACCCGAACCTTATTGTCATCGGAGACCGTCACATACCACGAAGGGTCAGGACCAAACGCCACATCCTCCACCCAGTCGCCATGCGGGAGTGCGTATTGTCCCGTTCCATCACGTTTCGTCAGACGCGACAGGCTGTCGCCGCCGCCGCTTACCAGCCAGTTATTGTCAGGACTAAAAGCCAGCGCAACATAGTTGCTCTTGGGGTGTTTGGGACCGTTGTAGAAATATTTGTGGCTGGCCTGCCAGAATTTCACCGTACCATTGGTCAACGCAACGGCCAAAAAATTTCCGTTGGGCGAAAACTCAAGGTTCGCGACACTTGTCTTTTGCTCAATGTGCTCGGGCTTCACGCCTGGGGCATTGAAATAATATAAGGTGAGGAAGCCGTCATCCCGGGCAATCGCCAGTACGGTCTCATTGATCGCCAGATCGTTCACCCCACCGCCAAGTTCCAGCTTCTGGACGTTGGTACCCGTCTTTGCATCCCAGAACTGCACGGTTTTGTCGGCGCTGCCTGTGATGAGATAGTTGCCATCCCGTGTGAAGATCGCAGCGTTGACATCATTCTCGTGCTGAACGCAATAAACCTGTGCTCCGGTGGCCTCGTTCCACACACAGGCTTCATTCACTGCTTCGGTATCTGCCGGGTCACGGGTGTTGCCGGTCACAAAGTATTGATAATCGGGTGACCATTCGATTGTCCAGATCGCGCCATGTTGTGACATCTGTTCGATGGGCAGTGCCAATTGGCTTGCATTGATCCGAATGAGATTTTCTGCCTGGAACGAGTTGAGGCGTTGATATGAGTCGATTGCCAGCAGCGTGCTTGTATCCAGCTCACCCGGGCGCGACTGATAGATCTGCGACTGTGCTGCGCTGCGGTTGGCGATCGCCAGATTTGTCTTTTCATCCGCTTCGAGTTTCTTCTGCTCGGCGATCTTCTGACTTTCCTCGGCATTTGCCTGGGCCGTGGATGCCTCATACTGTCTCTGAATGGCAATGGCTTCACTTGTTTGTGCCCTGTCCTGCGCGAGCTTGGCCTCATTGCGTGCCAACATTGCCAGGATGCTTAGAACAATACTGACAACCAATGCCATCGATACACCGGCAAGCAGCATGCGCTGGCGCCGATCTGCGTATTTGCGACTTGCACTGATGTAGTCTGCCTGGAGCGGGAGGATCTGTCGATTACTTTGACCGCTGGCTTCTGCCATCCACTTTTCAGCATCCTCCAGATTTGTGCCATTCAACAGGAAGCTGTTGTTTCGATTCTTATGATCCCACTCGAGCGACTGTTCGAGCAGACGCGTATGCTGGCGGACCCAGCCAAGATCAGTGTTGATGGACTGGATCAGCTTGGGTATGGTTTCTTCGAAGCTATCCTGCTCACGCAAATACACCCAGTTCGTCGAGGCAATCTTTTCATGCATCCTGGATGATTTTGTGGGTTCACGATGCAGGATTGGGATCAACTTCTTGTTGAGCTTGATCCCCAAATCCAGCTCATCGGTGCAGACTTTTGATTTCAACGAATCGGGACTAATGACAAACAGGAACGCGTCATTGCCCTGGATGGCGTGTGTAATGGTCTCCATCCAGTCGGATGCCAGTTCGATGCCTTCCCAGTCCACCCAGGTCTGAACTCCCGCTTCAGCGAGCGCGCTGTTTAGTCTTTGAACGAATGCCTTGTCTTTTCGTGAATAGGAGATAAAGACTCTGCCACTCGTGCCCGTGTTGGTTTCGGTCATTTAGGGTCCTGCTAGCGAGATACGAACCATGCCGCAACGTAGCCTTCGGTGCCGCTGTGATCTTTGACCTTCAACCACTGGTCGTTCTTGCCGATCTTCGCTTCCGCGTTGAGTTCGGTGACTGTGAATTCAGTGCCGATGGGCAGGCGTCTGATCAGGGTGGCATCGCTGACCACCGGCTGTTTGCGCAAGGCGATGCCCTCAGCCGTGGCTTTCACTTTGAGGGGTCCGCCGTTGACGGGTGCAGGTTTGGCAGCCGTAGTCGCGGCGGCCGCGGTATTGGCAGGAGCGGGCTGTGAACCGCTGGCATATTTCACGTACCAGGCGGCGACAAATCCCTCCTTATTGGAAGCATCGCGGACCTTGAGCCACTGCCCTGTAACCCCAACTTTGGGGATGACCTGATTAGCAGGTTCCACACAGATGAGGGTCTCGGTCACCGGGACGCGGCGCAGCAATGTACTCGGGTCGATCACTGGCTGCGAGCGCAGCGAAAGTTCTTCGAGCGGCACGAATGCCAGAGAACCGGGCGGCACTTTGGCGGCTGCCGTTGTGGAGGCGGGCTTCGCCGCTGTAGTGGAACCAGCTGCCGGCTGAGCAGGAGCCGGAGCGGCCCCCTTTGTATCCGAGACGAACCAGGCCGCCACATATCCCTGATCGCCGGCCGGGTCCTGCACGTTGATCCACTGACCGTTGACTCCGATCTTTGCTTTCGCAGTCGCTTTGGGTTCCAGGGAGATCAATTCAGTGCCAAGCACCATGCGCTTCCAGAGGAAGCCTCCCACCGATGGATCGGCGCGCAAGGCGAGGTCATCTTCACAGGCAAACAATGTAAACTTATCGGCCGGGACGGGCACCTTAGTCATTTTGGGCGGTTCTGGTGGCGCGGCGCTGTACGAGTCAAACCACAAGACACCGCTGATCTCCTCATCGACCGTAGCGCCGTTGTATTTGTACCGCGTGGTCAGCAGCACTTCCTTATCAGGGCCATCGCCGCCGTATTTATATGGATCATACAAAACGTAGTCGTTGCCCTTCTTTTCTTTGACCAGCACAAAGTGCGTCTGGATGCCGGCCTGTTTGTTCCAGTCCACCTGTAAGATGACAGGCTTACCGGCCGCGATCGCGGCGTCGATCTGGGCGATGGGCGCGGGCGACGTTTCGCACGGCTGCATGTCGCGATAGGCACAATTGGGCCAGACGTAGGGGAGCACACTGGGAATAAAAAATGCTCCCTGGAAACCGCCAGCCTTTTTCATCTTTTCGTTCACGGTTTCGGGAGTTTCGCTATAGCCGATGCCATTCAGCATCATCGTCACAGACGTCAGCAGGCAGCCCCATCCGCCTATGGTTTCGTTGGAATTCCCAAGCTTGGTACTCTTCCACTTCTCATCGTTTTGGTAAAGGTTTTGAGTCTTGAACATTACGGCCTCCTGCGTTGGTAATAAAGATCTGTCGCTTGTCTCACGTGCGCAAGCCAACTCTCGGATCGAATGGGGGGCTGAGGTCTACAGTTTCAGCTGGCTGAAATTGCAGTACTCTGTTAACAAGATTGTGAAGGATAGTACTTAAGTCATACCTACGTGACGATTTTACTCCAATCCCTGCATATACAAATTCTAGTTTTGTAAGGTGATTGCAATAAATGCACATTGCGTTTGGGCTCAGCCGGGGCCTGGTTCCGTTTCGCGAGCGCGTTCATAGTTACAACCCGGTAACGTCAAATCGGTTTCCGTTTTCCTACGGGTTCGCCACATCCCACCAGCGGGAGAGGTGCTTTTGCGGACGTCCCGGATGATCGGCATAATGGGACACGTCGTTGAACAGCATCAATCGGGCGTGAACGGTATCTTTGAAGTCGAGGACGTTCAGGCAGGCCGGCGCCTGATCGAGGCGGTCGCGGTAGCCGCGCACGTCGAAGCCGAGCAGGCTGCTGATGATCAGTCGTATTGTGGCTTTGTGCGAAACCACCACCACGTTCTTGTCGCGGTGATCGACCACGATCTCGCGTATGACCGGCAGCGCGCGCGCTAAAACACTGATGCCCGATTCACCTCCGTCTGGGGCAAATGTGAACGGATCGGTTTCCCAGGCGCTGTACTCATCGGAGAATTGCGATTCCACTTCATTACGCGTCATGCCCTCCCAGTGGCCATGGCTGATCTCGCGCAACCCATCTCTCCCGATTGGATTCAGTTCGTGTGGGCGGGCGATGATCTCTGCCGTTTCGATGGTCCGATCGAGAGGGCTGGCATAGACGGCGTCGATGTGATCGTCGGCCAGCCGCGCCGAGAGCCGTTCGACCTGGGCCCGTCCTTCTTCCGAAAGGAATACATTTGCCGCGCCCGAAAAGCGATCTTCTGCTGTGAGGGGTGTCGCGCCGTGCCGAATGAGGTAGAGTCGAGTGGTCATTTTGGATATGCCTATGCAGGAGGTTTTTTACAGTTTAACACAATGCTCGATCTGTGGCAGGAGGAGGTTAACCGACTTCCATCCACTTAAAGCCACAGAAGCCCTGCTTCAAAAATGGTAGCGCATTCCAATTGACCTCTTGCAAAAGCCCAAAACCTTAACCACGGAGACACTCACCTGCCCCAGGCGCAGGTGCTGGGGGAGTCACGGAGTTTTTCTTAATTTTTCCACCTGCACCGACCGCAGGTGCGGTGTCAGTGTCTCCGTGTCTCAGTGGTTCAAAAGGGAGTTAATGGGCATTTTCATATACTTATGCAAGAGGTCTAATAACAGAAATGCAAGTTTTACACCACAATGCTTCACAACACGAGTATCATGTGGCGAATTGGAACCGGAAATAACAAAGAGAGGATTTATGAGCCTTCCTACCGTACCTCAGACCATATTTCGCATTCTGGCAGTGATCGCCCTGCTCACCGCGCCTTTCGTGTTTGCCGGGACAGCCTCTGCAGCCGGCATAGCTCCCAACCCTGCCGCGGAGGCATATCTGATAAGCGAACTGCGCGCCACCGGGGTGGCAGACTTGCAGTGGAATTTTGCCCCGGAGGAACGCGGCGTGAGCGGCTCGGCACTTCTGGCGGCGCTCAAGGACCCTGAAGTGCAAAGCAAGCCATTGATCTATATTGCAAATGTAACAGTTACCGATACCCTGTGGGCACGTGACCTGATCATTCCGGCCAACCTCGCCTTTGAACAGGTGCAGTTCGCCGAACTCGCAAATTTCTCTGAGACCCAAATGCAATCCTTCGATGCGTTTGAATCAGAATTCCAGGGTGATCTCGATTTCTCTGGCGCTTCGCTCAGCCGTGATCTCTATCTCGGAAACAATACGATCGCTGGCAGCCTCAATTTCGGACGATCGGAGATCGATGGCAATGCCGATCTTCGCGACAACGTGATCGAGGGCAGTCTGAATTTCTACGGCGCGCATATCTCCGGTGAGTTATTGCTGGACAGCACAAAAGTATTGGGTACCGCGCCGATGCCCGGCTCATCCTTTCCGACAGAGATCTGGAATACAACCGTGGATGGACTGGCCTTGTTCAACAATATGGAATTCACAGGTGATGCGTATTTCTTTGGTTCGCATTTCAAGAGGCTCGACGCACAAAATGTGACCTTCCACGGGGATGTGAGTTTTGGCGAAGCCACCGCCGATCAGATCGCCGATTTCAGCGGCACTCAGTTTCTGGGGGATGCCAACTTCACGAACTTCAACGCCGGACGGGACATTAATTTTTACAATACCGTCTTCACGAACCTGGCGATCTTCGAGAATGTTTTTGTCGATCGCGATGCGAACTTCCAGGGATCCCGCTTTGACGGCATTGCGAATTTTTACTACTTTACTGCTGAACGTTTCTCCGATTTTAGCGGCGTGACCTTCAACCAGGAGTTCCAGTTTTATTACGCCACAACCGCCTACCCCTATTTTGAAAATACAGTGTTCAATGGCCCGGTCACATTCGAAGGCATGCAGGCCAGCGAGGATTTCGAGCTGATCAACACGAGCTACAACTATCCCGATCAGCCATTTCTCGCCACCCTGGCCAGTGTGGAGGGCGTTGTTAAGTTTGAAAACTTTACAGCGCCGGCCGGTCTGCAGTTATCAGATAGCACGTTCGGAAGTTTCAGCCTCACTACGGGGGAACAATCCGATATCCAGTTCGTCGATCTGACCGGAACGACGATCGAAAGCGATCTCGCGATGGAAAAGGTCAATCTCAAAGATTTGCTGGCCGAAGGAATGACGGTTGGTGGGTCGACGACTCTGCATGAGGTAACCATTTCGAAGCAGCTCGATCTGCGCAACGCCACAATCGGTTTTCTTAAAGTGGATGAAAAATTTTCACCTCCAACCGACTCTCAATCGTTCAACCTGCGCGGCATGACCTATTCTGATATCGACCTCGGCGATCGGGGCCTGACGGATGAAACATGGAAGGGTCTGCTGAAATTCATCAATGATTCTGCCTATAGTCCGCAAGCCTATCAGGCGCTGAGCCAGTTCCTGACCGACAAGGGACATCCCGATTGGGCCGCCGAGGTGGAACTCGCCCAAAAACGCCGCGAGCGGGATGAAGTGCTCACGCCGCTTTCGGGAGCCTGGCTCTGGTCCTGGTTCCTCGACATTTTCGCGGGCTATGGCCATCGGCCTGCGTTGGCCTTTATCTGGAGCGGTCTCGTGGTGCTGATTGGTGCATTAATCTTTCGCCGCCGCGAGGATATGTGCCCCGTGGAACAGGAGGATGTGCAGTTGAATTACAACCCGATCTGGTACTCCTTTGCGCTATTCCTCCCGTATATCGATCTTGGGATTGCCAGCAAATGGGAGCCCAGCCCCACACGGAAATGGGCGCGCAATTACAAGTACGTCCATATGCTGCTGGGCTGGGTGCTTGCCCCGATCGCTTTGCTGACGTTCGGTGGGATTATTGGATAGCTATGGCTTTGGAGTCGGACGGCAATCCGTCCAAAATGGTGACGCGATGCGCCACTCTCCAAAACAAAAGCCGCGGACATCATCCGCGGCTTTTTGCATGCTTGTGCTGTCAGCAAAACTTAGCTTGCCGGTGCTTTCACATAGCGGTCAAAGAATTCGATGGTACGCTGCATGGCAGTGCTGAAATAATTCGAGATGTTGTGATTATCGCCCTCGTATTTGTAGAACTCAACATACTGATTGACGCCCAGCATCTCGTAAAACAGCAGCTCCGAAAATTCCAGCGGCACATCCTCGTCGAGCGTGCCGTGGTGTAGCTGCAGAGGACCGGAGATCTCGGTCAAATACGAATTGGCAGAGATGGAATTCCAGAAATCGGGATTCTCGTCGGGTGTGCCATATTGCTGCACCAGCGAGAACCTCCAGGAGCGCGGCGAGGGAGTCGAGGTGGGATTCGTGCCCGACCCGCGCCGCCACCTGGTCAGCAGATCGGGGTACGAGGCAATGACTCCGGCCCAGATCACACCAGCCTTGATGTCGTTGGTGATGACCATCGAGCGCAGGGTGATGTATCCGCCCATGGAATGCCCCCACATGCCGATGCGATTCGGGTCAGCTTGTGGAAAGCGCTTCATGGTAGCGACCGCGTTCAACACATCCACCGTGTAGTCGGGACGGCTGTATGCGCCGCCAGCTTCGCCCTCCGAGTTGCCGTGTCCGCGGTAATCAGAGCGGAAGACGATGTAACCGCTGCGGGCGATCAGGTCCACGTAGGCGATGTATCGTTCGGTGGAGACGTAAACATCCGGCGGGATGAATCCATGATTGAAGATGATGACCGGCCAGCCCGTGGCAGGCATTTCACCATTTGGCACGGTCATCAACGCGTAGATCTTGAGTCCTTCTGAAAGATAGGAGACATAATAGCGGTTGTAATTCACGCCGGGGTCAAGCGTTTGTTCAATGACAACGTCACTGCCCGGGTATTCGCGAGCGCGCATGGCGCTGATCTGCAGCGGATGGGGTATTGGAGTCGCTGTGGGGATTGTCGTGGCCGTCAGCGTTGGCGCGGCAGTCTCTGTGGGACGCGATGTAGTTGTCGAAACGGGGACAAGCGTCGGCGTCGCAGGCGAAGCGGCGGAGTTGGATCCACATGCAGAAAGCAGCAGGATCACGATCATCCATATCGATCCAGGAACGTTGAGTCTCTTCATTCTGTTAATCCTTCACACTACAAATAAACGATGCAGCCGCGAACCTTAAGTGAATCGATCCAGGCGGGGACGGATTGGAATTGATTCCAACGCAGATCCAGTTTTTCGAGGTTGTGCAATGCAGCCAGGCTCTCGGGAAGCGACGATATACGATTGGCGCGCAGATCGAGAAAGCGCAGATGTTTCAAGTTACCTGCTGATTCGGGCAGCCTTGTCAGTTGATTGAAGCGCAGGTCGAGGTCGGTCAGGTCCCTCATCTCACCAAGCGATTCGGGCAGTGACCCGATCTGATTGTTCTCCAGCATTAACTTCCTGAGTTGCTTCAAACCGCCAATGGTATCGGGTAACGAGCGAAGTTGATTGTTCATCAAATACAGTTCACGCAGGTGTTTTAACTTGTATACGGATGGGGAAAGGGACTGGATTTTGTTATTGTACAACCGAAGTTCGATCAGATTGGAAAGACTCACAATGCTTTCAGGAAACTCCGTGAGTTGATTATCTGTGATGTTCAGATACTGAAGTTCCTGGAGATTTCCGAGGGAGGCAGGAACCGAATCAAATCCATTGTCGCTCAAATAGAGGAAACGCAGCTTTGTCAGGTTGCCGATCGATGCAGGGATGGAGCCGAAGCGGTTGTGCCCCAGGTCCAGCATCCGCAAGTCGGTAAGATTTCCAAGCGCCTCCGGCAGCTCGGTCAGCTGATTGTTTCCGAGATTGAGCACTTCAAGCTGTGTGGCGCTCCAGATTGTCTCCGGTACATCGTGCAGTTGGTGGTTATAGAGATTCAGGACTCTTTGCTTGGCCGTATCCTGGAACGAGAAATCTTCCGGGTGATTCTGGTGCTGCATACTTCATGGAAGTCCTGTACGCGCATTTTGTTACCTGCGCATCGACCAAAAGATGCGAACTGTTGAGCATCACAATTCGCCGCCCCTCATTACTTACTACTTTTTACCACTTTCTGCTCACCTATTACTTCTCATGAGCGCTTATGGCGCCATCCCGTTGTGCGGGACTTATCACTTTGTACCTTTTACTTCTTACTTCTTACCATGTACTCTACAAATAACTCAACCACCATTTCCCGGGATTATTTTGCCTCACCTTTTGATACCACCTGCAAAGCGGATACAACACTACGATCACAATTGCCCAGAGGGTGTACACCGCCTCGAGTCCGAAGCCGAAGCTATCGAGGCGTCCTGACTGGAAGCGCGGCGCCGACAGGATGTATTCGCGCCAGTCCCAGCCAGTGAAGGCGAGCGTTGCCATTGCCAGGGCGTGGATCAGGTAAATGTGGACGATGTAAAAGAAGAACGGAACCTTACCGAATATCACCAGTGGGTTTGCCGGTCGCGGGTGCACATATTCGAGCAGCCCCAGGAATACTAACGCCGGTCCCATGGTCATCAGCATGAATTGCAGTGAGGGTGGATATTTGGTTGTGTTCAGGAAAGAAATCAGTGTGAAGATGGTTGTATCCAGTGTTTGGCGCGGGAGGGGTTCGCCGTAACTATTGAACAGCCGCAGGATGACGAATAGGATCGTCGCACCGATTCCAGCCGCGAGCAGCAGGGATGTTCTGCGAGCCATGGGAACATCATTCTTGAAAAGAGCACCAAAGGCATACCCCAACGCCATGAGTCCTGCCCACGGCAGCACCGGGTAAAAGATGCTGATCAACCGTCCATTCGCGGTGATGAATTGCGGCTGGTGCAGGATGTACCAGGCGTAATCCAGAAATCCCAGTCCGTGCCTGCTGATGGGGTCGAGCAGGTTGTGACCGAAGACCAGGATGAGTCCGATGGCAAGAATGCCTGGCATTGGCAGGAATACCAAACCTGCCAGAACGATCATGCTGATACCGATCGCCCAGATCACCTGCAGGATCAAAACACTGTACGTGAAATCGAACGTCCAGCCAAAATTGACGATCACAAGCTCAACAGCCACCAGCCAGAGTCCGCGCGTGAGTAAGAAGAGAGCCGTGTGGCTGGTGCTCGTAGATTTGGCCCCGCGCAGAAACGCAGATGTGCCTGCCAGGAATATAAATACGGGCGCGCAGAAGTGCGTGATCCACCGGGTAAAGAACAGCCCGGGAGTCGTTGTCGCCAGGTCGGTGGGGGAGGAATACCACGTCCCAAGCCCAAAGTACATACGCACATGGTCGAGAGCCATGACCACCATCACCAGGCCGCGCAGAAAGTCGATGGATGCGATACGGCTGCTGTCTACATTCGCGTTCTTGCTTTTTGATCGCATAGAGATGTTTCACCTATAAAGAATCCACGCGGCATACCCGCGTGGATTTCAGAAGAATCGCGTCATTGCGACCGACGGGAAGCAATCTCCTCTTAAGCGGATGATTTTTATGGATAAACGGTTACCGTTTAACGGGAGATTGCTTCGTGGCGCGGTAAGCGCCACGAAGCAATGACGGAATGAGTTACGGACCCTTGAACTTCCAAAGCTCCGCGCCGGCGCCGTCATTTCCATTTGCCTGGAAGTACAACTCATTGTTGTGGACGGTCAAATAGGCGGGGTTCGAGTTGCCGGCGCTGTTGATGTCTGCCACACGCGCGGCGGTGGTGCCATCGAACTTCCATAATTCGAAGCCGCTTGTATCACCGTTGGCACTGAAATACAGTGCGTTATTGAAGACCGTCAGGTAGGTGGGTACAGAGTCACCCGCGCCAGCGTTGATATCTGCCGCCCGAACCGGTGGATTCGTGCCATCATATTTCCATAGCTCGTTGCCCATGTTGTCGCCGCCATTGGCGCTGAAATACAGGGCGTTGTTGAAGACCGTCAGGAAGGCAGGGCTGGAATTGCCCACGCCCGCACTGATGTCTGCGACACGCGTGGCAGTCGTACCGTCGAACTTCCAAAGCTCTGTGCCGCTGCCGTCATTGCTGGTGGCGCTGAAATACAAGGCATTGTTGAACACAGTCAGATACGCCGGGCTGGAATCACCGGCATCCGGGTTGATGTCTGTGACGCGGGACAGGGTGGAGCCATCATATTTCCAGAGTTCCGCGCCCTTACCATCGCTGCCTGTGGCACGGAAATAGAGCGCATTGTTGAACACCGTCAGATACATGGGGTTGGCATCTCCGGCGTTGGCGTTGATATCGCTGACGCGACCGGTGGCGTTGCCGTTGAAGCGCCAGAGTTCGCGCCCGCCTCCATCATTGCCGTTGGCGCTGAAGTAGAGCATATCGCCAAACTGCGTAAGGAACGCCGGTTCGGAATTGCTGGCCCCTGCGCTGATATCTGCCACACGGCTGAGTGCCTTGAGCCCGGTATCGTATCGCCAGAGTTCCGCCCCGATCCCATCGTTGGCATTGGCCTGGAAGTAGAGCTGCCCGTTGAACGAGCGCAAGTGCGACACGCCCGAGTCACCGGCACCCGGATTGATATCGACAACACGCTCGACAGGTGAAGCAGGAGCAGGGTTATTGAGAGTCACTTCCAGCGTGTATGGTTTGGACGAGGCGCCGGCCGAACTCACCAGCTCGATGACGTGATCGCCATTCGCCGTTAATGTACCGGTCCAGGAAATTGTGGCATCCAATGGTTTGAGTGCTGAACCATTCGGAGCGTAGACTGCAAGGTTCACGTCATTCGACGCGACGGTCAGTTTCACGGTCAGGATTTGGCCCGTGGCTCCAGTAAATACATACCGAATGGTTTGCGGCGTATTGATCGTCCCGGATGGAGTGACCTTGGGATTGCCCGCCGGGAAGGTCAGCCTGATCGGCTGGTTGCCTGGGATCGGCGTTACCGGCACAGAAGATTCATAGCTCTTTGAGTGCAGCGGAATTTTGATCACTCTCCCGTTGGTCAATGTACCAGGGTTTGCCTCGATCAAAACAGACACCGCCGCGTCGTGGCTGGGATCATTGGCAATCGACTCCCAGGAGTCACCGGATTTCACTGTATAGAACTTCACACAGGGCGGACCGTAGAAGTTTGCCACCACGCTGCCAATATTGGGAACGGTGACGCGGTTGGTGGGAAAGATCACATCGGGATCGATCACCTGTGGATTGGCTTTCAAGGTGGCATCGATGTTGGCTCCGTAACAACGGGCGATCTGGATCATCCATTCGCCATCCACCACGTTGTGTGTAATATTTGTGCCTTTTGTAAACGAGCCTGGCGCAGAACCGCCGCCGGTGAAGGCAGAGTTTGTGATCGTAACCGTGGCAGCCTGAATGACCCCTGCGCCGGCGCCCGAAGCAGTGACAGTATTTACGAACTGCGGAAGGGCGACATCGGCGGTTGTGGTGGTGTAGACTGCGTTGCAGGTGACCGATTCATTCGCGGCCAGAGTCGTGGCGTTCGTGCCGCAGTTGATCGGGTTGGGATTGCGGTCATCGCGTACGACAAATTGAGTCGGCCCCAGGGTCGTCGCGCCGGTATTTTTGACGGTGTAGGTGTACGTGATCTGTTGGTTCGCAGCTGTGTAAGCTGTGGGGTTTGCGGCAACGGTAATCGTCAGCACTTTATTCTCAGCAAATTGGATTGTCCCTGTGGCCGTGTTGGATGCACTATCGCCGACCAGTGCCGTCGCCGTGTTTCTGACAGAACCGCTGGTAATATCTGCCGCACTGATGCTGTACGTTGCGGTGCAGGTAATGATTTCACCCTGTTCCAAATTCGCGTCGGTATCACCGACCGTCCCGATGCCGGGGCAGGTGGCAGTCATTTTGTCATCTGTGATTGAAACCGCTCCGGTAAAGGGCGTGGTGGAAGTATTGGTGATGACAAAGCTGTAGTTGATCTGTTGCCCCTGTGTATTGTACGTAGTGGGCTGGGGCTGGATAGCCAGGGTCAGGCCGGGCGTTTGGATTGCCAACGAATTATTCGTGGCTGTGGGGGTGGCGGTCAGTCCGCAGGCAATGATCAGTATGACCGCGGTCACCGCAAGCGATAGGCGAAGAAATTTACTCATACCTGAACCCTTTCTCTTCCAAAACTCGATCCGGCTTCGTTGTTGGTTTCGTGTAAGTAAAGTATAGCAACTTATGGGACAAAAATCAACACGTTTAATCTACCTACAGACCCGAAAACCCATCTTCTCAACCCACCAGCTGACCCTGATTCTTGATGATTTTTGGTGAAATCAGCAAATTCTCGCGCGTTCCTGCCGGAAATGTAGATCTACAGTACTTAACGATGAAGTGAGTCCTGATTGTTCCCTTTTTTCCACGACTCACCAGGCGAAGGAAGGAACGCGGTCGGATTACCTCTTCTAGTCCCTGTAAAGAGATAAGCAACTTACATCGCTTCCAACCTCTTTTTGAGGTCCGCAAAGGATTTGCGCATGGAAGGCTGCCCGATCGCTGGATAGATCAGGAAGCGAAAGAACAGTGCGACAACAGGATTCAAATTGACTACCATGGTACGGGTAATCAGCACGCCCCCGTCTTGCGCGGTCAACCTAAATTCATGTGAGACATCCCCGAAATTCGGATCTCTGGCAATAAACGCAAACAGATGCGGAGGGTCATACTGCGAGATGCGGACGATATTCGGCCGGTTCTCCTGCACCGCCACCTTGCCGCGTGAAGCGTACTCTTTGCCCACCCCAATGGGATCCGATGTCAGCGCTTCGATGTGCAGTCCATCGTTCCATTCGGGATGAAGTTCAAGATTGGACACATATTCGAAGGTGGGTTGTAGTGGTGTCTGGACAAGTAATTGAACCGATCGAGCGACCATAGTCATGATTGTTTTCTCCTCGCTAGGGTTATCTCCCTCGGCATCGGATTTGACGTAGAAATTCTAACTTAAAATTAACAGGATTTTTGCGTTAGCCTCTTGCAAAAAGTGAAAAACTGCGTACAATAGAAAGTGCTCCGCTTAGGGTGCCCCCCTCACTCTGACGGAGCATTTTTTAATCCCAAGACAAGGTGGCAGTCATTGCGCATTACACAATGACTGCCACCTTTTTTCGTTATTGGTCAATGGCCCCAACACTCTGATGCGAGTCTACATTCAGATACTACTTGGGACCTCGTATGACCGTCACTGAATCACTTGCTTCGAACGGAAGTCCGGCTACCGTGGACCCTCTAAGTATGGCTACCGCATCTCCAACGACAAGCCCTGTCAACCGTACGCGGAAGTTGCAGACGAGATCGAGTCTGCCATCAAGGTTTACATCCCGGCCGCCTTTCAGACAAGAGATCAAACTGGACTCATTGCCGGTCTTACCAAAGGTTAGTGAAGACCGGTTCACATCGGTGAGAGCGTTGAACCCTGCTGACGAGAGGATCGCCACCTGAACAGATGTTGATTTGAGATTAACGATATTAGCCGCACTACCCGGTACAACGTCGATGTCTACATCCATTGCCGGGGGCTCAGCGATGATCGGCGCATTGCCCTGCCCGTTTTGGGAGAGCAAAATACCAATGGGGCTGAATCTAACGGCCATGGGATCGGTGATAAACGTACCTGTGCTGTCTGCGAGCGCATAGAACATGGATAACGGGGAGTCCCCATCCCCAGCTGCCCATGTCATTATGATGTGTTCGGATGTGTCGTATGTTAAGGAGAGCGCAAAGTTCCTGAATGGAACCTGTGTACCACCGGCGAAAAGCGGCCCACTTGTGACGTCATAGGTGGATGCATCCAGGATGTCCAATGCTACCCCTGATACTGTGGGCCATACCACCGCAACGTTCCCATTCTGAGTAACAACGGCATCCGGAGTGTCGAATGGGTAGATGTTGGGAAGGCCGCCCAGCGGCGTAGCCGGTTTTGAGGTGGTCCCGTCGCTGCGGATCACTGCAAAATAGGGTGCTGGGAATTGATTGAAATCTGTGAAGGTAAGGATGACGTTGTCTCCTGTCAGGGGATTGAGTACTGGATCGAAGCTTCTGCTGTTTGTGGTAAAGGCGACGGGCGCAGTCACTTCATTGCCATCGAAATGACGCACGGCAATCCAGATGTCGCTGCCAGATACGATGCCACTATCCGTTCGATAATCCTCCCAACTCAGCACGAAGCGGTTGTCACTGGTGGCGGCAATGGCAGGGTTGAAGAAGTGAGGCACGTCAAGATTGTCAAAGTCGTCCCACAGATTGTTGTTGGTGATATTGGTGGGACTGTACAGCATCATGCCAGTATCCGAAATCATGGCGAAGAACATGTTGAAGTTGGATTGCTGTGTGTTGTTATCGACGACCCAGCGACGCCACGTGAAGGCGATATTTCCGTTCGGGGCAACGGCTACAGCTGGATCGTAATCATAGGTCCTTTGTGAGCCAAGATTATTTGTCAACTGAGTCACCGGAAGGCTGAAACTCCCGTCTTCCTGCAATATGGTAAATTCGATGTTGCTGTGCGAATCGGGTAAATTGCCCTGAGGTTTTCTCCAGGCGTAAATGTATCTGCCATCTGGCAACCGCATCGTCGCGAGACCATTTGCAAAGTAGAAATCATCGGTCACATAACTTGTTGAAGGGCCGGCAGGTCCGTTGATCTGGAATGCATTTGCAGCATTCTCATAGTCTTCCAAGACCTGCACAAAAGGTGCAGAGATCACCATCTTCATCGATACATCCCTGGTCTTGATCGGGTCAAGCGAAGAAGCCACGATCATGCTTGCGGAATTACCATCCGCCACCACTGCGCCCGCCGGAGTCGTGAAGCTGACGCAGATCGTGGTCGATGCGCCTTCGGGCACAGGTCCTGTATCGATAACGGTATCGGCATTGGTATCCACCAGAGGCGTGACGCATCCATCCTGATATAAATTAACGGCCCAGGAGGAAGTCGTGAACAGGTTATAGGTGTCTGTTCCTGCGCTCCCCGGATTAGAAACATTGATCGCGAAATTCGTGTTAGTGTTCGTGCTCGCAAATTGCGCTGTGTCACGCGGCGAAACAGAAACACGCGCGATCGGTCCGGTCGGATGGACGAATTGAATGGCTTTGGGAGCAGAAACGCCGGTGTTACCGTGATGATATGCCAACCCATCATCTCCCAGGTTATTCTCGATCCCAACTGTGGAAATGTACTGTGACGGAAGGGATTGGATTTGCGCGACGATGTCCCCATTTTCGTACAGGATTACCTCAAAAGAGAATGGATCAGAGCCGAGGTAGGTTGTCACGTCCCTCCATTCCACGACCAGAAAACGGTCCGGGGCTACACCACCTCTTTCATAATAAATGCCTCCACTGTTGTATGACTCACCAACGACGAGATCGTCCCAAAAGGGTGCAATGTAGTTGTTTGGCAGCGCAGCGTTGGGTATTGGGGACGATGTCCAGAAGCAACAGGTAATGATGGGATCGAAGGTGAGAAACCCGTTTGTGTGGATCAACAGCTGAGAATGCTGTAAGCCGTAGTACGGAAAGTTGAACCCAATATCAAACGGCGGCTGCGAGTAGCTTTCGTCGCCAGTGACGCCGCTGGCGTTCGCAGCGCTGATCCAATTGAATGCGACAGTATCGTCAAAGGTGTAGCCAAAATCATCCGGGCCGCCTGTGGTAAGCGGCAATGTTTGGGTAGACAATAATGTTCCTGCCGCATTTGCTCCGCGACAGTAAGGGGGCAGTGATTTGATGTAATCAGGCACCCTTAACATGGAAGCATCAATGGGTGGGCATTCCGGCCTGCCGGTCTGTGAATTTTGCATGGCGACAGAAAATTGCATCGGCAATAGTGCAGCCAGTAAGACCGCGGCGCCTAAAAGGATACGTATTCGCTTGTGGAACATGGTGACCTCCTGCCTATAATGAAATGAGCATTTAAGCATTGGGATACCAGCCCGGTCGAAGGCCGGGCTGGAGTTGAGTTCGATCGATTTATTCTTGTTTGTTGATCACTGCACTGGGCTGGGGTGCTGTTCGCACCTCCATCTGCTGCACCATGACTTGCGTCTCCTGCGGAGATATCAATGTAAAGCCATTGCTGCCCTTTGTGAAACAGAATAGGTTGCTCTGCCCGACCGGATTGAAGTAGGGGTGTGTCCCCTGCCCAACAAAGACGGATGTGCAGACGAATGCGCCATCGGCCACTGTGCCGCTCACAAGGAAGCGGAAGCGAAGTATTGTGCTCCGACCAGGGTCGAGCGAGACGAGCAGAGGATCGTCTGTTTGGAAGTTGGTCATGTTTATGAAGGAACCGATCCCGCTGCCGCCGACTATGCTCCATGCCTGGCCGGATAAGCGGGTCGAGAGTCCATTCGTAATCTTAACGCTGAACTCGCACCATCCGCCCGCGCTCGGTACGTTGCAGGCGCTCATATCAGTAAACCGTATCGGAGACGACGTGAGTGCGATACTGCCAACGTTGAGATCTTGATCTGCACCCACGCTGAAGAGTCCGGTTTCCCTGGTCTGGTATTGCTCGGCGGACACGATCAGCATGTAATCGCCGGTACGCAGCGGCGCTCCGCCCGAATCCGTCTCAAATCGGAATCGTCCTCTCGAATCTGCATTTTGGCCGTTGACGTCGAAGCAGCCGAATATGCCGCATTGCAGCAGGCGTACAAACGCGAACGGTGCTATGTCGCCGCGCAGACCCTTACGTGTCACAGCATCGGTGACCTGTCCGCTGATCGAGCCAATGGACTGCACCGGTGTGATGGTCAGTTGATAGGTTCCATTGCCGCCGCCGTTGAAACCGATATCGCAGCATGCGGTCGCGCCAAGGATGAAGATCCCATCATTGGGAATAGTGACCTCAAGGTGTGAGTTCAGAGAACCACTGTCGTCGTTCCAGGTTATCAGGTTACAGTTCGAGTCGAAAAACCCGAGGAATGGATCAGTTAGCGTGCCGTGGCCGGTACTCTGTCCTTGCAGGTCTAGGCTGACTGCCTGGCCAGGTGTGCCGCTAAAGCGGAAGAAATCTACATCTGGTGTGACCGACGAATCCAGGTTGCCATCCACGACGAACGTCTCATTAACGGCGCCCATCTCCTGAGCCGCCGGGCAGGAATTGTTGGGTTCCACGTCGCTGCCTGTTGCCGTCGTAACTGCTTCTGCGTTGGTATTCGCCATCACGTCCTCTGGAGAAACGAAAGCGAAACCTTGTGCCTCACGGATGACACAAAACAGGTCACGCATGGCGACTGTATTGAATAGGGGATCATCCCCGATCCCAGCAAACAGACGGGCACATAGCATCGTCTGTCCAAGGTTGTTGTTGCTGGGCTGGGCAGTGAACTCAAAATGGAATACCTGACTGCTGCCCCGATTCAGATCGATGCTGGACGCGTCCTGAGGTTGGAAACTGGTGAAACCCACCAAGGTATCGGGCAGGCCGCCCTCGACGAAACTCCATGCCGCACCACGCAGCCTGGAACTAGTTCCGTTGGTGAGCCTTACACTAAACTCACATGTTCCGCCGCCGCTGGGTATGGTTGGGCAGAGGACCAGGTCCGAAACACGTACCGGGAATGATTGTATGCGTATATTGCCCAGACTGCGATGCTCGTCTCCCCCAACCGGGAAGAGAGGTACATCCTGCTGGTGATACTGGTCGGCGTTAGCACTCACCTGGTAATTACCGGCGGGTAATGGATTGCCGAACTGATCAGTCTCGAATCGGAAGCGTCCCTTGGCATCTGGTGTGACGCCGTTCACGAACAGGCACCCCGAGGTGTCGCAGCGGAATAGGCTGAGAATAGGAGTAAATGTCGGTGATACGGGTTGGGATGTAGCCGCGTCGAGCAGACGTCCGCTGATCGAGCCGATCGTGGGAGTGGGTGCAATCGCCAGGTCGCCTACATCCAGATCGGCGCCCGTGAATTCAAAGGGACCAAAGATTGTGTGCTCGTACAGGCTGGCAAAGGCTTCGATTTGATAAGTTCCCGGTGGAAGCGGATTACCAAAGTAGTTATCGAACGTGAACCGGCCGTCGCCGTCCACATTTTGTGAACTGATGTTCTCGATGCATCCTTCGCCACAAATCCGCTGGAGCGTTGCCACAGCGAAGGGTGGCTGGTTGCCCGGCAGCGCTAACCCGGTCTCCTCATCTGTGATTCGACCGCGGATGCTAGTGACCTCACTCAGGTTGATCTGCGCGCTGCCCGGCTGCCCGAAGGGCTCGCCGACTTGCAGGTAATAGGTCTGCCCGGCTTCCAGCTGGAGCGTTGGCGCTCCGAAGAAGATGGTACATGTCAGGAATTGCAGGTCAGTGATCCCGTTCCCGGTAGCGCGGAAGATATTGAGGTTCGCACTGATCCCGCCACCTGTATCGAACCGGACATTGGTGGTTGTCTGTGGTTGCAGGCGATACCAGGCAGTTCTACCCATGGAGATACAGGCCTGCGGCTCATTAGTCTCACTTGTTGCACCTGTGAGATCCACTGTTCTTGAGGTCGTCAGGGACGTGATTAGTTCTGCGTCTGCAAATTGATCGTTGTCCGGCGGGAGAATTTCCCTCACATTCAAGTGTAAATCTCCCACACCACTTCTGATGCTTTGCGCTTGTAAATAATAGGTCTGACCGGCCTCGGCTGTGAAGATCAAGGGATTTGCCGAGCAGGACGCGCCCATAAAGTTTAAACTGGAGAAGCTTGGCTCGCTCCCCGAGTAGAGCGACAGGCCGGTGTCACCAAAGCTGCTGCCGGCCATATCTGCGTTGACTTGCACAGTGCTGGTCGGTGTAAACGAATACCAGACGGAATTTGTTTGCGGCGAGCTGCCACAGAAGTTCTGCTCATTTGGTTCCAGTGTAGCATTCGTATTGTCCAGCGAATCACTAAAAGGCAGTGATGGGATCACTTTTGCATTCGCCAGGTTGTCGTTTGCTGGCCGGTCCACCTGTTCGAGGTCGAATTCAACGGATCCAAGTCCGGCCGCCGTGGCTGTTACAACGTAAGCACCGGCCTGGTCATTGGCTGTGAAAACTGATGCAGTGGCCACTCCACCTTCGTCAGTGATAGCAGATGTGCTGTTTGTGCCTGTGTCGGCAAAAGCGCCGCTTGGTCCGTTGGCAGGGGCGACGAAATCAATGGGCACCCCGCTGACCGGACTACCTTGACTATCGAGCGCTGCAGCTCGGATGAGATCAGGAAAAGCTGAGGAAGTTCCGGTCAGTTGTTTGTCACCGCCGGCCACTGAAACAGTGACTGCCGGCCCGGGAATCGTATATTCGTAGGCGCCGATATCGCATGTGCCCACACGTGCCACACCGCGTTGATCACTGGTTAACAGATTACCAGCCTGATCTGTACAACCGGCCGGATTGCCTGCATCGATCGCCGGGCTACCGGATAACAAGGGATGGTAGGCCGGGAATCCTAATGGCCTAATCAGCAGGCCAAGATTTGGATCCAAATCGGTCAGGTCTCCGGTTGTAGGTGTGAAAGTGCAGTCAGATGTATTGCCAATCAGGTTGTAGCCTGAACTACCGATGGCTCCATTGCAATCAGGGCCAACTCCGGCACTTGAATTGCCAGCCACGATGCTGTTTTGCAGAATTACTATCCCACCACTGCTAAGACCGCCACCGCCGTCAATAGCTGTATTGCTGCTGATGGTACTACTGTTGACTAGAAGGGTATTTGACCCAGGGTTGATGCCGCCGCCAGTACCCAAAGCGGTATTTCCACTGACAGTGCTGTTGTTGAGAACTGTCATGAATCCATCGTCTTTTATTCCGCCTCCGCCTCCACTAGTAGTATTGCCACTAATGGTGCTGTTATTCACAATCAAAGTGCCATTGAGGTTCCAAATGCCGCCTCCACTACTGCTGGCTTCATTACCAATAATCGTGCTGTTGTTAAGGACCGTGGGTCCAACAACAATTAGCCCTCCACCGTTGCCAGCGTTGTTATTGGATAAGGTGCTATCGTTTAGTGTCAAATTTCCATTTGTAGAGGTAAATATGCCCCCGCCACTAAAACCAAATCCGTTCTGCATAACAAATCGCTCGATAGTCACGAAACCAAAATCCACAGTAACACCGCGCCGCACACCCTCTCCATCAATCGTTGACATCCCACTCTGGGTTGTGAAACTTGCGTCCCACCCTCCTGCGAGAGTGGCACTGTTGTCGAGCAATACAACCTCATTACCTGTGCCTGTATATGTCCCTATAGCCACGCGGATCATGTCTCCTGCCACGAAATCTGGCTTTGCCAGAGCGCCGTTGATCGTAGCGCAAGCAGAACTTGCACTCAGACAATTATTATTGTCATCGCCTGCATTGGACACATACCATGGCCCTGCCGCGCGGGCGGCCGGCGGCGCCTGCACGGCCACCAGCCCAACCAAAATGATCAATGAAAGAAATAAACGGAAAATTTTGTGAGACATGTTATGCTCCTCTCAGCAGGTCTATGGCGATAAGCGCCATTTGTGCATCACCACCTTGCAGGCAGACCAGATCGTGTGTTTTTGTGCGTCCGTTCGTTAGGCAAGGGTGTGCACATAACTCTTCGCGCTCAGGGATTTTTTGATCCTGAAACCTTCACAAGATCCACTCCTTCGAAGGCTGTACCGCTCATCGTCAGTCCTCTGAGGATTGCCTGCGTATTGCCTGGTGCCAGTCCTGTCAGGCCAATGCGGAAGTAACAGAGCAAGTCCGGCCTGCCATCGCCGTTCACATCCGGTAGCTGTTTGGTGAGACAATGCGATAGGCTGGCTTCATTACCGGTCTTTCCGAAGGTAAGCGATGATTTGTTCACTAGTGCGGGGGCATTGAAAGTGGCTGTCGAAAGAATGGCTACTGGGACCGTCCCAGCACTTCTGAGGTTGATGATGTTTGTCGTACTGCCGGGGATGATGTCAATGGGTACTTCAATAACCGGATTCTCGGCTTCAAGCTCAAACGCACCGATATCGCAGCGTGTGCCCTGCGGACGGGCGACGCCGCGCTGATCGGTAGTAAGCAGATTGCCATTTTGATCTGTGCAGCCAGCTGGGTTGCCTGCATCGATTGCCGGACTGCCAGGGAGGAGAGAATGGTAACCCGGCAATCCCGCAGGCTCTACTAATGGACCAAGTTTCGGTTCGATATTAGTCAGGTCTCCGGTGACAGGTGTGAAACTGCAGCCTGAAGTATTGCCAATTAAGTTATAGCCAGCGCTTTCAAGTGTGAAAATACAGTCATTCGGAATACCTGCACTCATATTCCCGGCAAGGATGCTATTTTGTATGGTCACAGTGCCGCCGTTATTGTATATGCCAAAAGCGTTGTCGCTAATGGTGCTATTCTGAAAGGTCAATGTTCCGACATTATTGAAAACGCCGCCACTAGGGTTGCCACTCACAGTACTGTTATTCAAAATCATAGTTTGTAATGCGCCATTGTAGATGCCATCACCCGCTGTGTTGCCACTGACACTACTGTTGTTTATCGTAATGGTACCGTAGTTGAGGATACCACTGCCATAAAAGCCACCGAGAATGGTATTGCCACTGACCGTGCTGTTGTTCAAAAAGACAGTGCCACCGTTCGCTATGCCGCCGCCGCCGCTGCCGCCGGTGCAACAAGGATCGCCAGCAGAATTTCCTTTAATAACGGTATTATTGATTGTTATCGTGCCGCCATTGTTGAAAATGCCGCCTCCTCCACCAATGCCGGAAAATCCGTTCTGGATGACAAAATTCTCGATAACGACAGGGCCGATATTGTTGAGCGTGATTCCCCGCCGGGATCCCTGACCGTCGATAGCTGACATGCCATTTTGATTCGTAAATGTTGCATCCCATCCACCAGAGAGGGTGATATCCTGAATGATGAATACTACCTCCGCTCCTATGTCGGTGTAAGTTCCTACCATCACTTTTACTATTTCCCCAGCGCTTGCCTTCCCGATCGCGCCATTGATGGTGCCGCAAGCAGTTCCGGGACTAAGACAATCATTGCCATCGTTCCCTGTTGTTGCCACGTACCACGGTCCCGCGGCGCGGACCACCGGCGGCGCCTGCATGGCCGCCAGCCCAACCAAAATGATCAATGACAGAAACAAACGGAAAATTCTGTGGGACATGTTATGCTCCTCTTTGCATGTATATAACGATGAGATTAGTGGGCGCGCCAGATTGGGTGCAGGCCTTCTTGTTCCGTTCCCTGAACGATGATTTCTGATTTGGCTTGCAATCGATCTTCCTCCTTGGCAACTATGGATAAAGCTATTTGAATATTCCAGCATAAAAAAACTGCCAATACCAGTTAAGAAAGTGCCAAAAAGCGCCAAAATCGCAGGTGCTTGAACACAACACAGCAATACAAACCAGTGGCTGATGGATTGATCAGGCTGGTTCCTGCATCCGCAACATACCATCGAGCCGGTATGTCACATGTGGCAAATCACAATCCTGCTCGAATTGTCAGACGCACAACAGATATAAAAGTGAGGCACATTTCGGTGCCTGTTTGAAAATGGATTTTGGGATTACCAGACCGATAGCGCCGGTCTGATCCGCGATGCACAAAAACCCCTATCTCTACTAATCATATCCCTTTAGGATACTATACAATACTCAGAGGCTGATTTCAAGAAGGAACTGGTCAGATTTGTCACCAAAAGGTTACAGGGTCCGGATGTCGACTTCAATCACCCGCGCTTGACAAGCTGTTGCTTATGGTGGACAGTGACATGGCATATCGATCCGGATGTCTGCTCACTTCACAAAGTGTGACGGCAATGCCTCGCAATCGCGTTGTCCGCTCCGACACCTGCGGCAAAGGTGTTTCGTAAAAAAATCCGTCACTCTTTTCCAAAGTCCAGCGAAGCCGAATCTCAATCAGTACGAATGATTAAGTGTTACTTTATCGGCATCGTTATCCTGCGCCCGAGCACGGATTCGAAATTCAAGACAAAGAGATTTTTACCGGGAGCTGTTACGTCCAAAGAAGAAACCTGCAAGAAAGGCAACGGGGAGTAGCAGGATTGTAACGAGTCGATCGTTGATGCTGTTTACACTCATGAACATCCACAGAACTGTGACGACGTACAAGACGATCACCGCGGCAAGTAACCTTTTGACAGAGCGAGAGCCCTTGATGGCGCGGGATTGCCCATAGGCAAACTGTTCCCCTTCCTCCTGCAGCTGTGCCTGCCTTCTTCGGCTTGCCGAGAGATACTCCTGTTCAATTGCTGTAATTTCATCTGGATGTTCTGCGGCCCATTGTTGCACGTCGTCCAATGCCTGGCCGATCAATAACCAATTATCACTTCGTCCCTCGTTATCCCATAGACTAGCCTGACGCTGTAGCGGGCTAAGATTCGCTTCAAACCAGATACGATTATCCTCGACAATCGGCTCAACCAGCCTGTCATGACTGAGTTCATAAAACCGAGTTCCTCGGCGTAATTCAACACGGACAAGGTACGTTTGTGTGAGCGCCCGCAAAACATCATTTGACAGGTACGTACTGCTCCCATCAGGCAGCTCAGGGACCATTTGGCGAATTCCATTGGGACTCATTAATACGTTCTGGAACCAGTATCGTATGAGGCGCTCTTTGGTGAGGTAGTGCACCGCAACATTTCGCACCTGGCTCGCATAGTAGTTTCCGATGGACCGATTTACATCCCCCCTATCCTTCAAATCGCGTTCTGTGATTTCCGTTCCCTCGGGCGAAAGACTCTGCCAGAGATCGTAGCAGATGACCTGTAATTGGATGGGCTCGACATACTGTCCAGCTTGAACATCCAGCGTTCCAGCTGCATTCATTACCCTGATACTAAGGACCTCTTCCACAAACTTTTCTGCCACGCCATCAGCGAAGGGACGCAACTGTTCCACGGGCCTCTTGACAGCCTGCAAGGCTGCGCGTCGATCGAGCTGTTGCATGTAATAACGTGCGCGCGTGATGCCTGGCAAATAATGGGCGAACGGGTCGAGACTGGCAAGGAAATCCTCACGCAAGACCAGCAGCACCCACAGAAAACGGTCCTCCTCCATTGCCTGAGCTAACTGGCTGAAGAAGTCTTCACGCCTCTGCCAGGCCTCTACATGAGTGCTGAACAATTCCTCGAATTGATCGATGATCATGATCCGCCGGATTGGCAGATTGCCGTCATCATCAAAAGCGTCGGCCTGCGCAGACTGATCGTAAAAGTAGCCTGCTTCTTTATAGTTTAGGCGCTTCAGGAAATCTGCCAGCGAGATCCTTGCAAGGGTTTCCGAATCGGTTCTTTCATCAAGAAGGCTTTGCATTAGGTTGAAAATGTAGATGTTCTCCACATGCAAGCCTGGTGGCGCATCGCCGCTAACCCTGCCCACTGGCAACACCTCGAATTCCTTGCTTTTCAGTTCAGGGATTAAGCGTGCATGCAGGAGAGATGTCTTGCCGGCGCCAGACTGCGCATAAAGCAGGACGAGCTTTTCAGTAGCCAGCAAGCCATTCAACTCGCGTGCCTCGCGGTACCTTCCGAAAAAGAGGTGTGCATCTTCCTCCCGGAATGGGCGCGGTCCAATGTAGGGGTTCCCGGTTGCGATCATGCTTCGCCCTTTCGAAATGAATTCCAGCGGTTCCAAAGATCCTGGATGAATCGTTCAGGCGTGTTCCATTGCACATCGAACTGCTTTTGGTCGAAGTACTGACTCAAATAGCGCAGCGACTGCTCTGCATTTGTCGTCATCGCCGGCCTTGTGTGGATCAACAGGCCTCGGGAAGCGTAGCCGGTGCCTCTGTATTGAGCCATTAGCCTAAGCAAAATACGAAAATCCCAATCACGTAGGTGGTAACCCAGAAACATCAAACGTGACTCTGCCAGGACCTGGCGCACGAGCAATGGCACAACTGGGTTCTGTGTATTGATATCCTGAGCAATCGCAAACAGAAAATTTAGATAATCGTCTTCGCTCAAAACCAGTGTTTGTGGATAATCCTCCAATCCATATAGGTGGTAGACGAGGGGTGATACCTCCGAAGGTTCGAACGCAGGATCCGGCTGATGCTCCGGCTTAATGTTCGCCCGTCCACCAGACCACAGGCAAAGCTGTGTTCGCGGCTGTTTGCCTTCTCTGAGCAATGCGACTTCCATAAAGTTGTGATAACTGGTCGTGATGTAAATCTGTAGCGGAAGTCGGGCAAGCAGACGCAGCGGGTCTTCAAATGCCGAAGGGAGTCTTGGATAATCCAGCTCTCCCACAATTTTTGAGAACATAAAATCCTCGCTGCGCTGGCGCATTCTCAACTGGTGCACCAATTCCTGATAGCCGACATCCTCTGCAGCGATGTCAAGCAGATATGCACCCAGGAAGCTCAGGTATTTACTTTTGGCAAGCAGGCTTTCCTTCTGTTGCACTTGGTAATACTGAGTAACCTGCGCGAGATTATGGGAATCTGACATCGGATACTCTATGGAGTTTGCCCATTGCTGGGTCAACTGTTCTGAGATTGTCAGATCTTCGTCTTTTACATAGATCGTTTCCGAGAGACGCTTCGCCAGAGCCTGTTCATCGCTGAAGATCTGGTCGATGCGCAGGGAATTGCTGATTACCGGAACTGTTTTACCCCTCAGGATGGAACGCATCAACTCATCCATCCGATCGGTTTCAGTAAACAGGTCTGCAGAACTTACCTGCGAGGACCTGCGCCGGAGCCCACTACCGCTGTCGTATGTTTGGGAAGGACGTGGTTCGCCAATCGGAGGGGGAGCGTCGGTTTTCGGAGTTGTTTCCCTGATTCCTGTTTCCAGAGGTTGCACGATGCTTTCGCTCAGCGTTGGGCGGTTGCCATTTTCGGTGTCAAATTCATCGGGTGGCTTCTGTGTTCCTTTCTCCATAGTTTCGAGACATTCCTGCGCCAATTTCCCGAACGGTTTCTGGATCTTCGCCAGACGTTTCAACGTGCGGGTCGCCAGATCGGCGGTGGATCCGTTCTTCAACTTTGCATCCAGGAGAGGGATTGCCGCCTCCAGTGCCTTTTCCGCGTTTCCAGCTATGGGTTCCCTCACGCTGATGAGTTGTTCCAGAACCCGCAAGGTGTCGAAAAATTTCGCATCCTGTTTCAACCCTTTGTTCAAAGTGCCGACCGCAGGCCCTAATACAGCAATTGCTTTATCTCCGATGGAACTTTCGAATCTCGCCAAACGTCCAAGAGCGCTGCACGACTCGAGGCGCTTTTCATCCTGCGTTAAGAAGGTTTCCAGCCGAGGGATCGCTGACTCGAGTACTTCTTTCGCATCCTGTTCCACCTGGTCGCTTGACCTCGCCAATTGTTCGAAGGCATTGAAAGCGCGGAAAAATTTTGCATCCTGGTCGAGCAGCAGTTTCAAGAGCTGTATGGAACGACCTGTCGCGGAGCCTTTGAGCTTCGATACAATTTCCTCCCACAGATCATCGCGCTCGAGTAACCTGGCCAGGAGCTGCTCGGCCCCCTCGCCTGGGTACGCGATCAAGACCTTGATGGTCTCCTCTGTTAGCGGTGGTTCGTCCAACGCTGCTTCCAACAGTTGTAGGGCCCCATCAGAGCCGAACGATCCCAGCAGGATGATGACGCCTCGGCGCACTTTCAGATTCAGATCCTTGTTCTGGATCTTCGCACGCAGAATTTCGAGCTTGTCCTGGGCGGATGCCGTGACGCGATCCAACCACTCCTGCATGTCGCGCTGATAAAAGAGTGCGGTATCCAGCAGGAATTCAATTTCGCCTGCCTGCAGACTTTCGATGCTTTTTCTGTCTTTGGATAATTCCAGGAACTTATCGAGGGGCAGGCGCCACTCTGTGAACAAGCGTGGTGCAGGAGGCTGACCGCTTTCCTGGTCGGTTTCCAGTTCCCTGCTTTCCATCTCCGGGTTTGCCGTTAAAGCTTCCTGAAGAATTGCCCTGAGTTCGATCGTCTTGATAATAGCCTGCAGCAAGTCAGCACGTTCGGCGAGATAGTCACTTGCCCATTCGACCGCATCATCGCCAGAAATGGTCATCTCCTTTACGATCTCAACGCCTTTAAGGCTGGAAATCAAATCCCGCAGCAAACCCTGCGTAGTGTTCAGCCTGCTTTCGAGGTCTGAGATCAGCCGAGGGTATTTCGTATTTCGGTTCGTGATCAGCTCGGGGATGAGTCGTTGCATCAGGGAGATCAGGGCGGCCTTGTTTTCCAGAGCCTGTTCCAGATCTTCAGACAGTCGTTTGTCCAGGATGCTCTGGGCACGTCCCAGGTCCTCATAATCTTTGAGCGTGATGTGCCTGTCTTGAGGGTCTTCCTTGCGCCACAAAGTATCGCAGATGATCTGCAGGCTGGGCGCCCGAATCCCTTCCCTATCCGTCTTTAGGTCGTTGATGATCTCGTTCGCCAGGGATAGATCCACTTCCACGTCTAGTGCTGCTGCCGGTTTGATGATCGCGGCCCGCGCCTGTTCTTCATCCAGAGGCAGCAAACGGAGGTTGGAATTCTTGTGAAAAATGGAGGGAATATCCTCGCGGAACTCATCCATGCGGAAATAGTATTCTTCACGCATGGAAAAAAGGAGATGCACTCCCGAGTCGGCGTTCCGGTAGACCTCCGATATATCTCGAATGAAATCCTGCCGGGTCGTATCCTCGAGGTGTAGAAAGAATTCTTCAAATTGGTCGAAGAAGAGGACGATCGGCTGGTTCAACGATTCCACAACGTCACATAACTGCGTAGAGAGGGATGCTGGCTGATTTGCTTCCTTCAGCAGTTTCTCTCTGCGCAATACATCGCGTGCGGCTTCGGCTGGATCTTTTTCCACGCGGACATAAAAAGTTCGAAAGCCTCGCTCCTCCAGGCGTGGACGCACCCCCGCGTTCATGAGAGACGTCTTTCCTGTGCCGGTCCGAGCGAAGAGAACCACGAGACGATTGACCACAACATCGGCAACCAGAATGTTAACTTCGCGCTCGCGCCCGAAGAAGATGTTTTGGTCATCGATGCCGTAGTAATCCAGGAATTTATAGGGTGAGTTGATCACAGCAGTGGCTCCCTAAGCCGCTTTCTCGTTCTGCCAATAATTCTGCAGCTCGAGCGCGAAGTCGTAGAGGTCGACATCCAGGATGGTAACTTTCTTGCTTTCCCAGTAGCGCACCCAGAAATCTGGCGGATTCTTCTGGATGGCAAAGGATTTCGGTCGCTGTCGTTCCGGCAGAGGTTCGATCAACGTCTTATAGATGGTACGAAAATCCCAATCCTGTAAGCTGTACCCCAAAAACAGGATCGTACCGTTGATCATTTTCTCCTTGATGAGGGTTGGCACACCAAGATCCTGGCGTCCAACGATCGAAAGGAATTGAATGTAATCTTCCTCGGTTAGGATGAGGCGATCCGCTTCGTTTGCTGAGGAGTTCGAGCCGTCATCATGGAATGAGCCATGTATCTTGTAGATAATGGGTTTATCTGTGGCGGCCAACTTTTGCTGCAAAGCCTGCTGCTCCTTTTCGCCAAATCCCGTAACGGGCTGTACCACGAGTTCATACGGGCTTTGCTTGAACGCGCGTTCCAGGAGACGATCATAGTTTGCAGTCACAAGGAGTTTGAATGGCAGCGAGGCCAAAACATTTAGCAGGGGCGATGGCTCGTACTCTCCATCTGGGAGAGCCTTTCGTACCAGGTCCATCAGATTCTCAAAATCCGTCTCCACTTCAACATGCAGCGCGATATGCGCCAGATCTGGTAATGATGCCTTCAGCAAATTGGACAATGGTCCGGCTTTTCGCAGATGCTTTTTTATATCTTCATCGGTCAATCCACGCATCTCTTCTTCACTTAGCTCGCCAATCGCCTGGGCGAGGCGCCGCCTGATATCGTTTGCAGCATTATCTGCCAGAGTCCCCAGCTTACTCTCATCAAGATTTGTAAGGGCCTTGACCATGTGCAGCGCGACATCATAGGCAAGTGGTAATCCCTTATAGTTCCCGCTGCTTACATTGACCCCTGCACCCAGGAACGGAACACAACGACCTTCACGAATTCTCTTGACTATCAGATTGTAGTGACTTGGTTGGATCTCAGTAGGCATAGCGGTCTCCAGCCTTGGCTTTCAACAATCCTGACAAACTCACGGCTTATCTTGAAGAAATACGAACGGACTTCCATACAGTATATGACAGACCGCAACCCGTTTCAAGACGCATCGATTTTCATTCAGGAGCGAGTACACGAACACAGGCCACATTCCAATGTGACCTGTGTGCAAAATGGGTATGCCTCTGGAGAAATACCGCCTTGCAAGATCAAGTGAGCTGCGTCACATAGGTCCATTTCAACCAGCGGAACAGGAAGATCAGCAGCACGCCGGAGAGGATGATCGCCACATCCGCCTGGAACAACAGCAGCGATGTTTCGCGAAACAGCCCCACATTACGCGTCTCGAGAGTCAGGTCGAGAAGCTTAAGCCATGGCAACAGGATCACAAGCACCTGAAATGCGGTGTTGAGGCGTTCGCCTGCGCCCTGGTGTCCGATGAGCAGGTCTGCAAATTTCGGTGAGCCGCTGCGATGGGACTTCTTGAAGTTCTTGAAGTGTGTCACAAAATTGCAGGCGTTCTGGAAAAGTGCGCAGTAAATTGTTTCGACGACCGTTTTGTTTTTAAAATAGTCGGTGTGAGCGCTGACCGGCTCCGGGAAGAAGTCGAGGGCCACCTCGTGATTATCTACGAGCACTTCGTCAAAGCGGTAATTCATGGGTGTGTATAACCGACTACTAATCACATCTGCTCGGTTCCAAAAATTGATCCAGTGGATTAGCGGACGTCCTTCCGTCGAGAATGGAAATGTGCCAATATCGCCCCTCAACTCTTCGATGACGCGGTTAAATCGGTGAGAGCCGCTGATGCTGCTCTCGAACAGGTAATGGATCTTGTCCACTGGGCTGGCCAACGTGAACAAGTGCTGGATCCGATCCAGGGGGATGGGTCCCCACGCAGAGTTGTCGGGCGATGCGGAACGATTACGAAAGGCCATCTCCAGGATCGTGTCGTGGATGACGGTCGTGCCCAGACTGTGGCCCACCAGCACCACGCGTTCGCAGCGCTCATCACACAGCACGTGCGACACGAACTCTGCACAGTAGTTAAGAATGGCCCGCCGAGTTTGTGACTTTTCCGCGGTCTCCTGATATGTGGTCCAGAAGTAGACATCGCCCATGAAACTGCGCAGGAAGATGGATGCGAGGTACACGATCACACCGATCACCACCAGCATCAGTCCAAATTGGAAGGGATTGGGATTTGCACCATTCAAAAGCGGTAGTATGGCAGGCGCGATCAGGCGCGTGCCCAGCAGAGAGAGCGTCAGCCCGAACGTGGCGATGTAGAACAGGATCCATAACTGGACGGCCACGAAACGCCGTCTCCAGCGCCGCGCCAGCCGGACCAGCCTCTTACTTTGCTCCGGGTTACGGGCGTTCTCCTTTCGAAGGAATCGCACGTAATCGCGAAAGCGCCCTTTCGGATAGCTGCGCCGCGCATCCGGCCCTTCAAAATCATCATAACTTTTGAGCAGCCGTTTGAGGTCGTTCTCATTCTGGTCCGATGCCTTATTCCAACGATCCCAGATTCCCAGCAACGTGGCTCTGCGCAGCCGCATCCGCGCCCGCCAGGGTGTCAGCAGGACCCAGATCGGCATAAGGGCCAACTGGATCATCCACCAAAGCACCGATAGCGGGCGCATCCCGCCGGCAGCAAGGTTGGCGTAATATGCTTCGTAAAAACGGAACTTTTTGCGCTTGGTAACTTGCGCGTTGAAGTACGTTGCTTCGACATATCCGACATCACGCGGCAGAGCGCTGCGCGGCCGCTCCGATTTGAAGTGGATGCCGCTCAAGTGTCTGTCGCCAAACTGAAAATCATAGCTGTCCAGGGCGTCGATCAGGCGGCTGACCTCCTCATACCTCCGCTGTTCGCCCATACCATGGAAATAGATCAGGGCAGTATAGTTTTCTGCTTTCGTTCCTGATCCGGCCGGTTTCGCGTTCATGATACTCTTACCTCCCGTAAACAGCACCTATAACCTGAAATGACTGGGACCCGGATATGTCTTGATTACCTTCCAAGTTGTGAGGGGCCCCATGTCAACATTACTATACAATCTTTGAGGAGGAATTTCAAGACCGAAGCAGGTTTAAATGAAGACCTTCTTACACGTCCGGCGGTGAGGTTGTCATTTGAATATCGCATCCATAGAAATCTTGACAGGTTCGATCTTTGCGATGACACGCGTTTCCTTACCTTTTTGTTCTGGCGGATAAATGTCCCGGTAGAAAAACTCTTTGCCCTGGCAATATCGTCGTGTCAGTTTGTCGGCGTGCGCCTCCGCGCCCTCTGTCGTCAACTCTTTTACGATTCCACGGATCTCGACCCAGCGGCTCGAATTCTTTGGGTCGATCACGAGTAGCGTCACACGGGGATTGCTTTGCATGTTGCGCCCCTTTTGACGTTCGAGGGTCGTGTTGATCAATACGTAGTCGCCGTCGTAATCCGTCCATACGACGCTCGATTGAGGCGCGCCATCTGGCATCATTGTGGTCAGCACGCCGTGAACGGGTGCTTGCAGCAGGTCAACATGTGAGTCAGGGATGGCGATTTTCATATTTTTTTCGTAGTGCGAAAGCCTTGCGACACTTGCGCCTGCGCGCAGTGCAGGTGAGGTTGTCTCGACGGCGCTTATTATCCTTGTAAAAAACCTTCGCAAGGCCGATCTTGCAAGTTTTGCACCAGAAACTATTTTAATATTCCACACGAATATGGATTGGCATGATCTTGACCTTTACCGCTGTGAACCGCGATTTCAATTCCGCAGGCACGGAATCGCCAAAGAACTTTGCATCCGACTTGCCTGTATAGAGTTGTGTCAACTCATCGTTGTGTTCGACCGCACCCTCCTCCGTCATTTCGACGACGCAACCGCGGATTTCAATATTGTGCAGCGGATTCTTCGGGTCATATAGCAGCAGGGAGACCTTCGGGTTGGCGCGCATATTCTTTTCCTTGCGGAAACCCTTCATCACGTTGATGAAAATATGCTCGTCCTTGCGATTGCACCAAACCGGGGTGGTTTGCGGCTGGCCATCTGGTAACACCGTGGATAGCGCCACCACGTATGGCCCGTCGATCAGGTCCACGTGCGAGGCTGGAATTTTGGGTATCGTGCTCATGTTTCCTGTTGCGTCGCCCTTTGCTCTGCCTGAAGATGAAGATCGCAAAGCCCATAAGCGCCTTCGATCAGTTCTTTGAAGCGTGCTGCAAAGCGGGTTGCGGGCGCGCCATCCACGATATCGTGGTCGAACATCAACGTTACACACAGATATTCACGGATTTCGATCCTTCCGTCGATAACACCGGGTTTTTCGCCAATGCCGCCGAGCGCCACATCCAGGGTGTGGACGTTGAACGGTACCGCCCAGCCGCCGCCTTTGCCAAACATACCAACGGCCGTGATGCCCACCGTGCAAAAGCTCTTCTTCAGCCAGTGGGGATTCCGAAATACGAAGAAATAAAAGATATCCCGAATGAAAGCGGGGAGGCGCGCAAACCACATTGCTCCGAACTCACGCGATTTTTTCGGCTTCTTCTGGACGCTGCGAAGGCGCTCGTGGATATCGAGTGTGGTTCGCTTGTTGGCAGCACGGACGAAGTGTGGCAGGGTGACTTTTCGTCCCTCCATTTCGATTTCGACGACCATGTTCACATCTACTTCATCAAATAGGATCAGGTTGTTGCGCCAATCGCGATAAGCATGAACCATCTTGTTCTCTTCCACGGCTTTTCCAAGACACGTTGCAATAAAAGAGGTGAAGGATAGGGACTCTCCGGTGCGCGACTTGTAGTCACGCAGGATGCGCCGGGCGTTTGTCACATCCACTTCGAGCAGACCAAACACACTGTGGCGTTTTGATGCGATCCGTCCGCCTTCGATGACCATCTGGCGTTCCCACGGAAATGGGATGGCCGTGTAACTCGCTTGTTTCGTATCCATATTGTGCATCCTCTCCATTTTGCATTGATCTCATCTCCATTGTAGTGAAAAGCAGTTCGCATTCATCTACCGATCATCCGCCGTTTTTCCGCAGAACGTCACAATCCTTTGTCAACAAAGGTCAAAGTGATATAATCCAGCCCATGAAACGGAACGTGCAATTCCTGAACCCTGAAGCCGCCGCTGCTCTGGCTACGAGCGCAGCCCAAATTGGGGCTGCCCTATGAACCTGCGGTAGCGTCAGACTGAATTTGATATTCAGGTCCCGAACTCGAACAGGTTCGGGGCTTTTTGTTGCCAGCGTAGTTGGTATAATTTTAAAATTCTTTCCTCTGAGGTCCGAATGACTAAGAAACTGACAGGCAATGAGATCCGTCAAACCTTCATCGACTTTTTCGTGGAGCACGGTCATACGGCCGTGCCATCCATGTCGCTTGTCCCGGGTGGGGATAGCACGCTGCTGTTCACGAACTCAGGCATGGTCCAGTTCAAGGACGTGTTCCTGGGCACCGACAAGCGTCCGTACACGCGTGCTGTCGATTCGCAGAAGTGTATGCGCGTGGCCGGCAAGCACAACGACCTCGACGATGTCGGGCGTGATGACACCCATCACACCTTCTTCGAAATGCTCGGCAACTGGTCATTTGGAGACTATTACAAGAAGGAAGCCATTGCCTGGTCGTGGCAGCTGCTCACCGATGTGTGGGGCTTGCCAAAAGACAAACTGTATGCCACGGTCTTCAAGGATGAAAAGGGCACCATTCCCACCGATGAAGAAGCAGCCGACGTTTGGAAGGAGCAGCCTGGTTTCGACCCGAGCCATGTATTGTACTTTGGACGTAAGGAGAACTTCTGGCAGATGGCAGAGACCGGTCCGTGTGGACCGTGCTCTGAGATCCACATCGACCTGGGCGAAGAGCGCGATAACCTGCGCGGCACCGATCATCTGTGCGGCGTGAATGGCGAATGCACGCGCTTCCTCGAATTGTGGAACAACGTGTTCATCCAATACAACCTGTTCCCCGATGGACGCCTCGAACCGCTGCCCGCCAAGCACGTGGATACCGGCATGGGCTTCGAGCGCATCGTCTCGGTGCTGCAGGGCGTCGACTCGAACTACAAGACCGATCTTTTTACCGGGACCCTGGACGTGCTGTCGTCCCTCACCGGCAAGACCCGCGAGCAGATGTATTCGGACTTCACACCGTATCGCGTCATTGCCGACCATGTCCGTTCGGCCGCGTTTTTGATCGCGGATGGCGTGGTCCCTGGCAACGCGGGACGCAACTACATCACGCGCATGATCATTCGACGTGCGGCCCGCTTCGGCACGAAGATCGGGTTACATGAACCGTTCCTTGCCAAAGTTGCAGAAGCCGTGATCGCGGAATACGGTGACTTTTACCCCGAACTGAAAAAGAGCCAGGGCGCCATTCTGGATAACCTGACTCGGGAGGAGATCCGCTTCGCGCGGACCATTGAGTCTGGTACCGCTCATTTGGAGAATCTCCTCTCGGACCTGCGCGCCTCCGGCAAGACGGCGCTCGACGGTCACCGCGCCTTTGACCTGTACGCCACGTACGGTTTGCCGTTCGAAATCTCGCGCGACATTGCCCGTGAACAGGGACTCGACGTGGACGAAGATGGGTTCAAAGCGGCGCGTGAAGAGCATTCCCTTGCATCCGGCGGAGGCAAGGCAATCGGCAAGCTCGGCGGCGAGGATGCGGAATTCTTTGCGGGCATCTTCAAAGACTTACATAAGAAAAAGAAACTAGGTGACCACGGCGTGGAATACGACCCATATACAAGCCCGCGCGTCCAGGGTGAAGTACTGGCCATCGTCGTCAACGGTCAGCCGGTGGAGTCGGCGTCGTTCGGTGAGCAGGTCGAGATCATCCTGCCCAGGACCGGGTTCTACATCGAATCCGGTGGTCAGGTGAATGATGAAGGAATTATCCGGGGACTCTCCTCTCCCACTGGGAGAGGGGCGGGGGGTGAGGGCAACTGGGAAGTGGAAGTGACCAACGTCCGCCGCCCATCTGCGGGTGTGATCGTGCACGTGGGCGAAGTGGTTTCCGGCCAACCAAAGGTGGGGGACCTGGCCCTCGCCGAAGTGGATCTAACACGCCGCCACGACATCATGCGCAACCATACGGCCACGCATCTGCTCCACGCCGCGCTGCACCAGGTGTTGGGCGAGCACGCGCGCCAGGCAGGTTCACTCGTCGCGCCAGATCGGCTGCGCTTTGATTTCAACCATCCCGAAGCGATGACCGCCGAGCAGATCGAACGAGTCGAACGCATCGTCAACGACGCGGTTGCCGCCGATATGGAAGTGCTGCCCAAGCTGAAGTCACGCGAGGATGCGATCGCCGAGGGCGCCATGGCTCTCTTTGGCGAGAAATATGGCGAAACGGTGCGCACCATCACGATCCGACCTCCCGCCTTCGACATGTCTGTCGAGGAGTCGGTCGTGCATCCTTCGGCCGTGGCGGAACATGAACATAAATATTCCTATGAATTGTGCGGTGGTACACACCTCGAGCGGACCTCCGATGTCGGCGCGTTCCTCATCGTCAGCGAGGGTTCTGCCGCGGCAGGTGTGCGCCGCATCGAAGCAGTGACCGGACGCGGCGCGTATGACCTGATCGCCCGCCGGTTCAAGATGCTAAAGCAGACGGCTGCGGCATTGAAATCATCCGTGGAAGATGTTCCGTTCAAAGTGGAAGCCCTGCAGGATGAAGTTTCTGATCTCAAGAAGGAAATCGCGTCCTTGCGTATGCAGCAGGCAATGTCCACTTTCAACCTGCAACTTTCCAACGTTCAAACCATTAAAGATGTCAACGTTCTCGCATTGGAAGTGCCCGGCGCCAGCACTGAGACGCTGCGTTCTCTCGCCGACAAATTTCGCGAGAAGTACCCCCATAGCGGCGCGGCGGTACTGGTAACGGGATCCACCGTCATCGCGGCGGTGACCGAAGATGTGTCCAAACGCGGCCTGAAAGCAGGCGACCTCATCACCGGCATCGGCGGGCGCGGCGGCGGACGTCCCAACCTGGCGCAGGGAAGTCTGACGGATGGTAACGTCAGCGAGGCGCTGGGAAAAGTCGCAACCGTATTGGAAGAGAAATTGAAATAACGCAAACGTGCGGAGCGGAACTCAAAACCGCTCCGTTTCGTTTAACTGCAAAGGAGAGTGTATGAAGACATCTATTGCCTTTGCAGTCTTAGGCCTTATTCTTGTTGCATGTGCTCCATCGCCAGCAATAGCTACCGCGCTTCCTACGACGACCCCTATCGAGATCGTCGAGTGGACGGCAGAGCCAACCGATTTCTACCCGGCAACGGTGGCCGTCCCTTCACTGACATCTACTCCGTCCCTTTATTTCGGGCATTTGCAATTCCCTTTTCTTAACGCCGATGCAGGGAATTTTCAGTTGCAGACCGGGCAGATGATTACATTCACCTGGGTAGAGCCGCCTCCCGGAGCACAATATTATGAATTTGTGCTTTACCCGCTCGATGGGAGTGCTCCGATCCCTTTAGGAATTGACGGCGATTCCACAGATGGTGTTTCGCTGGAATGGTTCGTTGTTCCAAACCTGGCTGCCGAATTGAGGGTATCTGCGCATTATGGACCTGACAAGCCCATCCTCAAGACATTTGCGCCTGCTCTCTATTCTCCATCCTCCTCCCCATAAGGCTAGAACTTACGCAAAATAATTTTGTTGTCCGCTAATCCACGCCAACACTTGCACCTCACTGCGTTCGGTGTAGTGCAGGTGTCTTCGCGAATTTTGAACTGATTAGCGAATATTTGCGACGATTGGTGGAATAGATTCAGAGTTTTGCGTAAGTCTTGAAGGCCTTGAAGTGCAGCGGTACCGCTGTCTCACTCATGTTCTGTATGCGTAACTAAGCTTTTCAACTACGCTCGTAGGCTGCGATCTACATACGCTGGAGGCGTGCGGCACTCAGTAATTCAGGATCATCCCGGTGAGGCGGATTCAGGCGGAGCCAGTCTTTTTAGCCCTGCCAATTGGAAGGGGGTAAGCATCAGATTCGAAAGGACACGCTTTACCTTGGCTTCGGTTTTTCCCTTGCTGTTGGTGACCAGTGTCACATCCTCCACGTTGAGGACGAAGAAATTCCTGCAATGCTCACATTCGTAGAGCACAAGGGTGGTGAAGTGTCTATCCTCAGGGCGAGATGGTTTGAGGCTGTTGAAGGCTGACAGGTTGCCTTGTTTGATCTCCTGCCTGAATTGAGACATGTTGGATATTGGAGTAAATGCGCCGATCTGGGTGCGCTTATCAGCCCAGCGATCGGAGTCTTCACAGAATGGTGTTTTCGCAAGATCCGTAACGGTCACATAGACAATGCCGCCAACAACAGCAAAGGCCTCCAGAAACCATAGGAAATATAGGATACCCCCGGTTGGCGTCGTGCCACTGATCGTCCACGCACCTTCTTTTGCCACTTGTGTGATGAAATAGATAATATCGGTGGGGAGGAAGAATTCAATAAGAAACAGCGGGCTTCCAGCCATCACGGTCAACCAACCAACCCAACCCGCATAATCTGCCAGGAGACCAATAAAAAACGCAGTCAGTCCCAAAAGGATCATGTTACGGATCTTGCCGTATTTTGCAATATAGGAAAGGATGGAACCGACTACGAATACATATCCAAGAACAAGAAAACCATTGATATAGATGAATGGGATAACCCTCATCAGGATACCGTAAAGCAATCCAAGGATCGGAACACCGATGCAACCCATGAGGCCGATGAGAATGATTCCCAGCAGAGACGCCTTTCCTGAGTGGCGATAGAATTTGACAGTAGGGTTGGAGAAATCATTCATGGTAGTCCTCCTGGTCTGGTCTGTGAACGCAGAGTGACAATTCATAGTATAAGGATTTGAAGTTGAAAAACAAGCCTTAATCTGCGTTTAATATCATTCCAACAAAGTCACTATTCAACCGGTTGACTTGCTGTTTTTTCGCCGCGCAGCTGATAGTACACACAGACCTACAAGCGACACGACCTATGTATTATCATTGTGCTCTACCGCTTGTCTCATAATAAAGTAAACGTTTCAAGTTGAACTGTAGGTTGCCATTTGAATTTTGAGTTTGTTTACGCCAGAGGTGTGCGGTACTATGTAAAAAGGAGATTCTATGACACGTTTTAACAAGTTTCTATCACTTTCGATTCTGATCCTCTTTATCCTTGCGTGTAACACTGTGACCAAGCCCATCGGGGATGCGCAAGATCTGGCGGGCACCGCGCAGGCGATCGCCTCATCGATGCCGATCGAGACGCTGCAAGCCATGGCGTCGCAAATTCCAGTTGAGACCCTCCAGGCACTCCCTTCTGCCATGCCCACCTTCGAAGCGCTGGCCTCACAGATCGCTCCCATCGGCGACATGTTCAACCCGCAGGGCACGCCGGTCTCTGAGTGGAACGGCATTCCGGTCATGACCCAGGCCACTGCCGGGCAGGATTTTCCTGATACCAAGTCGTACAGCTTCAAGGCCAACGCCACTGTGAAAGAGGCTGAAGATTTTTACAAAGCTGAGCTTGAGCAGCTGGGCTGGTCTTCCCTGGTCAACATGCCTTCGGATGCTAACGGTGCGATCATCCTCTTCAATAAGGATGGCAGCACGCTTACCATCACCATCGCGGAGTCGGATGGCGCGATCATCGTGATCCTCACGATGACATAAGCGTGTTTTGTTTGGTTCCTACTGGACAGCCGCACGGCTGTCCTTTTTGTTTAAGAGCATGGGGAACAATTCTCTGCGCTCAGCGTCAACTCAATACGTACATCATTCGATCCAACCATCCGAGAGGAGGGCATATGACATAACTTCATCGTTCGCGAACAACAGGAACGCCGACCTGCAGGTTCGCGTTTACGTATTCCTGTAAGGCGGGATGCCCTCCCGCTCCACGTTATTCAAAAGGAGAAGAAGATGAACACCAAACGTATTGCCCTCTCGATAGGGTTGTTATTCGTGTTGCTGCTTTCCGCATGTGGCGGCGCCCCGGCAACACAGGCGCCCGCCGCGACCGAAGAACAATCCACCTACCGGCCAGACGATTACGAAGCCGCGACAGAAGCACCCACGGAAGCATCTGCATTCGAAAATAGTCCACTGCCGGGCCAACAAGATCCCAACTCTGCACAACCAAATTCAAACGTACCTCCATCTGGTCGTGAACCATACGACATGTTCTTCGAAGATTACGGCGTCAATCCGTTGATCGACACCGAAGACGATCACCTCTCCACGTTCGCGCTGGATGTGGATACCGGTTCCTACACGGTCATGCGCAATTATCTAAGCGACGGGAATCTACCGCCTCCAGACTCTGTGCGCGTGGAGGAGTATGTCAATTTCTTCGATCAGGGATATGAAACGCCGCCCGCACATCAGGCCTTCGCCATCTCCATCGACGGTGCGCCCTCGCCGTTCACGCAGACCGAACGATATCAAATGCTGCGGGTCGGTATCCAGGGTTATGAGGTCGCGGACTTTGAGCGTACGGACGCCTCGTTGACCTTTGTGATCGACGTCTCTGGCTCGATGGATATGGACAACCGACTCGGGCTGGTCAAACGTTCGCTGGAGCTGCTCGTCGAACAACTGCACTCGTCGGATACAGTCAGTATTGTGGTGTATGGGTCAGATGCCCGCGTCGTCCTGGACCCAACGCCCGGTTCCGATAAAGGAGAGATCCTCGAGGCGATTTACAGCCTGCATCCTGAAGGGGCAACGAATGCCGAAGCCGGCCTGCGCCTCGGATACAAGATGGCCATGCGCGCCTACAATCCCGGTGGCATCAATCGCGTCATCCTTTGTTCCGATGGTGTAGCCAACGTGGGCCTGACGGGACCCGACGCAATCCTGGAAGAGATCGATCACTACGTGGATGAAGGTGTAACCCTCACTTCCATCGGTTTTGGCATGGACAATTACAACGATACCCTGATGGAACAACTCGCCGACAAAGGTGACGGCTTCTATGCATACGTGGACGACGTGGACGAAGCCCGCCGCCTGTTCATCGACGAGATCACCGGCACGCTTCAAACCATTGCGCTGGATGCAAAGGTGCAGGTCGATTTCAACCCCGATGTTGTGATGCGCTATCGGTTGGTTGGCTACGAAAATCGGGCCGTCGCCGATGACCAGTTCCGCGACAACAGCGTGGACGCCGGTGAGATCGGCGCAGGACATTCCGTCACCGCATTGTACGAAGTGAAGCTATATCCCGAAGCACAAGGGAATGTCGCCACGGTCTTCATGCGCTGGCAGGACCCTGCTACGCGTCAGGTCGTGGAGCTTGCCAGAGATTTCCACACCGGTGAACTCGAACGCGAATTCGAAGATGCGAATCCATACTTCCAGTGGTCAGTCATCGTTGCGGAGTACGCCGAGATACTCAAACAAAGTTACTGGGCAGAGGATACCTCATTAGCCGATGTCTATCATGAGGCGGCCCGCGTCAGCGAATGGCTGCCGCGCGATCACGATATGAATGAGTTCATGGAACTGATCCGCACCGCCAGTCATCTGACGGATTGATTTCGCACGCTTGTCGTGGATTTTCGCGAAGCACCCTGTAAAGGGCTGACCCTGACAAGAAATCGACCGAAGGTCTCCATCGAATTTAGAGGAGACCTTCGGTCACCTTAAGCGGCTCGGTCAGAGACCTTCGCCGAGCAGTGGTAGTTTATAATTTCTGCAGTGAAAACCAAGATCATCACACTGGAATCACACGATGACCTGATCTCTGTCCGCGATCGGATGTCGTGGGCGAAGACGCCCCGAATTCTGCTGGTGTGGCCCAAGTATGAAAAGGTCACGCTGCGGCAGGTGGACTTGAAAGTGCTGCAACGACACGCGTCCTCTCTCGGCGCGCAGCTGGGACTCGTCACGCGCGCCCGGCGGGTGAGGGCAGATGCAGAGGAACTGAAGATTCCCGTGTTCGAATCCACGGGGCAGGCACAGCGCGTATCGTGGCCCAAAGCGCGCCGTCGGCGGATCGTGTGGCACCCGCCAGCCAGGGACCTGCGCCTGAAACGGAGTCAATTACCGGCTTCGGAAGAGGCGTGGCGCGCGCATCCGGCGGTGCGCGTCTCGGCATTCCTGCTCGGCGTGTTTGCCGTGCTGACCCTGGTCGCTTTGTTCATCCCGCGCGCCCATATCACGCTGACTCCTGTTTCCAAAATGCAAAGCATCGTGCTTCCGGTCACGGCCAGCCCCGAGATCAAATCGGTGTTCATTACGGGCAATATTCCGGCGCGCGAAATGCGTGTCATCGTGGAGGGATCGCAGACCGTGATCGTCACAGGAGCGGCGATCATTCCGCAGTCGAAGGCCAAGGGTGTGGTGGAATTTCGTAACCTGACGCAGCAGGCTGTGAACGTGCCCGCCGGCGCGCTGGTGCAAACTGCGGATGGCATCCGCTTCGTGATCACCGAAGGAGGCGCTGTGGATGCCGGGGTTGGTGAGACTCTTGTACTGCCGATCGAAGCAGTGCAGGCCGGGGCGACCGGCAACCTGGCAGCGGGCATGGTCAATGCGATCGAAGGACGCCTTGGAGTTTCGCTCTCTGTGACCAACCCGGAAGCCACCAGCGGCGGGCGCGAACTTCCATCAGTGCAGGCAAGCGACGCCGACCGCGAACGCGCCAAAAAGTTGTTGATGGCGACTCTCGAAGAAGATGCGCGTCAGAAATTTGCGGAGGAGCTTGCCCTGGGGAATCTGCTCTTCGACAAAACGATCGAACTCTCGCAGACTCTTCAGGAAGAATATGATCCTCCTGCCGGGGCGGCGGGTACGACGCTGACGTTGACCATGCAAGTGGAATACTCAGCTTTGTACGCAGACGCTTCAGACGTGACCCAGCTTGCTTCATTGGCCCTGAACGCTTCTCTCCCCCCGGGCTTTTCCGCGGCGTCTGAGGCATTGACCGTGAACCGCGTGACGACCCCCACCCTGAGCGCAGACGGCTCTGCAAAGTGGACCGTACGCGCCGAGCGCAGGATCATCCAGCAGATCAACACGGCACAAGTGGCACAAATGCTGCAAGGCATCCGCGCGCGGGATGTGGAATCGCAGTTGCAAGACAGCCTGCCTCTGGCTGAGGATCCTGAGGTCAGGTTGAGTCCCACATGGTGGCCGTGGATGCCGATCGTACCGTTTCGGATTACAGTGGACAGTGTTCAGTGATCAGTCATCGGTATGAAGTGTTGTGGATGGTAATGAGTCAGAAGTAAAAAGTAAGAACTAAAAAGTCCCGCAGGGATGGCGCCGAAGGCGCTCATAAAAAGGATGTATGAGAGTATTGGCAGTTGACCACGGTGAAAAGCGGATTGGGCTGGCGCTGAGCGATCCGACGGGGACCATCGCTTCTCCTTTTAAGGTGATCGAGCATGTCTCGCGATTGATGGACGCGGCCCAGGTGGCGACCCTGGCCCAGGAGAACGATGTGGGCCTGGTCGTCATCGGACAGTCCTTCGATGAAGACGGGCTGCCAAATCTGGCCGGTCGACGCGCAGCGAAATTCGCCGCGGCACTCGGGGAACAAACTTCCATCCCCATCATTTTATGGGATGAATCTTTTAGCACGCAGGATGTGCGAGCGGCTCAGATCGAGCTGGGCGTCTCACGCAGGAAGCGCGTCGGGCATCATGATTCACTGGCGGCCGTTGTCATCCTGCAATCGTTTTTGGAGTCAAACAGGCCTTCCACGCAATGACGGACGAACATCCCACCCAACCAATCAAAACGCAGAAGCCTGCGATGAAGAAACGCAAATCCAGAATCCTGGTACGCTTCGTTGTCGTACTTGTTTTCCTTTCCTTATTTGCGTGTTGCTCAATCGCCGTCTTTTACGTCCCCTCTCAGGCTACATGGATCTATGGCCCGCCGTCGCAGGAGCTTTCGCTTCCGCAGCGGATCCAATATTCGGCGCTGCTGCTTTGGTACGATGGTTTACTGACTCGTCCGCTTGATGTGAATGGGCCAGAACAAGCATTCACCGTCGAGGCAGGGGAATCGGTCGATTCGATTGCAAATCGTCTGGAGGAGGTGGGTCTCATCCGCGATGCAGGGGCATTCCGTGCATTTCTGATCTATGCAGGTCTGGACATGACAATTCAATCTGGTGAATACAGGTTGAGCACAAAAATGTCGGCGATTGAGATCGCGCGCGAACTGCAGGATGCGACACCCGAAGAGGTGACCTTCGTCATTTTGCCCGGTTGGCGCATGGAGGAGATTGCAGCTTCACTGCCCACCTCGGGACTGGCGATCACGCCCGATGAATTCATTAACACAGCGCGTCGGTCGTATCCCGATTATGAATTTCTCGCAGGTGCTACGACCACCGAAGGATTTCTGTTCCCCGATTCATACATTGTGCCGCGCAGCGTGACCGTTGATCTGTTTGTAAACGGCCTGTTACGCAATTTTGGTTTGCATATGACCCCCGATCTCACCCATGAGTTCGAGCGCAAGGGACTGACGGTCTATCAGGCTGTGACGCTTGCCTCACTGGTCGAGCGTGAGGCCGTGAAGAATGAAGAGAAGCCTCTGATCGCCTCGGTGTATCTCAATCGCTACGAGATGAATATGAAACTGGATGCCGACCCCACTGTGCAGTATGCATTGGGATACAGCCTGGTGCAGCAAAGCTGGTGGACCAGTCCGTTGACGTTGATCGATCTGCAGGTCAATTCGCCGTATAACACGTATATTAATGTCGGCCTGCCGCCCACGCCGATTGCCAGCCCCAGCATGGAAGCGCTGCGGGCTGTCGCATTCCCGGCAGAGACGAATTATCTCTACTTCCGCGCCCGATGCGATGACTCGGGACTCCACGATTTTTCAGAGACGTTCGATGAGCACCTGGAAAATGGCTGCCCGTGATCGTGCGGCGCAGGTCCTATTTCAAAAGAGTATGGTATGAGTGAATACGAGCGCACCACACGAGAATGTTCCCCGGGTCAACTCCACCCCGAACTGCTCCAGGCAGTCCAAAAGTACTTTCACGAACATGACCTGGGTGACTTGCAGACGGCCATCCTGCGCTGCTGTGAGACGATCTCTGAAAGGAAACGTGCCGGTAAACTCGTTTCCTGGTTGAACGATAAGCAGGATAGGACAATTCATACTGGCATGCTGCTGACCTCTCAGCGGCTCATCTGGGTACATCATGGAGATCGATCAGTGACTCGCCTGAATGTGGCCCATCTGGACCGAATTGGAGTCAGGTTTCGTCGTTCCCTGTTCTCAAGCGATGTTGGTCTGGAAATCACCGGATACATTGGGGATGACAACGCTCGTGTACATGGTTACATTGGAATGGGAGCAGAACCAGCGGCGCAGGAGTTTTGTGAAGAAGTTAAGCAGGCAATCAGCAAGCTAAATCCACCGAGCTCCGCGAATATATTCAACTGGCCCAGGCAAAAATGAAAGCATGGTATTCCGTAAACCGCTGCGTCGCTTTTTGTATCCGCTATTCTTCGGAATGTTGTGGGCATAAGTCACACATATGTGTATTGGAATTCGAGAATTGGACCGGCGAAGAACGATGGACTTGAACTGTGGTGAAGGGGAACAGCTCTGCTTTCAAGAACAGATCTATTTTTCATTTCGAAAACTGTCCCACACCTCCAGCGCGGGTTTGGGCGAACCGTCAGAATTTTGCAAGCCAATATGGGCGAACGCGCCGAGCGTTAAGGCATCCTGTGGATTCCGCCCATCCTTTTTCATTTGTTCGGCATATGCATCGATATCGATGTCGCCAAGTAAGGTATTGACCCAGAAGACCAGCTGAGGGCCGAGCTGGTTGTGGATCGCGTTCAGGTACGCGACCTGACTCTCAGAGGAGCCATTAACGCCTCCCACCGCCTGAGATGTGAATCCACCCTCGGCAACGGCCAGCAGCTTATCGCCGCCCTGAGCGTGTCGGAGTGTCCGCCTGAGAAGCGGGGTGTAGTAATCTGCAGGGATTTCCTGGTCCTTGAAGACAAAGTATGGGTAGGTAGAGATCACCAACAGATCCAGATTCGGCTCAAAGGCTTCGATCTGTTCCCAGTTGGTATCGTAGGGTTGGCGATTTCCCTCTTCGGGTTGCGGGAACATGTTGTTGAGATCGTCCCATTGAAACGTGACAAAGACCTGGGTTTGCGGCGCTTCGGCTTTGACCAGTGCATAGATCTCGTTATACAAGCTGATGAAGTTTGGCGCATCGTCAGGAAAGGCATCCATGTACGTGTTGATCTCAGATGCCAGCCCCAGATAGCGCGGATGAAACGTCTGCACCACCCACAAGGCATAATTCTTATACGCGCTGCGAACATCGGGATTCGCAAAGCTTGCCTCCCAGCCCGCGGGCAGCCCGACAAATTCACGCCGGTTGAGGCCGTTCAGCGCGTCGATCACGAAGATGTATTCGAGATCGTTCTGGTGGGCAAGTTTCACTTGATTGATGAGATCGGTGCGCGTCTGCGATTCGCTGTCGGTGCCGTTGACGAAATCTTCCCATGCCGTATTTTGCTGGATCAGGATGAAGTCGCCATGCGCGCCCATATCCTTGAAAAGTTGAAATACACTGTCAAGCGTGGCTTCGGGCGGGGAGGGGAAAAAGCCATAGGCTGTGCGCCCGGAATCGAATACTGAATTCTGTGGCGTCGGTGGAATCGGCTGCGCTGCGTTGCAGGCCAGGGAAATTAAAAATAGAACCGAAAATGAAAGAAGGGAGCGACGCATAAAGACCATCCTTATGATGAGAGGAATACAGATCTGGATGGTTCAAAGTTGCAGATGGTTATTGATGGTGAGTTGAAAAATTTCCTTAACCCGCCGCACGGCCGATGATGTTCAGGAAGACAAAGAACAAGCATGAACCCATCAGTCCCAGCACCAGACCGACGATGGCTGTGGTACGTGCTTTCGGCTTTCCAAATAGTCCCGCTAGCCCCAGGATGAAGGCGAGAAAACCGAGGAAGGCACTCGCGCCGCCGCATACGAACAATGGCGTACCCGCGAGTTGGATCCAGCGCTGCCCGACTCCGGTCAGCGCGCATAGGCCGATGCCGAAGACCAGGGCGGAGGATGCAATGCCAAGCCAGAGACTGGCATTCCCAACCGGGTTAGGTTCCTGTGAAGCAGACGGTCCGGACATATCGATGCTCCAGTCTCTACATGACGTCTACGCGTGCCCGGTTCCTGAGCAGCAAAGCAAGGATCAGGAAGATTCCCCCGAGCAGCGAAATGATCAATCCCTGTGCGATCACCGGCGAAAGCACCTGCTTCGCGACACCGCCTGCGGTCTCTGCGATGGTGGATGCAAACAATGGCGGCAGGAGTATTGTCCCCTGCGTCTCGATCAGGAATTGCAGTAACAGACTGATCAACGGCGTACCGATCAGCGCGATCAAGGCTGAAGTGGCGCCCACGATCAACAGCGGCCAACCCCACCAAATGAAGAGATCTCTGAAACTCCGCACGGCAAATACGGCGACCGCGAGCAGGAGCAGAAAAACAAAAAATGGCGAGAATCGCACTGCCGAGCGAATCATATGCAGGCGCAAGCGCGGGTCGTTCGGAGTTCCACTCTCGGTTCCAGCAATGATAGTCACCTGGTCTGGAAATGCCGCCGCAATCGTCTGCATTTGCGGTTGCAGGAACGGCAGGATCAGTCCCATGGCCTCTGGGGGTGGGTTGCAGAGCGCGATGTTCCCGCCGAGAAATCCAAGCGCCATTTGTTGAAGCTGCTCGATTGTGCAGGCCGGCTGCGTGTTCAGGAACTGCGTGATGATGTCCACGCCCGATTGGCCGACGAGACGCGCCTTGACCGGGACAAGCGTGATCACGGCAAAATCGGCTTTGTTGTTGACGTAATCGAACGTGGAATCGAGCGCGCCATCGGCCACGGCCCGCAGTTCCTCGGGTGGCAGCAGTGATGCGATCGTGGATTGCCAATCTTCCGCGGAAAGTTCCTTCAGGAACGGATACGCCCCTGGATTCTGTGCGATCATGCTGTGCAATGCGGTTGCCAGCAGCGCAGGCATACGGTCGTAGAGTCCCTGCTCTTCAAAAGCATCTTTATACGTCGACGATACGAAAACCTTTCTCTCGATATTGAACAGAATCAGGACAATGACACCGGTAATGACAAACAGGATGGCACATAGGGTAGAAAGAATGTTTAACAGTAATTTCAAAAAGACTCCTTATGAACAACATGTCATTGCGAGGAGTGGCACCATGGCGCCATAGCGACGAAGCAATCTCATGAGAAGTGGAAAATTTTCGTGAGGTAGAGTATTCCGTCGATAAGGAGATTGCTTCGTGGCGCTGTAAGCGCCACTCGCAACGACATGTACAAGGTTATACTTCACCCACAATATCGATGTAATCCTGGGTCACAGTTTCGCTGCCAGACGCACCGAGCAGGTCCAGTAATTGATTGGTGAGCTGGGCCTTCTCTTCTGCATCTTTGCGGCTCCAGGTGCGGCTCTTGATCTCGAGGAAGTAACCAAGCGGAGGTTCCTTCATTTCATCAAGATTAACGAAAAATTCCTCGCCTTTGTACTCGATCAGCCAGCGCAAACGGTCCTTTTGAAGGACAATTTCTGATTTCGGCTTGAAGTATTCGCGATAAAAACGTAAGGACTGTGCCGCGGGCGCAATATAACGGCTGCGCGATAGCAATACATCTTCGAATTTGCCCTCCCGTTTCTGCCCGATCAGGGTCAGCCGGGCGCGCACGTTCGTGACGATCTTTTTCATATCATCCATAAAATCATCCTCGCGATAGCGCAAACGTCCCTGCGATGGATCGTCGAAGAAGAAATAGACATCGTGCTCGTGGTAGTGCCGTTTGCGGATGATCTCGATCTCGGGCCGCTTCAATGCCTGGATGATGGGGTCTGAGTCCGTGATCTTGACCTTGACCTGCACCTCGAACGACTCCTGTTCGAGCGAGCCCCCGAGTGCGATGAGTTTCGAGAGCACAGATTGTTCGCGCGCGATCAGGAATGCATCGATCTTGCGAGCGATCTGATTTGCCTCCTCCACGAGTTCGTCTTCCTTCAACGTCAGCAGTCGACGGTCACGCATCAGCCATTTCCCGTTGACCATCACATCGCTCACGTCTGTCGATTTACCCGCATACACAACCTGGGCGTAGGCATTGTCTGCGGCGCGCTTGAAGGACGGCGAGTTGTGCAGCGCGGACACGTCGACAACGATCAGGTCGGCGCGCTTGCCTGCTTGCAGGGAACCCGTCAGATGCCCGATGTGAAGCGCTTGGGCGCCAAGCCGGGTTGCCATAAGCAACGCCTGCGAAGCCGGCAGGGAGGTCGGGTCGTTGGTGATAGCTTTGGCCACGAATGCAGCCAGGCGTACTTCTTCGAACATGTCGAGGTCGTTGTTCGAGGCAGGGCCATCCGTGCCAATGCCTACATTGAGGCCGGTTTCGAGCATCTTCATCACGGGTGCAAACCCGGATGCAAGCTTGAGATTCGACGAGGGGTTGTGCGACACGCCCGCGTTGGCATGCAGCAACGTGCGCATCTCACCGCTGTCGATATGTACACAATGCGCGGCGATCACCTTGGCTTCGAACAATCCCTGCTTCTTCACGTAGGGAATGACCGGGATACCCTGATCGTTGCGCATGTTTTCCACTTCGAAGGCTGTCTCTGCGAGGTGTGTATGAAGCGGCACATCGAATTCTTTGGCCAATTGTGCCGTTGCCTGAAGGATCTCGGCGGTACAGGTGTAAGGCGCGTGTGGAGCCACCGCCGGAACGATCAACGGATGATCCTTCCAGCGCTGGATGAACTCGCGCGCCATTTGCAGCGAGTCTTCGAACGAGGCGGCATCAGGTGCGGGGAACTTCATGACGGTCTGCCCGCACACAGCCCGCATCCCTGCATCTGCCGCGGCTTTGGCCACATCCTCTTCGAAGTAGTACATGTCATTAAACGTGGTGACCCCGCTGCGGATCTGTTCTGCGCAGGCCAGCAGCGTCCCCAAACGGACGAACTCGGGCGAGACGAATTCACGTTCCACGGGCATCATATAACCCATCAGCCAGACGTCGAGCCGCAGATCATCTGCGAGACCGCGCAACAGAGTCATGGGCACATGCGTGTGGGCGTTGATGAGCCCAGGCATGAGGATTTTCCCCTGGCAATCGAATCGTTCAGCGGCAGAATAGTCATTGGCGATATCGTCTACCGTGCCAACTGCCACGATACTATCGCCGCGCACAGCTACCGCGCCGGGCGAATATTGGGTCAGGTTTTCGTCCATGCTGAGGACAAAAGCGTTTGTGAAGATAGTGTCGACTTGCTGGGTCATGTATGCTCCTTTGAGACCCTCGCCCTGAGCGGAGCGAGGAGCGTATTTCGCGACGAGTGTAGTCGAAGGGCTTTTCAGGTAAATCTGACTTGCCTTAGTACGCCACACTTCGACTGCGTGGAGCTTAAGGCGCCACTCCGCTCAGAGCGGCAAAATCTACGGTACAAAATTCAAGAGTACATTCAGCGCTTTCAGATTCTTCGAAAAATCGGTGTTCTTGTGATCGGCCAGTTCCATATCCACAGCCGCGCCGACGCCGTTCTCCACGGCCCAATCGGCGAGCGTGCCAGTGTACACACATCCCGTATCCAGCGGCGGATAGGGATAATCGGTTGCTTTGGCTAACGCCTTGGCCAGCCGCTTCGAATCGGCAGTCCACGGAACGCCGCCGGGGAAGACTCCCAGAGCCGCGCTGTGATAGCTGATCATAGCGTCGAGCTTATGGCTGCCGATGAATGCCATCACCGTTCTTGTCTCCGGCTCCGAGCCTGCATACGCGCCACCTGTGGTGGGACGATAGATCCAGCAGCCATCGCGGTCCCACTCGGCGGTCCAGTTATTGGCCGGGAAGTTGCGGTTCAGGTCCACGCCGTTGTTGTTGACGCGACCATCCACGCCATGATCGCGCGCTTCACCGTCCGGGTTCATGTTGCGGATGATGTACAGCTTTGCATCGGTGGGGATCACGCCCGGATTCTCATTGATGTGCGTGATCAGTTCATTTGCCAGTGCAATGGTATTCCATTCGTAGCCGCCGTGGATTCCAGCCACGATAAGATATTCTCTTTCACCGGCGCCAAATGCGTACACCTCGATCGGACGTCCCGCCAGCGAGAAACCGATCACACCGGGGCGCGGTCCATCGGGCAGCAGAAACGGTGTGGATGTTTCGAATACATACGGCGTGAAGTACGGATTCTTCGTCAGGGTTGGCAGAAAGTAACTGGTGGGTGGGATTTCGCGTGTTGCACCAGGGGGCAGGGTTGCGGTGGCTTCGTCTGCCGCGGATGCGCTCAGGCTCGTCCGATAAAAGATGGCGAAGCCCGTCAAGAGTAGAAGCGCAAACCCGTTGAGTCCCCAGATCAGATAGACCCACACATGCGACTGCTGATTCCTGCGGCGCGGCATTTTAGTCGGTCTCCATGGCGCGTCGGCGCAGCCAGTCGAGCGCCACGTTTACAGACCAGCGCGCCAGGCTGCGCGGCGGTCCGCCATAGGTGATGTGGTGAGTCTTCTCGCCCTGCGGAGTGATCAATGCCATTTCTGCGGCGCGATCTTCGAGATACATGGCCACGCCCAACGCCGCGTCGGCATTGGATTCGGCCCGGGCGGCGCGCAAGGCTGCGATAAGGGAATCAACTGACAGTGCGGATAGAACGGTCGTGTGTGGAATTTTTCGGGCCAGCAATCCATCCAGCCCGGATTCGATCCCGATCAGGGTCCAGCCGCGTTTTGCCACCGTGTTAAGGACCACGTCTGCCAGTTCGTCTTCATCTGCCCCGAAGACCACATCGCCGAGCCGTTCGCGGACCTGGTTCTCGATCTGCGTGATCATCGCATCGGCGTCGCTTTCGTTCTTTGCCTTGGCCGCGATCCGTATGTCCACGACGCCCGTGTGAGCGGCAAGCCCCACGGTTGGGTTGCTTAACATTTCCAGGTCGGCGATCTTTTCATCGATCATGCCCTCACCCAAGCCGGCACAGTGCAGAACACGGATCTTGATGATCTGACTCAGATCGAAGCGCTTCTGCAAATAAGGGATCATCGACTCGTGCAGGATATGCTCCATCTCGTGGGGAACACCGGGCAGCGACAGCACGGCGTTGCGTTCCGTCTCGACGATAAAGCATGGCGCGGTGCCCACCGGGTTTGGAATCCCGATCGCACCTAGGGGAACATAGGCCTGGCGTTTCTGATTTTCAGAGGGCTTGCGACCATAACGCGAAATGATCCCGACGACCTGTTGCCAAAGGTCTTCGCGGAATTCTGTCTCGACACCGATCGCTTTGGCCACTGCGTCCCGCGTGGGATCATCCACAGTGGGGCCCAGCCCGCCGGTGGTGATGACGATCTCAGCCCGTTCCATCGAATGCCTGATCGCCGAGGCAATACGATCGACGTTGTCGCCGATCGTGATGGTGCGATACAAATCGACGCCCATACCGCGCAGTGTTCGCGCAATATAGCGTGTGTTGGTGTCGACGATCTCACCAAGTAATATTTCGGTCCCAATGGTTATGATTTCTGCTGATGGCATAAGGTTTTTCCGCTTTGCAGGGGCTGAGCCCCTGCAAGAGCATAGATTACACTACATTATATTCTCTTATTAATCTTCCTTCTTCGAAGCGTGCCAGGTCGAGCAGGGAGACATCCAGGGTGGAAAACTTCCCATCGACGATGTATTCGCTCATAAGCTTCCCGGCAACGGGTCCATGCATGAAGCCGTGACCAGAGAAACCGGTGCACATCGTAAAGCCTTCGAGGTCACATCCTCCAAATATTGGATGCGCATCGGGCGTCACTTCATACAAACCTGCCCAATGGGAGGCGCGGCTGGCATGTTCGAGCAGTGGCATTCGTTGCAATGCAGCTTCGAGATTTGTATACTCGAATTCTTCGTCCACACTCTGATCGAAGCCCGGCGCTTGATTCGGATTGCTCATGCCGATCAGCAAACCATCTCCTGCCCGATGAAAATACAGTGCCTGACCAAAATCGATCACGAACGGAAAATCGGGTGGGATTTCCGGTAAAGCATTGGTCGTAAACATTTGCCTGCGGATTGGGACGATGGGGATGTTAACTCCCGCCATCTCCCCGACCTGACCCGACCAGGGACCCGCCGCATTCAGGATCATACGAGTCTGCACGATACCCTGACTTGTTTCCACGCGTTCCACTTTCCCGTGGCTGACGTGGATTCCAGTTACCTCGGTATCCGTGAATGCTTTTACTCCCATCTTCTGCGCGGCACTGACATACCCAGCGACCACGCTATTGGGATCCACCAGCCCATCTTTCTGATGGAACGTTCCCAGGATGGCATCCTCGAATTTCATCATCGGTAACCGTGCGCGGATATCCTCTCTGCTGAGAAGTTGAGTCTGTATGCCAAGACTATTCTGTAGCTCGACATTTTTCCTAAATGCAGCCGCATCCTTTACGTTCGTCGCGATCAGCAGATATCCACATTGCTGATAATCGATGTCCTGCCCGATCTCTTCGCGGAAGCGCTCGAGCATTGGCAGGCTCTCCAGCGAAAGTTTGATATTGATCTCTGTAGAGAATTGATAGCGGACGCCGCCTGCACATCGCCCGGTCGCGCCGGCGCCGAAGAACCCTTCTTTTTCGAGCAACAGGATCTTCCTCAGGCCGCGTTGTGCGAGATGATAGGCCGCACTGGCTCCCATCACGCCGCCGCCGATGATGACAATATCTGCTGTGGTTGGAATATTCATTTTGAAATTTTGGCGTCAGCCAGCAGCGCTGCTGGCGGCTTTCGGGAGCCAACTCCCTGACTCCATATGATTTATATAATTCCCATGGTCACACACTTGCCCTGGCACTGCCCCAGGGCAAGTGTGTGACAGAGTGCGGTATACCAAGAGACCCGTCTTCCTGTGATGAAAACGGGTCTCGGTCAGATTGAGCTTGTGTCGGGGTTATGCAATGCCCAGATATGACTTGCGCACCATCTCATTCTCCTTGAGCTTGGCGGCTTCGTCTGCCAAAATGATCTCACCCGTCTGGATCACATAAGCACGGTGGGCGATGGTCAGCGCCATAAGCGCGTTCTGTTCCACCAGCAGGATCGTCGTTCCTTCCTTGTTGATTGTCACAATGATGTCGAAGATCAATTCCACCAGAATGGGGGAGAGCCCCATAGAAGGCTCATCGAGCAGGAGGATGCGCGGGCGTGCCATCAGGGCGCGTCCCATGGCAAGCATTTGCTGTTCGCCACCTGAGAGCGTCCCTCCTTTTTGGGTGATACGCTCCTTGAGGCGTGGGAAGAGATTGAACACACGCTCCAAATCACTGTCAAACCCTTCTCTGGTCTTCCGTGTGTAAGCTCCCATCTCGAGGTTCTCGAGCACGGTCATACGCGGGAAGATCATGCGCCCTTCGGGGCTTTGCGCTATGCCGTGATACGCGATCTCATGCGCCGGCAGTTTATCAAGCTCCAAGCCTTCGAGCATGATGGAACCGGAACGCGGCCGGTTGATGCCTTGAATGGTGCGGAGTGTGGTGCTTTTGCCTGCGCCGTTCGACCCAATGAGAGTAACGATCTCACCTTTGTTAACGTGTAGTGAGATCCCTTTCAAGGCATGGATGTTGCCGTAGTAGGTATGTACATCTTTGAGTTCAAGCATGGTTATCTATCCTGCCTTTACTTTGTGACTGTGCCTTTGCCAAGATAGGCTTCGACAACGTGCTCATTCTTCTGCACGTCTGCGGGGAGTCCTTCTGCGATCTTCTCACCATAATCCAGCACAGAGACGCGGTCTGAGATTCCCATCACCACGCGCATATGATGCTCGATAAGCAGGATGGTGAGTCCCAGTTCCTTGCGCAGCCGCTGGATGAAGCTTGTCAGGTCGAGAGTCTCGTTCGGATTCATGCCCGCTGTGGGCTCGTCGAGCAGCAGCAGCTTGGGTTCGGTGGCAAGCGCCCGGGCGATCTCGAGGCGACGCTGCATACCGTACGGTAGATTCTTGGCGGTCACTTCTGCATCTGAGCGTTTGAGTCCCACGAATTCGAGCATATCCAACGCTTTGGCACGCGCATCTGCTTCCTCTTTCATGGTAGCTGCCGTGTGCAGGATCTGTCCGATCAAATTCGATTTCAGCCGCACATGCTCGCCGACCAGCACGTTTTCGATCGCGCTCATGTTGGAGAACAAGCGAATGTTCTGGAACGTCCGGGCGATGCCCAGCGCAGTGATCTGGAACGGTTTCAGTTTTGTGATGTCCTTGCCATCGAACGTCATCGACCCGCTGGTGATCTGGTAGATTCCGGTGATGCCATTGAAAAATGTGGTCTTACCGGCGCCGTTTGGCCCGATCAAACCGGCGATCATTCCTTTTTCAAGTGTGAAATCGACATTGTGGACGGCAGTGAGTCCACCAAACATCTTGGTTACTTTGTGAGCTTCGAAGAGATTCATATCGACGCCTCATTCGGCTTCTTTCCGGACTTCAGCTTGTCTGGTGTGTCAACAGGAAGTTCCTCAGCCGCATGCAATTCCTGCCGGATTTGCGCGCTGGGTAATAAGCCCTCTGGTCGAACGGCCATCATGATGACAAGCGTTAGGCCAAAGAGCAGAAACCTGTATAAGATCGGGTTGGCGTTATCCTTTACCGCCTGTTGCACGACAGGGTTGCTAATGGACGGAAGGATCGTGTTGGAGAGTAAGGCTGTAAG